>NZ_JMIB01000030.1 GCF_000695255.1 Photobacterium galatheae | reverse complement strand
GACGGCAATCTGGAATATCTGGGCCGGAACGACCAGCAGGTGAAAATCCGGGGTTACCGGATTGAGCTGGGCGAAATCGCCAGCGTGCTCAGTGCTGAGCCGAGTGTACAGCAGGCGGTGGTGGTCGATCTGGACCGGGAAGGCAGCAAGGTACTGGCGGCTTATGTGGTGCCGGGTGATGGCGATGTGGATACTGAGTCATTACGCCAAAGCCTGTCGGCGCAACTGCCGGAATATATGGTGCCGGGCAGTATCACGCTGATTGATCAGGTGCCGCTGACCATCAACGGCAAGCTGGACCGTCGGGCGCTGCCAGCACCGGTGTGGGTGAGCGAAGACAGCTACCGGGCGCCGCGCAATGCACTGGAAACCCGGTTGTGTCAGGTGTGGCAGCAGGTGCTCGGCGTCGAGCAGGTTGGCATCGATGATAACTTCTTCCGTCTGGGCGGGGATTCGATTCAGGCCATCAAGCTGACTGCGGCCATGCGTACCCAACTGGATGTTGATGTGCCGCTGGCAACACTCTTCGGTCAGCCCAGTATTGCCATGTTGTCTGATCATCAGGCTTTTGATTCGCATGATGCGTTAATCACCATGCTGACGCCTGATTCTCAGGCTGAATCCTGTTTGTTCATGATTCATCCCGGAACTGCCAGCAGCGAAGTCTATACGGCGCTCGCACAGTCACTTTCTGAGGATTTTCATTGCTTCGGAGTCAATAATTACAATTTGGTGATGCCATCCGCGGTGGATTCATTACCCGCGTTAGCTGATATCTATTTGTCACAGATGACGAAGTATGGATTGCTGGATAAACCTGTTCGCATTCTCGGTTGGTCGTTAGGTGGCTTGCTGGCGATGGAAATTGCACACCAGTTAGAGCAATACGGTGTGCAGGATATCAAGCTGTATTTGCTGGATACGGTGATTCAGACGCCGGCGTTGCAAGCATTACTACCGTCAATATCAGAAAAAATTGAATTGATGGCGGAGAAATATCGGCACAGTGGGCTGGAGCCTGAATATGTAAATAAAATCCTGCAAGCTGTCCCTGCTGAGTCCCGGATCAATCAAATGTCTGTGAGCGGTCAACTTCAACACACGCAGGTGACTTTGTTCAAAGCGATGCTGTTTGATCCTGATCTTCAGAGCGATAATGGTCTGGAATTTCAGCAATTGATTCTGAACACGCCAGACAACAATGTGGCTCAGTACACCAAACAGTCATTAACCATCATAAACATGCACAGTTGCCATCACAGCAACATGCTGGAGGATATCGAATCATTGAAATCGGTCATCGTTCAATCAAGTGAAACCCGCGAATGACCTGATCAGGACAGGCTCCCTCATCCAAGATGATGGGGGCGCCTTATTTTTTCTACCCTTTCCCCATCCACTCACCGATAACGGAACGGTGACTCGCTGTTCTGCCCCTCAACATCGTATAATCAAGGCATTGAATCACAACCAGAGCATGACAGCATGAGAACCCCTTTGATCACCCGGGAAGGGTATAACCGTCTGAAGCAAGAGCTGGATTTTCTGTGGCAGGAAGAGCGGCCGGAGGTGACCAAGAAAGTCACCTGGGCGGCGAGCCTTGGGGATCGCTCGGAAAATGCCGATTACCAGTACAACAAGAAACGCCTGCGTGAAATTGACCGCCGGGTACGATACCTGCGCAAAACGTTGGAAAACGTCAAGATTGTTGACTACTCACCGGTGCAGGAAGGGAAAGTCTTCTTTGGGGCCTGGGTTGAGGTGGAAAATGAAGCCGGGGACAGTATGACATTCCGGATTGTTGGCTATGATGAAATTTTTGGTCGCAAAGATTACATCTCGATTGATTCGCCGATGGCCCGTGCTTTGCTGAAAAAAGAAGTCGATGACGAAGTGGTGGTTCGGACGCCGGATGGCGATAAAGTATGGTTCGTCAATACGATAACTTACATGAAGGACTAATCGGTCAGTCCGCAGTCAGGGCATGATTGGTCAATGACATACTCGGTAACAATTTACTGGCGATCATTTGCGCACCAATTCAGTCAGAAAAGACAGGGGTCGCGTAAAATAGCGCCTTGGCGACAACCAGAGTTCGAAGCATAAGGTGTAACGATGCAAGACAATTTCAAGATTCTCGTAGTTGATGATGATATGCGCCTGCGTGCGTTGCTGGAACGTTACCTGTCGGAACAGGGTTTTCAGGTCCGCAGTGTGGCGAACGGTGAGCAGATGGACCGTCTGCTGGCCCGGGAAAATTTCCACCTGATGGTGCTGGATCTGATGCTGCCGGGAGAAGATGGCCTGTCGATTTGCCGTCGTCTTCGTAATGCCAACAATATGTTGCCGATCCTGATGCTGACCGCCAAGGGTGACGAAGTTGATCGAATTGTTGGTCTGGAAGTCGGCGCGGACGACTACCTGCCGAAGCCGTTCAACCCGCGTGAACTGCTGGCCCGTATCCGTGCGGTGCTGCGTCGCCAGACGGTGGAAGCGCCGGGAGCGCCGAGTGTCGAAGGCAAAATTATTACTTTTGGCGAATTCCGCCTGAATCTGGGCACCCGCGAAATGTTCCGCGGCGAGGAAGCCATGCCGCTGACCTCCGGTGAGTTTGCGGTGCTGAAGGCGCTGGTGACCAATGCCCGTGAGCCGATGTCCCGTGATAAGCTGATGAACATGGCCCGGGGCCGCGAGTATTCTGCAATGGAACGCTCGATTGACGTGCAGATCTCGCGACTTCGCCGCATGGTTGAAGAAGATCCGAGCCGTCCGCGTTACATCCAGACCGTGTGGGGACTGGGTTACGTGTTTGTCCCTGATGGCAGCGAGGCCTAACCCATGCCGATGCGCATGTCGCCGCGCTCGACATTTACCCGTACTCTGATCCTCCTGGCTGGCTTGCTGATTGCCAGCCAGGTTTTTTCTTATCTGGCGGTGCTGAACTATGCCTTGCTGCCCAGTTTACAGCAGTTCAACCGCATTATGGCCTATGAAGTCCGGCTGATGCTCAAAGAAGATGTTGAGCTGGCCGATGGCCATACTTTCCATCTCGATACCCCTTTACGTCGCCAGCTTCTTGAACAGCTTGGGGTGACCCTGCTGGCTGATGATGGCCCGGAATCGGAAGAATATCGTGAGGCAACCCGGATTGATTTTCTGAGTGAGGAAATGAGCCGGGAGCTGGGGACGCCGACCGAAGTGAGGCTCTCTCTGGGGGCCGACAGTTATATTCTCTGGCTGAACTGTGATGCCATGCCTGGTTACCTGATGCGGGTTCCGCTGTCTGAGTTGCAGGAAGAAGATTTTGCACCGCTGTTTGGTTACAGCCTGTTTATCGCTTTTATGGTCATTGCAGGGGGCTGGATGTTTATCCGGATCCAGAACCGTCCGCTGGTCGCACTGGAGCAGGCGGCGCTGGAAGTGGCTAAAGGGGGAGCGCCACCACATCTGGAAGTGCAGGGTGCTTCGGAAATCCGGGCTGTGACCAAAGCCTTTAATCAAATGGGCGAAGGGATCAAGCAACTGGAAGATGACCGGGCATTGCTGTTGGCCGGGGTTAGTCATGACCTGCGGACGCCACTGACCCGAATTCGTTTAGCCACGGAAATGATGTCGCCGGAAGATGCCTATCTGGCTGAAAGTATGATTAAAGACACCGAAGAGTGTAATGCCATCATCAGCCAGTTTATGGAGTATCTGAAATCCACGCATCTGCAGGAGCAGGAACTGCACGATCTGAACCTGTTGGTTGAGGATGTGGCAGAGGCCGAAGGTGGTATTGAGCGTGGCATTGAGCAGGTGCTGGGTACCATCAATGGCAAAGTTTACGTCAATGGTGTCGCGATAAAGCGCCTGATCAGTAATCTGGTGGTCAATGCGCTGCGATATGGCCATGGCTGGGTGCGTGTCACCAGCGGGATGACGGCAGATCGCCAGATGGCCTGGTTCTGTGTGGAAGATGACGGTCCCGGTATTGAACCGGATCAGGTTGCGAAGATGCTGCAACCCCTGACCCGAGGTGACAGTGCCCGGGGCAGCGATGCCGAAGGCACCGGACTTGGACTGGCGATTGTGAAACGGATTGTGGATCAGCATCAGGGTGACATTCAGTTCAGTAACCGGAGCGAAGGGGGGCTGAAAGTGCAGGTGAGTCTGCCCCTGCGCCCGGTGAAACAGAATGGTAAACGGGGTGTGAAATCCTAGCAGGTACAGCGTCCTCTCCTTTGTGATGAGAGGGCGCTGTACCGTTAATCAATCTTTCTTTTCTTCCGGCAGAATCAGATTCAGCAGAATCGCGGTCAGGCCACCGGCAGCCATGCCGGAGGAGAGAATGCTTTTCACCATGTCTGGCATGAACTGGAGGATTTCCGGTTTCTGCGCAATGCCCAGACCCATTGAGAACGACAGCGCCATGATCAGAATGGCACGACGGTCCAGCTCACAGCGGGAAATAATCCGTACCCCGGACGCAGCAATCGTGCCGAACATCACAATGGTGGCACCGCCCAGCACAGGTTCAGGGATCAGCTGAACCAGATTGGCGACGGCCGGGAACAGACCCAGCAGTACCAGCATCCCCGCCACAAAATAACCGATATAACGGCTGGCAACGCCGGTCAGCTGGATGATGCCGTTGTTCTGGCTGAAGGTGGAATTCGGAAAGCTGTTCAGTACGGCTGCCAGTGCCGAGTTGATGCCATCGGCCAGCACACCGCCTTTAATCCGTTTCAGGTACACCGGGCCGGAAACCGGTTGTTCAGATGTTTCCGACGTTGCTGTGATATCACCAATGGCTTCCAGTGACGTAATGGCAAAGACAATCACCAGTGGGATCAGCAAAGACCCGTCAAAGCCCAGTCCGTACTGCATCGGGGCCGGAATGGCGATGAAGCTGGTTTCGGCGAGCCGCTCAGTACTGATCATCCCCATCAGCCAGGCGGCCAGGGTGCCGGCAGCCATCGCAATGACAATGGACGAAACGCGCAGATACGGGTTTTTCATCCGGTTCATCAGCACAATCAGTCCCAGTACAATCCCGGCCAGCAACAGCTTGTCCAGACTGCCGAAGCTGCCGTCTTCAATGGCCGCATAGCCACCGCCAATCGAGGTCAGGCCAATCTGGATCAGGGTCAAACCAATTAAGGTGACGACAATGCCGGAGACCAGTGGGGTAATGACCCGGCGGGTGTGCTGTAAAATCCGAGAAATGGCGACTTCTGTCAGAGAAGCGGCAAGAATGGTGCCGAAAATCGCAGCCATCATGGTGGGTACATCTGCCCCGCCGGCTTTCATTGCCAGTCCGGCTCCGATAATCGGGCCAAGAAAGTTAAAACTGGTGCCCTGAATCGACAGCAGACCGGAACCGACCGGGCCGATAGTCCGGATCTGAATGAACGAAGCAACACCAGAGGCCAGCAGCGACATGCTGACAATCGTGTTGGTGTCGTGCGCCGGCAATCCAAGCGCCTGACAGATGATGAGCGATGGGGTGACCACGGCCACAAACATCGCCAGCAGATGCTGCATCGCAGCAAACAGGGTTTGCGGGAGCGGCGGGCGGTCTTCAAGGCGGTAAATTAAGTCGGAGGAGCGCGGGCGTTCAGTCTCGCGGTGCTGGCCGGTCATGGGGATTCCTTATTACGTCGACAGGTCGGCTTCAACATGCAGATCTGGGCTGAGGGGCGTTGAAGCCGAAAAGACCCTTGGGTCAAAATTGGCCCTTATTGTAATGACGAACCAGAATTTAGCAAACGTTTGCGTGAGTTGTTTTTTTACAGATATGTCAGCAGGAAATAGCGACATCAGGCCGCTATTTCACTTGAACGGGGTGAATTATCCAGATCAGGCGTTGGAGTAGTTTTCTTTATTGCCCAGCCAGCGGTCAATGATGGCTTTGGCATTGTTCGGATACTGATCGTGCAGGTAACGCGCCATTTTCTGAACCTGGGGGATCAGGTGCTGATCGCGAACCAGATCGGCGACTTTGAAGTCTGCAATGCCGGTTTGTTTGGTGCCGAGCAGTTCGCCGGGGCCGCGGATTTCCAGATCGCGCTGCGCGATCACGAAGCCGTCGCTGCTTTCCCGCAGCACCCCCAGCCGTTGCTGAGCGGTTTTCGACAGCGGGGCATGATAGAGCAGTACGCAGTGGCTGGCGACGCTGCCCCGGCCAACCCGGCCACGTAGCTGGTGCAACTGAGCCAGACCTAATCGCTCGGGGTTTTCGATGATCATCAGGCTGGCGTTGGGCACATCAACCCCGACTTCAATCACGGTGGTGGCAACCAGCAGGTGCAATTCACCGGCTTTGAAGCGCTGCATGACGTCTTGTTTTTCGGCGGCTTTCATCCGGCCATGTACCAGACCGATGTTCAGCTCCGGCAACTGGGCGGTCAGCTCCGTGGCGGTATCAGATGCTGCCTGCGCTTCCAGGACTTCCGATTCATCAATCAGGGTACAGACCCAGTACGCCTGACGTCCTTCGTTCAGACAGGCGGCACGAATCCGTTCGATGATATCGGCGCGGCGGGCATCGGAGACCGCGACGGTCTGAATGGGGGTCCGGCCCGGTGGCAGTTCGTCGATGACCGAGGTTTCCAGATCCGCATAGGCGGTCATCGCCAGTGTCCGTGGGATGGGCGTTGCTGTCATGATGAGCTGGTGCGGATAGCGGCCATCGTTGGCCCCTTTTTCCCGCAGTTCCAGCCGCTGATGCACGCCGAATCGGTGTTGCTCGTCAATGATCACCAGCGCCAGATTGCTGAACGAGACTTGTTGCTGGAACAGGGCGTGGGTGCCGACCACCATTCTGGCTTCGCCGCTTTCGATGCGCGCCAGCTCAGTTTCCCGTGCTTTGCCTTTCAGTTTCCCGGCCAGCCAGCCAACCTGAATGCCGAGTGGTTCCAGCCATTGGGCAAAATTGAGAGCGTGCTGTTCGGCCAGCAATTCGGTCGGTGCCATCAGCGCTACCTGATAGCCATGCTCAATCGCGCGGATTGCTGCCAGTGCCGCGACCAGGGTTTTACCGGAGCCGACATCACCCTGAACCAGCCGCATCATGGGGATGGGTTTGGCCAGATCGGTTTCAATATCAGCCACCACGCGCTGCTGGGCGCCGGTTGGGCTGAATGGCAGTCCGGCTAACAGTTGCTGTTTCAGCGTTTCGCTGGGCGGCAGCGGCCAGGCCTGATGCTGTTGTCCTTTTTCACGAACAGCCAGCATGGACAGGTTCTGGGCCAGCAGCTCTTCAAGGATCAGCCGTTTTTGTGCCGGATGCTGGCCTTTTTCCAGTTGATCCAGTGAGACATCGGGGGTTGGGCGGTGCATGACATGCAGCGCCTGCGCCAGGGTCATCTGGCGATCGTACAGGCCTTCCGGCAACAACTCGGTGACCGCCGCTTTGTCGAGTAGTTTCAGGGCCTGATCGGTCAGGTTACGCAGGGTCAGCTGACGCAGACCGTCGGTGGTCGGGTAAACCGGGGTCAGGGTTTCTTCGACGGCCAGCTCAGTGTGCTCGGAAAAAACTTTGTAATCCGGATGGATGATTTCCGGACCATGCTGACCGCGCCGGATTTCACCGTAGGCTTTGACCTGTTTGCCTTCCGACAGCGCGTTTTTCATTGCCGCGTTGAAGTTAAAAAAGCGCAGCGTTAAGGCCCCGCTCTGATCGCTGATTCTGACGGTCAGCATCCGGCGTTTGCCGAAGCTGATGGCATGACTCAGCACTTCGCCCTGTACGGTCAGGTGCTGGCCGGGACGGATCTCAGCAATGGGCCAGATCCGGGTCCGGTCTTCGTAACGGAGCGGCAGATGAAACAGCAGATCCTGCACCGTGTGAAGGCCAATCTTATGGAGTTTTTCAACCATTTTGGCGCCCACCCCAGACAGTTCGGTCAGGGCGATGGTGTCTAGCATCTGTCCGCTCATGCGTTTACTCTCTGTGCTCCGTCAGATGATTTGGGTTACTTGTCTCTGGACTGAATTGCCCGCCACCAAGCGTCATCGGCGACGATCTGGCCTTCATCATCCAGTGGCGGATAAGGCAGTTTCTTGCGTTTCGCCACTTTTGCCAGCACCGGGTGGCCGCGTTCAAACAGGATGCGGTGCACGGTTTCCCGCGGCAGCGGCGTGGTGTCCTGGTTATACATGCCTGCGATCTGGCGCTGACGTTGCGCTTCATAGAGGATCAGCGCACTGGCGACGGAGACGTTCAGGGACTGTACCATACCCACCATCGGAATGATGATATCCTGATCAGCCAATGCGAGCGCTTCGGGAGTGATCCCGTTTTTTTCGCCGCCCAGAATAATCGCGGTCGGTTTGGTGTAATCAATCTCGCGAAAATCAACGGCCCGATCAGAGAGATGGGTCGCCAGGACCTGCATGCCCTGTGTTTTGAGATGGCCCACGGCATCTGTCATGGTGTCATGGGTTTGCAGCTCGACCCAGTTTCGGGCACCGGCAGAGGTATGGCTCAGCACCCGCATTTTATTCGGCCACACGGCATGGACTTTGTGAACGCCGACGGCGTCCGCTGTGCGGATAATGGCTGAGACGTTGTTAGGTTTGTGCACTTCTTCCAGGCACAGGGTGAGATCCGGCTGACGGGTCGCCAGGACAGACTGGATCCGCTGAAAGCGTTCTGGTGTCATGGTTTTCTTCTTTCAATTCAGGTTGATTCATTCCGTGCCGGGGAAAGCACAAACGCCCGGTGCGGGCGTTTGTGAGTTCAATAGCATCTGGACTAAGCAGCCAAATCAGTTTTTTTGCCGGGCAACCCGGACCACATTCGGCATCACCCGGATCCGGCGCATGATATTGGCCAGATGGACCCGACCTTTGGTGGTCAGGCGAACGGTGATGGTATACAGGCGACCGTCTTTTTCTTCGGTCGACAGGCCCTGAATGTTGGAACCGGTGTTGGCAATGGTGTTGGTCAGATCGGCCAGCGCACCCTGATGGTTTTGCATGTCGACCTTCAGGTTGGTGACAAACTCTTGCTCGAAGTCGCGGCTCCATTCCACCGGCATGTATTTGTCCGGTTCTTTCTGGTAGCCCCGGATGTTCGAACATTCCTCGCGGTGGATCACCAGACCTTTGCCCGGACTGACGTACGCCATGATCGGGTCACCATGGATCGGATGACAGCAGTTGGCAAAGGTCAGCAGAATACCGTCGGCACCGCGGATGGGCATCCGGCGTTTGTCGTCGGTTTTGGTTTCTTCGTCCAGCGTTCCCAGCAGTCTGCGGGCGATTACCACACTCATCAGTTCGCCCAGGCCAATCGCAGCAAGCAGGGATTCCTGATCTTTCAGACGCAGATCCTGAAGCACCTGATTCAGCGTGTCCGGGTCGATCTGGTCGATATTCAGTTCACCCAGTGCATGGTTCAGCAGACGGCGGCCAAGCGTAATGGATTCAGTCCGGCGCATGGTTTTCAGCACCTGACGGATCTTGGTCCGGGCGCGTGAAGTCACCACATAATTGAGCCAGGCTGCATTCGGGCGAGCACCCGGTGCACTGATGATATCCACGGTCTGGCCGTTTTTGAGCGGTTTGCTGAGCGGATAGGGCTGGCGGTCGACTTTGGCACCGACACAGGTATTGCCCACATCTGTATGCACCGCATAGGCAAAGTCAACGGCTGTGGCGCCGACCGGCAGTTCGACAATCCGGCCTTTCGGCGTGAAGACGTATATTTCATCCGGAAAGAGATCGGATTTCACGTTCTCGATAAATTCGAACGAGTTACCGGCACTCTGCTGCAGCTCCATCAGGCTCTGCATCCAGCGCTGGGCTTTCACCTGCGCAGTGGTGCCGGAGCTCTCGCCGTCTTTGTAAGTCCAGTGGGCCGCAACCCCTTTATCCGCCATCTGATCCATGTCGTCGGTACGGATCTGAACTTCCACCGGCACCCCGTGCGGACCAACCAGTGAAGTATGCAGCGACTGATAGCCATTGGCTTTCGGAATGGCAATGTAGTCTTTCATCCGGCTCGGACGCGGTTTGTACAGGTTATGGACCTGTCCAAGCACCCGGTAGCAGGTATCCAGATCCCGGACCAGAACCCGGAAAGCATAGATATCCATGATCGAATGGAAGCGCTGTTCCTTGTTCTTCATCTTGTTATAGATGGAGTACAGATTCTTTTCGCGGCCAACCACTTTGCCGTCGATCCCCGCATCATGAAGGCGACCTTCAATTTCTGCGTGAATCCGGTTAATCATTTCTTTCCGATTCCCGCGCGCAGCGGCCACGACTTCTTTCAGCACCCGGTAACGATTTGGGTACAGGGCTTCGAAACCCAGCTCTTCAAGCTCGGTCTTGATATTGTGAATCCCCAGACGGTGGGCCAGCGGAGAAAAGATTTCCAGCGTTTCGCGGGCAATACGGCGGCGCTTGTCCGGGCGCAGGGCACCCAGTGTGCGCATATTATGCGTCCGGTCGGCTAGCTTGATCAGAATCACCCGGATGTCATTGGCCATGGCCATGATCATCTTACGGAAGTTCTCGGCCTGGGCTTCCTTCCGGTCGCGGAATTTGAGTTTATCCAGCTTGGAAACGCCATCCACCAGCTCGGCGACGGTCGAGCCAAAACGACTGTCGAGGTCGTCTTTGGTGACATCGGTGTCTTCAATGACATCGTGGAGCAGGGCGGCCATCAGGGTTTCGAAATCCAGACGCATTTCTGCCAGGATCCGGGCGACGGCAATCGGATGGATAATGTAAGGCTCACCGCTGGAACGGGTCTGGCCTTCGTGGGCGTCTCTTGCGACTAAATAGGCCTGCCTGAGCGCCTCAATTTGAGTCTCAGGCAGGTATTCAATTACAACTTCTTTCAGGCTATCAAAGAGATACAAATTGCCCGCTTCCTTGAATTAGCGCTGGTTACCTGCAATGGCACTCACGGCTGCCAGTTCAGCAGCTTCCTGCTCTTGCATTTCCTGACGCTCGCGTGCGTCCAGAATATCTTTGGTGATCAGGCCTTCTTCGATCTCGCGCAGGGCGATCACTGTGTACTTGTCGTTCTCTTCAGGAACCAGTGGATCCTTACCGCCAGTTTGCATTTGACGTGCACGGCGAGAAGCAATTTGGATCAGATCGAAACGGTTGCCAATTTTATCAACAGCATCTTGAACAGTTACGCGTGCCATCGAGGACTCCAGTGGTATTAGTAAAAAGATTGAAAATTGTACAAAATTACTTACTGCTGCGCCAGTAGCGCAGAAAGCATGCTGCTATATTTAGCAGCTTGCTTGTCTTGCTTCAATCGCTCCGCACGGATGATTGCTTTAAAATCAATGAGCGCGACATCAAAATCGTCATTCACGATCACGTAATCGTACTCTGTGTAATGCGAGATTTCCGAGCGCGCTTCATCCATCCGACGGGCAATGACTGCGTCGCTGTCCTGTCCGCGAGCGTTGAGACGACGCTCCAGCTCGTCTTTGGACGGCGGCAGAATAAAAATGCTTTTGGCCAGCGGCATCTGGCGGCGGATTTGTTGTGCGCCCTGCCAGTCGATATCCAGAAAGACATCAATGCCTTTATCAAGCTGTTGCTCAATCCACAGACGTGAGGTGCCGTAAAAGTTACCGAACACCTCGGCGTGTTCCAGGAACGCGCCCTGTTCTGCCAGCTCTTTGAATTCTTCCACGCTGACAAAGTTGTAATGCACACCATGTGCTTCACCCGGACGCATGCCGCGTGTGGTGTGGGAAACCGAGACCTTCATGTCATAGGTTGGGTTGGTTTCCAGCAGGGCGTTGATCAGGCTGGATTTGCCTGCGCCGCTTGGGGCCGAAACGATATATAACGTGCCTTTGCTCATGACCAGTGTTACTCAAGTGGAAGAAAGGGCGCGCAGGGTATCACGAACTGTGGTGAAATTGAATCCGGATGTGCAAGTTTCACCCGCAGATTCACATCCGCTTCAGCTCAGTCATGGTCAGCCTGGCCTGCCAGAGCGTTTTCAGGCGCTTCCTTTAAAAAATAGCACGTTGTGACCGGGTCAGCGGTTCGGGGAAATGAGCCGGCAGAAATTGCTCAGCATCGTCTGGAAGCTGTATTCCTGTTTTGCCTTCTGCTGGTTGGCCTGTCCGATGGGTTGCCACTGATCCGGTGTGGCCAGCAGTTGTGCCATCGCGTGGGCATAGGCAGATGGCTGGACGATAAACGGATGATTGGCCGCTGAGAGCATGGATTTGACATCGCCTACATCAGTGGCCAGAACCGGCAGGCCGGCGCCCATGGCTTCCAGCACAGATAATGGCATCTGTTCTGTATCTGACGACAGGCAGAAAATATCGCCCTGAGCCAGAAAATCCCAGACATCATCAATCCGGCCAGCCAGTTGGATCTGGTTGCTGAGGTGGTGTTTCGATACATAGGTCGTCAGTTCGTTCAGCATGGGGCCATCACCACCAATCAGCAGACGGCAGTCCGGTGCATGGGCTGCGACGGTCTTGATCAGACGCGGCAGGTTTTTCTCTTTTCGTAGGCTGGCCAGGGTGATTAGGGTGGGCTTTTTTGCTGAGTTTGTCGGGGTGATCTGCGCCGGCATCTCGATCCCGTTGGGGAAATAACGCAGCCGGACTGGGGGGATGTGCCATTGCTGACGGGCGATTCGCATCAGGGTCTGTGAAGGCACAACGACCTCTGTACGTCCTCCCAGTGCCAGTCGGCGAAAGAGGTTCCGCCGTTGATACAACCGGGTGGCTTCATCCGGATTGAAACCGTCTTCCCAGTGGATCCCCCGGCACAGACCTGCAAAACGGTTACACAGGGCCCACTCGATGGCGCCCCAGTTGTAGGTCATCAGGATTTCAGGCCGATAGCGGCGGATGGTCTGGTAAATCTGTTTCAGGCGTTCCAGCAGACTGAGCGGCTTCAGTTCGGGCATCGTCAGGTAGGTGATTTCAACATGGGGGGCTAGCCGGGAGGCGGCATCCAGACGGCCATCCAGCGAGATCACCACATGCTGATGATGCCCCGGCAGGGCGTTGACGAGCTGAGCAAAGCGAATCTGCGGCCCGCCAAGGGCAAACGTGGAAAAAACATGCAGCAAGGTCGTCATCATGCTGTCGCCTTTTCCGATGGCGGGGTTTCCGGCGTGCTCTCGTGCAGTCTGGCTGGTTGAACTGGCGGTGTTACCGGAGACTCATGGCGGTGTACCAGCACCGCGCGCTGGTAGAAAACATGCCAGTCATTGACCGGCTGCCAGTTCAGCAGACGTTTTTCGCCACTGGTGTCGAAGCGGGCATTCATGGCCCGGGACTTCAAATCCCGCAGGGATGGCAGGCTGATGCTGCGTCCGGCCAGCCGCTTGATGGCCCATTTGGTGATCTCCTGCAGGTACAGCCAGAACGTCAGCTGAGGGACATATCGGTAAGGACGGGCCAGACCTTTGTTGAGCATGGCGACATATTCCCGTGCGCTCGGGCGGACATCGCCGACCAGATTCAGTGCTTTGCCTCTGGCTGCGGGGGTCGTCATTGCGGTGACGGTCGCCGAGGCGACATCTTCTGCCAGCACGAAGGGTAGCGGATTGTCCCCCAGATTCCAGCCAATGAAGTACTGACTGTTATTGAAAAAGCCGATGCCCGTATGGTGGATCAGACCGCCGTTCCCAACCACGATGCCGGGTCTGAGTACGACAACATCCAGATCAGGCATTTCGTGCAGCAGCAGCTCATCCGCCATGGCTTTGGCTCTGGCGTAATGTGCCCGGTGACGCGCATCGGCATCAATCGGCGAGGCACTGTGAATGACGGTTCGGGCGCTGCCTAAATATAAGGAAGCAATCGAGCCGACATGAACCAGCCGGGTAATGCTGTGGGTGAGACAGGCTTGGGCTATGGTTCGGGCAGAATCGACCATCGCATGGTGAATGGCCGGCCAGTCGCCACTGCCACCGCCATGGGCCAGGTTAATCACATAACGGGTCCGACTGACAGCCTGATCGACGGCTACCGGATCACAGACATCGCCCTGAATCAGCTGAATCGCGGGCTGGTGGAAAAAGGCAGGCAGGGACTGCAGATGTCTGGCCATGACGCCGATGGTGTATCGCTCCGCCAGTAGCTGGCTGACGACATGTCGTCCGATGAAGCCGGTCCCACCGATCACCAGTACATCAAAAGGTTGATCGGATGGCGGATTGACCGACGTTCGTTCTGGCGTGGTGTGTGGCGGAAGACGTAAGGCATCTGCCCCCTGACTTTTCTCGGCGAGTTGGTGGCAAAGGTGGACCAGCGCTTGACCAAACGCTGCAGAATGCGGCAGAGGCTGTTGTGATTCGCGGGCCTGATGAAATTCGCGGAGACTGGTTTGCATGGACAGGAAAAAGGGGTCTTTCGCCGGGCTCACTCCTGTGATTGCGCCGGCGTATTGAGCCAGCTGGCGCACGCCCTGGGTAATCAGGCTACCAGCCTGGGAACAGGCAGTGACTGCGCTATCCAGAGCAGGCAGAAAGTGGCTGCGACCATTGAGCAGCACGCGCTGTTGGACGACATCCAGCATCAGTGTGCCGTCTTCCCCGGAAATATGGAGTTGCCAGATTGGGAAATCATTGCCCATGGCAAAGGAAAAATGAAAAGGAACGCTCAGTTCACCCATGGCATCCAGCCGCAGGATGCAGGGCTGGTGCCCACTCAGCACTTTCATCTGGCTGATCCGGCTGATCAGCGCGCCTTGAGGCTGACCGAATAAGGTCAGTAGCTGGGACAACGGATGCACGGCCTGTTCCAGCAGCAGATTGACGGGTTGGCGGAACATCCAGTGGCTGAACTGTTTGCTGTCTAACTGACGGAGTGGCATTTCGTAGTTGAGCGTGACCGAGGTGACCGGACCGATCGCATTATTCTGCAGCAAATATTTTGCCTGTTCAATGACCGGGTGAAACAGAAAATTCTGGTTCACCGCCAGGGTCAGCCCCTGCTGCTGAGCCAGTGTGATCAGGGCATCGCATTCTTTTGGCGTTTCCGCCAGTGGCTTTTCAACCAGCACATGCTTGCCGTGTTCCAGCAGATGTCTGGTCAGCTCGAAATGCAGGTTCGGCGGCGTCAGTACATGAGCAGTGTCAAAGTCGATCTCGGCCAGTGCTTCATCAAGCTGGCTGAAACAGTGAGGCACCTGATAGCGCTGGGCCAGTAACTGGGCGGCAGCCAGGTTGGGGTCGACCATGGCCTGAATGCTGACATCCGGTAAAGACTGTATCGCTCGGGCATGAATATCCGCAATAAAACCAGCCCCGACGAGGATAACTTTGCTGTCTGTTTTTGCGATCATAGCTGCTCCTTCAAAACAATCCCTGATGAATCAAAGTGTCAGCAGTGCGCTTATTGGTATTTTTATGTCAGGTTCGCACTGTGCTTTGTTAACTATAGTCAGCAGAAGACTGATACTGGGGATGCAGTTGGCAAAGTCATGCGAAAGTTGAAGGCGGGTGAGTTCTAAGTAGCTGATAAAATTATGTGAGGCCGGTTCTTCTCGGTCAACGGAAGAACCGGCGAAGCAACGCTAGCTGGCCTGATAGCGTGACAGGCCGTTGTGGCAGAAAGCCAGGCGGTGTTGCTTGGTCCGCATCAGAATTTCGTGGTTACAGGCGACCATATTTCGCGGGCTTTCATCGTGATAGAGATGGAAGGCTACAGCCGAAAAACGCAGGCGCTTCCGGCGAATCCCGTGGTTGATCATCCGGGTGGCGAACTCATTGTCTTCTTTGCCCCAGCCGACGAAGTCTTCGTTGAAGCCGTTAATTGCGACCACGTCCTGTTTCCAGAAGGCCATATTGCAGCCTTTGGTGCCAGAAATCGAGGTTGGTGAACCATAGCTCAGGGAGCGCAGCATTGACAGTCGCAGCCCATAGCAGCGATTTTTCAGATCCAGAATCCCTTTCATGCGGCAGTGCGGGATGACCCCATGGTCAAGGACATGATGGTTGCCCTGCTCATTCAGGCGGACCCGCCATCCCTGAATAAAATAACCGGGCTGCGCGGTGCGCGCATGGTCACGGATAAAATGGCGATCCAACACCATATCGCCGTCAATCATCACCAGATAATCACCATTGGCTCGGGTGATGGCTTTATTACGGCTTGCGGAGAGCCGGTAACCTTCATCTTCTTGCCAGCTGTGGATCACAGGAATACGCAGCTTCTGTTGCCAGTAAGCCACGACCTCTGTGGTCTCTTTGCCAGAGCCATCATCAGCAATGATGACTTCACGAGGCAGATGGCTCTGTCTTTCGATACTTTCCAGAACTTTATTCAAAGCTTCCGGCCAGTTATAAGTGGTTACAATTAACGAAATATCCATATTGAACTGCATCTATGGTGAAATTGATAATTTTTAACACGCTGATTTTCGGGTGTAGCAAACCGCTGACTGAGCGAGATCAGCCATCATTTTTGTGGGCCTTACCGGCCTGGCATGGAAGTTCAGAGTTGAGCTTTCAACGAGCACAAATTTACCATTATGCAAATGACAAACAAATGAATAGCTGCATGAAAGTGCTCATAGAGTGAACCGGATTCAAAAATAGATTTTTTCTCTTATAACGTGATGTTTTTATTTAATTTTTAGGGGTTTCTTTGATTTCAAATCGTTGGAACTATCTCGTATGGAAGAAGGGTGAAGTCTGAGAGGGGGGGAAGTGGACAGTGGCTCATTTGGGATCGCGCAGGGGATGGATGCCGTACGTGATGTGTAGTAAAGGGGGGGTATCGAACCTCGTTTTGACAGCAAAAAGCCCTGTAATCACAGGGCTTTTGTCTAGGCAGTGATGTCTGCGGGGATATCATTCAATATTCTGGATCTGCTCGCGCATTTGCTCAATCAGCACTTTCAGTTCGACCGCGGAAGCGGTGATCTCTGTGTTGATGGATTTCGAAGCCAGGGTGTTCGACTCACGGTTGAATTCCTGCATCATGAAGTCCAGACGTCGGCCACAGGCACCGCCTTTTTTCAGGATTTTTCGGGTTTCTTTCACGTGGGAGTCAAGGCGATCCAGCTCTTCAGCAACATCGCTTTTCTGAGCCAGCATGATGAGTTCCTGTTCAACGCGGTTGGCGTCCAGCTCGACTTTGGCTTCTTCCAGTCGGGTCAGAATACGCTCGCGTTGCCATTGCATCACTTCCGGCATCAGGGCGCGCACTTTAGTGGCTTCAGTCGAAATGGCATCCAGACGCTGATCAATCAGGTCTTTCATGTTCGCACCTTCGCTGGCACGGGCGGCGATGAAATCATCGACGGCGCCGTCAAAAGCAGTCAGCAGCTCTTGATTGATGATGTCCATGTCCTGTTCCGGGGTTTCCATCACGCCCGGCCAGTTCAGCACCTGAAACGGACCGATATTGCCTTCACCGGCGGTTTCTTTCACCCAGCTGGCAGCTTTGATGACTTGCTTGGCCAGTGCTTCATTGATGCGCAGTTCCGTGCTGGCTGCCGGGTTGGCTTCAAAGCGCAGACTGCACTCGACTTTCCCGCGTGCCAGACGCTGACGAAAACGCTCGCGCAGCACAGGTTCCAGACTGCGAAACTGTTCTGGCAGACGCAGATAAGTTTCCAGATATCGTTGGTTCACCGAACGGATTTCCCAAACGGCGCTGCCCCAGTCGCCTTTAACTTCGCGACGGGCATAGGCGGTCATACTGTGAATCATTGGCGATGGCCCTTAAGAAATGATGGCTAGATTATACGCACCAGTGCAGATAATGGAAATTGATCCGTACTGCCGGTCGGGTTCAGGACGTGCAACAGGGCGGAGATCTGGCTATAATCGCCGGTCAATGTCTGCGGGTCGCCAAGCGGCCTGTCATCAGCACCCAATATCAGCCAAGGTGGAATCCGATGCGTCCAAGTGGAAGAAGTGCCAGCCAAGTTCGTCCGATTACAATTACCCGTCATTTCACTGCTCATGCCGAAGGTTCGGTACTGGTTGAGTTCGGTGACACCAAGGTGATTTGTACCGCCAGTGTTGAAGAAAGTGTGCCGCGCTGGCTGAAGGGCAAAGGTCAGGGTTGGGTGACGGCTGAATACGGCATGCTGCCACGCGCGACACATTCCCGGAACCGTCGTGAAGCGGCCAGTGGTAAACAAGGTGGCCGTACGCTGGAAATTCAGCGTCTGATTGCTCGCAGTCTGCGTGCAGCGGTTGACCTGGAAGTGCTGGGTGAGCAGATGATCACGGTTGACTGTGACGTGATTCAGGCCGACGGCGGGACGCGTACCGCGTCGATCACAGGGGCGATGGTTGCGCTGACCGATGCCATTCAAGTGATGATGGAAAAAGGTCTGCTGAAAAAGAACCCGTTGAAAACAACCATTGCTGCTGTGTCTGTTGGCATTTATCAGGGCACACCGGTGTGTGATCTGGACTATGCCGAAGATTCCAGTGCCGAGACGGATATGAATGTCATCATGAACCGTGAAGGTAAAATTATTGAGATTCAGGGCACTGCCGAAGGGGAAGCCTTCAGTACCGAAGAATTGATGGCGATGTTGTCGCTGGCGAAAGACGGCATTGCCGAGATCATCAATATCCAGCAGGCAGCGCTGGAAAGTTAAGGTTTTTGGAGCGGTTCCTGTTGGAGCCGCTTTTTTTTGTCCGCAGAACACAGATTTTGCGGGATTTCGCCAGCCGCTTTTCCTTCGGCTGGAGCATGCGACCAATCGCTCGAGGAGAAACAATGAAAGCATATCAGCGTCAGTTCATCGAATTCGCTTTAGAGAAAGGCGTCCTGAAGTTTGGTGAGTTCACCCTGAAATCAGGCCGCAAGAGCCCGTACTTTTTCAATGCCGGTCTGTTTAACACCGGTCGTGATCTGGCACGTCTGGGCCGCTTTTATGCCGCAGCACTGGCCGATTCGGGCATTGCATTTGATGTGCTGTTTGGCCCGGCTTATAAAGGGATTCCAATCGCGACCACCACGGCCGTTGCACTGGCGGATCACCACGACATCGATACTCCGTACTGCTTTAACCGTAAAGAAGCCAAAGACCACGGCGAAGGCGGCAATCTGGTGGGCAGTCCGCTGGAAGGACGTATCATGCTGGTGGATGACGTGATCACGGCCGGCACCGCCATTCGCGAGTCGATGGAAATCATCAAGGCCAATGGTGCAGATCTGGCGGGGGTGTTAGTGGCAATTGACCGTCAGGAAAAAGGGAAGGGTGAGTTGTCGGCGATTCAGGAAGTTCAACGTGACTTCGGTTGTGCGGTGATTTCCATTGTGTCTCTGGGCGATGTAGTCAGCTATCTGGAAGAGCAGGATGGCATGGAAGCGCATCTGGAAGCGGTGAAAGCTTACCGCGCTCAGTACGGCATCTGATTTCTTTCAGACCGGAACAGCAAAGGGCTGGCAGTGATGCCAGCCCTTTTTGATTGGTTCGGGTGAGCGTTTCGCAGAGCTGAAAGGAGAAGAAAGAAAGTTAGCTCAGCTGATTGGTCAGCAGGTCCCAGTAGGCATCGAAATTATCATTCGGCTTGTGACGGAAGCTGGAGCGCACATAGCGGTTATAGCTGCCTTCTACCTGACCCAGTAGCTGGGCAGAGAGAATATTTTCGTCGATCGGGAAAGCACGGCCTTCACGGAGCTTACGTTCACGCAGGATCTGACGGAGCTGGGTTTCAATCCGTTCAAACAGCTGGTTGATGCGCGACTGCAGCCGATCCTGTTCAAACATCAGGGCATGGCCGGTCATGATACGGGTCAGGCCCGGATTACGCTCGGCAAAGACTAACAGCAGTTGCAGCACCATGCGCAGCCGGATCATGGTGTCTTTTTCGTCATCCAGGATACGGTTAATCCGTGTGGTGATGGAGTCTTCAATGAACTCAATCAGGCCTTCAAACATGCGGGCCTTGCTGGGAAAGTGGCGATATAGCGCGGCTTCGGAAACGCCAACCTGTGCGGCCAGTTTGGCAGTGGTAATGCGTTGGCTGCCCTGGCTCGATTCCAGCATTTCAGCCAATGCTTGCAAGATTTCTTCGCGGCGGTTGTTTTTTTTATTGCCAGCCATGAATAACCGTTCCTTTTCGATAGAAGACTGTGTCCGGACAGAAAAACCAGAATATCTTAGCCATGCGCCGAGGGCATGGAAAGTGTCTGGATCAGGCAGTGTTACCTGTATCGGCAGCCAGAATGTAAGCTTGAGAGCTGGCTGCCAAAAAACAGTGCGCTGTTTATCGTCTGTTTACGACAACATTGTGATATGAGCGAGGCGGCTCAGCTTTGCTGCCGGAAGCGTTGGATGATTTCATCAATCAGCTGACGCCCCAGTGAGGCTTTGTCTGTCAGCGGGAGCGCCTTGTCACCCTTTGGCCAGTAAAGGTGCAGGGCATTGGCGTCACTGTTGAATCCCTGTCCCTGTTGCGCCACATCATTGGCACAGATCAGATCCAGGTTTTTGCGCTGCAGCTTGTCCTGGGCATAACGTGCAACGTCTTGCGTCTCTGCGGCAAACCCGACCGTGAAGGGGCGGTGTTCCGTCATCGCAGCAACGCCGGCGATGATATCCGGATTTTTCACCAGTGTCAGTACCAGTTCATCGTGTCCCTGCTTTTTCTTCATCTTCTGCTCAGCCATTTCAGCCGGGCGGAAATCAGCCACGGCAGCACAGCCAATAAAGATATCGTGCAGGGGGGCCTGATCCGTTGCAGCCTGATACATTTCGAGCGCACTTTCGACATCGATTCGCTGGACACCCGCGGGTGTGGGCAGGCTGACCGGGCCGCTGATCAGCGTCACGCTGGCCCCGCGCTCTGCGGCTGCCTGGGCAATGGCGAAGCCCATTTTGCCGGAACTGTGGTTGGTCAGATAACGCACCGGGTCAAGCGCTTCCCGGGTCGGACCGGCCGTGATGGCGATACGCACACCAGCCAGATCCCGGGGCTTAAGGAAGTTTTCGATTTCAGTCACCAGTGCCATCGGCTCCAGCATCCGGCCTGGCCCGACATCGCCACAGGCCTGTTCGCCGCTGGCGGGTCCCCAGATTTGATGCCCTCGGGTTGCAAGGACGGCGAGGTTTTCCTGAGTCGATGGTTGGCGGTACATCTGCTGGTTCATTGCCGGCGCGATGGCAATGGGGGCACTGGTTGCCAGACAGAGGGTGCTCAGCAGGTCGTTCCCCATGCCGGCACGCAGCCGGGCGATCAGATCAGCCGAGGCGGGTGCCAGCAGCACCAAATCGGCCCATTTCGCCAGCTCAATATGGCCCATAGAGGCTTCTGCGGCTGGGTCGAGCAGGCTGTCTGCCACCGGCTTGCCTGAAACGGCCTGCATGGTGAGTGGTGTGATGAATTCTTTGGCGGCGGGGGTCATGACGACACGCACCTCTGCGCCACGCTCTATCAACCTGCGTGTCAGGTCGGCACACTTATAAGCTGCAATACCGCCGCTGATCCCCAAAAGTATTTTTTTTCCTGCCAGTGTTTTCATTCGATAGCCTGCTTCCTGAAAAAACTGGCAACAAGATATCACCAAAGCAGAATGGATTCATCGCTTTAGTACCGAGAAAAATGACCGTTTGTTTGTGCTGTATCACGCTCTTGTCGGGTAATCACTCGACAGAAGTTGAGCGGTACCTTGCAACAGAACACAGAGTCTGTGTATGTCCCCGCATTTTCCGATGACGGGTTTTGTGCTGTTTCCGAGACTCGCTTCTGCTTAGGCAAAACAAGCACAGAGGATAATAACGGGATGGCTTTGAAACACTTACCTCAGGAGACAAGGCCCAGGGAAAAGTTGTTGCAGCGTGGGGCCAGTGCATTGTCTGATGCTGAATTACTGGCGATTTTTCTCCGGACTGGTTTGCCCGGCACGAATGTCATTGAACTGGCCGGTCAGTTGTTACAGTCGTTTGGCTCCCTGCGTGCGTTGCTGGCGGCCGATCTGCAAAGTTTCTGTCAGCATAAAGGATTAGGCCCGGCCAAATTTGTACAGTTGCAGGCGGTGCTGGAGATGAGCCTGCGTTATCTGACCGAACGGCTTCAGCGCGGTGAGGCACTGACCAGTCCGGAGCAAACCCGGCGATATCTGAGTCACTTACTGCGCGATCGGCACCGTGAAGCATTTTTTGTGTTGTTTCTGGATAATCAGCATCGGGTGATCAGTGGTGAGGTGATGTTTGAGGGAACGATTGATGCGGCCAGCGTGTATCCGCGCGAAGTTGTAAAAAGATCACTCGAACTTAATGCAGCAGCGCTGATTTTAGCGCATAATCACCCCTCAGGCGTGGCGGAGCCAAGTCAAGCCGATCAGCGAATTACGCAAAGGATCAGCGATGCGCTGGCCCTGGTAGATATTCGGATCCTCGATCACTTTGTCGTTGGTGACGGCGAAGTGGTTTCTTTTGCTGAACGAGGTTGGCTATAAAGTAAGCCGAAATTGATCAAAAAGACGAGAAAGGATCTGCTCGGGACTTGAGCAACTGGTTTTGACTTAGTATAATGCGCGACCTTTGATAGCTTCGGTTAGATGGAATGCTTTTTGCGTTCGGTTAATCGCGGTTGATATCGAGCTGAAACGATTTGGAGAAGACAGTAATGTCCCGAGTATGCCAAGTAACTGGTAAACGTCCTGTAACGGGTAACAACCGTTCACACGCACGTAATGCCACCAAGCGTCGTTTTCTGCCGAACCTGCAAACTCATCGTTTCTGGGTAGAAAGCGAAAAACGCTTCGTTAAACTACGCCTTTCTGCGAAAGGCATGCGTATCATTGACAAGAAAGGTATCGATACCGTTCTGTCTGAAATGCGTGCTCGCGGCGAGAAGGTTTAAGAGGATTCTAAGCAATGGCTAAAGGCATTCGTGAGAAGATCCGTCTGGTATCATCTGCCGGCACAGGTCACTTCTACACTACCGACAAAAACAAGCGTAACATGCCAGGCAAATTTGAGATCAAGAAATTTGATCCAGTTGTTCGTAAGCACGTTATGTACAAAGAAGCAAAAATCAAGTAATTGGTTTCTTTTGCTTTTTGATAAAAACCCAGCCAAGGCTGGGTTTTTTTATGGCTGTCAGTTCGCAACCCGATTATCATCGGGGTTCATTGAATGCTGGTGGAGGCAGGATGAAACTGACACGTCGTGGCTGGAACAACTTCATTATCATTGGCGTCTTGTTTTTTGTCGCCATCATTCAGCTCCCTGAACTGCTTAAGCAGCGTCTGCTCCCGGAAACATCTTCTACGACGCAAAGCACGGCTGGGCTGGTGCGTTTACTGCCGCCTGAGGCCCGTATCGCGAAATTGGTTCTGCCAGATGTTATCTTCAGCCAGCAGGCCGGTAACTGGCAGTCTGAACCAGCGATTAACGGCGATCCGACTGTGATTGTTTCGCACTGGTCCGGGATCGCCGGCACAAAAGTCGATGCGGATACCTTTGCCCGTCTGAATGATAAGCTGACAACGCCACGGAGTGTGGAAGTATGGCTGGTCGATCAGGCTGAGCCCTACCGATTGACCGTCTATCAGCTCCCTCAGTTCTGGCTGTTGCAGAACTGGGCAGGAGAGTGGCTGGCGATCACGGTGGAACCCGGTTATCTGTTTCCTGCCACCTGAGCCATTGTTTCATCCGAGAATCTGGAAAAAAGATGCCTGAATTACCCGAAGTTGAAGTCAGTCGTATGGGGATCACCCCTCATGTGGTCGGTCAGACCGTGACGCAAGTGACGGTCAGAAATCCTAGTCTGCGCTGGCCTGTGCCTGCTGAATTGCAATTGTTACAAGGGCAAACGATCCGTGGGGTGAGTCGCAGAGCCAAGTATCTGCTGTTGGAAACCGATGCGGGTTTCGCCATTATCCATTTGGGCATGTCTGGCAGTTTACGTATTCTGCCTGCGGATGTGCCGCCGGCGAAACATGATCATGTTGATGTCGTACTGGCGAGTGGTGAAATGCTGCGATACAACGATCCCCGTCGCTTTGGCGCCTGGCTGTGGCAGGAGCACGACAGTGAGCATCCGGTGCTGAGTAAATTGGGCCCGGAACCTTTGAGTGAAGGATTTAATACGGCTTATGTCATTGATAAAGCAAAAGGTAAGCGCACGGTGATTAAGCAATTCATCATGGATAACCAGGTGGTGGTAGGGGTCGGAAATATTTATGCCAATGAATCGCTGTTTTCGGCAGGGATTCATCCTCAGGCCCCAGCCGGATCGCTGTCGCCGGAACGACTGCATTTATTGGTCGATGAAATCAAAAGTGTGTTGCAAAAAGCGATTACTCAGGGTGGCACCACCCTGAAAGACTTCAAGCAGAGTGACGGTAAGCCCGGGTATTTTGCACAGGAGCTGCAGGTCTATGGCAAGGCAGGTAAGCCTTGTCCGCGCTGCGGTCAGTTACTCAATGAAGTCAAAATCGGGCAGCGTGCTACAGTCTATTGTAGTGAGTGCCAACGCTTATAAATTCAATAAGTCATCACGCCTCACTCTGCTTTTTAGGGAAGAAAAGGAGCGATGCGCATGCGCTATCTGGTAACGGGTGTGGCTGGTTTTATTGGCAGTGCTGTGGCGCAGCGGCTTTGCAGCATGGGCCATGAAGTGGTCGGGATTGACAACTTTAACAGCTATTATGATGTGAGACTCAAACAGGCGCGGGTGCAGCGGATTGCTCATCCGGCCTTGTTGGTACTGGACTGTGATCTGGTTGATCAGAAAGCTATCGCCCGGTTATTTCTGGCCCATCGGTTTGACCGGGTGATTCATCTGGCTGCACAGGCCGGCGTTCGTTATTCTCTGGATAACCCCATGACCTATGCCGATAGCAACCTGACAGGTCATCTGACTATTCTGGAAGGTTGCCGGCGTCATCAGATTGAACATCTGGTGTATGCCTCTTCCAGTTCAGTTTACGGTCTCAATCGTAAACTGCCGCTTTCGACCGCTGACCGTGTCGATCATCCCGTCTCTCTTTATGCTGCGACCAAGAAAGCCAATGAGTTGATGGCGCACACTTATTCGCATCTTTACGGCATTCCCACCACAGGCCTGCGCTTTTTTACGGTTTATGGCCCTTGGGGCCGGCCGGATATGGCGCTGTTCAAGTTCACGGAGGCCATGCTGGCCGGTCAGCCTATCGATATTTATAATCAGGGCGACATGCTGCGTGATTTTACCTATATCGATGATATCGTCGAAGGTGTCGTTCGGATTCAGGACGTTATCCCGGCAGCTCAACCTGACTGGCAGGTTGAAACCGGCACGCCAGCGACCAGCTCGGCACCTTACCGGATCTATAATCTGGGGCACGGTCAGCCGGTGAAACTCATGGACTTTATCACGGCGCTGGAAAACGCGTTGGGTCGGGAAGCGGTCAAGAACTACATGCCGATGCAGCCTGGGGATGTGTATGCCACGTACGCGGAAACGGAAGACTTGTTTGATGTGATCGGGTTCCGGCCTCAGGTGAGTGTGGAAGCGGGCGTGCAACGGTTTGTTGACTGGTATCTGGACTACTATGGTCAGACGATGCAGGGGAAAGTGGCGGCACACTGAGCAGGTGCCGCGTATTCAGGTGGATTATTTTGCCAGTTTGTCTCTCAGTGCCTGCGCAATGATTGGGTGGACGAACTGATCGACCTGGCCTTTGTGCAGGGCGACTTCCTTGACGATGGTTGAGGAGATGAAAGAGTTCTCTTCAGCCGGGGTCAGGAAGACAGTTTCGAGTTCTGGCATCAGGCGACGGTTCATGTTGGCGAGCTGGAACTCATATTCAAAGTCTGAAACCGCACGCAGGCCGCGCACCAGAATATTGGCCTGATGTTCACGGGCAAAATCAACCAGCAGGCCTGAAAAACCCACGACTTCTACATTTTTCAGGTGACTGGTGATGGCTTTTGCCAGATCGACCCGTTCCAGTAAATCGAACAGCGGCTTTTTGCTCGGGCTGAAGGCAATCCCAACAACCACATGGTCGAACATGGCAGCCGCGCGCTCAATCAGATCCTGGTGGCCGTTGGTGATCGGGTCAAAGGTCCCGGGGTAAATGACTCGGGTTGTCATGCGTTTTCATCCATAAATTTATCAATGCCGTTTTCGCAACGGGTCAGCTTCTGGCGCACGGTGTTTTCAAGAATTTCGTCGTTTTTCGCCAGAGAGGCCCGGGAACTTTCATCATGGTAGAGGTGATAGCCCACGCCGGCAAATTTCAGGTACAAACGCTTTTTACCGCAATTGAGCATACGGTGAACAAATTCGCTGTCTTCACGACCCCAACCGACAAAATCTTCGTTGAAACCATTGACGGTGAGGACGTCAGCACGCCAAAACGCCATATTACAGCCACGGGTTGACGCATCATTATTTCGTTCGTACGAGCAAAGTTTGCTGAGCCATGCGTTACTGATGCAATTGTGGCGGTTTTTAATGCCTGAGGAGAACAGGTTCGGGACGACATTGTGATGCATAATTTTCTGGCTGATCGCATCATTGGCCAGTACACGTCCACCTTGTACAAAATAGCCTGCTTTCGCGGCTTGCTTGTGGGATCGGATGAAATCCGGGGACATCACAATATCACCGTCGATCATGATGATGTAGTCAGCCTGGGTTTTAGCGATCGCGCGATTGCGGCTCATTGCAAGCTGGAAACCTTCATCCGGTTGCCAGGAGTGAATCAGCTTGCATGGAAAATCTTGCTGATAGGTACGAATTAATTCAGCGGTGTCTTCCCGTGAACCATCATCGGCGATGATGACTTCGTCCGGCAGTTCAGATTGGCGTTTGACACTGTCCAGAACCGCTTTTAAGGCTTCTTTCCAGTTATAGGTGGTGATGACGAGAGCGACTTTCATTGATTTCTCTCTTTTTGATAATCCCGTAGCCAGAGATCAATATATTTAACAAATGTGGAATGCATGCTTAGCCACGCCAGAATAAACCCGTGGCGGCCATCCAGAAAACCTCGTTTGAGGACATACATTTTCAAAAAGCTGGCGAAAGCATGCAGCAGTGCTGTTCCGAGGCCGGCTTTTTTTCGCCCTTCACGTTCATCGGTCCAGGCTTTCAGATACTTGGTGGTCTTATTGATATAGTGATGCAGGTTATCGTAAGTAAAGTGCAGCAGTCGACCATTCAGCGGCTTGAGTGTCAGGTTGTCTGTGACGACTTTTTCATGAACCAGTGCATCGTTGTACTGGGTTTCTTCCCGGCGATAGAGGCGAATGACCCAGTCAGGCGACCAGCCGGAATAACGAATGGTTTTGCCAAAGGCATCACTCAGACGATTGAGCTTGTAAGCAATGCCTGTCGGGTTGGCCGTGATGGTTGCCTGAATCTCGGCTTTGAGTTCTGGGGTCACCCTTTCATCAGCGTCCAGTACCAGCACCCAGTCGGTGGTCATGTGTGATTGCGCACGCTGGCGTTGCGGGCCAAAACCAGGCCAATCTGGATAGCTGAAGAATTTATCCGTATAGCGGCGGGCGATGGTTTCTGAATCATCCGTGCTGCCGGAATCAACAATCACAATTTCGTCAACCCAGCCAGCCACCGTATCCAGACAGGCGGCCAGATGCTTGGCTTCATTTTTGATGATCATCAGCACACCCAAAGTGGTGCGGGAAGTGTTGGGAACCATTTCGTATCCAGTGTTCAAATGAAAATTGATGATTGTTATTTCAATCAGATGCAAAAGATTATGCCGACCGGGTCGGGTAAAGTAAAACCTCGGCTCTATTTCATGACTGAAGATATCGCTTTTGGTCAGGACTGGGAATGCGCGGTGATGCGATCAAACATCGCAATGACCTGCTCCGGACGAATCCGCTGCATCGCCTGTTCGTCTTTCACCCGGCTGCGCCATGGCAGTTGTGCCGGTGATTTGCCGGTTTCTTCCCGGATGCATTCATCATAGACGCTGACCACATATGCCCGGGATGAATAAGGGCCGGTACGTTCCGGGTTATGGTGTGCGTACAGGCCAAGCACCGGGGTGCCAACCGCGACAGCCATATGTGCCGGGCCGGTATCTGGCGCGCAGACCAAGGCTGCTTTTTGCAGCAAAGCGAGTAATTGTTTCAGGCTGCTCTGGCCAATGAGGTTATTGACCGGAAAATCCAGTTGGCTTTCAATTGCATTGCCCAAGTCGACTTCAATTTTTGCCGGGCTTCCTGCCAGAATGACGGCAAACCCTTGTTGGTGGGCATGACGTGCCAGCGCCGCATAGCCTTCTGCGGTCCAGTTTTTGTAGCCTTTGCTGGCTGCCGGGGCAATGACCAGGGTGTTATCCTGATAGACATGCTGATCTGCCCAGCGGTGGTCTTCTTCCGATAACGGGATCTCCCAGCTCGGTGTCAGGTCGGTGACACCCAAAGTCGCAGCGAATTGCATAAACCCGTCCAGCACATGGGGAGATGTCGGTGAAGGCACTTTGACATTGGTGAAAAGCTGTTGCAGGTCGCTGCTGCGCGTGGCATCAAAGCCGAGCTTATATTTCGCTTTGATCCCCACACTGACAATGCTGGCCCGAATCGCGGTCTGCATGTGCAGCAGAGCATCAAATCGTTCACCTTCCAGCGCTTGCCAGACAGCTTTGTAACCCTGCCAGCCCTGTTTTTTGTCAAAGACAACAACTCGGATCCCCGGCAGCCCTTTCAGCAGTCGTGCTTCCACTTTGCCGCATATCCAGGTCAGCCGCGTGTTGGGCCACTGTCGCTGAATTGCCTGCGCCATCGCAATACTGTTACAGACATCACCAATCGCCGACAGGCGAAGGATGCACAGAGACTCGGGAGCGGAAGTGAATAAACTCATGACACCTGCTTATTAAATGATGCATTTGCGTGGTTTGGAATTATATACATTTCGATTGCCGGATTCAGCGTGAAATGTGTCCACGAAGTGTTCACGGAGTGTTCACGAAGTGTTGATGACACGACGTGAATGTCATGCAAAGAACCCGGTTCGGGTATGACGTGAGCTGGCAATCCTGTATAAAATAGTGTTTTTCAGCCGTTTGGGATACAGGATGATGGAAATACGGGAGCAGGATAACTGTCGGGTGATGTTTGACCCGGTTTTGCTGGCAGAAGATCCCTGGCAGAGTTTTGAACCGGATTTCTGGCAGCAGCAGCAGGCAGTGGTGGGAAGTGCCCGCGGCCGGGGAACGACCTGGTTTGTTCGGGGGCAGCAGATGGAGATGGCCTTGCGCCATTATTACCGCGGCGGACTGTTCGGTAAACTGGTGAAAGATCAGTACCGTTTTTCTGACTGGGCATCTTGCCGGAGTATGGCGGAGTTTACGTTGTTGCAGCACTTGGTGGCAGAAGGGGTTCGTGTACCGCGTCCGGTGGCGGCCCGGGTATGTAAGTCCGGTCTTTTTTACCGGGCAGATTTGCTCACCGAAAAGGTGCCCGATGCGACTGATTTAGTGGATCGGTTGCAGCAAGGGCCGTTGTCGACAGCGCAATGGCAGGCCGTTGGCGCGATGATCAGAAAAATGCATGACAGTCAGGTGAATCATACCGATCTGAATGCCCATAATATTTTGCTCGATCGCGAGGAGCGTATCTGGCTGATCGATTTTGATAAGTGCAGTTTGGCGGACGGTGAACATTGGAAAGAAGCCAATCTGTCCCGCCTGCATCGCTCTTTTGTGAAAGAGGTTGATAAGGCGGGCATTCACTGGCAGGCTGCGGATTGGCAGCAACTGCTTGCTGGATACGCGGGGTAAACCGGTTCAAGCAACCGTCACAGCGACAGGGTTTATCTGACAATGCTGCCCTCGAGTGCGGTCAGGGTGCGTTCAATCGCGCCCTGATTGGCTTTGACCACATCCAGCGCGGCTTGTCCCATCTGAGATTGTGCCTCTTGGTTGTCCAATAGACGCATGACGGTTTCAGCCAGTGCTTTGCTATCGTCGATGACTTCTGCTCCGCTAGCATTGAGCAACTGGGTCGTGATATCCGTAAAATTGTAATAGCTTGGTCCAGTGAGGACAGGTTTTGCCAGAGCCGCAGGCTCCAGCAGGTTATGGCCACCGACTTTATCCCCAATCAGGCTGCCGCCGACAAAGGCCACATCACAGGCGCCGAGCAGCAGCATCATTTCACCCATGGTATCAGCCAGATAGACTTGTTTGTCTGACAGTGAACTGTTTGGTTGTGTCCGGCGGGCGGTGGTAAAGCCGTGCTGCAAGCACAGGGTATGCACTTGATTAAAGCGTTCCGGATGGCGCGGCACCAAGATCAGCAGCGCATTCGGATAAGATGCCAGGATCTGGCGGTGGGCATCCAGCACTGGCTCGTCTTCACCGTCGTGAGTGCTGGCCGCAATCCAGACCGGACGCTGGCGACCCAGTTCGTCTCTCAGTATCGCGCTGGCCTGTGCCAGCCCTTCTGGCAGTGACAGATCAAACTTAATCGACCCAGTGATTTGTACGGCTTGCCCGGGGACGCCAAGTCGGAGAAAGCGCTCGGCGTCGTCTTGGTGCTGGCAGAGGACTTGATCAAGGTTGTTTGCCAGCAGTTGAAAGAGTGGCTGCACTTTGGCATAACGCTGGCAGGAACGTTCAGACAGGCGGGCATTCAGAACGGTGACCGGGAGTCCGACGCGCTTGGCAGCTGCCAAGGTGTTGGGCCAGAGTTCAGTTTCCATGATACACAGGGCGCGAGGTTGCTGCTTTTTCAGAAAAGGACGCAGTGCCCAGGGAAAATCCAGTGGCATGTAGCGGTGCTCGACCAGATCCCCAAGTCTGGCAGCCTGTTCCGCACCGGTCGCTGTGGTGGTTGTCAGCAGAATTGGTAATGCCGGATGACGGGCTTTCAGCGCTTTGATCAGCGGCGTCACGGCCAGCGTTTCGCCAACAGAAACCGCATGGATCCACAATGGCTGGTGGCCTTGAACTTTGTCGCTGAAGCCAAAATGTTCTTTCCAGCGTTTGCCGACCGGTGAAACACCGGGGCGCTTTTTATAGAGGGAAAGCAGCAGAACTGGTGCAATCAGTGTGAGCAAGCAGGTGTAGAGAAATCGGAGCATCATGCCTCTTATTGACCGGGTTGCCACTGGCCGGACAGTTCAAAATATTTTTTCAGGACGAGCAGACCAATCAGTTTTTCCCGCTGAGGGTGGCAGAACTGATGGACATGCTCATGGGCGTTGGCGATGATGGCTTCAGCAGCTTCCGGATGCTGGCTGTAGTAAAGCACCTTTTCTTCGATATCTGAACAATCGTCTTTCAGCTCAACATAATGAATCCCGGCTTTCAGGGTGCCTTCCATAAACCAGGTCTCAAACTTGGGCTTTGGCATCATACACAGTGAGTTGGAAGACATGGCCCATTTCAGGTTGGTGGCCACATCGTTGCCTTCAAGACAGAGAATAAACTTGTAGCGAAGCTGGTCCGCAATGGACATGAAGCCTTTTTCCCATGGCTGTGATGGGGTGCAAGGGTTGGTCTGGCCGACATCACACATCGGATGATTGTAGTACTGCTGGACAAAGGCAATCCGGTTGGGCTGGTAGGCGGCGCCTCGCCAGACGATGATATCTGATTTCTCCCGGAAGGACAGGCTGTCTTCGATGAAGTTGAAATGACGGACCTTGTTCAGTTTAAACAGCACAGCATTGGCGTTATCGTCCCCAATCGGTCTGGCTTTGACCAGAAACGGATAGGGCTCCACGTGCGTCTCATCGCCAAAACGGTAAGCTACTTTTTGCTGCTGCTCGAAGTAGTTCAGGAACTCTTTCAAATCATAGTAGTACGCACTTTGACCCTTTTTACGGTAGCGTTTGATCTGCACGGATTTATCTGTCGGCAGCTCAAAGGGCGTATTGTGTTTGAGGTAATAATTCACCCTGGACTCAATGTCGTGTCGGTCGTACTGATTAAGCGTATTCAGCAGGTACCGGAGTCTGCGCTGATAAATGACTCTGGGGGTCAATGAGCGCAGCAGATTCCGGCTGTAAAAAGTGAACTTACTATTTTTGTGGCTAAGTTTTAAAGTCATGGCGCATTCTTTCAGTGATTGGCCGACAGTGTATCAATCGCTTGAATGACGCGTTCAGCCGGAAGTTCTTTCAGACATTTCAGGTGCCCGTATGGACACTCACGTTTAAAGCACGGGCGGCATTCAATGTCAGTGTGGATGATCGCCACCTCTTCAGCCAACGGCGGGGTATAGTCCGGCGACGTTGAACCATAGATAGCGACGATTTTACAGCCGACTGCGGCAGCCACATGCATCAGGCCGGAATCGTTACTCACAACCGTATGGCAGGCGGCCAGCAGATCTACCGCTTCAATCAGGCTGGTTTGTCCGGCCAGATCATGGCAGTACGATTGCAGTTCTCCAGGCAGGGCATTTTTGATTGCAGCTGTAACCGGCTGATCTTTGGCTGAGCCAAACAGCCAGACTTGTTTGCCTTGTTCAATCATCTGTTGTGCAACCTGGGCAAAATATTCTTCTGGCCAGCGTTTAGCGGGACCAAATTCAGCACCCGGGCAGAGTCCAACCACTGGGCGATCCAGGCTTAGTGACAATCGGGACATGGCTGCAGCTTGGTTGTTCAGGTCAATTGTCAGTGTTGGTTTCGCCAAGGGCGGCAGCGCTGCACTGCTCGTCATCTCGGCTTTGGGATAAGCAAGGGCGCTGTATCGCTCAATGACCAGGCCAAAATCGCGCTTATTGCTGCGCAGGTCGGTCAGCAGCCCATAACGGCTTTCTCCTTTCCAGCCGATGCGAACCGGAATTCTGGCAAAGAGTGGGATCAGAGCCGATTTAGCCGAGTTCGGCATAATAATTGCCTGATCGTAACCTGTTTCGCGCAGGGATTTCCCGATGCGATAACGACCCATCAGGTTAAATTCTCCGTGGCCGATGGGCATTTCAATGGCGCGGTGCACTTCAGGCATCCGTTCCAGAATCGGGCGGCACCAAGCGGGTGCAAGCACATCAATTTCGGCTTCAGGGTGGCGTTGTTTCAGGCTGATGTACAGGCACTGTGACATGACCATATCGCCGACCCAAGAAGGGCCGATTATTAAAATTTTCATACGACGCTGCACTTTTAAATTCAGTAGGGTTTGCTGCCATCCGGTCGGGTTTTCAGCAGTTGGAGATTCCACATATACTGCTCCTGATAAGGGGCGACCATTTTTTCCAAAGCTTCAGCCAGCAGATTGGCATCGTGTTGGGCATCTGGTCCCGGCAATGGATTCAGTACCGGAGAAATGTGAATTTCAAATTTGCCGTTTTCTGTATTGTATACCGGGATCATCGGTATAACAGATGCGTTTGTCAGTTTGGCGATTTTGCCTAAGCCGGAGAACGTCGCTTTTTTAGTTGCGAAGAAATCGGTGAATTGGCTTTGTTCCGGACCAAAGTCTTCATCCGGCAGGTAGTAACCCAGAAAGCCCGATTTGATCGCACGAATGTAGGGCTTCAAGCCACCATCCCGAGCATAGCAGATCCCGCCATATTGCAGGCGCTGACAACTGATCAACCAATCAAAAACAGGTTGCCTGTGTTGAGGTTTTATCAGTCCGACAACCGGTAATCCGAGAGAGGCCCAGAAAATGGCTGGAAAATCGATAGCCCAGCAATGCGGTACTAAAATGATCACGGATTTGTCAGCAGCAAGCTCTTTGTCCAGATGCTCCTGACCAAAAACCTGAGTGCGTTGTTGCAAATGTTTGCGGCTTCGAAACAACAGTTCTCCCATTGCCAGAACCACCTGGGAAGCAACAGAATACATTTGATCAATTTTTGCTTCGCGTTCCGTTTCAGACAATTCAGGAAAGCAGAGCGTCAGATTCACGCGTGCCCGGTGGCGTGATTTTTTCACTCTTCGGCCAATGTGCAATCCCACGAAACCAGCGATACGGTCGCGAATTCGCCAGGGAAGTAAGGCAAACAGACCAAGGAAAAAAATGCTGATCCAGGTTCCCCAATGCCGGGGGTGCAGAAATGACCACTGAAAAGTGGGATGGTAACCAGGGGGCAGTTCATCCTGTGATAAGCGGTTCTGAACGGTAGTCAAAAGATAATCTCTCTTGTTGCAGTGAATGTTTCTGTCTGTTGGTTACGGCAGACAGGAGCCACCCATGTTATTTTTTGAAGCAATATTTCTGCCAGACGTAAAATTTCCCTAAAAGACCCATGTGCTTGGATTTCAGGAATACCAGACCTTTCGATTTTTTCCAGCTGTGCTGGAACCAGTGTGTCAGGTATGCATTGTCCGGTTTGTCAAAATGCATTGGTTCACCCTGATAATTGTAGAAATATTCTACTGGATAAAGCTGGCAGCTTTCTGATTGGTGCAGTTTCTGACCAATCAGGAAGTCGGTCATAATCTCTGGCCCCATATAAAGCGGGGATTGATAAATATCTTTTTCGTAGAAATGTACAAGTCGGTTCAGGATGACGGAGTCTGGATCTGCGTAAATCGAAGCCGTTCCCAGCATAGTTTCAGACTCGTAGCCCACAGCAAATTTGCAGTTTTCAAAGAGTGGGAATGGGTCTTGCTGGATAGTGACATCAACATCCAGGTAAAGGCCACCTTCGTGCTGAAGGATTTTTAATCGCAGGTAATCGGTGACAAAAGCAAACAATCCCTTGTCCAGGCATGTTTTTGCAAAGGGGCAAGCTGCGATCCACTGTTGAATCAGGGGATCTTCATCAGTCCAAAGCTTGAAGTCATAGCCTTGTTTATGCCAGTCATCAATGCAGACAAAAGCAAGTGGTGGCATTTTTTTGCCTAGCCAAATGGCATGTATTTTCTTAATCATTTGCAGTTTGTTCTTTCGTACGGGAGCCACTGAGTTTATAGGTGAGGAAGAAGGTATAGCAACTTCCCAGCATCACGTTGTGAATCCATTGACCGTTATTCGAAAAGAAGAAGGATTCAAACAAATTCACGGTCAGCCAGTACATTGTGAACATCAGAGAAATCAGCAAGACCTCATTCACGCCCCGCTTTTCTGGGGCATACATTGAGGCACGAATCACCCAGGTAAAGACAAAATACATGAGCAGCAGGCCAACAATGCCATAGGACACCAGCAGTTCGATGTGGGAGCTGTGCAGGTGTGTAAAGTGTTGTTTGATATTTGCAGGGAAGTGCTCGGCAAGCTGGATCACCTTCACTCTGCTGTTGTAACCACTGCCCAGAATCGGTCTTTCTTTGACCCATTTCAGCGCTTCGGACCAGAGGTGGAGACGGGTTCCGGCACTATTAAACGGAATCTTGGACATATCGCCGTTGGTCAGAATTGATGTGGCTGTCCCCATCTCTTTCTGTACCCGTTCATGGACCAGGGGCACACTGGCGTAAGTGTAAAATGCAAAGCCAACTAGCGAAAATGCACCAGCCAGGATCAGCTTATTGAGTTTTTCTTTATGCAAAATGGCATACAGGATGGTACCTACGACATAGGCTGCAAGCAATGCGACCCAGACCTGCCGGGATTGGGTGGTAATGACGACAAAAGTAAACGCAACAAACAGCAGCAGGGCTGAAATGAACAACGTGATATTTTTGAGCCCTTTTTCCTTGATACTCAGGCAAGCGTATTTCATCAGGAAAAAGGAAGACAGCAAAAAGCCGACACCACTGTACATCGCCGGATATTGCGCATTGATAATATTGAAGTCAATGCGTATGCCTTTTAAGCCCATTTCAATTTGTTGGAGAATGTCGGAATGGCTGTAAAACGCCAGTAGTATGCCCAGACACATTGCCCACCAGGCCAGATAAACATTGTTGATCGAGCCCTTGAGCCAGTAAGCCATAAAGATGAAAAAGAACAAATCTGCCAATGCGCCAATATGTGGGGTCGAGTTGGCCAGCTCGGGAATATCCACGCGTGAATTAACCCAACTCAGTACCTGAACCACGACTGCGAACAGCAGAGCCCACAGCATTTTGTCTTTCCAGAACTGTTTCCGTTCAACATACAATGCGCAGATCGAAGCCAGCATGAAGATGCTCTGGAAAATATCGCCGACATCTCGGTATGAGCGTTTGAACAGGATATAACCAATGACACAGCACAGCATTGCCAGGCAAAAGCCTTTTGAGTCCAGGAGTTGTTTTAATCTCGCATCAAGTTGCATTTCGGGTTGCTCTAGTTTTTGAATTGTCAGGGGCAATACAGATTGACTTTCAGATCACTTTGGTCAGCGTTCTCATCAGGGTTTCATAAGCTCTGAAACCTTCAATGTATAATTTGCGGGACAGTCCCACAGGGTGCTTTTGTTTTCGTGTGGTGCCAATAACTGTTTTGGTTTGTGAGCGCTCTAAGACGGAAGGAAACACATGGTAGGCTTTGACGCCATGGCGCCACGGTTTCTCCATGTAGTCATCGACAGGTTCAATAAAAGATTGAGCATGCTGGATGAACTGTTTGGCTGCTGTAGGCGAAAGGATGTATGCACTGGTGCCACAGGTTCCTTTACGATACAAACCCAGCGAATATTTTCCATCGATATCGAACACAGCTGTATATTGACTGGGCTGATGTGCCGACAGCTTGATGTATCCACACTGTTCAATATGCTGTCTCAGCTCTGCGAGTAATGTTGGAATATTTTCCGTCAATAATGCGACGTTATCTTCCAGAATCACAATGGGCTCATCCAGCTCGACACATTTTTCCCACAGCGCAAAATGGCTGGCAAAACAGGCGATTTCAGCCGGAACAAGATGATAGCCTTTCCGCTTAAACGTCAGCTCTGGGACCGCTTTGTTACAGTGCAGGAATTGATCAGATGCCGTTCCATCGACAGCATCAAAGAATTCAAAAGGGATCCCTGCCTGTGATAAAAGGGCCTGCATATGCTCACGACGCTCGGTGGAGCGCGCTAAGCTGACAACATAAGTCTTCATCGTCATCAATCGTTTTTCTCAGCGAAGAAAATAGCGGCACATTTTATGTTGATGCTGAACTCTGTGCCGCTTCTCAAAATTAGGATGGTTTAACGATTTAAAATCGCCATATATTCGGCAACGCCTTCAGCAACGGTCTTGAATTCGTCCTGATAACCGGCGGCCCGTACTTTCGAGAGATCTGCCTGAGTATACGTCTGATAGCGGCCTTTCAGGTGTTCCGGGAATGGTACAGTTTCAACCTTGCCTTTGCCGTGGTGCTTGATGGCAGCATCAGCGACAGCCTGGAAGCTCTCGGCACGGCCAGTACCACAGTTGAAAATGCCGGATACGCCGTTTTGCCAGAACCACAGGTTCATTTTGCAAACGTCACCCACATAGACGAAGTCACGCTGGAAGGTTTCAGAACCTTCAAACAGTTTAGGGTTATCGCCTTTGGAGAGTTGCTCGTTCAGGTGGAATGCGACCGATGCCATGCTGCCTTTGTGTTGCTCTCGCGGACCATAAACGTTGAAGTAACGGAAGCCGGTAATTTGCGACAGGGTTTCACCATGTGCCTCGGCATCCTGCCACAGGCGGCGGACATAGTTGTCAAACAGTTGCTTAGAGTAGCCGTAGACGTTCAGCGCACCTTCATACTCTTTTTCTTCAATGAAGTCACGGTCACGGCCGCCATAAGTTGCGGCAGAGGAGGCATACAGGAACGGAATCTCGCGCTCCAGACAATAATGCAGCAGCTCTTTGGAATACTCGTAGTTGTTGAGCATCATATACTTGCCATCCCACTCCGTGGTGGCAGAGCAAGCGCCTTCGTGGAAGACGGCTTCAATAGGCCCGAACTCATCACCGGCCATGATTTGTGTGATGAAGTCTTCTTTGTCCATGTAGTCAGCAATGTCTAAATCCACCAGATTGGCAAATTTAGTTCCATTTTTGAGGTTGTCGACAACAAGAATGTCACGATACCCCTGCTCGTTGAGCGCTTTTACAATGTTGCTGCCGATCATGCCGGCGCCACCAGTCACTATAATCATGGCACTTCCAGTTTTCTGTCAGATGAACTCAGTGGTCAGAGTTCTGCAAGATAGCAGAGGAACCGCACCACCGCGTCAATAATTCGTCAATAGATATGATAACATCATCGAGGTTTGTTGATCTTGATTTTGACCCCACAATGTTCACAAACCCTGTCTGCCAAGGGCGATGCAAGTGAGAGGCCTATGAAAACCCGCGATAAAATTATCCATGCCGCATTGGAACTTTTTAATGAAAATGGTGAACCGAATGTGACCACCAACCATATTGCGGCACATATGGGCATCAGTCCCGGCAATCTGTATTACCACTTCCGAAATAAGGAAGAGATTATACACTGTATTTTTGATGAATACGCTCAGGAGTTGCGCGTTCGCTTTCAGCCGCGTGAGGAAGCCGCGCTGTCTTCAGACAGCCTGCTGCAGTACCTGGATGCGGTCTTCATGCTGATGTGGCGTTACCGTTTTTTCTATGCCAATTTGCCGGATATCCTGAGCCGGGACTCGGAATTGCAGCATAAATACCTGCAAGCTCAGGAAAACCTCCATCAGGACATCATGACTGTGATGCGGCATTTCCGGACGCTGGGTCTGGTGACGCTTGACGATGAGGAACTGCAGAGTCTGGCTAATACACTCAAACTGGTGGCCAGCAGCTGGATTTGTTATCAGACGGCGCAGGCTCCTCAGGCCAAAATCACCAAGGCGGTGATCTATCAGGGGGTGCTGCAGATCCTCAGCATTATAAGACCTCTGACCAGTGCTCAGGGGCGGGAAGTCGTTCTCCAACTTGAATCACATTATTGTAATCAAGTCAGAAGGGATGTTTCATAGTTGTCGACGATTCAGAGTTTAGCTCTTAAAATTCGAGTAACTTTGTAACATTGTAGCGATTAACGACTAAGTTTTTAGTATGTTGTTCGTCGAAATTGGCAAAAACGCCTTTACAAGTTTGGAGAGCAAAATGTCAGCTGCCTTTTATCAACAGATCGCCGATCAGATTCAGGAAGTGAAAGCGGAAGGATTATACAAGAGCGAACGTGTGATCACTTCAGCACAGCAGGCCGATATTGAGATCACTTCAGGTGATCACGTATTGAACTTCTGTGCCAACAACTATCTGGGTCTGGCGAACCACCCGGCGTTGATTGAGGCTGCCAAACAAGGCATGGATGAGCACGGTTTTGGTATGGCTTCAGTGCGTTTTATCTGCGGTACGCAGGACGCACATAAAGAGCTGGAGAGTAAGCTGTCGGCCTTCTTAGGCATGGAAGACACCATTCTTTACTCTTCCTGTTTTGATGCAAATGCGGGTCTGTTCGAGACCATTTTGGGCCCTGAAGACGCCATTATTTCTGATGCGCTGAACCACGCCTCGATCATTGACGGTGTTCGTCTGTGTAAAGCAAAACGTTTCCGCTACGGTAACAATGATATGGCGGAGCTGGAACAACAGCTGATTGCAGCCAATGAAGCGGGTGTGCGCCACAAGCTGATTGTCACCGACGGTGTTTTCTCAATGGACGGTGTGGTGGCAAACCTGCCGGCGATTTGCGATCTGGCCGATCAATACGATGCGCTGGTGATGGTCGATGACTCTCACGCCGTCGGTTTTATGGGTGATAATGGTCGCGGGACACACGAATACCACGATGTAATTGATCGCATCGACATTATCACGGGCACGCTGGGTAAAGCACTGGGCGGAGCGTCCGGTGGTTATACGGCGGGTAAGAAAGAAGTGATTGACTGGCTGCGTCAGCGTTCACGTCCTTATCTGTTCTCCAACTCACTGGCACCGGCGATTGTGTCTGCATCGATTCGTGTGCTGGATCTGCTGGCTGAAAGCAGCGATTTGCGTGCCCAGCTGTGGAAAAATGCGGAGCATTTCCGTCGTCGCATGTCTGAAGCGGGCTTTACGCTGGCGGGAGCAGATCACGCGATCATTCCGATTATGCTGGGTGATGCCAAGCTGGCGGCTGAGTTTGCCGAGCGTGCATTGAAAGAAGGCATTTACGTCGTGGGCTTCTCTTACCCGGTCGTACCAAAAGGTCAGGCGCGCATCCGGACACAAATGTCTGCGGCGCACAGTCCTGAGCAGTTGGATCGTGCAATTGATGTCTTTATCCGTATCGGCCAAGATATGGGTATTATCTGAACCATACCGATTTTGCGGCAGAGGCGTGAGGGTACGCCTCTGAGCACCTAGTGGAAAGTCACATGAAAATTAAAGCTCTCTCCAAACTAAAGCCGGAAGAAGGCATCTGGATGACGGAGGTCGACAAGCCTGAGATTGGCCATAACGACCTGCTGATCAAAATCAGAAAAACCGCAATCTGCGGGACTGACGTGCACATCTATAACTGGGATGAATGGTCCCAGAATACAATTCCTGTTCCTATGGTGGTCGGCCACGAATATGTGGGTGAAGTGGTAGCCATTGGTCAGGAAGTTCGTGGTTTTGAAATCGGCGATCGCGTTTCTGGCGAGGGTCACATTACTTGTGGTCACTGCCGGAACTGTCGTGGTGGCCGGACACACCTGTGCCGGAATACCATTGGTGTGGGCGTCAACCGTGAAGGTGCTTTTGCTGAGTATCTGGTGATTCCGGCGTTTAACGCGTTCAAGATCCCAGACAATATTTCAGACGATCTGGCCTCGATTTTTGACCCGTTTGGTAACGCGGTCCACACAGCGTTGTCTTTCGATCTGGTGGGTGAAGATGTTCTGATCACCGGTGCTGGCCCAATTGGGATCATGGCTGCGGCTGTGGCGAAGCATGTGGGTGCCCGTCACGTGGTGATCACTGATGTGAACGAGTACCGTCTGGAACTGGCGCGCAAAATGGGTGTGACCCGTGCGGTGAACGTGGCCGAGCAGAAGCTGGAAGACGTGATGTCTGAGCTGGGGATGACGGAAGGCTTCGATGTAGGCCTGGAGATGTCGGGTGTTCCAGCGGCTTTCAACAGCATGCTATCAAGCATGAACCACGGCGGTAAGATTGCGATGCTGGGAATTCCACCATCCAATATGGGGATCGACTGGACACAGGTGATCTTCAAAGGTCTGGTGATCAAAGGCATCTACGGTCGTGAAATGTTTGAAACCTGGTACAAGATGGCCAGTTTGATTCAGTCTGGTCTGGATCTGACACCAATCATTACTCACCACTATACTGTGGATGACTTCCAGAAAGGCTTCGATGTGATGCGTTCTGGCCAGTCTGGCAAAGTGATTCTGAGCTGGGACTAATCCAGCGATCGGAATGCTGAAGAAGCGGTGTGCGCAGGCACGCCGCTTTTTTTGTGCCTGTTATCCGGTCGGTGTAAAGAGTTCAGAAAGACGGACCAGAGTCACCGCTTGCTGCATTTCCGGCAGCATCGCCGTGATGGTGGCTAAGGTCACCGGGTGAGGATGGCCGATGGCGATGACGATATCCTGTTTTTGAGCTTGTCGGATAGCGCGCCTGAGCTGACGACGGATGAAGGCTTCAGTCGGGACATGATCGATGAAAACATGGCGGCGGAGGGCCGGGATATGAGCGGCCTGCGCCTGCCGTTCGGCGACTGAGTTGGGTGTGGTGCGGCTGTCGAGAAAACCCAGTTGCTGCTGTCTGAGCACTTCCATCACCCAGCGCATGGCTATCGGATTTTCTGTCAGGGCGCTGCCCATGTGATTGTTCACCCCAATCGCACCGGGCACTCGGGTCAGTGCGTGTCGCAGTTTGGTTTGTAGCTCGTCTTTCTTCATGGCGGCTGTCAGTGTGGTCAGCTCCAGTGGCGCCGATCGGCTGGGTTGCATGGGCATGTGGAGCAGGACATCCCGCTGTTCCTGATGCGCTTGACGGGCAGTTTGCTGATCGAAGGGCGTATCCGGTAATACCGATATGCTGATTTGCGGCGGCAGGGCAGATAGGGGAGAGGGCATCAGCTGATAACCGAGATCATCAATGACGATCGCAAGCCTGGCTGCCTGAGCACCGCAGGGCAGTGTCAGCAGCCAGAACAGACTGAAACGAACAAACCACTTCATGCGAACCATCCTTGTCCTGTTCGTGGAAAAACGACCTGAGTGTTCTCTCTGTGCTTACCGGGTCAGCCAGGGACGCGGGTTGGTGGGTGTTCCTTTGCGACGGATTTCGAAATACAGCCCTGGTGCTTCCTGTCCGCCACTGTCACCGACCAGCGCAATGGCTTCATTGGCCCGGACGGTATCGCCAACCTTTTTCAGCACTGTCTGGTTGTAGCCGTAAAAGCTCATATCACCATGACCATGGTCAATCGCGACCATCAAGCCGTAACCGCGCAGCCAGTCGGCAAAGACGACTTTTCCGTCATGAACCGCTTTCACTTCACTGCCAATGGACTTGCTGATCACCATGCCTTTCCAGCGCAGCTCGCCTTTCAGTGGGCTGCCATAGTTGTGAATCACACTGCCTTTCACCGGCCAGGGCAGCTTGCCTTTTAATGTGTTCAGGCCGCTCATCCTGACCTGAGCACGTCGCGCGGCTTCTTCTGCGGCTTTTCTGGCTTTGGCGATTTCACTGACCAGGCGGGTTTCGTTGTCTTTCAGCTCGGTCAGATAACGTTTATCAGCACTGAGCTGGCCTTGCAGCTGTCTGACTGTACTTTGACGGGCTTTCTGTCTGGTGAGTAGTGAGGCCCGGTCTTTTTTCAGTTGAGCCAGCAGGTTTTGCTGGGTACGACGCTGTTCCGTCAACTGGTGTTTTTTGAGCTGGATTTCAGTATCTGTTGCGGCCAGTTCATCGAGTGCTTTGCTGCGGGCCAGAGTCAGGCGGGCGGCATATTCTGTCATGCGTTCCAGTTGGGAAGCGTCATTTTCACCCAATAAGTTGGCCAGAGGTGAGGCTTTTCCGAGTTTATAGTGGCTGGTGATGAGGGCTTTCAGTTGTTCCCGCTGGCCGATCTGGCGCTGCACGAGTGCCTGTTGTTCTTTTTCCAGTTGGCTGATAGAGCGGGTCAGTGTGTCAATTTTCTGCTCCGCCTGACGAATGTTTCCGGCTGTGCTGGCAATGGCCAGTTCCTGCCGCTTCAGGGTTTTCTGTACTTCACTGAGTTGCTGTTTTTTATGGCTCAACTGCTGTTGCTGGCGGACGATTTCCTGTTTCATGCCTTCCAGCTGATTCTGATTGTCAGCCAGAACCAAGGAGGAAAACGCCAGACATAGCAAAGCGCCAGTGCCGAAGGCACTGGCGCGCAGAGTACAGTATGTACGATAAAATAATGCCCGCATGTCCAGGATTATTTCAGATCGTACAGCACCTGACCAGTCATCTCTGACGGGATTTGAAGCCCGGTCAAGGACAGCATGGTCGGTGCCAGATCAGACAGCTTGCCGTCTTCTTTCAGAGTGAGTGCTTTGTCACCGACGTAAATCAGCGGAACAGGCAGGTTGGTGTGCGCGGTGTGCACGCCGCCGGTTTCCGGATTGATCATCATTTCAGCATTGCCGTGGTCGGCTGTGATCAGCAGCTGGCCGTCGGCTTCTTTGATTGCTTCAACGACGCGGCCGATGCTTTCATCAATCGCTTCACAGGCTTTCACTGCGGCATCGTAGACACCGGTGTGACCAACCATGTCACCATTTGGATAGTTACAGATGATCATGTCGAACTCGCCGCTTTTGATCGCCGCAACCAGTTTGTCGGTCAGTTCAGGTGCGCTCATTTCAGGTTGCAGGTCGTATGTTGCCACTTTTGGTGACGCGACCAGTGCGCGGGATTCACCGTCAAATTCGTCTTCGACGCCGCCATTGAAGAAGAAGGTGACGTGCGCATACTTCTCAGTTTCAGAAATACGCAGCTGTGTCTTGCCTTGCTTCGCCAGCCACTCACCCAAGGTATTTTCCAGACTTTCCGGTGGGAAAGCCGATGGCAGGTGAATGTCTGCCGCATATTGAGTCAGCATGACGAAGTGCAGCGCAGGGAAATGCTGACGGGCAAAGCCAGTGAACTCCGGCAGGAAAGCGCGGGTGATCTGACGGGCGCGGTCAGCGCGGAAGTTCATGAAGATAACGGCATCGCCATCCTGCATTGCTGCATCCGGCTGGCCTTCAGCACGGATCACAGTGGCTTTCACGAATTCGTCGTTTTCATCACGGGCATAGGCCGCTTGCAGGCCAGCGACCGCAGACTCAGCAGAAAACTCGGCTTTTGCTGCGGTGAGCAGGTTGTAAGCGACTTCAACGCGTTCCCAGTTGTTGTCCCGGTCCATGGCGTAGTAACGGCCAACCAGAGAAGCGGTGCGGCCTTTACCCAGCTGGGCAAACAGGGCATCAAAACGCTCCAGAGAAGCCTGGGCACTGCGTGGTGGCGTATCACGACCATCTAGGAAGCAGTGCAGGTAGATGTGCTCTGCACCACGTTCGGCAGCCATTTTCACAGCCGCTTCGATGTGGTCTTCATGGCTGTGAACACCGCCCGGTGACATCAGGCCCATGATATGGACGGCCTTTCCGGCAGAAATCGCGCTGTCCATGGCATTGACCAGCGCAGGGTTGTGCTGGAATTCACCGTCGGAGATCGCTTTGGCAATCCGGGTCAGGTCCTGATAGACCACACGGCCGGCACCGATGTTGGTGTGGCCGACTTCTGAATTCCCCATCTGACCGTCAGGCAGGCCGACGTCCAGGCCAGAGGCAGAAATCAGGGTGTTGGCTTCGTTTGCCATCAGGTTATCCAGAACCGGGGTGTTGGCGTTGGCAATTGCGTTGTTGGCTGTATCTTCGCGATAACCCCAACCGTCCAGAATTACCAGAGCCAGTGGCTTCTTAGCAGACATAAGCTGTCCTCTCCATCAATATGAACAATCTGAAAAATGTAGACCAATTACCTCAACAACCGGCGATGTCGTCTACCAGGGCGCTCAGGTAAGGAGTCAGGTCGGTAATTTTACTACAAAATAACCAACACTTTGTAGTTCAGATCAAACTACGCTGTAAATGGTTTGTTATCTTTACGACATAAAATATATTCAATTCGGTCCGCGAGCGTAAGTCCGGAACATGCGTTTTTTTCTATTTTAGTGATAGGCAAGGCCATCGGACACCGGGATAACGAGACTGAAAGCAGTGAGCCGTGACGCGTAAATGCGGCGGGTGGCTGTACTTCATTCCGGCCACAGGTATACTCAGTTTCCTTAAATTTGGTTGAATCTTGCCGCTGGCCGTTCTTCGGGCAGCCGGTGAAGGTGGATAGAGCGAAAATCATGCAGCAATTCATAGAGTTTGTGACGAGTAATCCGATATTGTCCCTGGTCTGGGTGGGTCTGGTTGTGGCCCTGCTCGCTTCAATCGTAAAGCAGAAAACAGCGGGTTATGCCGTAGTGACACCGAATCAGGCGACAGTGATGGTCAATCGTGAAGACGGCATTTTTGTCGATATTCGAAACAAAGATGAGTTTCAGCGTGGCCATATTGCTGGTGCACTTCACATTTTGCCAAGCGAAATTAAAGCCGAGAAACTGGCACCGCTTGAAAAGTATAAGTCAGCCCCCATCATTGTGGTGTGCAAAACAGGTCAGACGGCGCAGGAAAGTGCCAACCTGCTGCACAAAGCTGGCTTCAGTAATGTGAACCTGCTGAAAGACGGTTTGATTTCCTGGAATGAGGCCAATATGCCTCTGGTCAAAGGAAAGAAGTAAGATTTTGAACGCTCGGGTAGCTGTGTATTTTGGCTACCCTTATTACTCAGGCCGGGCGGCTCCCGGCACAATGACAGATTTCCAAGCGCGAAATCCTCAGAAAAAGGACAATATCATGGCTGAAGCAGCGAACCACGAAGCGCAACAGAACTTCCAAATCCAACGCATTTTCCTGAAAGATGTCTCTTTCGAAGCTCCGAACTCACCTGAAATGTTCCAGAAAGAATGGAACCCGGAAGTGAAACTGGATCTGGATACGCAAAGTCGTGAGCTGGCAGAAGGCGTGTATGAAGTCGTTCTGCGTCTGACGGTGACTGTGAACAATGACTCAGATTCTGCTTTCCTGTGTGAAGTGCAGCAGGGTGGTATTTTCTCTGTTTCTGGTATGGAAGCGCCTCAGCTGGCCCATTGCCTGGGTGCATTCTGCCCGAACATCCTGTTCCCATATGCGCGCGAAACTATTTCCAGCCTGGTTGTGAAAGGGACCTTCCCGCAACTGAACCTGGCACCGGTCAACTTTGATGCGCTGTTCATGAACTACCTGCAAAGCCAGGCTGAAGGCAGCCAGGAAAGCTCTGAAGCCTGATTGGCGGGTACGCATGACTTCAACCACTGAGAACGCAATTACGATGTCAGTGCTAGGTGCCGGCTCTTACGGCACCTCACTGGCCATTTCATTAGCCCGGAATGGGGCCAATGTCATTCTGTGGGGCCATAATCCGGCCCATATCGCACAGTTGGAAACCGATCGGGCCAACGAGGCGTTTTTGCCGGGCGTGGCTTTTCCTGAATCATTGATCCTGACTGCCGATCTGGAAGCTGCGGTGAAAGCCAGCCGGGATTTATTGCTGGTGGTGCCCAGCCATGCTTTTGCGGATGTGCTGAAACAGATGCAGCCATTCCTGCGTGAAGACTCCCGGATTTGCTGGGCTACCAAAGGTCTGGAGCCGGAAACCGGTCGATTGCTGCAGGATGTCGCCCATGAAATTCTGGGGGAAAGCATTCCGCTGGCGGTTCTTTCTGGCCCGACGTTTGCCAAAGAGCTGGCCGCTGGTCTGCCGACTGCGATTTCTGTGTCCTCTCCGGATGCCGGTTTCGTGAAAGATCTGCAGGATAAAATCCATTGCGATAAAAGCTTTCGGGTTTACAGCAACAGTGATTTTATTGGTATGCAGCTCGGCGGTGCAGTGAAGAACGTGATTGCGATCGGCGCTGGGATGTCTGATGGCATCGGTTACGGGGCCAACGCCCGAACGGCCTTGATTACCCGCGGACTGGCAGAAATGTGCCGTCTCGGGGCAGCGTTGGGTGCACAGCCGGAAACCTTCATGGGGATGGCTGGCCTGGGTGATTTGGTGCTGACCTGTACCGATAATCAGTCCCGGAACCGACGTTTCGGTCTGGCACTGGGTCAGGGCAAAGCTGTGGATGAAGCGCAACAGAGTATTGGCCAGGTGGTCGAAGGATACCGTAACACCAAGGAAGTCTGGGTGCTTGCCCAGCGCTTTGGTGTGGATATGCCGATTACCGAACAGATTTATCAGGTGCTTTATCAGGGCAAAGATGCCCGAGAGGCGGCCAGAGATCTGCTGGCCAGGGCGAAGAAAGATGAATAACGCCCTCCAGGAGACGCAATCAGAATAAAACAGCGCGGGCAGTGAAGCCCGCGTTGTTTTTTTTGCTGAGAAGTTTAAAGTGATATCCAGACTCACTGTCAAGCAGCCGGATATCGGGCGGAGGCAGTTATATGGTGCATATACAGAAAGGATATACAGGGGACGACGTGAGGGAGTGTCAACAGAAAGCCGTCTGGAAAACCATCAAGCAGGAAGCGATCGTACTGACGGAACAGGAACCGATGCTGGCTAGTTTTTACCATGCCACCATCATTAAACACGATAATCTTGGGGCTGCACTCAGCTATATTCTGGCGAATAAGCTGGCAACACCGTCGATGCCTGCGATGGCTGTGCGCGAGGTGATTGAAGAGGCGTATGCCGCAGATCAAATGATTACAGAGTCGGCTGCCTGTGATATCCGGGCTGTGGTTGAGCGAGACCCGGCCATCAACAAGTTCTCTGTGCCTTTACTCTATCTGAAAGGTTATCACGCCTTGCAGGGCTATCGGGTGGCCAACTGGCTGTGGAAACAAAACCGGGAAGCCCTGGCAGTATATCTTCAGAACCAGATTTCTGTGAGCTGTCAGGTGGATGTTCACCCGGCAGCCCGGATTGGACAGGGCATCATGTTTGACCATGCCACAGGTATCGTGATTGGTGAAACGGCAGTGATTGAAAATGATGTGTCGATTCTTCAGGATGTGACCCTGGGCGGTACGGGTAAAGAGTGTGGCGATCGTCACCCGAAAATTCGTGAAGGGGTAATGATCGGCGCGGGTGCGAAAATCCTGGGGAACATTGAAGTCGGTGAAGGAGCTAAGATTGGTTCTGGCTCTGTGGTGCTGGCGCCAGTGCCTGCGCATACCACGGTTGCCGGTGTGCCGGCAAAAATCGTGGGTCGGCCTAGTTCGGATAAACCCTCAATGGATATGGATCAGCAGTTCAACGGTGTGTATCAGACGTTTATTGCCGGTGACGGTATCTGACATTGTATCGTTGCGAAGCAAAAGGGGCCATTAGGCCCCTTTTGCGTTTTTGCCCCGGCTTATTTTGCCCCGGCAAAGTCAAACTGACGCCAGGCTTCATACGCAATAATTGCTGCGGCATTGGACAGGTTCAGGCTGCGGCTGTCTGGATGCATGGGAATACGCAGGCGCTGTTCCGGCGCTAAACTTTCGATCACCTCAAGTGGCAGGCCCCGGGTTTCTGGGCCAAACAGCAAAATATCCCCTGCCTGAAAACGGGCTTGTGTGTGGTACTGAGTCGCCTTGGTGGTACAGGCGAACAGGCGACGTCCGGCAGTGGCTGCCAGAAAGGTTTCGAAATCCGCGTGGCGATGAACATGGGTCAGATCGCGATAATCCAGCCCGGCACGGCGCAGTTTTTTCTCTTCCAGATCAAACCCCAGCGGCTCAATCAGGTGCAGATTTGCACCGCAATTGGCACACAGGCGGATAATGTTGCCCGTATTGGGCGCAATTTCAGGTTCATACAGGGCAATATCAAACATGCTCAAGTTTCACAACGGCAAAAGCGTTATTGTAGCCTGTCTTGTGGTAGGCAAACCAGCGCGGTAACACAGGGCGTGATGCTCGGATGAACGACTTTCCCCGTAGCCGGTTAGGGAAGGTCGTCCGACAGATTATGCAGAGACTGAAGTCGCTAGGGGCTGTCCCTGGGGAGCCAGTGGCAGCGTCAGGGTGACTCTCAGTCCCCCGAGCGGACTCGGACTGGCCGTGATACTGCCATTGTGCTGGCGAATGGCATTTTCCGTGATAGCCAGCCCGAGCCCGGTGCCGCCGCTGTGACGGTCTCTGGCCGTGGATACCCGGTAGAAGGGTCGGAAGATATCTTTCAGTTCTTCATCCGGTACCCCGCTGCCATTGTCATCCACCGTGATGGTCAGGCTGTGGTCATTGGCACTGAACTGCACATCGACCCGGTCTTTGCCATAGTAGATGGCATTGCGAACGACATTCTCCAGTGCACTGATCAGCAGCTCAGCATTGCCGGTCAGCGGCCAGGGCAGAAGAGGGCCACAGGTCAGCGATTTCTGATGCTGACTGGCTTCAAACTCTGCATCATCCAGCATGTCTTGCCACAGGCTGACCGCATCGCTTTGCTCGCGAGCTTCCTGACCGTGGATTTGCATACGCGACAGCTCCAGCAGTTTGGCGATCATCGCTTCGAGCCGTTCGGCTTCGGTATCAATCCGGTCGAGTTCCTGACTGTTGCCCTGCTTACGCTGGGCGAGCGCTGTGGCCATTCGAAGCCGGGTCAGCGGCGAGCGCAGCTCGTGGGAGATGTCGGACAGCAACCGCTGCTGACCGCTGATCATCTGGTTCACCGAACTCACCATCTGGTTGAAGCTGGCCCCGGCCTGACGGAATTCTTGCGGCCCCGAAGTTTCCAGTGTCGGATCCTGGGTAAACTGACCGCTGGCAACGCGTTGGGCGGCCTGTTGCAGCTTTCGGGCGGGGCGGCTGAGCGCCCAGGCCAGCCAGAGCAGCAATGGTGTGCTGACGAGCATTGTCAACAGTAACAGATGAAATGGCTGGTCGAGGATGCGCAGGAAAAAGGGCGGTGGCCGATGAGTAAACCGACCGATGTACATCAGCGCGCTTTGTCTCTGATCGCTGATCAGAAATGGCCCGGCGACCATCCAGCGGCCGTAGAGTTTCTGTCTTGGGTTGTCCGGGCTATCGGCACTCGTAATGAAGTTCCGCAGGGCTTTGGTCCGTTCGTGCGGGGTCAGCAGTTCACCGTCAAGGCTGGTAAAATAGAGTTGCATGCCTTTGTGGCGCTTGGGATCAGCCAGCGGCAGCAGCTTGTCTTCCAGACGACCCTGCCCATGACTCAGGCGATTTGAAATGCGTTCTGCTGCGGCCTGATATCGCTCCAGCTCCGGCTTGGGAATGGTGTGTTGGGCTCGGGGATCCAGGTGAGGCAGCAATAACAGCACCAGCACAACCAGCATCAGCGTCAGCCAGAAGATTGCGAAGATCCGGCTGGATAGCCGGTTGAGCATCGGCAGCTTCATCCAGCCTCCACAAAGAGGTAACCCTTGCCGCGCAGGGTTTTGATCCGTGGCTTACCATCCGCTCTTGGCGGTAGTTTTTTGCGCAGGTTCGAGACATGCATATCAATGGCTCGGTCAAAGGGGGCCAGACGTTTGCCCAGAACCTCCAGACTCAAGGTATGCTTGGTAACCACAGTGCCCGGGTGACGGATCAGGTGACTCAGCAGCGCCAGCTCTGTGGCTGTCATCTCGATGGGGATGCCATTGCAGGTCACTTCCTGGCGGCCGGGATAAATCGTCAGGTCCAGATAGGTGAGACTGTCGGTTTCCTGTGGGTTTTCCTGCACCAGACGGGCGCGTCGCAGAATGGCTCGCATTCTTGCCAGCAGTTCCCGGTCACTGAATGGTTTGGGCAGATAGTCGTCTGCGCCCAGCTCTAACCCTAACACCCGGTCAATCTCTTCACCTTTAGCCGTCAGCATGAGCACTGGGGTACTACGGGTTTCACGGAGTTTTCGCAGCATTTCAATCCCGTTCATTGCTGGCATCATCACATCGAGCAGGATCAGGTCGGTGTCGTCGTCTGCCATCAGCAGACCCTGCTCGCCGTTATGGGCGATGCGGACGGAGAATCCCTCTAACTGAAGAATGTCGCTGAGCAGTGCCGTTAATTCGTTGTCGTCATCGACTAAAAGTATATTTGCCATACCAATCTTCGTGCCAGTTCACTATACATTTAAGTATCTCTTATGGCCGTATGCAGGCCAAGCAGGATAACAGTGCTTTACCCAGCTTTACGTTTTCACGACAACCCTTTACCTGCTGGGGCGTAGACTCAGGGGTAACAGAGACCAACAGAGCGAGATAAATGATGAAGAAGATGATGAGCCAAGTCATGAAACGTCGGGTTGCCATTGTGCTGGCGGTGCCACTGATGCTGGGGTCAGTCTCCGCACTGGCCAGCGGCAAAGGTCATCATGGCCGGGACTTTGACGGTTGCGGCGGGCCACATGCAGATCGCAGTATTCTCCGTTCATTGAATCTGAGTGATGCCCAGAAAGCGCAGATGCGCAGCCTGCGGGAAAGTTATAAAGACGGGATGCGTGAACAGATGATGCAAGGTCGTGAGGCAATGCAGGCCAACCACGACAAAATGCAGGCATTGATGCTGGCAGATAACTTTGATGAAAATGCAGTCCGGGCGCTGGCGAAACAGATGTCTGATCAGCAGATTGATCGTCGGGTTGCCATGATGAAGCAACGTCATGAGATGCTGAATCTTCTGACGCCGGAACAAAAAACTCAGTACAAGAATTTACGGGCTGAGAAACAAGCAGAATGCACGGCGAAGTGGAAAGAGAAATACAGTGAATAATTCTGTTTTCAATGGGTAATATAGCAGCCACAACTTGATGTTGTGGCTTTTTTTGTTGTCACTCTATGCTGAACTTGTCAATTTTGTTATTAAATTTCATCATAAAACCGCTATACTGCGGAGAAGATTTATCTGGCCATGTGGCTAAAAACAGCCATGCTCAGAGAGTCCGATGACGAAGCGGCTGAGATTGCAAACTCAGGATATACTTAGGGGCATAAAGCTTTGCAGCGTCTTCCCGCACAAAATGAACGATGGATTCCAGTCTGCGGAAAAGTCTCTCGGCGCATGGCAAGTTTACGTGATATGAATCAATACATCATTTTTCTAAATTGTAATACTCCTACATTAGTAGGAAAGTTACAGTTTACGCGAGTCGCAGCCCAGAGGGTGCGTGGCGGAGTCGGTGACTTGGGCCAGCTCGTGCAGGAAAGGATTTTTCATTTCCCAAAGTCAGAGGGTAACCATGATTAAAAAGATTGGTGTTTTGACCAGCGGCGGCGACGCCCCAGGTATGAACGCAGCGATTCGCGGTGTAGTGCGTGCCGGTTTAACGGAAGGCCTGGAAGTTTACGGTGTATACGATGGCTATCAGGGCTTGCATCAGAACCGTATTGAAAAGCTGAGCCGTTCCAGTGTATCTGACGTGATCAACCGGGGCGGTACTTTTCTTGGGTCTGCACGCTTCCCTGAGTTTCGTGACGAGAAGGTCCGTGCTCAGGCGATTGAAAACCTGAAGATTCATGGCATTGATGCACTGGTGGTGATCGGCGGTGACGGTTCTTACATGGGGGCGAAAAAGCTGACCGAAATGGGTTACCCATGTATTGGTCTGCCAGGCACCATTGATAACGATGTGGCAGGGACGGATTACACCATCGGTTTCATGACGGCATTGAATACTGTGATTGACGCGATTGACCGTCTGCGTGATACATCGTCTTCACATCAGCGGATTTCCATTGTGGAAGTGATGGGCCGCCATTGTGGTGACCTGACGCTGATGGCGTCGATTGCCGGTGGTTGTGAATACATCATCACCCCGGAAACCGGTCTGCACAAAGAAGAGTTGCTGGCCAAGATCAAAGAAGGTATCTACAAAGGCAAGAAGCATGCGATTGTCGCGATTACCGAACTGATGACCGATGTGAACCAACTGGCGAAATACATCGAGTCTGAAACCGGCCGTGAAACCCGTGCCACAGTTCTGGGTCACATTCAGCGTGGTGGTCAGCCAACGGCATTCGACCGGATTCTGGCTTCACGCATGGGTGCTTACGCAGTGGATCTGCTGATTCAGGGCGAAGGTGGCCGTTGTGTGGGTGTTCAGAACGAGAAACTGGTGCACCACGACATCATTGATGCGATCGAGAACATGAAGCGTCCGGTTCGCAAAGATCTGTATGCAGTTGCGGACAAGCTGTTCTGATACCACAGAACTGAAGCTGAACTAAAAAAGCCGACCTGAAGTCGGCTTTTTTGTATTTACAGCCTTCTGAAAGGCTGCGACATCAGATGCAGCACTGGCCGCACCTGATGGCAGATGTCTTATTTCTTCGCTTCAGCAGCGGCTTTTGCAATCGCAGCAAAACCTTCTGCATCCAGCGCCGCGCCGCCAACCAGAGCGCCGTCGATGTCTGGCATCGCGAACAGCTCAGCCGCATTGCCTGCTTTCACAGAACCGCCGTACTGGATCACGACTTTCTTCGCGACTTCTTCGCTGAAGGAAGCAATGTGCGCACGAATTGCTGCGTGAATTTCTTGCGCCTGTTGTGCGGTTGCTGCTTTACCGGTCCCGATCGCCCAGATTGGTTCGTAAGCGATGATGGCGCCATTCAGCGCTTCCACGCCCTGAGTTTTGATCACAGCGTCCAGCTGACGAGCACAAACCGCCACAGTTTCACCGGCTTCGTTTTGTGCTTCTGATTCACCGATACACAGAACTGGAGTCAGGCCGTGCTCTTTCAGGAAGGCAAACTTCTTGGCAACGAATTCATCAGATTCGTTGTGGTATTCACGACGCTCAGAGTGACCGATGATGATGTGGCTGGCACCGAAATCTTTCAGCATTTCTGGTGAGATGTCACCGGTGAAAGCGCCGCTGGCGTTCACATCGACGTTCTGAGCACCCAGAATGATGTTGCTCTTGCCCTGGCTAATCAGACGCTCTGCCAGATCCAGATACATCGCAGGTGGCGCGACGGCCACGTCAACACCCTCAACGCCAGCCAGCGCGGCATCCAGACCTGTCAGCAGGTTGGTGACCATCTCTTTGCTGCCGTTTAGCTTCCAGTTACCCATAACTACAGGATGACGCATACGATTTTCTCCATATCTATGTGATGTCTAAATTCAGACGAAACTGAACACACAACTGTCCCTGGTCAGCAGTGTGTTCAGTGTCGTCTGCCTTTCAGTTCGGGACGTCCTGATACCGATGGCAAAAACAACGTCAGTATACGTCGGATAGATGTAAACTTCCTTAATCTTGAGCAAGCTCCTCGTTGTTTGTACCGATTTCAGGGCCAAAAGTGAACTCTGAGCTGTAACTTTTTTTCATTCCCGGAATGGGCGTAGACAGTTGTTTTGTACGTGGAAAGTGATCTACAGAGGATTTCAGGACTGTGTGGTCGCCTGGGCCAGTAAAATCGGCTAATTTAGACGGCGATTGACGGAATTTACAGGGAATGCCTGAGCATCAAGGAGAGACGTATGCCACACCTGAAATTGGAATTTGCTGATCCTGTCGCGGAGCGGGTGAATGTTGCCGCGTTGCTGGAAGATTTGCACCAGTCGTTACTGACGTGTGGGGTCTTTGAGCCTGCATCGGTCAAATCCCGCGCTTATCCTTGCCATCAGTGGCAAGTGGGGGAAGGCGGTGATGCCCGGAATTTTATTCATGTGGAGCTGGCGCTGTTGTCCGGTCGGGACAATGATTGTAAGCGCGGACTGGCGGAGCGTCTGATGCCGTTGCTGGAACAACATGCTGCATCGATTGACAGTCTGACCATTGAAATCCGTGATATGGCAAGCGAGACCTATCTCAAGGCCAAGCGCTGAGTCGGTGAGCAAGGGGACAGAAACAAACGGGCCGTCAAATGACGGCCCGTTTGTTTCTGAGAGTAAGACTATGCCTGACGGCGGAAGGGCATGATCTCTGCCTGCTGCTCGGTCAGGGTTTCTGGTGCCGTCAGCGACTGGGCAAAGCGATGAAGTTGCTGTTGCAGCTCGGCCCGGAGCAGCATATTGGTGTGAATCGGGTTTTTACCCCGGGCGATAATCTGATTGATATGACTCAACTGTGCCCGTAGCCTGGGTTGCATGGCTGGACTGGCATTGCGGATAATGTCTTCACTCATGCTCAGGCGCAAGGCTTCTAATTTTTCCGGCGCGGTTTCTGCCAGTTTTTTGAGTTCATCAAACGGTGGTAATGTCTGCATCACTCGTCCCCTTACAGCCAAAATGGCCAAAACTGTGACACCCTTAACACTAGATGGCGGGAACAAAAAAAAGCGTCTCATTGACGAGACGCTGAATGATTGGCTTAACCGGACTGTCCAGGAAGTCGGACGATTTACCAGTAATGTTCGACGGTGATCTGGCCGGGTTTCCGGCGCAGGTTTTTGATGAAGCCGCGTGCTTCCAGCGCGGCTTTGGTATCTTTGACCATGGCCGGGTTTCCGCACAGCATGAACTGACAGGTTTCAGGATTCAGCGGAATTCCCACATGACGTTCCAGCATGCCATCGGCAATGGCCTGCGGAATCCGGCCGGTGAGTGCCAGTGGTGCCGGTTCGCGGCTGACGAAGGGCTGAACGATGAGCTGCTCAGGATATTTGGCCTTGAGTTCATTGATTTCCGCCTGATAACTGAGATCGGCAGCGAAGCGGACGGCATGAACCAGCACAATTTTTCGAAACCGCTTCCAGGCGGTGTCTTCGCGCAGAATCGACAGATAAGGACCCAGTGCCGTACCCGTTGACAGTAGCCACAAAACCTCACCGTCAGGCACTTCATCTAATGTGAAGAAACCATTGGCCCGGGCCGTGATAAATACCTCATCTCCTTCTGCCAGTGCATGCAGTCTGGGGGAGAGCAGGCCGTCGGCGACCCGGGTCGCGTAGATTTCAATTTGATCGCTGCTGGGCGGATTCACAAAGGAGTAAGCACGCTGAACCATTTTGCCGTCGCATTCCAGCGCCAGCTTCGTAAATTGCCCGGCTTTGAAGGGCTCAATATTCGCCGTCAGCGTCAGACTGAACAGTTCGCTGTTCCAGTGACGATTCTTGATAACCTTGGCAGGGATCCAGTCGGCCATTGTGATCTCCTTTTACATAATCAGATGCTCAGATTGGGTATATCCGGTAACTGCAGCGACGTTGACCCGCAATGATGTGTTCACTGCGCTCAATCGCGACATCGTCGCCCAGCAGACGCTGGAAAACGGTCAGTTCAGATCGACATAAAGAGGGGCAACGTTTGGCGGCATGGCAGATGGGGCAATGGTTCTCGATGAGAATGAAGCCGTGATCATCCGGCTCCAGCTGTGCCATGTAACCTTCCTTTTCCCTCAGTGTAGTCAGGATCTGAAGTTTTTCTTTTAAATTTTCTGCCTTTGCGATGGCTTGCCGGTACTGATTGAGAGTGTTGTCCTCTCGTTGATTCAGTATTTTTTGCAGCCCTTCCTGACCAAACAGGTTTTCCACCGAGTCCAGCATCTGGATGATCAGATCACCATGACGATCGGCGAACTGTTCATGTCCTTTCGCTGTCAGATGCCAGTGACGGGTCGGGCGGCCGACTTTGGCTTTGATGTCTTCAAAACCGACCAGACCATCATCTTCCAGTCCTTGCAGGTGCTGGCGGACGCCCATGGTCGTCAGCTTCAGCTCTTCGGACAGGACTTTGGCAGTCACCGGACCATCCTGTTTCATCCGGTGGAGAATTTTATCTATGGTTTTCATGGTTGTATTGCTTGTGTTCATTCGGCCTATTATGTCGCCGACTCAGTATATAAAGCAACGACTTTACTAAATAGCATAGTCCAGTTTGCGAGAGAATACCGTGAAAGTCTGATGATGATCAGGACGTTATTACCCGGCCGGAGAGAAAACAGGCCGGGAAACAGGCAGGTTTTACAGAATGTGGGGCAGAATCGCCGGGTCTTTACGATCGAGGTAATGGATTGACTTGATGCGGCGGATTGTCCGGCATTTTCCGCGGATCAGCAGGGTTTCCGTGGTGGCAATGTTGCCCTTGCGGGTGATACCGTCCAGTAAGTCGCCTTTCGTGATACCTGTTCCGGCAAAAACGACGTTATCGCTTTTGGCCATTTGTTCCAGTGGCAGCACTTGGTTCGGTTCGATCCCCATTTCCCGGCAGCGGTTGATTTCCTGCTGCCCCATTCGGTAGTTGTCGTCACTGCCACCCTTGACCAGAAAACGCGGCAGCAGCCGGCCCTGCATGTCGCCGCCCAGCGCACGAATCGCGGCCGCAGAGACCACGCCTTCCGGCGCGCCGCCGATGCAGTACATCACATCGACTTCGCTGTCAGGCATACAGGTCAGAATCGAAGCGGCCACGTCACCATCCGGCACGGCATAAACTCGGATACCCAGTTCCTGCATGCGGGCAATTACGTCGTCGTGACGGGGTTTGGCCAGTGTGATGACGACCAGAGTCTCCAGGCTTTTGCCCAGTGCGGCTGCGATATTGTTCAGATTTTCTTCCAGCGGCAGGCTGAGATCGATGTGGCCTTTGGCTGCAGGACCGACGACCAGTTTTTCCATGTACATATCCGGTGCTTTGAGAAAAGCGCCTTTTTCGCCTGCTGCCAGCACGGCAAGGGCATTGTTCTGCCCCATGGCGGTCATCCGGGTGCCTTCAATCGGATCGACGGCAATATCCACAGCGTCGCCACCGACCCCCACTTTTTCACCGATATAGAGCATCGGCGCTTCGTCGATTTCGCCTTCGCCGATCACAATCTCACCGTCAATTTCAGTTTGATTGAGCAGGGTACGCATGACGGCCACTGCGGCGCCATCTGCGGCGTTTTTATCGCCTCGGCCCAGCCATTGATATCCAGCCAGTGCGGCACCTTCGGTGACACGGGAAAAAGCCATCGCCAAATCGCGTTTCATGGGAACTCCTGAATCAGACAACTACAGATGATGAAAATCTGCGCAATTGTATCACAGACCGCAGGAAATCGTTTTCCTGTCGTGAAAAGTAGGGGATATGTACTGTAAACAGACAAGCCTGCCGGGGCGGCAGGCTTGTCTGTTCGTTGAACCATCGGGGCGGTGAGATTACTCTTCTTCGTCGATAGCCCAGCCTTTCGCACATTCAACGGCGCGTTTCCAGCCGTTGTAGCGACGGGCACGTTTGCTGTCATCCGGACATGGTGTGAAGCTGCGCTCCAGCACGGCTTTATCCTTCAATTCATCAATGCTGCCCCAGAAGCCCACAGCCAGACCCGCCAGATAGCCAGCACCCAGAGCGGTGACTTCTGTGATCACCGGACGGTGAACTTCAGTGTTCAGCAGGTCAGACTGGAACTGCATCAGGAAGTTGTTAGCCACGGCACCGCCATCGACTTTCAGGGCTGCCAGATGAATTCCGGAATCGGCCTGCATCGCATCCAGTACATCACGGGTCTGGTAGGCAATACTTTCCAGTGTGGCACGGATCAGATGGTTGCTGTTCACACCACGAGTCAGGCCAACAATCGCGCCGCGGGCATACGGGTCCCAGTATGGTGCACCCAGACCGGTGAAGGCCGGTACAACGTAAACCCCGTTGGCACTGCCGACTTTTTCGGCAAAGTATTCAGAGTCTTTGGCATCGCCCAGCATTTTCAGCTCGTCACGCAGCCACTGAATCGAAGCACCCGCCATGAACACCGCACCTTCCAGCGCATAGGCCGGTTCGCCTTTCGGTCCACAGGCCAGGGTGGTCAGCAGACCGTTTTGCGAGGTGACCTTTTCTTTACCGGTATTCATCAGCAGGAAGCAGCCTGTACCATAGGTGTTTTTCGCCTGACCGGCTTCCACACACATCTGACCGAACAGCGCTGCCTGCTGGTCACCGGCAATCCCGGCGATTGGCACCCGAGTGCCGCCTTTACCACCGATGTTGGTCTGACCGTAGACTTCAGAAGACGCTTTGACTTCCGGCATCATCGACAGCGGAATATCCATGGCCTTCAGCAGTTTTTCATCCCACTCCAGAGAGTTGATGTTAAACAGCATGGTTCGAGAGGCGTTCGTGTAGTCGGTGACATGCACACGGCCTTGAGTCAGCTTCCAGATCAGCCAGGTATCGACAGTACCGAACAACAGGTTACCGGCTTCGGCCTGTTCGCGGGCACCTTCAACGTTGTCCAGAATCCACTTGATTTTGGTGCCGGAGAAATACGGGTCGACCACCAGACCGGTGTTCTCACGGATATAGTCTTCCAGACCTTGTTCTTTCAGCTGCTGGCAGATGTCGGCGGTACGGCGGCACTGCCAGACAATGGCGTTGTAAACCGGCTTGCCGGTGTTTTTGTCCCAGACAATGGTGGTTTCGCGCTGGTTGGTGATCCCGATCCCGGCCAACTGGTCGGTACGGATGCCGGCTTTCGCCAGTGCTTCCACCATGGTAGAGCTCTGGGAGGCCCAGATTTCCATCGGGTCATGTTCCACCCAACCGGCTTTTGGATAGATCTGGGTGAATTCGCGCTGCGCTGTGCAGACGATATTGGCGTCGTGATCCATGATCACGGCACGTGAGCTGGTGGTTCCCTGATCGAGTGCGACGATGTACTTTTGTTCTGTGGTCATCTGAGTGTCCTCTTATCTCTGATAATTATAGGTATATCGGGGAGTCGCGCCGCAATCAGGCTTGCGCGGGTTCTTTTTCTTCATCAGTTTCACTTTGATTCGACTGGGTACCGTGGTTACCCGGCAGATAAACAGCAATGGCTTTCGGATAAAGCCAGGCACCGAAGCAAGCACCGGCAATCGGAGCAAGTACAGGAATAATGAAATACGGAATATCCTTACCACCAGTCAGGGCCATCTCCCCCCAGCCTGCCAGATAAGCAAAGAATTTCGGGCCGAAGTCGCGGGCCGGATTCATGGCAAAGCCGGTCAGCGGGCCTAAAGAGGCACCGATCACTGCAATCAGCACACCAATCAATACAGGACCCAACGGACCGCGTGGTGCGCCATTTTTCTCATCACCAATGGCCAGAATGGCAAACATCAGGACGGCTGTAATCACAAACTCCACCGCAAAAGCACCAGAGAATGAAAGGCTTGGGTTTGGATAGGTCGAGAAGATCCCTGCTGTGGCCAGACTCTCGACACTGCCACGCAGAATGCCATGCGCGTTTTCGAAATCGACGAACAGGTTGCTGTAAAGACTGTATACCAGTGCGGCAGAGCAGAAGGCGCCTGCGAGCTGGGAAAGAATGTAAGGCACAACCTTCGCCTTATCGAAACCATGGAACAGGGCCAGTGCAATAGTCACTGCCGGGTTAATGTGTGCGCCGGAAACGCCTGCCGTACAGTAGATGGCAATGGTGACGCCCAGTCCCCAGGTGAGGCTGATTTCCCATTGTCCGAAGTTAGCACCTGCTAACACAAGCGCAGCAACACAGCCGACACCAAAGAAAATAAGCAGTCCGGTGCCGATGAATTCTGCAAGACATTCGCCGAGCAGTGTGGGGGATTGTCGTTTCGTCATTTGCCAGTCCTTTTGCCGAATTGTAGGTCAGTAAGATGTTATCGTGATGTAATCAAAAAATACTCGAATGGTGATTTTATGGAAAGATTTACGCGCAAAAAATGTGCGTTCGAGCATGTTATTTGTGTTTGTGGTCAATATCGAAGGTCGATCGACAAGGGTGGATTGAGCAAAAACTCTAATTTTCCCGATACTGGCGCGAACACTAGCATGCGTTTTTTTCTGAGCAAAATCCGGAGGAAAAATCTGAGTGGTTGCTAACAGTTCAGGCTAGAACTGCACTGAAAGAACCGGGGCTTGCGTAAAATATTGTGAAAGTTTGCATAATTTTTGCCCGTTTGTGATAAAGCGTGGTATTTGTAGATGCCAGACGTATACGGCCTAGTTAGAATAGGGTCACATTGGATTTGTAATTTGCCTGGTAGTCGCGGTGATATCCCCGAACGATTTGGCGTTGTAACGGTAAGTGAACATCAATCATGCACAGCGTGGCTCACCAGCGGCGATGTGATTGAGTGAGCGTTGGCATTGAAAACGTTGTAATGCATTCAGAACGGGATGCTGTGGTCTTTCGCAGGTACTGATAGGGTGAATACTATGTCTTTAGAGATGCTGGAACAGCTGGAAGCCAAAGTGCAGATGGCCGTGGATACCATTTCCCTTCTGCAGATGGAAGTGGAAGAACTGAAAGAGAAAAACGAAAATCTGGCGAATCTGGCGCAGGAGCTGCGTGCAGATCGTGAGTCACTGGTTCAGGACAACGAAAAACTGCGTCATGATCATCAGGCATGGCAGGAGCGCGTTCGCGCACTGCTGGGCAAGATGGACACCGTGGAATAATGCTGCGGGAACCCCCGGAAACGAAAACAGAGCCTCAAGGCTCTGTTTTTGTATCTGCAGGTTCAGCGCAAGCGCCGGGTTATTCGATGTCCAGTGGTTCTGGTGAGAGAATGACGCCTGTGGTGTCTGCATAAAGGTGGTCTTCCGGCAGGAAGGTGACGCCACCAAAGTTGACGGCAATATCCACTTCGCCGCTGCCTTGCCGGTCGGCCCCAACGGGAATGGAGGCCATGGCCTGAATTCCGATATCCAGTTCATCCAGCTCATCCACATGACGGACGCAGCCGTAGACGATGATGCCTTCCCATTCGTTCTGAACCGCGAGCTGAGCCAACTCCGCATCGATCAGTGCCCGGCGCAGTGAGCCGCCACCATCGATCAACAATACCCGGCCAACCCCGGACTCTGCCAGTACAGTGTGAAGCAAACCGTTGTCTTCAAAGCATTTCACTGTGGTGACCTGGCCCCCGAAAGAGCTGCGCCCACCGTATGAGCTGAACATTGGCTCAACCACGTCGACCTGGTCGAGGTAAATATCACAGAGTTCAGAGGTATTGTATTCCATAAGTTCGCTTCTTTAGTTGGCCAATAAGAGTGTTGGCAAGTCAGAGTGTCTCAGCCAGAATCAGACGCCGACCCGTACACCAGAAATGCCGAGTTCGATTCCCACGTGCCAGTGCCTGACCGGATAAATCTGTCGTCATTGCTGATAACTTGCTGAAAGTATAACCAGCTCAGGCGGCATTGCAATCCCGAACCGATGCTTTAGCGGTCTGCAATCAGCCCAATCGCAAACAGCAGATTTGTCAGCATTGCGGCTCGGATCAGTGTGGCAAACATGGGACGCAGGGCGCGTCCATCGGTTGCGCCCAGCACCTGAGCGCCGTGCGTCAGCAGAAGCGGCGTTGCCAGCAGAAACAGCCAGCCCCATGCAGACTGAGCGGTAAGCGCACTGTAGCACGCAAAGCCGAACAGGCTGACAAGCAGCAAGCCCAGATGATACCAGCGTCCGCCTGTCGGACCGAGCCGGGCTGCCAGGGTGATTTTGCCACAGGCCCGATCGTTGTCCATATCCCGCAGGTTGTTGAGGTTGAGCACCCCGACAGCCAGGAGTCCGCTGGCTGTGGCCGGCAGCAAGATGGTGAGTGAGAACTGATGGCTTTGCAGGTAGTAGCTGCCGCCGACTGCGACCCAGCCAAAGAAAATCAGGACCGCCGGATCGCCCAGACCTCGGTAGCCGTAAGGGCGTGTCCCTAAGGTATAAGCCAGAGCGGCAATGATCGAAGCGATTCCCAGACCGAGGAAAGTCAGCAAAACGGTCAGCGATGGCTTGGCAAGTAGCAATAGCGCGATCCCGCTGATGGTGGTCAGCAGCAGGGTCAGTGTAATGGCTGAGCGCATGGCGGTCAGGGTGATTGCACCACTTTGCAGGCCTCTGACTGGCCCCAGTCGCTGGGCGTTATCTGTCCCTTTCCTGACATCACCATAGTCGTTCGCCAGATTCGAGAGGATTTGCAGAAGCAGGGCTGTCACCAGCGCCAGCAGAGCGACGAGCGGTGAAAAATGGCCTTGTGCAGCTGCAAGGGCGTTACCACACAGTAAAGCGGCAATCGCCAGAAGCAGGGTTTTGGGACGCGTAGCATCAAGCCAGACAGAACGATGAGATAACAGCATGGTTGTCCACAATGTAAATGCGAATGCATATATTATGACAGCTATGCAGAGAAGAACTTTGTTTTGGCGCAAAAGGAAGGGAAAAACGGGACACCGGTCAAAAAGCGGTGCCCCGGGGAAGTGATTACAGAATGAAACGGCTGAGATCTTCGTCTTCGACCAGTTCGCCCAACTGGGACTGAACATAGGTCTTGTCGATTACCTGTGCTTTACCACCCTGTTCAGAAGCGTCGTAAGACAGGTCTTCCATCAGGCGCTCCATCACCGTATGCAGGCGGCGAGCACCGATATTTTCGGTCCGCTCATTGACCTGCCATGCTGCGTCGGCAATCTGGGCAATACCGTCTTCAGTAAAGCTGATATTCACGTTTTCGGTCGCCATCAGTGCACTGTATTGCTCGGTCAGTGAGGCATTTGGCTCCGTCAGAATACGCTTGAAATCCTCACTGGTCAGGGCTTCCAGTTCAACCCGAATAGGCAGACGACCCTGCAGTTCCGGGATCAGATCGGATGGACGTGCCACCTGGAATGCGCCGGAGGCAATAAACAGGATGTGGTCGGTTCTGACCATGCCATGTTTGGTGGATACCGTGGAACCTTCGACCAGCGGCAGCAGGTCACGCTGTACCCCTTCACGGGAGACATCCGGGCCTGAGGTTTCGCCACGCTTACAGATCTTGTCGATTTCGTCGATAAACACGATACCGTTGTTTTCAACCGCGTGAATTGCCTGTTCTTTCAGCTCTTCCTGGTTGACCAGTTTGGCTGCTTCTTCTTCAGTCACTGCCTTCAGCGCATCTTTGATTTTCATCTTGCGCTTTTTGGTGGTGTTGCCGGCCAGGTTCTGGAACATGCCCTGCAGCTGATTGGTCATTTCTTCCATGCCCGGAGGTGCCATGATTTCCACACCCATTTGCGGCGCAGCAACATCGATCTCGACTTCTTTGTCGTCCAGCTGGCCTTCGCGCAGCTTCTTACGGAAGGACTGACGTGTCGTCGAGTTGTTGTCACTTTCTTCGTTTTGGCCCCAGGCATCGCGTGCTGGCGGCAGAAGGACATCCAGGATGCGGTCTTCAGCCAGCTCTTCAGCACGGAAACGAACTTTTTCCATCGCCTGCTGGTGGGTCATTTTCACGGCAACATCAGTCAGATCGCGGATAATAGTTTCGACTTCTTTTCCGACATAACCCACTTCGGTGAACTTGGTGGCTTCCACCTTGATGAAGGGGGCATTTGCCAGTTTGGCCAGACGGCGGGCAATTTCAGTTTTGCCGACACCGGTCGGGCCGATCATCAGAATATTTTTGGGCGTGACTTCAACACGCAGCTCTTCTGGCAGCTGCATCCGACGCCAGCGATTTCGCAGAGCGATGGCAACAGCGCGTTTGGCCTTGTCCTGGCCAATGATATGACGGTTCAGTTCATGAACGATTTCGCGAGGAGTCATTTCAGACATGGGGAATCCTTACTGGCTATCGAGTTCTTCAACAGTTTGGAAGTCGTTGGTGTAAACACAGATATCACCAGCAATTTTCAGCGACTTCTCAGCAATGGTGCGAGCATCCAGCTCGGTATTTTCCAGCAGCGCACGGGCTGCTGACAGGGCAAAGTTACCACCAGAACCGATGGCAATCAGGTCGTTTTCCGGCTGAACCACATCCCCGTTGCCTGTAATGATCAGGGACGCCGTTTCATCAGCAACAGCCAGCAGCGCTTCCAGTCGGCGCAGGCTGCGGTCGGTCCGCCAGTCTTTGGCCAGTTCGACTGCGGCTTTCATCAGGTGACCCTGATGCATTTCCAGTTTGCGTTCGAAACGCTCAAATAAGGTGAAGGCGTCCGCCGTACCACCGGCAAAGCCTGCCAGAACCTGATTGTTATACAGGCGGCGAACTTTGCGGGCATTGCCCTTCATGACGGTGTTGCCCAGGGAGACCTGACCATCACCTGCGATGACGACTTTTCCGTTGCGACGTACAGAGACTATAGTTGTCACGGTATTACCTCTTAGCATCAATCCGGCCTGTAGGCCGGTATGGGTATAGCCGCAGATCTGGGGGTGGGGGTGCCAGATTTCAAGGCAGTCGCAAAATCTGCGTGTGTGTACAGACATAAAAAAGGATGCCGATGGCATCCTTCATGATCATTGATACGGCTTTTGACAGTGTAGTCAGCCTGTTTCCGGCTGCCAAATGGTCAGGATTCCCAGTACCAGATGGCACAAGGTTCAATCCCCGCCCGACGCAGCATATTGCGGTCACTTTCGGCTTTTCTTTTTTGCGGGTAAGGACCCAGAACCACACGATACCAGCTGCCTTTGTCGCCTTGCGACACTTTGACCTGGCTGCTCAGCCCCTGAAAAGCAATCATCGCTTTGCGTTCCTCGGCCTGTGCCGGTGTCCGGTACGCCCCGCACTGCATCAGATAGGGCCGGTTGGGAGTATCGGGCACTTTTTTCGCTTCAACCTGGACTTCTTTGTTTTCCAGCTCTTCAATATAGCGCCACTTCTCGGCCGGCTTCGGCGGCAGTTTTTCCTGCGGTTTTGTCGTTGTAACTGGCTTTGGCTCCACCTTAGGCGCTGGCTCGGTTTTGGGTTTGACTGCCGGTTTCGGGCTTTCTTTCGGCGGTGTTTTCACCGGTTGCTCGGAAACTGGCGTTGTCGGTTTAGGAGCGCTGGATAGAAAATACAGGCCGTATCCCATGCCTACAACCAGACAAAGCGCAATCAGGGCCCATTTTACCGGGAACTGTCCTTGCGGCTGGCTGCTGCGGGAACGGGGTTTTCTTGCCGGTTTCTTCGTCGCCCGGCCTCGCTTGACGTAATCTTTGGTTGCCACAATGTTTTGATTATTGCTGAACGATTGGACGGATATGGTACAAAGAAGTGTTCGGACTGGCTAGTGTCGGGAAGCATCAGCCGGTGTCAGCGTGTATGCTTCCCGATGATTCTGTGACCTTTTGCTCAATATTTCACCGCGTTGCCGCGTTAAAACTTGTTGGCCGGTGGCGCAGCACTTTCGCGGATCACCAGCTTGGCATCCAGCAGCCGCGAGCCTGCGGAGATGTCTTTGCCCTGCAGGATCTCCAGCAGCATGAGCATGGATTGACGGCCAATCTCGTAGCGCGGCTGAGACACTGTGGTCAGTGGTGGATCGCAGTATTCAGCAAACTGAATGTCGTCGAAGCCGACAATCGACAAATCCTGCGGCACCTTGATACCCAGGCGTTTGGCCTGTTGCATGGCACCGATAGCCATGACATCGTTGTGGCACAGCAGGGCGGTAGGCGGCTCGGGCAGCGACAGCAGGGTGGTGACAGCGCGGGCACCGCCGGCAAATGTGAAATCGCTTTTGACCGTATAAGCCGGGTTCAGTTCGATCCCGGCACGACGCAGGGCCTGTTGGTACCCCTGAGCACGGAACTGGCAGAGCATAGCGCTGTCTGGCCCGGTGACCTGTGCAATGTGCTTGTGTCCCATCTGGGTCAGGTAGTTCACGGCTTCGAATGCAGCGGTCAGGTTGTCGATGTGGACGGTTGGCAGTTCCAGTTCAGGTGCAAATTCGCAGGCCATTACCATCGGTGGCAGGTTTTTCTGTTCCGGTTTACTGATATCAAACGGTAAATCCGTTCCCAGCAGTAGCATGCCGTCAGCCTGTTTGGTGAAAACCAGATTCACGAAAGAATTTTCCCGGCTTTTTTGCTGGCCGCTATCGCCCAGCAGGACCAGATAGCCGTGCTCCATCGCCGCTTCTTCAATACCACGGATGATTTCTGTGAAATAGGGATCGCAGATATCCGGCACAATCGCAACAATGGTTTTCGATTCATTGCGTCGCAGGTTACGCGCCAGGGAGTTGGGGGAATAGCCAGCATCCATGACAGCCTGTTCGACTTTTTTACGAGTCGAGGCCGACACTTTTTCCGGGTTCATCAGCGCGCGCGAGACCGTCGCGGTTGAGACACCGGCTAGCTGGGCAACGTCCTTCATTGTCGCCATAAGTTGTTCCTCTCTAAGATATTTCTCTCAATAATGCTGGAGGATCGTGCCAAATCGGAACAGAAACCTAGTCCAGCAAGCCTGTTATTGTAGGCGCTTTAGGCAGGTTTAAACATGTGCGCAATAGCATAAATTACATTGGGCTTGTGATCCAATTCGCATTATTTATTTTATCTTCATCCCAAATCTTGAGGCTCAACATCCAGCGACCAGCGAACTTTTCGGGCCAGGGGTAACAGTTGAATGGCCGGGCGGGCAACCGTCAGCAGTTGTAGTAATGTCTTGCGATCCGGCGCCTGGAGCAACAGCTGCCAGCGGTAGCGACCGGCACGGCGTGAGAGCGGGGCCGGGTTTGGCCCCATCACCATTGTCTGGCTGTTGAACAGTGGACTTGCTTCGAGGATGCCGCGAACCTGTAACAGGAACTGTTCGGTCACATCGCTTTGCTGGGCTTCGGCACGGAATAAGGCCAAAAAAGTATAGGGCGGTAACATTGCCTGCCGGCGTTCCGTCAGTGCTTGGCCGGCAAAATGATCATATCCCTGATAAAGCAGGGCCTGAAGCAGGCTGTGCTCCGGATGATGGGTTTGCAACAGGACTTCACCCGGTTTGCTGGCACGTCCGGCGCGTCCGGCAACCTGAATGAACAATTGTGCCAGTCGCTCGGGTGCCCGGAAGTCGTTGCTGAACAGGGCACTGTCGACATCGACCAGTGCGACCAGGGTGACATCCGGGAAATGGTGGCCCTTGGCCAGCATCTGAGTGCCGATCAGAATCTGGTATTCTTTGTTGCGGATGGCTTCCAGATAAGTATCCAGACTGCCCTTGCGCCGGGTGCTGTCACGGTCGATGCGCACGGTTTTAAATTCAGGGAACAATTCGGCCAGTTGATGTTCCAGCTGTTCGGTGCCGACCCCAACGGTCTGCAGCTGGGTTGAACCACATTGCTGACATTGGGGCATGACTGGTCGCTGGGTCTGGCAGTGGTGGCAGCGCAGTTCACCGGATTGCTGGTGATAAGTGTAATAGGCATCGCAGCGTTTACATTCAGCAAGCCAGCCACACTCGTGACACATCAGTGCCGGGGCGAAACCGCGACGGTTCAGAAACAGCATGACCTGATTGCCAGCTGTCAGGTGTTGACGCATCCGGGCGATCAGCGGTGCAGAGAGACCGGCGTCCAGATACAGCCCTTTGACGTCCAGTACGCCGTGGCGGGCGGCCTGGGCATTGCCAGCGCGGCGGGTCAGGTGCAGGTGATGATATTTGCCGGTGCGTGCATTGTGCAGGGTTTCCAGCGCTGGAGTTGCCGAGCCAAGGACAATCGGAATGTTTTCCTTATTCGCCCTGAGCACAGCCATATCCCGGGCGTGGTAGCGCAGGCTGTCCTGCTGTTTATAGGAAGCATCATGTTCTTCATCAACAATAATGATGCCCAGATTGGCAAACGGTGTGAACAGGGCAGAGCGGGTTCCGATGATAATCCCGGCCTGATTGTCGCGCCCGGCCAGCCAGGCACTCAGGCGCTCGGTATCATTGAGACTAGAATGAATGGTATACAGCGGCACATTGAAACGGCGCTGGAAGCGATTGATGGTCTGTGGGGTCAGGCCGATTTCCGGCACCAGGACCAGCGCCTGTTTTCCAGCGGCCAGCACAGGTTCTAACAGGTTGAGGTAAACTTCTGTTTTGCCTGAACCGGTTACCCCCTGTAATAAATAGCAACCATAGCTGGGATTGGCGTTGACACTGGCAATCGCCAGAGCCTGTTCTTCGTTCAGCCTGGGCTTGTCTTCCGTGATGGCAAATTCATCCTGCCAGCACTGGCTCTGAGGCACGGCGTGGTAACTGTCGACCCAGCCTTTTTCTGTCAGAGTTTTCAGGGTTGTACTGCTGACCTCTTCTTCCAATAACGCTTCGTGGCTGAGTTCGCCGTTGCGCAGCAGGGTCAGAATCCGGGCCTGTTTGGGCGCTCGTTTCAGGGCCGATAATGGCTGCTCTTTGCCTTTTTCGGTTAATTTCCAGAAACGAATTTCGGCATTGGCCGGTCTACCTTTACGCAGGGCAGACGGCAGGGCATTGGCCAGGGTATCGCCGAGCGGATACTGGTAGTAACGGCTGGTCCATTCCAGTAACTGGAATAGCGGCGGTTGCCAGAGGGGTTCGCTGTCCAGCACAGCTTTGATGGGCTTGAGCTGGTTCAGCGGAAAATCCGAGGTGTCTGTCAGTGCAATGACAATGCCGGTGAGCTGTTGACGGCCAAAAGGAACCTGGACCCGGCCACCGATCACAGGTTGTGTGCCAGATGGGATTAGATAGTCAAACGTTTTGTCCAGCGGGACGGGCAGGGCAACTCTGGCAATGGTGGCTGTCATGGTTATTGGCTGGGATCACTTATACTTACAGATACGTGCCAGTGTACTCTGTGCAACGGACGAGGCAAAGTGACAGTACACTGTGATTGCAGGTTGATCTGTTTTGACTGATTGATTATCATACGCCGCCTATTTGTCCAGTGCCGTCGGCCTGGCAGTATTTATTAACCACGTGTGGTGCCCGGCTTTGGATCGGGAGAGCGACACGGCCTTAGCTATGAGGTTTCCCCATGAAACAAGGTATCCACCCAGAATACACTGCTGTAAACGCGCGTTGTTCTTGCGGCAACACTTTTGTTTTTAACTCAACTATGGGTAAAGACATCAACCTGGATGTGTGTGACAAATGTCACCCATTCTACACTGGTAAGCAGCGTCAAGTGAGCACCGGTGGCCGTATCGACAAATTCAACAAGCGTTTCGGCGCTCTGTCTAGCAAGTAATTGCACGAAGACACTGTCGAGAAAAGGGACGCTAAGGCGTCCCTTTTTGCATATATGCACCCCGTTAATTATAAAATTGTTAATCATCAGGCATTCCTGCCACACCCTGCATTTTTCCTGGCCTCAGCCACGATTCCCTTGGTATTACCAGCTTGCGCGAACTAGGATTTTGTGCTGCTATCGAATATGATTCATTGTTCAATACCGAACCGAACATCCATCCATTCAGGATTCTAATAACTATGTCTGAAGATTTTCGTCAACAAGCACTTCATTACCATGCTTACCCTGTCCCCGGGAAAATTTCGGTTGAACTGAGCAAGCCTGCCAACACAGTAGAAGATCTCGCCCTGGCGTACAGCCCGGGTGTGGCCGAGCCTGTGCGGGAGATCGCCCAGAACGCAGAAAATGTTTATAAGTACACAGGTAAAGGCAACATGGTTGCCGTGATCACCAATGGTACGGCGATTCTGGGTCTGGGTAACCTTGGCCCGCTGGCGTCTAAGCCAGTGATGGAAGGTAAGGCGCTGCTGTTCAAGCGTTTTGCAGGACTGGATTCGATTGATATCGAAGTCAAACACCGCACGATCGATGAGTTTGTCGATACGGTCGCGAATATTGCCGATACCTTTGGTGGGATCAACCTGGAAGATATCAAAGCACCCGACTGTTTTGAAATTGAAAAGCGCCTGATTGAGCGCTGCCAGGTGCCTGTTTTCCACGATGACCAGCACGGAACTGCGATTGTCACCGCAGCTGGGATGCTCAATGCACTGGAACTGCAGGGCAAAGACATCAATGAAGCGGTGATCGTTTGTCTGGGTGCGGGCGCGGCGGCAGTTGCCTGTATGGAATTGCTGATCAAGTGCGGTGCCCAGCGTGAGAAGATCTACATGCTGGATCGGAAGGGCGTAATCCATACCCGTCGTGATGACATCAATGAATACAAGCAGCTGTTTGCCAACAACACCGATAAGCGTACTCTGGAAGACGTGATTGAGGGTGCCGACATTTTCGTGGGCGTGTCTGGCCCGGATCTGTTGTCTGCCGATGCGCTGAAGCTGATGGCTGAGAAGCCGATTGTGTTTGCCTGTTCTAACCCGGATCCGGAAATTAAGCCAGAGCTGGCTCATGCTGTGCGTGATGACCTCATCATGGGAACAGGCCGTTCGGATTATCCGAATCAGGTGAACAATGTGATTTGTTTCCCGTTCATTTTCCGTGGTGCGTTGGATGTGCGCGCCAGTGAGATCAATGACGAGATGAAACTGGCTGCGGTTCATGCGATTCGTGAACTGGCGAAAGAAAAGGTTCCGGCGGAAGTGGCCAAGGCGGCCGGTGTTGAGAAATTGGAGTTCGGTCCTGACTATATTATTCCTAAGCCAATGGATCCGCGTTTGCTGCCTCGCGTTGCGAAAGCGGTCGCTGTTGCTGCGGTTGAGTCAGGGGTTGCCCGCATTGAGATGCCTGTGGGCTACATGGAAGTGTAAAGACACATTATTTTGCAGATTGCATAGAAAACCAGCCGTCCGGCTGGTTTTTTTTTTGACTTTCGAAAACGGTCTTTCTTTATGTCTTACTCGTTAATGTCTTCGTATTCGATGCCCAGGCTGTCCATGATGGCTTTTGCTTCAGCAGGCAGATCGTCGGGGCGGTCTTTTCGGATGTCGTCGTCGGTTGGCAATGGCTGACCGGTATAGGCGTGCAGAAATGCTTCACACAGCAGTTCGCTGTTGGTGGCGTGCCGCAGGTTATTGACCTGACGACGGGTGCGTTCGTCCGTGAGGATTTTCAGTACCTTTAATGGAATCGAGACAGTGATTTTTTTGACCTGCTCATTTTTCTTGCCATGTTCCGCATAAGGGCTGATGTACTCACCGTTCCACTTTGCCATTGTTTACCTTCTCAGCGATATAGGGTTTTGAAATATAGTATGGGGGAATTTTAGCGGGATTTACTGCCACAAGCAAAGACATGTGGACGTCTAGAAGTGTTGACGTCTTTTTTAATTCTAGCTAAGGTTGTGAGGATTTGATGACTGTCGGCTCCGGCCATGCCTAGGAACAAGGAAGCTAGAAGATGAGTGACAAGAAAACAGCAACGATTGCAGTGCGCAGCGGGATTGAAACGGATCAGCCTTTCCGTGCAGTGGTTCCACCCATTTACTTGACCTCAACCTACGGCTTTCCGGAGCTTGGGACTTTGCCGCAGTATGATTATTCCCGTTCGGGAAATCCGACTCGTAATCTGCTGGCGGATACGCTGGCAGAGCTGGAGGGCGGGGCCGGTGCTGTGGTGACCAGTTGTGGTACGGCGGCCATCAACCTGCTGGCGACCGCGCAGCTGGGACCGGAAGATTTGGTTGTGGCACCGCACGATTGCTATGGCGGGACTTACCGGCTATTCAATACCCGGGCTGGTAAAGGTGACTTCCAGGTGCTGTTTGTCGATCAGGGCGATGCGCAGGCGTTGGCAGATGCACTGGCGAAAAAGCCGAAGCTGGTCTGGGTTGAAACGCCATCTAACCCGTTGTTGCGTGTGGTTGATGTGGCTCTGCTCTGTGAACAGGCGCATGCGGTAGGTGCGCTGGTCGCGGTTGATAACACTTTTCTGTCGCCGGCATTGCAACAGCCGATTGCGCTGGGAGCGGATTTCGTCGTGCATTCGACGACCAAGTATATTAATGGTCACTCCGATGTTGTGGGCGGGGTACTGATTGCCAAAGACAGTGAACATGCGGAAAAGCTTTCCTGGTGGGCGAACTGTATTGGCGCCACGGGTGCACCGTTTGATGCGTATCTGACTTTGCGTGGCGTTCGGACGCTGGTCCCGCGGATGCGCATGCATGAGGAAAATTCGGCCCGTTTGCTGGCGTATCTGCAAACCCAGCCGTTGGTGGGCAAGATTTATCATCCAAGCCTGGCGGATCATCCGGGGCATGACATTGCAGCCAGACAACAGGCCGGCTTTGGTTCCATGCTGAGTTTTGAACTGGCTGGGAGCATGAAGCAACTGGAAATTTTTGTGGCAGCGCTGGAATGCTTTTCGTTGGCTGAGTCGCTGGGCGGCACAGAAAGCCTGATTGCTCACCCGGCCAGCATGACGCACCGGGCGATGTCTGATGAAGCGCAGTTGGAAGCGGGTCTGTTGCCTTCGTTGCTGCGCTTGTCGGTGGGGCTGGAAGATGCGGATGATCTGATTGCTGATCTGGCTCAGGCTTTTGCCAAAGCCGCGGAGATCAGTGCATGACCCAGGGAAGACAGTTACATAAATTCGGTGGCAGCAGTCTGGCAGATGCCGGTTGCTTCCGGAATGTTGCTGACATTTTGCAGCAGTATTCCGATACAGAAGATTTGATTGTGGTTTCGGCGGCCGGAAAAACCACCAACCGCCTGATTCAATGGTTGTCGCAGCTGAATCAGGATGGTCGTCTGGCGCACGAGAGCTTACAGGACTTACGTAACTTTCAGCAGCATTTGGTTGAAACATTGCTGCATGGAAGTGAGGCAGATGAGCTGCTGACAGCCCTTCACCTTGAATTCAGTGTGTTGGGCCAGCTTTCCGGCAGTGACATTACTCCGGCCAGACAGGCCTGGGTGCTGGGTCACGGAGAACTGTGGTCATCGCGTCTGCTGGCGGCCTTGCTGTCTCAGAATGGGATGGCGTCACGAGCGCTGGACTCACGTCTGTTCCTGCGGGCTGAACGGGCAGCCCAGCCGGAGGTCGACCGTGGCCGCTCGCTGCCACTGTTGCAGACAGAGCTGGTACAGCACAGCGGACACCGTCTGGTGATTACCGGTTTTATGGCTGCGAATTACGCTGGGGAAACCGTGCTGCTGGGACGAAATGGTTCTGACTATTCAGCGACGGTTATCGGAGCGCTCGCCGGCGTCAGCCGAGTGACGATCTGGAGTGATGTTGCCGGTGTATACAGTGCCGATCCGCGTGTGGTCAATGACGCGTGTCTGTTGCCGCTACTTCGTCTTGATGAGGCTGATGAACTGGCCCGGCTGGCAGCCCCGGTTCTGCACAGCCGCACGTTGCAGCCTGTGGCGCAGAGTGCGATTGACCTGACGTTGCGTTGCAGCCAGCAGCCGGAGTCCGGCTCCACCCGGGTCGAGCGGGTGCTGGCTTCCGGTCGTGGCGCTAAAATTATTACCTCGCTGGATGAGGTTTGTCTGATTGAATTGTCGGTGAGCGGTGCTCAATCACTGAGTCTGTTAACACAGACGCTGGCGCGACTATTGCCTCAGGAGCAGGCGCTGCCGTTGGCACAGCATACTGAAGTGGACACCGGTCGGATCCAGCTGGCTTATACGGCTGAGGTCGCCAATGGGGTTTTGCTGCTGTTGCAGGATAGCGGGATCAATGCAGAGATCCGTCTGCGGGATGCCTTTACCATGGTTGCCGCGGTGGGAGCTGGTGTGGTGAATAATCCGGTCCATTGCCACGGTTTTCAGCAGCAGTTGAAAGGACAGCCGGTTGAATTTGTCACGGAGGCAGAATCTGGCCTCAGCCTGATTGCTGTGCTGCGTCAGGCCGATACGCAGGCGCTGGTCCAGCAAATCCATCAGAGCCTGTTTCAGGCCCAGAAACGCATTGGTCTGATCCTTTGCGGGAAAGGCAATATCGGCAGCCGATGGCTGGCGCTGTTCGGTGAAGAGAAAGCGGCGCTGGAAAAGCGTCATGGCATGAGCTTCACCCTGATCGGGGTCGCAGACAGCCGTCGCTACTGGATTGATCTGCAAGGGATTCCGACTGAGCGGGCGTTGACTCAGTTTGACAACGAAGCGATAGATGGCAGCGACTGGTTGCCAGCCCTGAGTCAGCATGACTACGATGAGCTGGTGGTGCTGGATGTGACGGCCAGCAAGGCGTTGTCTGAGCGTTATCCTGATTTTGCCAGCAGTGGCCTCCACCTGATCTCGGCCAATAAAGTCGCCGGCTCTGCACCGGGCGATGTGTATTGTGCTGTGGTCGATGCCTTTGAGAAAAGCAGCCGTCACTGGCTGTACAACGCAACGGTTGGGGCAGGGCTACCCGTCAATCATACGGTGAAGGACCTGCGTGATAGTGGCGATAGCATTATTGCCGTGTCAGGAATTTTCTCTGGCACGCTCTCCTGGCTGTTCCAGCAGTTTGACGGCAGCCTGCCGTTCAGTCAGTTACTGGAGCAAGCCTGGCAGCAGGGGCTGACCGAACCGGATCCGCGGCATGATCTGGATGGCAGCGATGTGATGCGTAAGTTGGTCATTCTGGCGCGTGAGTCTGGTCTGGCGCTGGAACCTGAGCAGGTGAGAGTTGAGTCTCTGGTGCCGGAAGAGCTGGCTGAGTTGAGTTTGGATGCTTTCTTTGAACAAGGGGCGGAACTGGATGAGCGGTTGCAGGCTCGTCTGACGAAAGCTCAGCGGGAAGGGAAGGTGCTGCGCTATGTGGCCCGGCTGGACAAAAATGGTCAGGCTGTTGTGGGGCTGGATGCACTGGAACCGGAGCATGCCCTGGCCAACCTGCTGCCTTGTGACAATATCTTTGCTATTGAAAGCCGCTGGTATCGCGAAAATCCTCTGGTGATCCGCGGTCCGGGTGCAGGGCGTGATGTGACGGCTGGTGCTTTGCTGTCTGATCTGAATCGTCTGGCGAACTTATTGTAAGATTTTCGGGTTATGAGATAGATCAAAAGGGCAGTTTTTCACTGCCCTTTGTTGTTTTTGCTATCTTCAGAATACTGTGGTGATGCGGTCTGAGCGGGTACAGCAGACAGAAAGCGTTGAACTTGAATAAAGTCGCATTTGATGTTGAGAAAAATTCATGTTCACGCAGTTGACATTAAATTGGTTACAAGACATTCTGTGGACATATAGACGTCTAAATGGTTACTCGGCGTCAGAGTTCAAAGGGAAGGCCACAGGCCATCATCAGGAAGGTTTCTATTATGGGTTACGCTTACGCCAATCATTTGGATGCTTTAAATCAGAACATTGCCGATTTGAACGGTGCTATCAATGTGTCGTTTGAATTCTTTCCGCCAAGTACCCCTGCCATGGAAGAAACCCTGTGGTCGTCGATTCATCGCCTGAAAACACTGAAACCCAAGTTTGTGTCGGTGACTTATGGTGCCAACTCCGGCGAACGAGACCGTACTCATTCGATTATCAAAGATATTAAGGATCAGACCGGACTGATTGCTGCACCGCACCTGACCTGTATTGATGCCTCCCGTGACGAATTGCGAACCATTGCCCGAGATTACTGGAAGAACGGGATTCGTAACATTGTGGCTTTGCGTGGTGATTTGCCACCGAACGGCGGCAAGCCAGATATGTATGCGGTTGATCTGGTCAAACTGTTACGTGAAGAGGCCGATTTCGATATTTCCGTGGCGGCTTACCCGGAGGTACATCCGGAAGCGAAAAGTGCGCAGGCTGATCTGATTAACCTGAAACGCAAAGTGGATGCCGGGGCGAGCCGTGCGATTACTCAGTTCTTTTTTGATGTAGAAAGCTACCTGCGCTTTCGTGACCGTTGTGTGGCTGCTGGCATTGATGTTGAGATTGTGCCGGGCATCCTGCCTGTCGTGAACATGAAGCAGGCGAAACGCTTTGCCCAGGCGAATAACGTGAAAATTCCGAACTGGCTTGAGAAGCAGTATCAGGGTCTGGATGATGATCTGCTTAGCCGCCAGATGGTTGGTGCCAGCAATGCGATTGACATGGTTCGTGTGTTAAGCCGTGAAGGTGTAAAAGATTTCCACTTCTATACTTTGAATCGTGCAGAACTGACCTATGCGATCTGCCATACACTGGGCGTTCGTGCAGACGCAGAAGCGACCGTCTGAGTTTGCCTCAGGGAATCGAGCGACAAAAAAAGAAAAAGCCGCGTAAGCGGCTTTTTTGATAGGTGTTCTGTGGCGTACCTGTTTATAGTGGTACGTCACAGACTCCCGAGCCGGGAGTCGTGGTCTTTATTCAGCGCTGAGTGCAACGCTGCTGTCAGAACTGTCCATATCTTTCAGCTCTGCCAGAACTTCTTCTGCCCAGTCAATCCAGGCTTGACGGTTGTGGATGCCACGACGCAGGGTCAGGCGATCCAGACGAGACTGGCGATCCATGTCTTTGTAGTTGGCGAAATGAACTTTCTCCAGCTCATGGTAATGGTTCATCAGTGTGTGAGATTCTTCGATCAGTGCTTCCAGCTGTTGTTGCATTGGCTGCGAGTTGTGCACACCGCAGACAAGCAATTTGGCTGAAAACTCATCACGGATGGTCGGATTACGTGCGGGTTCCTGGAACCACTCAAACAGCGCTTGCCGGCCCAGATCGGTAATGGAATATACCTTACGATCCGGTTTACCCTCCTGAGGTTCAAGTTTACAGGTGACCTGATTGTTGGTGGCCATTTTGTTCAACTCACGGTACACCTGCTGATGACTGGCTTTCCAGAAGTAGCCGATGCTGTGAGAGAACTCTTTCGTAATGTCGTAGCCGGTCGCATCGCGCGAACTCAGCACGGTCAAAATGACGTGTGGTAGTGACATCTCTTCTATCCGTTAAAATACTACAAAAAAATAAATCGACCGAGTGTTACGTTACCCATCCGCTCTGAGGCGTTTTTATATAATCGTATTGTTGCAGTGCCCGGTCGAGATCACATAGGATATCATCAATTGAATCACTGCAACTAGCAGAAGCATAAATATTCTGTGGTGAACAGTGAGCAATTAGTTATCTTGTGACGTTTGTCCAATTCTATGGACGACATGCAGTGTGTGAAGTTTCCTTCATGTTGGTTCACTGCACTTATATAGACCATAGCTGAAATTATAAATTTCGTATTGTCTTAATTATGAACAAAAAAACAGGCCACCGTCAGGGTGGCCTGTTTGGGTTCAGAATCGCGGGATTAGCCGGTGTTACGCATGCCGGCAGCAATCCCGGCAATCGTGACCATCAGGGCTTCTTCCAGCATTGGCGAGACTGTTTCCTGCTGACGAGTCCGGTGTAGCAGCTCGGCCTGAAGCATGTTGAGCGGCTCAACATAGACATTGCGCAGGCGAATGGATTCCGCGCCCCAAGGGTCTTGTTCCATCAGGTGATCGCTGTTCTCAACATTGAGGACCACCTTGATATCGCGTTGTAACTGGTCGCGAAGTTCTTGTCCAAGTGGCCACAGGTTTTCGTCGGTCAGGCGCTGATCGTAATATTCTGCAATCTGAATATTGGTCTTGCTGTAAACCATTTCCAGCATACCCAGTCGGGTTGAGAAGAATGGCCATTCACGACACATTTCTTCCAGAAGTGCCGTTTTACCCTGATCAATGGCATGCTGAATCGCCTTACCCGCACCCAGCCAGGCGGGTAGCAGCAGACGGTTCTGACTCCAGGCAAAAATCCATGGAATGGCACGTAAACTTTCTACACCCCCTTTCGGGTTCCGCTTCGATGGGCGTGAGCCCAGCGGCAGCTTGCCCAGCTCCATTTCCGGCGTGGCGGCGCGGAAGTAAGGCACAAAAGATTCATGGCCACGGACCACAGCGCGGTAGGCGTCGCATGAGATATCAGACAGATTGTCCATCACGTCTCGCCATGCCTGCTTTGGTGCCGGAGGCGGCAGCAGGTTGGCTTCCAGAATGGCGCTGGCATACAGGTTCAGACTGTTGACGGCCACATCCGGTAGTCCCAGCTTGAAGCGAATCATTTCACCTTGTTCCGTAACACGCAGGCCGCCTTTCAGGCTGCGTGGTGGCTGAGACAGCAGGGCAGCATGTGCGGGAGCGCCACCGCGGCCAATACTACCGCCACGGCCGTGGAACAAAGTCAGTTCAACACCGGCGTCATCACAGACATTCACCAGGGCTTCCATGGCACGGTATTGCGCCCAGCCTGCAGCGGTCACACCCGCATCTTTGGCGGAGTCAGAATAGCCAATCATGACCATCTGGTGGTTCTGAATGAAGCCACGATACCAGTCGATATTCATCAGTTGGGTGATGACAGATTCGGCGTTGTTCAGATCGTCCAGCGTTTCGAACAGCGGACAAACATCCAGACGGAACGGGCATCCGGCTTCTTTCAACAGCAGATGAACTGCCAGAACATCGGATGCGGTCCGGGCCATCGAAATCACATAGGCACCCAGCGCCTCTCGGGATTGCTCAGCAATGACGCGACAGGTGTCCAGAACTTCCTGAACTGGCTCTGAGGGTTGCCAGTCACGAGGCAGTAACGGGCGCTTTGAAGCCAGTTCGCGGACCAGGAAAGCAACTTTGTCCTGTTCACTCCATTGATCGTAATCTCCCAGCCCCAGATAACGGGTCAGTTCAGAAATCGCGTTGGAGTGGCGGGTACTTTCCTGACGGATATCCAGTCGAACCAGATGGACGCCAAAGCACTGAACACGACGCAGTGTGTCCAGCAGCAGGCCATCTGCAATGATGCCCATGCCACATTCGTGCAGCGAACGGTAACAGGCGTGTAGTGGGGCCCAAAGTTGTTCGACATCTTCCAGAATCGCAACCTTCGGCACATCATTGCCTTTGATTTTTGCATCCAGAACGTCGCGGGTCTGTGTCAGTAGGGTGCGTAGTCCTTTGACGATTTCACGATAGGGTTCGTGCGCACCGTTTGCCAGTTCACGGACTTCGTCGTTACACGCGACCATCGACAGCTCACTGACCAGTTCCTGAATATCGTTCAGATACAGATCTGCCGCTTTCCAGCGTGAGAGCAGCAAGACCTCATGGGTAATCTCGGCAGTGACAAAGGGGTTGCCGTCGCGGTCTCCGCCCATCCAGGAAGAAAATTTCACTGGAGCGGCGTCCAGAGGGAGGCTTTCTCCCAGATGCTGATGCAGTTTTTCGTCAAACTGGCGCAGGAACTCCGGTACGGCTTCCCACAGCGAGTTTTCAACGACGGCAAAGCCCCATTTGGCTTCATCAAGCGGACTGGGGCGCTGCTTACGAATGACATCGGAGTGCCAGGCCTGAGCAATTAATTGTTCAAGGCGACGCTCTGCTCTCTGGCGCTCGCGCTGCGATAGCTCGTTTAATTCAAGCTGAGACAGACACTTATTGATTTGCACCAACTTGTGAATCATGGTGCGACGGGCGATTTCCGTTGGGTGTGCCGTGAGCACCAGTTCGATATTCAGTTCACGGACGGCCTGCAGAGAGTCCAGCTCAGCGATGTTTTCGTCTTTGAGCTTGGCAAACAGGGAGTCCATTTCATCTGGATTGCAGACCAGATCTTCGCAATGACGGGAGATCGTGTGGTATTGCTCGGCGATGTTGGTCAGGTTCAGGAACTGACTGAACGCATGGGTAACAGGCAATAGCTGATCATCTGGCAGATTCTGCAGCTCGGTGATCAGTTTTTCCCGATCGTCACTGTTGCCGGCACAGGCCGATTTAGACAGTTTTCGAATGGTTTCAACTTTATCCAGCAGTTCACTGCCATGGACATCCTTGATGGTGTTACCCAGCAAGTGGCCAAGCATACTGACATTGCTTTTTAACGCACTGTACTTTTCGTTCATATCGCATCCATATCGTAATTTTGTTACATCCAATCGCCAAGGCGTTGCCAACAATCTAGCCTTCATTGGGGCGAAAGGTCAATAAGTAGGCCCTTTTTAGACAAAAATCCTATCAAATGCGTGCATGAATCTCGCAGCCTGTCTCTGTTCTGTAATTTACTTTCTTTATGTTTACAGCCAGAGCATGACGCCTCACCGTGCAGCTGTCACGAAGCCTACTTTTTTCCGTCGTGTGGCTTGACATAAAAAACTGAAACAGGTAAATATAAAAATTCATAATTAATGAATAAAAATCTGATTATTTGATTTTTGTGTGAATAACAAAACAAGTTCCACAGCAAACAGATAATCCAGAGAAACAGACAGCGAACTGATAACAGATAAAGGATATGTCGCAAGACGTCTTTTATGATCAACCAGAGGCCATCAGTATTAGTATGAACCAGGCGATGAACCACAAGCAGTATTCCTTCCGACGACGCTAAGTCTCTATCGCCTGGTGTCTCTGGCACCTTCCATGACGCGCCTGCCTGGCGCCACGCGCTGAAACAAACAGCAGTTATATTTTCTTGATAGTGAATTTCACAACGATGACAACAGGATCTTATATGTTGAATACCTCTATCATTGGTGCCAGCGGCTATACCGGTGCGGAACTGGCAGCCATGGTACTGAAACATCCGCATTTGCAACTAGCCGGTCTTTATGTGTCTGAAAACAGTCTCGATGCCGGTAAAGCGATCAGCGAACTGCACGGGCAATTACGGGGACGTGTCGATTTACCGCTTCAGCCGCTGACCGATACAGCCGCGGTCGTAAACACTTCCGATATCGTGTTGCTGGCGACGGCACATGAGGTCAGTCATGAGCTGGCCCCGATTTTCCTTGAGGCGGGCTGTCAGGTCTTTGATCTGTCCGGGGCTTTCCGAGTGAAAAGCGATGATTTTTATACTCAATATTATGGTTTTGCCCACCAATATGCCCAATGGCTGGATGAGGCGGTCTACGGTCTGGCGGAATGGAACAGCGATGCGATTCGCCAGGCGCAGTTCGTCGCTGTGCCCGGATGTTATCCCACGGCGGCTCAGTTGGCCCTGAAACCCTTGCTGGCAGCCGGGCTGCTGGATACCCAGCAATGGCCGGTCATTAATGCTGTGAGTGGTGTCTCCGGTGCTGGCCGTAAAGCCAGCATGGCCAACAGTTTCTGCGAAGTCAGCCTGCAAGCCTACGGTGTGTTTAACCACCGTCATCAGCCGGAGATTTCGGCGCATCTGGGAACCGACGTCATTTTTACCCCACACCTTGGCAATTTTAAGCGCGGTATTCTGGCCACCATCACTGCCAGACTGGCAGCGGGTGTGACACCGGAAGCTGTTTCTGAGGCGATGTCGGCCGCTTATCACCAGCCCGGCGAGCAGGCGGTTCGTTTGTTAGGCCATCAGGCAGCACGATTGCAGGATGTGGTGAATACTTGCTTCTGTGACATTGGTTGGCAGGTTCAGGGGCAGCACGTCATCCTGACTTCAGCAATCGATAATTTACTGAAAGGCGCATCGTCTCAGGCGATGCAATGCATCAATATTCGAAATGGTTTTGCGCCGTTGACTGCGCTGGTTGGCTAAGTCTGGCTGTAAGAGGAGAAGTGGGATGGAACAGTCGCCGTTAGTAATCAAATTGGGTGGTGCAGTACTGTCGTGCAGCGACACACTGGAAAAAGTCTTTGGTGCTATTTGTGCGTATCAGGCCAAGGCAAACCGACCTTTGCTGTTGGTGCATGGCGGCGGTTATCTGGTGGATGACCTGATGAAAAAACTGAATCTGCCCACGGTGAAGAAGCAGGGGCTGCGGGTGACCCCGGTGGATCAGATTGGCGTGATTGCCGGCGCGCTGGCAGGCACGGCCAACAAAATGCTGCAGGGCCATGCCATCAAATGTGGCGTGAAGGCGGTAGGACTGGGACTGGCCGATGGCGGCCTGTGTCAGGTGACTGAGCTGGACCCGGAACTGGGTGCTGTCGGGAAAGCCGCACCGGGCGACAGCAGTCTGGTTGCCAGCATCATGGCGGCCGGTTATCTGCCGATCATCAGCTCAATTGGCCTGACCGCTGAGGGCGAGTTGATGAACGTGAATGCCGATCAGGCAGCTGTAGCGGTTGCCGCAGCTCTGGATGCGGAGCTGGTTTTGTTGTCGGACGTCAGCGGTGTGCTGGATGGTAAAGGCCATTTGATTGAATCGCTGAGTGAAGCAAAAGCGGATTCCTTGATCCAGCAAGCGGTGATTACCGACGGCATGATTGTCAAAGTCAAAGCTGCGTTTGATGCTGCGAAGGGGTTGGGACGTCCGGTCGAAATTGCGGGCTGGCGTTATCCGGACAAACTTCTGGCGCTGTTTGAGGGCGAGCAAATCGGCACCCGATTTGTGCTCTGAGTCAGCAGATTTGCATCTGGATACTGGCGTAACTGCAGGGTTCGGATATAAAAATTAACCACATTTATTTTGTCGTTTCAAACATCAAAATTGATACCGCCTGAACGGTGAGACCGTCGAACAGGCAACGAAGGAGAGTCACAATGAGCAAGGTCAACAAAGTCGTATTAGCTTATTCCGGCGGTCTGGATACATCGGCCATCATTCCCTGGCTGAAAGAGAACTATGACTGTGAAGTGGTCGCGTTCGTGGCCGATGTGGGTCAGGGGGAAGCCGAGCTGGAAGGCATTGAAGAAAAAGCACTGGCTTCGGGTGCATCGGCCTGCTACATCGCAGACCTGAAAGAAGAGATGGTCAAAGATTACATCTACCCAAGCCTGAAAACCGGCGCGGTTTACGAAGGCAAATACCTGCTGGGTACATCGATGGCGCGTCCGATTATCGCGAAAGCCCAGGTCGAGTGTGCGCTGGAAGTCGGTGCGGATGCCTTGTGTCACGGTTGTACCGGTAAAGGAAACGATCAGGTCCGTTTTGAAAGTGCTTACGCCGCACTCGCGCCTCAGCTGACTGTGATTGCACCTTGGCGTGAGTGGGATCTGCGCAGCCGTGAAGCACTGCTGGATTATCTGGCCGAGCGTCAGATTCCGACCACGGCGACTTTAGAAAAAATCTACTCCCGTGATGCCAATGCCTGGCACATTTCCACCGAAGGTGGCGTGCTTGAAGATACCTGGAATCAGTCAAATGAGTTGTGCTGGGTCTGGACGAAAGATCCGGAAGATGCACCGAATACCCCGGAGCAGGTGTCGGTTCAGATCGAAAAAGGCGAGATTGTGGCAGTGGACGGCAAAGCCATGTCACCTTATGAAGCATTGGTGTACCTGAATGAGAAAGGTGCTGAGCACGGTGTCGGCCGAATCGATATCGTGGAAAACCGTCTGGTTGGGATTAAATCCCGCGGCTGTTATGAAACGCCGGGAGGCACCATCATGATGGAAGCCCTGCGTGCGGTGGAACAACTGGTACTGGATAAAGATTCCTTCGAGTTCCGTGAAAGCATTGCGCTGAAAGCCTCGCACCTGATTTACGATGGTCGCTGGTTTACGCCGCTGTGTCGTTCCCTGCTGGCCGCTGCAAATGAGCTGGCACAGGATGTCAACGGCGAAGTGGTGCTGAAGCTTTATAAAGGTCAGGTGACAGCAGTTCAGAAACGTTCACCGAACAGCCTGTACTCAGAAGAGTTTGCAACCTTCGGTGAAGATGAAGTGTACGATCACAGCCATGCCGGTGGCTTTATCCGCCTGTACTCGCTGGCCAGCCGTATCCGTGCACTGAACGAGCAGAAAAAATAAATAACACAGCGCAAAGCGCATTACGAAAAGACATGTGAGCAACATCGGTCGTACAGGAAAGGAGAAGTACCATGGCACTATGGGGCGGACGTTTTAGTCAGGCAGCAGATACTCGGTTCAAGCAGTTTAATGATTCCCTGCGATTTGATTACCGCCTGGCGGAGCAGGATATCGTTGGCTCGGTGGCCTGGTCAAAAGCGCTGCGTCAGGTCGGGGTACTGACTGAAGTGGAACAGCAGAAGCTGGAACTGGCACTGAATGAGCTGAAGCTGGCCGTGATGGAGGATCCGCAACAGATTCTCCAGTCGGATGCTGAAGACATTCACAGCTGGGTAGAGCAACAGCTGATCCACCGGGTGGGTGATCTGGGTAAGAAATTACACACAGGCCGCTCCCGGAATGATCAGGTGGCGACCGACCTCAAGCTGTGGTGCCGTCAGCAGGGACATCAGTTGCTGATGATGCTGGACCATTTGCAAAGCCAGCTGACGATGGTTGCCCGTGAACACCAGACCACGGTGCTGCCAGGTTATACCCACCTGCAACGTGCACAGCCGGTGACTTTTGCCCATTGGTGTCTGGCCTATGTTGAGATGTTTGAGCGTGACCATTCACGTCTGAGTGATGCGCTGCACCGGCTGGATACCTGCCCGCTGGGCTCAGGGGCGCTGGCTGGTACGGCTTATCCGATTGATCGGGAAGCGCTGGCGCACAGCCTGGGTTTCCACCGGGCCACCCGCAACAGTCTGGATTCGGTTTCTGACCGGGATCATGTGATGGAGCTGCTGTCGACGGCATCCATTTCCATGTTGCATCTGTCTCGTCTGGCAGAAGATATGATTTTCTATAACTCCGGTGAGTCGAATTTCATTGAACTGGCTGATACCGTGACGTCGGGCTCTTCCCTGATGCCGCAGAAGAAGAATCCGGATGCACTGGAACTGATCCGGGGCAAGTGTGGCCGTGTTTATGGTTCGTTGGCCGGGATGATGATGACAGTGAAGGCGCTGCCGCTGGCCTACAACAAAGACATGCAGGAAGACAAGGAAGGGCTGTTCGACGCGCTGGATACCTGGCACGAATGTATGGAAATGGCTGCACTGTGCTTTGACGGGATCAAGGTCAATAAAGACCGGACGCTGGAAGCGGCAATGCAGGGCTATTCCAATGCGACCGAGCTGGCCGATTATCTGGTAGCGAAAGGGATTCCGTTCCGGGAAGCGCACCATATTGTTGGCGTCGCCGTGGTTGCAGCCATTGAGAAAGGCTGCGCACTGGAAGAGTTGTCGCTGGCCGAGATGCAGGCTTTCTCACCGGTGATCGACGCAGATGTCTACCCAATCCTGACCATTGAGTCTTGTCTGGAGAAACGTTGTGCGCTTGGTGGGGTTGCGCCAAATCAGGTCGATCATGCGATTGCTCAGGTGGAAAAACGGCTGTCGAAACGTCATGCACCGGGTGTGAAAGTGCGGGGGGCTCGTCTGACCGATCTGGATGCCATTGAAGGCATGGTGGCCTACTGGGCCGGACTGGGCGAGAACCTGCCGCGTCCGCGGAATGAACTGGTGCGGGATATCGGCTCGTTTGCTGTGGCTGAAACGCAGGGGATCGTGACGGGTTGTGCATCACTTTATGTGTATGACTCAGGTCTGGCGGAAATCCGCTCTCTGGGCATTGAAGCGGGCTGGCAACATCAGGGGCAGGGGAAGGCACTGGTGCAGCATTTACTGGAAAAAGCCGGGCAGATGGCGATTAAGCGTGTCTTTGTGCTGACCCGGGTGCCGGAGTTCTTTATGAAGCAGGACTTTATCCCAACCTCGAAATCGCTGCTGCCAGAGAAAGTCATGAAAGATTGTGACATGTGTCCGCGGCAGCATGCCTGCGACGAAGTGGCACTGGAAGTACGCTTGGATCAACAGCATGTGATTCCCAGTGTGAATGTCGCCTGACAGACTGGTTGAATTCAATGAAAAAGCGCCGGTTGTCCGGCGCTTTTGCTTTCCCGTCGTCATTGAAGCCTGGATGAACAATCCGGAGATTAACAGCCCGGACCGCAGTCCAGACAGTGTTTGATCATTTCGGGTCCCAGATGCAGCTTGGCGTTTAAATCGCGCAGTGCGGTCCGGACACCTTCCTCAATCACCGGATGATAGAACGGCATATCCAGCATCTGAGCAACTGTCATCTTGTTCTGATGCGCCCAGCTCAGCAGGTGGGCCAGATGTTCTGCATTCGGGCCGATCATTTCGGCACCCAGAAAACGACCGGTGCCGTGTTCGCCATAAAGGTTCAGAATGCCTTTGTTGCGCAGCATCACCCGGGAGCGGCCCTGATTTTCAAAAGATACCGTGCCCACTTCATAACAGCCGCAGTTCCCCAGACGCTGAGTGATTTCGCGGCGGCTTTCACCAACCATGGCGATTTGCGGTTCGGTGAAGACGACTGAAATCTTCGAGCGGCGCAGCCCGGCACGGATATCCGGGAAGCGGCCTGCATTATCGCCGGCAATTCGGCCCTGATCGGCAGCTTCGTGCAGCAGCGGTAACTGATTGCTGGCATCTCCGGCAATAAAAATCGTGTCAACGGAGGTTTGCAGCGTAAAGTGGTCGGCCACAGGCACGCCGCGTTCATCCAGCTTCAGGCTGGTGTTTTCAATCGCCAGTTTGTCGACGTTCGGACGACGTCCGGTTGCTGCCAGCACGTAATCAAAGTATTGAGTTTCCAGCGTGCCAGATTTGTTGATGAACTGAATTTCGACTTCATCGCCAACCCGCTTCATGCTCTCGACTTTGACGTCGGGATCCAGATACAGCTCGTCGTTGAAGGTTTTATTGGCATATGCCATCACTTCATCATCCGTCAGCGGGCCAACCTGACCACCCAGACCGAAGATCTTCACCTCAACACCGAGTCGGTGCAGTGCCTGTCCCAGCTCCAGTCCAATCACGCCAGGGCCGAACACGGCAACGGCGCGGGGTAAATCGTCCCAGTCAAAGACATCATCATTGATCACCAGACGATCGCCCAGCTCGTGCCAGACAGCCGGGTAGGCCGGACGGGAACCGGTGGCAATCACAATCCGTTTGGCTTCGATGCGGGTGTGGCCATCGACTTCAAGCGTGGTGTCATTCACAAACCGGGCGTAGCCGCTGATTTTATCCTCGGCTGGGATTTCATCCACACTTTCCAGCACGAAGCCGACAAAGCGATCGCGTTCGCGTTTCACACGATCCATCACTTCACGGCCGTTGATGTGAATTTCCCCCTGAGGATGAATCCCAAAGGCCGGCGCTTTTTCAATGTTGTGCACACTTTCGGCTGCAGCAATCAACAGTTTGGATGGCATGCAGCCGACCCGGGCGCAAGTGGTGCCATAAGGGCCGCCTTCAATCATGACAACACGATCTGTATGTGCTTTGGCTGCCCGGTAAGCCCCCAGGCCAGCCGTACCGCCGCCGATGACAGCAACTTCAACGGTCAAGGTTTTCATTCTACTTCTCCAATGACATTCAGTTCAGGGCGTGGTGGATGGCAGGGCGTTCGCCCTGCCTCGGTCGGGACATTAGCCCAGGTAGGTTTCCAGTGCTTCGCTGCCACCGATATGACGGCCACCGATGAAGACCTGTGGTACGGTACTCTGGCCCGTAATCGCACGCAGACTGACACTGGTAGCGTCTTTGCCCAGAATCACCTCTTCAAACTGCAGACCGTGGTCAATCAGGTTTTGTTTCGCTTTCGCGCAGAAAGGACAGCCCGGCTTGGTGAACACGGTGATCGATTCTTGTAATTTGTAGTCAGGCGCGATGTAGCTCAGCATGGTATCGGCATCGGAAACTTTGAACGGGTCGCCCGGCTCGTCGTTTTCAATAAACATTTTGGTCACGATGCCGTTTTTCACCAGCATGCTGTAACGCCATGAACGCTCACCAAAGCCCAGGTCGTGTTTCTCCACCAGCATGTCCATGCCCTTGGTAAATTCACCGTTACCGTCTGGGATGAAGGTAATGTTTTCTGCTTCCTGATCGGCTTTCCACGCGTTCATCACGAAGGTGTCATTGACTGAGACACACAGAATGTCGTCTACGCCGTGCTCGGCAAAGACAGACGCCAGTTCGTTATAACGTGGCAGGTGGCTTGAAGAGCAGGTTGGAGTAAATGCGCCCGGCAGGCTGAACACCACCACGGTTTTGTCTTTGAACAGCTCATCTGTGGTGACGTTGACCCACTGATCGCCCTGACGGGTCGGGAAAATGACTTGTGGGATGGCCTGACCTTCTTTGGATGTAAACATATTGCGCTCCTGTTGGAAGTTTTTCATTTCATAAAACTGTGGGACTTTTTTGTGTTGTCCCTGTCGATGGATGTAGTATCCGAAATACCGTTTGATAGCTCCAATCGTTTGCTGTTATCTTATTAATCGTTCATTTCTATTAAATAGTTGGGGAGCGCATGCATGAACATCCGGGATCTTGAATATCTGGTGGCGCTGTCTGAGCACCGGCATTTCAGGAAAGCAGCCGAAGCCTGTTATGTCAGCCAGCCAACGCTGAGCGGGCAGATCCGTAAACTGGAAACTGAGCTGGGGGTGTCGTTACTGGAACGGACCAGCCGCAAAGTTCTGTTTACCGATGTCGGACTGAATCTGGTCAGTCAGGCGAAAAAAGTGCTGCACGAGGTCAAGGTGCTGTCGGAGATGGCCAGTCAGCAGGGGGAAAGCATGGCCGGGCCGCTGCATGTCGGTTTTATTCCGACGGTCGGGCCTTATCTGCTGCCGCTGATCATTCCGGCGCTTAAACGGGCGTTTCCGCAGCTAGAACTGTATCTGCATGAAGCACAGACACATGTGCTGGCGCAACAGCTGGAAGAAGGCAAGCTGGACTGTATTATTCTGGCGGCAGTGAAGGAAAGTGAGCATTTTAAAGAACTGGCGTTGTACCACGAGCCGATGATGCTGGCTGTGCCGGAAGCGCATCCCTGGTCCGATCGGCATGTACTGCCCATGTCTGAACTGAAAGGGCAGACTTTACTCATGCTGGGCGACGGGCACTGTCTGCGTGATCAGGCAATGGGCTTTTGTTTTGCGGCGGGCGCGAAGGAAGATGGCAGCTTTAAAGCGACCAGTCTGGAAACGCTGCGGAACATGGTGGCAGCAGGGAGTGGGATTACATTGCTGCCGAAACTGGCTACGCCGAATACTGCACGGCGGGATGGGGTCTGTTATCTCAAGGCCAGCGAACCAGAACCCAGCCGTCTGATTACGCTGGCTTACCGTCCGGGATCACCTTTAAAAGGGCGATACGAGCAGCTGGCCGAGCAGATCCGGCAAAGTATTGCGCCTCATCTGGAACACGGCTGATTGAGACAAGAAAGCGCGCCTGAGGCGCGCTTTGTGATTGAAGTTCAATGGGAAAATGAAAGCTCTGAATCAGAACAGCTCATCTGAACTGTCGGCTTCGAAGATGCCGCTGTCCGTCCCGCCTTCACCGACGTAGTCTTTGGGCTCTGTGCCCTGAATGAAGTATTCGAACAGGGAGGTGTAGTCGGTCTTCCGAGTCAGCTTACCGGTTTCACTGTCAATCCGGACCTGAACAATGCGTGGTGGTAACTGCTTGCGCTGCTCAGGCACATCTTCAAGTGCTTTTTCCATAAAACCAATCCAGGCTGGCTGAGCTGTTTTTGCCCCGGCTTCTGCCCCGGCAGTCTGGTTTTTATCCAGATTCGAGTTATAGCTGGTCCGGCCCAGTTCCCGGCTGTGGTTATCAAAGCCGACCCAGGCTGTAGCCACGATTCCCGGGCCAAAACCGGTATACCAGGCATCTTTGGAGTCATTGGTGGTGCCGGTTTTCCCGCCGACATCGCGTCGCTTCAGAGCCTGACCACGCCAGCCAGTGCCGTTCCAACCGGTATCATGCCCCCAGTTACCACCCCCCCAGATGTTACTTTCCAGCATTTCACGCACCAGGAAAGCATTCTGCTCGGAGATCACCTGAGGTGCGAGACGAATGGATTGCTGATCGGTCTCGGTCGCGCCGCCGGTCGGGCCCAGTTCTTCTTCACTGATGGCAATATCGTGCATGACTGCGCGGCTGGCAGCAATCTGGTTGCCGGCCAGTTGCTCTTTACGTTGACAATCTTCGTTACAGACGACGTTCGGATGCGCCTGGTAGACCAGATTACCGTAAGCATCTTCGACGCGTTCAATAAAATATGGTTCTACAAAGTAACCGCCGTTGGCAAACACGGAGAAACCCTGCACCATTTCCAGCGGCGTCAGGCTGCCTGCGCCCAGCGCAATGGCTTCTGCTCTTGGCAGGTCTTTGCGTTTAAAGCCAAAACGGGTCAGGTAACTGATGGCGTCATCCAGGCCGACGTCTTGCAGCACCCGAACCGCCATCACGTTTTTCGACTGGGCCAGACCTCGGCGCAGGCGGGTCCAGCCGTCGTAGACAGGGGGTGAATTTTTTGGACGCCAGGCTGTGCCCATGCTTTCATCACGGCTGTCGATGGGAGCGTCATTGATAAGTGTTGCCAGCGTCATCCCCGAATCCAGACCTGCGGAATAGATAAACGGCTTGATGCTGGAGCCAACTTGTCGGATGGACTGTGTTGCCCGGTTAAATTTGCTGTGAACGAAGTTGAAGCCGCCCACCATTGCCTGTACGGCACCGTTATACGGGGAAATGGCAACAAAAGCGGTATTGGCATCAGGCACCTGGCTCAGCACCCAGTTTTCGCCTTTCTGCTGAACCCAGATTTGCTGTCCCGGCGTCAGAATCTCAGCCGCTGAGTTTGGTGAAGGCCCCTGGCTGGAATCGGTAATAAAGCGGCGAGCCCACTTCATGCCATCCCAGTGCAGTGTCTGGTGCTGACCGTCACGCAGGATTACGTCGGCATCTTTCTGACCGGTGCTCATGACAACAGCCGGTTCGAGATCACCGTATCTGGGTTGTTTGGTCAGATGATCCAAGATTTTTTGTTCATCCCAGAGGGGCTGCTCTGGCGTCCACAAGGTGGTCACCGCACCACGGAAGCCGTGTCGCTGATCATAATCTAACAGGTTCTGGACGGAAGCCTGTTGTGCGGCCCGCTGAAGCTTCGGATTCACCGTTGTGTAGACTTTCATGCCTGAGGTGTAGGCATCCTCGCCGTAGCGCTCAATCATCCATGCTCGGGCCCGTTCGGCAAAGTAAGGGGCGTTGAGCTGAATTTCCGCACCGTGGTAACGGGAAATAATTGGTTCAGCTTTGGCTTGTTCGAATTCTGTGCGGGTAATGTAGCCTTCGTCCATCATCCGGCTCAGGACCACGTTGCGGCGGGTGGTCGCACGATCCAGTGAGTAAATCGGGTTCATGGTTGACGGTGCTTTTGGCAGGCCACCAATGACGGCGATTTCACCCAGTGTCAGCTGGCTGATGTCTTTGCCGAAATAAACCTGTGCGGCGGCACCGACACCGTAAGCACGGTAGCCCAGATAGATTTTATTCAGGTAAAGCTCAAGAATTTCATCTTTGGTCAGCAGTTGCTCGATATGAACGGCAATGAAAATCTCTTTGACCTTTCGCATGATCTTTTTCTCATTGCTGAGGAAAAAGTTCCGGGCAAGCTGTTGGGTAATGGTACTGGCCCCTTGCTTGGCAGAGCCCGATGCAGCAACGACAACAGCCGCGCGGATAATGCCGATCGGGTCAATACCGGGATGCTCATAAAAGCGACTGTCCTCGGTGGCGATAATCGCATGGATCATCTGCGGCGGGATCTGGTCCATTGTCAGGGGAATACGGCGCTTTTCACCAAACTGGGAAATCAGTTCACCGTCGGCGCTGTACACCTGCATCGGTGTTTGTAATTCAACGTTTTTAAGCGTTGCGACATCAGGGAGATCCGGTTTTACATACAGGTAAAAACCGAAAATCGTACTGACTCCAAGAATGATGCAAATAATTGCAAAGATAAATAATCGCTTTATGAACTTCACTTGAGAATTCCCGTTACACCTTCGTCCGGCCATCCGCGCTACTTCAGTCAGTAGTATAAAGATAACTCAAATAAATTTAACGCCGTCAAAGGTGTTTATTCGAATAATTTTGTCTTGTCGTTACCAGGGGGAGCATACCACGCTATGTTGCACAAGCCAGTCTGGACCGGAATCGATATCGGTCGTCAAAGTGTAAAGGCGGTCGTGCTCAAACAAAATAAAGGGCGATTCACTTTATCTTCTTTTGCGGAGGTTGCGCTGCCCCTGGAAAACGCTGCCGGACAGTTGTCCGGCACAGGGCCTATTCAGGATAGCGCTTCCTCTGCGGCTCAGTTGTCAGCCTTGCGTCAATTACGGACTTTGCTTCCAAAGCGGACCGGTTTATGCGTGTTGTCCCTGCCTGATCACGAGGTCGTGCAGCGTGATATCGGGCTCGAAAAGCGCTGGGGACAGGATGTAGCCGCTGCGCTGGCTCAGCAGTTGGCTCATTTGCTGGCCGTCGCTCCGCAGTCACTGAGCCTCGATTATTATCGATTGCCGGATGGTGAAGCGGCTGATGACACAGACCTGTACCGAGTCTTTGCTGCGAAATCGGCGGTAGTGACACAGAAAGTTCAGCAGGTCCGTGATGCCGGATTCCGTGCTGAAGTGATGGAACTGCAAGCACGTTCATTGCTGTGGTTGTTGCACTATCTTGAACGGGTTCCAGCCAGTGTATTCAGCGCATCTTCTGCGATTGTCTGTCTCCATGATCAGGGCTGGGATCTGGCGGCCGGTGCTCAGCATCCCCAGCCTTATCATCGTACGTTTCCCGTTGCCGGTTCTCAGACCGAGCTGCGCCATGATGTCTCCCGTCAGCTCCGTCTCTCCGGCATTTCTGAGGATGTTGAAGACTTGTGGTTAGCGGGCTGTGACATGCCATCCGATGAACAGGCGTGCTGGCAGCAGCTCTGCGGTGTGCCTGTGCACCTGCTGACACCGCAGCGAATCTTTCCGCAGCAGCCTGATACTGAACTGACTGCGCTCTCGCGTAGCTGCGGTTGGGCAACACCGGTTGCCTTGGCTATCCGGGGGGCGATGTCGTGCTGAAGGCTGTCAATTTACTACCGTGGCGGGCGGAACGACAGGCCGCGCACCGACGCCGTTTTTTGGGATTGCTATCCGGTGCTGTTGTACTGGCGCTGGTGGCGGTCGGGGGAATGTTTTTTGACGGTAACCAACAATTTCGAAAGCAGCAGAACCAGTATGCGCAGCTCCAGCAGCAGATACTTGTGCTGGCTCCGAGCCTTGCTGCTGTCTCCGAGGCGCAAGGGTTGTCGGAGCTGTACCGGAACAGGCTGCGTCAGATTTCAGACTGGCATCATGCCCGGTTTCCGCTGATCCACCTGCTCAACCATCTGCCGGATGTGTTTCCCGAAGCGATCCGGTTAGAAGCGCTGACGCTGCATCAGGATCAGGTTCGCCTGCGTGGGCTGACGCAAGATGCATCCGCTTTATCGCTGTTGCTTACCCGGATGGGCAGCGCGAACTGGCTCAGTCACAGTCAGCTACATACAGTCGACAGGGTTGCGCAGCCCTTACCGCGACATGTACCGGGAGGAAGCCAGCGATTCACATTCACCCTGACGCTGGCGCCCGTGCATTCGAGGACAGCGAATGACTGACTGGCGTGATCTCACGGTGGAAACTCTGCCGGATTGGCCATTGCGGTATCAGGTGGTTGCTTGCCTGCTGGCCCATGTGGTTGTACTCACCCTGGGGCAATGGTGGTTGCTCTCACCGTTACAGGTGCAGCGTTCGCAACTGACATTACAGGTGAGCGCTCTTGAAGGGCAGGTGCGCCATCAGCAAGTCAAGGCGGACAGCCTGCCAGAGTTGCAGGCGCAGACACAGCAGTTGCAAGCGGAATACCGGCAGCAGCAGAGACGATTGCCCGGCGCGGCTGAATGGATGACAGTGCTGCATGACATTCAGAGCGCCGGCACGCGATCCGGGGTTCAGTTGCAAGGGCTGAAATGGCAAAAGAGCCAGGTGCATGAGGCGTTTGTAATACAGCCGGTACAGTTCGAGTTGAGTGGCAGCTATGTCGCGATCGGGCAATTTTTCGCAATGCTGGCGGCAAAGCAGTGGCTGTTGGTTGTGGAGACGCTGGAGATACAGCCCGATGCGCAAGTACCGGGATTGCTCAAGGCACAGGGCTTAGCTCAATTGTACCAAGCGGCTAATGCCGGCCTGCCAGAAAGCCTTCGCCGTGAAAATCTTCGCCGTGAAAATATAGGCTCTGAAAACATAGGCTCTGAAAACTTGGGTCGTGAAAGCTTGGATGGTGAAAGCTTGGGCCGAGACAGCATAGCGCGAGACAGCGATAGTGCATTCGGAGGTATCCAGTGACGGCTCGAAAATATGTCCTGTGCATGGTTGTGATTTTGCTGAGGGTCAGTGCGCCAGTGTCCGCGATTCATTTCCAGGATCCCCCGGTTTTTTCTGCCCGGCCAGAACGATCGTTATTTGTCTCTCTCACGCCGGAATCCATCAAAACGAAAGACGTTTCTTGCTCCGAGGCATGGTCCGGAACGGCAGAGATGGCTGCACTTCAGATGACTGGCAGTTTGCGTGACACGGATGGCCTGTGGGCGGTGCTCAGTGATCCCGCTGGCCGGCTTTACCGGGTGGCAAAGGGCCAGATGCTGAGGGATCTGGGTCAGGTTGTTGAGGTGGCATCGGCTTATACCGTGATTGAATGGTCAGAAACAGCAAATTGCCCCGGTCGCACCACACTGCGTTTATTGGGTGGGTCACCCTGAACGACGGTTTCATCACTTTTCCTCTCGTTTTATCAATTCAGGAAGACTTATCGACTATGCGTCTTATTGTGCATCATACTTTGCATCACTTTTGCATTCTGCTGGCACTGGTTTTGTGCCTGATGGCCAGGGCGATGTCGACTCCGATTCATCCGGCCGGGGTGGCGGAACGTGAAACAACCATTTCGCTGAACTTTCAGGATGTGCCGGTGCGCCAGTTGCTCCAGATGATGGCGGATCACCGTCAGGACAATCTGGTACTTTCTGATGCAGTGCAGGGCCATATTACGCTGCACCTTAAAGATGTTCCCTGGTCGCAGGCGATGGACAGCATTCTGACCATGAAAGGGCTGGCTTATTTGCGGCAAGGGAATGTGATGATGGTTGCTCCCAAAGCGGAGCTGGCCGATGGTTTACCCAGCCGTGCATCTCTGCAAACTCGGGTAATTCCGGTTCGTTATGCCAAGGCAACTGAACTGGCTGCGCTGCTGGCTGGGACCGAAGGGCAGCCCGGCTTGTTGACCGAGCAGGGGGCGTTGCATGTGGATGACCGAACCAATGCGCTGATCGTCAAAGATGTCGCTGACAGTCTGGACAGTCTTTTGTTGATTATCGACAGATTGGATCAACCGGTCCGGCAAGTGCAGATTGAAGCCCGTATTGTCAGTATGAACGAGAAAGATACGGCTGATCTCGGGGTACGCTGGGGGATGCTGGACACCAATGGCAGTGTGACGGTTGGCGGCTCCATTGAAGGGAATCTGGCGACACTGAATGGCGGTGATGGGACGCTGGCGGTGGACGATTTTCTGAACGTGAATCTCGGGGCACAACCCGGCGCCGCCCGAATTGCTTTTCAGGTCGCGCGTCTGGGTGATCAACTGCTGGACCTGGAGTTGTCGGCGCTGCAGGCAGAGGATAAAGCGGAAATTATCTCTAGCCCGCGTTTGGTCACGACCAATAAGAAAATGGCCTATATTGAGCAAGGGACAGAAATTCCCTACCTGGAGGCAGCTTCAAGTGGTGCGGTTTCGGTCTCATTCAAGAAAGCCGTGCTGAGCCTGATGGTAACCCCGCAGATCACACCGGGCGACAAGCTAATCCTGGATTTGGAAGTCACCCAGAATAAACCGGGTGAAACGGTGAATACCGGCACCGGTCAGGTGGTCGCGATTGATACTCAGCGGATTGGAACGCAGGTGCTGGTAGACCATGGCGAAACCATCGTTCTGGGGGGTATTTTTCAGCATCAGTCCAGTCAGTCGGTGCGCAAAGTGCCTCTGTTGGGTGATATCCCGCTCTTGGGCAGTCTGTTCCGGCAGACACTGGAGCGGGAGGGCAGGCGTGAATTACTCATTTTTGTGACGCCGAAAATCCTTCGCTAGGCAGGCGGAATGGCGCTGCAGAGGTGATCTCTGAACAGAGATAACGGCCTTGGTGGCGACTGGCTATTGCCAAACAGCCGTCAGTCCTGAGATAATTTTCGGTCTTATCACGAATGAAATGTGAGGAAGTTGGCGCCTCGGGCTTGTAAATCAAAAGCCTGTGGGCGGTTTTGTCTATTTTTTAACCGCGCGTATATTTGCTAAACATGGCTGAAAAACGAAATATTTTCTTGGTAGGCCCAATGGGAGCCGGTAAGAGCACCATTGGCAGACACCTTGCACAGCAGTTACATATGGAGTTTCTGGACTCAGATTCTGTGATCGAAGAACGAACTGGTGCGGACATCAGTTGGGTCTTTGATGTGGAAGGCGAGGAGGGATTCCGTGCCCGTGAAGAAGCGGTCATCGACGATCTCACCCAGGAGCAGGGTATTGTGCTGGCGACCGGGGGTGGCTCGGTGAAAAGCAAAGAGAGCCGTAACCGTCTTTCTGCTCGCGGTATCGTGGTGTATCTGGAAACCACCATTGAGAAACAGCTGGCACGTACTCAGCGCGACAAGAAGCGCCCGCTGTTGCAGACGGATCATCCCCGCGAAGTACTGGAAGCGCTTGCAGAAGAGCGTAATCCATTGTATGAAGAGGTGGCGGACTACGTTGTGCGTACCGACGACCAGAGTGCCAAGGTCGTTGCCAATCAAATTATCAAAATGCTGGAAGAGCGTTAACTACGGGGACAGAGCAAGCCATGGAGCGGATTACAGTTAATCTGGGTGAGAGAAGTTACGATATTTCAATTGGCACCGGATTACTGTCCAATCCGGATTACTTTTCCTCTGTGGCCGGTCGCCGGGTTGTGGTGATCAGTAACGATACGGTTGCCCCGCTGTATGCCAATTCATTGCAGGCCACGCTTCGCCCATTAGCGCAAGATGTGGCTCTGCTCAATCTGCCGGACGGCGAGCAGTATAAAACCCTAGATACCTTCAACCAGATCATGACTTTCCTGCTGGAAGGCAGTTATGGTCGTGATGTTGTGCTGGTGGCTCTGGGTGGTGGTGTCATTGGGGATTTAGTCGGTTTTGCTGCGGCCTGTTTCCAGCGCGGTGTCGATTTTATTCAGGTGCCAACCACGCTGCTGGCACAGGTTGATTCTTCTGTCGGCGGTAAAACGGCCGTGAATCATCCGCTGGGCAAGAATATGATTGGTGCCTTTTACCAACCGCAAGCCGTTGTGATTGATACCGACTGTCTGAAGAGTCTGCCGGCGCGTGAGTTTGCGGCAGGGATGGCGGAAGTGATCAAGTACGGCATTATTATCGATCAGGATTTCTTTGGCTGGCTGGAGCAGAATATTGCTCAGCTGCGTGCGCTGGACTCGGTCGCTCTGGGTCAGGCGATTGCCCGATGCTGTCAAATTAAGGCAGATGTGGTGGCCGCAGACGAGAAAGAGTCAGGTGTACGCGCGCTGCTGAATCTGGGTCACACTTTTGGTCATGCGATTGAAGCTGAGATGGGGTATGGTAATTGGCTTCACGGTGAAGCTGTGGCTGCTGGTACAGTTCAGGCAGCCCGGACAGCATGCCTGTTAGGCTTGCTGACTTCAGCACAGGCGGAAAAAATCCGTGTGTTGCTGGAACAGGCTGATTTACCTGTACTGGCGCCGGAAACCATGAACTTTGACCACTATATCAAACACATGATGCGGGATAAGAAAGTGTTATCAGGCAAGCTCAGATTGGTACTGCCGACTGGCATCGGTCAGGCAGAAGTCGTTTCTGATGTACCTCATGACATCCTGCGTCAGGTGATTGAACCCTGATGTTGTAATGATTGCATGACAATAGCCGCTTCTCTGACGTCTCTGGATCTGGACAGCCAGATCCATCTTCTTTCCCGGGTACAGTTTCTGACCCGTTTCGGTTCTCATTTAATTCAAATCAGCGGTGACGCAGGGGCTGGCAAAACCTGGCTGGCTCAGCGCTATCTCGAGCAGTGGGCCGACGCTGATGGCAGTCAGGCCCGGCAGGCTTTGTTGATGTGCCACCCGGCGCAAAATGACAGCCAGCACCGAAGCATTCTGCTGAACCAGTTGATCCCGAATGCGGTCTTCAACGACAGCGATCCGTTGCAACAATCACTGGAACGGCTGCTTGAGGGCAAGCCGGCGGAGCTGTTGCTGGTGATTGATGATGCTCACCTGCTCAGCCCGGCTCTGATCGGTGAGCTGTGGGCGCTGGTGATGAAAGCGCAACAGGCGTCAGGCTGGCAGATCAATGTACTACTCTTTAGTCAGACGGGTCAGCTTACCAAAGCATTACGTCAGGTCTCTCATGGTCAGGGACAGTCACCGTTGGAACTGGAGATCCCTGCGTTATCAGAAGCAGAAGTTCAGACGTTTATGGAGCTGGTGCTGGCCAGCCATTTTCTGGATGCCAACCAGCGGCGTGCTTTGAAAGCACAGGCAGCAGAGGTTGCACCCACCCCTGGGGCACTGATGACCCTGGATCACACGGAGATCTCAAAAATGGCCTCATCATCGTCACGCACGTTTTCCCCAATGTCTCTATTGCTGCTCCTGATCGTTTTGATTGGTGCGGCAAGCGTGTTCTGGTTCTTGCCTTCTGATGATGCGAAGGCTCCTCAACAGTCAGCGGCAGAGCGTGATGCTGCCCCTGCGCTGGATGAAACACTGGCACAGTCCGGCAATGCGCTGGTGGTGAACGAGACGGTTTCTTCAGAAGGCGTCCCTGAAACTGTGCCTGAAACGAAGGTCACGCTTGAGCAGCCAACGGTAGCGATTGAGACGGAAACCACCACCGACGCGACGGTGGCAGCGGCTCGAGCACCCACGACGGAAAATACAGATGCTTTACCAGCGCCGGTTCAGTTGGAAGGTCTCACCGTCGGTCGGTCAAGTGAGAGCGCCAAGCGAGTCGTCGTACCGTCAGACGTGGTTGATGCCATGATCACCGAACAGGAAACGGGCGGCTCTGGTGAGCTGGCCGTTGCATCTCAAAGCGATTTGAAAGCTGCGATTGATGAAGTGCTGGCAACGGATCCGCAAGGCCGTGCTGACTCTGAAGGTAGCACAGATGTCACAGGCGTAGCGGCACCGGCAGAACAGCCGGCCAGTGTGTCCCCGCCACCTTTGGCCAGTCTGCAGGCGGAAATGGCAGATGATATGGACACGCTCAAAGCGGTCAACAGCCGTCATTATGCTTTACAGCTGGCAGCGATGCATTCACTGGAAGCGACGCGCAGCTTTTTGGAAGAGTACGGCGTGAAAGAGACGGCTCAGGTATACCAGACCCAACGTCAGGGGGTGCGCTGGTATATTGTCGTGACCGGAAATTACGCCAGTGTTGCTGCAGCCCGTCGGGCACAGGCGCAACTACCGGATAAAGTTCAGTCAGTCCAGCCGTGGGTGAAATCTTATACGCAGATCCATCGTGAGATTGAGCGGGCACAGTAGTTGATATTGTTGGCAATGTTGGGGATTCCGCGCGCAGGGGGAGAATTGTCCCTAGGGGGAAACTGATAAATAGGTTACAATCCGCCACCTTTGTAAACACAGTGGCTATGGGTGGTAGGTTAACCGAATGAAAAAGCAGCGTGCCTTTCTGAAATGGGCCGGAGGGAAGTTTTCTCTGGTCGAGGATATCAGACGTCATCTGCCACCTGCGCGTAAACTGGTTGAGCCTTTTGTCGGGGCGGGGTCTGTGTTTCTGAACACGGACTACGACGATTATCTGCTGGCGGATATTAATCCAGACCTGATCAACCTGTACAATGTGGTCAAAACCGAACCTGAGCGTTATATCAAAGACGCCAAAGATTTTTTCACTCCAGAATATAATCAGAAAGCGGCTTATCTGGCGATTCGGGAAGCTTTTAATAAAACTCAGGACCCTTATCAGCGTTCGCTGTATTTTCTGTACCTGAACCGTCATGGGTTTAACGGTCTGTGCCGCTATAACAAAAAAGGCGGATTCAACGTGCCGTTCGGTTCTTATAAGAAGCCTTATTTCCCCGAAGATGAAATGTGCTTTTTTTCGGAAAAAGCCAAAAAAGCGACATTCATTTGCGAAGGCTACCACCATACATTTTCCCGGGCCCGAAAAGGCAGCGTGATTTACTGTGATCCCCCTTATGCGCCTTTATCGACGACGGCCAACTTTACGTCTTATGCCGGCAATGGCTTTAGTTTGGATGATCAGGCAGCATTAGCAGATGTCGCCGAAAGCACGGCGACCCAACGCGGTATTCCAGTGCTGATTTCCAATCACGACACAACTTTAACCCGCCGTCTGTATCACGGTGCAGATCTGTCTGTGGTGAAAGTGAAACGGACCATCAGCCGTAACGGCAGCGGTCGGAATAAAGTCGACGAGCTGCTGGCGCTCTTCACCCCGCCACAAACTGACTGATCCCAATCAGCACCGCGACAAAAATCACGATGACCACCAGTCCTGCCACGATAAAAGGCAGGGCACTGGGTTGGTTAAAATCCTGGTGCCGGTTCTGATCCGACTGCACGCCAAGCATGGCCGCAACCGCACTGCGAAAGACATTGGTTTTTTTTGCCGGAGGTGTCTGAGTCATGATGTTGTCCCTATTCGTGTAACTTTTCCTCAAGTACGCTCTTCATAGCATAGCCGGACTGGCCAATTCCACGCGTTGACTTGGCTGAAATCGGTAAGACATCACGGTTCAGATCAGGTAGAATTTTGCCCAGTATCCGCCCCGGCGTTATTCGGGGAATCAATTTGAGTACAGAGGCTGAACATGACAGATTTTCTGATCGCTCCCTCCATTTTGTCTGCCGATTTTGCCCGTCTGGGTGAAGACGTTGAAAAGGTGCTGGCTGCCGGTGCAGACGTTATCCACTTTGATGTGATGGATAACCATTACGTCCCGAACCTCACTTTTGGTGCACCCATTTGTAAAGCGCTGCGTGACTATGGCATCACGGCACCGATTGACGTGCATCTGATGGTGAAGCCGGTGGATCGCATCATTCCGGACTTTGCTAAAGCGGGCGCGACCATGATTACAATTCATGCCGAGGCGACAGAGCATCTGGATCGCAGCCTGCAACTGATTAAAGACCATGGTTGTCAGGCGGGCGTCGTCTTTAATCCGGCAACCCCGCTGCATTACCTGGATCATGTGATGGACAAACTGGACATGATTTTGCTGATGTCGGTGAACCCGGGCTTTGGCGGTCAGTCATTTATTCCGCATACGCTGGAGAAGCTGCGTCAGGTGCGTGAGCGGATTGAAGCTTCTGGCCGTGCAATCCGGCTGGAAATTGATGGTGGCGTGAAAGTCGATAATATTCGTGAAATTGCTGAAGCGGGTGCCGATATGTTTGTGGCCGGTTCTGCGATTTTTGGTCAGCCTGATTACAAAGCCGTCATCGATGAAATGCGTGCTGAACTGGCGAAGGTGCAGCGCTGATGAAAATTGACGGTATTCAGTTTATTGCGTTCGATCTGGACGGCACGTTACTCGACAGTGTGCCGGATCTGGCCGAAGCGGCAGATAAAACCATGCAGGCACTGGGTCTGCCGGGTGTGACGGTTGCGCAAACTCAGACCTGGATTGGCAATGGGGCTGAAATTCTGATTGGTCGTGCGCTGAGTCAGAGCATTGATCTCGACCCGGAACTGGACCCGGCATTGCATCAGCAAGCGCTGGCGCTGTTTAACCGCTTTTATGAAGAAGGTGGCCACAAGAAAACTGTGCTGTACGATGGTGTGAAGCACACGCTGGAAACCCTGCATCAGGCCGGCATTCCAATGGCAATTGTCACCAATAAGCCCTCTCAGTTTGTACCGCATATCCTTGAGGAATATGGCATCGCCCAATATTTCGTGGATGTCATCGGTGGTGATACCTTCCCGAAGAAAAAGCCGGATCCATACGCACTGCACTGGCTGATGGAAAAACATTGCCTGAGTTGCAGTGAGATGTTGATGGTCGGCGACTCCCGTAATGATATTCTGGCAGCCCAGGCGGCCTCGTGCTATGTTGTCGGCCTGACTTACGGCTACAACTATGGCCTGCCCATCAGTGACAGCAACCCGGATCGGGTGCTGGATCAGTTCAGTCAGCTGCTGGATGTTGTGAGCATCGCCTGACAGCCGTTTCGGCAAATTATTTTGGTCTCTTAGTGTTTTCAGGCAGCGGCATGGCGTCGCTGCCGGATATGTTTAGGAAAAACAGGAATATCCCATCATGAGTAAACCCATTGTATTTAGTGGCGTACAGCCTTCCGGTGAGTTAAGTATTGGTAACTACATGGGTGCGCTGCGTCAGTGGGAACAGATGCAGGATGATTACAACTGCCATTACTGTGTCGTTGACCTGCATGCGATTACCGTGCGTCAGGATCCGGCTGAGCTGCGTGAAGCAACGCTGGATGCGCTGGCACTGTGTCTGGCGGTAGGCGTCAGCCCTGAAAAGAGTACGCTTTTTGTTCAGTCTCATGCGCCGGAACATGCTCAGCTGGCTTGGGTACTGAACTGCTACACCCAGATGGGTGAACTGAACCGAATGACTCAGTTTAAGGATAAATCGCAGCGTCATTCTGAAAACATCAATGCCGGTCTGTTCTCTTATCCGGTGCTGATGGCGGCGGACATTTTGCTGTACGGTGCACATCAGGTACCGGTTGGTAACGACCAGAAACAGCATCTGGAGCTGGCCCGTGATATCGCGATCCGTTTCAACAACCTGTACGGTGACACTTTTGTGGTGCCTGAGCCATACATCCCGTCAGTCGGTGCTCGGGTGATGAGCCTGCAGGATCCGCTGAAAAAGATGTCGAAGTCAGATGATAACCGTAATAACGTGATTGGCCTGCTGGAAGACCCGAAAGTCATCACCAAGAAAATCAAACGAGCGGTGACCGACTCTGAAGAGCCGCCACGCGTGCTGTTTGATGTGGAAAACAAGCCGGGTGTTTCAAACCTGATGGGGATTATGTCTGGCGTAACCGGGAAGAGCTTTGCTGATATTGAAGCTGAATACACCGGTAAGATGTATGGCCACCTGAAGAAAGACACAGCGGAAGCGGTTGTTGCCATGCTGGAACCACTGCAGGCGCGTTACAAAGCATACCGCGAAGACCGTGCTTTCCTGGATCAGGTGATGAAGACTGGCGCAGAAAAAGCATCGGCACAAGCGGCTCAGGTCCTGAAGAAGGTGTATGAAGCCGTCGGCTTTGTCGGTCGTCCATAATCATTCATTTTTCAGCGAACAGATGTAAGCAGAAGGCAGTGCCTTCTGCTTTTTTTATGTCCATTTCCTGCCAATTTCATGCATTTCTTGTGAGAGAACGATCACTAAAACAAAGTTTCTGAATGCATATGGGGCCTATTTGCAATCATTGTCACATTCATGAGATGTATCTCTGTTAAATAATGCATTCCTTTTTAGATATATCTCTCAATAAATGTAAAGGATTGCAGACATGTTGCGAACCCAACTTTTGCCTCTGGTTGCAGCGATGGGCCTGATCCCGGCGCACGCCATGGCAGACACTTTTAGCTGTGATACGCAAACCCTGACCCCGATTTATGACATTCAGGGCGATGGCCTGAAAAGCCCGATGGTGCCAGACGGTCAGTACACCAGTAAAGATGCCTACTATGTCCGGGGTGTGGTGACTGCCACAACCAAGAGTCTCTATAAGGGCTTTTTCCTGCAAGACGCTGAGGGTGATGGTAATCCTGACACCTCTGACGGTATTTTTGTCTATACCGGGAATAAGGTGGCAGCCGATGTTGCCCCGGGCATGACCGTTTGCCTGAAAGCCAAAGTCAAAGAACACTACGACCTGACTCAGTTGCTGGCAGAGCAGGGTCATATCGTTGTTGAAGGCCAGGCGGCACAGCCTGCACCGGTGGCGATCAGTCTGAATGACGGTGAAGATCTGGCCGATGCCATGGAGCGCTACGAAGGCATGCAGGTTCGCCTGAACGCAGACAGCGCGCTGAAAGTCACCCGGAACTTTGGCTTCGATTACGATTCTTACCGGAACAACATGGTGTTGTCGCATGGTGCACCACTGGTGAAACCGACCCAGCTTCATCATGCTGGCAGTGAAGCCGCCAAAGCTCTGGCTGAACAGAACAGCCGGAACCAGCTGTTCATCGATACCGACGCCAAAGCACCGAATGGTGTGATTCCGTATTTCCCGGGTCTGGATGCCGAGCAGGGCTATATCCGTGTCGGTGATACGGTCGTGAACCTTGAAGGTGTGATTGGTTACAGCTATGGCGAGTACCGTTTGATTCCAACCAACACGGTTGTTGCGGCAGATTTCATCCATGCGGATGATCGCACGACGGCACCACAGGAAGTGCCAGAGTCTCAGCTGAAAGTTGCCAGCTTCAACGTGCTGAACTTCTTTACCAGTGACAGCGATATCGGTGGTCCGCTGAATGCGAGATGTAAAGATCAGGCAGATGCAGATGCCGCGAAAGGCTGTAACCGGGGCGCAAAATCGCTGGCTGACTTCCAGTTACAGCGCACCAAGATTGTGAATGCGCTGACGGCAATGAATGCTGATATTGTCGGCATCATGGAAATGGAAAACAATGGCTTCGGCAGCGACGGTGCGCTGGCGAATCTGGTCTCGACTCTGAATGAGCAGTTCTCTGATCCGGCGGATCACTACAGCTACATCACCATTCAGGAAGCGGATCTGAACAACGGTCAGTTCCTGGGGACTGATGCCATCATGGTGGCGATGATTTACCGTCCGGCGAAAGTTGAGCCTGCCAAGGCCGCTCAGGTGATCCGCATGCCGAAGCAGCAACTGACCGGTACAAATCCGCAAGGTGAAGCCAAAGAACTGGAGGTCTTCCAGCGCGACAGCCTGATGCAGTCATTTCTGGTGAAAGGCGTACAGGGTGCCAAGCCGCTGACTGTGGTGGTGAATCACCTGAAATCCAAAGGCTCAGGCTGTTATGAAGACTGGGTGAACGGTGAGTATGACAGCGATCCGGCGGATCTGCAGGGCCACTGTAATGCCTTCCGTGTGTCTGCAGCCATGGTTCTGTCTGACACACTGAAAGACGTTGAGGGCGATCTGCTGGTACTGGGTGACATGAATGCTTACGCCCAGGAAGATCCGATCCGTGTTCTGACGGATTATGATCCGGCGACGGCGGCGCGTAAGATTATGTCAGCATCCGGCACTTCTGTTGCCGGCAAAGTTTTGCACGAACAGGGTGTTGAAGCCGGAAAAGGTGCCGGTCTGGTGAATCTGGCAACCAAAGGTCATGACGAGCTGGCTTATTCTTACAGCTACGACGGTGAGCTGGGTAGCCTGGACCATGCGCTGGCGAGTCCATCACTGGCAGATAAGGTCGCCGGAATTGAAGAATGGCACATCAACTCCGTTGAAAACAGCCTGTTTGAGTACTCGGGCAAATACTCCGGTGATCTGGCCAAGTCAGAAGGGCCATATTCTGCGTCTGACCATGATCCTGTCGTGTTGAGCCTGCGTTATCCGCAACCGGGTAACCGCGGTTTCCAACTGACCTTCAAGAATAAGAGCTTCCATCCAGTGTATCCGGTGTTTAACCACTGGTACTGGGACAGCACGCAGTTCTGGCTGATGCCGGGTCAACAACGCCGTTATCGTGAAGATAACCTGTTCCTGAATCATGTCGGTATTCGTGCCGGTGATGCGGTCAATCTGAGTGTGCTGGCCTATGGGGTGTTTGAAATCCCTTGTACTTATGCACCGCTGCGTCTGACCGGTCGTCTGAAAGCGGTTTATAACGGCGAATCTTGCCGGATGAAACACTAATCCCACTCGTCTCTGCAGTAAAAAGGCAGGCAGGAGGGAATCCTGCTTGCCTTTCTCTCTCCCTGTTGCAAAATAGGGCGCCGATTTTCTCAGGGCAGGGATACTTATGCTGTTGATCATTGATAATTACGACTCGTTTACCTACAACCTTTACCAGTATTTTTGTGAACTGGGGGCTGAGGTCCAGGTGGTCCGTCATGATGAGATTGATCTGGCCGGTATCGAAGCCCTGTCTCCCACGCATCTGGTCATTTCTCCCGGTCCATGTACACCGGACGATGCCGGCATCTCTCTGGCAGCCATTGAACATTTCGCAGGAAAACTGCCGATTCTGGGCGTTTGTCTGGGGCATCAGGCGATGGCACAGGTGTTTGGCGCTCAAGTTGTGCGTGCCCGTCAGGTCATGCATGGGAAAACCTCCCCTGTGGTGCATAACAATCGTCGTGTTTTTGCCGGACTGAACAATCCGCTGACGGTCACCCGGTATCACTCGCTGGTCGTCAAGGCGGATACGCTGCCAGACTGCTTTGAAGTGACAGCCTGGACCGAGCGCGACGGCGAGCCGGATGAAATTATGGGGATTGCCCACAAAACCCTGCCGCTGGAAGGGGTGCAGTTTCACCCGGAAAGTATTCTCACAGAGCAAGGGCACCAGTTGCTAGCGAACTTCCTGCGTCGCTGAAATTCGCGACGGATTGATGAGTCAATGAAGCGCTCAGGCCTTGTCAAACGGGGCCTGACTAATGACCCATTAGCCTTTCTAATGTCTGTTTTCGGCCATTTTTACCTGTCTCACAAGCGCGATCTATATCACTTTTCTTAACATTGACCTAAATTTTTTCATCATTGCCAGGCCGCAATCTTATGCAGTTGGCCAAATCCTGTACAGGGGCATTGATTCCTGCGGGGAAAAACACCTTTCCTCAAAATCGTCTTCATAAGTTTTCCGCCATCCCGCATAAATATGTATCCGTAGCGAAGATTTCCGGCCATTGTGCCTCAGTAAAAAACATTTTCTGCTATTGGAATCGGTTAAAATTATGTAAATACTATGCGCAAAGCGATATACACAGAAGGAAAGTATGATGGCGACGGAACAAAAAGTAGGACGTCAAACCTTTGATGAGGTCATGGTACCTTGTTATGCCCCAATGCAAATCATCCCGGTGAAAGGGAAAGGTGCCCGAGTGTGGGACCAGGATGATCGAGAGTACATCGATTTCGCCGGTGGTATCGCGGTGAGCTGCTTGGGCCATTGCCATCCGGCGATGGTATCAGCACTGAAAGAGCAGTCTGAGAAGATTTGGCACCTGAGTAACGTCATGACTAATGAGCCGGCCCTGCGTCTGGCGAAAAAACTGACGGAAGTCAGCTTTGCTGAAAAAGTGTTCTTTGCGAACTCAGGTGCAGAAGCGAACGAAGCTGCCCTGAAACTGGCACGTCGTTACGCAGCCGACAAATTCGGTCCGGAAAAAGACGAAATCATTGCCTTCAAACAAGGCTTCCACGGTCGTACTTTCTTCACCGTGACTGTTGGTGGTCAGGCGGCATACTCTGACGGTTTTGGTCCGAAGCCTCAGTCTGTGACTCATCTGGCTTACAATGATCTGGAAGCGCTGGCTGCTCACATCTCAGACCGCACCTGTGCAGTCATGATGGAGCCACTGCAGGGTGAAGGCGGTATCGTTTCTCCAACCAAAGAATTCATTCAGGGTGTTCGTGAACTGTGCGACAAGCACAACGCATTGCTGATCTTTGATGAAGTTCAGACCGGTAACGGCCGTACCGGCGAGTTCTACGCTTATCAGGGCCTGGGCGTCACGCCTGACATTCTGAGTACGGCGAAGTCTCTGGGCGGTGGTTTCCCAATTGGTGCGATGCTGACGACGACTGACCTGGCGCAGCACCTGAAAATTGGTACCCACGGTTCAACTTACGGTGGTAACCCGCTGGCTTGTGCCGTTGCAGAAGCGGTGGTTGAAGAAGTGACCAAACCAGAAGTGCTGGCTGGCGTGAAAGAGCGTGAGCAGTGGTTCCGTGACGGCATTGCAAAAATCAATGCGCAATACCCAATCTTCTCTGAAGTGCGTGGTAAAGGTCTGCTGCTGGGTGCGGCACTGAACGAAGACTGGCAGGGCCGTGCACGTGACGTGCTGCTGGCTGCTGGTGAAGAAGGCCTGATGATCCTGGTTGCGGGTGCAAACGTTGTACGTTTCACTCCGTCACTGGTGATCGAAAAAGCCGATGTTGAGGAAGGCATGGCGCGTCTGGAACGTGCAATCGCTAAGCTTTACAACAAATAAGATGTACAAGGGCCGGTTGGATTGCCGGCCCTGCTTAACTGCCCCGGAATATGCCGGGGCTGTTTTTAGAAGAGAAAGACAGATTTACAGTTAGCAACCGGTGTTGCTACCTGCATCAGGAGGGAGTTCGATGCTGGTTATACGTCCCATTACAAAAGCTGATTTACCTGCACTGATGACGTGCGCCGAAGAATCAGGCCACGGTTTTACATCACTGCCGGTCAATGAGGAGATCCTCAGCAAGCGGATCGCTCACTCAGTGGAAAGCTTTCATAAAGACGTGACGGAACCTGGCCCGGAAGGCTACCTCATGGTGGCGGAAGACACGGAAACAGGCGAAATCGCCGGTACCACAGCCCTGGAAGCGGCCGTTGGTCTGGACAACCCGTTCTATACTTATCACCTCAGCACACTGGTCCATAACTCACCGCATCTGGACGTGCACAAAGTGCTGAAGGTTCTGACATTTGGTAATGATTACACCGGTGTGAGTGAGCTGTGCACCCTGTTCCTGCGACCGCAGTGGCGTCAGGGGCTGAATGGCAGACTGCTGTCCAAGTGCCGTTTCCTCATGCTGGCTGAACACCGCCAGCGTTTTGCAGACACTGTGATTGCAGAGATGCGCGGGGTGTCTGATGATAGCGGCAACTCGCCGTTCTGGGAGTGGCTCAAAGAGCACTTCTTCTCCATTGATTTTACGGAAGCAGACTACCTGACCGGGATTGGCCGGAAAGAGTTCATTGCGGATCTGATGCCAAAACTGCCGATTTACGTCAACCTGCTGAGCAAAGAAGCGCAGGCGGTGATCGGTCAGGTGCACGACAATACCCGCCCGGCACTGAAGCTGCTGGAAGCGGAAGGCTTCGTCAACCGTGGTTATGTGGATCTCTTTGATGCTGGTCCAACGGTTGAATGCGATCTGCGCCATATTGAATCGGTGCGTGCATCTCAGCGTTGCACCGTTGAAATTGGTGAGCACCACAGCTCTCATAATTACATCATCAGTAATACCAGCTTTGCCGGTTTCCGTGCCACGGTCGGTAAAGTTGCACTGGATGGTGAACGGAATCTGGCCATCATTTCTCCGGAAATGGCCAAGGTGTTAGCAGTGAAAAATGGGGATCAGGTTCGCCTGATCGCCCAATAACTAGGGTGGAATACAAGATGACACAATGGATTGCAGGTAACTGGCAAGCCGGTCAGGGTGATGCGATGCAGTCGCTGAACCCATTCAGTGGTGAAGTGATCTGGGAAGGCAAGAGCGCAACCGCCGAGCAGGTTGAGCAGGCTGTTGCCAGCGCCCGTGAGGCACTGATCAGCTGGCGGAAAACCAGCCTGGCTGAGCGTCAGGCCATTGTTGAGCGTTTTGCTGCCCTGATCAAAGATAACAGTGAACATATTGCCCGCACGATCGCCGAAGAAACCGGGAAGCCACTGTGGGAAACCCGTACTGAAGCTGGTGCCATGGTGGGCAAGATTGCCATTTCTATCCGTGCGTATAACGAGCGGACCGGCGAGCGTGAAAAAGATGTGGCGGGTACCAAAGCTGTACTGCGTCACCGTCCGTTGGGCGTTATGGCGGTCTTTGGTCCGTATAACTTCCCGGGCCACCTGCCGAACGGTCACATTGTCCCTGCGCTGCTGGCCGGGAACACTGTAGTCTTCAAGCCGTCGGATCTGACGCCGAAAGTGGCGGAAGAAACCATCAAACTGTGGGAACAGGCCGGTCTGCCTGCGGGTGTGATTAACCTGGTTCAGGGCGCACGTGCCACGGGTGAAGCGCTGGCGCAATCCGCTGGTATTGACGGTCTGCTGTTCACCGGCAGTGCGAATACCGGTCATATCCTGCACCGCCAGTTTGCCGGTCAGCCTGGCAAGATGCTGGCACTGGAAATGGGCGGAAACAACCCGATGGTGATCTCTAAAGCTTACGGCGATCTGAAATCGACGGTTTACACCATCATCCAGTCGGCATTTATCAGTGCCGGTCAGCGTTGTACCTGTGCCCGTCGCCTGTATGTCCCGGAAGGGGCTGAAGGGGATGCGTTGATTGCGGAATTGGTTGAAGCGACGAAGGCGATTCAGGTTGATGGTCCGTTTGCTGAGCCACAACCGTTTATGGGGCCGCAAATCTCTGTTGCCGCAGCCGACAACATCATTGCTGCGCAGGAACGTCTGTTGAGTCTGGGCGGTGAAGCACTGCTGAAAGCTGAACGTGGTCAGGGTGCAATCGTGACCCCGGGCATCGTCGAAGTGAGTAAGATTGCCGAATTGCCAGACGAAGAATACTTTGGCCCGCTGTTACAGGTGGCACGTTATCAGGCACTGCCTCAGGCGGTTGAGATGGCAAATAACACCCGTTATGGCCTGTCTGCCGGTTTGGTTTCGACCGACGACAGCGAGTGGCAGTACTTTATCGATCATATTCGCGCCGGTGTTGTAAACCGCAACCGTCAGCTGACGGGTGCCAGCGGTGATGCACCGTTCGGTGGTCCGGGTGCGTCGGGTAACTTGCGCCCAAGCGCTTACTACGCAGCGGATTACTGTGCGTATCCAATGGCATCCATGGAAGGAGAGGCAACAGAACTGCCTGCTCAGCTGTCTCCGGGGATCCAACTGTAACTATTGCTTAACCCGTATTGACGAGGGAACCGCAACATGGAAAGAGTGGAAAAACTGTTTGATGCCCTGTGGCAGGACTATACAAACCGTCTGTGCCCTTCGGCTGCTCAGGTGCATGATCTGCTGACAGAGGAAGAGCCTCTGCTGAATGATCACATTGCCCTGCGTACATTCAATTTACCGGGCGTGAGCCTGGATGTGCTGGCGGCACCATTCATTGCGATTGGTTACAAGCCTTGCGGAACCTACCACTTCGAGCAGAAGAAGCTGTATGCGGAGCACTTTGAGCATCCAAACCCGGCTGCTCCGAAAGTCTTCATCAGTGAGCTGCTGGTGGGACAGTGTTCGGCGGCGCTGCAAAACACTGTGCGTGAGCTGGTGAAGCAGATCCCTGAAGGTGCAATGAAAGATGGTGCTTTTCTTTATGGTGGCCGTTTATGGGATCTCGATTACGCGACCTATGAGCAGTTGGCTGAGGAAAGTGAGTACGCGGGTTGGGTGGCTGCCCATGGCTATGGTGCGAACCACTTTACCGTGAGCGTGAACCAACTGGAGCAGTTTACGGAAGTGACAGAGGTGAACAGCCTGCTGCGCCATAACGGCTTCACCATCAATGAAGCAGGCGGTGAAGTGAAAGGCAGTCCGGAAGTGCTGCTGGAGCAGTCGTCGACGATGGCTGATCGGGTGGACGTCCGGTTTACCGATGGTATCCGTTCGATTCCAGGCGGTTTCTATGAGTTTGCCAAGCGGTATCTACAGGAGAACGGGGAACTGTACCCGGGTTTTGTGGCTGCTTCGGCGGACAAGATCTTCGAAAGTACGAATATGTGAGTCAGGATTCACCTGCCACATCAGACAAACAGCGGCCTCTGGGTCGCTGTTTTTTTATCTGAGGTGCCGGTATGGGTATGACATGGCTCGTGGTGTGAGAGGTGTGTCAGTGCTGCTGGTCCAGCGGTTGCATCCAGTCATCTGCTTCTCTGGAAGTGCCTGATAAGCACAGGTAGGCTTCTTGCTCCAGAAGTTGGCGGGGAGACTGAAAGCCGGTCATTTCAACCGAGGCGGACAGGAAGCGTCCTTTGGTCACAACAGGTCGAGGAGGAAGCTGATTGTGCTGGGCATTCGGGGCAAAACGTTCGATATCCATCTCTGCACATCCATTGCGTACTGATATGCCAAATGTAGCAATGGAGCCAAGGAAGGCAACTGAGAAAATGTGATATGCCTAGAGAAAGCTGATGCAAGCAATCGCTGTGACATTCAAGATGGGGCACAGAAATAAAAAAAGCCGCATCTGCGGCTTTTTGTACTCACATTGGCTGCACCACCGGGAGAGTGATCAGCGCGTCCCGTAGACAACGATAGTTTTACCGTGGGCAGAAATCAGGTTCTGCTCTTCCAGCATCTTCAGAATGCGGCCAACGGTTTCACGGGAACAGCCAACAATCTGACCAATTTCCTGACGGGTAATTTTGATCTGCATGCCGTCTGGGTGAGTCATGGCATCTGGCTGTTTTGCCAGGTTCAGCAGTGTCTGAGCAATGCGGCCAGTCACGTCCAGGAAAGCCAGGTCGCCAACTTTCTGGCTAGTGACTTGCAGACGGCGTGCCATCTGCGCGGACAGACGCATCAGGATATCCGGGTTAACCTGGATCAGCTGACGGAATTTCTTGAAGGAAATCTCAGCCACTTCACATGGTGTTTTCGCACGAACCCAGGCAGTACGCTCCTGGCCTTCTTCAAACAGGCCCAGTTCACCGATGAAGTCGCCCTGGTTGAGGTAAGACAGGATCATTTCCTTGCCTTCTTCATCCTTGATCAGAACAGCGACGGAACCTTTGACAATGTAGTAGAGAGTCTCTGCTTTCTCGCCAGCATGGATCAGTGTACTCTTTGACGGGTACTTATGAATGTGGCAGTGAGAAAGGAACCACTCCAAAGTTGGATCTGTTTGCGGTTTACCTGGAACCATATTACTAACTTCCTCTGCAGTGTGTTGCCCAACAACGTCATTCCTTGCATTGGGGTTGGGTAGAACAATACTATTGTTTGCCAACTAGCATATTCAGTCAACGGCTGGGCTGCAAGCGCATGTGAACATTCAGACCAAGAGTTTAACTTTTTTCGTCACGCATTGCTTGATATTGCGCGGGGATAAATGAACATTTTGGACACTTTACTGTGCACATGATCACACCGTTGTGACTTAGTCGATCAATCCGGGTTTCAGTAGTAAGGAGTAACGCATGCAATCACGTGTGAAATGGGTCGAAGGTTTGACTTTTATTGGTCAGTCAAACTCTGGCCACAGTGTCGTTATGGACGGCAATGGCGGCAGTATGGCGCCCAGTCCGATGGAATTGGTGCTGATGGCGGCTGGCGGTTGTAGCTCGGTGGACGTGGTCGACGCGCTGAAAAGTGCCGGTCAGGCGATCACTGCCTGTGAAGCGCAGATTGATTCTGTCCGTCGTGAGCAGGCACCGCGTTATTTTACGTCAGCCAATCTGCATTTTGTGGTGACCGGCCATGGCCTTGATGAAGCGCTGGTGGCTAAAGCCGTCAGTGACTCACTGGAGCAGTACTGCTCTGTGTGCCTGATGCTGGGCAAAGGTGTGGCACTGACGCACTCTTACCAAATCGTTGCGGCATAAGCCTCAGGTCAACTCGGATATCAGGTAATAAGTAGTATGATGATTCCCTGGCAAGACATTGACCCTGAAACGCTGACGAGTCTGATTGAACACTTTGTGCTGCGCGAGGGCACCGACTATGGTGAGCAAGAGCTGAGCCTGGCGCAGAAAGTGGACAAGGTGCGCCAGCAACTCGCGGCGGGAGAAGCCGTGATTATGTATTCCGAATTGCACGAAACGGTGGATATCAAACTGCGTCGTTCGCTTCGCACAGAATAAAGCTGCCATACTCATGGGTGGCAGCAGAAAACGGAAGCTGGCGCCGATGGATGTGGTCGGGTGCTTGACTGCATCCATTTGCCCTGTTAATAACTGATTCCGTTTGGATAAACGACAAGGTATGTCATGTCTGCAAAACACCCAATCATTGCAGTAACAGGTTCCTCCGGAGCAGGAACATCCACCACTTCGGAAGCCTTCCGCAAGATGTTTAATATGCTGAATATCCATGCGGCCTGGCTGGAAGGGGACAGTTTCCACCGTTTTACCCGTCCGGAAATGGATGTGGAGATCCGTAAAGCCAAGGAGCAGGGGCGTCACATCAGTTATTTTGGCCCCCAGGCCAATGACTTTGCGCTGCTGGAAAACTTTTTCCGTCAGTACGGTGAGGATGGCAGCGGAAAGTATCGCCGTTATTTGCACACCTTCGATGAAGCGGTGCCTTATAACCAGATGCCGGGCACCTTTACACCCTGGCAGGATTTGCCGGAAAATACGGATTTGTTGTTTTATGAAGGGCTGCACGGTGGCGTCGTCGACGGCGATGTGAATGTGGCTCAGCATGTTGATCTGCTGATCGGCATGGTTCCGATCGTGAACCTTGAATGGATTCAGAAAATTGTGCGCGATACCCGCGATCGCGGCCACTCCAGAGAAGCGGTGATGGAGTCGATTGTCCGTTCAATGGATGATTACCTGAATTACATTACCCCACAATTTTCCCGCACCCATATTAATTTCCAGCGGGTGCCGACCGTGGATACTTCCAACCCGGTCAGTGCCAAAGCGATTCCCAGTCTGGACGAAAGTTTTGTGGTGATCCGTTTTCGCGGGATTAAGAATGTCGACTTCCCTTATCTGCTGGCGATGATCCAGGGCTCCTTCATGTCCCGCCATAATACCCTGGTGGTGCCGGGCGGGAAGATGAGTTTTGCGATGGAGCTGATCATGCGACCGCTGATTCAGCAACTGATTGACACCGGGAAAATCGGTTAATCAGACGGCGATAAAAAACAACGCCTGCGCAGAAATGCCAGGCGTTTTCTTTTTTACGCTCAGCCTTCCAGTTTCTTGCGAAACCAGGCGGGTACGGTGTGATCCAGCCAGAATTGTGGCTCGCGCCAGCTGCCGCTGATAAAACCGACATGACCCCCGTATCGGGTCAGGTGATAGTCAATGTGGGACGGCAAAGGCTGGGTGGGGATCACCGCCTCGGTCATGAAGGGATCGTCGGCGGCATGAATGACCCGCAGGGGCGTCTGTACCTGTGCCAGCTTCCCTAAACCGCTGCAGCGCTGGTAGTAATCGGCAGCATCTGAAAAGCCATGCAGGGGCGCGGTGACGGTATCATCAAACTGGCGTAGTGAAGCGATACCGTTGATTTGCTCTGCCTGAAACGGTAGTAGTTCAGGCAATGCGGCCATCTTTTTCAGCATATTCTTTTTCATCGAGCCGAGCAGGTAGCGCTGGTAGACCCGGGAGAAGCCCTGTTCAATCCGGGAGGAGCAGGCAGACAGGTCCAGTGGCGGTGAAATGATCTGCGCTGCAGTCAGTCCGGATGCTGTGCCGGTTTCAGCCAGATAGTTCACCAGCATATTTCCCCCCAGCGAAACCCCGACGGCCAGTAAGGGATGATGCGGAAAACGTTCGCGCAACTGGCGGATGAAGAATCGGGCGTCACTGGTTTCGCCGGAGTGATAGCTCCGGGCTTGCCGGTTTATCTCACCGCTGCACCCGCGAAAATGCATCATGACCCCCAGCCAGCCCTGTTGTCTGGCTGCAAACAACAGACTGTGCGCATAGGGGCTTTGAAAACTGCCCTCCAGTCCGTGAAACAGAATCATGATTGGCATGTGTGCCGGGTGCTGCTCTGGCGGAGCGGTCCAGACCAGGTCGAGAAAATCATCATCCGGGGTCTGAATCCTTTCAGTCAGTGGCTCGAACAGGGCCTGACGACGGATCAGACGTGGCAGAATCGTTTGCAGGTGCGCATTGCGCAGGCCGGTTGCCGGCTGAAAGTGTTTCATCGTGTTCTCCAGCTGTTCTGACCGTCAGAGCGGAAAATCCGGGTAAGGCGCCTGAGCCAGCAGCTCAGCAAGAATTGCCAGTCCCTGTTCAAGTTTATCATGGCTGTGCGGTGCACTGATGGCCAGACGTACCGCCTGATAAATGGTGCTGCCCGGCGGCGTAAACAGTTCAGCCGATTTGACCACCACACCCCGGGCTTCGGCGGCAGCAACGAAGTCGCTCAGGCGCCAGTGATCCGGCAAGGCCAGCCAGGCGTGGAAGCCCGGTGACTGATACTGCACCTGATACTGTCCCAGATAATTTTCGAGCCGTTTCGCGCGCAGCTGCATGTCTTCCCGGATCTGCTGTAAGACACGATCGGCATCGCCCTGATGGATCAATTCGCAGACAAGCGCGCTGAGCAGCGGACTGATCATCAGGCAGTGATGGTGCAGCGCAGTGTTCAGCCTGTTCTGATGTTTGACCGGTACCTGGATGTAGCCAAGCCGCAGGCCGGGCGCCAGACATTTGGACAGGCTGCCGAAGTGGATCACCTGCTCACTGTCGAGATTGACCAGAGGCGGCGGTGTCTTGGCCGGTAACAGGCCGTTGACATCATCTTCAATGATCAGCACCTGATGACGGCGGCAGATTGCCAGAATGGCTTCACGCCGTTCCCGGCTCATGGTGGCTGCTGTCGGGTTTTGCAGGGTGGGGGTACAGTACAGCATCCGGGGCTGGTACTGACGGCAGGCCGTCTCCAGACTGTCCGGGAGCAGGCCTTCCGCATCCATCTCTACGCCTTTGATAGTCATCTGCATCTGACGGGCCAGTCCGAGAAAGCCGGGATAAGCCACCTGTTCGGTCAGCAAGGTATCGCCGCTTCTGCAAAAAACAGACAGAACGAGCTGAATCGCATGCTGGGCCCCGGAGGTGAAATGCATCCGGGCGGGATCGAGCTGGACGCCATGTGTCCTCAGCCAGCGGCTGATGGCCTCCCGGTGTGCCGTCAGGCCCTGCGGATCCTGGTAGAGCATCAGGTGATTGAGTAGATCCGGATGCTGGCTCAGCGTCTGTATGGCGCTGGCCAGTATGGGGGCTCTGTCGATGGCCGGCGGAATGTTGTAACCGAAATTACATTCGTCCGGCGTCTGATTCGGATAGCTGAACACCCAGCCCGGGCGGTTGTGCGCGCAGACGTAAGTTCCGGCGCCGACTCTGGCTTCCACCAGGCCCCGTCGTTCGGTTTCCGCATAGGCCCGGGTAATGGTGCCGACGGTGACGCCGAGACGATCGGCCAGCGCCCGGTGAGTTGGCAGTTTGCTACTTGCGGCCAGCTGTCCGGACTCGATTTGTTGTGCGATGGCCTCGGCCAGCCGCCGGTAAATCGGACGTCCGTCTTCGCTCTGCCGTAGAAAGGCTTGCTGAATTGCCTCAATTGTCATGGTGACAATAAATCCTTTGATTCCAATTTATCCCCTTGCTAGGCTGAATTTTGACCTTATTTTCGGTTGAAATGCAAGCTCAATATTAAATTGTATCGATACAATAAAAATAATGACGATGGAGTGACACATGCATATTGAATGGCAATTTTTGATTTCCTTGATGGCGTTTGCTGCGACGATGACAGGAACACCGGGTCCGAACAACATGATGGTCACGGCTTCAGGGGCGAATTTTGGCTACTGGCGGACGGTGCCGCATATCCTTGGGATTGGTTTTGGTCTGGTCAGCATGATTCTGCTGGTGGCCGCGGGGCTCGGCGTGATCTTTGTCCGGTATCCGGTGCTGCATGAGGTACTGCGCTGGCTGGGGAGCGCATACCTGTTGTATTTGGCCTGGAAGATTGCCACGTCAGGCGGCAAAGTTCAGCTGGATGACAAGGATGCCCGGCCGATGTCTTTTATCGCAGCGGCCTTGTTTCAGTACGTGAACCCGAAGGCGTGGATGATGTCGGTCACGGCAATCAGCACGTTTACGTCAACAGGGGAGGCTTACTGGTCTTCGGCACTGGCTGTGGCGATGGTTTTCTATGTTGTCGGGTTTCCCTGCGTGTCGCTCTGGGCCGGATTCGGGACGCTGATTGGCCGCTGGCTGAATCAGCCTCAGGCAAGGCAGCGCTTTAATCTGACGATGGGGACTCTGACAGCTGGCTGCGTGGTGATGATTTGGTAAGGCAGGTATCTGCCTTACCTTGGCCGACGATGTTTCAGCCCTGAATCTGTGTTGTCAGGCTGTCTGCCTGCAGCCGCTGACAGTACTGGCCCAGATTATTGGCCGGTGGGGGCAGGGCGGCTCTGGGCTGCTCTGCCAGATGGTTGAGGCATTGGATTAAATCCTGCTGCTGGTTCTGCTCCAGCATCAGTTCAAAGTCAATCATTTGCTGATAGCCGGCTGAGTCCAGTTGGGGTTTCAGCGTACGACGTAACTGACGATAAGCCGTCAGTTGTGTCTCGGTCGCGGCTAACGCTTGCTCCAGCTGGCTGATTTCGGTTGCCGACAGGGCGTAATGCTGGGTATCGAGCCAGTGCAGTAATAGCGCCAGGTTGACGTTGCCTTTGAATTCGTCCTGAAGCTGCAGGCATGCCTGACTCACGCCTCCTGAGCTATAGTGCTGGAGACAAAAGCGCCAGAATAAATCGGCCTGAAAGTTTTTTTCCCGGGGATGCTCAGTTGCTGACATTGAATTCCTGCTCCATGCTTTCGAGCTGCTCCTGCAGCTCCATCCAGTCCATTTCGACGGTTTCCAGATCGCTTTTGGCCTGACTCTGCGCTTGTAGTGCCTGATTCAGACGCGCCTTATTCTCTGCTTCGTAGATACTGCCATCGGAAAGTTCAGCTTCCGCCCGAGCCAGGGTTTGACTCAGTTTTTCCATCTGCGTATCCAGCTTCTCGATTTGTTTCCGCAGCGGGGCGGTCTGCTTGCGGAACTCGGCTTCCAGACGTTTCTGCTCCTTACGGGAGGCGGCGCTGTTGTCTTTGCTGGCCGATTCCGGTTTGGCAGCCTGCTGTTCTCTGCGCTCGTTGCGTTGTTGCTCGGTCAGCCACTTGTGGTAATCGTTGAGGTCACCGTCGAACGGTACGACCTGACGGTCGTGCACCAGATATAAGTCGTCCGTGGTGACCCGCAGCAGATAGCGGTCGTGGCTGACAATGACCATTGCCCCTTCAAAAGACTGAAGGGCCAGCGTCAGCGCCTGACGCATGTCGAGATCCAGGTGGTTGGTTGGTTCGTCGAGTAGCAGCAGGTTCGGACGCTGCCAGACGATCAGCGCCAGGACCAGACGGGCTTTCTCGCCGCCGGAAAACGGCCCGACGATATCCAGTGCTTTATCCCCTTTGAAACCGAAGCTGCCGAGGTAGTCGCGCAGCTGTTGTTCGGTGGCCTCAGGAGCCAGTCGGTTCATGTGCTGGAGCGGGGTTTCGTCCAGTCGCAGGGTTTCCAGCTGATGCTGGGCAAAGTAGCCAATTTTCACCCCTTGCGAATAAGTCAGATCACCAGCCTGAGGGGAGAGTTCTCCAGACAGCAGTTTAATCAGAGTCGACTTACCCGCACCGTTGCGTCCCAGCAGGCCAATCCGGCTGCCCGGCACCAGATTGAGACGAATTTTATCGAGAATCTGGGTGTCTCCGTAACCGGCGGCCACCTGATCCATCATGATGATCGGGTTTGGCAGACTGTCCGGTTCGCGGAATTCAAAACTGAACGGGTTATCAAACTGGGCCGGCAGCACTTTTTCCATCCGTTCCAGCGCTTTGATTCGACTCTGGGCCTGACGGGCTTTGCTTGCTTTATATCGGAAGCGGTCGATATAGGATTGCATGTGTGCCATCTGCTTCTGTTGCTTCTGGTACATCGACTGTTGCAGGATCAGCTTTTCGGCCCGTTGGTTCTCAAACGACGAGTAGTTGCCTGTGTATTCATTCAGACGCTGACTTTCGACATGAATAATGCGTCCGACCACGGGGTCGAGGAAATCGCGGTCATGGGAAATCAGGACCAGTGTCCCCCGGTAGTTCTGGAGCCATTTTTCCAGCCACAGAACCGCATCCAAATCCAGGTGGTTGGTCGGTTCGTCGAGCAAGAGTAAATCAGAGCGGCACAGCAGGGCCTGAGCCAGGTTGAGGCGCATCCGCCATCCCCCGGAGAACCGGGTCAGGTTCCAGCGCATCTGTTCTTGTGAGAAACCCAGACCATCCAGCAGTTCGGCGGCACGGGCATTGATGCTGTAGCCACCAATGGCGTCCAGCTTGTCGTGCAGCAGTGCAACCTTGTTGCCATCATCGGCCAGCTCGGCCGCTTGCAGAGCCTGCTCCAACTGACGGTATTCACGGTCGCCGTCGATGACATATTCCAGTGCTGATCGCTCCAGCGCCGGGGTTTCCTGCGCCACCCAAGCCAGTTCCCAGTGCGACGGGACAGAGTGCTGACCGGCATCCACACTCAGCTCGCCTTTGATCAGGGCAAACAGGGTGGATTTACCGCAGCCATTCTTGCCCACCAGGCCGACTTTATCGCCCGGATGAATGGTTGCTGTTGCTTGATCCAGCAGGACGTTGCCGCCCCGAAGCAATTGAATATCAGAAAAAGTGATCATTGCCTGTTACTACCGGCTGTTGCCGCTCCACAACAAATAGGTGACTGGTGCGGGAGTCTATACCAATCTGCGTTCAACTGCGAACAGGCGCAAGGGAGAGCGGGGAAGGGTTCATATTTTTGCCATTGAAATCTCAGGAATAAAGCGATCCATCCTGAGGCAGAATTCGGTATGATGTTTTGGTGAGTCTGGTCAGTCCGGCTCATACGGTGACTCAGGGAAATGAGGAAAAGGCCTATGGAACAAGCCCCACCAAGGATTCTTCTTATTTACGCACATCCGGATCCGGATGCTTCTGTGGCCAACAAGGCCATGCTGTCTGCTGTGGCAAATCTGCCTCATGTGACCTTTCACGACCTCTACGGGAAGTACCCAGACTTTTTTATTGATGTCGCCAGCGAACGGGCGTTGCTGGCGCAGCACGATATTCTGGTATTTCAGCACCCCTTGTATATGTATTCCTGCCCCGCTTTATTAAAGGAGTGGATTGATGTGGTGCTCAGTAAAGGCTTTGCCCACGGCGAAGGGACAGCAACCAAAGGCAAATACTGGCGTTCGGTGATTACCACGGGTGGGGCGGCTGAGGCTTACACCCCTGATGGTTATAACCGCAGCAGTGTGGCAGAGATCCTCAAACCCTTTGAGCTGACGGCAGAGCTGTGTCAGATGCAATGGCTCCCGCCTCTGGTGTTGCACTGGGCGCGACGGATTCCCGATGCGGAGCGTCGTGAGCATGCTCAGCATTACCGGGCATGGTTGATGTCCCCTCTGGCTGAAGCAACTCAGGGAGGAAGCGATGGCGTCTGATGTATTAACCAGCAGTGTGGTGTTTCTGGCGGCAGCTGTGGTTGCGGTTCCTGTGGCTCAGCGGCTTGGGTTGGGGTCTGTGCTCGGGTATCTGCTCGCCGGAATCGGCATCGGCCCCTGGGGGCTGGGGCTTATCAGTGATGTCGAGGCAGTCCTGCACTTTTCAGAGTTTGGTGTGGTTTTGTTGCTGTTTCTGATTGGTCTGGAGCTGAACCCGGGAAAACTGTGGCAGATGCGGCAGCCGATTCTGGGACTGGGGGGCAGTCAGGTGGTGCTGACCAGTCTGGTCATTGCTTCTGTGGTGCTGTTGTGCGGACAGTTCATGGGGGATCTGGATTGGCGGGTCGCGCTGGTGATTGGTATGGGACTGGCGCTGTCTTCTACGGCGATTGCCATGCGTGTGATCGAAGAGCAGGGCATTGGTCGTTCAGATACCGGCCAGTCTGGCTTTGCCGTGCTGCTGTTTCAGGATATTGCTGTGATCCCCATGCTGGCTTTTCTGCCGTTGCTGGCCGGAAGTGAAGGTGGCAGCTGGCTGGATCTGGGCGCTATGGTGGCGGGGATTGCTGTGCTGTTGGTCGGCGGCCACTTTCTGTTACGGCCGCTGTTTCGCTGGGTGGTGATGTCCGGCGTCAGAGAGCTGTTTACCGTGACCGCGTTGCTGCTGGTGATTGGTATTGCGCTGGGGATGGAAAAACTGGGCCTGTCGATGGCGCTGGGCACTTTTCTGGCCGGGGTGCTGCTGGCGGAAAGTGAGTATCGACACGAACTTGAGATTGCCATTGAGCCGTTCAAGGGGCTGCTGCTCGGTTTGTTTTTCATCTCGGTTGGTATGGCTGTCAATCTGGGGCTGTTGCTGGAATACCCGTTGCAGATCCTGGCTGCGGTTGTGGGGCTGGTGGTGGTCAAAGGGTTGTTGTTGTATCTGCTGGCGCGATTGTTTGGCATTCAGGCGAAGTCGCGCAGTCAGATGGCAGCCATCCTCAGTCAGGGCGGCGAGTTTGCTTTTGTTCTCTTTACGGCCGCGCGCAGTGAAGGGTTGCTCAATGCGGAGCTGATCGGCTTCTTGTTGGTGGTGGTGAGTCTGTCGATGATGACGACGCCACTGGTGTTGCGTTTACAGGAGAAATGGTTCATCCGGACGTTTCAGGCTGAGGCAGGAGATGAACTTGAATCGGATGTCATAGATCGGGAACCCAGAGTGATCATCACAGGATTCGGCCGTTTCGGACAGGTCGTAGGACGCTTGCTGTTCGCCAATAAAATCCGGGTGACGATTCTGGAACGGGATCCGGGTCAGATCCAGTTTCTGCGCAAGTTTGGCTATAAGGTGTATTATGGCGATGCCAGTCAGCTTGATCTGCTGCGTGCCGCCGGCGCTGAGAAAGCGGAAGCGATTATTATCTGTACTGATAGTCCGGAGGAAGTGATGCAGGTGGTCGCGATTTGCCAGCAGCACTTCCCGCGTCTGAAAATTCTGGCTCGTGCACGCAGTCGGGTCGAAGCACATCAGTTGCTCAGTCACGGTGTTGAGATGTTTTCCCGGGAAACCTTTGCCGGTGCGTTGGATTTAGGTCGTCAGGCGCTGGTGGCTCTGGGGATGCATCCTTATAAGGCCAAACGGGCTGAGGCGCATTTCCGTAAGCTGGATACCACTGCCTTGCGGGATCTGCTGCCGCAGCATTCAGAAGATGTGCATCTGGCAACCAGGGCAAAAGAAGCCCGCAAAGAGCTGGAAGAGATTTTTGACCGCGAGATGCGTGGTGAGCGTGAGCGGCATAACGGTTGGGACTGACCGACCGAGATTTGAGACTATCCCAGGCTGTAAGGAAGGGAACCATGACGAAGAAACGATTTATCGCCGGCGCCGTATGTCCGGCATGTCAGCAGCAGGATACCTTACGCTGGTGGCTTGAAAATGAGGTGGAGAAGGTGGAATGTGTGGCCTGCCACCATACAGATACCCGTTTGCCAAAATCTGTAGAAGACAGTAAACATGTGGCCGGAACGGCACAGGAACAGGTGATTGGCATTTTTAAGCCTGAATAAATTGCGGCTGATTTCGATCAGGGTTGGCGTCTGGCAGGGCAGATCCGGTATGATTACAGGTTAAATCCCTGCTCAAATTCGGAGTAAACATGAAAGTCGCTAAAGACACCGTAGTAAGCCTGGCTTACCAAGTGAAAACCGAAGACGGTATTGTGGTTGATCAGTCAACGACAGATGCGCCGCTGGATTACCTGCATGGCCATAACAACCTGATCATCGGTCTGGAAAAAGCACTGGAAGGTCGTGCAGTTGGCGATAAGTTCGAAGTGACTGTAGCGCCGGAAGAAGCATATGGCGAGCACCATGCAGAAATGGTTCAGCGTGTTCCGGCTGAAGTATTCCAGGGTGTGGATGAAATCACTGTTGGCATGCGTTTCCTGGCAGACACCGATCAGGGTCCAATCCCGGTTGAAGTGACTGAAGTTGACGGCGACGAAGTGGTGGTTGATGGTAACCACATGCTGGCCGGTCAGACGCTGACGTTTGATGTGGAAGTTGTTGCGACCCGTGCAGCGACTGAAGAAGAAATTGCCCACGGCCATATTCATCAGGCTCACGACCACGACCACGATCATGAAGGTGGTTGTTGCGGACATGACCACTAAGTCATGATGTCAAAACGGGAAGCTCAGCTTCCCGTTTTTGTATTCACGATTGCAATCAATAGTGCGGCGGTGGTGTTTCTTCGCTTTCACTGGCGATATTGGAAACCTGACCAGACTTCACTTTCCCCACCAGATAGCGCATCTGGACCTGCATTTTTTCGATCAGAAACTGCTGTTGCGTCAGGGCGTCATTGAGTTCTTCAATGGTTTGTTCCTGAAAAGCCTGTTTCATTTCCAGCTCATCAATTTGAGCCTGTAGCTTTTTTTCTATGTCTGTCATGGTTGATGGTCATCGGTCATTCGGGACGGTGCCAATCCTGAGCAATGCCGGCTGAGCTGCCTGAGCGGACATCACCTTGTGGCGTAATGGCCACATCATACACTACCGCTGACCCCGGACGCTCATTTTCTTGCGTGGCTGCTTGCCAATAACCCTGTCGTTCTCCTGTCACGGTGCTCCAGAGTTCGACTCTGCGGGAGGGTGTGCCCGTGACCAGCTGTAAACCGTCATCTGAAAATCGCGCACTGGAAAAATTCTGCTGTCTCAGACGAATGTTCAACGCGGCTTGTTTGTGCCCGTTTGTCAGATCCCAGATAAAAGTATCGTTGCCGCTGTCGGCGGTCATTGCCAGTTGACCATCTCGGTGCAGGCTGACCTGATTGACCCGCATTGGGTGTTCAAACTGATAGAGAATCTGGCCGCTTTGGGTATCCCACAGAAATGCAGATTTGTCATCACCGCCGGAGAGGGCATAGTGTCCGTTCGGTGAAATGGCCACTGAATTGACTTTTTCCCGGTGGGCGAGGAACTCCAGTCGTCTTCCGTTGCCCAAGTCGACGTAGAGTGCCTTGCCGTTTGAGAGGGCCAGCAGTACCTGTTTACCGTCATTGGCGATCGTTGCATCCCGGATCATGCTGTCGGATATCGACCATAATCCCTGAGCCTGTCCCCAGGCTAGATCCCAGATCGCAAAATTTTGTGCTGTCGCGGTGATCGCATAGCGGTGATTGTCAGATATATCGCTATTTGTCACGGTAGTGTGATGTGGATCTTGAGAACCTAAATTCGCTAACTTTTTGTTTTGCTGAAGATCCCAGAGCACGATACCTTGTTGGGCTGAATAAAATAAGGCAAAGCGGCCATCCCTGCTCAGACTGAACGTGGTCGCGCCATTCGGCGCCAGATTCCAGCGCTGACGCTCGGGACCTGAGATATCGCAACCTGATACGCTGATCAGGGTCAGAATGAAAATGACTGCTAAAAAAATGTGACGCATGTGCTGACTTTCCGTGTTTCGGCTGCTTTTGCCTGGCATCAATCCCGTTGAAAACCGGGTGTTATCACCAACGGCAAGAAAAAAGTTGGTATTAGTATATTGATATGGCATGGTTTTAACACAGTTATGAAAAACTATGCCTAAAGTTAAGAGCTTAGCCTCTGGATAAATGGAGAGAGAGATGAAACCAGTTCTGAAAATGTCTGTACTGGCAGCAACCATTCTGCTGGCGGTAGGTTGTCAGGATGAGAAAACCTCGGCACCTGCAGAAACAGCAGAGCCAGCTGCTCAGGTTGAGCAGACTGCGGCAGAAGCGACGAAAGCGTTTGAATCTGAAGATCAGAAAGCAGCCTACGCGATCGGTGCTTCCCTGGCACAGTACTTGTCTGCAAACCTGGAACAGCAAAAAGAGCTGGGTCTGGAGCTGAAAAAAGAAGACGTGCTGGCGGGTGTCAGTGATGTGTTCGACGGCAATAGCCGTCTGAGTCAGGAAGAGACCCAGCAAGCGTTGCAGGAACTGGACAAACGTGTTTCTGATATGATGATGTCGAAAGCTAAGGTAGAAGCCGAAGAGAATGCGAAAGCAGGCGACGACTTCCGTGCTGAATTCGAAAAACAGGAAGGCGTGAAGAAAACTGAGTCGGGTCTGCTGTATATCGTAGAAACTGAAGGTCAGGGCGATAAGCCGAAAGAGACCGACAAAGTGAAGGTTCATTATAAAGGAACTCTGGTTGACGGAACTGAGTTTGATAGCTCATACAAGCGTAAACAACCGGTCACTTTCCCGTTGAATCAGGTGATTCCAGGCTGGACCGAAGGTGTTCAACTGATGCCTGTGGGCTCTAAGTTCAAGTTTGTGATTCCGCCAGAGCTGGCTTATGGTTCTCAGGCGAACCCAAGTATTCCTGCGAACTCAACACTGGTGTTTGAAGTCGAACTGCTGGATATCGAGAAGGTGAAGCCGGGCGAGGAAGCTGCTGAAGACGGCCATAGCCACTAAGTTTCCGACGATTTATCCTCTAAGCCCGGCCATGTCAGTGCCGGGCTTTTTATTTATTGGGCAGCAGTTTTGTGCGTTCCAGTTTTCATTTTGTGAAGACCTCTATTCATATTCTGATAAACTTGCAAGCAAGAATTGAATTTTTCCCCGTTTCGTTGAAATGCAGGATTGCCTGTAAATCCGGGAAGCGGGAATGAGCAAGGAAGACAGGAAAGTGGTATCAACAGATAACTTTGGCACTGAAGTCATGGTGGAAAGTGACTTCATTGAAACCCGCACGTTTACTGAACATGACTTTGTCATTTTACGTTCCTATGAAGCGGTCGTGGATGGCCTGGCTGCACTGATTGGTCCGTTCTGTGAAATTGTGCTGCACTCGTTGGCGGACCTGAATACCTCGGCGATCAAAATTGCCAATGGTGAAAATACGGGCCGTAAGGTGGGCTCACCGATCACTGATCTGGCGCTGCGGATGCTGCGAGACATTGAAGGGTCTGAGCGGAATTTTTCCCGCGCCTATTTTACACGAGCCAAAGGTGGGGCATTGATGAAGTCCATCACCATTGCCATCCGCAACGCTGATGACAACATCATTGGTCTGCTGTGTATCAACGTGAATCTGGATGCCCCTTTCTCTCAGATCCTGCAATCTTTCATGCCGACCGATGAAGCGAAGCAGGCTGCATCCAGTGTGAACTTTGCCAGTGATGTTGATGAGCTGGTGGATCAGACGGTTGAACGTACGATTGAAGAAATCAATGCAGACAAGAATGTTTCGAACAATGCGAAAAACCGCCAGATCGTAATGGAGCTGTACGATAAAGGCATTTTCGATATCAAAGATGCGATTAACCGGGTGGCTGATCGCCTGAATATTTCCAAACATACCGTGTATCTCTATATCCGCCAGCGGAAGACTGAGGATGGCGAAAAATGAGTCTGACTTTTGCGCTGGTGGTTGAGGGGCCGGCCTATGGGACGCAGAACGCCCGAAGCGCATTGCAGTTTGCCCAGGCGGTCATCGCTGCCGGCCATCAGTTGCAGCGAGTCTTTTTCTATCAGGAAGGCGTTCACAACGGTTCAGCGCTGGTCGCACCAGCTTCAGACGAATTTGATCTGCTGGCTGCCTGGCAGCAACTTGGCCGTGAAAGCGGGGTAGAATTACAAACCTGTGTCGCGGCGGCCCTGCGCAGGGGCGTCGTCAGTGAACTGGAAGCCAGCCAAAACAGCTTGCCCGGCAGTAATTTGGCTGATGGCTTTGAACAGGCCGGTTTGGGCGGTCTGGCGGAGGTGCTGCTGAGTGCCGATCGTGTCATTCAGTTTTAATTCATTCGGAAATTCTTATGTCGATTGGGTTCGTTTTTCGTTCTGTTCCTCATGGCTGTAACAGTGGTCGGGAAGGACTGGATGCTGTGCTGGCCACTTCCGCTTACAGTGAAGATATTCAGTTATTCTTTATCGGTGATGGCGTTTGGCAAATATTGAAAGGGCAACAGGGCGACAGAGTTCTGAGCCGTGAATACAGTGTCGCTTTCAAGATGCTGTCTTTATATGACATTGAAGACATTTGGGTGTGTGGCGAGTCGCTGGCAAAACGTGGGCTGTCGGCCGATGATTTGCTGATTGAGGCTGAAGTCCTGGCCGGAGATGAATTACGGCACAGACTGCATCGCTGTCAGAAATTACTGAGTTATTAACCCGCAATCTGCCGATGGGGCGATTTATGCTACATATGGTCTTTTCCTCTCCTTTTCAAAATCGTGCTTTACAGCAATGTGCAGAACAGCTTCTGCCGGGAGACGAAGTTCTGTTGCTACAGGATGCGGCAGTGGCTGCGGCGTCTCCAGAACAGCTCACTCAGGTGCTGAGTCAGGGGGCTGCGGTTTATGTGCTGGAAGCAGATCTGCTGGCCCGGGGGCTGGCTGGGCGAGTGTCAACTGAAGTTGAAGTGATCGATCACAGTCAATTTGTTGAACTGACGGTCAGCCATCCGAACAGCATGAAATGGGCATAGTGGCGGGTGCTGGAAAAGAGAACAGCGGGGTCAAAAACAGTGATTAAGAAATGATCATTGCTGTGATCGCTGTATATATCTTGACACCTTATAGTCCGACGCCTAAAATTTCGCGTCCTCCTGTTGTTGGGAGGCGGATTTTTCACCTTTACGAAAGTAAATAATCAGGAGCTATTTAATGGCAACTATTAACCAGCTGGTACGCAAACCACGTGCAAAGCAAGTTGTTAAAAGCAACGTGCCTGCGCTAGAAGCGTGTCCACAAAAGCGTGGTGTATGTACTCGTGTATACACTACTACTCCTAAAAAACCTAACTCCGCACTGCGTAAAGTATGTCGTGTACGTCTGACCAACGGTTTTGAAGTGACTTCATACATCGGCGGTGAAGGCCACAACCTGCAAGAGCACAGTGTTGTTCTGATCCGTGGTGGTCGTGTTAAAGACCTTCCAGGTGTGCGTTACCACACTGTTCGTGGTGCACTTGACTGTGCAGGCGTTAACGACCGTAAACAAGGTCGTTCTAAGTACGGTGTGAAGCGTCCTAAGTCTTAATGGAATCCGTTAAGTAAGGCCAAACACTAAATTAACTGTAATTTTGAAAAAACTGAAAAGTTTTGGATAAAACCTGAAGAAGACAACGGAGAATTTCCATGCCACGTCGTCGCGTAATTGGTCAGCGTAAGATCCTTCCAGATCCTAAATTCAAATCTGAATTGCTGGCAAAATTCGTCAACATCCTGATGGTTGACGGTAAGAAATCTACTGCAGAGAAAATTGTTTACACTGCACTGGATACTATGGCTGAGCGCTCTGGTGAAGAGCACCTGGCTATTTTTGAAAAAGCTCTTGAAAACGTTCGCCCAGCGGTAGAAGTTAAATCTCGCCGTGTAGGTGGTTCAACTTACCAGGTGCCAGTAGAAGTACGTCCAGTACGTCGTAATGCTCTGGCTATGCGTTGGTTGGTTGAAGCTGCGCGTAAGCGTGGTGAAAAATCTATGGCTGCTCGTCTGGCTGCTGAAATGCTGGACGCATCCGACAACAAAGGTTCTGCTGTTAAGAAACGTGAAGACGTTCACCGTATGGCAGAAGCGAACAAAGCGTTCGCACACTACCGCTGGTAATTTCATTATTAGCGACTGGGCGCAGCAGGCTTGGCCTGCTGCGCCCATACCATTTTCTAAGGATAACCTTAGTAAGAGGATTCAATCGTGGCTCGCAAAACTCCTATCGAGCGTTACCGTAACATCGGTATCTGTGCTCACGTAGACGCCGGGAAAACAACCACGACCGAGCGTATCCTGTTCTATACAGGTCTTTCCCACAAAATTGGTGAAGTACACGACGGTGCCGCTACCATGGACTGGATGGAGCAGGAGCAGGAGCGTGGGATCACCATCACCTCTGCTGCCACTACAACCTTCTGGCGTGGTATGGATGCTCAGTTCCCTGAGCACCGCATCAACATTATCGACACCCCAGGACACGTTGATTTCACGATCGAAGTAGAGCGTTCTCTGCGCGTACTTGATGGTGCAGTGGTTGTTTTCTGTGGTTCATCAGGTGTCGAACCTCAGTCTGAAACCGTATGGCGTCAGGCTGACAAATACGAAGTACCCCGTATGGTCTTCGTGAACAAGATGGACCGTGCAGGTGCAGACTTCCTGCGCGTGATTGATCAAATCAAACAACGTCTTGGCGCAAATCCTGTACCGATTCAACTGAATATTGGTGCGGAAGAAGAATTTAAAGGTGTGATCGACCTGATTAAAATGAAAGCGATCAACTGGAATGAAGCCGATCAAGGCATGAGCTTCTCTTATGAAGACATTCCAGCCGACATGCAGGAACTGGCCGAAGAATGGCATACCAATCTGGTAGAAGCGGCTGCTGAAGCGTCTGAAGAACTGATGGATAAGTACCTGGAAGAAGGGAATCTGTCAGAAGACGACATTAAAGCCGGTTTGCGCCAACGTACGCTGAACAATGAAATTGTTCTGGCGACCTGTGGTTCTGCATTCAAGAACAAAGGTGTGCAGGCTGTCCTGGATGCTGTAGTTGAATTCCTGCCGTCACCAACGGAAGTCAAAGCAATCCGTGGTGAAGACATGGATGGGAACGAAGTGATCCGCCATTCCAGTGACGAAGAACCGTTCGCTGCGCTGGCATTTAAGATCGCGACTGACCCGTTTGTGGGCACCCTGACATTTATGCGTGTCTACTCCGGTGTTGTGAATTCAGGCGATACCGTCTACAACACTGTGAAAGAGAAGCGTGAACGTTTCGGGCGTATCGTGCAGATGCACTCGAATAAGCGTGAAGAAGTCAAAGAAGTTCGAGCTGGCGACATCGCGGCAGCAATCGGTCTGAAAAATGTGACGACGGGTGACACCCTGTGCGATCAAGATCATAAAGTGATCCTGGAACGTATGGAATTCCCTGAGCCGGTTATTCAGATTGCTGTTGAACCAAGGTCGAAAGCTGACCAGGAAAAAATGGGTATTGCGCTGGGTAAACTGGCTGCAGAAGACCCATCATTCCGGGTGGAAACAGATGAAGAATCTGGCCAGACCCTGATTTCAGGGATGGGCGAGCTTCATCTGGATATCATCGTTGACCGTATGAAACGTGAGTTCAGCGTTGAATGTAACGTTGGTAAACCTCAGGTTGCTTATCGTGAAACTATCCGTGGTAAGACGGAAGTGGAAGGTAAGTTCGTACGTCAATCTGGTGGTCGCGGCCAGTACGGTCACGTATGGCTGAAGATTGAACCTTCTGAGCCGAATGCCGGTTTTGTCTTCGTTGACGAAGTCGTTGGCGGTGTTATTCCGAGAGAATATATCGGCGCAGTGGCGAAAGGTATCGAAGAGCAGATGAAAAATGGTGTGCTTGCCGGTTATCCGGTACTGGACGTCAAAGCGACGCTGTTCGATGGTTCATACCACGATGTTGACTCGAGCGAAATGGCGTTTAAGATCGCCGGTTCAATGGCGTTCAGGAAGGGTGCACTTGATGCTCAACCTGTGATTCTTGAGCCTATGATGAAAGTTGAAGTAACTACCCCAGAAGACTGGATGGGTGATGTTGTGGGCGACCTGAACCGTCGTCGTGGCATCATCGGTGGTATGGATGAAGGTCCGGCTGGACTGAAGATTATCCGTGCCCAGGTTCCACTTTCTGAAATGTTTGGTTACGCAACGGATCTTCGTTCTGCTACGCAAGGCCGCGCATCCTATTCGATGGAGTTCAGCGAATATGCTGAAGTTCCGAAGAATATCGCCGACGGTATCGTCGCTGAGCGTGGTTAAACATGAGCAGAAATATTGCGTCCGCTTCGGTTGACGCATAAAATACAACTTCTGACGCGTCCCGCTCAGTCAGCGGGGCGAATCACAACTAGGAAGGAACACGATCGTGTCTAAAGAAAAATTTGAA
>NZ_JMIB01000029.1 GCF_000695255.1 Photobacterium galatheae | reverse complement strand
CCGCCTGCGCGGGAATGACAATAATTGGTTGATTTTAAATGAAAAAACATCAGTTTTTATCGAAGGGTTTATGTAGGAAAGACAGGTGTCTACCTGTCTCTTAATCACATCTGAAAGATCATGAGACTTAGCGAAAGTTCTGTCATCCCTCTTCCTTCTGTCATCCCCGCGCAGGCGGGGATCCAGTGACTTTAGAGAAAGACTGCACGGAAAATGAGGAACAAAATGAATCCGGTTGATTGCTTTCATCCCGTGCTCAGTGGATTCCCGCCTGCGCGGGAATGACGATAATTGGTTGATTTTAAATGAAAATATGTCGTTTTTTTTTCGAAGGATTTATGTAGGAAAGACAGTCCATTGAGCGGGCTTTCGAAAGTGGTCGGTGAAGAGGGATTCATTCGCGGCAGGCTTCCGTGCGACGACGGGCTTCCGCACCCGACCCGATCAACCACTTGATAACCATAGATAATCACAGATTCTGCGCATACAAAAAAACCCGCTCATTGAGCGGGCTTTCGAAAGTGGTCGGTGAAGAGGGATTCGAACCCCCGACCCTCTGGTCCCAAACCAGATGCGCTACCAAACTGCGCTATTCACCGAAATGTCTTTGCTGTATCAACAGTCTTAATAACGAGATTTGCTTCTTTTGAAAGTATAACCCTTACTATTCAGGTTACTCAAACCGCGTTTTTGAATTCGTGGTCGGTGAAGAGGGATTCGACGCGGCTGGGCTTCCAGACCCCGACCCGATTTACTTCTACCAACCTTCAGCTTGCAATACTGCAAGCCTAAAAGAACTGGTCGGTGAAGAGGGATTCGAACCCCCGACCCTCTGGTCCCAAACCAGATGCGCTACCAAACTGCGCTATTCACCGATAATTTTCTGAAAGACCTGAAATCACATTGCCTTTCGAGGTGGCCTATAATACTGGCAAATTTGGCAAACGCAAGAGGGAAGGAAGTAAAATTTCCTTTCTTTTGATTACTTGATGAGTAAATCATCACTTTGAGCAGGGTTTATTGCCCAAACCACAAAAAACACACCCAATTGATGGAACCTTGTCCGAGATTGATCCAGATCATCTGCGTTGCAACCCCCTTAAACTAAGATTGCAACTAGTTTCCATACAGCAGAGGACATCACATGGAATTTTGGCTTGATTTACTCTTCGGTAACCCGGTCGGTTTGTCGTCAATGATTGTGATTTTCGGTGCGTTGGGGCTGATGATCTTTTATGGCGGCTATTTCGTCTATAAAGTCATGAAAGCTGATTCACAACAGTAAAATTTTCCGTTATCTCCAATCTTCATTGAATCCTGCGGACACTGACAGGCTCCCAGGATTCTTTTTTTTCCCAGCCAGCCACGTATAATTCTTTTAAAGTCCGCAGTAAAAACAGCTCACCATGTCAGATCAAAACGAACTGGATCTGTTCCGTGAAATGATGGCTGATGTCGCCCCATTGGAACAAGACACCGTACTTACAGAGAAAAAACACCAGATTACAGAGACACAGCTTGCCCGTCAGGTTGCAGCCCAAAGCCTGTCCGACAGTGACCCTGAATATCTGTCATTAGATTATGCTCAGATGGTCAAACCCGATGATATGCTGGATTTCAAGCGCGATGGCGTACAGGATGGTGTGATTCGCAAATTGCGTCTGGGTAAATATGACATTCAGGCCCGCCTCGACTTGCACCGGAAAACCCTGAAAGAAGCCAGAGATGAAGTCCTGAGTTTCCTGAAACAATGCCAGCGCATGGATATCCGAACCGTGCTGATTGTGCACGGTAAAGGGGAGCGCTCTACCCCGCCAGCACTGATGAAAAGTTTCGTCGCTTCCTGGTTAATCCAAATCAGTGATGTGATGGGCTATCACTCAGCACTGCGCCAGCACGGTGGGAACGGTGCCCTCTATGTCATGCTGAAGAAAAGCCCGGAACGTAAACTGGAAAATCGGGAACGACATCAAAAACGGATGGGTTAGGCCGACTTTTTAAGCCAGCCAGACCACACGCAGGGCCAGCATCAATAAGACCACGCCAGACAGACGGTCTATCAACTGTGCCCGGCTGCGTAATTTTTCCAAAACCGCAGGCCGGGATAAGATCAGCGCAATCAGCGTATACCAGAGCCCGTCCACCAGCAGCGGTGTCGCCACAATAATCGCGCGATCACTAAATTGACTGCCAACAGCGACGAACTGACTGAAAAGGGCCAGGAAAAACAGCGCCAGCTTCGGATTCAGAATAGAAATCATGATGCCATCTCTCGCCGCTTCGGCCAGACTGGCCGATGCTCCGGCAGCAAGCTTCGCCGCGACGCCGCCTTTGGAGCGCAGCGCGTTTATCCCCAAATAAGCTAAATAGGCAGCACCCGAATAGGTGATCACCTGAAACAGCAACGGCGACTGTTTCAGAACGACCGCGAGTCCGAGTAAAGTCAGTAAAGCATACACCCCCACCCCAAACGCGTGTGCCCAGGAGGTTGCGATCCCATGCAACTTTCCGCCTGACAAACTGTGCTTGGCAACAACAGCCAGACTCGGTCCCGGAGACATTGCACCCAACATGCAAATCATCAGTAGTGAAAGCCAGATCGTGAAAGTCATTCTGTCTCCTATTCGCCCTTCTCGGCTCTGTATCAAGGTTCGTCTCGGGGGTTATTTGGCCAGTGCTGCCAGCTTCCCACCTGTCAGTTGCAGTAAGTCAACGGGTGTCAGTTCAATTTCCAGACCACGGCGTCCGGCACTGACACAAATGGTCTCAAATATAGTGGCCGATTCATCCAGAAAGGTCGGCAGCCGCTTTTTTTGTCCTAACGGGCTGATCCCACCGACAATATAGCCCGTAGTTTTCTCCGCAATCGCCGGATCAGCCATATCGGCTTTCTTCGCACCGGCCGCTTTTGCCGCCGCTTTCAAATCCAGCATGCCGGCAACCGGGACAATCGCAACCGCCAGTTGTTTAGGATCGCCATTGCAGGCAAACAACAGCGTTTTGAAAACTCTTGCCGGATCCTGCCCCAGGACTTCAGCCGCTTCCATCCCAAAGTGACTATTGTTGGGATCATGCTGATACTGATGAACTTTGTGGGCAATTTTGTGCTTTTTGGCTAGATTGATTGCGGGTGTCATCCTGTCCTCCGAGATCGTTCGCTCCTCACTATATCGAACAGGTCTCATTTCGCCAAGGCACCTGCGAGACTGACAATCATAAAAAAAGCTCACCTAAGTGCATAGGTGAGCCTGTATTCAACGACCGTCAGTGCAAATTAACGGTAAACAATCTCGCCCTTTGGTTCAAAAGTATCAACGTTCACCGGACGGTTGGCTTCCAGATAGTCTTTCAGCACTTCAGCATCAACAAAGCCTGTATTCACGTAGCCTGAGTGATCCGTCAGTTTAGGGTAACCGTCGCCGCCAGCGGCATTAAAGCTCGGTACTGTGAAACGGTATGACTTGCTCGGAACCAAAGCTTTGCCGCCGATCATCACATTGCTGACTTTTCCGTTCTTCACATCCATATGAATGCCATAGAACTGTGCATAAGCACCTGAGTCAACCGGCTTCGTTGCCACAGCGTTCAGATAATCAAGTACTTCAGCGCCTGTCATATCCGTGTAAGTCACCATGTTGCCGAACGGCTGGACTTTCAGGACATCTTTGTAGGTAATGGCACCCGCCGGAATCGAATCACGTACACCACCGGAGTTCATGACCGCGAAGTCCGCTTTTGCACGCTGCATATGCGCTGCAGCAATCAAGCGTCCCAGATTCGTCTGCTTGAAACGCACCACATTACGATCACCTTCCAGCTTGCCGTTCGACTCAGAAATTTGAATGTTCAGCTGCGCCTGACCACGCTCCTGATAAGGGGTCAGGAAGGCTTTCACCTCAGAGTTTTGAGCAATTTCCTTCTCAACAAACACGCGTTGTGAAGAACCGTCAGCCAGTTTGATTTTTTTCTTGAGGTTCACCGGGATCAGGTCGTAGCTCACCAGATTCAGCTTACCGTTCTTGAATTCAAAGTCAGCACGGCCCACATATTTGCCCCACTCGTGCGCCTGAACGATCCAGGTACCATTCTGCTGATCCGGCTTACAGTCGTCGCCAGGCTTGAAGCCAGCATTGGCGACGTTCGGCGCTTCCATACACACCGGCTCCTGCGAGTGGCCACCGACGATCAAATCCAGATCACCCGGCTTCATATAGCGTGCCAGCGCAACATCACCCGGGGCATTTACACCACGGTTGCCATTCACATAATGACCCATATGCGTTGCGGCAATAATCACGTCTGGATGCTCAGTCTCTTTCAGCTCGGCAATCAGTGCTTTGGCTTCTGATTTCGGATCGCGGAACTCAATGCTCCCGATGTATTCAGGATTCCCGATTTTGGCCGTATCTTCTGTCGTCAGACCGATCACGGCGATCTTGAGCCCTTGCTGTTCAAAAATCTGGTAAGGCTGGAACAAGCGTTTGCCTGTCGCCTTGTCATAAATATTGGCAGACAGCATTGGGAAGTTCGCCCAGCCTTCCTGCTTGCGCAGTACATCCAGCGGGTTATCGAACTCGTGGTTACCAACGGCCATCGCGTCGTAACCCAGCATGTTCATCCCTTTAAAATCTGGCTCCGCATCCTGGAGATCAGACTCTGGCACCCCGGTATTAATATCACCGCCAGAAAGTAGCAGGCTCGTACCGCCTTCTTCAGCAACTTCTGCACGCAACTCATCCAGCAAAGTCTTACGGGCAGCCATGCCATACTCGCCGTTGCGGTTGGTCCAGAAACGGCCGTGATGATCGTTGGTATGAAGAATTGTGAACTTATAGGTCTGGTCTTGCTGCCAGCCGGCAACCTGATCCTGGCTAGCACATCCTGCCAGAGCCAATAGCAGTCCCGCAGACAAGGCAGTACGGGTTAACAGTTTTGTCGTCATTTCATCACCTTACACAGTCTACTTTCATGGCGTGCCGCCCTCCGTGATGGTGGCAGTGCCCAAAACGGTGTTCAGTGTAAAAGATTCAATGACGACGTGGCAGGTGATTTCACCAGAGTGTTAAATTGATCACTATGCAATCGATATCATTTTTTAGTTTTGAAGGAGATACCGGCAAAAACATGTCAAAAATGGGCAGCATTTCTCAAAATAAGAAACGAAATTCAGTCTATCGCTTATCGTGAAAATCAATTTTTGATCATTTTAACGATTTGGCAGAGGGATAATTCGTTGAATATGCGTGGATTATGCTTTTTAGGCAAACTTTTATCTCAATATGCACCACATATTAGTCACATCTAATATTTAAGTTTATTTAATCAACAGTCGTATTACTATAAGGAATTCAAGTGTTGCTACCCCACATTTGTCACACTTTTTGTGCAACATGATGAGCAAACACCGTTATTAGTTTCCGTTCCATCCACCGAGACCCACAATGAAACTGACCCTAAAGCAAAAACTCATCGGTGCCAGCTTATCTGCTGTCGTGGTTATGGCAACCACGCTGACCTGGCTGGCCGCAAACCAACTCAACGAGCAAACACAGGAAAGTATTTTCAGCCGCGCTGACAGCCTGAGCAAAACGGCCACCAAAGGGATCGGTGACTGGATTAATATTCGACGTAGTATTACCGGGGCGATTAAACCTTATGTGGAATTGGCCGAGCCAGTCCCTTACCTGCAACAAGCCCGTGACGCGGGTGGATTTGCTTTAACCTACTTCGGGACACCAACAGGCAAAATGGTTCGCTCAAATCCGGAACGAAACCGTGCAGGCTATGATCCTCGCGTACGCCCTTGGTATATTGCAGCCCAATCAACCAGTCAGCCCGTCATTACCTCGGCATATCATGACGCAATCACCAATGCGCTTCTCGTCACACTGGCTGAACCCGTCCTGCAGAACGGCCAACTGACCGCTGTCGTCGGTGCTGATGTTCTGATTGATCAGCTCATCTCTGATGTAATCAGCCTGGATGCCGGTGAAAATGCGTTCGCCATGCTGATGAACACCCAGGACAACACCTTCCTGGCTCACCCGAAGAAATCTCTGCTGCTCAAATCCATCAATGGATACAGTCAGGAACTGAGTATCAGCGATATCCAGGAAAGCGTTAATTCCCACAAAATTATCAACGTGCCCGTTAATGGTGAAGACAAGCTGTTGTACTTTACTAAAGTGCCGGGTACGCCTTGGGTTTTCGGCCTGGAAATGGACAAAGACACCGAAGAAGCCAGTCAGAGCGAACTGCTGACCCGACTGATTCTCACCTCGATTGTCATTACCCTGGCTGTTCTGGCCGCCGTAGCCTGGCTGGTGAGCTATCTGTTCCGTGATCTGGGCCGAGTGTCTGATGCACTGGCAGAAATTGCGACCGGTGAAGGCGATCTGACTCAACGACTGGAACCTCGCAGTGATGATGAAGTCGGCCAGCTGGCCCACAATTTCAACCGCTTTGTCGGCAATATGCATGGCATGGTCATGCGTCTGCGCGATGTCTCTCAGTCACTGAATGCTCAGGCGCATCAAACCGCTTCTCAGGCTGAAGAACGCAGCACCCGGATTCGTCATCAGCAAGATGAAATCAACATGGTGGCTACGGCCATCAATGAAATGGCAGCGGCAACGCAGGAAATTTCCGGCAATGCTGACAACACAGCCCGCACATCCACAGAAACTGTGGAGGCCGCGGAACATGGTGCGAAACAGGTTGAACAAAGCCAGCATTCGACCACCAGCCTGGCCGGTGAAGTGGAAACCGCAACCGATGTGATTAGTGAGCTGAACCATCATGCCCAGAGCATCAACACCATTCTGTCAACCATTCAGAATATTGCCGAGCAGACCAACCTGCTGGCACTGAATGCAGCCATTGAAGCAGCCCGTGCCGGTGAGCAAGGTCGCGGCTTCGCCGTGGTTGCCGATGAAGTGCGTGTTCTGAGCCAGCGGACGCACGCTTCAACTCAGGAAATTCAGCAGATGATTGAAACGCTGCAACAGACCACAGGTCGCGCCGTCGGTATTATGGGTGACAGCCGTCGTCTGGCAGAAACCAGTGTGGATGATGCCAATTCAGCATCCGCCAGTCTGACTCAGATCATTTCTGCGATTACCAATATCAGTGATATGGCCACTCAGATTGCTTCTGCTGCGGAAGAGCAGTCTTCTGTGACTTCTGAGATCACCCGCAATACAGAAGGCATTCGTGATGTGTCGAACGAACTGGCTCAGGAAGCTGGTGAGGCGGCACAGCAGGCGGCGCAATTGTCCGACCTGTCTCATGAACTGCAACAGGAAATCGGCCGCTTTAAGCTGTAATCCTCAGCTCAGACAGCGCAGATTCATAAAGACCAACAAAAACACCCCAAACGGGGTGTTTTTTTATGTCTTATGTCAGGCGATTCAGATTCATGCCGTCACGGCAATTCGCTGCTGATGCTTCACAAACACCGCAATCATGGCACTCGCAGCAAGGAAGAAACAGTAGTAAGAATGGCTGACCACAGTCAGTGGAGATAAGCCAAATACCGAACCCAGCAACAGCCCCTGTGCGCCGTACGGCAGAATGCCCTGAATCACACAAGAGAAAATATCCAGCAAGCTGGCGGAACGGCGCGGCGTCACGCCATTTTGCTCAGCCAGTTCACGCGCCACACCGCCGGCAACAATAATGGCCACGGTATTATTTGCCGTGCACAGATTCGTCAGACTGACCAGTCCGGCGATCCCCAGCTCACTGGCTTTCTGAGACTGTTCACCCTTCGCCTGACGACTCAAGCCACCAATGATTCGGTTGATCAGTCGTGTCAGAAAAGCCAGCCCGCCCTGACGGCGCATCAACTCACCCATCCCGCCAATCAGCATGGAAAGCAGGAAAATTTCCTGCATGTTGCCAAAGCCCGCGTAGATGTCTTGCCCCCAGTTTGCCAGTCCGTAGTCAGGCACAGACAGCAAACCTACCCCTCCAGCAAGCATCAGTCCAAGACTCAGCACAACAAACACATTCAGTCCGGCCACGGCCAGTACCAGAATCGTGATATATGGCAGCACTTTCAGCCACTCAATACTGGTCACCGCAGGGGCTTGTGTCGGGGTCGATTCAAACAAAAACAGCAGAATCGCTGCAATGGCCGCCGGGAGCGCAATCGCGATATTTTCACGGAATTTATCCCGCATTGCACATCCTTGAGAGCGGGTGGCCGCAATGGTGGTATCTGAGATAATTGACAGGTTGTCACCAAACATCGCACCACTCAGGACCACACCAGCAGTCAGCGCTTTATCCAGACCTGCAGTATCCGCGATACCTAAGGCAACCGGTGCGACAGCAGCAATGGTGCCCATCGATGTACCCATAGCCGTTGCAATCAATGCCGCAATGACAAAAATACCCGGCAGAATCAGGCTGGATGGTAACAACGACAAGCCGAGGTTGACGGTCGCATCCACACCACCGGTTGCTTTCGCGACGGCCGCAAAGGCGCCAGCAAGCAGGTAGATCATACACATCGCAATAATGTCGCTGTGTCCCACGCCCCGCATGAATTGTTCAATACTTTGATTGAGCCTCTCTTTGCTCAGCAAAATCCCGACCAGCACCGCAGGGAGTGCAGCGACGGGCGCTGGCAACTGATAAAAAGCAAAATCAACGCCCTGCCAGGTCAGGTAACTCCCGACGCCAATGAACAGCGCCAGAAAGACAGCGAGTGGCAATAACGCCACAGCAGAGGGAACGATGGTTTCCGAAGAATGTTGTGTTGAATCGTGCGACATGATCACTACAGCATATTATTTTGAATTGGTCGCATAGCCTAAGACTTACATCCACACGTGTCAACTTCTAGACGTCTAAACATCTAAATATGCATTTAATTGAAAAACTTTCAATAAATCGAATTGTCTGCATCCATATTCGCATAGAGTAAACAGTTGAATATGCAACGTTTATCGCTATACGACAAATTTTTATCCTGCCATTCGTCAATTATCAGTCGCATTAGGCATTAAATTTCCATATACAACAGTCGTATAGCTATATAGAATTCCCAGGATTATTTTTCCTCATTTGTCACATTTTTTGTGCAACAAATGAGAAAAAATCAACACCAGCTTCCGTTCCATCCATCGAGACTCACAATGAAACTGACCCTAAAGCAAAAACTCATAGGTGCCAGCTTATCTGCCGTCGTGGTTATGGCAACCGCGCTGACATGGCTGGCTGCAAATCAACTTTACCAACAAACCCAAAACAGTATTTTCAGCCGCGCTGACAGCCTGAGCAAAACCGCAACCAAAGGGATCAGTGACTGGATCAATATCCGGCGCAGCGTGACCAGCGCCATCCAACCTTACGTGAAATCCACCGACCCGGTTCCATTTCTGCAACAGGCCCGAAATGCCGGTGGTTTTGACGAAATTTATTTTGGGACACCAGCCGGGGAAATGTTCCGCTCTTATCCGGAACGAAACCGTGCAGGCTATGACCCTCGCCAGCGTCCTTGGTACATTGATGCCCAATCGGCGAACAAACCAATCATCACCACGGCTTACCGTGATGCCATTACCAATGCCCTGCTGGTGACTTTAGCTGAGCCCGTGAAACAGAACGGTCAGCTGATCGCCGTGATCGGCTCGGATGTACTGATTGATCAGCTGATTTCTGATGTTATCAATCTGGATGCGGGTAAAAATGCCTTCGCCATGCTGATTAATACGCAGGATAATACCTTCCTGGCCCACCATGATCAGAATCTGTTGCTGAAACCTGTCATCAACTACAGCCAGGATCTAAACATCAGCGACATTCAACAGGCTGTTGGTCGTGACACCATCATCCATGAATCCATCAACGGTGTGGACAAGATGCTTTATTTTGCAGCAGTCCCGGGTACGCCTTGGATCCTTGGCCTGGAAATGGACAAGGCCACGGAAGAAGCCAGTCAGAGCCAGCTACTGACTCGCCTGATCATCACCTCAATCATCATTACTCTGATTGTTCTGGCAGCCGTTGCCTGGCTGGTGGGCTTTCTGTTCCGCGATCTGGGCCGTGTTTCTCATGCACTGGCTGAAATTGCAACCGGTGAAGGTGATCTGACACAGCGTCTGGAACCACGCAGCGATGATGAAGTCGGCCAACTGGCCCATAACTTCAACCGATTTGTCGGTAACATGCACGGCATGGTGACCCGTCTGCGTGATGTCTCTCAGTCGCTCAGCTCTCAGGCACATCAGACCGCCTCTCAGGCTGAAGAACGCAGTACCCGCATCCGTCATCAGCAGGATGAAATCAATATGGTGGCTACGGCCATCAACGAAATGGCTGCAGCAACGCAGGAAATTGCCGGTAACGCCGACAATACGGCACGCACGTCAACCGAAACGGTTAAAGCCGCTGAACATGGTGCCGAGCAGGTTGAACAAAGCCAGTCTTCAACCACCAGTCTGGCCGGTGAAGTGGAAACCGCGACCGATGTCATCAGTGAACTGAACCATCACGCGCAAAGCATTACCACCATTCTGTCGACCATTCAGAACATCGCAGAACAAACCAACCTGCTCGCCCTGAATGCTGCGATTGAAGCAGCCCGTGCCGGTGAACAGGGCCGTGGGTTTGCCGTAGTTGCCGATGAAGTTCGTGTCCTGAGCCAACGCACACATGACTCAACTCAAGAAATTCAGCAGATGATTGAAACACTGCAACAGACCACAGGTCGCGCCGTCGGCATTATGGGTGACAGCCGTAGCCTCGCGGAAACCAGTGTGGATGATGCCAATTCAGCGTCTGCCAGCCTGATTCAGATCATCTCGGCGATTACCAATATCAGTGATATGGCCACACAAATTGCTTCGGCCGCTGAAGAGCAGTCTTCAGTCACTTCAGAAATTACTCGCAATACAGAAGGCATTCGTGACGTGTCGAACGAACTGGCACTGGAAGCCGGTGAAGCAGCACAACAGGCGGCACAACTGTCTGAGCTGTCACACGAACTGCAACAGGAAATCAGCCGCTTTAAGCTGTAATCCATCCGGCCCTGTCGTCAGGACAGGACGGGTCAAACGATGAAAAAAGGGGGTGTCATCAGACACCCCCTTTTATGATTTTCGGAACAAGACATTTTTGTGTTCTGCTGTTCGAAACAACAGCCATGACGACACAATTACTGGATTTCGATCGGCTCGAAGCTTTTCACCAAATCATCCAGCTGTTTGATCTGATTCAGGAAAGGTTCCAGCTTATCCAGTGGGAAAGCTGACGGACCATCACAACGCGCTTCATTCGGATTCGGGTGCGCTTCCATAAACAGACCGGCAATGCCTGCAGCCATCCCGGCACGCGCCAGCGTCACCGTCTGCTCACGACGACCGCCAGAAGCTGCCCCCAATGGATCACGGCACTGCAGTGCATGGGTCACATCAAAGATGATCGGGCTGCCTTTCGACGCTTGTTTCATCACATCAAAACCCAGCATGTCCACAACCAGATTATCGTAGCCATGCAGCGCACCGCGCTCGCACAGAATGATCTGGTCGTTATGACACTCTGCAAACTTCTCGACGATGTTACCGACCTGACCCGGACTCATGAACTGCGGTTTCTTCACATTAATCACAGCACCGGTTTTCGCCATCGCTTCAACCAGATCGGTCTGGCGCGCCAGGAAAGCCGGCAGCTGAATCACGTCAACCACTTCAGACACCGGTTGGCACTGATACTGCTCGTGAATATCCGTAATGATTTTCACCCCGAAGGTATCTTTCAGTTCCTGAAAAATTTTCAGGCCTTCTTCCATACCCGGACCGCGATAAGAATGGACCGAAGAACGGTTTGCTTTGTCGAAGGAAGCCTTGAACACATAAGGAATGCCCAGCTTTTCTGTCACTTTGACATAGTGCTCACAGATCTGCATCGCCAGATCGCGCGATTCCAGAACGTTCATACCGCCAAACAGCACAAAGGCTTTGTCGTTAGCGACCTCGATGTCACCAACACGAACCACTTTCTGTTGCATGCTTCTACTCTTCTTTTCTGTCAATTTGTTCAGACCACTCAGTGCAATACCTGCGTCTGCGCACTCAGGACTTTCACCTGAAGCTTCAGCAGTTCTGCTGCCGGATCTTCCGGGCACTGCTCAATGAAATAGGTATAGTCCATTGCCGCTGCATGACTGCATTCCAGTTGCTGATAAATATAGCCCCGGTCACGGATTTCATGGGGATCACCCGGGCGCAACAGTAAAGCCAGATCGCTGCAACGCAGTGCGTCAGCATACTGTTCTTCACGGAGTAAGGCACTTTTCAGGACGGTCAGCCAGCGGGCAAGCACATCGGTATGGCTGGTGGCTGTCAGATAACTGTCCCGCCACGGTGCCAGCGGGCCTTTATGGCCTTTCAGCCAGGCACCCAGCGTTTTTTGGCTGACAAACTCACCATCAAACGGGTTGATAAACTGGGTCTCTGCATCCGGCCAGTCAACACGCAGGATATACTGAGTCGGAAAAGCAACACCGGATACGGGCAATTCGAGATGCTGCGCTATGTACATGAAAACAGCGCCCAGGCTGACTGGGATCCCTTTTCGGCGTTCCAGCACCTTATCCAGACAGGCATTCTCTGCCGCATAGTACTGGTTGCGATCACCACTGAATCCCCAGTCGTGATAAAACAGGCGGATCAAACCTTCCAGACGCAAATGCGAATTCGTTTCATGCATCAAGGCAGCTTCTGCTTCTTTCACCAGTTTGCTGAGTTGCAGTCGTACCCATTGCGCAGGAAATCCAGGCTCCAGATCCATCATCAGATCAATGGCACCTTCGACCAGAGTCACCGCTTCGTAATCTCGGCTTTCTTCGTTGAACTGCATCTGTCTTACCCCAGCATTGGCAGTTTTGTTACGGCCAGCTTACCAGCCATCGCCAACCAGCCCAGGGCTCCCAGGAATGCGAAGGTCTTGAAGACCTTATTTTTGCCATATTTCAGGGCAAAGAAACCTAAAGCAATATAAGCCAGAACACAGGTCAGCTTTTCAGTCAGCCAGCCTGCACCCGCAGTAAACGGAATAAAGCCAGTGTACAGGATCAGCGCAATGCCGCTCAGCAGCAGGAAAGTATCCACCACATGCGGGGTGATTTTCAGGACTTTTTTCTGCAGCAGTGCTGAATCAGCCATCATCAGGCCAAAACGAGCGACAAACAGCAGGACGCTCAGGGCGATAATCGTTAAATGAAAATGTTTCAGTGCTATGTACATCTGGTTTTTCTCTTTATCGTTTCCTTCGAATGATGCCAACCTGATCGTGATGATCAGACAGACCAGCAGCCTAAGCTTACTCTGTCTTGGCCCGCATAATCCTGAACGGTCATCACTTGTTGATAACCGAGTTGTTCAAAAATATCCCGAACGGCTGCGCCTTGCTGGTAGCCATGCTCCAGCAGTAACCAGCCCCCCGGGGTCAAAAACAGTCTGCTTTGTTCACAGATATGGCGAATATCCGCCAGACCTGCGTCTTCTGCCACCAGTGCTGTTCGCGGTTCAAAACGAACATCCCCCTGATTCAGATGCGGATCCGCTTCATCAATATAAGGGGGATTACTGACAATCACGGCAAAGCGCTCATCCGCTGACAACGGACTGAACCAGCTGCCGCACAGAATTCGGGCATTTGTGATCTGCAGACACTGACGGTTCTCTTCGGCCAGTGCTGCGGCTTCCGGGCGGACATCAATACCAGTGAACCGGCAGTCCGGCCGCTCCGAGGCCAGAGACAAAGCAATCGCGCCTGTCCCGGTCCCCAGATCGAGCACGGCTGAGTTGGCTGGAATTTTTTCCAGCGCGACTTCAACAAGACGCTCTGTATCCGGACGTGGGATAAGGGTATGGGGTGCAACTTTGAATGGCAACGACCAGAACTCACGCTCACCGACAATGTACGCGACCGGTTCACCGGCCTGACGACGGGCCAGCAACACTGAAAATGCATCCAGTTCTGCATCCGTCAGTACTTTTTCCGGCCAGGTCAGCAGATAGCTGCGCGGCTTGCCAAGCACATCACAGAGCAACACTGCCGCATCAATGTGCGGACTGTCTGAGCCTGAAGCCGCCAGTTGTGCTGCGGCCTGCTTCAGGGTCGTGTCAATCGAAGGGTTCATCAGTTCTGATCAGCCATGGCCGCCAGCAGATCGGCCTGATGCTCCTGCAAGACAGGATCAATCAGACTGTTCAGTTCGCCTTCCATCACTTCATTCAAACGGTAAAGCGTCAGGTTAATCCGGTGATCAGATACCCGGCCTTGTGGGTAGTTATAGGTCCGGATACGGTCGGAACGATCACCCGAACCGAGCAGATTCCGGCGCGTGCTGGCTTCTTCAGCCTGACGCTTTTCTTCCTCGGCTTTGATAATCCGGGCGGCCAGAACCGACATGGCCTTCGCTTTGTTCTTGTGTTGAGAACGCTCATCCTGACATTCAACCACAATGCCCGTTGGCAAGTGAGTGATCCGGATGGCGGAATCAGTGGTGTTGACGTGCTGACCACCGGCGCCGGATGCGCGGAAAGTGTCAATTTTCAGATCGCCAGCATTGATTTCAGGGATTTCCGCTTCTGGAATTTCCGGCAGAATCGCCACGGTACAGGCAGAGGTATGCACGCGTCCCTGAGATTCTGTCGCAGGTACCCGCTGAACCCGATGACCACCAGACTCAAATTTCAGCACACCGTAAGCCCCGTCACCGCTGACTTTCGCGATCATTTCTTTATAACCGCCATGCTCTGCCGGGTTCGCACTCATCACTTCAACCCGCCAACGGCGACTTTCGGCAAACTTACTGTACATACGGAACAGATCGCCGGCAAAAATACCCGCTTCATCACCGCCGGCACCGGCCCGAATTTCAATGAAGCAGTTACGCTCATCATTCGGATCTTTGGGCAACAACAACACCTGCAGCTCATCTTCCAGACGCTCAATATCGCTTTTGGCTTGCTTGATTTCATCCTGCGCCATTTCGCGCAGTTCCGGGTCGTCTTCTCCCGCCATTTCTTCGGCAGTGGCCAGATCTGACTGTGCCTGCTGGTAGGCACGGAAACAGGTGCTGACTTCCTCAAGCTGCGAATACTCCCGAGACAAGGCACGGAATTTATCCTGATCAGCAATGATTGCAGCATCACCCAGCAAATGCTGCACTTCCTCATGGCGTTCAACCAGGGATTCTAATTTCGCTAAAATGGACGGTTTCATCATGTTTACAACATCAGATCCTAATCACGACCCGTCCATGCCCTATTGGCATGGCGTGTCAGAAAATAAAACAGTATACGTATCCGGCAGCAAACGGCCCGGTTACTCTTTCAGGACATCCAGCCCCAGGGTTTCACGAATTACAGCCAGTTTTTCCGGCTCGCCATCTTGCGCAGCCTGCTGCATTGCTTTGGTCGGTGCATGAATGAGCTTGTTCGTCAGCCGGTTACTGAACTCTGTCAGCACTTTCTCCGGTGAAGTGCCATTGGCCAGCGCCTGCAGGCTCCGGCTCAGCAAATCATGTTTCACTTCATCGGCATAACACCGATACTGGCGGATACTGTCGACCGCTTCCAGTGACCGCAACCAATGCATGAAGGCTGCACTTTCCTCACTGACAATCGCCTCAGCCTGAATCGCCGCCACTTTTCGCTGCTCGCGGTTCCGTTCCACAATACTCTGCAAATCATCCACCGAATACAGATAAGCATCTTCCAGCTCACCGACCTCAGGTTCAACATCCCTTGGCACCGCAATATCAACCAGCAACATGGGCTGATGGCGACGGGTTTTCAGAGCCTTCTCAACCATGCCCTTGCCAACAATTGGCAGCGGACTGGCTGTCGCACTGATCACAATGTCTGCCCGGTGAATATGATCCGGGATCTCTGGCAGGCTGATCACATCCGCGCCAAATTCATCGGCCAGCGTCTGTGCTCGCTCTAGCGTCCGGTTAGCAATGATAATCTTGCGACAACCATGTTCGACCATATGGCGAGCCACCAGCTCCGTGGTCTCACCGGCACCGATGAGCAGCACACTCGCTTTGCTCATCGATTCAAAAATTTGTTTTGCCAGGGTACAGGCTGCAAACGCCACCGACACCGCATTGCCACCGATATCGGTCTCTGTCCTGACCCGCTTTGCCACCGAGAATGCTTTCTGAAACAGTTTCTCCAGCATGCCGTGCATGACTTCATGCTTTCTCGAATCTGAGTAAGACTGCTTCACCTGCCCCAGAATCTGCGGCTCTCCCAGTACGAGGGAATCCAGACCACATGCCACACGCATTAAATGACGGACCGCCGCCTGCTCCTCATGGAAATACAGACTCGGCATCAGTTCTTCGGCAGGCAAATCATGAAAGCGGCTCAGCCAGTCAATCATGACACCCGGGCCGGTGTGTGAAACATCGCAATAGATTTCCGTCCTGTTGCAGGTAGAAACGATCACACCACTGTTCACTTCCGGGTGCTGTGCCAGTGTCTGTAGGGCTTCGGTCAATTTTTCCGGCGAAAAGGCAACACGCTCACGCAGATCAACAGACGCTGTTTTGTGATTGATTCCTAATGCAAGCAAGGTCATGGAGATGGTGTTACCTACTTCTCGATGATAAAGATCCAGCGGCGCATTTTACTTGATGCCCCTGCGTAATAAAAGGATATGACTCGATTCTGTCTGCCGGAACACGTTTTCTTGGGGACCAGCGGCGATTCAAAAACTGACTTTACCGACAATTTTCACAAATGTCATGAACCGAAAGCGGGCAGATTCTGAAAATAAAGTCATGCTATGATAGCGCTTTGATGTATTTCTAAATGAAGAAAAAACAAGTCATTCAGCACGCGCTGATATTTAGGGGAAATTTATGCAAAAGGCGATTTCGCCGCTCTCTGCGCGAACAGAAGGCCTGACCACCGGACAGCGTTTGCTCCGGTTGCTCCGACCAGCTCGCGCTTTATTGACGGGAAGCCTGCTCATTCTGTTGGCCGGCTGTACAATCACCCCCAAAACCAGCCCGATCGCAACCGACTGGGAAACACACCAGAAAGCATTATCTGCTATTTCTGCCTTTCAGGCGAACGGTAAGCTGGGCTATATCAGCCCAGAGCAACGCTTTACAGCAAACCTGAGCTGGAAAACCAATACCGGTTCTGATCACTTGTTGCTCACCAATTTTTTAGGCACGACCTTACTGAAACTCGACAGTCAACCAGGCCGGGCCATCTTGATCGACAATGACGGAAAACGTTACCAGGGGAGCGATCCTGCACAACTGGTGCTGTCTCTGACTCATATTGCTCTGCCGATTAACCAGATGCGTGACTGGCTGCTGGGATTACCCACAGATGCCGACACCTATCAGCTCAACACGGAAAACCGCGTGGCTTATCTGGCAAAACAAGTGGGCGGACAACTCTGGCAGTTGGATTATCACGATTATGATGAAAGCGTTTCCCCTGCGTTACCCAGTAAACTGGTGCTTTCACAGGGTGATAAACGGATCAAACTGGTGATCAGCCGCTGGCAGACTCAAAAATAACAGACACAGACTTCCATGATAAACACACAAACGACAAGCTGGCCGGCGCCCGCTAAACTTAATTTGTTTCTGTACATTACTGGCCAGCGCCCCAATGGTTACCACGAACTGCAAACCTTATTTCAGTTTCTGGATTACGGGGACACCTTATCCATTACTCCGCGCAAGGACGATATCATCACACTGACGCCAGCCGTTGAAGGTGTCGCGCTGGAGGAGAATCTGATTTACCGGGCAGCAGATGCATTGCGCAAAAAAGCCGGCATTACCGCGGGGGCTGATATTGGCATCCAGAAAGTACTCCCCATGGGCGGTGGCTTGGGTGGCGGCTCTTCAAATGCCGCAACAACCCTGGTCGCGTTAAACTTTCTCTGGCAAACCGGGTTCAGCCCCGATGAACTGGCCGAACTCGGGCTGGCACTGGGTGCTGATGTGCCCGTATTCGTCCGTGGCTTCAGTGCCTTTGCAGAAGGGATTGGTGAGCAGTTACACCCGGCTGAACCCGAGGAAAAATGGTATTTAGTGGTCAAGCCTGAGGTCAGTATTGCAACGGTGGATGTATTCACGGCACCTGATTTAACGCGAAATACACCGAAACGCCAGTTAAATGTGCTGTTGGACAGCAAATACGAAAACGATTGCGAAAAAATCGTGAGAAGAATTTACCCTGAGGTTGATAAGGCGCTTTCGTGGCTGTTAGAATACGCGCCGTCGAGATTGACCGGCACTGGCGCTTGTGTTTTTGCTGAATTTAGCTCTCAGCAAGCGGCTACTGCAACCCTGAAAAAACTACCCGACTGGCTGCGTGGTTTTGTCGCGAAAGGGGTGAATCAGTCACCTTTGATGACGGCCCTGCGTCGACATACTGCAGAAAGTCAGTCAATACAACTTGGACGCAACTGAGGTTTACCCCGTGCCTGATATGAAGCTGTTTGCTGGTAACGCTACACCAGAGCTAGCCCAACGCATCGCTGACCGTCTTTACATTTCACTAGGAGACGCGACAGTGAACCGTTTCTCCGATGGTGAAGTCTGTGTTCAGATTAATGAAAACGTCCGCGGCAGCGACGTCTTTATCATTCAATCGACTTGCGCCCCAACCAACGATAACCTGATGGAACTGGTGGTGATGATTGACGCTCTGCGTCGCGCTTCCGCTGGCCGTATCACCGCTGTTATCCCTTATTTCGGCTATGCCCGCCAAGACCGCCGCGTCCGCTCTGCTCGTGTTCCTATCACGGCTAAAGTTGTTGCTGACTTCCTGTCAAACGTCGGTGTTGACCGCGTCCTGACTGTTGACCTGCACGCCGAACAGATCCAAGGCTTCTTTGATGTACCGGTAGACAACATCTTCGGTTCTCCTGTGCTGCTGGAAGATATGCTGGCGAAGAATCTGGAAGATCCAGTAGTCGTTTCTCCGGATATCGGCGGCGTTGTCCGTGCCCGTGCAACGGCAAAACTTCTGGACGACACGGATATCGCGATCATCGACAAACGCCGTCCACGTGCCAACGTCTCTCAGGTCATGCACCTGATTGGTGATGTTGAAGGCCGTGACTGCATCATCGTTGACGACATGATCGACACCGGCGGTACACTGTGTAAAGCTGCCGAAGCACTGAAAGAGCGCGGCGCTCGTCGTGTGTTTGCCTATGCAACCCACCCTGTTTTCTCTGGCAATGCGCCTGAAAACATCAGAAATTCAGTGATTGATGAAGTCATCGTGACAGACTCAATCACACTATCGCAAGCCATGCTGGATACCGGCAGAGTCTCTGTACTGAGCCTGTCAGGCATGCTGGCTGAAGCGATCCGTCGTATCAGCAACGAAGAGTCCATCTCTGCGATGTTTGAGCACTAATCGCTCAGACAACTGAACGACACGCAACACGCCTCGCCCAGTGCGAGGCGTGTTTGTTTTTATTTATCTCCGCAGCAGTGTTAACATAGCGCGCGTTTTGATCCCGATGACATAGAGAGACCAGCGTGAGTCAAAAAATCCGTTTACTGGTTGGCCTGGCAAACCCAGGTCCGGAATATGCCAAAACCCGCCATAACGCAGGTGCCTGGGTGGTAGAAGAGCTGGCCAGGATCCACAACATCAGCCTGAAAAGCGATCCAAAATATTTTGGTCTGACAGGCCGGATCCAACTGAACGGTGAAGATCTGAGATTGCTGATCCCAACAACTTTTATGAATTTGTCGGGTAAATCGGTTTCTTCGCTGGCGAATTTCTTCCAGATTACACCAGAAGAAATTCTGGTCGCGCACGATGAGCTGGATCTGCCACCGGGAGTGGCAAAGTTCAAACAGGGTGGCGGCCACGGGGGTCACAATGGGTTGCGTGATATCATCAGCAAATTGGGCAACAACAAGAATTTTTACCGTCTTCGGGTCGGCATTGGCCATCCCGGAGACAAGCACAAAGTGACTGGCTTCGTATTGGGCAAAGCCCCGGTCGGCGAACAATCGATGATTGACGCTGCGGTTGACGAATCCGTTCGCTGCCTTGATATCTGGCTGAAAGACGGCCTGACCAAGGCACAAAACCGGCTTCATTCTTTCAAAGCCGAGTAAGTTTAATCTGACTTTTTCACCATTCCGCCCGAAAGCGGGATACCGGAAGCATCACTAAAGGGTTTCAAGCCATGGGTTTTAAATGTGGTATCGTGGGCCTGCCGAACGTAGGTAAATCCACTCTTTTCAATGCATTGACGAAAGCAGGAATCGAAGCGGCGAACTTCCCTTTCTGTACGATCGAGCCAAATACAGGCGTCGTGCCTGTGCCGGATCTGCGTCTGGATAAACTGGCTGCAATCGTCAATCCTGAGCGCATCCTGCCAACAACCATGGAATTCGTAGATATCGCGGGTCTCGTTGCTGGTGCTTCCAAAGGTGAAGGTCTGGGAAATAAGTTCCTGGCGAACATCCGTGAAACAGATGCGATTGGCCATGTCGTTCGCTGCTTTGAAAACGACAACATCGTGCACGTTGCCGGCAAGATCAACCCATTAGATGATATTGAAATCATCAACCTTGAACTGGCACTGGCCGATTTGGACACCTGTGAGCGTGCGATTCAGCGCCAGGCGAAACGTGCCAAGGGCGGTGACAAAGATGCCAAATTTGAAATCGCGGTTCTGGAAAAAATGCTGCCAACGCTGACTGAAGGTGGTATGGCTCGTTCAGTTGAGCTGAGTAAAGAAGAAAAAGCTGCGATCGATTATCTGAACTTCCTGACACTGAAGCCAACGATGTACATCGCAAACGTCAGTGAAGACGGTTTCGAAAATAACCCGCACCTGGAAATGGTGATTGAGCACGCCAGCAAAGAAAATGCCGTGGTCGTTCCTGTTTGTGCTGCGATTGAATCTGAAATTGCTGAACTGGACGATGCTGATCGCGAAGAATTTCTGGCTGATCTGGGCATTGAAGAACCGGGCCTGAACCGTGTGATTCGTTCAGGCTACGAGCTGCTGAATCTGCAAACTTACTTCACTGCGGGTGTGAAAGAAGTTCGCGCCTGGACCATTCCTGTCGGTGCAACGGCACCTCAGGCTGCCGGTAAGATCCATACCGACTTTGAAAAGGGCTTTATCCGTGCCGAAGTCGTCGGCTATGAGCACTTTGTGGAGTTCAACGGTGAAAGCGGTGCCAAAGAAGCCGGTAAATGGCGTCTGGAAGGTAAAGATTACATCGTCAAAGATGGCGATGTGGTCCATTTCCGCTTCAACGTCTGATAGATGACGAAAAATGAACACATCAAGGCCGGCATTTGTCGGCCTTTTTTTGCCCACGAAGAAAGATTGATCATTTTTTGCCCGCCAAATCACTGACCTAGCATGGCAATCGGTCATTTCGTCCAAATAACCATCGAACAGGCAGATTTTCAGGGGATTCTTAAAAAAACTATTGACGCTCCAGACAGGGATAAGCATAATGCGCCCCGTTCCCGAGACAGCGCCTGACGAAAAGGCAACAGTGAAAACTGGCTGAATCGGTTCGGATGGCTACGTAGCTCAGTTGGTTAGAGCACATCACTCATAATGATGGGGTCACAGGTTCGAATCCCGTCGTAGCCACCATTCTCACGCTAAGTGAGAAACAAGATGTCATTCCACGCGGTGGTGGCGGAATTGGTAGACGCGCTAGCTTCAGGTGCTAGTGTCCGCAAGGACGTGAGAGTTCAAGTCTCTCCCTCCGCACCAATGACATCTAGCCTTTGAAGAAAGGCAACAATATGCGGAAGTGGCGGAATTGGTAGACGCACCAGATTTAGGTTCTGGCGCCGCAAGGTGTGAGAGTTCAAGTCTCTCCTTCCGCACCATTTAGGGCTATCGCCAAGCGGTAAGGCAGCGGCTTTTGATGCCGCCATCCCCTGGTTCGAATCCAGGTAGCCCTGCCATATTCAGCAACGTAGGCTTCGGTCGGCGTTGATACAAAATTGTTGGCTACGTAGCTCAGTTGGTTAGAGCACATCACTCATAATGATGGGGTCACAGGTTCGAATCCCGTCGTAGCCACCATAATTTGCCCAAAAGGCAAATCGTTCACCCGGATATTGCGGTGGTGGCGGAATTGG
>NZ_JMIB01000028.1 GCF_000695255.1 Photobacterium galatheae | reverse complement strand
GGCACGAGATGAAAGTCATCCGCCGAGTCATTCCCCCCCCCCTCATTTTCCGCGTCGTTCTTCCTCAAAAGTCACTGGCTCCCCGCCTTCGCGGGGATGACAAAAAGGCGCAATTTTCCTCTCCCTAAGCCGCCTGATCTTTTAAAGGTGAACAAAAGACAACTCAAATTTACGAGAGAAACTTGTTTCATTCAGCACGCCAGGACTTCCATAAGTTCGAATAGATCCCGTCTTGCTCAAGCAACCTTTCATGAACACCATCTTCGACAATCTTACCTTCCGCCATCACTAAAACACGAGTGTGCTCAGAAATAACATCAAGCTTATGCGCAATCACAATGACGGTTTTTTCCTTCAAAATAGAAAAAACACTTTCTTCCAGCTCACCCTTGCTTTGAATATCAAGTGCTGCAAAAGATTCGTCAAAAATAATGATGTCCGGGTTCGCCACGATAGCCCGCGCAAGTGTAATCTGCTGTTTTTGCCCTGTCGTGAGGTAAACATCATCGGTTTCAATCATTGCATCCAGACCACCGCAAAGATCAAATGCCCAATGAGCACCTACTAATTGCAATGCATCCCACATGTGTTGGTCATCTGTGGGGGTCTCAGTAAATGAGAGGTTTTCACGGAGCGTCGCCGCAAAAACATAAGTCTCCTGCGTGATCAGAATGACTTTCTTCCTCAGGCACGTGAGTTCCAGGTCTGCTGCATTCACATGACCTAATTTTGCGTAACCGGCAGTCGGTCGTTCTATCCCTGCAATGACACGGGCAAGGGTTGATTTCCCGCTTCCGGAACTCCCGACAATCACCAGATGAGATCCAGGTGAAATGTCTAGCTTTTCAATTTGTAAAACTTCAGGCCCATTCTCGTAAGAAAAATGCATATCACGAAGTTCAATCTGTGACTGTTCTGTCGTCAATGTACGGTCATCAACAGGAATCTCAGTAAGTCCTTCAATCCGTGCAAGTGCTGCCGTTGCTGACTGAATTTCAGTCAAAGAATACATGATTCTCTCAATTGGCGCTGCGGTCCGATACGCAATCATCGCGCACGCGACCACTGCCCCCACGCTCATTCCACCTGATAGAGCCCAGAGTCCCCCTGCCACTAAAATCCCAATCACAGGAATAATATGTGCAAAATCAAGCGACGGTATAAACCAGGTTTGCAAGTTCACGATTTTTTTGAGATTGCGCCAGTGATTATCAATGGCAACAGACCCAATCTTTTGTCTCTTCTCCCCTAATTGATGAGTCATCACCGTTTGAGCGCCAGTTTCTGTTGCAGAGATTGATTCAGCAATGTCTGCCATTCCGGCACGCTCACGCGCAAACGCCGGATTGGCCTGCTTCACATAAACACGAGCCACGAAAAATAAAGGCGGAACGACACTCAACAGCAGTAATGACATCATTGGGGCAACCATGAAAGCCGCAATGACAAGTACACCCAGTTCGATGATGGCAGCAACAACGCCGGGCCCCGTATTACGGAGCACATTTGCAACAGCATTGACATCCCCTGAGGTCCGGGTAGAAATATCACCAAGACCCGCTCTTTCTATGGTGACCAGAGGGATCTGGAGTGCACGTTTCAGGGTCGTTTCCCGAAGATACGCAGCCGTTCGCTCCCCAAACCGATGGCCCATTCGGTACCCGAACCGAGACGCGAACAATTGCACAACGATACTCACCAGTAATGCAAAGCAGACAAGATCAACATCATTCACCGACCAACCAAGAGAAATGCCATCAATAATGTAGCCAAGCGCGACGGGAATAAATACCCCGGCAACCGCTGCAACCAGATAAAGCAGAACAATCCAGAAAGCGTGACGCTTTTCGCGTCCAATAAGGTAACAAAACTTGCGTCTGACTTTCGCGGTGTCTGATATTGGCAATCGATGATGCGCGATATTCGAATTATCCAAGACTGAGATTCTCCATTGCCGGGTGAGTCTGCACAGACTCTGAATTGTGCTTGAGGGTGACGTGTTTTTCGCAATCAGCATCGCGAAGGTGAATGACCGAATCCGCGTAGGACTGCCAGATCAATGAACCAGAGACCACGATCGTTGTTTTTCCTGAGCGGCTTTCTTTCATTTGCCGCGCAATCGAAAGCTCAGTCACAGCATCGAGGGCAGACGTCGGATCACAGAGCAATAAGGTCTCTGATTGACGGGCAATGGCACGTGCCAATATAAGCCGCTGTCTTTGACCACCTGAAAGGTTGAGCCCCTTATCATGAACCATCTGATCTGAGGCTGATTCGATACTGGACTGAATATCCTGGCCATTCACGGCAGCCAGCGACGCTTCATAATCACCTTGTGTTGTATTGAGTGCTTCAAGCAAAGTTCCGGAAAAAATGTAGTCTGTGTCTGAAACCAGAATGGTATCGCGTGCATCATCTGATTCAGCAAAGTCCATCAATAATTGTTTTGCAGCACTCATCTTTGCAGGCACGATGACAGTCAACTGGCCCCGGTCAACCACAATGGGGTTCCCAACGGTTTGTTCCGGCGCTTGTGATTCAGTGTTTAACGACCTATCGCCAGATAAATACCGGGAAATTCTCACAGCGGCCACCCGAATACTGACCACTGAATGCGCTGTGCCTAACAGCGAGCCAGAATACATGACAAGACCTGTCGCATAACCGAATGCAGCACTCAGCTCCCCGACGCTAATATCGCCATTGAATGTCAGCCGGGCACCCAACCAAATGATGGCAACCATATACGTCAGCGGAATTGCCTGTTGCAACGCATGGATCCAGCTACTTTGGTTTGAGAGTTTGTAAGAGTCTTCCAACAGATCCCGTGATTGCTTCTGATAACGTGCTAAGAATTTATTCTCACCGCCAATACCGCGCAGCACGCGAAGACCCCGGATCGTATCGGCTGCAAAATCCGTTGTGGTCGCCAGAGTGCCACGATAGTTTGTCCAGCGTTGCTCTAACTTCCCCAATAAAGGGCCGGCAATCACTGTCGTCGCAATCACCCCGATCGCAATTGCAATGCCGAGCCACATATGAATTTGCCACACCAGGATGACACCGAGTGTGAACGCAATCAGGTTCATGACCCCATGCCCAATAGTGGAGAATACTGAGGCAAGAACTTCGTTATCACCGGTCACAACATTGACGGTTTCTCCCATGCTGCTTGTTCGAGGGGCAACGCCAGGAAAAGAAACATTGTTATTAATACGATGATTAACTTGCCGACGCGCTCTTGCTTCCAACAACGCCATCACACGATACCCCAACGCATAAGCAATTGGATTTACTGCAGAGACAAGCGCGAGTGCTCCCCCCCAGTAAATGAGCGCATCGCGATCGAATTTCATCAGTCCATCATCAATGATTTTAGAAAGAAACCACGGAATCATCATATGGACAAAAGCGGCAATCGCCAGCAGTACAATTGCAGTGGTCATCAGAAACCAACGCGGGCCGACAACTGCACGAATCAGCCGCCAAGGTGAGCTTAAATCCCCATTAAATACGAGACTCGAATCTGTCTTTGGCTGAGAATTATTCATCAGGATTTGTTTCCACCCCTTAATAAATTGAGAACCATGGCTTGTTGTTGTGGGTCATCTCGGAATACGCCCCTCAACGTGGATGTCACCGTCGTCGACCCAGACTTTTTCACACCCCGAAACGACATACAACTGTGCTCACATTCAATCTCGACGATCACGCCTTCAGCATCTAAAGCCGCTTCAAGTGCATCGGCAATTTGGGTGGTCAGTCGTTCCTGAACCTGAGGTCTGCGGGCAAAAACCTCGACTAATCTGGCCAGCTTCGATAACCCGACAACACCGCCCTCTTTCGCCGGTAAATAGCCAATACTTGCGGTTCCCCGAAAAGGGAGCAAATGGTGTTCACAAAATGACGAAACCTCGATATTTCGCACCATCACGATATCGCGGTAGTTTTCATGAAAGACGGTGCCTAATACCTCAAAAGGATCACTCGCCAGTCCTGAGAACATCTCTTCATAGGCTTTTGCGACGCGCTTGGGGGTATCAAGCAGGCCCTCTCGTTGGGGGTCATCACCAATTGCGTAAAGAATTTCTCGAACTGCACGTTCAATACGCTCCTTATCCACGCCATTTTTCGGCGCATACACACTTGGTTTTTTCAATATTGCAGGGGTTGGGGCATCCATTTTTATTAAATCCTTTCACAATAATTTTGATAAGTCGCCGCTTCAAACTGAAGCATTGCATCCGTCGTTTGACGGGGCCGATCGATATGGGGGGAATGCCCGGCAAGCGGAATTTCAATCGTTTTCACATTGCCATTGAATGCTGCCAGAGTCTCGATATCTTCAATCGAGACAATGCCGGATACCTGACCGCGAATCATCAGTGTTGGCGTTGTGAGTGCCGTCAATCCATTGGCAATAACCGTCGCACGTTCAGCGTTGACGGAAGGAAGCCCCACCGTCTCAGCACTGTGATTCGCATCAATTAACGACCTTAATTCAATTGATCGAAGTGTATCCCCCTTCGCAAGGGGATACTCACTACCTTTTGTTGTTGCAGTCACTTCAGCCAACCGATCGTAGCTTTTCCGCTGAACATGATTCAGGTTGGGCAGAAAGTGTGCGCCGACAGGTTCAACAAGAACCACACATCGAATCTCCGGCACTTGGGCTGCGGTTAAAACCGCTAAAGGCGCACCGGCCGAGTGTCCGACAATCACAGAAGCACCTTCTTCAATCGCACGCTCAGACAGCTTCTGGCTCATTTCAGCCAGCCGATCGACGCTGCCCCGTTCCGACATGCACGTTTCTGCCATTGCACCTAAGTTTTCCGAAACCAGAGAAATCCGATCCCGGCTCAACCATCTGGCGGCTGGCTGCCAGTGCGCGGCAGATTGACGCCATCCGGGGAGCACGAGCCAGGTTCGTGGTGCGCTTATTGATTGCTGAGAACTCACAGGCTCGCCTCACTGGCCTGCGCTCGCTGAGGCGTAAAGGTCACAGCATTCTTTCGAGATTCTCTCGCCTCGACCTTCAGAACATGCACACGATGATTGGTTTGACGTTTCACTAATGCATCAACATTGTGGAAGACCCACTCTGCGGCACCTTCCATGCCCGGATGATGCATCACCCGCAAATCAATTATCTGCTTCTCTGAAAGCGCTTGAAATAGCTCAAGTTCCGGGTCGTTTTCAGCGATCACGGTTGTATGGTCAAATTGATCCTGAAGGAGCGCTCGAATCGTTTTCATCGCGCCAAAATCAATGACAAACCCTGTGTCTTTTTCTAACTCGTTACACCCGAATTCAATCGTAAAAACGCGTTCATATCCGTGCAGAAATGAACATTTCCCTTGCTGTGCCCAAGCGCGATGTGAGCATGGAAGATCATCAAACATCTTGGTGACCGTAAATCGCATCGCTTCACTTGATCCGCCTGTCTGACTTACGGATGAACTCATGACTCGATCTCCTTTCCTGAATGATGAGAAGCTTTTTTGATCACAGAGACCATTTGATCAATCGTGGCATTTTCAAACAGCGTAATTGCACTGAGAACAACATTAAATTCAACACTCAAACGGTGCGCCAGAGAAACACCGAGCAACGAGTCGCCGCCAACCGCGAAGAAATTTGATTCCGGTTGAAGTTCATCAACGCCTAAAATTTCACCCCACGCGTCTGCAACTTTTCGTGCCACTGGGTCATCCCAGGACTGAGCGTTTTTCAACACCACTTCAGTCTTCTCATGGTGGGATGAGTTCACCCACTGTGAAATTCGTTCATTAAAGTTCGCGGTTGAAATCAGAACCTGACGAGGATGTTTGGTATGCATCAGCCGCGCATAAATCTCCGCCCCTTCACTTGGACGCACGGCAATTTCTGCAACCACCCCAAAATCAGGCGATGCAAATGAAGGAGAGACAACCGATTGGTGTGGTGCGTCATCACCACGCTCTCTGAAGATCCAACCATCCCAGTTCACGGTCATCCATGGTATATCCTGGTTCCGTTGCCTTTCCGTAAAGGCATCCATGAACGCGTTTCCGGCCGTGTAAGCATAAAAACCAAGCCCGCCCAGTTGAGAAGACAATGACGACTGAGTAATGACAAAGTCCAGTTTTCGGCCTTTTAAATGCGCCGCTAATACAAGCGTACCCTGAACCTTTGGCAGTAATCGTCGAATACAGTCCTCACGGCCGGTTTCGGCAATGCTCTTAAAAGCACGCTGAGTTTCGAAAACGCCCGCAGCATGAATGACCCCATTCAGTCCGCCAAAACGCGTATCGATTTCATCTAAGAGCCGCGCTGTATCACCTGGGTCCGCAGCATCGCACTTCACTGCAAGGACCTGACCACCAAGCGCTTCCAGCTTTTTGATTTGCTCTTTTCTTTGACAAATCAGCGGATCGTCACTTGAGTCATCGCTTGGAATCGATTCTAACCCGGTTAAAACCAAACGTGCCTGACATTGTTTGACCAAAAATTCAGCCAATGTCATGCCGATACCACCCAGTCCGCCCGTAATCAGGTAGACACCTTGCTTCCGAAGACGGAGCGGCATTTCATCTTTCGGAAGGTCAGGTAACACATCCCGCTCATAGGTACGCACCCATCTTTGCTGCCTGAACAACGCAACGGCGTGATCAACCTGCATCGTACTGAGTTCGTCAAAGACGTCATCAACCAGCCGGTCTGCAGTCAGGTCAGATATATCAATCGATCGGCCAGTGATAAATGGATAATCCTGCGGGAGTACAATTGAAGCCCCTAAAAGAAGCGCTCTTTCAGGTACAGATTCAGCACTGTCCAGCGGGTGAATACCATGCGCCACAATATCCAGCTGTAATGGATGAGCGCCTTGCCGCTCGGTAATTTCCTGAAGCGCAAACAAGAGTGTGTAAAAACCTTGTTCCAGCTCTGCATTCAGGAAACTCAGCCTTGGCTCCAGGTCTGTTGGCGTTGAGGTTTCGTCACTGCACCAGAGATGTACAATGCGATCGAAAGGCGTCTGCTCAAGATTGAGTTGACCAATGATCCCTTGAATTGCCGCATCATCCTGAAATGTAAACTGTTCAATCGGTAAACAAACGCAGTCAACACCGGCAGACTCAAGCCGCGATACGAGCGACTGGCTCAACGGGTTATTTCGTGTGAACACCAGCCAGCGCTGCTCCGAAATTTCGCCCAGTTCAGGACTGCGCATTTTCAGTGTCCAACTGGGCTGATACACCCATTTCTCTATTGAGGCTTCACGCTGGACTTTTCGGTGCCCTTTTTTCACGCTCACGCTCTCATTCATCGATGACTGCGAGGCTTTGAGATATGGCTGACATTCCCAACGTCGTGCCGGGAGGCGCATCATCGATTGCGACAGCTCAGGTGTAGCTGTCTCAGAGGTTCCAATATGAATGTCGCATCCAGAAACCCACAATTGAGACAAAACACGCAGATAAGCTTTGCGAGTGTCCGACTTCTTGCCGCTTAAACTGAGCGGAATGGTTTCATTCAACGAGATAGACTCGGATGTCGCCCTGCTCAGGAAACCATCGTCACTAAAATCGATCAGCAAGATTCGCTCCGACTGAGTCAGTGTCGATAGTTTTTTACCGACCACTCTGAAATCAATCGTACTTTCTAAATGCCTTGACCAATAAGCACGATCATTTGAGCGACTGCTATTGAGCGTCGGAATCCAGTGGGACTCGACATTCGGTTCTGCTGATTGGCAAATCAAGTTAAATTGCTCAGCAGCATCAGCAAGCAAAGGCGAATGATAAGGAAGCCCCATATCCAGCTCAATAAACACAATCCCCGCTGCGCTTAAACTTTCGCGCACCTCGTTGGCACTGTCTGGATGACATGAAATCAGTGTGCGTGTTTCACCGATACGAGCAGCCGTGAATGTACGGGGCGCGAATCGTTTGATCTCTTCCGGAGAGGACGCCACCATAAACATGTGACCCTGAGGTGCCTGCGCCAACACTTCACCCCGCTTCAGCAGTACTTCAATGACCGCTTTTTCGTCCACAGCGCCACCGACTGCTGCCGCAGCGTACTCACCCAGTGAATAGCCAGCGGTATAGGCTTCAGTGACACCCCGTGCACGCAACTGGGCAACAATGGCCATTTGAACAGCCACATGCAGCGCGTGTTCAATGCCTAAAGGCAATGAGGCCTGACCTGAAATGGCTTGCGCCAGAGCCGTCCGATCCAATCCGGCGTAGGTTGCCAATTCCACCAGTTTTTCAGTGAAAACAGGTTCCCAGTTCCATAAGCCCCGCGCCAGGTTCATCAAACTTGTCCCTTGGCCAGAAAAAAGGAAAACAACCGCGTTTTTCTCAGCCACCCAGCCTTCTACCGACGCATCCGGTGCTGCGTGTAATCCACGCACAGCCGACGCAACATCAGCAGCGATCGCAGCCAATCGGTATTTTCCGTGTTCCCGGCCCTGACACAGGGTATGGGAAACCGAGCCTAAATCGATGCCTTCCTGTCTTTCGATAAAATCAGATAACGCGATGCCATTTGAAATACATGAATCAGGACTTGTCGAAGAGACCGGGAGTATCACTGCGGCATCAGTGGAACCTTGCGAGTCCTTGAAAACACGTGTTGAATTCTGCTTTAAAACGACATGGACGTTCGTTCCGCCAAAACCAAATGAACTCACACCAGCCGCTTTACGCTGATCAAAATTCAGCGCTTTTGCAGCAGGCTCAACGATAAAACCATGTTCCGCAACGGCATTCACCGGATGACTGAGGTTTGCCATTGGTGCCATTTCACCATGAGCAATGGTTTCACATGCTTTGATAAAACCGATAACACCCGCACCGACACGCAAATGTCCAAAGTTCGCTTTTGCTGAACCCAAAACGATGCCAGATTCATGCCCAAACACTGAGGCAAGGGCTTCAAGTTCACTTTGATCACCTAATAGCGTCCCTGTTCCGTGGCATTCAATAAACCCCACATCTTCAGGAGATAATTCAGCAACAGTCAGTGCCTGAGAGATAACATCGGCTTGTCGTGACGGTTTAGGGGCTGAAAATGATGCTTTGTCTGAACCATCATTGTTGGCTGCCGAGCCAGCGATTTCCGCTAAAATCGGCCACCCTTCTTTCAGGGCAGTATCAAGATCTGCCAGCAAAACCAGACCACCACCGGAACCAAAGACGGTGCCGTTCGCGGCGGAATCAAACGGGCGACATACACCGTCTGAAGACAAGATCCCACCGTCCTGGAAGAGATAACTCATGGGCTGCGGAAACTCGATATCCATCCCGCCAGCTAATGCAAGATCGGTTTCTCCATTCAGGATCGCCTGTGCGGCTGAATGTATCGCCAAAAGAGACGAGGAACATGCAGAACCCACCGCCATTGCTGGCCCGGTTAAACCCAATTTATAAGAAATACGCGTCGCAGCGTAATGTCCGTCGCCCCCCATCAATTGAGAAGTCGCATCCATGCCACTGCGTGAGTGATCCAGGGTGTGTAATAAATAACCACTCAATCCACTGGCTGCCCAAACACCAATATCATAGGGAATCTTTTTCGGGGATACGCCAGCAGATTCAAGTGCCTCAACGGCACAATGCAACAAAAGGCGCTGTTGCGGATCAATGTCTTCTGCTTCTCTGGGCGAATATTCAAAGTATTCAGCATCAAATTGCTCAAAGCCCTCCAGAAGACCATAGGCATGGACGCGATCGCTTGCGGTCGCACCCACGTTGCTTGAAGCTCTTGTCACAACATCCATGCCTTTAGAAATAATTTCCCAGAATGCATCGGCATCCTGCGCCTCTGGGACACGTAATCCGTAGCCGATCACTGCAACTTTCGATGAACTCATGTTGTACTCCATAATTATTTATTGATTACGCTGACGCACACTGCGACGTAGGGCTGCCTTATTCTGAATATCGAGTGCATTTTGTTTTCTGGGCCGCTGTTTGACTGAATGATTCAGACCCATAGAGAATTGAGAGATTTGATCTTTGATAACGGGATGATCAAAAACCAATCGAACCGGAACTTTGGTGCCGGTGATCCCTTCGAGTTGTTTGATAAAGACAACCACACCAAGAGAATCGAGACCTGTCGCAAAGACGTCCGTATCCAGGCGAACAGAATCGCCCAGTAACTGCCGCCAAATAAAAATAATTTGTTCAGATATCGGCGCTTTGGCATCAGGCGCCGTGCCTGTATTCAATTGGCTCGTATCCAACTTTCCGTTTGGAAGTTTAGGAATACTTTGAACGGTATGAACGCAAACAGGGACAGGTTGAGGAAGTATGTCTGCGATCACACGGTGAATACTTTTCAATGGATCGTTTTTACGGGGAACACAGACGACATTCAATCGACCATACATACTGCCGTCGACAGAAGTCATTTCATCATAAAATGTCGCGACTTCACTGATCCACGCTTGCGCCAATAACGCCCGTTCAATGTCATCCAGGTCAACCCATACACCAGCCAGCTTTAGGGTCCGTGATGCCCTGCCAACAACGAACAGGCCACCACCGACTGCCCACTGCCCACGGTCGCCTGTTTTAAACCTTCTCTCGGGAGACGATTTAAATTTCTCATGATGCATCACACTGTTATGCAGATAACCGGCAGCAATGGAATCTCCGGATACGATAATTTCTCCGATTGATTCCGTATCAGACGGCGGAATAAAACTGCCTTCGTCATTGAGGATTTGAACGTCAATGCCAGAGATCATTTTACCGACATAACCAGCGCGTACGGATGGCCAATTCTCAGCATCAATCACATGTGAAGTGACCTGTCCTGACGTTTCCGTCGCAGCATACGTATTGATGACAGTAGAACCACTGTCTTTTAAAACGCGAGAAGCGGCTTCCCATGAAATACGATGTGCAGGTTCACCACTCAAAATAATATGAGAAGGGATGTATTCCGGAAAGTGATCAACATAGAGATTCAACTCTGAAGGTGTTAAACAGGAAACAACGGTACTTTCTGTTTTCACGATGTCAGCAAGTGCCTTCAGGGTGAGCGGCTCTTCACGAGGCAGAATACGCAATGTCCCTTTAAACATCAGACAACCCAGAATTTCACAAATTGAATACCCAAATGTCATGGGATGCAACTGCGTCCAGATTGCATAGTCTGGGATATCTTCACGCCATTCCGTTTGCAATCCTGTAAATACCGTCTGCAAGCCACGTCGAGTCACCAGCGTTTGCTTTGCGGCACCAGAGCTTCCAGAGGTCGACATAATATATGCGGGTTCATCTTGCTTTGTAATATAGGGTGGCCAAACATATTCTGATTCAGGCTGCCAAGTATCAGCACACTCACCTACCTCAAAGGGAATGCCGTACTGTAAGGCAGTCATAATCGTTACCAATGAATCAATGGTTCGCGCACGATTTATCCGGAGCAATTTTGCGCCACCACATTGATGAATTTCATCAAAACGATCGGACATTGCCTGAGTTAATTGCGCATAGGTCAGCGCTCTTTTGCCATCTGTGACAGCAATTCGTAAATGATCTTCGGCTTCCCAATAATCTGCCAGCCCAACAAGGCTGAGAAGTGATAAATCCATATCCTAATTCTCGATGAATATAAACCGATCAATATTTTGCTAACAATTGATGAAATTTAGATAAAGCTTCGATTTCTTTGCGTTTTAACGCATCCACATCCGCGATCAATTCCAATCGATTGAGAGACGATCCTGAGAATCGTTTTTGCACCAGCGCATTCCGGATACTTTTCGTAAAATCAGCAAGATGATTGAACTCGGGCGTTAATTCTCCGATCGCAGGGATAGACTCCGAAAGCCGAACTGACCGATCCAGCATCAGGCGTTTATGCTCCCATAAAACCTGCATGTTTCTGAGATTTAAAAATTCGCCATCATTGAATTCCTGCGCAAGACTTTCCTTCAGTGGCTCGTATGTTTCCACACCGTATACAAAGTCGCGGGGAACATAACCTGCAGCAAAATGTTCAGATGTATTGAACCCGGAGAGGTATTCCTCAATCGTGCGCGTAATCAGTGAAAGATTGATTGGATATTCTTTTCGAGGGTTTGGCCTGTAAAGGACAACCCGGGAATGCGAGAGATCCTTCTGCATAGCACTCATATAGGCTGCATATATTTCTCTCTCGTGAGTCCAGACTGAGGTTAAAAGCAGATCCTTATCATAGCCATAAATCAGAAACGCATTCGCTTCTTTATCATAACCATAGATGAGCGCATCATGTACAAACTCCCATTGACGGTAAGACTCTCTTGAAGGAAAGTAGAACTCATCAAAAAAAGTATAAATATACCATCCATCACTGAGGGCTCTTTTCAGACTATCAACGATATCGCCGTCTTCGAACCATGACATCGACATCGACATGACATCCAAAAGCGGGTTCACCGAATAGTCACTCATCGTGAAGCTGAATGGTACCGGCGCATGCTCCCCTCGCGTGTCAAATTCAACCTGAATAAAATTGGAGGCGATCCAATCTCGACTGTGGTGCATCGTTTGATTCACAGCCAATGGAAACGCATAGTACTGGTAAGCAGATGCCTTGGGTACGGGTAACGGTAATTCTATTTTCATCTTTCTCATCATCCCTAAAATAAATGAAATCAATCATCTGTGGACAATAAAACGCTCACTTGCATTTTCTGGATGTATTCAAGTGTCCGCCACAGAAATGATTCAATTAACATTGCATCAGATTCGAAATCACGAAATCTACTGCATCCCCTCAATTCAACACGGCTCTTCTATTGAATACAGGTTTGTAAAAACAGGTTTGAAAATAAATTTTTAGAACAGTACACCTGCCCATCTCTGCTCGCAACGTGTGGATCACCGCAAAAGATAAGATTTTTAAAACCACAAAAAAAGATACTACTCGTCTTTATTTCAAGAAATATTTTTTTAATAAAACATTTCTTGTTTCAATAAACAGCCGCTCATGGTAACAAGCTATTTCCCGCAGTATCACTCAGTAAGATAACCGAAAAAAAACCAAAGTTGACAACACTGAGGTGCATTTTTCTCACAGTACCGCTTACCCAAGCTGACTCTTTTTTCATTGTCTTAAATTTCTTATTTGTAATCGGTGACATATCATGAGTCACCCTAAGAATAACAACAACCTCACATCAGAATATTTGAATCTTCAAATCTACAGCGCATGAAATTTATCAACTTTCAAAATATGAGTCTGCGTCTAAGTTTCCATTCTCATTTCAATAGAACCGCAGAAAAAACTGTTTATCATCCCTGAACTGGAATGAAAAATTTGTAATGGAAATAACCTTGATACAACGTCCGGACACTATCGATGCGCACCAAATGTGTCAATATCTCCACTTATAAAAAATGAAAAACACAATATATCCAACAGAAAAATGTAAATGATACAAAACACAATTTTCATATTGATGGTATGGCTTGCCAGAACTTGAAACACTGCCCGCGTTCACGGAATTCACGTGCGCCTAACGCTGATTTTTCCTGACCGATTGAACAACACTTCCTCATCGACTTCGAGAGCCTCCTCCCCGACAAACAGTGATCTTGCTTTCGTTTTTTAACTGCTTTGTCATTTCAATAAAGCGATTTCGTGATCAATCCTTCAAAAAATCTCTACATCAACCTCGCTGAGCGGTCCTCCCCTACAAAGTGTGATCTCCGCACTCATCCCCCCGACTCCTCCGTGAATCAAGGGCCTAAAGGAGGATGTTACCGCTTGATGACAGGCGCAGAATAAAACCATCCAAATCGGACGCCCTCTGTGCAAAATGTACTCGGAATTTCTTGCGCCAGTGCAGCCATTCCGCTGAGGGACGAACAAATCAGGGTGACACAGCTCTGTACCGGTCACTCTGATTGCCTGCTCAGGCCATTGTCGAAGCAGAGCAACATAATAAAAAATGTATCCATCAAGGAGTTATGCAATGAAACTGAACAAAATCTGTCTGACAGCAGCAGCCGTCTCAGCAACATTGATGTCTGCCGCAACTTATGCAGAAGTCGATTTTCATGGGTATATGCGTGCCGGTGTTGGTATCAGCGGTGAAAACGGTGCACCTTTCGCTTATGAGAAAAACAAAGTTGGCCGTTTCGGTAACGAGAATGATGTTTACGGCGAACTTGGACTGGGGAAAGAAGTCTATAACGAGAATGGAAAATCATTCTATGTCGACTCAATGCTCGCCGTTGCAACCGACGGATCAAGTGACTGGGAAAGTCTGGGTGTGAATGATGATGGGTCTGACAACATCGCACTGCGCCAGTTCAACGTTCAGGCAAAAGGTTTCATTCCGGGTGATGCAGACGCCACACTGTGGGTCGGTAAGCGTTACTACCAGCGTCACGACATCCACATTTCTGATTTCTACTACTGGGATCTCTCTGGCGCGGGTGCCGGTCTTGAAAACCTGGGCGCGGGTCTGGGTAAACTGTCCTTTGCTGTCATTCGTGATGACTCCGATGAAGTGAACGTCAATCACATTGACCTGCGTTATTCTGAGATCAAACTGTCACGCAACCTGAGCCTGGAACTGGGTCTGAACTACGCGCTGGTGAATGCGACCGATGCACAAAAAGCCACAGAAACCTTCAATGATGGTGCGATGCTCACTGGTGAACTGACTATCGGAGACTTTTTTGGCGGCTTCAACAAATCAACCATTCAGGCGGGTGCAAACGGGTATGGCGAACAAATGGCCGGTCTGGGCGCAGGTCACTACTTTAATGCAAGCTCAAATGATGACGCGCTGGGCTATCGCCTGATTAACTGGGGTGTGATTGCACCTTCAGCGTCCTGGGAAGTCGGCCATCAGCTGATTTATGCAAAAACCAGTTTTGACAACCGCGATGATCACACAATCATGAGTGCCGTGGTTCGCCCGGAATACAAATGGTCTGATAACGTGAAAACCATCGTCGAAGCGGGCTACTACGATGAAGCAAATTACAAAAATTCAGATGGTTCAATTATCGACAAGTCTGGCAGCAAGCTGACCATCGCTCAGGCATTCACTGCTGGCCCTGGCTTCTGGGCGCGTCCTGAACTGCGCTTCTACGCCAGCTACCTGTCTGACTACGATAACGATAACGCCTTTGGTACGGGCAACGACACCGAATACAACATTGGTGCTCAGGTCGAAGCCTGGTGGTAATCACCGTTTAATGTTGCCTCCAAGCAGCCAGTCTTTGTTGACTGGCTGTTCTTATTTCAGCCCTTGAGGTTTTGCATGAAGACATCTGAGTCCGAGATTACTTTAGGAGCCGACATGAGCTTAGCGCCCAAAGTGGCTTTCGGTTCAACACTCACTACAGAAGGCTGCCACTTTCGCCTGCATGGCCCCGACAGCCATTCACTGCATGTGGCATTGTTCGGCAGTGACGGCCAGATCACGGAAACACACCCGATGGTCAAGCAGCACAACGGAGACTGGTCTCTGTTCATTCCCGCGCTTCAGGCAGATACAGCTTACAGTTTTTATCAGATAGACCCGGTCAGTCAGTCGCGTCAGTGGTTGCTGGATCCACATGCACACAACGTGTTACAGCGTCACAAAATCATGCGCCGACTCTCTGAGAATGCAGACACTGAAACCGACACACCTGAATGGGTTGCACTCACAACCTGTCATCGCTTTGACTGGCAAGGCGGGACACATCCGGCAACGCCACTGGACAGCACGGTGATCAGTGAGATTCATCTCAAAGGGTTCACTTTCCTCCACCCGGATATCCCGCCCGAGCTGAGGGGCACCTATCTGGGTCTTTGCCATCCGGCAATGATTTCTTTCTTCAAGACAAACAACATCACCTGTTTGCAACTGTTGCCCATTGCGACAAAAGCAGACGAAAGCCATCTCAAGGCGAAAAGACTCTCGAATTACTGGGGATATAATCCGCTGGCATGGTCAGCACCGGACCGTCGCTTTGCCATGGAAGATCCGGTGACTGAGTGCAAAACCATGATCCGAACCCTGCACGCCCACGGGATCGAAGTGATTCTGGATGTCGTTTACAACCATACAGCTGAAGAAGGTGACGGCGGGCCGGTGTATCATTTCAAAGCGCTGGATCACCTCACTTACCTGCACAATCGAGACGGCAGTCTGAAAAACTTCACCGGCTGTGGCAATACCGTGGATCTCTGTCATCCCGCTGCACTGGACGCCGTATTACAATCGCTACGGAACTGGGTTCTGAACTATCAGGTCGATGGCTTCCGTTTTGATCTGGCCGCCACCTTGGGCCGGAAAGACGAGACGTTTTGCAGTTACGCTAAATTTTTCAATGCAATCCAAACAGATCCTGTCCTGAGTCGGGTCAAGCTGATTGCTGAACCCTGGGATATCGGTCCGAATGGTTATCAGCTGGGCCAGTTCCCGGAAGCATGGCATGAATGCAATGATACATTCCGTGATACCTGGCGAAGTTACTGGCTGCAACGCGCTACCAACACTGAAATCGCTTCCTTGCTGTTTGGCACACAGCAGCACTTCCCTTCCCGAAACTGGCCTGCAAAAATGAGCGTCAATTATATCTGTTACCACGACGGATTTACGCTTCAGGACTTAGTTTCCTACGGTGATAAACATAATCATGCCAATGGTGAAGCCAATCAGGATGGCCACCCGGATAACCGTTCGAATAACCATGGCATTGAAGGGCCAAGCGACGTTACAACTATTGTCAAAAAACGCGAGCAACAGAAACGAAACCTGATGGCCAGCCTGCTCTTCAGCTTTGGCATTCCTCACGTATTAGGTGCCGACCTTCGCTCACACAGCCAGTTGGGCAATAATAATGCTTATTGCCAGGATAACGCGATCAGTTGGATCAACTGGCAAAATACCATGCAGTCGAACAGATTCTCGTTGTATTGCCAGTCATTGCTGGCATTACGGCAAAAAATCATGCCTGCGTTCACCCAAGCACTGTCAGACTGGGAGCAGCCGGTTGAGATTCAATGGATCAATGCCCTCGGAGAAAAGCTGTCTGAACAGGCATGGGCTGAAAACGCGCCTTTTGCGTGTCTGATCCGTAAACCGGATGATGAAAGCCTGATGTATTTATTCAATTCAGATGCCTGTCCCGTTCGATTTCCCCTGCCCGATACATGCTGGACATGCCTGACAGATACTGCCGATTTACATCCTCAACTGAAAACGCTCCGACAAGCCTCCACCTATGTTCGCCCGCATTCCATGATCATCCTTCATCGAACACCGAACTAATTGCAACTGAACTTTGTTCATGGTGCTTTCACCCGTCAAGCCTGCGACCTCGTATAAACTTCAGAAAGCAGGCTTGAAACTCAGGCATGGTAATGATAATAATTATCATTATTTTATTGAGGTGTGGAGCGTTTATGGATAAAACCAGAGAGCTGTACCGGCAATATTTCCTGGCAGAAGATCGTTTTCTCAACCACCCTCTGATTCCGGGATATGAGCAGGACATCATCATTGATATGACGCAGGCGGGCATGAATCTGGCCGCTTATTACGGACAACCAACACCAGTCAAAAACCCGTTACTCCAGGAACTATTTCTGCGACGGGTCTTTTTTCATTTACTGAACACAATCGACAACCGGCATCAATCGAGAATTTTTCGCCGCATCTGTCTGGACTATTTGTACTGTCCGCTTCTGGCGCTGAAAAAATTCTACGGCGACAGCCATACCGACAAATTCCTTTCTCTGAAACACAATCTTCTACAGTTACAACATTCGTCCGGATTATAAGGAACTGCTGACATGACGAAAGAATACCGAATTGAAAAAGACAGCATGGGTGACGTTGAAGTTCCCCTGAATGCGCTGTATCAGGCTCAGACCCAACGCGCGGTGAATAACTTCCCTGTCAGCGGACTGACCATGCCAACCCGATTCATTCAGGCACTGGCATTCGTCAAACAAGCCGCAGCAAGAAGTAATCTGGAGCTGGGCCTGCTGGATAGCGATATTGCTCACGCCATTATCGACAGCTGCCAGGAAATCATTGATGGTCGTCATCTCGATCAATTTCCGATTGATGTCTTCCAGACGGGCTCTGGCACAAGCTCGAACATGAATGCCAACGAAGTCATCGCAACCCTGGCAACCCAACGTGCGACTCAGGCCGTCAGCCCGAACGATCATGTCAACATGGGACAAAGCAGTAATGATGTTATCCCCACAACCATTCAGGTCAGTGCTGCACTTGCCTGCCATGAACATCTGTTCCCGGCCATGACGCACCTCTGCAAAACGCTGGATGAAAAATCAGCAGCCGTAGGTCATATCGTCAAAACAGGTCGCACGCACTTGATGGATGCGATGCCAGTCACACTGGCGCAGGAACTGCAAGGCTGGAAAGCTCAAATCGAAAAAGCACACCACGGGATTGTTCAGAGTCTGGAAAACGTCACTGCACTCGCTCAGGGCGGCACCGCAGTTGGGACGGGGATTAATGCCGATCCGCAATTTGCGGCCACTTTTGCCAATAACCTGTCTGTCTCTGCTGAAATCTCTTTCACCAGCAGTGACAATTTCTTCTATAACCTGAGCAGTCAGGACGCCATCGTCGGATTATCCGGACAACTGAAAACGGCGGCTGTAGCCCTGATGAAAATTGCCAATGATCTGCGCTGGATGAACTCCGGCCCACTGGCTGGTTTAGGAGAGATTGAACTGGAAGCCTTGCAGCCCGGTTCATCCATCATGCCAGGCAAAGTTAATCCGGTGATTCCGGAAGCAGCCGCAATGGTCTCAGCGCAAGTGATCGGGAATGATTCAACCATCACCGTGGCAGGCCAGTCGGGTAACTTCCAGTTGAATGTAATGCTGCCTGTCATTGCTTATAACCTGCTGCAAAGTATTGAATTACTGGCAAACGCCTTCACATTGCTGGCCGATAAAGCGATTGCCAGCTTTCATGTGCGTGAGGATAAACTCCAGGAAGCCCTGGCAAAAAACCCAATTCTGGTGACAGCACTGAACCCGGTGATCGGTTATTTAAAAGCGGCTGACATTGCCAAGAAAGCTTACAAAGAAAAGCGGGACATTCTGGATGTCGCCGAAGAGGAAACTGAGCTATCGCGCAGCGAACTGGAAAGTTTACTGGACCCGCAAAAACTCACCACGGGTGGCGTCGCTCACTAAGCACACAAGTGATAGAGCAAGGGTTTACCTCAGTAAACCCTTGATTCCAGCATTTCAGATAAGAGCTGCGGACGACCAAGATAAAAACCCTGCATATAATCGACCCCCAAACGAGTCGCGACTTCCCGTCCTGCTTCGTTCTCAACACCTTCCAGCAAGAGTGTCGCCCCTAATTCATGAGCAAGTGCCACAACCTGATTCAACGGCTGTGTCTCCCCAGCCAGATAGTCAGCCAATAAAGAACGATCAACTTTAATCATATCCGGATTTAACAAACGCGCCCGGCGTTCAGAAGAGGCTTTCACACCATAGTCATCAATCGCAATTTTCAATCCTTGCGCCCGCATCTGATGCAGAACACACTGAAGTTCATGATTGCATGAACAGTCGTGTTCAAGTAACTCCACATAAACCTGACTGGACAGCCCACCAAATTCGTTACGTTTTTCTGCTGATGCTTGCCTGTGATGTGCCAGGAGCATGTCTGGCATCATATTAATGAAAAGGAAATGGGTCGGAAAAAAACGGGCAAAATTTTTCACATGGATCGCTCTTGCCAACCTGTCCAGGTTGACTTGATCCGTGATATCAAGATATTCAGACGTAAAAAAAGGCTCTGTTTTCAGCTCATCACCCGCCTCATTATAGACACGGGCCAAGGCTTCATAGCCAAAGATGTCACCATGAACGGTATGAATCGGCTGAAACGCTGTTTTAATTTGATAGGCATCGTACGCAGCACTCATACTTCCGTCAGATTCCGTTCTCAGGTACATATCAATGTCTTGGATTGTGGCGATAATTTTGCTCACATTTATCTCTTCACACGATGAATGAATTGGCATACGCTCCGTCGGGCAAGCGATCCAGCTTGCTTACATCCTCACGTAAAACCGCCGAACTATAATAGAGAGTGGCGACCAAAAACTGTCTCAAATTTGAGACATGTGAAGTTTATGCGCTCACGCTGGGAAAAATGTCACAAAAAAGTTAATTTTCCTGAATCCACACAGGCGAGGTGACTTCAAACCGACATTTCACTGAAACATTCGTGTCATGCTTCGCACATAATCTTAGCCCTTAAATCTGAAGGAAAGGAAAGACACGTTGTTCTCCAACACGCAACCCATCACAAAATTACCTAATCTTGCCATCTTCGATTTAGATGAAACCCTGATTGCCGCAGACTCGGCTTCGCTATGGGTAAGATTTCTGGTCGATAAAGGTCTGGCGTCAGAGCATCTGCTCAAACAGGAACAGGCACTGATGCAAGATTATGCGAAAGGCAAGATGGATATGAAATCCTACATGGCTGCGACGCTTGCGCCAATCACGGGTAAATCAGCACAGGATCTGCTGCCATTCATTACAGAGTTCGTTGAACAACGAATTCAGCCTGCTATTTTCCCAGATGCCTCAGAACGCATTGCATGGCACAAGAAGCGGGGGGATACCGTCATTATTATCTCCGCAACAAGTGAGCATCTTGTCAAACCAATTGCTGAAATGCTGCAGGTTGACGATGCACTTGCAATTCATCTGGAGACCATCAACGGTATCTACACCGGCAGTACCACCGGCACGCTCAGTTATCGTGAGGGGAAAGTCACGCGATTAAATGCATGGCTGCTCAATCAAGCAACCCAATTTCAAAGCCTGTATTGTTACACCGATTCGATGAACGACCTGCCACTTCTTCAGGCCGTTGATTTCCCTTTCGCAGTCAACCCAGATCCTGCCTTAGCATTGCATGCCCAAATGCAGGAATGGACGATCATGAACTGGCGTCACGAAAATGACATTCAGCGTTAAGTGAATGATTAAGAAGCAATAAACTGCTGAACGACCCTCTTGAAAAGAGGGTTGTCATATCTATTTACAATTTCCTCTTCTTGATTTCTGGTCAATTACATCGCGATTTCATTGGCTTTTCCAGACTCGTTCGATTTATTCGAAGAGCTTGTTCAACATAATGCACTGATTTTTGAAACATTTGCCTCTAGAATAGGGAAGTAGTTCTCATTCAGGATATCCGGATACATGAAACAAGAGGTCACTCATTACGATTGGGTATCAATTACCCTGCATTGGCTTAGTGCTGTTGTGATTATCGGGCTCTTTGCGGTCGGCCTGTGGATGGTCGATTTGAATTATTATTCTTCGTGGTATACCACTGCCCCACACTGGCATAAATCGATTGGCCTGTGTCTGATGGCTGCGACCCTGTTTCGCCTTCTCTGGAAAAGGATGAAAAAGCAACCAGCAATCAATGGTTCTGATTTCGAAAAAATCTCGGCGAAATTGGCACACGCCGTCATTTATATACTGCTGTTCGGATTGTTTATCAGTGGCTATCTGATTTCGACTTCTGATGGTCGTGGCATTGATGTTTTCAACTGGCTGACTGTACCGTCGATGGGTGAACTGTTCCCGGATCAATCCGACATTGCTGGTGCAATACACGAATATCTTGCTTATACCCTGATTGGATTAGCTGTTCTGCATGCAGCAGCAGCCATAAAACACCATTTTATCAATAAAGATAATACCCTAAAAAAAATGTTGGGAGTGAAGGAAAAATGAAGAAGCATCTTACCGCTTTAAGTCTGGCTGCGGCTCTGGTTGTTCCAGGATTTGCCAATGCGGCAGATTACATGATTGATAACAAAGGTGCACATGCATCTGTCAACCTGAAAATCAGTCACCTGGGCTACAGCTTCATTAAAGCGCGTTTTAATACTTTTGACGGCAGTTTCAGCTACGATCCTCAAAATATCGCCGCTTCAAAAGTAACTGTGAATGTCGACACCACCAGCTTCGATTCAAACCATGCCGACCGTGACAAGCACGTTCGCAGCGAAGATTTTCTGGAAGTTCGCAAATATCCTGAAGCGACCTTTACCAGCACCAAAGTGACCGATAAAGGTAATGGCAAACTGGCCATTGATGGTGACCTGACCCTGCATGGACAAACCAAGCCAATCACGATTGATGCTGAATTTGTAGGTGCTGGTAAAGATCCGTGGGGCGGTTACCGCGCTGGTTTTACAGGCACCACCCGTATTGAACTGGCTGATTTCGGTATTCAAGTCATGGGTACCTCCAGCTATGCAGACATGGAACTGCATGTTGAGGGTGTTCGCAAATAACGCGAATTCACCCTCATCAATCCATCCGGCTGTATCTCTACAGCCGGATTTTTTCAGAACAGGGCAATCCCTAAAGCTCGCTTCACATCAAGTAACACGCCTTGACTGACTGTATTGGCTTTCTCTGTGCCAGCTCTGAGCACCTCAATCAGCATGGCTTTATCGGCCAGTAATCTTTCGCGCTCTGCCCGGATAGGATCCAGCATAGATTGCAAACAATCTTCCAGGATCTGTTTCGTTTTTCCGTCACCTAGCCCACCCCGACGATAATGTGCTTTCAGTTCCTCAACGAACGTTTTGTCCGGATGAAACGCATCCAGATAAGTAAATACGACGTTCCCTTCTGTCTGTCCCGGATCGTCAATGCGTAAGTGATTTGGGTCGGTGTACATCGCTTTCACCGCTTTGCGTATCTCATTCGCTGTGGCACCCAGCGAAATTGCTGTACCTAACGATTTCGACATCTTCGCTTTGCCATCAATGCCGGGAAGCCTTGGGAAGTGACTCAGCATCGCCCGGCATTCACAAAGCACCTGATCATGAACGACTGAGTTAAAACGCCTGACAATTTCATTGGTCTGCTCGATCATCGGCAATTGATCATCGCCAACAGGCACTTGTGTCGCCCGAAAAGCTGTAATGTCAGCCGCCTGGCTGATCGGGTAAGTTAAAAATCCGGCCGGGATCGTTTTTCCGAATCCCCGGTAATGAATTTCGTTTTTAACCGTCGGGTTCCGTTCCAGCCGGGCAATCGATACCAGATTCGAGTAATACATAGTTAATTCAGACAAGGCCGGTAATGCCGACTGAAGACAGATCGTGGTTTTTTCTGGATCAATCCCCACAGCCAGATAGTCTGCGACAACATTCAGAATATTATCTGAGATCTTTTGCGGATTCTGGCCGTTATCAGTCAACGCCTGTAAATCTGCAACCAGAATGGTTTGGTCGTGGGAATGTTGAAGTGTGACCCGTTGCTGAAGTGACCCGACAAAATGCCCTAAATGCAGGGGGCCGGTTGGTCTGTCACCAGTAAGAATGCGTTCTTTCATCTTGAGTTTCCTTGAATAAAGCCAGTTCATAGCAGCCAAAGGAAACATCAGATCGGAGAGATTGCGTTCATTGGCTGCCATTTCCGGCGGCAAATGAACGTAAAAATTCAGTGCCGCTCCCTTAGGAGCGCCACCAGCGAATAGATAAGGTGAATTGAGGAAAATTCGAGTTCATGTTCAACACACTAACGGCATACTCAATGGATTGCAAGAACGACTGATTCGTCGCTCTTGCCAATTACTGATGTATCAATAAATTGCCACACTACTGTTCAGATCATTGTCGGTGCCAGTTCCCTGAGGATTTCTGAGCTTTAAACCACTGGACCCAATTGCAACAGCACTGCCATCCTGACTCAGATCAATCGCATGACCAAAATACGCATGCCCTTGGCTTTCTCTGGCATGAAAAATGCCACTTTGCTGCCAGTTTTGCTGTTCATCTAACCTGTAAATATAAACGGCACCTGCTTTGGTAATTTGAACTCCCGGATTATCTGGATCAGCCACATCCGTAGCCATTGCCCCAATGGCTATCACTTGACCATCCTGACTGACACTCAGCCCACGCTGCCCAAAATCACTGTATTTATCCTGCTTTGGATCAGCAATCTCTGCACTGAAAGTCCAGTTGCTCGAAGACGTTCGTGTGTACACCCGAACTACTCCGGTTGCAAACCCATGTCTGCCAGGCATCGCAATCGCCAGTGTTTCGCCACGACTGTCCATATCAATTTCTGAGCCAAATTTAGCAACAGGTTTCCTTTCTCCGTTCAGAATTGCTTCGAGCTGCCAGTGGCCATCTGCATCTTTTGAATAAGTGAAGACTTCACCATAACGATCAGTACCACCAGAATAAGGCATCCCGACGACAAGTTGCGTTCCCGCACCGTCCATCGCCATGGTGTAACCATAGCCTGCCTCTCTTTCCAAGCCGGCTGCTTTCAGGTATTGTTTTTCAGTCCAGGTACCATTGGACTGGCGTTCAAACACATACACACCCCCCGTGTCTATTCTGGAGTTATCCAGCGGATCATCAGTTGTCGCTGCATCGTGACCGATGGCGGCGACAGCCAGCGTTTTCCCGTTACCGCTGAGTTCAACCTGTCCGCCAAAGTGATCCCATAGATCCAGGCTGGAAGCACTTTTGATGTACGCCGTTTCCTGCCAGTTCCCATCACCATTGGATTCGAAAATATACACAGCACCAACGGCATCATTCATATTTTCCGTCGGCCGGTCAACGAATGTGGACTGTTCGCCACTGGCTCCGACTGCCAGTGTTTTTCCGTCATCAGACAAGCTGATACCGATACCAAACCAATCGTAGCCATCGCGATTACTGGCGACAATCTGAACCGGATCTTTCCAGAAACCGGCTTCATCGCGTTGGTAGATGTAAACAGCACCTGCTTTTTGTTCAAAAAATGAATCACTGATATTGTCAAATGGTGCAGCAACCGCAATGGTGTTGCCATCCGCACTCATACTCACATTCGATGCAAAGACAGACTTTTGCTGGTCCGTGGCGGGGAGAAAGACCTTTGACGCTTTGGTCAGCGCTGCAACCGGGAGTGCCATCAGATTTGAATCGGTATAACCGTCTGAATTGATTGCGCGTATGAAATACTGGGGTTGTGTGAGTGCCTTGCTGTTTTGAAGCGTAAGTATCCGTTCATGACCTGTCGTTTCACCAATAGCTGTACACTGGCGCTGTGCTTCAATGCAGATCTGATAGCGTTCTGCCCTCTCCGACGGCAGCCAGGCAAAACTAACCCTTCCGGAGCCTTCCTGTTCAACCGTAACCTCCGTCAGGTTAAATGCTGCTGGCGGATTCCCCTTTTCTCCGTCACCACCACCGCAGGCAGCGATACCAAATAAAGCAACAACGGAAATTCCCCAAACTTTTAACCCATTGTGTTTGCTTCTCATATTCCTGTCCCTGATTGTTATATGCATTTATATGTGTATTTCTGATGCATTATCTAAAAACAAAACTGACTGTAAGCCAAACAATCAGTACAAAATCCACCCAACGCACTAAAATATCAGTCGCCACGTTGTGCATGCAGTGACTGGAAATAGGCTTCAAGCGTATGCTGGCCATAAACAGGGGCCACCATATCCTGAGCGGTCGCAGCCGCAAAAAACTCTACAGGGCCAGCGACTTGCTCAGGTAGTAAACGAGCGACAGCCAGCACGCTTTTTCGTAACCAGTCGGGCAAGCAAGTGACTTTTGCCGGCTGTTGCAGAACTCGGAAAGCAATATCAGCAATTTCCCGGTGGGTCAGAATTTGAGGCCCACCAACATCCAGCTCTTTGTCATCAGTCTCGATGGCTTCCAGACAAAAATTTGCCAGATCATCACCATGAATCGGATTCAACTTCAGTTTCCCGGTGCCAAAGAGGTATACACGCCCCCGTTTTGCCATCTTATAGAACTCGGTCATATCCGAGAAAAATCCATTCGGACGGATAACACAAGGCTTCGCGATCGTGGAAATCAACAGCCGCGAAGCAAAACGTTCTTTCGCTTTCAGTAACCGAACCATCTGAAATTTGGGCGCATTGAAAGCAGAAATATAGATAAACCGTTTCACGCCTGCGCGCTCTGCTTCCAAGAGCAAATTCAGATTGGCCTGGTAATCCACGTCCATATAACCCAGCCCGTCTCGCTGGCGGGTAATGCCAATGCAGGAAATCACAACATCAACCCCGTCACAGCATCCTTTCAGGGAGGCAGGATCAGTCACTTGTGCAATACGAATTTGGTGATCACTGAGTCCCATCGCATTTAGCTTTTCCGGATACCGGGCTAACGCCTGAAAATCACATCCGTGGCGCAGCAACTGCTTCGTCAGATGCGTTCCCAGATAACCCGTTGCACCCGCGATTAATATTTTTTCAGACACAGTTATTCACCCGATTCCCGTTCCAATAGGTTCATAAAGAATTGCGTTCTGTTTGCCACATGCTGTTCAAGCTGTTCTGGTGCCAACGACATCTTTCCCGTAAACCGGAGTTCATCGTAAAAATCACTTTTCCAGAGCTGAAACAGCATATCGGCCAGTTGCGCATGACTGAATAGCGATGAACTTACCCTGGCCTGAATCAGCATCTGGCTGATTTGACCCACGACACTTTGGGGGCCATGACGAAACAGCTGTGCTTTGAGCCCCTGAAACTGGGGGCCGGCCGCCGCAATCGCGTTATCAAATGCAATGACTCTGGGTTGGCTAATCAAAGTTACAACTTGTATTCCTAACCGAGTGAACGCCTGTGCCAGAGAAAATTCTCCTTGCGATTGTTCTTCTGAAGAAGGCAGGTCAAGCGCCGTTTGCGTAAAGCTATCAACATAAGCACTAATCACACCTTCAAGGTTGGTAAAGCGTCGATATAAAGTCACTTTCGACACTTTGGCTGTACTTGCAATCCGTTCAATGGAAAGACGGGCTATGCCTTCAACCGCCAGTATTTCGTCAATGGCTGAGAAAATCTGCTGCGTTTTTTGGTGATCAACGGGTCTGCCGGCCTGAGCAGGACGAACCTCTTTCTTCATCATGGTCTTCATCGTGCGTTTCTTTGAGAACAATCATGGTGAAAATATACTCACCCCAATTATGAAACGCAACCGTTCATTAATTATTACTTCGCAGTATGCCGAAAGCTGTCGCGAACAAGTCATGCTCAAAAATCCAATTCATTCACACCGTCTGAAATACATTCCTTGCAACCAAGGTCTGCTTCAAAAAGGCATAGAAAGAGAATAAAGCAATGAAAATGATTCTTGCCGCTGGCTTGTTCGCTGTCAGCCCATTCACCCTGGCACAAACCTGGCAACACTCGGGGCAACCTGCGCAGGTGATTGAGCTGTTTACGTCGCAAGGATGCTCCAGTTGCCCACCCGCCGATCATTTCACTAGCTCACTGAAACAACAATATCAGCTCTGGGAAGCGATCCTTCCTGTCGTTTACCATGTTGATTATTGGGATCATCTGGGCTGGAAAGACACATTTTCAAAGCCTGAATACAGCCTGAAACAGCGGCTCTATCATCAATATCAGGTCTTGAGCGGTGTCTATACCCCGGGCTTTGTCATTGACGGCAAAGAGTGGCGTGGTTTTTTCCGTGGGCAGCCTTTACCAGCCCGCCAGCCTCAGACGGCTGATAACCTGACTCTGAAACGCAGCGGTGATACATTTCAGCTCGAATACAAGGGGAAAGGCCGTTATGTGGCGCATTTAGTAATTCTGGCCATGAATGAAAAAATCCAGATCCGGCGGGGTGAAAATGCCGGAAAACAGCTTGAATATGACCATGTGGTGCTAAGCGACGCCCGCGATGTTTCAGAATCCACTTGGTCATTCCCAAAAATGGACATCCCGCCCAATGCAGACGCTGTGGCCGCCTGGCTGACCAGAGAAAACAGTTTTGTCCCGGTTCAAACCGTTGCAGGATGGCTGGAACAATCAGTACGCTAAGTACTCACATCAGTTCAACAGAACGTCAGAGCAACAGCGCAAATCACCCGATGCATTGAACATCTCATCGGGTGTAAGCACTGGGTTTTGCCCAATTACCGGATCACGCGTATTGACCGAATGATCAAGGCAATCATCTCGTTCAATACAGAATCATCCTGGATAAAAAAATGTCCCCCGGGAAACTGATGAACCTCAGGTGGCTGTACAAAGCCATTTTTCCATTCCGCCAGTTCTGACTCAGTAATTTCATCTTCAACTCCGGCAAGAACAGTCGCATGCACGGCTAATTGACGCGTTTCATCAGAACTATATTGCTCGACAAGCTGATAATCAGATTTAATAAATGGCGTACAAAGTGCCATAAGCTCTTTATTATTCAACACCTCTTCGGGAAAACCGCCTTTTCTTTTCAGTTCGTTGATAAACGCATCATCATTAAGATGACTGATGAATTTCGCCCGATTTTTTTTCCAGGGTGACTTTGCCGCAGAAAAAAATGCGTTGACCGGCACATGCTCGTTCTCCAAATGCAACTTTCTGGCGACTTCATAAGCAATCAGCGCGCCCATACTATGACCAAAAATAACCAATGGCTTATCTAAGTAGTCTTCCAAGCCGACCCAGATATCATCCATATATTCCTGCATTGTCATACAACTGGGTTCCGCCATGCGCTGAGCCCGTCCCGGCGGCTGATACGCCAATAGCTGAACATGCGACGGCAGTTTCGCCACCCACGGATGAAAAACCGCAGCACTCCCGCCCGCAAACGGAAAACAAATTAAATTCACTTCTGCTGTTGGATTTGGCTGATAACAGATAAAACGTCCACGAATATTCATAACATCCCTTTGAAACCGAACTCGAACTTCCATTACAATCGTTCATTACTGTCGTTATCCGGATTAAAAACAATTCAACACACAAGTGCAAATAGATTGTTAAACGCAGTCATTCAATGAAATCCATTTTCCACGTCATTTAGAAAAAATAAAACATGAATCGCATTTTTAGCCGACAGTCATCAGCATCACTTTTGCTTCAGAAAATCAAAAGCCAGCAAAAATAAAAAAAGCCAGAGCCGACATAGCTCTGGCTAAACATTCATTGATTCGAAGGATATTCACCTTCTTTTTTCTGACGGGACTGCCTGATCGTCCAGTGTTCATTGGGATCATAATTTTCATCGCATAGATCAATCGAGAATCCCATGTCGACGATTTCTTTTAACGTAAGATTGTCTGCCAGATGGGCAATGTCGCCCGTTCTATTCCGTAATTCCATAACCGCACCTATCTCCGAGTTCAACCGTCATCAGCTTTCCATGCGTTTCACTGCACCGGGTTCACTGCCGCTTCCTTGTATGCCTTTTGTCTATAACTATAGCTGTTCTCATCCCATTCCGGCGACATTCAGCGGATAACATCCAAGGCCGCACAATTGATTCGACTGGACCCATTTGATTCAGCCCGATTGGCTGACTTTACACATGTTCCAGCAACGCGATTGTATTTCTTAGCAGAGGAAACGAAGTACTGGCTCAAGCCATATCCACGCAGTATGAAATCGCAACCATCGTTCTCTCTGGCCCCGCCCCATGGGCCTTCTGGTGCCGAATGCCGGCACAGTTCCAGAGAAAAATCTGGATCAGCCTCAAAGTTCAGGTACTAAGAATAAAATCAATACGATGAATTCCTTTTGCCCAGGCTACAGGCTACTATAATCGGATTAAAATCTTGTCCTCCTCTGTAAAGACAGAAGGCATTTCGACGGGTGGAAAAGGGAAGCTGCAATGCTCAAAACCGCAACCAATCAATCTCAGGGGATGCTGCTTTTTCGGCTGAATTCCCGGCAACTTTTTGCCATCGGCACACTAAAAGTGAAAGAAATCGTACCTTTTACACCTTTAACCGCGATTCCACATTCCCACCCAACTGTTTTAGGAGCAGCCAGCCTCCGTGGTGACACGCTGCCCGTCATCGATATGGCGAAAGCCATCGGTTATCCGGCGCTCACACCAGAAGAGCTGAAGCAATGCTACATCATCATCACCGACTGCCGTCGCAAGCTGGTTGGTTTCCTCGTCCGTGGAATCAACAAAATTACTGAGTGTAACTGGCACAACATTGATGCACCGCCCCCCTCTCTGGGTCGGAACATTTTTGTTACGGGTGTGACAAATATTGAGAACCAGATGGTTCAGTTGTTAGATATTGAGTTGTTGTTGTCTAAAGTGTTTCCTGATTCTCCTGAAAGTCTGCATCCGGTTCTGACCGATGTTCAGCGTGAAATTCTGCGCCCCCTGAAAATTCTTCTGGTGGACGATTCCGCCGTCGCCCGTCGCCAGCTCTGCCAGGCAATGGACAGTGTCAGCATTCCTTATCACATCGCGACAACCGGAACCGATGCCCTCAGAATGCTGAATCAGGCTGCCGATGCCGGCCATCCTTTTGAAATTCTGGTCAGCGACATTGAAATGCCCGGACTGGATGGCTACGAGCTGGCATTTGAAGTCCAGAATAGCGCCAAACTCAGTGGCACTTATATGATTCTGCATACATCGCTGTCGAGCGAGATCAGTGTCTCTCAGGCGCACCAAGTCGGTGCTCATGAAGCACTGACTAAATTTGAAGCCAATGAGCTGATTCATGCCATGTTAAGAGGGGCGCATCAACACCAGGAAAATGTGTTGACTGAAGATCAAAAAAATTATGTCGAATAATCCAAATTAACAGAAAGCTGACATTCACTGCGGCAGCTATGGCACAGTTGCCGCTATGAGCAATATTCATCTTTTATTGACGGAACCCACATGTTTCAGCGCATCATTCTCAGTGCCATTCTTCTCAGCGCCTCCAGCTCAGTTTTTGCCAAGCCGGAACTGCTCGCGCCTGATGAAGCAAGTCATGGTTACTTTCAATTAGTCGAAACCATTGAAGTCAAAGGTGATATTGACGACAGTATTGCCCAGCTAGTCAAAAAATCCCTGAAAAATAAACCGGGCCAGTTTTACACCATAGACACCATCAAAGAAGATACGCAAAAAGAAACCCTGACCCTCGTGATCAAGCTTTACAATGAGCCGACAGGGATGATGACCGACAATCTGGCCGTCTAGTTATCGCGTCATTCTCACAACGCCTGTTACCGATATCAACCATCTATTTCTACGGGTGTCTCGGTTTATTTTGTTGCCGGACGTTGAAAAGAGTAAGATGTGGCTTTCCTCAACTTCACAGGCTTACTCTATGAAATACCAGTGGATATTGTTTGATGCTGACGAAACACTTTTCCATTTCGATGCTTACAGCGGCCTCAAACTGATGTTTTCCCGTTTTGAGGTTGATTTTACCCCTGAGCACTTCTCCGAATATCAGCGAATCAACAAGCCACTATGGGTGGACTATCAGAACGGAGATATCGGTGCCGACCAAATCAAACATCAGCGTTTTGAATATTGGGCTTCGAAACTGAATGTCACGACGGCCACGCTAAACAGCGCATTTCTTGAGGCCATGGCAGACACCTGTTCACTGCTCCCAGGCGCGGCTTCAATGCTGGAACGACTGAACCCAATTGTCAAAATGGGCATTATTACCAACGGATTTACAGAACTGCAGGATATCCGTTTACGTCGCACCGGGGTTGTCGATTATTTCTCGACACTGATTATTTCAGAACAGGTCGGCGCCGCTAAACCTGCCCCTGAAATATTTGATTACGCGATGAAGGCCATCGGTAACCCTGAACCGAGCAAAGTGCTTATGGTCGGCGACAATCCGCATTCAGATATCCTGGGCGGCATCAATGCCGGTATGGATACTTGCTGGCTGAATCATCACCGTCATGAAACCCCTGAGGGAATCCACCCGAGTTATATTGTCAGCCATTTAGATGAGTTGTCTTCACTCTTACTCAAAGACGTGGAATAACGTGCAATAAAAGCTGCTCTGACTGAATCAGCAATACCGGGGAAGAAATCCCCAACAATGACAAAGCGCACCACAGGGTGCGCTTCTCGTATCTGGTTACCAGTTGAAGATAAACAATTTCAAACCGGCGGCTATATTATGATGTTGTAATTACTCGTAGTCGAAATCCACGTATTCACCGCTGTCCTGACGCTGGCGCGATGGGCGGCGTTTTTTCTTCCGCGCCTGCTGATTGTAATCAATAAAGTCATCATCAAAATCATTCTTGAGTTTGGACTTCGACCCTTTGCGGAACTTCTCATCTAACTTTGCCATGCTTGTTTCCTGACACACAACCAGATAAAAACATTAAGGATATAAAGGCCAGCCACAAAGTGGCTGACCGTCACCACTAAGCATAGGGGAACAATTCCAAAATACACAAATGCTCAGCGGAATAACAAGAAGGCTGATGCTTTCACTGTACATAGCCAATACAGCTGGGCTTATTTTCCCTGAACCACCCTTCTTCTCAGCAGCGAGACTAATGCAAAGCCTGAATCCCTGTACAACAAGATATTTTAATCACGACAATAAATTAAATTACTCGTCAAGCCACGCTTAAACACTTTCACTGATCTCGCTGAATGCGACGTCCAGCAAGCGATCCAGCAACTCAATTTTCTCGTTGTCATCACGCCATATCAGATACAACGTTTGCTCCATCACCGGCGCATTTTTGACAACATAAAGCTCACCGGCTTCAACACTGTGGGCAATGACAGGAGAAGGCAGATATCCGACACCGCCATTATTCAGTAAGTGCTCCAGCGCCATCTTACTGGAATGCGTATGCAGAATCGGTGTTTTCTGCAATTCATAAATGCGGCTATGCTCTACCGCAAAACGGGTTCCCCAGTCCAGATAAACTAAAGGCAGCTCTTTCACACCGGCCATATCACAATCTGGCTGATGACACACAAGCTGTAACTGGTACTCCCTGACTTTATGGACGATCAGATTATCAATCTTGGGCGGTTCACTGGTAATGACGACATCAATACTTTTGTTCAGAATCTGTTTTGCCAGCCCTTGCCTGGAAACCGTTTCAAGCCGCAGTGCAAGGTCAGGGATTGCACCATAGATACGGCTAATCCAATCAGAAATGCCATCAAACTCCCACACGAGTGCTGAAGCGCCCAGCGTAATCTGATTGTTACAGGAATCGGATAATGCAACATCCTGCCTTGCACGGCTCCAGGTTTGTAAAATGGCCTCTGCGTAAGGCTGCAGCCGCTCTCCGGCAGCCGTCAGGTGTACATTCCCACGCTGACGAGAAAACAAAGCATTCCCCAATTGCGATTCAAGCTGGCGTATCCGAAAGCTGACGGCAGACTGCGTCAGGTACAGATTGTCGGCGGCCCGGCCAAAGTGCCTTGTTTTGGTAACTTCAAGAAATGTTTTCAGTAATTCGGTGTCCACAAGTTAACCCGTATATATAGAAGAAGGGACTCATGGCGATACTACACTGAGCTTCCCAGTCTTATCATTAAAAAGTTTTATCGTAACGACGAAAAAGCTTTGATTTACAACTCGACAAACCTGAAAGAATATCAGCGCAAATCTCACATGGCAGGTGATCAGATGAGAAATGTAGGCAAATTTTACGACGATAAAAATTTCCCACGCGGCTTTAACCGCTCAGGCGTCTTCACGCTCAGCGAAGCCAATATTCTGGAAAGTTATGGACGGACCATGCGTGGTATCCAAGAAGGTTTACTTCAGCCTGAAAATCCAGAAGAAATACAATTTTTTGCTGAAATTACAGGTCAGCAGGAAGTGGCTTCTGAGTTCGCGAAGTGCTGGATGAAGTACCTGAAACAAACATCGACCAAGGTACGTAGCTATACCTTGTGCAATTCTCCTCGCAAATCTTCAGCAAGCAGTTTTGAAGATGATAGCGATGATAGCGGCGGTAGCGATGAAGATATGGATTACTAAGTAATCTGTTGAATATCGCCATAGCAAGATGCTTTACCGAGCCATTCGCATAATCGCGCATGGCTCTTTTCTTTTTTGCCCCATGCAACCGGGCAATAAAATGGTTTATTGAAATGAAAATTTGTTTCGTGATGTACCCTTGGCACAAAGTAGAACCAGAAACTGACTCTACTTTACGATTAATCCATGAAGTTGCCAGCCGTGGCCATACTGTTGCGCTGACAACGCCAAGTAACCTGACCATGCGTGACAGTATGGCAATTGCCTTTTGTCGAGTGCTGAAGAAGACTGACGTCTCTAACAATGTTCCCAGCTTTTACCGTAAAGCGGAATTCCGCAAAGCCGAACTGCCACTGGCAGGGTTTGATGCGATTATCATGCGCGCCAATCCACCACTGGATACCATGGCACTGAACTTCCTGGACTCGGTACGTGACGATACATTTATTTTCAATGATATTGATGGCCTGCGTGTCGCGAACAACAAGCTTTATACCGCTTCCCTGCCCGATCCGAATCGTGAATTTATTCCGGTCACTCACGTCTCTAAGAACCGTGAGTATCTTGAGCGTGTGCTGGAAGAAAACCCAAATGACCGCATGATCATGAAACCATTAAATGGTTACGGTGGCAAAGGCGTGATTCTGGTTGAAAAAAATGCAAAATCCAGTGTGCGCTCTTTGCTGGACTTTTATATCGGCGATGACCACAACTATGTGATTTTGCAGGACTACATTGAAGGCGCTGAACAAGGTGATGTACGCATCATGATGCTCAACGGTGAACCGATTGGCGCCATGAGACGTGTCCCGGCCAAAGATGATGTCCGCTCAAACATTCATGCTGGCGGTCAGGAAGTGAAACACACCCTGACCAAGCAGGAACTGCGTCTGTGCCGTCATATCGGCCCGAAACTGGTCCGTGATGGCCTGTATTTCGTCGGCCTGGATGTAATCAACGGCAAGCTGGTTGAAGTCAATGTACTCAGCCCGGGTGGCATTACCCGTATCAACCGTCTGAACCGCACAAAACTGCAACGCGAAGTCATCGATTTTGTTGAAAGCGTTGTGAAAGCGAAAGACGTCAGCATCGCGCGTAAAAATAAATTCAGACAGGTCATCGAAGATGCGGCAGCTAGCTGAGCATGAAGTGCTGGCCCTGATCCAGCAACACATTCCTTTCGAAGCTCAGCTGGCTGATGGCAGTCTGACCATCCGTATTTCTGAGTACCAGCCGTTTGTGGCCACTGCCATTCACCACGGCAGCAGAATGCGTCCTGAACTGGTGGCCAAGTGCCACCTTTCAGAGCAGGAAAGGTATTTCGAAGAAGACCCTTATACGGGTGAGTTCGTCGCTTCCATGCCGATTGTGTTGCAGGGCGAAGATTCCCGGTATGAGTACGACCTTAATCGCGATCCAAAAAGCTGTATTTACACTCAGGCTTGGGGAAAAGATGTCTGGCACGCCCCACTGACTGATGCTGAAAGATTTGCCTCTCTGGCAAAGCACAGTTGCTACTACCGAATTTTTCATGCGCTGATCACGGCTCTGGAGCATAAGTTCGGCTACTGTGTCGTCTATGACATACACTCATATAATTACGAGCGCATTAGCACACCGTGTCCCACCTTTAACCTGGGTACGGCACAGGTCGATCGTAAAGAGTGGCAGCCTGAAATTAAGGATTTACTGACACGGCTGAGTCAGGTGAACCTGCCCAACCTTGCAGTGACTGCCGGTGAAAATCTGGTCTTCCAGGGGATGGGATATCAAGCCACCTTTGTTCGTGATCATTTCTCCCGCACCCTGATCTTACCGATTGAGATTAAGAAGGTGTATATGAATGAAAGTGGTGGTGAAAGTTATCCTCTGGTCATTGAGCAACTCAAAACTGAGCTGAAAGGCACGCTGACTGGCCATGCTGCTTTTGTGATCGAATCACGCATGAAGCAGCCGTCAACACGTCGCCGCCAAAAAGCGCATGTACTGGACTCCAAGCTGCCAAAGGAAGTTGTACAGCTTGATCGCCAGTTATATCGGTTTGCCCGTGGCCTGAATACCCTCAGCTATATCAATCCGATTAACCTGAAGCAGGAAAAAAGACGATTCCTGCATAACCGTGATGCCTACCAGCCTAAATTTACCTACCGGCAATTGGATCTGGATCCGTATAAATTCCGTGAGCAGCTCTATCGCCTGCCTGTAGAAGATATCCGGGATGCTGGCATCCAGGCGATGTATCGCAAGGTGATTGACCAGCTTGCCGTTCGTATCGACCTGTTAACCAGTCTGGGACATGAAGAGTTTCTTTATAACTCATTGCGCTACTATGGTCGTCCGGATGAGAGCGACATCGCCAATGCCCGCTTCATTTTGCATGCCCGTGAATACGCTGAGCACGAAGCGGCGACAATCAGCGCAGAAGAAGCCATTGATGCATTCCATCAGGCTGCCAATGATTACGGCTTCAGCTGTAAGATTCAGGGCACAACCAAGCTGATTGCCCGGGCTATGGTCAGCGGGCGCACCGTGAAGGTCAACCTGAACAGCCGGTTCAGCCCAGCCGACCTGTACGCACTGATTCACCACGAAATGGGCGTACATATGGTGACCAGTGTGAATGCAGAGACTCAGCCGCTGAAGGTCCTTCAGCTTGGTCTGCCCGGGAACACCCATACGCAGGAAGGTCTGGCAATTTTGTGTGAACATCTGTCGGGCAACTTCCCGCTCCACCGGCTGAAAACCCTGGCGCTTCGTGTTGTCGCAGTCGATATGATGGTGAATAAACGCAGCTTCAACGAAACCTTCAGCACGCTGAAATTCGATTACGGACTGTCTGACGATACGGCGTTTACGATCACAACCCGGGCTTACCGGGGCGGTGGTTTCACCAAAGACTTCCTCTACCTGCGAGGTCTGAAAGATGCGCTCCGCTTACACAGAGAAACCGATCTGACTTCTCTGTTTATCGGGAAAACCGGCTTTGAATTCAAACCATTGTTAGACGAGCTGATTGAACGCGAAATACTGTTACCCCCACAGTACATGCCGAAGGCTCTCTCGATGAACACGGAGACTGACCCGATTATTAATTTCATGCTGAATTGCATCGATTAAACATCGCAGACAAAAAGACGAGATGCCTGCAAGGGGATCTCGTCTTTATTTTTTCAGGCAGATAACTTACGGCCTGCTATTCCCATTCCCAGTGACGTCCGTCATGTTCCTGAGTAAACAGCATCCGATAGCCTGAAATATTGCGATGAGGAATATCCCGCATCACTTTATGGAACTGCTTGTTATTCAGATGGATCAGGTTTTCATGGTCCCCTGATTCGATATACAGTTCATCTTGCTCAAGCAGCAAATCGTCCACCAGCATATTGATCTGATATGCCTGTCCCAGTGAAGGAACCGCACCCGGCTCGCAGTCCTGGAAGATTTTGGACAATTCATGCTCGCCCATCAGAAAATACTGTTTCCCCATTATCCGGTTGATTTTATCGATCATCACCCGCCGGTTTGAAGGGACAACCGCCATCAGATGGTCTCCCTGTTGATCTTTCAGTAACACCGCTTTCGCCACTTGCGATGTAGGTACATGTGCAGAGATTGCAGAGCTGAAAGACGTATCAGTATGTCTGTGGTGTGTCAGGCTGAAGTCCACATTATGGCTATTGAGGAATTGCCCGACTGTCATTGCCATCGCCATAGATCACCTCCTGGAAATCCAGTCCCACACAAATTATGAGAGGGGTCAGGCCATTTTGCGAGTCAGAGGCTCAGAAAAAATAGTCAAGTATGTAAAGATGGGTCGCCAAGCGTCACTGTAACCGGCGTACCTGCCAAAACGCACGTCGCCAGTATGGGATATCCAGACTGGACACAACAACACCCTGCGAGGTAGAGGCATGCAGGAACGCATTGTTTCCCATGTAAATCCCGACATGCCGCAGGGTTCGTCCCGTACGGAAGAAAATCAGATCACCTTTTTTTGCCAATGATAAAGGCACCGGCTTCCCGATACGAGACTGCTCTGACGTTGTCCGGGGCAGCATTCGTTTGTATACCTCGGAATAGGTCAGCTGCACAAACGCTGAACAGTCAATGCCGCTTCGGGTGGTCCCGCCCAATCGGTAAGGCGTTCCCTTCCAGCTTTGGTATACCGTCATAAAACTGGGCGGTGGCGGCTGGATGGCAATGCTTGAAGGTATTTGAGAAGACGTTTGGGTTGCCAGTGTCTTTTCTACAGGTTCATCGTTCGTTTCAGGTTTGCTACTACAACCGGCCAGGATGAGGACGGCAGCAAGGGGAAAGACTTTCAACCATTTCTGTCGGAAGCAGAAGAATAAAGCCCACTTTATCTTGACCATCTCAACCTCAGCGCAAAAAAGTACCACAAAAGCGTGATTATGCATGAAGCCTTGCTCTGATGCACTCATGTCGCAACCATCTGGATAAACTGACAGCACTTTTGACAAACACCTTTTCAACCTGCGGGTCAGCTGCAATTTCATTGAAATACGAAATCCGCAAGGGATTGTTTTCTTTTTCAGTGAGTTAGCATGCCATTTTGTGAGTTGTTGCATACAACTCATCAGACCTCTTTTGCGAAATTCCCGGACTGGATTACGCTAAAGAAAAGCAGTTTGTGTATATAAGGAGTTGTTGTGCTCGCTTTTATCCGCCTCTTACTGGCCACGGTTTTTATCATCTTCACTTGTCTGTTCGCGCTGATTTACTGTTTATTCAGCCCACGAGACCCGAAACATGTTTATTTTTTCAGTCAGTGGTTCAAAGTGCTGAGAAAAATTGTCAACGTGCAGATTATTGAGCGCGGGGAAGAAAAAATTGCAGGTGTCGGTAAAGCGGTCTACATCTCGAACCACCAGACCGTCTTTGATTTCGTCACATCCCCAGGCATGGTCCGCCCGAGAACCGTCTCCATTGGCAAAAAAAGCCTGCTCTGGATCCCATTCTTCGGCCCGTTATACTGGATTACCGGGAATATTCTGATCGACCGGGAAAATAAAGCCAAAGCCCGGGATACCATCAAGCAGGTGGTCACAGCCATCCACGAGCGGAATTTGTCAGTCTGGATGTATCCAGAAGGCACCAGAAGTAAAGGCCGGGGCTTACTTCCCTTTAAAACCGGTGCTTTCAGAATGGCCATCGAAGCAGGTGTCCCCATTGTGCCAATGGTCGTCAGCAGCACTTACAATAAGATTAATCTCAGCAACCGGGATAATGGCACAGTGATTGCCGAGTATCTCGACCCGATAGATACCTCAAGCATGACAGTGCAGGACGCGAGAGCACTGGCAGACCGCTGCCATGAGATGATGCTGAATCATATCGCAAAACTGGATGCTGAAGTTTTGGCCCTTAACCCTCAACCTGAAACGGTTGCAGCGAAATCGAGCTAATGCGATGCCCCGATGCCATCGACTGACTGATGGTATGAAATGCATCAAAAACAGCCTGACTGTTCAGGATCCGGCTATGCCCTAACCCTTCGGTTTCGATCAAATCGACGTGGTTCAGGGCATTCGCATTTCGGGATTGTTCAATTTGTGCAAACCTATCCGCCATATCATGCACAATCAGAACCTTGCCCTGATGTTCAGACAGTCTTGCATTCGTATCGACTGTATCAATCGGATATTGGTACTGTTGCTCGATTTCCCCAACCACATCACGAAATAAGCGAAGCGAAAAACCAGAGATATCCACCATTCGATAGAGGTTGTCCCTGTAGTTCAGTACCGGGGCAATCAATAACATTGGTTTACCCACCAGCTTCGGATGTCTGCTTTCCAACACCATGGTACAGCCCATACTGTGAGCCACAACGCCAGCCAGTTCATCAACTTCCTGATCAATCACAGCCTCCAGCCCTTTCACAAAGCCCGGTAAATGGCCATGCTGGCCCTCGCTGTTGCCATGAGCCGGATTATCAAACGCCAGTGCTGTATAGCCTGCCGCTGCGATTGTTTCCATCAGCGGGAAAAACTGACTGGCTGAACCTGACCAGCCGTGTCCCAGCAACCACACCGGGCCTTTTCCCAAGGCATAAGTCATCAGGTTACCTTCTGAACTTTGAATTGTTTTGATGCGCATCCCTTCAGGCTGTTCCGATGGCTTAAGTATTTTTTCTGGGGTCAGTAATAAATTCCGCGCCGTCTTTACAGCATGTGATGGTGCGATTTTGTGATATGCACGTGTGATCAGATTCGTGGCACGGCGTCTGAGGTTCAGGCCACCGGATGTATTGAAGTAAATTTTGCTGCTCATTGCTTGTCTCCACAAAAATAGAACGGTCGTGCTTTTTTATGTCTTTTAAAAATTTATTTTGTTGCTCGCCATTCGGTAAAAATGGCCTCCACTTCCTGCCAGAAACGACGGCTCTCATCATCTTCCAGTGCCAGAGAATGAAAGAGCTGGCTACTCAGATAAGCGCCATACAGCCTAAAAACTGACTGCCATGTGTCTAGGTTTGCCCTGAACTCTCCTGACGCCTTCCCTTTTTCTACCTGACGACAAAGGTAGTCCAGCCAGCGACGCGTAATCATGTCCAGTTCTAACTGGACTGAATCATCACCATGTCGACGCTCTTTCCAGGCATCAATGAACATACACCGGCCCTGAAAAGAATGATTCCAGGCCAGCCAGTGAGTGAGCAGTGACCTGAGTTTTTGTTCTACCGAATCAAAATTGATCTGACGCACCGGTTGAATCACATGAAGTGCAAAATAATCACCTGCATACTGCAACACAGAGACTTGCAGGTTTTCCTTCGAATTAAAGTGTGCGAACAACCCGCTTTTCGACATTCCGGATGCTTTCGCTAGCTGACCAATTGTCAGACTGTCCAGTCCGTCTTTACTGGCCAGATCGAATGCCGTTTTCAGAATGTGTTCGCGCGTGACTCGCCCTTTACTCATTGCACTTCCTTTCCCTGGTGCTGCTGCATTGTCTGCTTAGATTCAAACCCTATCTGAGTGCGGCCAAAAACACGGCATCATTCAACAGACCTATCAAGTAAAGCACGATCGTTCTATTTCAGACAAGGAAAGAGTGGTCGAACCAGCCTAAGCTATCAACCACTCCGTCTCGTATCCAATGACCCATCCTCAATGTCCGGAGGACAGGCGTCATCCATCGTTAACGTTCAGAGAAGTGGAACAGACTATCAACTTTCATCGGACAATCGCCGATTTCGTGAACGATATCCTCCGCTTGCTTCAGTGAATCATAACTGCACGGAATGCCATACACATCCGTCAGCGGGTAATCATTCCCTTCATTATCTTTGAAGTTCACACTCCAGCCGGCACTGAGAAAATCATGAACCAGCCGGGCCTCAACCAATGTATGTTGATTGAACATTTCGCGACATTCAGAAAGAACCATATTCAAATCCTCTCAACTGCTCAGGTAAGGCATTGAAATTCCTTCTCCACCTCATCACGATTCTTATCAATATAAATATAGCTAATTCTGGCCATTTCCCGAGTTGCAGGTAAACCGTTCCTGCGGGTGCTCACTTCAGTCAAGGGAGGATTACGAGACATTGAACCATCGATTCCGACTAATTTGGCGTTTGAAATCAACCGGATTTCGAAGAGAAAGATCAGCAGACTCCAGCGTGGGATGTTGTTCAGGCTGGTTAAAATTTGGTTCTCCGAAGAGAAAGTTTAAACAAGAGGAGACGAACTTCACTGAAGCCTGCACACGCAGGCTCCAAATTTAAGATGACATCGTCAACAAAATTTATTCGCCAATCGCAATAAATGAGAAGCTTCTGTTCTGAAAGCTCCCATCCGCACCACCAACGTTGGCTGAAAACCCTGTTGTTTCAACAAATGGAAAAGCAATATTATCGAGTGGACTTTGATTAGAGCTATCGTAGTCAGTTTGAGACCCGACAACACTTGGCACTAAATGAAAGGCTTGATTAAAACCAACTTTGTACTGGCCCGTACCAACATTTTCAACGGTGAAGTCACCACTACCAGATACAATACTTCCATTCTTATCTATGTTTCCATAAATAATTTTCATAAATGCTCCTTATCTCTGATTAACCATCATGTGAATAAGTACCTTTATGAATTCAAACACACATCAATTCAATACCCCAAGAGCATAGCAAGGAAGGCAGTGATGTCAAATTAGCCAAACATGTTGTGTATATCTTATATACCCCTTTGAGATATCACAGATATTTCATCTGAACTGTTCCTCTGTTCAGCCTCACAGAACAATAAGCGTTGCATTGAATATCAGTTTTTTAGCGTGATCTCACACCACCAACGCCTTTTGCCATTAATTTTCGTGCGGTTATAGAGGATTTCGCTATCCACCTATTGAAATTTCAGCTGCATCTATGCTCTTATTCACCCGATAAAAATCATATTAGAACAAGGGTTATACGTGTCTGCTATTTCCATCCACACCATGAAGGACGGTGAGGTCACTTTTCCGGCTGGTGAACAGCTTGTGTCTGCGACCGATCTGAAGGGAACCATTACTTATTGCAACCCGTGCTTTTGTCAGGTGGCGGGCTATGCTGAAGCTGAATTACTCGGTAAACCCCACAATATTATCCGACATGCCGATATGCCCAAAGCCGCTTTCGCGGATATGTGGCGTCACCTGAAAAAAGGAAATGCCTGGCGCGGCGTGGTCAAAAACCGAACCAAAAATGGCGGTTACTACTGGGTTGATGCCTACGTGACGCCGATTTATGAGCATGGCAAGTTGGTTGGTTATCAATCTGTTCGGGTTAAACCAACCCCGGCCATGGTAAAAACCGCCGCGCAGGCTTATAAAGTCCTCCGAAGCAATGAAGGCAAAAGTTCACTGAAACTCTCAATGCCTGCCGCTGCGCGCTACAGTTTACTCGGTGCCGCGACTTTGCTTCCTGGCTTATACAGTCTGATGCAGGAAGGCTTCACATGGCATGCCTTCCTTGCACTATTGCCATTATTGGTGCTGGCGGTTTGTTTTCGTGAAGAGCTGTTCACAACGCCACAGCATCTTCATCAGCTCAGACAAAGTTACGACAGTATCAGCCGCCTGATTTATTCCGGAAACACTCAGTACTCCATTGCCGACTATCACCTGAAAATGGCATCGGCACGTATGCGTACCGTCCTTGGCAGAATGACGGACGCTGCCCAGCCTTTGCATGCTTTGGCTGAAAATCTGAGTGAAACGGCAACCCGGGTCAATCAGGCGATTCGTCATCAAAATGACAACATTCGTAATGTTGCCAATGCCTTAGATGATATGACCGGCTCTGCTCAGCATGTGAGCCAACATGCTGAAGAATCAGAACAGTTGCTACAAAATACACAAAATTTCAGCGATCAAACGCGCCATCAGTTGGATGCAACCCAACAAAACCTGCAAGTTCTTTCCGCTCAGGCTGAACAGGCGACTGCGGCAACCCAGCAGCTCAGTGATGAGGCAGCCAAAGTCAGCACGGTGATGACTGAGATCCGCGGTATTGCCGATCAAACCAACCTGCTTGCACTGAACGCAGCGATAGAAGCTGCGCGTGCTGGTGAACATGGCCGTGGTTTCGCTGTGGTCGCTGATGAAGTCCGTGCTTTATCTTCCAGAACCCAAACGGCAACAGAACAAATTCAGAACAGCATCGAGCATATGCTGAGCACGATCGACGAATGGCGTTCGGTCATTGAACATAATCGTGATCAAACCAATGAGTGTGTTTCGATTGCTGCTGAAGGCTCAGAAAGCCTGAGTAGCATGGAAGCGAACATGATTGAAATGAATCGCCTGATTCGTCAGATGGCTCAGGCTGCCGGCAATCAGGAACTACTCACTGATCACACCCGACAGCACATCCATTCCATTGCTGCTGCATCTGAGCAAAACTTTAAAGAGTTACTGCTGGTTGAAGAGTCAAGCGCAGGGCTGAGTGATAAAGTGGATGATTTTGAAGCGCTGGCGAAGCGCTTTGAGGAAAAATAACTCCTTCGATTTAGCTGACCTTACCTCAAGGTCAGCTTTTTTATGCTTACCTTGATCTATGACAAACCTTTCTCTTTGACTGCCATAGCGCATCTTTTCATCCGCAGATACACTCATACTGAGTTGTCGTAAGAATTGAAGGATATGTTATGGCTAATCTGCAACAAACCGAAGAACCCTGTGAAGCCTGTGGTGTCGTTGCCGAAATTGGCTTTTTGATCCGTGAAGGTGATGAAGTTTCAGAGCTCACCTTTGAAGGTGAGAATCAAGCTGCGATTGAAGCTGAATTTGCCCCTTTCCTGACACTGGCAAAAAGCGTCAACCAGAATATGCAACATCAGACAATTTATCGCCATGACGGAAAGCAGATGACTGCACGCCTGCAATTTGAATGTAGCGCAGAGAAAATCATCTTTGATCTGAAGTCCCGCTCACTGAACACACGTTAACCCTGATCCTTTGCACGATGTAGCACATTCGTTGTACTGCATCGTGCATACCAGCCTGAACAATTCTCCCTTCCTCTGGCGCTGTACTTCGCTGGGTGTGATAGAACCATCCTGTTTTCTGCCCACGATGCGATGCTCGACAAAAATACCCTCCCTGCCCTCATCATCGCTGAATGACAGTCCCACTTTCGCAGTTGGGTTGTGATATCATGCCGGCCGGATAGAAACGCAATAGGATGCACAATCATGACAAATAAAACAATTGCCTTTATTGGCTTAGGCACTATGGGTTTTCCTATGGCCGGACATTTAGCGAGAGCTGGATTTCAGGTTGTTGTCTTTAACCGCACGACAGCAACGGCAGAAAAATGGCTTGAGACCTATGACGGGAAAATGGCCCTAACACCTGCTGAAGCCGCACAGCATGCCGATGTCGTCTTAACCTGTGTGGGCAATGATCACGATGTTCGCGAAGTGTACTGTGGAGAACAAGGTATCCTGTCAGCTGTCCGCCCTGGTACCTTACTGATTGATCACACCACTGCATCCGCCGAAATTGCTCAGGAAATCGCTGAAGCCGCTCATCAAGTGTCCGCTTCATTCCTGGATGCGCCTGTGTCAGGTGGCGAAGCTGGTGCTGTCAATGGTTGCCTGACCATCATGGTCGGCGGAAGTGAAGATGATTTCAGCAAAGCCCAATCCGTATTCCAACCCTATGCAAAAGCTTCGACTCTGATGGGCGGCATCGGTTTTGGCCAAATCACCAAAATGGCAAACCAGATTTGTATTGCTGGCGTACTGCAAGGACTCTCAGAAGCCATCACTCTGGCAAAAGCAGCCGGGCTGGATATTCAAAAAATGACCGACGTTCTGAAGCATGGTGCTGCGGGATCCTGGCAGATGGAAAACCGAGCGATCACAATGGCCGAAGATAAATTTGATTTCGGTTTTGCCATTGACTGGATGCGAAAAGATCTTGCGATTTGTTTTGAAGCCGCTGAGAAATTAAACGTCTCACTACCGTTAACACATCAAGTTGATGCTGAATATGAAAAACTACAGCAAAAAGGTTTGAACCGGGCAGATACATCCGTCTTAATTAAGCAATTTGATTCATGATTTCAATGTTGCGCTGTATTCCATGCAGCGTAAATGGATTGTTTTTTCACGCCATGAGCTTTCGGTGATACTACTCCCATTTTGTTTCATGGCGCTGTCTTTTCTATATTTCCTGTTTACAATTCCACGTAATCAAAACAAAAGATAAGCTTATCTATGAGAAGTATGTCGAAAAGACTCCGCCAGCTCTGTCATTTCAGCATGTTTGCCCTCAGCCTGTCTCTTTGTCAGGCTCAAGCATCAAACCAATTTGTTTCTGAATTAAAACTGCTGAACTACACGGACAGCTATGGCAATGTGTCGTTAAGGCATTCCAAGCGCATCCGCTTACCCGACCCGCTACATGTCAAAGGGAATTTGGATCTGGAAAACAGTGATATACGCATCTTACCGAAAACAACCCGGGTAGACGGTAATCTCGATCTTGCCTATAGCGACATTACAGCATTGCCCAGAAAACTGGAAATTGGTGGGTATCTGAATCTGGCTCACACGAAACTCACCTATTTAAACCCGAATTTGCGAGTTCCTGGAGATTTAAGCCTGATTGGTATGCCACTCACTCAATTACCGCCCTATTTGCATGTTGGTGGTAACCTATACCTTGCTCATACCAAAATTACAGAACTTCCGGCGGGTATTACCGTGAAAGGAAGTATTTATTTAGGTGGGATTCAATTAAAATCGATACCGGAAAATATCATGGTTGGGGGAGAAATATACCAATAACGTCTGAATTCGACTTACCCTTGCCTCTACAACACTTACCTATAGACCTAATTTTCAAAATTTTTGAACATTCTATTGCTCTAAAAGCACTTAAGCCAGAAACACAATTCATGGGTGTTTCTGGCTACTTTCAATGGTTGGAATCAATTATCAATCTGATCGTTTTCTTTGGGTCGCTTACGTGCGAAACACGTTATCTACTTCTTAGTTTCGACTTAGAAGACTGCGATTGATAATAGAACCATTGTCTACGGCTTCTATTTGTCATAATTCACCTCTCGATAAAACATAGATAAAAAGCCAGATTTCATTCAAAGCTTTACTACCTAATCCGTATCACTTTATCCAAATACCGATGACAGTAAAATGACATTTGGATATCGTTTACGTGACTCATTCCAAAACAAACCTGAACTACACCACCAACAGATCGCTGTTGTGTCCTTAGTACTCAGGGTCTGGAAGTAAGATAATCATGAAGCGAGATGGCTTGCTTACTGAATTTCCTGATTTGATAACCAACCTCTCAAAACGTTTTGGGAAACGCTGTATACAGGGCTGATTAACTTTCGTGGGGCTCAGGTTATCCAAGTTTTTTTCAGTGTTATCACCATCTAGTCCACATCAACAAAATCAATATAAGAGCCACGGGCAATTTTTTCAACTGTATTTTTGACCTTTTTTGTGAGTTTTTGCTCACATTTTACTTAACAGCAAATCATACAAATTACAAAGCAATGTGAATCAATACGTTAACAGAATAAACAAATCAGACACACCAGTTCACAACGAACTGCATATAAAATCTTATCTAAATTGAAGAACCAATGGAGAAAAACAGAGTAAGTCATTGTAAATTAAGAAAACTATCATTTTGGACATATTTGACATCATAAAATTCACTGTTAACATAATGTTACCAAATTAACAGGAATCGATCATGCCAGTGCATACTATCTTACTGGAACAATCTGCCCAGGCTCCAAAAAAAATCTTGTTCGAGTTATTAACAGATCATCAAAACCTTGGCCGTTTCTTCGATGGGACTTATCACCTGGTGAAACCAGGAAAACCCAAACCCAACGGGATTGGCGCCATACGCCGTGTCTCAGCTGGCCCATTTACTTTCGATGAACAAGTCATTGACTACAAAGAAAACGAGCATTTGCATTACAGAATCGTAAATGGTGGTCCTGTTCAAGAACATGGCGGCTGGATCCAAGTGCAAAGCCTGAATGCGGATACCAGTAGAATTCAGTACCGTATTAGTTTTTCACCCAAAGTGAAAGGAACCGGCTGGCTCATCAAACTGCTATTGAAAAAAAGCATACAGAAAGCACTCATCAACGTTGCACGATATGGTGAATCGTCATGGAAGCGCTAATTTTACTCGCCGTCAGCCCCCTATTCTTCCTGGTCATGGTATGGGAATATCGACGATTACGCCGCCTTCAGGGGAGCCAGGATTACCACTGGAAAGAAGTCGTTTGTAACCTGACTTTGGCGGGATTGCACCAGACTGCTGATGTCATTGCCACCCTGCTGTTAATGCCCTTTTTTCTCTGGCTCTATCAATACAGACTATTTGATTTTCACTTATCCTTCGGCACTGTGGCTCTCGCGTTCATACTTCAGGATTTTTGCTACTACTGGTTTCATCGGGCTTCACATCACATTAATTGGTTGTGGGCTTCACACATTGTGCATCATTCATCACAGCACATGAATTTCACAACAGCATTCCGACAAAGCCTGACCTATCCGATATCCGGCATGTGGCTTTTCTGGCTGCCCTTAATTTTGATCGGTTATCCTCCCGAAACCGTCGTTCTGATTGTCGCGATCAACCTGGCCTTTCAGTTCTTTGTACATACCCGGGTCATTCATCGCTTAGGCTGGCTGGAGCTGATTTTTAACACCCCGTCGCACCACAGAGTCCACCACGCCCGTAACCCGGAGTACATTGATAAAAACTTCGCCGGCGTCTTGATTATCTGGGACAAAATGTTTGGGACTTTCGTCCCGGAAAACGACGACACAGTGATCCGATACGGCATCCGAGAAGATTTCACCGGCTGGCATCCTGTCACAGCCACCTTCCACCATTGGAAACACATCTTTCATCGCGCTATGGCACCGGAACAGTCAGTGAAGTCTCGCTTTTATCGGTTGTTTGGCCCACCCGGCCAGGACTGAACCCCTGCAGCAGACGAGGATCAGTGGATATTCTGTCATTTCACTGATCCCAATGCGCGTATTTTTGATCCAGGTTCAGTTCAATCCAAATGAAACAAATCTAATATAGGCTTTATTTTATCTATCCGGTTATCGGGAGTGAAAGATGAAGCAACCGAGCTTAACAACAGAACGTTTGTTACTCCGTCCGCTACAACTGGCAGATGCGGGACGCATTCAAAAAATGGCAGGCGCCCCTGAAATTGCATTAGGCACAACGAATGTGCCCTACCCTTATGATTCTGGTATGGCTGGTCAGTGGATTGGACGAGCCCTGGCAGGTTGGGATCAATGCACTCTGGCGATTTTTGCAATCACGCTAAAAGACACAGAACAACTCATCGGAAGTATTGGCCTGCATCATATCCAAAACAATACAGCACAGCTTGGTTTCTGGCTCGGCGTGCCTTTCTGGCAACAGGGTTATTGCACCGAAGCTGCCCGGAGCATCGTGCATTTTGGTTTTACGCAATTGAAGCTCTGTAAAATCTTTGCTCAGCACCGACGTCTGGACCCAAAACCAGGAAAAGTGCTTGAAAAGGCTGGCCTAGCATTCGTTTGCGTGAAGCCAGATGCCATTCGGGTCAACCGGGTCACAGAAGATTTATCTTATTATGAAGCGATGTCTCCATCCTTAGTCGAAGCCTGATATTCAGGCTTTCTTATCGCAAGAAATTACCATTTCTCAAAAAAATACCACAAAATTATTCACTTCATTTACACCCTGAAATGAAATAATCATCCGTTCATTTTGCGGGTTACTATAATAATGATGATGGTTAAGCAATGATTAAGTTATCAATCACTATATTCACTAGGGTAATAAGTGGGCAGACATACGAACCAAGCGGATACAGGAAGTGGCCACCCAAACTGGGATAGACTTAACACAGGATTGAAATTTCTTGGTACTAAGTAGGTCTAATTGTGAGAGCCCTGTAACAATTAACCCTAAGAAATTTAGGCGCAACCTAATCAATGGCTTTGCCACTGATAAATGAGGTGAATATTATGACTAGCTTTAAAGTACTCACTGCAACAGCTGTACTGCTTATGTCTACATCAGCCCTTGCTGACATCCGTGTAACCGATGCCAACAATGGTGCTTGGGTTACTGTAACTGAAAATGGCCAACCAGCAGCGAACGCATCAGTGTCTGTTGCAAACGTCCCTCAACAACGCAAAACCTATACGACCGATGAACGTGGTCGAGTCTTCATCCCACTGCAACTGAACTCTTCTCGTTCAGTGAAGTTTGAAGCAACCACAAAAGATGGTAAAAAATCATCACGTTATGCTTTTACTGGTTCACGTAAAAACTAAGCTTAATAATTTGTGGTTAGACTAAAGGCTCCCAGAAGGGAGCCTTTTGGTTTGTGCCTTCAGACCAAAAACCTAAAGACCCAAGAACCCAAGAACCCAAGAAAAAAGACATCGACTTGGGCTTGCTTGTGCTTGGAGAGCTGAAGTTGCACCGTCAGTGAAAGCCGAAAAGTTGGTGCAGCGAACCTAAACGGGCACGTTCAAGCACATCAGAAAAGGATTTACTGTGACAGGAGAGTAAGCAGCTATGGTTCAATTTCCGACAACAGCAACAAGAAGTGTGTTACTTACCGGAAGCTCCGAACAAGCCAAACGGCAAGCATTAAAAGCCGCATTCAACCACACATGGGAAGTGTATGAGTCTCTTTTCTCTTTGATTAGCAATCACCAAGCCTATTACAAGAAAGCCGAACCCCTTCGCCACCCTTTAATTTTCTACTTCGGCCACACAGCTGTCTTTTATATCAATAAGTTAAAGCTGGGGAAATACATCAGCACACGATTAAACGCTCATTTTGAATCTATGTTCGCCATTGGTGTCGATGAAATGTCCTGGGATGACCTGAACGATGCCCATTACGATTGGCCAAGTGTTGAGGAAGTCCGTGGTTACCGTGATCAAGTGAAATCCACTGTGAACCACTTCATAGACACCATGCCACTGTCGTTACCCATCAAGGAAGATGATCCGGCCTGGGTCATTCTGATGGGGATCGAACACGAACGAATTCACCTTGAAACCACCTCTGTCATTATCCGCCAGCTTCCCCTTTCAGACTTAACGCCCTCCCCTCAATGGGCTCCTTGTGAAGAAACCGGAAACGCGCCGACAAACCAGCTGGTCGCCATATCTGGCCGCACCATCACCCTGGGAAAGCAAGACGATGCAGAGACCTATGGCTGGGATAATGAGTATGGTGTGCAGCAATACAACGTTGATGATTTCAAAACCAGCAAATACCTGGTTTCTAACCAGGAATTTCTGGCATTTGTGAAAGATGGCGGTTATCAGCAAGAAAGATACTGGACTGAAGAAGGGATTGCCTGGCTTCAATATACAAAGGCACAAATGCCCCGATTTTGGATAGAGCGAGACGGGGTTCTGTTACAACGTAACCTATGTCATGAAATTCCACTCCCGCTCAATTGGCCCGTTGAAGTCAATCAATTAGAAGCCAAAGCGTTTTGTAACTGGAAAGCAGACACAGAACAACTCCCTGTCCGCTTGCCGACTGAAGCCGAATGGTATCTGCTCCGCAACAACTTAAATACAGCTTCACCAGACTGGCAGGAAGTGCCGGGCAATACTGAACTGGCTTACTTCGCCTCTTCATGTCCGGTAGATCGCTTTGAACACAATGGGTTATGCGACATCATCGGCAATGTCTGGCAATGGACAGAAACAGCCATTGATGGCTTTCAGGGCTTCAAAGTTCATCCTTTATATGATGACTTCTCAACCCCGACCTTTGATGGCAAGCATAATTTGATGAAAGGCGGATCCTGGATTTCAACCGGCAACGAAACCATTCCGGAGTCACGCTATGCCTTTCGTCGCCACTTTTATCAGCATGCCGGTTTTCGCTATGTAGTTTCAAAACAGGATCCGGACAGTATGACGCATCTGAACATCTACGAAACCAACGAGCTGATTGCACAATACCTGGAATTCCATTACGGCAGCCCGTACTTCAACGTCACGAATTTTTGCGTGAATGGGGTCTCACAATGTCTGCAAGAGATTTCTCTGCATCATACACATCGAGCTTTGGATATCGGCTGTTCCGTCGGTCGTGCCAGTTTTGAGCTGGCGAAAACATTTGATCACGTCGACGGTATCGACTTTTCTGCCCGATTTATTCAGCAAGCCTATACTCTGCTGGAACAAGGAGAAAAGCGCTACACCATTCCCACAGAAGGGGATCTGGTGGAGTTCAAGAGTGTCACACTCGACGACCTCGGGTATCGGAATCTCAAAGACAAAATTCACTTCAGCCAAGGTGATGCCTGTAACCTTAAGCCTCAGTACAGCAACTATGATCTGATCTACGCCTCAAATCTGCTGGACCGCTTAGCCGATCCAAAAGCGTTCCTGACCAGCATCGCAGGCCGGATTACGGAAGGTGGTTATCTCGTGATAACCTCACCATACACCTGGCTTGAAGCATACACACCCAAAGACAAATGGCTGGGAGGGATCAAAGTCAATGGGGAGAATTTCACCACCCTGGATGGTTTAACCGAAACCCTTATCCCTTACTTTGAACTGATTGCAGTGAAAGAAATTCCGTTTGTGATTCGTGAAACCAAACGGAAGTTCCAGCATACCGTCTCGGAGATGACGATCTGGCGTAAACGCTGACCGAACTGACTGTGCGACGACCTCAGGCCATTACTTTTATGTGGGCCTGGGGTAGAATGCCCGCTTTTCACTGCAGTGAGTCAAACACGTGAAAACCCTTTGCGTTGCAAAATGTAAGAATCATGAAGGCATCTGTCGTGGCTGCCTGAGAACCATGAAAGAAATTAGTGAGTGGCGACTGATGAATGATGAAGCGCACACCCAGACGATTGCTCAGATACAGGGAACGAAAACGACCCATGACTGCATATTATGCGGACAGCCCGCGTACTGCGGTGTTGAGGATGGCAAGCAGGAGTGCTGGTGTTTCGAACTGGCGAAACGTGACACCAGTGGCCTGCCTAAAGGCCAATGTGTTTGTCGCGCTTGCCTCTCTGGGCTACCGCTTCTGCAGGCGTAAACTGCTACTATTAATAGGGACATCGACTCTATGCTTGCGAGTGACGCTCAGATGAAAAAGTGGTTCCTATTTGCAGTCTTGCTGAGCCTTCTGGGCTGTGACCAGCCCCCAAAAGCAGGATTTACCGCCAAAGATTTGCAGCAAGATTGGGTGCTCACCAAGATTGATGGCAGAGATCTGTCTCAGGCTGAAAGTCGTTCCCCGATCGGCCTGAGTCTGGACAGTCAGTTCAAAGCAACCGGATTCAGCGGCTGTAATCAATTTATGGGACTGGCTGAACTTAAAAATGGCAACCAGTTTCGCATCACCGCTTTCGTGTCAACCAAAATGGCCTGCATTCAGAATGAAATTGCAACCATAGAATCCGTTGTTGTCAGCTCCCTGCAACAATGGAATACCACGGCCCTGGAAAGTAATACGCTCACACTCACCACAGAGCAACATGTGCTGACTTTTGTACCAGAAGAACTGCACATGCCGCCTGCGGGTTAGCCTTCAGAGATTATGCTTTCCCATCGTGATAAGCCAGATACGCAGATGCCTTTTCCGGATCCATGTATTTTGCCAGTGTTTTTTCCGGAACCCGGGTTAAATCAACCACAATGAGTCCGTCCAGCGCATCATTGAAATCCGGATCCACATTAAAACAAACCAGCTTGCCATTCAGGCCAAGATACTGACGTAGCAAAACCGGCACACTTTTCCCTGTATCCATACGGGCTATCACCCGCGATAACAGCTGTACATCTGCCAGCGCCGTCAGCATATCCGGCTGCCAGAAGACACGTTGATCGCTTGCCAGCGGATAAGTCGGAGCCACCAGCTTTGCACTATCCTGATCCGAATGGTGCACTGTCATACAAGTCGCCATTAACTGTCTGGCTTCCTGGCTATATTCATCACTGATACTGACCGGCCCAAACAGATGGGTATATTTCGGATGGCGACACACAAAGGCTGAAATCCCTTTCCACAGTAGTAAGAGTGCACTCAAACTGCGTTGGTATTCTTCTGCCACCACTGAACGTCCCAGTTCAATCGACGCACCATACTGCCCGATAAAGCGTTCGTCATAACGGAACAACGTCCGGGAGTAAAGCCCTGCAAGGCCGTTTGCAGCTATCAATTCATCGGTCAGACCTAAACGATACGCACCCACAATTTTTCTGGCCTGCCGGTCCCAGACAAACAAATGAAGATAGTTCTGATCAAACCCATCCAAATCTGTCGATTTTCCGGTTCCCTCGCCGACCGCTCGAAAGTTAATTTCGCGGATACGACCGAGTTCTTTCAAAACCGATGGAATTTGGGCGGCTCTGGCACAATAGACGTCAAACTCACCACTGCTAAGCATCCGCTCGGCTTCTCCGAGGTTCGCGATATCTGCTTCCAGCAAAGCAGCCGCTACAGGGGGGTCAATCGGTTCTGCTTCTGGTATTACCCGGGCGGTTGGCTTCATTGAGATGAAGCCCGACACGCTTCGATTGGTCTGATTACCCAACAGGTAGGTGTTGAACTTCAGGTAATTCACCAGTTGTTGATCGTCCTGAATATTTTTGACTTCGCTGTAACGAATACTTTCACCAATCGCAATCGGGATCTGAGTGGCTCGCTTATTCAGCATTTCGCGGCCCAGCATCAGGGTACGCAGCATCGGGTGAACTTTGCCAGCCATATAAAACTGACGACTGTTCCGCCCGCCAATAAACACGGGGACGGTTGTCGCTTTATGTTTGTGGATCAAACGACTGACCGATTTACTCCAGACTTTATCTCGCAGCTGTCCGGATTTTCTGTCGTAGACAGACACTTCACCAGCCGGGAACATCAGCAGCAACCCACCAGCCGATAGGTGTCGGTTCGCTTCGCGTAAAGCCCTGGCATTCGCACGAACAGCACCTTGCCCCTCAAAAACATCCACACCGATAAACAGTGCATCAAGTTCAGGGACATTTTTCAGATAATGATTGGCAAGAATTTTTACATCCGGACGAATCTGACGCAGAATCTGCGCCAGAATCACGCCTTCTGCACAACCCAGAGGATGGTTCGCGACAACGACCGTTGCCCCCTGTGCAGGAATATGCTGACATCCGCCTTTGACAACCTGATAATCGATACCAAGCACATCCAGGGTATACCGAAGGAATGCCTCAGTATCTTGTCCGGCCGGACGTTCTGCATAAAAGCGACTCAATCTGTGCAAACCAGTTGCCCATTCAGTCAGTTTTTCACCAACCCCAAATGGGGTTTTCCGTGGCAAACGAAAAGGACTTGCGGTTTCCATACTATCTCCATCCGAAGTAGGTATTCGAGACAAGTATGAGAATGATTTGTGACTCAACCGTGTCAGTTGTGCGGCAGTATGATGAGAGAAATACGTCAGTTTCATGAATCAAATCGAAGCTACTGTTCTGATGACAAATTCATTCAACCGTTCTTAACATTAAGTCAAAATTTGACCTGGGAGCAGACTATCTTTGTGATCATCAGAGAAGAAATTTTCCACTAAGGAAGGAGGGCTCCGGAAAAAAGAGGATGAGTTGCTGTGAAAAAAATCATGCTGATCCTGGTCCTGAATTTTGTGCCACTGCTGTTTTTACTCTTGGCCCTGACCTGGCTGCCCGAACATTGTGAGAATACAATGGCTGGATTAATCCACTGGCTGAACCATCAACCAGAGGCTCCCCTACATTCGATCTGTCACACATCTGCTACAAAGTTATTCAGCTCACAACACCTGCCAACAAATTGACACTTTCTGAACTATTCTCTCAATAGAGATCACAAAAATGTTCTAGTGCGCGGCTTAGGTCTGCGCAACAAAGAACATCTCAACCCAACGGATGATCCCGGCATCAAAAAAGGAAGTGGCAATTGGATACTTTGCTTGGCACGATTGGCTATTTGTCAGCCGCAGCAGGCTTTCTGTTCGTTTTCTTACTGCTGTTGACCACCAAAGCAAAAAGCTTACCCAAACGGTTACTGCAAATTACCTGCCTCTTGGGCACCGTCTGGGCAACGACGTCATACCTTCAAGTTCATTATCAGCTATCGATCCTCCCTGTACTGTTCACAGAAAGTCTGCTCAGTCTGGGCTGGTGCCTGCTGGTCACCAGTAGTTTGTCAGATACCCATCACTTCACTCGGATCTTTGCTGAAAAAACCCCGACTTTTTTATGTCTTGCGATACTGATGGTTGCATTGACAGAAGCAGTTCGTTTTATCTGGCCAGTACTTGAACAACGAAACTTTCTCTTCCTGCACCTGTGCCAGTCCATTATTGGCCTTTGGTTTGTCGAACTTCGCTACCGCCGGACAGTCAGAGAGGAACACTGGGCGATCAAACCGCTCTGCCTGGGACTCGGGATGTTTTTTGCCTATCATTTTGCCCTCTATGCTGATGCATTTCTGACCAATGTACTGACCCCTGGCTTCTGGCTGAGCCGTGGCTGGATCACGCTGATCGCCCTGCCCCTGATTTTGCTGACCGCCAGGCGCGCTGAACACTGGCAAAGCCGAGTCTATGTCTCTCGCGACATCATCTATCACAGCAGTTTATTGCTGGTCGCAGCAGGCTATCTGCTGGTCATGTCGCTGGCCGGTTTTTACATCAAATCCATGGGAGAAACCTGGGGCGATACCGTCCAGATCCTCTTTTTTGCCCTGAGCGGCCTGGTGCTGGCGAGTTTGTTTCTGTCTGAGACATTTCGCAAAAACATCATGGTGTTTATTACTAAACACTTCTTCGCAAATAAATATGAATACCGTGAAGAATGGATGCAATTTGCCACCGCGCTTGAAAACACGGAAGGCACTCAGTACGACACCGCCTTACAGGCCATGCTGCATCCCTTTGGCTGTGACCGTGGCGTTCTCGCCACGCTCCAGGGACCGAGACTGAAAATACGGGCCTGCCAGTCAATCGACTGCCAGCACCCGGATATATCGCTTTTACTTTCCACCGTCGCCCTGCCCGCTATCGAACATCAATGGATACTCGACATTGAACAGGCCAGACAGGGAAAAGAACCCGCACCGTTTCCAGTCGATGCATCCGCTTTAGCCGGTGTATCGGAACTGGCCTATCTCATCCCACTGACCAGCAGCAGTGGCACCCGAGGCGTGTGTCTGTTATCCAAGCCCACATCGACCGAGAAGGTCAACTGGGAAGACAGAGATTTAATGAACGCCATCAGCCGCCAGCTTTCTGTTTATCTGAATGTATTTGAAACGAACCAGAAACTCGCAGAAAGTCAGCAGTTTGATACCTTCAACCGCATGTCCGCCTTTCTGGTTCATGATCTGAAAAATGTCCTGGCGCAACTGCAACTCCTGACAAAAAATGCGGCCCGTCATAAACACAACCCGGATTTCATTGATGATGCCTTTGACACCGTCGACTCCGCTGCCAACAGGCTGACGAAAGTGTTATCTCAGTTGAACAATAAACGCGTCGAAACCCAGTCGGTGGAGACTCAATCTGTGGCGATCATCGATGTGGATGAACTCATCCGACAGGTCTGCGATCACCGGTCCGTAAAGGCGCCAGCTCCCCTTTTCATTGAATGCGCCACGGCGCCATACCAGCTCACTGCTGACAGAGAGCGTTTCAGTAATATCCTGTCTCACTTGGTTCAGAATGCACAGGAAGCAACGGATGAATCCGGCTATGTTCATCTTTCAACGGCCCACTGTGGAAATTTTTACCAAATCACGATTACAGATAACGGTGTCGGCATGAACCGTGATTTCATCGAGAACCGATTGTTTAAACCTTTTGACACCACGAAAGGCAATGCCGGCATGGGGATTGGTGCCTATGACGCAAAAAATCTGATTGAACAGCTGGGCGGTTATATTGATGTGGCATCTGAACCCGACAAAGGCACCACAATCTCCATTCATCTGCCGTTCAACACCTCATCTAATTCTGCCAGCAACCGTGAAACTTGCCAGTAAGGAATGAAAAGATGGACACGTTACTTGTCATTGAAGATGATCCAGGCATTCAAAAGCAACTGAAATGGTGCTTCCCGCAATATGAAGTGGTGATGGCACAAGATCGCCGTTCTGCCATCACCGCTTTACGCCGCTATGAACCCAAAGTTGTGACGCTTGATCTTGGCTTGCCTCCGGATGAAGCCAATGCCTCTGAAGGACTGGCCGTGCTTCAGGAAATACTGGCACTTTCTCCCGATACCAAAGTGATTGTCATTACCGGGAACGACGACAAAACCAATGCCTTAAAAGCGATTGAACTGGGTGCCCACGATTTTTACCAAAAACCAATTGATGACGACATACTGGCCGTGATCATCGATCGCGCTTTCGTTGTTGCCAACATCGAAATGGAAAATAATCAGCTTCGCCAGTCGTCATTGGAAGCCAATGGCTTTATCGGCAACAGTCCGCAAGTTCAGCATGTCTGCCGTATGATAGAACGTATCGCGCCCACTGAAATTACCACCTTGATTCTTGGCGAAAGCGGCACCGGAAAAGAAGTGATTGCCCGGGCAATTCATGCGAAAGGCCCCAGAGCGAATAAACCCTTTATCGCGATTAACTGCGCCTCTATTCCCGAACACCTGCTGGAAAGTGAGCTTTTCGGTTTCGAAAAAGGAGCTTTTACCGGCGCACATAAAACCACAGCAGGCAAGATTGAATGTGCCGACGGTGGCACCCTCTTCCTGGATGAAATAGGCGATATGCCCTATCCGCTTCAGGCAAAGATTCTCCGCTTTCTGCAGGAAAAAGTGGTTGAGCGTGTCGGCGGTCGTCAGGAAATCCCGGTTGATGTCAAAATCATCTGCGCGACACACCAGAATCTTGAACAAATGATGTTAGAGAAAACTTTCCGGGAAGACCTTTTCTACCGCATCAGTGAAATTACGATTCAAAACCCACCCCTTCGTGAACGCGATCAGGATATCCTCTTACTGGCCCGATATTTCCTGCAGCAGACGAATCAGCAAAGCCAGCATAAAATCACCGGTTTCACCGATGATGCCATTCGCGCCATGCTGCAACATCCTTGGCCCGGTAATATCCGGGAGCTTCAAAATAAAGTGAAATCGGCAGTGATCATGTCAGATAACAAACTAATCAGCACCCTCGACCTGGCACTTCAACCCGCAGAAGATGAAGCAGAGCCCATCGCTTTGAATCTGCGTCAGATTCGCGAAGCCGCCGAAAAGCAAGCCATCACCAAAGCCCTGTCCCTGAGTAACGGAAATATGTCCAATACCGCCAACATCTTAGGGATCACCCGCCCAACGCTTTATTCCTTGATGGACAAATATATGGTGAAAAATGAGTGAACTCAGAACCGGGGACCAGAACCGGGGACCAGAACCGGGACAGTCATCGCTAGTCTTGCGACCGTCAACGTGTGTCTGTCCCTACAAACTGCCTACAAACTGAGAAACTGTCTTTCTTTCCCGCGATATTGAGTCTATCGACAAGCTTCAATTGCAGCCTGAACTGAAACCGCAGAACTGGGACAGGCACTTTCAAGCCCACTGACACAAAATGAGGACAGGCACACTCAAACCCAACGTGCAAAAGTGCCTGTCCCAGAAAGCCCCGAAGAAAACCAACAGAACCAGGACAGACACTGACAACCCTTGGTTAAAGTGCCTGTCCCGATATCCCCTCTCGATAAACCAATAAAAAAGCCAGTGGAACGCCACTGGCCTGTCAATTCAGATAAAAGCTATTCTGATGATTTCATTAGTTGCCTCACCCAGTATTTTTCACGTAAACCGGGCGGATAATCTTCATTGAGAATCAATTCATCGTCGATGCCTTCTTCCCCTTGTTGCAGCAACATTTTTCGCTTCATGATCAGCAACTGGTCCAGTTTTCTGATCGTCGCGATTTTACGCTCAATCACATTGTTCAACACTTTTTCAATCTCATTGAGTGCCTGGAATGCATTTGATGAACTGGACGACTTAGGAGGTTCACGATGATCTTGCGCATGATAATTATCATATTCTTCCCGGGCTGAGTATTCATACCTGGGCGCTTTGTCTTCTGCCAAACCACGGGATGCCTCCCGCGGTGTTTCTTCAGGCAATTCATGACTCATTTCGGCAATCACTTTTTCAACATTCACGGTATTGATTGCGCTGAGCCCTTCCATACACGCAAACAGAAAAATGCGATCAGCCAGAATATTAATTTTTCTCGGAACGCCATGAGTATATCGGGTAATGGCTTCAAATACGCCGTCACTCAGAGCAGGTGTCCCCCGCCAGCCAACACAGCTAAGCCGATGTAAAATATACTCTTTCACCTGATCTGCCGTAAAAGGCTGTAAATTACAGGATGCAATAATTCGCTGTCTCAACTGTTCCATTTCAGGCAGACGAATAATACTTTTCAGCTCTTCCTGCCCCAGCAAGAAACTTTGCAGTAAAGGTTTGTCATTAAACTGAAAGTTCGACAACATTCTCAGCTCTTCAATACTCTCCGCAGGTAAGTTTTGAGCCTCATCGACCAGCAGAACAGCCCGACGACCTTGCTGTCGTAGCCCGTACAAGTACTGCTCGAACCGTTTCAGAATATCAGCTTTCGACAAACCTTCTGTGGCGACACCGAATTTTGATGCAACCAGCTTCACCAGTTCATCAGGTGAGAGTCGGGTTGTCGACATCTGCACCGCCACAATTGACTCATCAATGCCAGACAATAGCCGATGGACTAAAATAGTTTTCCCGGTGCCGACCGGTCCGGAAACCACAATAAAACCCTCCCCTAAAGAAAGGCCGTATTGCAGATAAGACAATGCTTTTTCATGATGAGGACTGGCAAAGAAAAAGCGTGGGTCGGGACTTAATTTGAACGGTTTATCCGTAAATCCAAAGTGCGCTTCATACATAGTTAAAACTCCACCCTCACATCAAAAAATAGTCGGGTTTCATCGTAATCTTTCAAAGAATTCGATGAGGAACGGTTGTAATACTTCACCCCAGTTTTCGTGACCAGCTCCGGCCTGAACGCATAGGTCGCATCCAGACTGAACGTATGATAGTCATCACTGTCTTTTCCTTCCGAGACATAAGTGAACTCGTAACGCTCATAGCCATAGCCGATATGTCCAGACAATGCCCGGGATAACCGGTGATTCACATCCAGCTCAACCCCACGAGAGTCATCATCTGTCAGATCAGACAGTGATTCGAGTGTTTCCCGATCAATCTGATACAACGAAAAGCTGTATCGGGTTCGGCGTAATTCCAATTCGGACAACCAGCGAGCTTCTTTTCTCAGGTAGAGTTCATCAATGCGCCCGCCTTCCACAAATCGCTCCCGTTCGTAGCTGTCCGGTGTTTCTTCATAGGTTAATGTGTTTGTCCAGCGCCGGGAGCGGTTCCGTATTTCCACGGTATACGCATCCCCTCTCAGGCGTTTATCATACTGAACATAAAATCTTGTTTTGTCGTTCGGGCTCAGGTTCAGAGACCCGGCCCAGAAATCACTGTTGACGTCGTCTTCCGAGAAGTTATAGCTCACATCAAGATAAGAATAACGGTCCCAGAAATAGCGTGTCCCCACACCCCAGTTAAAGATTTCATTCTCAGGCGAGTCGGTCACGCCATTATAATTCTCGTAATTCAGACGTAAAAAAGGGGCAAATCCACCAATCGTCTGTAATCCTAATATCTCACTGATCCGAGATAATTCTGTCGATGCCCCGTCATCTTTTCCATCCCTGAAGTCATAACTTACACTCAACAGCCAGAAAGCATCTTTCACAGCCCGGCCATTCGCATAAGTTACATTGCCACCCCACCCGGTATAGTTGCCTATCTCATCTTCGTTATCGATGACCCGGGTATACACTCTGGAACGCAAATCCATGGTACTGAGCGGATTCGTCCGATAACTCAGCCCGACCTCAGCTTGATTACTCTCAATCGTATCGCCACTGATCACATCAGCATTCGCATCAGTGGCAATATCGGTGGCAATATTCTCAATCGAAGCGCTGGCATCAACCTGAAACCCACTTCTGCCCAGCCCCTTAAATGCATAAAAATCAAGCGACTGATAAAACTTATCACTGCGATCTGCATTGTCGTAATAGAGATAACTCAGATCATAATCGAGCCCAATGTATCCCCGGCTCCCTTGCACTGTGGCACCAACACCAGCTTCCAGCGCGGTGATCAAACTGCTCTGTTTATCGCTCTTTGTCCTGTTTACATTATCCGTAAAGGTGAGTTCTGTCCCCACATAAGGCGTTAACTCTACATTCGCCGCCTGGCTGGAATGCCCTATCAGTGAGAGGCTTCCCAGCAAATAAATACTAGGATTGATCCTCTGTCGTGCCATAGTCATATCCATGTCTGTATTGACCATATACATTGCGCACGGCTTTGTTCATCACAAAACCGATTGCCATATCCTTATTCAGTTGTGACACTGCGACATCTACGTCATCCAGACGCGTTTTGTCCTGTTGCACGACAAACACTGCCTGTCCCAGCAATTTAGACAAGGTGATAGTTTCCACCACACCCAGCACCGGCGGGCAATCAAAGATCACCATTCGATCCGGATACCGGTGAGCCAGCTCATTCATGACCCGTTCCATTTTGTTACTGGCAAGCAGCTCGTTACTGAGGTGGTGTGGTTTCCCCGCTGGAATGATCCGCAAATTCGGGATCGACGTCGGATAGATAATTTCCGACAGATGGCTCACTTTTCCCTGAAGATAATCAATGAGTCCTACCCGAGACTCGATGCCCAGCATATGACTGACGCCAGGTTTAAGGACATCGGTATCCACCAGCAACACGGTTTTATCTTTTTCCGAGGCCATACTGAGCGCCAGATTCACCGCGGTGAAGGTTTTACCCTCCTGGTAAGCGGCGCTTGTTACCATCACCAAATTCACCCGCTGATGAAACTGCGCCCCGCTGCTGAAAGCATTGTGAAACAGCTTTTGTTTAATCAGCCTGAATTCATTGGTAATTGTTGCATTCGCCAGCTCATTGGTATGAGAGACCATCCCCATCCGTTTCAGACGATTCACATCGATCTCGATCGTCGCTGGCGGATGCCACGCGGATGGAAAGCCATCCGCGATCACCGGCTGAGCGCCAGCGTGAAGCATCGGGTCCACATGCGTCAATCCCGGATCTCCCCCCTGCTCAGGTTGCTGATACTGAGATTGTTCCTGCTTCGCCTGAGCTGTTTTTTGCTTCATCGCTTTTTGAATAATACTCATAACCACCCCATCTCCTGCATAATCCGCGCATGAATAGAGGTATCAAGGTTTAGCGCCAAGAAACCCAAAAAACACACCACTAATGCGGTACTCACCCAGACAAACCGCCAGTTATCCTTTCGCACGGCAGCCATGATGCCAGATTGGCTGGTCGGTGAGACCCCTCCAAGTACTGGCAGACCTGTCATCTGATACAGCTGTCTTGCAGAGGTTGCCGCCGGATAAAGCTGGCTGACAAAAAACGCGAGTCCAATACCTGTCCCTAAGCCAGCAACCAGGACCATGGCCAACAAGAGGGGACGAATCGGACCGGATGGCTTAATTGGCGCGCGGGGCGGGTCAACCACTCTGAAGGTAATGTCATCTGAAGCGGCCCCCACTTTCTGAGAAATCAGCGCAGATTCCCGACGGGACAAGAGCTCCTCATACTTATTCTTCGTGATGTCATAACTTCGGGTCAGCCCCGTCAGTTGCGCTTCCACTTCAGGCATTTGCACTAATTTTTCCTGAAGATAAGTTGCTTTTTCTAACTGTGCCTTTTCACGCACCTGTAAAGACGCAACCTCGTTTTCAAGCTGACTAATCAGGAGTTTTAAGTTCTGGAACAGTTCCGTATTTCTGAACTCACTGTTATCACCGCTGGAAAGCGACAACGATGCTTTTTTCTGCTGTTCTAATTCCTCAATCTGGCGTTTAGTTTCTTTCACATCCGGATGCTTATCGGTGAACCGAAACAACAGGTTATCCAGTCTTGTTTGCAGATATTCCAGCCTGTCATCAAACTCCGTCGGTTGTTCTCCCTGATTTCTGGCTGCTGTGATCATCTCTTCTCGCAGCTTACTTTTAGCAGTCTCCAACTGCGTTTGCCGCTCCTGTAATTGCAGTTGCGTGCTTTCAATATCACGGTTCAGCACATCAAGCTGACGCTGAAATCCCTGCTCCGAACTCGGCAGATACCCGGCATGCTTTCGCTTGAATTCAGCTAACTTACTTTCCGCTTCAGCAAGACGCCGTTCGTAGTCGGAAAGTTGGCGATTGATGAACTCATTCGCTTTATCCGTGTCCTGGCGGTTTTTCCCCAATGTATTCTCAACAAAAACATCCAGTGCAGACTGCACAACATTTTTTACGAACACCGGGTCTGTCCCGCTGTAACTGATCGTGAAAAGGTTTTCCCGACCAGCCGATTTGATCTCAATCGTCTCTTTCAGCTCGGTGAGAATTTCCTCATACTCTTCATTATTTGTCGCTTTCAGATCAGCATCTGTATAGCGGGCAATGGTCTCCAGGTTCTTACGGCTGAGCAGCGTTTTCACCATCAGGTTCAGCTCTTGATTGGAGTCATTCGGAATCGCCAGACCTTTTAACAACGGCTGAAGGATCGAACGGGTATCTGCATAAACCCTGGCTTCCACCGTGTACTGATTGGGCCAGAGCGTTACAATGACCCAGCCCAGCGGACAAAGGATCCAACTGGCGATAATGATCCAACGCCGCCGTACCCACACCCCATGCAAGTACTCAATCAGGTTCTGAAATTGCTCCTGCATAAAACCTCCAATTAGAACCAGGCTTCAGGAATAATGATGATATCTCCGGGCAAAATGTCGACATTACTCGCGATATCACCACTTCTCAGCAGATCGCCCAACTGCAAGGCATAGGCTTTTTGCTGGCCACCGATAACGCGAATCAAACGGGCATCATTCCCATCAGCAAAATCTGTCAGTCCGCCAACAGCCACCATCACATCCAGCAGTGTCATGTTTTCCCGGTAGTTGATCGCCATGGGTTGCTGTGCTTCGCCAATCACCCTCACCTGTTCGCTGTAAGGTCCGACAAAGCCATTCACAATGACACTGACAATCGGATCTCGTACATACTCAGCCAAACGAGCTTCTAAGCTGCTGGCCAATTCCGTTGGCGTTCGTCCCGATGCCGGGACATCCTCCACCAGAGACGTCGTCAGCATGCCATCCGGCCGGACTATATAAGCGCCTGAAATCTCGGGATTCCCCCACACAAAAATATTCAGGGTATCGCCGGGACCGATCAGGTACTTGTATTGATTGATATTTTTTGTCAGAGAAGGTTGAGGCGTTGCCGTCGGTAAAGGTGGCAACGAGTTCGACGAACAACCAGCCAGAAGCACCATCAGTGTTGCAACCGTCAAACTGGTCGTCTTCAATAGGTGACCGCTTCTTGTCATAACAGCATCCATCCTGCATTTAAGTCCGTGTCTTACATGCCTTTTTCAAGGCTTGAAGGGTTCAACTAAGTTGCAATGACTGCTGGCAAATGCCTCATTGAACTAATTTAACTATATATGATTTTTTTATTTTGCAGATTTTTTATGCTTGTCGATACTCATTACAGAAGCGGTGATAAATAAATTAATTACACCTGGGATAAGGTGAATATGACACACGCAAAATTTCATGATTTGAATTTAAGTAACGCTGTACTCATTTTTTCAGACATATTCGTGCTTTTCGGCATATTCTGGTGCGTTCAGCTCACGACAAACACCCCCGATCCTTCGGGGGATCTGTATGTCTGGGATGTAATCAATGTCGTTCATCTCATTTATTTTACACTTCCCTTACAACTAACGCTGCTATCAGTCGGACTTTATAATGAAAAAATCAGAGAATCTTATAGTGGCATTGCCGCCAGAATATTAGTCGCCATTAGTTTGGCGTATATGTTGTCGACCAGCCTGTATCTGATTACGCCAATGTCTTTTCCGGAAGGATTCAGCAGAGAGTGGATGTACACGACGGCACTCGTTGCGCTGGTTCTCGTGCGTTATATTGCCATTCGTTCTCGCTATCAAATGCTTGGCAGGCTGAAGGTTCTGGTGTTGGGAGCCGGAGAACGCGCCAGCCTGATAAATCGCTGTATGCGACGACAGTCCGACCGCGTTCGAATTGATATCATTGGCTATATTCCAATGCCCGGTGACAACCAGGAAACATCCAATGTTTCGCCCATCTTCACATCCAATGAGTCTCTGGAAGCCATTGTTCAGCAAAACAACATCAAAGAAATTATCATCGCAGCAGATGAACGCCGGGGAAACCTCCCCATAGACAGTTTGTCCTGGTGCAAAATGCAGGGCATTCAAATTATTGAGATTATTGATTTTATAGAAAGAGAGTCAGGGCAGGTTGCTGTCGACCACATCCATCCCTCCTGGGTGATCTTTAACGCGCTGTCAACACGAAACCGTGTCGGACAGCGCCTGTACTGGCTGTTTAACTGCGCAATCGCTTTATTCATTCTGCTGGCGACCTGGCCTATGTTAATCGCGGTTATCCTCATGATTAAATGGGAAGACGGTTTCAACGCACCTGTGCTTTACTCGCAGGAACGTACTGGCCTGAAGGGCAAGTCTTTCGCCATCTATAAATTCAGAAGTATGCGTACAGACGCGGAAAAAATGGGCGTACAAATGGCCAGCCGCGCAGATCCCCGTATCACACGAGTCGGGCAATTCATCCGAAAATACAGGCTCGACGAACTGCCGCAGCTCATCAACGTCCTGAAAGGGGATATGAATTTTGTTGGACCACGTCCTGAAAGGCCATATTTCACAACCCAGTTCGAACAATCGATTCCTTACTACAACCATCGTTTATTTGTAAAACCCGGTCTTACCGGGTGGGCACAATTAAAATATCCTTATGGTGAAGGGATTGAAGATGCCATTGAAAAACTGAAGTTTGATCTTTATTACATTAAACACAGAAGCCTGATATTAGATATATTAATTCTCATCAGAACCTCTGAAATCGTTCTATTTGGAAAGGGGCGTTAATATGAAAATTTCAAACGCCATAAACTTTCCTACGAAATTAAATGCGATGACGGTTGATGTCGAAGATTATTTTCACGTTTCCGCATTTTCATCGGTTATTCGTCGTGAAGACTGGGGGAAAAGTTACCCCTTGCGTGTCGATTACAGCACAAGGCAAGTATTAGACATTTTTGCGCAACATAATGTCAAAGCGACTTTCTTTGTCTTAGGTTGGGTCGCCAATGCCTGCCCTTCTCTGATCAGAACCATCGCTGCACAAGGTCATGAACTTGCCTGCCATGGCTATGCCCACGTCAAAGCCAACCAGCAAACACGAAATGCATTCTTTCAGGATGTCAGCCGGGGTAAGCATCTGATTGAAGACATTTCCGGCAAATATGTCCATGGTTATCGTGCACCCAGTTTCTCGATTGGCCCAAGTAACCTTTGGGCCTTTGATATTCTTCAGGCGCTGGGTTTTACCTTCAGCAGCAGCACTTACCCGGTCAGGCATGATCATTATGGCTGCCCAGACTGGCCACGGTTTATCCACCTGCGCAAAGAAGGGCTGGTGGAAATACCGATCCCCACCTTCCAAGCCCTGGGGACCAATATTCCCATCGGTGGTGGCGGCTATTTTCGTCTGTATCCTTATGCATTCAGCAAACGCCTCATCCGGCGCTTTACTGAACGATACGACCAGCCTTTTTGTTTTTATTTTCATCCCTGGGAAATCGACACCGGGCAACCCCGGATTTCACAGGCGCCTTTTAAATCCCGTTTCCGACATTATCTGAACCTTGAACACATGGCAGCACGGCTCCACAGTCTACTGGAAGACTTCCAATGGAGCACGATGAGCCAGGCCTATCAATTGAATGAGTATGACTATGAAACAGGACCTGACGATTCGCAAACTGACCCGGAAAGATTACACACTCTGGGATCAGTACGTTAATACACATCAACAAGGCAGTTTTTTCCATCTGTCAGGCTGGCTGGATGTGATCAATGATGTTTTTGGTCATCAACCCCATTACCTGCTGGCTGAACGACAGAGCCAAGTGGTGGGTGTATTGCCATTGTTCGAACAAAAAAGTGTGCTGTTTGGGCACGCATTAATCTCGACTCCTTTCTGCGTTTATGGCGGTGTGATTGCAGACCATGATGCGATCAGACATCAGCTGGAAGCGGCGGCTTTGGAGTTAGGTTGTCAGCTTCAGGTGGATTACATCGAACTGCGCGACAGCCTGGAACAATCCTGCGATGCCCCCTGGATCAGACATTGCCATCATGTCACTTTCAAAAACAGACTGGCAGAAACAGCCGATGACATTCTTTCCGGTATCAAACGAAAGCAACGTGCGGTCATTCGTCATGCTCAGAAAAACAATCTGAGCTGGGAAGCGGAAGACAACCCTGATCTTTGTTTTGAGCTGTATGCCGAAAGTGTGAGGAATCTGGGCACCCCGGTCTTTCACCCCCATCTGTTTCAGAAGCTGAAACAGACCTTCGGCAAAAGCTGTGAAACACTGGTCGTCCGGGATGTCAGTGGCGAACCGGTTTCCGGTGTCCTGAGTTTTTATTATAAAAATCAGGTGCTGCCTTATTACGGCGGCGGAACACCAGCAGCCCGTGACCTGAAAAGCAACGACTTTATGTACTACCAGCTCATGCTGCTGGCAAAACAACGCGGGGCTGATTTATTCGACTTTGGCCGCAGTAAAATCGACTCCGGCGCCTATCACTACAAAAAACACTGGGGGATGGAAGAGCAGCCATTGCATTACCGCATTGCACTTGTGAACGCCAAAAGACCACCAAGCCTTTCGCCCAACAACCCCAAGTATCGCTATTTCATTCGAGCCTGGCAGCAACTGCCTTTGGGGCTGAGCAAACACATCGGGCCAATGCTTTCTAAATATCTGGGCTGATCGGAGCGATCCCATGAAACCTGTCATCCTCTACTTATGTCATCGAATCCCGTATCCACCGAACAAAGGGGACAAAATTGCCAGTTATCATCTGCTGAAATACCTGAATCAACACTACGATGTCTGCTTGGGGTGTTTCATTGATGATCCCTACGACTTGCAATATCAGACAAAAGTCAAAGCTCTCTGCCATGAAGCATTTTTTGTTCGTTTGCATCCCCAGATTGCCAGAATCAAAGCATTGACCGCACTGCTCGGCCGGCATCCCATGACGCTTCCCTATTATCACCATCCGGCCATGATGAGCTGGGTGAAAAACTGCCTAAAACACAAAAAGATTGAGAAAGCCCTGGTATTTTCCAGCAGCATGGCGCAATACCTGATGGATGCACCCGATACCTTGCATAAGGTCATGCACTTTGTCGATCTCGATTCCGACAAGTGGCGCCAGTATGCCGAGAGAAAAAGCGGACTGGCAAGCTACCTATTCCGACGAGAATACCGAACACTGGCTGACTTTGAACAACAGGTCTGCAACCGATTCGATTTCAGTTGTTTTGTCACCGAAACAGAAAAAAACGCGTTCACCGCACTGGCACCGCCAGCCTGTCATCGAAAAATCAAAACACTTGAGAATGGCATTGACAGTCAGTATTTCTCTCCGGACGCTGAATTTTCTCACCATACCGCGCACCCGCTCACACAAGACAACTACATTGTTTTTACGGGTGCAATGGATTACTGGGCCAATGTGGATGCCGTCACCTGGTTTGCCCGCCAGGTATGGCCAACGGTGCTTCAGCATCACCCGGACAGTAAATTCTACATCGTCGGTTCATCGCCGACCGCACAGGTCAAAGCGCTGACCCGATTACCAGGTGTCATTGTTACAGGACGTGTCGAAGATGTGCGCCCTTATCTCTATTACGCCAAAGCTGCCGTCGCTCCCATGCAGATCGCCCGAGGCATTCAAAATAAAATTTTAGAAGCCATGGCCATGGAAAAACCGGTTCTCACCACATCTTTAGGCATTGAGGGGCTGGAAAATTACCCACGACATCAATCGGGACATCAATCGGGACAGACACCTGTTCAAGAACCTGTTCAGAATACGGTTCGGCACAGCGAGCACACCATGCTCTGGAACACGCCCCAAAACGGGACAGGCACCCCTAGAATCCCAGAACTGATCCCAGAACTGATTTCAGGACAGGCACTGATATCTGCCACCATTCCCGGCATCGATCTAAAAGGGACAGACACTTTTGATGGCGAGGGAGATATACGAGGACAAGATATACGAGGACAGGCACTTTATGTTGCTGATGAAGCCCGAGTAATGGCTGACTGGGTCTGTCGACGATTAGATCAACCCGTCCAACCTGCGAAGGCATCCAGATATTGGATCGAGAAACACTTTAGCTGGGAAGCCAGGCTCGCCCCTCTGCTTACCTATCTGGAGGCACACCATGGTTGACCGCATTTGGTTTCGGCTGACATTCCCACTCATCGCATGGCTTTGGCTGTACTGGCCATCGCTTAGCCATATGGTGACTGTCTGGATGAATTCGAAAACGTATGAACATTGTTTTCTGATTTTACCGATCAGCCTTTGGTTGGTATGGCGGGAAAAAGCAACCATCCTCAAAACCCCATTGACCGTCAGTTGGATCGCTGCTGGTTTGTTAATCATTCCCAGCTTGATATGGCTGATCGGACGGGCCGCAGGTTTCGGACTTTTCGAGCACCTGGCAGCAATCTTGAGTTTACAACTACTGCTTTGGGCAGTATTGGGGACTGCCATCGCCCGCCAGCTCTGGTTTCCTTTACTTTACCTGCTTTTTGCCGTCCCGTTTGGTGACAGTCTGATTCCACGTCTTCAGATGATCACCGCAGATCTTTCCGTCTGGCTGCTGAATCTCAGCGATATTCCTGTTTATCGTGAAGGTTTGTATCTCACCATTCCAAATGGCCGCTTCTTTGTGGCCGAAGCCTGTTCCGGAATTCGCTTCCTGATGTCCAGCGTCGCGCTTGGCACTTTGTTTGCGTATCTGCAGTTTACGAAAACCTACAAGCGAATCTTTTTTGTCGCGTTTTCTTTCGTTTTCCCAATTATCGCCAATGGTATTCGCGCTTACGGCATTGTCCTGATTGGCTATTGGAGTGACATGAAATACGCAGCAGGTGCCGATCATCTGATCTATGGCTGGGTTTTCTTCAGCCTCATCATTCTGGTGATTTTCTTCACTGCCAGCTTGTTTTCTGATGCGGAACGTCCACCCTCCTCTCCTTCAGCGTCTGAAACGCCTACACCACCTCGCCAACAATGGGGGGTTTTCGGAAGCATCGCCCTGCTCTTGAGCATTACTGCGTTCTGGAATCTGCAACTGTCACAGCATCTGTCACCCACGACGCAGACAAACACCACTTTTCAAGCCAGTCAAACTGAAACGCTGTCTGCATGGGGGATTACTTTTCCTTATGCTCAAACACACCAACGCCAGACGACGGCAGATGGTAAAGCTGAGATTTTTACGGCCCGTTACAACATCTGGCAGCAAGATGGCGAGCTAATCAGCAGCCTCAATCAGCTTTTCAATAAAGAAACCTGGTCACTGAAAACAATCCAGCCAGTCAACTTAGCCTCGGGGGTCAGGGCCAGAACAATGACCGTAGCAAATGCCAGTGGCGGCACCATGCATGTTCTATATTGGTATTGCGTCAATGACTTTTGCAGCAGTCATCCGTTAGCCATCAAATTAGTCAAAGCATCTTATCGCTTAGCCGGACAACAAGGATTTTCAGATGTCTTCGCCATTGCCAGTTCAGAACTGAATGATACTGAAATCCTGAGAATTGCTGAGCAGAACAACGGAATTCTTGCGGCAAAAAACCAATAAAAACAAATTTATCAAAGAAAATTCATCAAAAAATGGCGCTTTTAGGGGGGAGATTATGTGTGGTATCGCAGGCATTATGAATCTGCAGCACGCAGATCAAATTGATTCAAGATTGCTACAACACATAAATCGGCTTCAGCGCCATCGTGGTCCGGATGATGAGGGATATTACTTCGATGAATGGGTGGGACTGGCACACCGCCGTCTGTCTATTATTGATCTCTCTGGCGGACACCAGCCCCTTTTTAATGAAGATCACACCATTGCAGTTGTCTTCAATGGTGAAATTTACAATTTCAACGCACTTGCCAGCGAACTGAAACAGCTTGGTCACCAGTTCCGTACTTTGAGCGATACTGAAGTGATTGTGCATGCCTGGGAACAATGGGGGACAGACTGCCTGAGCCGTTTTCGCGGAATGTTTGCTTTTGCTCTATGGGATAAAAACACCCACACCCTATTTCTGGCCCGGGATCGGTTAGGAAAGAAGCCGTTGTTCTATACCGTCACCCCAAAAGGACAGTTACTCTTCGCTTCAGAGATGAAAGTCCTGCTCGCACATCCGGATACTGACTGTACCCTTCGCACTGAAATGGCTGAAGAATACTTCATGTTTGGCTACATTCCCGACCCTTTCACCGCTTATCGCAACATTTTCAAGCTTCCGGCAGGACATGCACTCACCCTTCAACCTGGCAGTCAAATATCACCATTCCAATATTGGGATTTGGCCGCACCTGCATCAGAACTGACCTGGCATCAGACACAGGAATCACTCATTGAACAACTGAGAGAAGCGGTCAGAATTCGCATGGTCTCCGACGTTCCTCTCGGTGCTTTCCTGTCGGGCGGCGTTGATTCCAGCGCCGTGGTCGCACTGATGTCCGAGCTACAGTCCAATCCAATCAACACTTGTGCCATCGGATTTAATGAAGCCAGATTTGATGAAACGCGATATGCCCGCCAGATCGCCGACCGATACCGGACAACGCATCAGGCGCAGCAAATCAGTGCGCAAGATGTCAGCCTGATCGAAGTTCTCGGCCGACTTTATGATGAACCTTTTGCCGACGATTCGGCACTTCCAACATTCTTAGTCTGTCAATTGGCAAGAAAACGGGTCACTGTCGCCCTGTCTGGCGATGGGGGAGATGAAGTGTTTGCCGGCTATCGTCGCTATCGATTTCATCTGGCCGAACAAAAAGTTCGGGGAATGCTTCCTTCCTCTATTCGTCAACCTGTTTTTGGGTTTCTCGGACAGGTGTATCCCAAAGCAGACTGGGCTCCGCAACGTTTCCGAGCGAAAACGACCTTTCAGTCTCTGGCCCTTGACGCTGTTGATGCTTACGCGAATACCCTCTCGAAAATTCGTTATCAGGACAGACAGTCTTTGTTCAGTTCGGGCTACCGACACAAACTGAGCGGTTATACAGGACACGAAATACTACGTCAGCATGCCCTCAACGCTCCAACGGACGATCCGCTGAAACAAGTCCAATATCTGGATTTCAAAACCTGGTTACCGGGTGATATTTTGACCAAAGTCGACCGAGCCAGCATGGCAAACTCGTTAGAAGTGCGTGCCCCCTTACTGGATCACCAACTGCTTGAGTGGGCATTCCGAATCCCAAGCAAGGACAATATCCGAAAACAGGAAGGTAAATACAGTTTCAAAAAAGCACTGGAATCCTATCTTCCTGAAGACATCCTCTATCGCCCCAAAATGGGCTTCAGCATGCCGTTGGCCCACTGGTTCCGCCACCAGCTTCAACCCATGCTTCACGAGCAAGTCCTCTCGCCAGTCATGCTGGACAGCGGCTTTTTTGTCCCTGAGCAACTCAAAAAAATGATCACTGAACATACCAGCAGCCAGCGCGATCATGGGGTAGCACTTTGGAGCCTTTTAATGTTCGCCCAGTTTTTGGGGAGACAGGCGCCATGAAAATCCTGACTATCTCGACCCTGTACCCAAACGCCGTAAATCCCAGGCATGGAATCTTCGTTGAAACCCGGCTCCGGCAACTGAAAAAGCACTATCCTGACATCAGGCTCACCGTGATCGCGCCTGTCCCCTGGTTTCCGCTCTCTCACCCTATCTTTGGCCGTTACAGTGAATTTGCGTCTGTCCCCTTAACCGAAAACCGATTCGGAATACAGGTGTATCACCCAAGATATCTGGTCATTCCCAAAATTGGGATGTATCTGACACCCACCACGCTGGCATATACGCTCAAAAAGCAGATCCGAAAAATGATGCAACAAGGCTTCGACTTCGACCTCATTGATGGCCATTACTATTACCCGGATGGTGTCGCCATCACCGAAGCAGCAAAAACCTTCAACAAACCTTTCACGGTGACTGCAAGAGGGACAGACATCAATCTGCTCCCAACATACCCCAGCGCACGTAAACGCATTCAACAAGTCATGACAGCCAGTCACCATAATCTGGCCGTCTGTGATGCACTCCGAACCGCGATGATTGACTTAGGTGCAGAGCCAAACAGAGTCAGCACCCTCCGCAATGGTGTTGATCTCGATCTATTCAGCTTTAATGATGAAGAGCAGCAGCAATTACTCAGAAAGGCACTTGGCCTGCCACTCAATATCCCGATTGTGCTTTCCGTCGGTTTACTCATCGAACGCAAGGGGCATCACCTGGTCATTGAAGCGCTTCGTCAGCTTCCGACAGCTTTACTGCTGATTGCCGGCAGCGGACCACAAAAGAAAACACTGTCTGTCCTCGCAAGAAAGTACGGGGTCACAGACAGAGTCCGTTTTCTGGGGCGACTCAGTCAGGAAGAGCTTTCTGCATATTATGGTGCAGCGAGTGTACTGACACTCGCGTCGGATCGCGAAGGCTGGGCAAACGTCTTACTCGAATCCATGGCCTGTGGTACGCCTGTGGTCGCAACCAATATCTGGGGGACACCTGAAGTCGTGCGACAGCCCCGCGCCGGTAAGCTTGTAGAACGTGATGCGTTAGCAATCGCAAAAGGTATTCAGCAATTACTCGACAACCCTTTTCCTCGTGCAGCGACCCGGCAATACGCTGAACAATTCGACTGGTCAGCGACATCTGAAGGTCAGTATCAGTTGTTTAATCAACTTATCAGGAAGACCTCATGAAAATTCTTTATCATCATCGAATCGCATCAAAAGACGGCCAGTTTGTGCATATTGACGCCATTATCGATGCATTCACACAACAGGGGCATGAAGTGATTCTCATTGCTCCGGCAGTTTCAGAGCACGCTGATTTCGGTGCAGATGGTGGTTGGGTAAGTCAATTACGCCGTCGATTTCCACGTTTTCTTTGTGAGTTACTGGAATTAGGCTACAGTGCTTACGATTTTTTCAGACTTTGCCGTGCCATCCAGCAACACCGGCCCGATGCAATATACGAACGTTATAACCTGTTCTTTCCATCTGGCATCCTTGCCAAGCAAGTTTTCAACCTGCCACTGATTCTGGAAATAAACGCACCTTTGTTCAAAGAGCGCTGCCAGTATGGCGGTATTACCTTCACCTGGCTCGCACGCTGGTCTGAAATTGTTGCCTGGCGAAATGCTGACCACACTCTCCCTGTAAGCCATGTCCTCGCCAGCGATGTACGCGACGCGGGTGTTCCTGAAGATCGAATCACCGTTATTCCCAATGGCGTAAATACAGCGCTCTTCCACCCCAACACATGCAGCAAGCATCCAGACCTTGCCGGCCACTTAGTGATTGGATTTGTCGGCTTCTGTCGCGAATGGCATCAATTAGACCACGTTCTTACGTTAATCACTCAAGCCAACCATGATCGAGATAGCGATGCGCAACCGATCAAGCTTCTCATCGTGGGCGATGGCCCGGTTTTGAATGATCTCCGTCAGCAAGCGCAGGCGCTTCATGCTGAAGAACAAATCCACATCGTGGGTTTGGCGTCTCGGGACACCATGCCCGACTGGCTGACACAAATCGATATTGCAATTCAGCCTGCGGTGACGCCCTGGTGCTCACCGTTAAAACTGATCGAATATCTGGCTTGTGGGAAAGCCATTGTCGCGCCGGATAGCGAAAACATCAGAGAACTTCTGACCGACGGCGATAATGCCCTGCTGTTTCAGGAAGGAAATTTAAATGAGATGCTCATGTGCATCGAACGCCTGATATCAGATCCACAACTTCGCCAGCACCTGAGTCACCAAGCGGCACAAACGATTCACCGCCGCAGCTTAACCTGGCATCACAACGCCAAAAGTATTGTCTCACGCTTTCAACAGTTAATTGAACGCTATTGAATTCCGGTGCGCCGCAAGCTGGCGCAAACTGGGACAGACACTTTTTCCATCTGAACCACTAACAGGGACAGTCACTTCATTGTGTAACAGATAAATCCCCACAATTTCATACTTTTGAGGAATTCATCGACATTTCAAAACACCTGGCTTCCCATCCTCACCGCACCAGGATACTGTTTATTTATACAGTCAACTAAGTGTGTTCAAATGACCATTGCCAGACAACAACAAATCTGCCTCGAAGCGACATCTTATTACCACTGCATGTCCCGCTGTGTCAGGCGTGCCTTACTTTGTGGAGTCGATCAAGTGACGGGGATGAGTTATGAACACCGCCGAGGCGCCATTGAAGAGCGGCTGTTTGCACTCGCAAAAGTGTTCTGCATTGATATTTGTGCTTATGCCATTATGAACAACCACTATCACCTCGTCCTGCACATCAATAAACCAAAGGCAGAATCTCTGACGGACATGGAAGTCATTCAACGCTGGCTCACCTTTCATCTTGCACCTGTCACCATTCAGCGCTACTTGAGAGGAGAAATTCAATCTGAAGCAGAATACAAAACAGTTTGCCACTACATCAACACCTGGCGACAACGGCTGTACAGTATTAGCTGGTTCATGCGACTGCTCAACCAGTACATTGCAACAGAAGCGAATAAAGAAGATGGTTGTACCGGGCACTTTTGGGAAGGGCGTTTTAAAAGTCAGGCCTTGCTTGATGAAAAAGCGGTTGCGGCAGCCATGGCCTATGTTGATTTAAACCCTGTTCGCGCTGGAATCGCCGAGACGCCAGAAACCTCGCTCCACACATCGATAAAAACACGAATCGATTCACTGCACAAACATGAAGCGACAGCCCCCAATCTCTATCCATTCGTGGGTCATCCAGACTCAACATTGACGGATGGCCTCCCCTTTCGTCTGATGGACTATCTGGAACTCGTTGATTTTACGGGGCGACAAATGCGGGAGGGTTCTCAAGGGCAAATCAAGCCAACACAACCTTCAATCATCGTCAGATTAGGCTTTGATGACATCAGTTGGCCAGCTTCTCTCTCACGCATCGAAAAAGGGACTCTTATGGGTACAGAATCTTCTATCAGAGCCTGTTTGCCGATTTTAGGACGTCAGAAAATGTCCGGAGTATGTCTGGCTCCCAAAAGCTAACCCGTACTGTTCATCCTGAATTTCAACTGCACGACCAACATTACCCCATACTGAGGTTTCATCAGTAACAACAGCAATTCATGCCATGTTCGAGTTAAATCTCCCCTTTCCCGTTCATTCCGTATGAAATTTCCATCAGTCATTTTTTCTTCGGAACTAATTATTCTCAACCAAACACTGTCTGTCCCACTTTTTAAAAAGAGGAACGGAAAAGTGCCTGTCCCCTTATGAAGATGAATACCCATGAATTTCAGCCGCATTCCGTCGTGAATGCTCCCGCATCACCATCACTTTCACCTGCATTGTCAGCCCAGCCATCGCAGCAGCCAGTGCCCAGAAAAGTTCAAGATAAGCCAACGATAAAGCCGCGCCTGCAGTACAAAATGCCAATAATGACACCTGCATCATTCTGGCCAAATCAACCTGCCATCGGTAGTCCTGCTGCCAGGGTGGTCGGCTTAACGTCACAATGACCCAACGCATTTTGAGAAAAGACAGCAAGATAATCAGCAAAAACAACACCAAGCCGATAAATCCATGATCACCCAGTACCTGAAAATAAATGCTATGAGCCGCCGTGACTTTTTTGCTTGGCGGTGGGGTTTCAACCCAGTCGATTTTATAGACATCCATCGACAGTCTGTCCCAAACAGGCTGAAAATAAGCAGCTTTAAATCCGCCGCCGAATAGTGGACGTTCCATCGCCATTAATGTATGAACTTTCCAGGAATTCACCCGATTGATGAAAGACGAATCATCTGCGGCTGTTTCAATCGTTTCCATTCGGTCATACCACTGCTGTGGTAATAACAGGACAGACACTGAAGCCACAAAACCGACGACGATCAAAGTCAGAACTTTCTTTTTACTTTTCAACCAGAAGTAACAGCCAATAATCGCAAGTGCCAAAAAGCCACCACGAGAATATGTTCCCAAAATTGCCAGGATACAGAGGACCACCATACTGATGAGACCCAACCGAATCCATTTCTCTTCAACCGCCTTCAGCTGATAAATGATGAGCGGAATAATCATACAAAGGCCCGTGGCAAAATGATTATTATCAGACAGCAAATGGCCGTCGGGCCCCTGAATTTTATGTCCGCCTAAACTGGCAATAAACTTCAGACCTTCTATCGCCCCGATAAAACCTACAGACATAATGATGCCCCAGATCAGCATCTCAAACTCATGCCGTTGCCTGACAATCAGTGCAACCATAAAAAACATCAGAAACACTTTTGAAAATTTTTCCCACTCCGGCCAGACCAACTCTGGAAAAATAATCGTGTTGTAGGTTGTCAGTCCGGTAAGCATCCAGAATAGACATGCAAATAAGAGAATGCCATCAAACAAAATGACGGGCTTACGCTTTGAAAACAAGTAGGTCGCAAAGGTAATGAGTGCAAAAACTGTATTGTAGCTGATGGGTTTCGCAAAGCTGTAAACCCAATAGGAGGGGACAAAGAGACCCGACCACAGCCAGAGTGAAGCAGCCATGTAAGGCCTTCTGAAGGATAAACAGGCCAATATCAGGAAAACACTTAAAAATATGAGATCTCTCATGACCCGGTCTCCCTGACTTTATTTGCGATCATATGGTTTTGCTTGCTGTTTTGGCGTCATTTCTTTGTCTTGCTTCAGAGAACGAATACAAAGGTAAACCAGTAAAAACAATCCCATCGCGAAAAGAATCGATTCCATCCTTCACTCCGACCTGCTGTTTTTTGGAAATTAAACCCATAAATACATAGATTTATCGAACAACAAGCAACAAAACCATTCGGCTGCTACGCTTATTCTTTCACTATAGAACCGGATTCAGCGACCAACAAAATTTTGACGATAATTCGTTTATCAATACCAGCCTGACATCATGCATAAACATCAGCAATATACGCAAATCACGGCTTTCAACAATGTTTCACACCGTTATTGGTAAGACGGAATACGGAACATCCGACCAAGCTTGAGCTGAAGGGTTCGATATTCAGGTATCCACCGGACAGCAACAGGCAGCATCACGATCATCGTCACGGTATACACCACAACCCCGGTCATCACACTCATCACCAGTCCAATCACATGACTCTCAATATGGGCCGAAACAGCACTCACGCAGAAATACATCAAACCCGACACGGCCATCGGCAATAATACGGTCGGCAGAAAACGTCTCGCTTGAAGCCGAATCACCGACAGAGAAATCACCGCCACACACACCAGAAAAACACCACCCACGCTCAACCGCACCATCGACAGATCTGCGGGTGTGTCATAACCCAGACCATAGAAACTGCCTATCACCAGAACAATCGCAACGCAATCACACAAAAAGAGTAATGGCATCTTTGATTTTAAGATCAGCACGCTATTAACCAGCATATACAGGGTCATCACGATCATCAGAAAAGAAAGATGCTGCATCACAGGAATCACCATCAACCATTTTTGCCCCAAAATGACTCGAACAAAATCCTCACTGATAGCACACATACCGAAAGAGACCGGCATCACTAATAACATCAGTAACGCCAGCTGAGAGTAAATCCGCTCTTTTAACAGCGCCTCATTCTCTTTAATTTTTGCAAACACGGAGAATATCCCCCGATTCATAGGTGCCAGAAAATCGGTAAAGGGCAACCAGGCAAATTCCTGTGCCATATTATAGAAGCCAACATCGCGGCTATTGAGCAGGTTACCTAAAACCAGCATATCGACCCGGGAACGCAGAAAACCAGATACCGAGACCAGATATAGCCATTTCGACACTTGCCATTGCTCTTTCCAGTAACGTGTGCTCCAGCGTGGACGAAACGGACATAGAATATAGCTGGCAATCACTTCAATCACGGCCATCAGAACCACACCGGTCACCAGTGCCCAGTAGTTACCGACCACAAATGCAAGTAGGATAGTGCAAGCCGTACTGAGGGTTTTCGCGACCATCAGCATCACTGTTTCCATTTTAAAATTGAAGTTTTTTTCAAACACATCCATGCCCACATTGTGAAAGGCACGTATCAGTGGGATCGCACTGACCACTTTCACCACCAGTGCTACTTTGGGTTCATTGGCATAAAGGGCAACATAGTCAGCAGACAGCCAAAGAATGACGGCACTCACCAACCGAAAAAGCAAATTGAGCGACCAGATACTGTTGAGTTTCTCTTCATCTTCTGTGTTCTCCATCAGCACATATCGCTTTGTACCGACGGTAGACAACGCAATAAAGAAAAAAACAAAGAACATGGCAAAACCTGCAACGCCGTAATCTTCCGGAGAAAGCAGCCTGACAAGTACCAATGTGCTGACCAGCCCGATACAACGGTTGTACCAGATCGTCAGCATCGACCACTTTGCACCCGAGAAGATCGCCTGGGAATATTTGTCTGCCATAACACCAGCCTCTAGGCGTGTCTCGTCGCCATATCTTTCGCCAGTACGATTTCACCGCCAAGCTCTTGCTGGAACCATTCGATGTACCGGCGTGTCGTTGATTTCAAATTCAGACAATCCCGAGGGGTCTGTACATAGGGCGTCATCCCTGCCACCAGACTGGGTGAATGAAATGAAAGGACAAACACATCCTGGCCGATATTTAATTGCGCCTGAGTAATCGCTAAAAGCTGCGAAAGATCGTTTCCTTCCGGGGACAGACGGTGTTTTCTCAACCTGAGGGCTTTACCCAAAAGCCGGGTAATCCCCGAATGATTCAGGCTCTTACACCACGACGGAAACTGGTTCACTTTCATTTCGAGCAATCTGGACACCGACAACCATGAACTGGTGTGGGGAATATGACGAATGGCGTTCTCAACAAAAGGCATATTGGTTCGTTCACTGAAATCCGGACCCTGCTGATGACTAAAGTCACAATAAGCACTGATACTGAGATCAACCTGATACCCAAGCGATCGTAAATGCTGATTGGTCGATGGGCCGATACCAAATCGCCCGGCCAGATAAGTCACCGGAGCCTTCCCTGAAACAGACTGAATTTTTTCCGTTAATACACGGATTTTCTCGAACTCAACGTCAGGTGAAAGATTACAGGGGTAAGATTCAAACTCGGACGCAGTGACCTCGCCTGAAACATAAGGCGGATTCACCCAGGGGTGCAGATGAGCCGCAAATTCCACTTGCTGACCAGCCCGATTCAGATATTGCGCAATCACTTCTTGCCCGCCAGGGCTGTCGACAAAAGGATAATCCATTGCAAGCGTAATTTTGGCGCCCATATCGATCAATTCACCCATAAACGGAATGAGCGCCTGATGATGGGTGACAGCATTATTCGTGCTGTTGAACCCCTGCCCCCAGTCAAATTCTTCTTCTGCATGAATCACTACCAGCAGTTTAGCAACCATCTCAGCCCCTGGTTCCATCACGGTTCCGGCGTGGAATCACTTCTCTGTTCCGGATATTGGCACACAAAATACGGCTATTTATTGTTATCGGTTAACTTCATAAAGATGGCACAAGAACTGCTGAGCAACCATAGTGATCACAAAAATCCCCTGAAGCTCACCTGAAAGTATTACGTCTCGGCTGGACAAATTTTTCATAAAGTGCCAACCCAAAAGTGCCTGTCCCAAATCAACATTCGGACCTGTTCAGAGCACTCTCAGAGCGGACGTTTAGCCAGACGGTTCAATTCTTACCTATACTCACCACAATAAGTTATGAATTTTCTTGCTGTCTTCATTGAACTACCCAGCGTATTTTATTGTGATTCGGGAGGATGCGGATGCTTCACCGCGGACTGAAAACCTACTTCGCCACGATTGGCATCGTGACCCACCTTGCTGTCATCAGTGGTGGGCTATATCTCGTCAGGCAATGGGACACTCAGGGGGAGACACTGCCCGCCGCTCTCCGTCATTCAGCGAATGAACTGAAGCAGCAATTACCTGAACTGAAACCGGTGCATCAGGCCATTGCCGGGGTCGCAAACAGTTTATCCAGCCCTTCTTATTTTTGGCGTAAGTTTGATACCCGTTACTGGCCGACGATCGGGCCGGACTGGCGTTCAGAACCGGCAAAACCAACTGCGCCGCTAGGCACGCTTTGGGTATCCGATGCCCAGGGTTTCAGGAAAGCCCTGAAACAGGTTCTCCCGGGGCAGGAAATCGTATTCAAGAAAGGCCGTTATTCGCTGCAGGGAAAGCGATTTGATATCAGCCAGGTGACCCCCTCTGCGTCAAGACCAATCACGCTTCGCGCTGAAGAACCCGGACACGTTGTACTGGCGATAGATAGCCTGGAAGGGATTGTTCTCAACCAACCCCATTGGACAATCTCCGGGCTGACCTTCAAAGGCGTTTGTGCCGAACCCTCAAACTGTGAGCATGCGCTGCACATTGTCGGCAATGCCGATCACAGCCTCATCGAAAACAATACCTTTATTGATTTCAATGCTGCAATCAAGGTGAACCGCATCAATCAATCATTTCCGGATCACGGTATCATTCGCCGAAATCATTTCTATAACACGCAGCCAAGGAATACTTCCCGCCCCGTCACTCCCATTAACCTTGATCATGGGAATGCCTGGGTCATTGACCGGAATATTATTCGCGACTTTATTAAAACCGGGGGAAATCAGGTCAGCTACGGCGCATTTATGAAAGGAGGTGGCAAAAATGGGCTCATTGAGAACAACCTGGTGATCTGTAATACCAGCAGCCGTCAATACGGGGGATTTCAAGTCGGGCTATCTTTGGGGGGCGGCGGTATGAATCAGAAAAACCGGCGGGAACAGAGTTCGTCTGAAGGATTTCACCACACCGTGAGAAACAATATTGTCATGCACTGCAACGATGTCGGCCTCTATATCAATAGAACCAGTGACGCCTTGGTCAACAACAACATTTTTTATCACACTTCTGGCGTTGATGTGCGCTTCCCGGAGTCCAGCGCCAGACTGCTGAACAATATCGTTGGCGGGCAAATTCGCGAACGTGATCAGGGGAATGCCATTGCATCTCACAACCTGCTTTTTACCAACAACTTTCTGACCGAAAAACAGAAGCTCGATGATTGGTTCAAGTCACCCGCCATTGGCAACTTTTCCCCAAAAAATCAGGTCAGACAAGCAGAATTGATATCTCAGGCCACCATCTATCCTATTGCAGTACACAGTGTCACTCAAAGGACAGTCACCGACTTTTGCGGAAACACAGTCAACACACAAGATAGTTTTGCCGGCGCATTCAAGAACAGCGAGAACTGTTTTGTGACCAGACCCGACGCTTCAGGCCACGAATAAGTTTTTTCATGGCATACAGGAGATGTGGAAATCGGTAATGATAAACCGCTAGCCCGATTGTCTGATTGGCAAAAGTTTGCTTGTATCGGGACAGTCCTCCCATGAAATCATAACCAGAGAATCCTTGTGCCATAGCCTTCTGAATCAACAGATAATGTGCCACCAACCCCGGTTTCAGGTGCCTGTCCTCAATTGCGCTGCCAAAGTCATAGTTCAGTGCGCTTAAATAAAACAACACCCAGTTCCCATGATGAAAGTTATACACGACTCCCAGATCGAGCTCACCGGCATAAATATGATGAATCGCTACAGCGCCGGCGGGCAGACCACGGCGAATCAACGCCTGATGAAAGCGAAGGAAATATGGATTTGCAAAACCACTCTGCTCGGGCTGATCTCCCCAACGTTTCAGGTGATACCCTGCTGCATGCTCAAACAACGCGAGTCCCTGCGCAACTGAACTGGCTGTGATGATCTTCAGTTCGCCCTGTGCCTGATATTTCTTCAGACTACGTTTAATCTGATATCTGGCACTGCGGGAAAGATAACTGTCCAGAGTTTGTTGTTGCTCATGAAGGGGAGCAAAATCCAGCAGAAAAGCCTGGGACTCCCACACAACTTCCCGCTCCGGCAACACAACGGTGCCATCGGCCAGCACCATCAGGGTGTCTGTCCCGTTTACAAAAGTGTCTGTCCCCATCACCGAGCTGCCTAAAAAGTCCATGTCTTTGCTGGCCCCGACCACAAAAGTGTCTGTCCCGTTCATGTTGCTCATCACACAGGCAGTCATTAACGGACGCACCAGCTCGGCAACCGAACAATCAAGCAGGAAATCGTTATATTCAATCCAGATTTGATCCTGCAACCGATCGCCTGTTCGATGCAGGCAGAACTGACGGCCGAAAGACAGCGATGCCATCTTTTTTTCTTGAATAACGATAATACCCAGCCCTACGGTACATTCATCATTGCGAGCCACCACCACATAAAAATCGTCCACAAAACAATCCAACCAGGTTCCAATCCAAAGCCAGGATAAAAATAGGTTTGATTCTGCACGAGTTTCCAGTTCCAGCCATTGCGTTTTCAACCATTTCAGGTCCGGGCTAACTACCCATTCACACTGGAAAAAATCACTGTTTCGAGCCATCCGCTGCTGTCCAACATTCCCTAGGGTCAGTTGTCTCAATCATAGCAAACCAAAAGCAATTGACTTTCCGGGTTTATTTTAAATATGTCGTTTTTTTGTACAGCCAATTCTGCTTGGCGTCAAAATTATGACTATCCTAAAAAAGTCCATCACAAAAAATTCGACAGGGATACTTATGGCTAAGTTACCTCGTACTTCACTGAATGTTCTGGCGCTTGCCGGACTGATCGCTACAACGCTCACAGCCTGCGGTGAACAGCCGCTGGAAGAATACATGGCTAAGGCGAACACTTATCTCAGTCAGAATGAAGTGAATGCCGCTGTTATTGAACTGAAAAATGCCATCCAACAGCACCCAGATGCCAGTCAGGCCCGCCTGATGCTGGGCAAGGTCTATCTTCAGCAAGGCGATTTTCCCAGTGCCGAAAAAGAGTTATTTAAAGCCTTGCGTGCCTCCCAGGACAAAAATGAAGTAGAACCCCTTCTGGCCCGCGCCTATCTGGGCCAGAGGAAATCTACCGAGATAGCCGATCTGGCCAAACGGCCCCGCAGTCATCATCCCGAAGCCCTCGCAGATATTTACGCCATGGCGTCTCTGGCCATGTTGATGGATAACGATCCTGAAAATGCACAAGATGCATTCCAGCAGGCTCAAAACACAGGCCAGACAACCCTGTATGTCCGGCTTGCAAAAGCCAGCCTGGATGCCACCCATGAGCACGCCGAAGTGGCGCTCAAGCAAGTTGAAACCATTGTTCAGGCTTACCCGGACAGCAGTGAAGCCTGGCTGCTGAAAGGCCACCTTGAAACCAGCCTCAACCAAGACCAGGCCGCCGCAAATAGTTATCGTAAAGCCGTACAGCATGCACCCAAAGCCCTGCAATACACCCTGTATCTGGCTCAGGCGCTGGTGAAAACACAGCAATTGAATGAGGCCGAAAAGTACGTTGATACCTTATTAACAGCCTACAGCGGACACGCACTGACGAATGACCTGAAAGCAACCATTCTTTATGCCAGAGGCGAGCAAGACGAAGCAAAGGTACACGCAGATCTGGCGATTCGAAATGGCTCCCGGAATGTCACCACCTATCTCATCTCCGGCGTCGTTGCCTATCATCAGGGTAACTATGAACTCGCCAGTGAACGATTAGAAAAAATCATCCCCGTGATGACCGAAAACAATATGGTCAAGCGCCTTTATGCCGCGAGTCAGCTCAAACTCGGTAATATCGACGGTGCCATGCAGACCATGCGTGGGTTTGATGCCACAGATCAGGCAGACAGTCAGTTCATTTCCAATATGAGTCTGGAATTTGCCAAAATCGGACGGAAAGATTTTGCCCTCTCACTGGCTGAACAGGCGACAGAAGACCCTTCTGCCGACAATCAGCTTCGCCTTGGCCTGTTGCAGCTGGCCAGTAACGATGCAAATGGTATTGAGACACTCCAGGAGATTCTGAGCAGCGATCCGGATATGCCTGAAGCCAATCTGGGACTGGCCTACTACTACTTAAGACAGGGAAATTACGAGCAATTACATGGTGTTGTGAACGAATGGCTTGCCCGAGATCCGGAAGATAACGCAGCAAACATGCTCAAAGCCTTAGTCCTGCTGGTGGAAAACAAACCCGTTGAGGCAAAAGCCATCTACAGCAAAGTGCTCAGCAAAAATCCGGACAACATTCAGGCCAAACTCGGGCTGGCCCAGATCGCCGCCGTGGATGGTGATTCTGAAAAAGCCTTTGCTTACGCCCGTGAAGTCTACAAAAGCAAGCCCGGGCACTCACTGACCACCCGGACCCTTTACCGGTACGCACAAATGAGCGACAACCTTCAGCAAGCCTTTGACATGGTTGCGGCTCAGGTGAAAGCTCACCCGAACAATACTGCCTTGAAACTGGATCTGGCCCGTGGGTACATCCTGCAACGGCAACCGGAAAAAGCTATCGCTTATATCAAAACCCTGACGCCACAACAGCAAACCGCCCAAAGCTGGCGATTACTCGGCGATATTTATTTCTATCAGAAAGACTACCGTGAAACCGAAGCGGCTTATGCGAAATGGCTTGAAATGGATGTCCTGAATCAACAGGCTTACATCCGCAATATTCAGCTCAAAGAAATGAATAACAAGATGAAAGACGCTCTGTCTATCGCGGAAAAGGCTGAATTGCAATTCAGTCAGACGCCGCTGTTTTCCCTGATGAAAGCCGGGCTGCAACTGAAGCTGGGTGATTTAAATGCCAGCCAGAAAACACTGAACAAAATGCCTGATGAAACAAAACAGCAGCAATATTTCATGCAAATACAGGCGATGATTTATCTACAGCACCAGCAATATCAAGAAGCTATCACCTGGCAATTGAAGCGTTACGAGGCTTATCCGGGCATCCAGAGCGCAAACGACGTCGCCGGAGCCTATGTCATGAGCCATCAGCCAGAAAAAGCAATCTCATTTATTGAAGCAGTTCTCAAGGAACATGGTGATAAAGCCGTACCACTGCGCTTAACACTGGCGCAACTCCAGCTGAAACACCAGCCGGACAAAGCCATGATTCAATATCGTACGCTGTTAGAAAAAGATCCGAATAATGTACTGGCGCTGAATAACCTGGCTTGGCTGTACATGTCAAAAGAAGACTACAAACAAGCCTGTGACAACGCTTCGAAGGCGATTGAGCTGGCAAAAGAGCATCCTCAGATTCAGGATACCTACGGCTATTGCCTGCTGAAATCCGGTGAGACAGCCAACTCTTTGCCAATGCTCGAAAAAGCCTACAAACAAGTGCAGAACAATGCGGAAGTTGCCTTGCATTATGCTGAAAGTCTGCTTGCCAATAAAAAAGCAGGAAACGCGCGGGATGTGCTGAACGGCGTTACGACGACCGATCCGGAACTGCTGCAACTTAAACGTCAACTGGAAGCGCAGATCAATCTGTAGTTTCCGGCCGCCCCGTTCATGCGGGGCGGTTTTTCTAAAATCCACCAAAGAAGAAATAGCCACCAAAATAAGAGGCCAAAAAACGATGTTCTCTCCTGTCAGAACTTACAGTGCACTCTTGACCGGATTCTTCATGCGACTGGTGATGCTGGCAGTGCCATTTTCCGCCCACGCCGCATTACCTGAGGTCATTAGCCAGATTAAGCCTTCCATCGTCGGCGTAGGTACTTATCAGAAACTGGCCACTCCCCGAGCCAGTTTAAGCGGGACCGGTTTTGCGATCGGAGATGGGTCGCTCATTGCGACCAACAGCCATGTCGTCCCCACCACCATCGCGACAAATAAGAATACAACCTTTGTGGTTTTTGTCGGGACAGGCAAAGCACCGGATATCCGCACTGCACATGTGGTCGCACGGGATGCTGAACATGACCTGGCCATTCTCAAAATCAGCGGCCAACCGCTACCTGCCCTTCGGCTCTCTTCCCATCAGGCTCGGGAAGGTGAAATCTACAGCTTTACCGGATTCCCCATCGGGGCAATTCTGGGCCTTTATCCGGTCACGCACAGGGGAATGATCTCCAGCATCACGCCCATTGCAATTCCGGCACGCACTGCGAAAGAGCTCTCTGTCTCGCGGCTGAAGCATCTGAAGAACCCATTTTTTGTCTATCAGTTAGATGCCACGGCCTATCCCGGAAACAGCGGCAGCCCGGTCTACAGCCAGAATAACGGTGAAGTCATCGCTATTATCAATAAAGTACTGGTGAAAAATACAAAAGAAAACGCACTGGCCCAGCCCAGTGCCATTACTTATGCCGTTCCTGTCAGCCATTTGAGCCGGCTGCTGAAAGCTCGGCCCTAACCGGAAAGAAACTGTGCCGCTGACTCAATTCAACGCCCTCTACCTACAGCTCAAAACCCGAAAACTACTGCACTGTGCCCGGGCGCTTTTCTGGGGACACGGGTTGCTCATCACCTGGCTGACGCTCATGCCCCCAGCAGAAAAAGGCACTCTGACTGATCTGAAAAGCTACGGTATCGCCCATCTGGATTTTATTTTACATGCCCTCTGCTACGGACTCTTTGCCACGCTGGCACTGTTGATCAGTAAACACCGGCAACGATACCTGTATGTATTAATGTGCTTAGGATTTTATGGCAGTCTGCTGGAAGCCCTTCAGGGCACGCTCCAACCCGGCCGGGAAAGCTCCATCTCCGATGCCATGGCGAATCTGACCGGAGTCATTCTGGGAGGACTCCTTTCCTGGTCTCTGCTGCAATCATCGATAAACCGTCCCCCTGGCAACCACAGATAACCCATTGTGTTTCGAAACATTCAGACAAATATTTGAGGGGCAGTCAGGTAAAAGACATCTTTTCCGGTTATGCTGGCATGTTCTTATTACACATCATGGAGACCTTGAATGAAACGCGCACTGCTCTTTTCCGCAATGCTCGCGGGAGCATCTTTACTGGCAGGCTGTTCAGACAACGAAGTCGGCGATGTCAGTCTTGGCGTATTTACCACGAAGGATATCAAGCTCAATGTACTCAGTGATCCCTTAATTCCCGGCGTCACCTGCCACATTGCCAGCATTGAAGCCGATCTGGACTTTTCAGATCCAAGTGACTCTTCCATTTCCTGCCGTCAGACCGGAGAAATTACGCCAGAAATGATCGCTGCGATCGATAAATCCAAAGGCGGTGACGTGGTTTTCAAGAAATCGAAGAGTGTTTTCTTCAAAACCATGAAGATCAGACGGATCTTTGATGCTGACAGCCAGACATTGATGTATCTGTCCTATGCAACCAAAGAAACCTCAGGGAGCTACAAGCACAGCTTGTCTACCGTGCCATTGTGGGGCACCAAAGCCTACAAAGAACCATCCACGCCAGCCCAACCGTAAACGGTTGTAACAATTTTCATACCGCAGCTCTGGTCAGTTTCAGGGCTGCTCCAATGTTGTCCTCCGTCGCAATCAACATCACAAATCAATGACTTAAGCCAAGATTTTGAACTTTGATTTAGATTTTTACCTCAAAAACACTACAGTGAACGCTTGACGGTGCTAAGAAAGCCGCTTTTAATAATTTAACAAGATAATAACAACCAAGGAACGGAACCATGACTTTGCCTTTACAGCCAAATACTTCCAGGGAATCGCTCAAGATGCAGGTATTACCACACGAACGTGTATTGCAATGGGCTGAGCAACGACCGAATGAGGTTTTTCTTCGTCAAATTATCAATCGCCAGTTTTCTGATTTCACGTACGCCGATGTCGCGGATAAAGCACTACGTCTGGTCAGTGCACTCCGGGCGATGGGTTTACAACCCGGTGACAAAATTGGCTTAATCTCTAAAAACTGTGCGGAGTGGTATATCTGCGATCTGGCCATGATGCTGGGAAGTTATGTCAGTGTGCCCATTTTCCCCACTGCCGGAGAAGAAACGATTGAACACTGTTTAACACACAGTGAGTCCAAACTGGTGTTCATCGGCAAACTGGATAACACTCGTGCCATTGATGCCGTGACCAGCCGACTGACGGACATCACGACAGTCAGCTTCCCCTATCCGGATGTACCGGAATGCCAGCATGAGATGAATGCACTCATCCATGCCCACACCCCGTTCGAGGAACGCCCGTCTCATCAGGATGACGATATGATGTCTCTGGTCTATACATCCGGCACCTCGGGCTTGCCGAAAGGGGCGATGCTGTCCTATGGCGGATTTGCTTTTTCTGCACAAAACCTGATTAACCATATCGGTATCATTGAGAACGAGCGTTTATTTTCCTACTTGCCGCTGGCGCACATTACCGAGCGGGTATACATACTGGGAACATCCATGATGGCTGGTGTTCAGGTGGCTTTTCCTGAGTCACTCGATACCTTCATTGAAGATGTCAAAATGCACCGCCCGACTCTGTTTATTTCTGTCCCCCGTCTCTGGACTTTATTCCAACAGCGCATTCTGGATAAATTACCGCAGGCCCGGTTAAACCTGTTACTGAAGATCCCGTTCATCTCCGGCCTGATCAAACGGAAGCTGGCTGATGGGTTGGGCCTGAATGAAGCACGTGTACTGGGTTGCGGTTCTGCACCGGTTTCACCGGCCCTGTTGCGCTGGTATGAAACCATTGGTCTGAACATTACCGAGGCTTGGGGCATGACGGAGAACTTTGCCTATGGCACCCTCAACCTGCCTTTCCGCAGTGAAAAAATCGGCACCGTTGGCAACGCAGGCCCTGGTATTGAAATCAAAATCGCTGAAGATGATGAAATTCTGGTGCGTAGTAAAGGGTTGTTCTCGGGTTACTACAAGAACGACATTGCCACCAAAGAGAGCTTCAATGAAGAAGGCTGGCTGCATACAGGCGATCTGGGCAGTTTAGATGAAGAAGGATACCTGACCATTCAGGGCCGTAAAAAAGACAACTTCAAAACAGCCAAAGGGAAATTTGTCTCCCCTGTTCCCATTGAAAAGCGTTTGTTTGAACTGAGCAGTATTGAAATGATGTGTGTGGTCGGCTCTGGGATGCCGGCACCAATTCTGCTGGCAGTCCCCCATGATTATCCAGACTTTGACCGGGAGCGCTATGCCCGCAGAGTGACACACGCCATCGAAGCCATCAACAAAGAGCTGGAGTCTCATGCGAAGATCAAAGGGGTTCTGATGATCAAAGAACCGTGGAGCATCGAAAACGGCATTCTGACCCCTACGCTGAAAATTAAACGACACCTGTTAGAGAAAAAATACCATGAGACAGGCAGTCACTGGCCGAAAGGGCAATTGATTCAGTGGGAAGAATAAGACAGATAAAAAACGTAAAAAAGCGGGCAGCTAAAGCTGCCCGTTCTTCATTCAATCTCAGACTGAATTACTGATAATCTGCGTAAGGGTTCACGGTCGGTAAAGCAATCGCTTCCCCAAAAGCTGACAGTTGGATCGCTTCCTGAGTCAGGCTGACAGAGGACTCATCCATCACAGATTCACCAAAAGAATAGCGAATCTCCTCAACTCCCTGACACGCCTGCAAGTCACGCTCTGCGATCATTTCACGGACTTTTTCATTACGGCTCAGGTACTCAGCCATCGCAGCCTCGCCATATTTCTTCTCCAGCATCGACAAGGTCTGCTGAGGAGACAAGACCAGTGCAGAGGCATTGTTCCCGCCAAAGCCCTTCGCGTTAATAATCACGCCCTGCATATCATCACCGGTCGTTCCGGCAAAATAATGATCCATCAGGATATTCAGATTCGACTGATGAACATCTTCCGCAATGTGATCAATCGTTTTGATCCCGGGAATCCAGCCATACTGCCAGACGCCCAGTGACGCCATCAGCTGATCACCGGCCGCCGCACTCATGGAGTGACCCACGTAAGATTTAATCGCGGTCACGGGCCAGTTTGTGATCCCAAAGGTTTTCGCAACTTCATTCAGAATGTGACTTTCGGTCACTCGGTTCTGTGGTGTGCCGGTTCCATGCGCCTGCACAAAAGTTTTTTTCACACCGTCAGGACCAAGAATGGCCTGTGCCAGTGCTGTGGCCTTGGCGACAGTCACATAGTTACCGACACCGGGGGCTGAAATCGACTTTTTGTTACCATCGGCATTAATGAACACATCCGCGGCAGTGCCGTAAATAGTTACACCCAGTTCCAGCGCCAGCGCTTCATCCATGAGCACAGCAAATTGCGCTGATTCTGCCATGGTAAAGCCTGCATTGTCCGAAAAAGGACGGCAGGCACGGCGGTTATCGACCGTATCGCTGTTATCCAGAGCACGCAGCTCTTCATCCTGAGCCAGCGCGCCCATGACGCGGAAACCTTCCATGATTTCAGAGACCACAGGTGCTTCAGCGTTCCCGACAATCGCCACTTTCGCCTGTCCACTCTGAATATCCAACAATCCCTGACGCAGGTTATACAGGAAGGTGGCGCAGGCACCCATGCTGGTGCCCGTTGTCCCGACACTGTTAATCACATAACCGTTAATGAAATCCGCGGGCATTTCTGCCAGTGACAAGGCCATCATTTTGGAGCTGACTCGGCCGCCGGTCAGCGGTGCTGCGACCATCCCTGCCAGCGACTGATCATCAATCTGTGCCAGACCACTCCCGGCATACACTGAAATTTCATCCGGGCGAATATGCTTGAGCACTTCATCCCAATCTACCCCCAGAGAATTCAGGGCATCGGATGCACCATAAACGGTCAGTTGCAGACCACGGGGATGGAAACGGGAGTTGTATAGTTTACCCGGCTCAAAACCACGGGGAATGTTTCCCCCGCTGCTGACCGGAAAAGCCGTATAGTCTGCCAGCAGTGCGTCCAGCTCACCGTTCACGGTCACATGCACTTTGCTGCCCGCTTCTGCGATGTCCCAGTTCTCCGGAATATGTGCCGGTAATTTCGACTTGCGTAATGTAAAGCGAATTTGCTCACTGCCCGCAGACAGCGCCGCTTTGTACTGGTGTAACACACGATCCGGGTCGAAACTTTCAATCCGGCGAACCAGCGTGCCCGCCTTGATCGCTTCAATCACAGATTCGGTGACTTCCCCTTCAGCCAATCCCATTCGATGAGCGAGATCCTGCCAGGTTGAATGCATGTCGCTTGCCGGCAGGATATCAGCCAGCATGCGTTTATAACTGTGAAAACCTGAACTACGACCTGCGGCATTCATGCCGCCAATTCCGACAATCAGAGGTAACTTCATGGGTAATTCTTACTTGATAACTAACTTGCCTGTCAGATTACCAAGTTACACTGGTATTACATCAGGCAATTACGCCATAATTACTGACATATACGCCACACTTGTGCGATCGAGCCAATTTCGAAGCGCTGACTCTCACCACTTCAGCAATCGTTCAGGCAGAAAATTACACCTGTGGCCCACAGAACATCAGCCCAGGCATCTCCGATGAACATTGCATTTGTCCTTTACCCCCGCGCCCTGATCACCGGCATTTCTCTTGCCGCTGAAATGCTTACCAGCGCTGGAGGTCTGCGCCCCCGACATATCCAGAAATCTCAGCCAGTCACTATTTCTGTTGTAGCCAGCAGCCTGTCACCACCAGAGCTAAAATCCGGCCTGCGCATCCAGCCAGACATGACACTGGACTGCGCCAGCGAATTCGACTTCATCATTCTGCCTCCAATTTGGGGCAATCCAGTGTCTGTCCTGAAACAAAGTCCGGCACTGATCCCCTGGCTGACACAACAATACAAACAAGGTGCAAAAATCATTGCAACCGGCACCGGTGTCTGCTGGCTGGCTGAAACCGGACTTCTGGACCATCAGGTTGCAACAACCCACTGGTATTACTACGATAAATTCGCCGCAAGATATCCTCAGATCACCCTGAACCGCCAAGCCTCAATCACTGTCGCCAACGGTTTGTATTGCACGGTCAGTATTAACTCGCAATCGGAACTGATTCTGTACCTGATCCGTGAACATTTCGGCCAGTCGGTGGCAAAAACCGTAGAAACCCATTTTGGTCATGAGATTTCCCAGTCGGATCAGCAGCCCTTCTATCAGATCGGTGGCGAGGTGCAGTTCGACGAATCGATCGCGTTGGCGCAAGACTGGCTCAAACGCAACCTGGCACTGCCGGTCACCGCCAAAGACATCGCAGAACAATGTGGCCTGCCACTCAGAACCTTTCAGCGCCGCTTCAAAACACAAGTAGGACAGACACCCCATGAGTACTTACAGTCTCTGCGCATGGAGGCAGCACAAAGCTTATTACGTGACTTTGGTCTGTCCCTTCAGGATGTGGCAGAACAGGTTGGATACCGGGATGCGCATCACTTCAGTACCCGTTTCCAGAAACAGTTCAGCCTCAGTCCCGCACAATACCGCAATATGGTGAAAGCAAAAATTTACCAAGCATAAGCTCAGTCATGAGACGGAAGACAAAAATCATGATCCGCTCAGATACTTAGCGCCACCCTGAGCGGAAGTGGATGCAAATGGTCGCTATGCTATCAAGAGGAAATACAAAAATGTCTAGAATCGAGGCCACAAGAGCCTCGCCGTAAACAGGCGTCTTTTGAAATGTTGTGTCGTATCTGGCTGTACATCATTTTTCTCGCGTCCAGTACCATTCACATTGCTGTTGCCGGTCCGTTACCAACCAGCCGCACAATGTTAGGCACTCAGGTTTGTCGTTTAGACCTCTACCATCTGGCGAAAAACCAGTTCAATCGCATCGAAACCGATTTCCAGATTGCCTTGATTGCCGATCAGGGATTCAACCGCCGTTATGTTGCCTTAAAAGCAGATATCTCCTACCCCAAAGGATTTGAAAACTTCAGCTATTACCGAACCGGACAACCGGTCGAAGTCTTTACTGCCAACTGGAAAAAATACTACGGCAGCATCCGAATCGCTGATACTGATCGCAGTTACAGTATTTCTCACTTAGTACGTCTGGGGGGGAGCAATCCGGGGCAAGCCTTTGATGTACTGGTTCGGCTGATTGCTGAAGATCATGGGCGTTTTGAGTTGCAGAGCGCCAACCGGCGCTATCGCTTTTATTCAGAAGACGGCCACCTTGACGCTTTTTTTCATTGCCTGCACGCAGAGTAAGCTTATGCATATCAAACAAACGCCAGCACTGCTGGCTGGCGTTCTGTGTCTTTCTGATTCACTGTCGCTTATCGATTGTGCTGGACAGGCTCATATTCACCTTCAATCACACGTCCCTGGCTGGTTGCACCATTCGTCTTGCCAGCATAAAACGTCGCGTACTGTTTCGATAGTTTACGCTTCAGGAACGGTTGAGCGATAAAAGCAACTAAGGCCATGAAAACGCCCACCACTGTTGCGAAAGTCAGCGCAAAGAAACCAATTACCAGTGCAATAACGCCAGCAATGATATTTTTCATCTGTCACCTCATACTCAGGTAAGAAAGCAGGAAGATACCTGTTTCAGACGTTCAGCCTGACACAATCAAGTTGAATGGCAGTTGAACAAAGATCCGTTAGTAGCATAATTCCACTGCCACAGGTTCCATTTCTCTGAAAAATCACTGCATATCATTCACATACTGAATCACTGACACCACAGCGCCGCAAGGATCCATGATGGCACACATTCGGCCAACACTCGGCACATCCATCGGCGGATACAACACTTTACCACCAGCTGCTTCCGCTTTTGCCACACAGGCATCCACATCATCAACGGTGATATAACTCCACCAGCCCACCTGAGCCTGAAAACACTCTGCCGTGCGCTCCATGATCCCGCCGACCGGATCATCACCTGCCTTAATAATATGGTATTGCTGCCCTTCAGCCGCGCCGGGCATCGGAACAGATTCGATCGTCCAGCCAATCACTTTTGTGTAGTATTCAATTGCCTTTTCAGCATCATCGACCACAAGTTCAGACCAACTGAATGCTCCCTGATGTTTAAACGGATTTTCCATCATTCCTCCGGTTACTGGTGAGTGCCGCAGATCAAAGATAGTCCTGTCTGAAAGTCTGTGCCAGCAAGACCAGCCAGTTCTGAGTTTTCTGAACTCATCAGGACCTGAAGATAGCCGGGGAACGATTCTCTTCAACAACGACACTCAGGAAAAGGCCAGCTTGCGCTGACCTCTCTTGTTGATGTTGACTAAGGCGCTAAATCAACCTCAACCGGCAAATAATGCTTAGGTTCCAGCTTCAGCCACTCCGGCAGAACCGTACCCATTGAAATTGATGACCAGGTGCCGGAAATGATGCCGATGAACATCGCCGTCGCGAAGCCTTCCAAAGGTGCGCCGCCCATCAGCCATAATGCAGCCACGGTAATCAGCGTCGTCCCTGATGTCACCATGGTACGAGAAAAGGTCGCAATCACCGCCTGATCATTGATATCTGGCGTTGGCGTTTTCTGTCTGGCGACCAGTAATTCACGGATCCGATCTGCAATAATGATGGAATCATTGAGCGAATACCCCAAAATCGCCAGCACAGCGGCAAAGACCGTCAGATTGAACTCCATCTGAGTCAGTGCGAAGAATCCCAATACCAACACAACATCATGAATCAACGCCAACAACGCACCACTGGCCAGTCGCCACTCAAAACGAAAGCAGAGATAGCCCAGTATGCACAGTACACACACCAGCAGCGCTAAGCCTCCCTGTTCAACCAAATCCTGACCAACCTGTGAGCCCACCATACTATTACTGATGATCTCCACGTTGCTGGACACCTGATGAAGCAGTTGATCTATATCTGGAGCCGTCTGTCCCTGTTCTGAAGCCTGCCCGGCTTCCTGATTTGCTAATGGATAACGAATCACCCAGCGCCCTTCTTCCCCGGATTTGGTTACAGAGGTTGACTCACCCAAAGCTGGTTTCAGGACATCCAGCAGCTCATGGTTGCTCACCGAGCGGCTCACTACCGCTTCAGTCACCATCCCCCCAGTAAAGTCCAGCCCCATGTTCAGGCCTCTGATCGCCAGTGCTGCCAGGGAAATCACCATCAGTGCAATGGACAAAAAGGTGGTGATATAACGAATGTTCCGGATACGGGATTTCAAATAGGTAACCATAACTTATACCCTCACATCACGACGGCTGTCGCGTCCCCAAATCAGATTAATCATGGCGCGTGAAGCAAATACGCCGGTAAACATGCTGGTCAGCAGACCCAGCCCCAATGTCAGTGCGAATCCCTGAATGGGTCCGTTCCCGATGGAATACAAAATCAGGGCGGTAATCATCGTGGTGATGTTGGCATCCAGAATCGTGCTGAATGCACTGCTGAAGCCCAGATCGATCGCCTGAGCAAAACTTCGGCCTTCGGCCAGTTTGTCTTTAATCCGCTCAAAGATCAGCACATTGGTATCCACTGCCATCCCCACCGTCAGCACCAGACCGGCAATCCCCGGCAGGGTCAGCACGGTACCTGGCAGCAATGCAATTAAACCCAGCAGACAGACCATGTTTGCCATCAGTGCGACGTTTGCGATCCAGCCCAAACGACGGTACCACAGCGCCATGAACATCAGTGTCATAGCCATCCCTAAAGCCAAAGCAGAAAATCCATTTTCAATGTTCTCTGCACCCAGCGATGCGCCAATGGTGCGCTCTTCAACAATGGTCACCGGTGCCGTCAGTGAACCGGCACGCAGTAATAGTGCAAGCTGCTGTGCTTCATCTGCAGAACCAGCGCCGGTAATCCGGAACTGATTGCCCAGTTGCGACTGAATCGTTGCCACACTGATGACGCGCTCACTACGTACCGTCTCCCCCCGGGCATTGGTTTTGTATTCCCGGTACACGGTCGCCATTGGCTTGCCGATATGCTTACCCGAAAAATCACTCATGATCTTGCCCCCGGCACGATCCAGCGAAATATTCACTTCCGAGAAACCCATTTGATCCATGCCGGCACGCGCATTCACGATGTGATCTCCGGTCAGGACTGGACGCTTGTTCAGCACCACGGTTCTGCCGCTGTTGTCTTTCAGGATCAGATCATCACCAGAGGCAACGACTGAGCCGTCTTTCACTTCATAAAATGCCAGACTTGCGGTCGCACCAATCACATTTTTAGCCTGAGACGGATCCTGAACACCCGGCAGTTCAATCCGAATGCTGTGCTCTCCCTGGCGCTGAACCAGCGCTTCAGTAATGCCCAGCTCTTCGATGCGATCCCGCATGATCTTCAGGTTCTGTTGCAGCGTTGCCGACTGAAAATCGAGTTGATTCTGCTGAGTCGGCGTCACAGTCAGACGGTTGGAACTCCGTTGAATATCCCAGCCCGGGTAATTTTGTTTGATCAACTGGCTCACCTGACTCAGCGCAGTCACCGACTTCGTTTCAACGCTGAACCCATCACTGCCAAGCTGACTGATGCGTATCCCGCGCAGATGTTCAGTACGCAGCATATCCTTCACGTCGTCCACGATGGTGTCACGCTGTTCCTGAAAGGCTTTACCAACGTCCACATTGAGCAGGAACTGCACACCGCCCCGCAGATCCAGACCTAACTTGATCGGATTGAATCCCAGTTGCCCGTACCACTTCGGTGCAACAGACACATACGAAAACGTGATGTTATCGTCTTCTTTGACCAACTTGTCTAACGCTTCGCGTGCGTGTGCCTGCTCGGTTTCATTCTCGAAAACCAAAAGCATCTGATTGTTTTGCGACGTGATTTCCTGCGTATCGATGCCCTGCTGTTTCAGATACTGGTTCACACTGACGACATTGCTCAGTTCACTGCCAGTATTCGCGGACTGAATCTGAATTGACGGCCGCTCACCGTACCAGGTTGGAATGGCACTCAATGCCAGAACGATAAGCGTCACGACCAGAACCACATACTTCCACGCAGCATAGTGGTTCAGCACCCGTGCCGGTGCTTTTACATTTTTTTTCTTCATCAATATCCCCTCAGCGGTTATGCCGAGTTAAAAAACAAGAATTGTGACAATGTCACTAATTAGATAGGGAATATCAGCAGAAGTACTGGCTATTCAACGCGACATACATGGCGTTGGTTTCTTTCCAGCCGGAAAGACGATAGGAAGGGTGGAAATCCTGATACGAGACGTGCTTTGGCGGCTGCACAAATCGCAGTGCCAGACGAGTATCGGTGACGGGATATAACGGCGGAACCCAGCCAGAAAGATCCGGCTCACCATCATGTACATTGTGGCGTTCTGGAATATTCCAGCGATAAGAATGAAGAATCGCAACCGCTGAACCGGCAGATCGCGTTTCGGTTGCCGGTACCGGATTCTGGGGTTTCTGATTCTGTGACGCATGTTCACTGAGAACAGTATCCAGCAGATGAGACTGGACAACAACCGTGGATTGACCAGTCGTCGCCCCCTTATCATCCAGGCATGCCATCGCCTGCGCAGGCAATACCCACGCAAAAAACGATAACCAGAAAATACGAATCACATGCCAGGACATCAGGTTGCCTACATCAAAAACCACAAAGCAGTGTATGTCTGAGTGCGATGCTGCTCAAGGAAAATTTTTGGGGATTCTCAAAGTGATTCCCAACATGCTCCACTCCAAAACCAACGAAGATAAACTCAGACATGCGATATCGCTTAGATTTTTTTAATGAACGAAGCGTGGATTTAAATGGAGTGGGCTATCGGTAATAATGATAAAACAATGACTTACCTTTTAACCAATGTTTTAATTTTAACAGCACTCAATATTAACTGTTGAAGAAATTCACTTTTTAGCTTCATCAGTCAAAAAGATGAGATGAGTTGTAAAACAGCCATAAGAAACATGAAATTATCCTCTCACATTCATATCATAGAAAAAACGTAATTAACGAATGATACAAAAATGAAAAACATCATTGTCCTGATAGCTACAACCCCTAGACTGCCACTACTTACAGAAAATGCGATTCCTTCAATTATCAACCAAACACTTTCACCAACAGCGGTTATATTAATATCAGATAACCAGCCTCTGACCAATGATGAAGTGACTTCATTAAAAATAAAGCTCAGAAACATACCACTATATACAATGACCAATTCACGCATTCCCGGCGCCGCTGGCAGTTGGAATACCGGCATAGACTTCATCTCAGAACACTTTCCCGATAGTTACATTGCGATGATTGACGATGATGACCGATGGCACCCTGAACACTTGGCATTGTGTCTCCATAATAGCGACTCAGGTACAGCAGATGTCGTCCTTTCCGGAATAAACGTCCTGATAAATAAGGAAATAGCCACCGTTCATATTCCCCAAAATATTTCACTTCATGACTTCCTCATCGGGAATCCTGGCTGGCATGGTTCAAACACGTTCATTAAAACGGAGCTAGTCACCAAAGTAAATGGCTTTACAGATGGATTAATTAGTGGAAATGACCGGGATTTTGCTATCCGGGTCATAGAATCAGGTATCGAAAAGATCAACTACACCCACATTGCTACGGTTGACTGGATATGTAATCAATCGCCAGATGCGCTTTCCGCGTCAGGTTCGCAACAAAAACTTCGAGGGTGTGCCCAGTTTCTGCAATTACATATGCACAAGATGACATCACAAGATCTGGAGAGCTATTTCCAGCGTACTCATAAACTTTTTTCTCTTTCCAAGACAAAAATATTGGATGAATTACTACAAATAGATGGCAAACATGACTAAATTCAAAAAAAAAGCGCCAAAAAAATATGTTGAAATACTATGCGACAGAAATTGTCAGCTGGTTCATGATGCTGCAGAGTTTGAGAACGCTGAAATTGTTATAGCCATCCCTCACAAAAACCAGACTCAAGCATTAAGCCACGCTTTGAAAAGTGCACTGAACCAGACACTGGTAAAACGGCGCATCGCTCGAATTGTTGTGTTAGATGACAGTTCTGACGAGATTTGGTCTTCAGAGCTGGGCACCATGCTTCACCATCCGTCAATTACACTTTTGAGCGCTGAATGTGGCTCTCCAGCCCGTGCACGCAACCTTCTGCTAGACTGGACTGATGCACAACCGAATATACATTGGGTTGCCAGGCTTGACGCCGATGATGAATTTTTCGCTGCAAATAGCCTGGAAGCGCTTTGGAATACTGTACGGAACACAGGAAAAAAAGCAGCTATTGGAAGTAATAAATTGCGAAAAGACGGTGAAATTCTCGCCAATGTCAACATCGCAGATCCCAACATACTCAGTGACCATTTCCAACTCGCAGGATTTATCGAAAAATTTGCGTCTGGTATAACACAACGCGAACTTCCCTCTTGCAACCTTATTCTCAGAACAAACCTCGGCCTTCGATATCCAAATATCAGAAGTGCCGAAGACCATTGGCTCGTAAGTCGGCTATTAATGCAGCACCCTTCGGATATAGCAATTTGCCCATTCCCCATATACGCAATTTACTCCTTGGATGGAGAAGACACTAAGCAAAACAAATCCAATCAAGCCTGGCAAGATCAAAGAAAAAGACTCGCGTATGCAGCCAGAAAATGGAGCAATCTTCTGGCCGCCAAGAAACATCTGCTTGGTATTGGTATGGAAGGTGTCGTATGGCTTCAAGATAACCTAGTCGTTAAAGAATTCTACCCTTGGGCAATTACTGATAACGACGTATACAAACTAATATCTTTGCTATCAGAAAAAAACCTTCCTGTATCTAAAGTTAAGTGGACAAAAGAAGATGACTTGTGGCAGTACCAAACTGACTATGACAGTAGTAATGTGCCAGAAAAAAACATCCCCAAACAGATGATCATTTGCTATTTAAAAAAGCTGTACCAGTCTGGTGTAAGTACCCTCAACATCAAAAGGAATAATCTGATCATCACTTCGAATGGTGAACTGCAATACATCGATATAGGGAAAGATATTCAACGCCTCACCACATCAAAATTTCGTGACATGTGTGCGCGTTTGTATTCAATTGGTATTTTGGGTAATCCAGATGAAGAATTCGTTCGAAGGAAGAGTTATCGCAGACAAGATGATGCGCTCAAAGCACTTCCTGGTTTTGAACACTTCTATAGCGAAATTATCACCTCTCTTCATCCACAATGTGTCAGGTCTGACAATCATTCAAACCCTGCCGCTCCAATAAAGATTAATGCTGTAACCCTATTCATTAAGGCTTGTGGCCAAGACGCTCGTTTACTCACCGATCAAGTCATACATATCGTAACTCAGCTTAGCTTCCCGGTTTCTTTTGCCAAGAAGGTTCTTCTTATTGATCCTCATCAGGGAAAATTTCTGCGTCAATATGCTGAAGAACAGCTAGCCTCTGTGCTTCAACAGGCAAATCAGCTGAAAAATGATGGGATCATTGACACTGTACTCATCGCCCCTGCAAATTCTAACACCATCATCGCAAAAACCTATAAAAAGTGGTTCTCACAGGCCAACTGTGTAAATCCCCATACAATAAACAACGCCCCGCTTTTTTCTCAATTATGGGGATTCGATCAAGTAACTACACCTTATGTATTACAGTGTGATTTAGATGTACTTATCGGTCGCCGAAACTGGCATCACAACTATATCGGTGACATGCTTTCTGCCTGTGAACCACAGGACGTATTGGCTGTCGGGTTTAATATCCCACACAAGAGCAAACAATTTATTTCCTACCATGGAGAACCAGGAGAGTTTGCGCCTGAAGTCAGATTTAGTCTCTTGGACCTCAACCGAATTCGCAACCAGTTACCAATTGATAACCCGATGTCCGGAGAGCATCTGCTATTCACCTGGCACAGAGCATTACAAACAGCGATGGGAGTCAGAGGACTTCGAGCAGTCCGTGGTGGTGCTTCTCACAGTTATTATGTCCACCCACGTAATGAGCACAAACACCTGCCAGGGCTGGCGGTAACCAGAGATCTGATTGCACAGGGCAGAGAACCAGCAGAACAATACGAACAGTTTGATTGGATTCCAGGTGCTCAATGGCACAATGTGCCAAGAAAAGAGGCCATTGTATTTTTGCTAAAAGGCAGATATACCAAATATGCTCGGCTCAAACGATGTCTGGATTCATTGCGGAGCCAAAAAAATCAAGATTTTGGTATTATTTTGATTGACGATGCCAGTGGCGCAACCCACAACTGGTGTTATCCTCTATTACTAGGAGATTTATTTACGAAAACAACTTTAGTGAGACACAATAGACATAAAGGAAGAATACCGAATTTTTTATTAGCAATAAAAGAGCTCTGCCAAGATCCCCAAAGCTTGATAGCAATTTTAGATCAAGATGATTGCTTGATGCAGACGAATGTCATTTGTACTTTACTTAATGCAAAACAACAAGGGGCTGACCTCATTCAGATGCCCATGTATCGGCCAAACAAACCACTGAATCTATATCACCCTGATTACACCAATCCAAGACAAGTAGCTGGTGGAAATGTATGGAGTCACCTACGAGTATTTACCAAAGAACTGTTCGAGCAAATTCCTGAATCCTACTTTAAGCGGAAAAGTAGTGGAAATTGGTTCGAAACCACCACAGATTACTTAACGATGATACCCATGTCAGAGCTTGCTACCCATCCCATATACATCGATTTCGGATATGCTTACTGGCATGATCGCTCTGATTACAACCAAGAGGAAAAACAACATCAGGAATCTCTCATTTCAGAATTATTATCTAAACCTTCACTCCGCTCTGTAGACAGATAACTTGCTGGACAAACGCAAGCGTTTTTTGAAGACGAGAAACAATGAAAGAAAGTTGATTATCATACATCCACCAATTGAGTGTGACATCACTATCCCGTGAAATGTAAAAAAGTGACTCGACAGATTTTAACTTTTCATGATCAGCTTGTTCGAGCCAAACATGATAATGAACGTTGGAGAACTTTTCCCACAGTTTACCCGCTTCGTCTCTGGGCAAGTTCGGCAATTCGCGCAACACAGAAAAGTCAGGGACAACATCAGTGCTTCCCTTATCAGGTTCGCGTAACACAAATTCTGGCCAAATAAGACGTACGTCCAACAATGACTGTGCTAACCGCCGCTCTCCCAGCCAGTTATGATATGCCGCTGGCAACGCTTTTCTTTCTGAATATTCTTGCGGCCTTATCAAGGATGGTAATAAAGCCATACGATGTACTTTTACGGAAACATCGTACTCAAGCATTGTTTTGATGGTGAGTAATCCCAGTGACGGTTTACACCCAAGATGGGCCTCTAACTCTCGGTTATTCATTGCTAATCTTTCGGTAAAACACACGCCTGGTGGAGTACCTTGAATCAGCATACCTTTCTTCAGACCAGCTACCTTACTGTTTGTAATTGTCAGGCACATTCTTTCATTCTCAATGAAAGGCTGGTTGAACCGGACTATCTTTTCATTGTGACTGAGATCAAGCTCTCCAGGTCCATTCCCAATCACATGCCACACATCCACACTCACCTCCCATTCAATCCGTTCAAAGTTTTTATTCATCTATTCAATACTGTTACCACGAACCTATGAACACACAAAGCAGCTTAAGAGCACCATCGAAAATATCGCAGCATCAGAGATGCCTCACTCTTTCCCTCCTACCTACCATGCCCCACCAGATTAGTGTTAAGATCCCCCCAAACAAAGCAACTTTGTGGGCTGCGATCATGCAGATTGCAGGCGAACTGATCAAAAACAGGATTCGGGATCTTTTCCTCTGCTTTTGTACTTCTTTTTTTGCTTCCACAAGGCAACACCAATAAGGTTTATTTTTCAAATGTCTAGCACAAGTATCCAATGGTTTCCGGGGCACATGCACAAAGCCCGTAAAGAAATTGAAGAAGCCATTCCTAAAGTCGATGTCATTATTGAAGTGCTTGATGCACGCATTCCTTTCAGCAGTGAGAACCCGCTGATTGCCTCGATTCGTGGCGAAAAACCGGTGATCAAGGTGCTGAACAAGCGTGATCTGGCTGATCCTGAAATGACAGAGCTATGGATCGCGCATCTGGAAAAAGAACACAACGTGAAAGCAATGGCGATCACGACGGAAAACCAAAACGAAGTCCATAAAATTCTGGAGTTGTGCCGGAAGCTTGCGCCTGGTCGTGAAGAAATGGGCAAGAACATTCGTACCATGATTATGGGCATTCCGAATGTGGGTAAATCGACAATCATCAACACACTGGCAGGCCGATCTGTTGCAGTTACCGGCAACCAGCCGGCAGTCACCCGCCAGCAGCAACGGATTAACCTGCAAAACGGGATTGTGCTGTCTGACACACCGGGGATTCTGTGGCCAAAGGTCGAAAACCCACACAGCGGTTTCCGTCTGGCTGCGACTGGTGCGGTAAAAGATACTGCAATGGACTACATTGATGTGGCCTTCTATACCATTGAGTACCTGAAAGAAGCTTATCCGGAGCTGATTCAGCAACGTTACGAGCTGGACGAAGAACTGCCGGAAACCGATATTGAACTGATGGAAGCGATTGGCCGTAAGCGTGGCTGCCTGCGTTCCGGCGGAAAAGTCGATTTGCACAAAGCTTCAGAAATTCTGATCAATGAACTGCGCAATGGCACCCTGGGTAAGATCACCATGGAACGCCCGGAGATGATTACGCAAGAGCTGATTGATGTCGCGATTGAGAATGAACGGAAAGCTGCAGAGAAAGCCAAAAACAAAGAAGAGCGCCGCAAGCGTTATCTGAGAAACAAGAGATAAATAAAAAAAGGTGCTGCTCCCCCGCTACGCGGAACAGCACCCTAGTCAATGACTGACAAAATGTACCTACACTCAGTAGCCCCGATGATGCGGAATGGGCTGATCATCTAAACCCATTCAATGACCAGCATATCACCATCGCAGCCTGCCTTTACTAAAGCACACACCATGCCACCTTTGCATCCATCTGTTTTTAAACGATTTTACAATCAAATGACGCTAGTCCTTTGTTTTATCTCAAACAAATTTGCACAGATTCAGTGAAACACTGCACCAAAAGGTGTCTGAAGCAGCGCCTGCCAAAAATGCCCCAAAATTTTTTTTAGATATCAAAACCAGATTGTTTATTTTTTAATCAAAAACAATGCAATGATGACGAATCATTTCACCACGAAACAATGGCTTTCTACGGATAAATAAAAAAACTAACACACTGTTATTTATGAAAATATCATTTTGTTAACATGATAATAACCCAATGTAATACACATACCTCTAAATAGCATCATTTTCTTATATCAAGTGTAAGAAAAACCATGTTTGGATATTACTTTTTCTCATTTTACCTCACCGTTTTTTCAGTCCATATTCTGCGCAAAATTTACGGGATACTGGCTGTTCCAATCCAGCATTCCCGAAACCTATCCTGCAAAACCTTGAGCGGATCCTGCTTGTCGTCATAACAGACGACCTCTGTACAGGTCTGCCCCCTGAAATCTGGAGAATACTGTAGTGAGTGAAATCACTGCGGCTCGTCAGTCTGGCGGTATTTTTGTACCGGTTGCCGGACTGACAGCTTTTGCGATTGCATCAGGTTATCTAATGAGCCTGATTCCTTTAACCTTGGGTCACTACGGACTGCCAGCCTCGCTTGCAAGCTGGCTGGCCAGTACTTTTTACCTTGGGCTTCTGCTCGGGGCATTGATTATTGAAAATGTTGTCGCACGACATGGTCACCGACTGTCTTTCATCGGCTTTCAGCTATTGCTGGCACTGACCATCGTCATCATGCCAGTGATGACTGAACAGTGGATCTGGCTGCTGGCACGATTCGTTGCTGGTGTGGCAGTGGCCGGTATTTTTGTGGTTGTGGAATCTTGGTTACTGATTGGTGACAGTAAAAAAGAGCGCGCTAAACGGCTGGGATTTTATATGACGGCGCTTTACGGGGGCGGTACGCTTGGACAGTTCGGCATTGGCTTTATTGGCGTAGAAGGCTTATTCCCCTTTTTCAGCATTCTGGCATTGCTCTTGGTGGCCATCCTGCCTGCACTGGTCTCCAAACAATCTCAGCCAGCGTGTGAGCAACATGTCAGCCTGACCACAAAGCAGATCCGGGCATTAAGCAAACCTGCCGTACTGGGATGTCTTGTCTCCGGGATAGTTATGAGTTCGATCTACGGCCTGCTGCCTTTTTCTTTACAGTTACAAGGCTTGAATGCAGAGCAGATCAGCGGACTGATGGCTTCAACAGTATTAGGCGGCATGGCAATTCAGCCTGTGGTGAGTGCACTTTCCTGCCGAATGAGCAAATCACTGCTAATGGCGGCAGCCTGCCTGCTGGGCATATTTGCGACGGGTTTAATGAGCCTGGTTGAGGGTTACTCTATTATGGTGATTGGACTGGCACTCCTGGGCATGTCCTCTTTCGCGCTGTATCCGATTGCAATTTCCCTCGCCTGTGATGAATTGGACTCATCCCAGATTGTATCTGCGACTCAGATTATGCTGTTCAGTTACAGTGTGGGATCTGTCGTTGGACCGCTGACAGCAGGTCGCTTTCTTACACAGACGCACGGACTGGTGAATTTCTTCTTTATCGCATTGGCAAGTACTGCCGTCTATATGCTGATGGTGAGTCTGAAACAAAAGCCGCAGGTCGTGGCTGGTTGAATTTTGAAGGCAGAAAAAAGAGCGGGCGCAACTTTCGTTGCGCCCTTAGGTCTTACTTGCAGCAATCCCGCTACGTTAGTGCTCCCTGCATCATTCCATGATACTGCTGTTTCCTTCAGCGTTCCCTAAAACTCCATCCTGGAGGTGTTCCATTTGGTCTTTCTTGACCCGTTGCAACATCCTGTTACAACTCTCGTCTCCATCCTGGAGGTGTCCTAACTTCTTCCTGAAGTGGTCCTTTTGTCATCCTGACCAGTAAGCATCCTACTTACTGTATCGAATCCATTCGATGATCCCTTCACAGTCCTTGTAGATACATCATCCTAATGCACCTGCCTCTTCCTGAGGCTGCCAATTCCATGGCCTGTTCCTGTTCCGTTCCGTCAGTTCCTTCCGACGGGGTAAAGATTACTTGATTCAGGATTCTTCGCAACGAACAGAGATCACACTTTTAATGTCAATTTAATCCGAAATATCACGAAATAACTCAAGCCACTGAAATACATAGAAGAATTTATTTTACGCCAGTGTTCAACCCTTGGAGATAATTGTCATTTCCCACGCATTTGTGAGATATCTCTTACAAGCAGACTGGATAATTACGCAGAAAAAACCTTTATTTCTTCAGTCTGAAGTATAAAAAATCCTACTTCACGAGCATGGCAGCACCAAAAACGCCGGCACTGTCGCCCAGAATGGGCTTCACAATAGCCGTATTGAGCACCGGATTAAACAAATGCGGCATAATCGCCTGTCTTCCCGTGTCATAAAGCAAATCAATATTGCCAACACCGCCGCCGACTACAATCACATCCGGATCAAGGACATTGATGATCTGAGCCACAGCCAATCCAAAGTAACGCATTAAGCGATCCTGTATCAGCATGGCATCGGCTTCTCCATGCTGCGATAACTGCATGATTTCGCTTAAGGAGCGTTGTACCCCAGTGCGCTGATGATACGCAATTTCCAGTCCCTGCCCTGAAATGACGGTTTCCAGACAACCTCGCTTCCCGCAATAGCATTCACGGCCCGCTGGCTCAATCACATTATGCCCCCACTCACCGGCAATACCATGAAGGCCGTGAATCACTTTCCCGTTCACGACAATTCCGGCACCAACCCCAGTCCCCATAATGATGGCAAAAACCACTTCTGCATTCGGGTTCACCTGCCGGACAACCCCAAGGTGGGTTTCCGCCAGCGCAAGGCAGTTCGCATCATTAGCCAGCCTGACTCTCACCTTCAGCAAATCAGCCAGATCCCGATGCAATGGCTGACCATTCAGGGCCGTAGAATTGCAATTTTTCATCAAACCGGTCACCGGATCCAGCGCGCCGGGTGTCCCAAAACCAATTTCAGAGGGATAACAGCCTAACGTTTCTGCACAACGTGCAACCAAGAACTGAATCCGATTCAGAATATGGGCATAACCACGTTCAGCATGGCTGGGAATACGTTCCCGCAGTACACAGCGATCATCTTCACGGGATATCACCGCACATTCCACTTTTGTGCCGCCTAAATCTATGCCCCAGTAATACTTATCCATTCGCGATGCCCTTTTCCCAGACTGAGATAAATCGACCATAATTAGAGTACCCCAAGACAGGAGGTTCCCTCTATGTTTCTGAAAGAATCCAAAAGCGGCGATTTGGTCGATGTGGTCGACATGGCCTCACTCACCAACCCATTCAAAAGACATGTGACTGTGCAGTTTCAGTCGGGTGAAGATCTGGCAGAACCCGTGATGATCGAGAAGCAACACCTCGCTTTTCCATCGGGTGAAGAATTGCCAGAATGCTGGATCAACGGCTACTACCGGCTACAACATCGCTAACCCGCCAGCTTTCACTCTGTTTGATAAAGTGATGAGGTCGATAATCGTTGCGCAATTTGCGTGGTCAGCCGACTGACAGCTTCCGAAAGTGCATTCACCTGAGCGCTGTAACCCGGCTCTTTTAAGGGAACCTGAAAACTGAACGGCTGAATAGTTTTCAGATTCCCCGCCTGTTCGACTAACAACCACTCCCCGCTAAAATATGCTGACCCAGAATAATGGCCATTAAATTCATTCACTCGAACCTGCAACTTGGGAACATTTGCAGTCTGAATGGCGGCAGAGCGTTCTGTGGGCCAGTACCGTGATTGCTTGATCCGTAAATCACCATTGATGCGCCGAGTGAGCTGACGAACAATGTCTTCCGCCCACAGGTTCTGCTGCGCCTGAACCACAGCGGTCTCACTGGTTTGATACACCAGACCTGTGCCTGTCAGATGCAAAGCCATTTCAACCGGTGACACCACCAGCAACGGTTGCTGTGTCACTAGCCCAGGTGCCGTTTGCTCCGGGGCCTGTGGCAATACATAGGTTGTGATTTCAGATTCTTCCGGCTGGCTGCTGCACCCGGTTAACACCAATCCGATTGCAATCAGCGCACTCAGGAATCCATGTCGTGTATCCATTCTTATTCTCCTGCGACTGGAATCGGGTCTTTCCCTTTGCTGTCAGAAAAAATCAGCGAGTTCGGTTTATCATTGACCTGCCGGAGCACGGGCTGAAGCTCTTTCAACACCTGCTCAAAACGAATCAGTGCCTGTTCCAGATTTCGGTAAGTCGTCCCTTCCGCGCCATAACTGCTGAGTGTGGCCTGAATCTGAGTCAGGCTGTTGCGCAACTCCGCGGGTATCGCTTGAGTGTCCCGTTGTGCTAACAGAACATTGACATGTTTTGCTGCCGCCTCTGCCGCTTTCAGCGTTTTTTCTGTCGCGGCCAATGTCTGATTCAACTCGTTGAGGGTATCTTCCAGCGGTAAGTTGTTCATTTTATCCAGCAAAGAAGCGATTTGTTTCTGGATCTCTGCAAATCCGCCAGCGATCGTCGGAAACACATCATAATCTTTATAAGTCAATAATTTAGGATCAGGTTCATCGGTGTAAAATTCAACATCGACCATCAGTTGCCCTGTCAGGAAATTTGCCGTTTTCAACGATGCCCGCAAGCCTTTACTAAACTGGCTGCTCAGGTTGTCATGCAAGTCCTGCAAATCCTGGGTGTCCACATACTCCTGAACGCGTGCTAATTCAATTCTGGCCAGAACCGGAATTTGCTGATTCGAAAACCCTTTACTCTGATTCGGCAACCGCAGCGGGACTTTCGAGACGGTTCCGATCCGCACGCCCCGATACTCAATTGGCGCCCCCTGGTTCAGCCCTCTCACCGATTCATCAAACAACATTACATATTCCAGATACCGATCGTAAAAACGCTCACTCACTTCATTCTGATTGTTATAGAGCCTGAAACGGCTCAGTTGTTTGGTCACCAGCTCACCCGGCTCAGAACCATCCGGGACATTGAAACTCACCCCGCCAGTCAGCAACGATTCCACAGAGCCGATTTTGAAATTAAAACCTTCTGCAGACATTTTCAGCTCAACTCCGGATGACAGCCAAAAGCGGGTCCGTCTGCGGATCAGACTGTCATAAGGTTCAAAAATAAATAACTGATAATTGGCTTTCTTGGTCTGAGTATTAAAGCTGACTTTTTCGACCCTGCCTACAGTAAAACCTTCGTAAAGAACCGGATCGCCAATGCTGAGTTTACCGGCTTCATTATGAGACAGAATCAGGCGCAAACCTTTGGCATCCGGCGGTGCCACCGGCGGCGTATCCAAGACGGTAAATGTATTTTTTTCTTTCTCTTCAACGCCGGGCTGAAGTTCAATGTAAGCTCCGGAAAGTAAGGTCTCCAGACCGGAAATCCCCTGCTTCCCAATCCGCGGTTTCACCACCCAGAACCGGGTATCGGTTTTCAGCATTCTCGCGGCATCTTTGTCCATTTGTGCCGTAGCCATAATGGAGTTGTAATCATCACTCAGTTTGACATCTGTGATGATCCCCACTTTCACATTGAGTGCTTTAATTTCTGTTTTCCCAACTTCAATCCCATCTGCAGTTGTCAGCTTGAGTGTGATTTCAGGGCCTTTACTGGCCAGAAACTGTATCAGCATCCAAAAGCCAATGACGAGTGCGACCAGTGGGACAAGCCATATCAGAGATAACTGTCGGATCTGACTGACTTCAGCCTGCGGCGGATCTTGCTCACTCATATCCGGGGTTCCTTCTGTATTGGGTTTGCCGTGATACCCGGTTCAGCCTGAGACTGCTGCAGATCAGCCGCAATCACATCCTGCCAGAATATACGGGGGTCAAAAACCATTGCCGCCAGCATGGTCAGAATCACAACTGAGGCGAATGACAAAGCAGCCGGTCCCGGATAAATCGCCATCAGGTTCTGCAACTGCACCAACGCCACCAAAAGCGCGACGACAAAAATATCAATCATTGACCACCGGCCGATAAATTCCGTTAATCGGTACAGTTTCAGACGACGAATCGCCTTCCGGCCTTCATTGTCATCATGCCCCCCTGCTTTCAAAAACAACCAGCCAAGCGCACAAATCTTGGCCAGCGGGATGATCACACTGGCTAAAAAAATCACCATCGCAATCGGGTAGGAACCGTGATGCCAGAGCAGCACTACACCGCCAAGAATGGTAGAGCCTTCCGACTTTCCAAGGCTAACGGTATACATCATAGGATAAAGATTCGCAGGGAAAAGAAAGACGACCGATGCAAGCAGTAACGCCCAGGCATACTGAAGATTTTGCCTGGGATGATATGGGTGAAGCTTTCCCCCACATCGCAAACATCGGCTATGAGCCTTTTCGGGAAGTGGATTCAACTGAGCACATACATGACAGGCAATATGATTTCGCGAATGATGACTGTCGCCTGCTTTCACGTCAGATAACGGCACCATCGGGGCAAACTGAAGCCATAACCATGTTCTGTCGACCATAGACACACACTTCACCACCAGCACGGTATAAATACAGAACGCCCAGAAAGACATCCCGAGCCCGACATCCGCCAGCGCAGCAATCTTGATCAAACTCACCAGAATCCCAATCAAAAACACATCGACCATCAGCCAAGGCTCAATGCGCAATGTCAGCCTGCAGAGCCGCTTCACACGATGATTCACACTATCTTGATTAATTTTCCCATGTTTGCCAGACAACCAGTACAGATAGAGAACAGAAGACATATAGCAAGCAGGAAGTACCACTACCGTCAGTAGCAGCAGCAGTGCCAACGGACCATTTTCAAACTGACTGAGCATTTCCACAGAGTGCATCAGGGTAATTTCCTGACGTATCCCCTGCACACTAAAAGACATAAAAGGAAAGCTGACACTCAGCACCAGCATCACCAGACAAGCCATCCCATAAGCCAGCGTACGATGCTGCGGATTTGCGATCATTTTCATCAACAAATGGCCGCAGCGTGGGCAATTCGCTCGTTGACCAGGCGCAAGGACAGGCAACGTCACAACCAGACCGCACTCTTCGCAACCCGTCATGCCCGCCTCATCTCTTTTCTGCTTCATACTGCGCCCACTTTTAAAACTCTCCCTTCCACCAGTATAGATAGAGGCAATTCAAAAGATGGCTTTTATTCCCGATAAAACGTTCAAATACAGAGAGATGAATCAAGTGAACATGCAGGCTGAATAAAACTGCCATCCGATAACTTTCGTTCCACGGAACAAAAACGATAAAAAAGCCAGTGGAAAACCACTGGCTTAGCGCAATACAAGAATATCCTGCCCAGTTTTTTAGTTTTGATTCGAAAACTCAATGGGCAAAGTCTGTTTCACATAGTCACCCGGGGCAGCACCATTCGCAGGGTAACTTTCGTTTCCAACTTCACGAGCTGGCACCTGCGCTTCGGTATTGAAACCATTCAGCCAGTTATTCCAGTGTGGCCACCATGAACCATCATGTCGGGAAGCACCTGCCAGCCAGCTTTCCGGATCTGTGGCTGCTTTATCGTTGGTGTAAAAGCCATATTTTTTCTTATCCGGGTGATTAATAATCCCCGCGATATGGCCCGACTCACCAAGCACAAACACAGAATTTCCATTCAGTACCTGCGCACCACGATAAGTGCCCTGCCACAAGGCAATGTGATCTTCCTGAGTCGAAATAAAGTAACTTGGCACTTTGATTTTCGACAAATCAATGTAAACGCCACCCACTTTAAATCCCTTCGGATCCATTAACTTGTTTTCCAGATAGAACTGACGCAACAAGGTACTGTGGCAAGCCTTCGCAACATTCGTGCTGTCACCATTCCAGAACAACAGATCGAAGTCGATTGGGCTATTCCCTTTCAGGTAGTTGTTCACATAATAGTTCCAATACAGGCTATTTTCACGCAACAGACTAAACGTCACACTCAGCGAACGTCCATCCATATAGCCCTTTAGCTCGTTTTGCGCTTCAATTGCCGAAATAATTGGATCATTAATATAAACACCAATTTCGCCTGGCTGTGAAAAGTCCAGAATTGTTGTAAAGAATGTGGCTGATTTCACCCGATTCCGCATACGCTTGGCAGCACTGTATGCGAGCGCCGTTGCCAGTAGAGTCCCGCCAATACAGTAGCCGACCGTGTGAATCTGTTTCTCGTCAGACACACTTTCAACGACATCCATGGCTTTCAGTGCACCATCTAAGACATAAGTATCGAAGTCCACGTCCTGCATGGTCGCATCCGGGTTGCGCCAGGAAATCATAAAGACTGTGTGCCCTTGCTCTACCAGCCATCGCGCCATGGAGTTCTTCTCACGAAGATCCAGAATGTAGTACTTATTAATAAATGGCGGAACGATCAATACAGGGGTCGCATTCACTTGTTCAGTCAGCGGCTTATACTGGATCAGCTCAAACAATTCATTTTTAAAAATCACTTCTCCAGGCGTGTTCGCGATATTATCACCCACCTGGAAAGCATCACCATTGGTCATGCGGATCTTCAGCACATCAGCACTGGACTGCATGTCCTCATGCAAAAGCTCCATCCCTTTAATCAGGTTCTGGCCATTCGACTCAACCGTCAATTTTGCCAACTCAGGGTTGGTCGTAATGAAGTTGGTCGGAGACAGCGCATTAATTGCCTGACGTGAGAAAAAGTTCAGACGCTCTTTTGCTTTATCATCTAGACCTTCAATCGAATCTATCGTTTCTTTCATCTTATTGCTGAACAGCAAATAAGACTGTTTGATGTAATTGTAGAAAGCTTCATTTTGCCAGGCTGGATCAATAAATCGTTTGTCATCATGCTCTGGAATGACAACATCCTGATTTTCTCCAGTCTTCGTAACGCTTTGCAAAATCTTCATTTGGCTTTCAAACCAATCCATCTGAATTTTCGCAATCACGGCAGGCTGGGCAGATGCTTTTTCCAGCCAAGCCGCGGTATCTTCCAGGTTCAACTCACCCATGGCTTTGTTGAACGGGGTGTTAATGGCTGCCTTGCCGGAATCAAACTCCTTCCACCACGCTTGGTTCATTTCCTGGAGTTTAGCAAAGTAGTCCGTGAAAAAATTCGGGTTCATCGCAATGACCTCTGCTTTTGGACTAAAAATGCCGCCCACAAGGCGGGGCGGCATGCAGGTAGGAATCGAACTTAAGCTGGCGTAACTTGCTTTACATTTTCAGCAACCAGTTCTTCAACTTCAGCTTTGAAGCCCTGAGCCAGTGCAGAAAACTTATTGCTGTCTTCAACCAACTGTTGAGACAGTTTCGTCAGATTTTCCAGTTGTTGACCCTGGAACGATGTCAGTGATTGCAGATCCTTGATTTCACTGATCGCTTTCAGTTGAGACAGACCCAGATCGCTGTACGCACGAACAGCAGCCAGTTGAAGTTCAGTCAGCTCTTCAACATTCTTTGTGAACAGCTTGTTGAATTTCACATAAGGTGCCAGCGTTTTTTCAGTTTGCTCTGAGAATGACTTAAACATTTCCGTATACATAATATGTTTCCTTAATCTAAGTGCTATTTAAGTGCTATTTATGCGCCTGCCGAAACAGGCGCGAGTTGAGTAATGCGTTATTTCAGACACTTTTCAGTACGATTGCCGTACCCATACCGCCACCGACACACAGTGTTGCAAGGCCATATTCTGTGTCACGACGACGCATCTCATGGATCAGGCTGACGATAATACGGTTACCTGAAGCGCCCAGTGGATGGCCCAGTGCAATCGCACCACCATTCACATTGCTTCGCTCTGCTAAGTCTTCAACCTTGGTATGTAACGTATCAGCCAATTCATGTAGGACACCAAGGGCCTGACCAGCAAAAGCTTCGTTAAACTCAAACAGACCGACGGAATCAATGTTCAGATCCGCTTTTTCCAATGCTTTCACCACAGCAGGAACAGGACCCAGCCCCATAACCTCCGGTGCAACACCGGCCTGCGCATAGCTTTGAATTTCAGCCAGTGGCGTTAAGCCATATTTTTCAACTGCCGCTGCAGACGCTACGATAATGGCACTTGCGCCATCGTTGATCCCCGAAGCATTCCCTGCGGTAACACTTCCGTCAGCCTTGAAAGCCGGACGCAGTTTTTGCAAACCTTCAATGGTTGCATCAGCTTTTGGATACTCGTCGGTATCAACAGATTTCGTCTCACGACGTAGTTTCACTTCAACAGGAACAATCTCGTCAACAAACTTGCCCTGTTCAATCGCAGCAACCGCTTTTTGCTGACTGGCCAGTGCGAAGTTATCTTGTTGTTCGCGCGTCAGACCAACCTTTTCCACGACGTTTTCAGCAGTCACGCCCATGTGATACTGGTTAAATACGTCGGTCAGACCATCATTAATCAGCAAATCTGTCAGTTGCAGATTACCCATTTTCTGGCCGTCACGAATGGAGGCCGGTACAGTGAAAGGAATCTGAGACATACTTTCTGCACCCGCCGCAACAACCAACTCAGCATCGCCGGCTTTAATGTGTGCTGCAGCATCCATCACCGCTTTCATGCCACTGCCACAAACCATGTTCAGGCTATAAGCCGGTACATGGTCAGGAATGTCAGCATAAATTGCAGCCTGACGGCCAAGCCCCATTCCCTGACCCGCACCAACAACGTTCCCCACAATCACTTCATCTAATTTCGCGGGATCAACGTTCGCCTGAGTCAGCGCAGCTTTAATTGCAACCGATGCAAGTTGTGCCGGTGGAACAGATTTTAAAGCGCCATTAAAGCTACCAATTGGGGTACGCTTTGCTGCAACAATATAGACTTTGGTCATGTTTCAAGTGTCCTTACTTCGAAAGAGTTAGTGCATGTATAAACCGCCATTTACCGACAGTGTTTCACCGGTAATATAGGCAGCCGCATCACTGGCAAGGAAATTCACGGAAGCTGAAACTTCATTGGGCTGTGCCAGGCGCTTCATCGGAATCTCGGCTTTAATCGCATCCAGCACTTCTGGTTTAATGGCCTCAACCATTGGCGTGCCTGTATAACCCGGTGCGATAGCATTCACCGTCACACCATAACGTGCGCCTTCAGCAGCCAGTGCTTTGGTAAAACCAATCATGCCGGCTTTCGCGGCAGAATAATTTGCCTGTCCAAACTGTCCTTTCAGGCCATTGACAGACGAAATATTAATAATACGGCCGAAACCTTTATCACACATTGAAGCAAACAATGGATGAGTCACATTAAACAGACTATTCAGGTTCGTCGTAATCACCTCATTCCATTGCTGAACCGTCATCCGTTTGAAGGTACTGTCACGGGTAATACCAGCATTGTTCACCAGCACATCAATCTTACCCTCTTCTTTTAAAAGAGTAGCCAGCGCTTCTGCACAATATCCGGCATCTGTCACATCAAGAGGAAATAATCGAACTTGAGAATCAGAATAATTATTTTCAGCAAACCATTCTTTCGCTTTTGCTTCACCCGTTGGGAAATACGTGGCAATGACTCTATAACCTGCATCTACCAAGCCCTGAGTAATTGCAGAACCAATACCACCTTTAGCGCCAGTTACTAATGCTACCTTAGTCATCAAGCAGACTCCTTTCCATCCTTTTATCAGCACAAATCGATATTTATCAGATCGTTATTTGCACTTTCTCTGATGAGAACCTGTCGCTGTACACCTGAACCAGACTTGTTCTCAACTCCACTCTTACGCAGCGTAACGATTCAGCAAGTCACTTGCGTGAAATTTACATTGCACAAATATTATAAGAACACAGACACATATAGATATCAACATGAGGTATTTTGTGCGCCCATCAAAATCCCCCCAAGGAATCAATCTAGAATCAATTAATCGATTACACAATAGATGAGATTTGTTAACGGAATATTTCATTGCATTTTGAATGCCAAGTTTACAAAATGCTGCAATTCAAACATTTTCTCGCTGCCTCTTTTATATTCCGGTCGCATTTTTCAATCTATTGCACTTTTCCAGTGCATGAATGCACCGATTTTTAACTGAGTATTAAATAAAATAGTAAGGAAGCTTTTTTTTGATCTGAAACATGGAAATGCAGCAAAAGCGCAACATTCAGAACACATCTGACCAGTTAAAAATGTGATATTTCCAATTCATTCGTATTTTATTTATCTCAACTTTATTTCAAAAAATAGATTTTAATCACCAAATCATGTAATAGATGAAAATGATAGTTATCATTTTCTTCGCGTTTCCTGTGAACTTTCTTTACATCACAAAGTCGAATCTGATGAAAGTAAGCCAGTCAACCGGATTACTATGTTCAACAATAAACTGTCACGACGCTGGAAACGTTTTGTACTGGCCAAAATTCTTGGTCAGAGCATCTCCAGCATCGATGGCAGTTAATGCGTATTCACAGATGTGCCAAGGATAAACAAACCCATGCTTTCAAAGACCTTCCAGCAACTCGAACAATACTTACAACAACAGGTCATTGGACAACCCGACATGGTGCAACAACTACTCATTGCACTCTTAGCCGACGGACATATCCTTGTTGAAGGGCCGCCAGGGCTGGCAAAAACCCGAGCGGTCAAAACCCTGGCCGAATGTATTGAAGGCGACTTCCACCGCATCCAGTTCACCCCTGATCTGCTGCCGGCAGACTTGACCGGAACGGATATCTTTCGCTCAGAAACCGGGGAATTTGTCTTTCAGCCCGGCCCGATTTTTAACGCATTACTCCTGGCCGATGAGATTAACCGTGCGCCGGCAAAAGTCCAGGCTGCAATGCTTGAAGCCATGGCAGAAAAACAAATTACCGCTGGCAGAAACACTTACCCGCTGCCCGAGTTGTTTTTAGTAATGGCAACCCAAAACCCAATCGAGCAGGAAGGGACTTATCCGTTACCCGAAGCTCAGTTAGACCGCTTCTTGCTGCAACTGAATGTGGATTACCCGAATGCAGACAGCGAATTAGCCATTTTGCGCCTGAACCGAGGCGAAGCCCTTGAACCCTCTCAAGAACAACCAGAAGCCGTACACCTGAGCCAGCGGGATATTTTCAGCGCCAGAAAAGAAGTGTTGCAGATTCACATGGCTGAATCCGTTGAGCAATATATCATCCGACTGGTCATGGCAACGCGGGAACCCCAACGTTACAGTGATGCGCTGGCATCCTGGCTTCAGATGGGCGTCAGCCCCCGGGCCACACTGGCACTGGATCGCTGTGCGCGAGCCTTCGCCTGGTTACAGGGGCGCGATTTTGTCACCCCCGAGGATGTACAGAAAATGGCTTACCCGGTACTGAGGCATCGCCTGCTGTTGAGTTATGAAGCGCAGGCGGAAGGGATCGCGCCGGATCAAATCATTCATTCATTGATTGAGCAGGTCACCAGCGCATGATCAAGGCAACAGACAATCTTCCCCCAGCTTTGCCACCGCACAGCAATGGGTACAATTTATGTCTGGCTGAGCTGTTGTTGTATAAAAATCAATCCGTCAAGTGGCTGCCACCCGCACGAAGCGTCTGGTCACAACTGAATGGTCAGCACTTAAGCCGGCAAAAAGGAAGAGGGATGAATTTTGCGGAAGTGCGTCCCTATCAGGCTGGTGATGATATTCGCGCCATCGACTGGCGGGTGACCGCACGAACCGGTAAAACCCATACCAAGCTGTTCAGTGAAGAGCGTGAACAACCTGTCATGCTCCTGGTCGATTTCAGCCAGAGCATGCGTTTTGGAAGTCGGCTGTTACAAAAATCCGTCCAAGCAGCACACTTTGCCAGTCTGTTAAGCTGGCTGGCAATTCAACAGCAAGATCGCATTGGTGCCTTAATTTATAACGGCGCCGCACTGAGTGAGTGCAAACCGACGGCCAGACAGCAAGGACCTCTGGCCGTGCTCAATGCAATGATCAATATGCACCAGCATAGTGCGGTCAGCCCGGATCACAAGAAAATACATTTTTCTGAGGTTCTCAGGCACATGCACCACCTCTGCCCTAAAGGCAGTGAGATCATTGTACTCAGCGATTTTTACGCGTTGCAGCTAGGCGATAAAAAAAGACTCAGCCAGCTTCGCAGTCATAACCGGGTACAGTTTGTTCATTTATACGATCCTCTTGAACTGGGCGATACTGCTTTTCGTGGTCGGGAATATGTCGCGGATCGGAAACGATCGGTCTGGATCAACTTTGGTGCGCCTCACACCAGAAAAGCACTGGAAACTCAGTTCACCCGGCATCTTGAGAATCTGTCGGAGCTGACATCATCGCTGGCCATCCCCCTGCACTCTCTCTCAGCAGGCACACCGCTGCTCAAGCAATTAGGCCAGGCATCCCGTCCTTCGACCCGTCAGACACCGTGAGATAAGTCGTAACCTATGACACAAACACAGACACATCCATTACAACTGGCAGATCTGCATCTGCCGTCTCCCCCAGATCTCTGGCCATTGGCCTGGGGATGGTGGGTTTCCGCGCTGGTATTCATCCTGTCAGCGACACTGATTTACTTCATCATGAGACAGATCCAACATAAAAGACGCCAGCAATCAGCCAAAAAACTAGCCTTGATACGACTGAAACAAGCCGGCTCCGTCTCTGAAATCAACACCCTGTTGCGACAGACCGCTTTAACTTATTTTCCGCGATCTCAGGTCGCCGGTCTGAACGGCAATGCATGGCTGGCCTTTCTGGATCATCAGTTGCCAGAGCAGTATCAGGGATTTACCGCGTTCAGTGACACCTGGACGCATGCAATGTACGCTCCGCATGTACAGGATGACATGCTCAACCGTTGCCGTTCTCAGGCTGTTCTCTGGGTCAGACATATGAATCTCCCACAACACTCACCGAGCGATCAAACGAGTCATAAGGGAGTAAGACATGTTTGAGTTTATCTGGTGGTGGGCCTTCACGTTGCTCCCGCTGCCCTGGCTGATTTATCGTTTTACCCGTCCGGTGAAACCAGCGGCTGCGATTACGCTGCCCGTATTACCGGAGCATTCAACCAACAAGTCCAAACGCCGCGGTTCTGCGATTGTTGCCAGTCTTTGCTGGCTGTGTCTGATCGCCGCAGTTGCCAGACCCGTCTGGTTTGGTGAACCCGTTCAGATACAACCAGAGCACAGAGATATGCTGCTGGCCGTCGATTTGTCCGGCTCGATGTCAATCGAAGATATGATTGATCCGCAAGGCAATACCATTGACCGACTCACCGCGGTCAAACATGTTGTCAGTGATTTCATCAGCAAACGGCAGGGAGATCGATTAGGTCTGGTCCTTTTTGCCAACCACGCGTATCTGCAGACACCTCTGACATTCGATCTCAGTACAGTGAAGCAACAGTTGAAACGGGCCGTACTTGGCTTGATCGGTCAGAGCACCGCGATTGGTGAAGGTTTGGGCATTGCAACCAAAACCTTCATTCACAGTGAAACACCCCAACGTGTGATCGTCCTGCTCAGCGACGGGGCTAATACCTCCGGTGTGATTCAACCGATGGAAGCGGCGAAACTGGCGGCAGAAAATCAGGTTAAAGTTTATTCAGTCGGTATTGGGGCCGAAGAAATGGTGCAGCGCAGCTTCTTTGGCAGTCGTGTGGTAAACCCGTCTCAGGATTTAGATGAAAAAACACTGACTCAAATTGCCAAACTCACCGGCGGACAATATTTCAGAGCCAGAAATCCGCAGGAATTAGCTGAGATTTATCAGACGATTAATGATCTCGAACCTGTTTCCAGTGCCAGCCAAACCTGGCGACCAAGAGAAGAGTTATTTCGCTTTCCGCTTGCCGGCGCGTTATTCCTGAGTGTACTTCTGGCAGTCAACTGGAGGCGTTATGGCTGACTTCCGTTTTTTACATCCTGACTGGCTACTGGCTTTGTTGCCATTATGTCTACTGCTACCCTGGCTGCTGAAAGGCCGGGGACAATCTGGCTTGATCGCGCCTCACCTGCAAACCAGCCCCGAAAAACACACCGGACGACGACAGATGCTCCCTGTGGTTTTTCTGGGGATTGGCTGGCTGCTGGCCGTTATCGCAATGGCGGGACCAAGCTGGCAAAAACAACCCCTCCCAACCTATCACCTGAGTAGTGCAAGAGTGCTCATCATGGATATGTCGAATTCCATGTATGCCACAGATCTACACCCGAACCGACTGGCACAGGCAAAGTACAAGGCACTGGATCTCCTGCCCCACTGGCAGGAAGGCACAACCGGATTAATTGCGTATGCCGGTGATGGCTATGTTATCAGCCCGCTCACGCAGGACAGCACCACTTTGGCTGGCTTAATCCCGGGATTATCTCCGGATATTCTGCCGATTCAGGGCAGCAATGCGGCGGCGGGTATTCAGGAAGGTATCAATCTGCTCAAACAAGGCGGACACACCCAAGGGGATCTGATCCTGATCACCGACGGCCTGAGTGCTCGGGAAGCAGAAAAAACCGATTCGCTGTTAACCGGCACAGACTACCGCCTGTCCATTCTGGCAGTCGGTACGACGCAAGGTGCACCAATCACGATGCCAGACGGCCGCTTATTACAGGATAACCAAGGCCATACCGTGGTCAGCAAGTTACATCCGGAGCGACTGCAAAACCTCGCCCGTAAACATCATGGCGTGATGGTGAAATGGCGAGGCAATGATCAGGATATTACGGCGTTGATCAACGCTTCGACCCGAACAGCTTCAGTCAACCAGCCAGCTGAAGAAAAGACGATTGAGGAATGGCTGAATGGCGGCTTCTGGCTCCTGCTGCCATTACTCCTGCTCTGTCTCCCGGCATGCCGGAAAGGCGCTGCTTTCATCTTACTGCTCGGTGTTTTTGTTCCTGTTGAGCAAAGTGAAGCTTCCGCGTGGCTCAATCAGGAACAGCAAGCATATGCGCACTATCAGCAAAAAGATTATGATCAGGCCGCCGAACAGTTCCGCTCACCTGCCTGGAAAGGTGCTGCACAGTATCAGGCCGGCGATTACGAAGGCGCGATTGAGACACTTTCCAACTTAACTGATCCGCAATCGCGCTATAACCTGGCCAATGCCTATGCGCAATCTGGCAAACTGGATAAAGCAAAAGACATCTACCAGGATTTACTGCGCCAGCATCCAGACAATCAGGACGCCAAAGCGAATCTGGAGACCGTGGAATCTCTTCTTAAACAGAAGCAGGAGAAACAGCAGAATCAGAATAGCCAACAAGGCCAACAAGGC
>NZ_JMIB01000027.1 GCF_000695255.1 Photobacterium galatheae | reverse complement strand
AACTATTGGGGGTCAGTTCATTGATTAACTCGGGCTTTTTTCACATTTCAAATGGACAACTTAGTCCTGGTAATGTTTATTGAGAAGCTGCTGAAATTCTTCCTTGAATGTTTTAGACAACTTACCGTTACCCTTCACACCCCAGCCTTTAGCGCTTTCAATCAACTCAATTTTAAAATCTTCATTTTCAATCAGTGTTGAAGTAGAAGAGAGCATTGCTTGAGCTTTAGGATTATCTCCCTGAGGAGACATTTTCTTCCTAAACATAGAAAGCATTTCTGCCCCTGAATACTCACCGTCATACTCAACTTCCAGTTCATCGAAAACAGACTTGAACACACGAATCAAATTTTCTTTAGAGAAGGCGTCAGAGTCAATCTTAGAAAACTTCGCAATAAATTCAGATAACTTGCGAATGCTGTCCTGAGAAATCTGATTCACTCGTGCAAATTCAAAATACTCTTCATGCATGTAATCGAAGATTTTTTTCATGCGAGAAATAGAAGCGTTACTACTTGAGAACCCATTTGACTCAAGCACATCAACCATCAAGTCTTTTGACTTCACACTCTCATCTTCGGCGTTCGCATGAAGCAGATCTCGATACTCATTCCGAGCAGAGATAATCTTTTCAAAATCTGAAAAATCTTTACTCGTATTTGTTGAGTTAATGTGAGCCTTGATGACTTTATAGGGTAGATCGACCGTAAAGTATTCTAGCGGTAAATCAAACTGACCTTTTAGTGCCGCCATTCTCCTTCTTGAGCCATCAATAGCATGGTAAGACGCACCATCAAAATAGCAAAGAACCGGCTCATTAATAACGCCGCTATTCTCTTCAATATCTGCAATCAGATCGTCGACATTCCTGCGTTTCAAGAAGCTCTGAATACGCATGTTGAGCTTATGAACCTGAACTTTTGATTCAATGTCAGCTGCCCGAATTAAGATTTTAGTTACCTTAACTTCGACGCCACCAATCATTCTCTTAGAGAGAGTATCTATTTCGTGGAGCAATTCTGATTCTTTCGTCGGCAGCGTTAACGCCTTCACATCTTCATCAGACTTTTGCTCACGTGCACTAATAGACTTTGTAATCGCTGATAATTGGTGGGTCATGTTACTTACCTTCTTCCATCATTCTTTCGTGAGTAATTTTCAATGCCAGCTGTGAAAAAACACGTCTTTGTGCCTTCAGAGGATTATGGTCATCTTTACCTGTCGTGTTTTTTGCTGGATTCCATATTGTCGCTTCCTGAGCACTACATGTTGTCGCAGCTGTCGAGTTCGGAACAATCACATCCATTAACTCATACATGGTGTTTTTGAGTGCCGACTGAAGTATGGTGACCACAGAATCCTGAACCTGAGATTGTGTCAAAAACTGGTTGATGATCAATCTGCTTTTCTGCGGTGTCGTGTATTCAGAACGATTCGAGATCAAAGTCGGTATGACATCAATGGCCATCCTTCTCGCAAAGTTTCTAAACGACTGAACATCAGTTCCTGTTGGTTTTAGAATCGCCAACTGTTCATCACCAGCATAATATGACAGCGCAGCACTTGCATGAATGTCCGGGCGAGTATCGATAAGGATATAATCATAATGATTTTCTTCACAGATATTATCCAAAATCACCTTGAGTGCATTGGGTTTGATAAATTTACTACCTTGACCGGCCCCGACACTAAATTGTGTATCAAATGAAGAATCGCTACTTGCAGGAAGTAAATCTACATTTGGAATGACTGTTTCCACAACGGCAGACTTACAATCTTCTTTAAACGTCGACAGTGATTCCAGCGTCGGTTCAGTTTCTGTGTACTTTCGGAATAAATCAAAAACACAAAGTGACTGTCGATATTCAAAGTAACCGTCCAGATTTCTCTTCACTAATGTCGATGTACAAGATTGCTGATAATCTGTGTCCACAACGAGAACGCGTTTATTACTGCTTGAAGCTAACGCAAGCGCACCTGCAAGAGAAAGAGTGACATGACTTTTACCCACACCGCCCTTTTGTGTGTAAACCGTCAGAACTCTTGCTGCTTGTGAAGACGTTTCAGCTCTTCCAAGCGACTCAAAAAATGTTTCACGGATCTGAATCACCTCATGAAGATGAAATCTTTTTGAGTTGTTCCACTTATTTTCTTTCGAAGCCTTGGAAACAAAACTCTTCACCTTTTTCTTCATCGTCGCGTGGTCAAAACCATAGAGGTCGATAATCATCGACTCATCAAACCGAATTGATGTTCTCACACCACTGGCTTTTTCATCGAATTGTTCATCAGCCTTTTTCAGGTAATCAAACAACTCATAATCATATAAGAACGTATACAGCAGAGATCGTGGAACCTCGCCGTAGTCTGTTCGGATTTGTGAAAAATGTTTCGAAATCAGCGCCATGACATCATTAAGCTCATTAAACGTCTTTAAATGACGTGCTTGCTCAATGACATAAGGAGGAACATAGCCACATTCTTCTTGCAACCGGCGTACCATACCGACATCAAGGTAGCCCCAGTAACGGTCATCGGTGATCGTTGATGTATTGGTGATAATTGAATTTTTGCAACAATACTTGAATGCCTGAAATGCCTGCTCGCGAAGATCCGCCAACTCTTCACAACTGACTGATACTGTCATGAAACTTTCCTTTTCATAAAGCGATGTATGCGAAAGTAAAGGATTTCCCCTTAAAAAGGGAATCTATCAGTGCCCTATATATAAGTCCACAAAAAATTACAAAAAGCACTCTTTACCGAGGGGATATCAAAAAAGACACCAAAAACAGGGTAAAAATCACACAAGAAAACATTTCATGATGACCGTTGTAAACATCTAGTTCTGATACAAAAACCCACTCACATCTGCCTATCTCTATCGACAGGATCTCCCCACAAGTCTTTCGACTTAAAGAGGCATGACTCTAGCCAGAACCGAATAGCTGTAGGGAAGCCATCACAACAATCTTGTTGCTTACCCCGACCACAAACCTCAAGCATCAAGCATCAAAGGTTAGACGCTCACTAAAAACAAGGCGAAAAGAGCAGCATCGTTATCACCATTCAGATCAACCAGGCTCTCTCAGAACACTCCTGTAAAACCGTAGGTAAACTATTTAGGTAAGACAATTAAAATCAATTCATTAAAGAAAAACCTCGCCCGCATGAAGAGTAAGGAAAGCCTTTCACCTGTGGCCAAGAAAACCCTCATCCAACACAGCACCTTGAGCACACCGAAGATGAGACACGAACAAAACCAAACAACACACAAACTCAACACACACACTCAACACAAGGGAGATTCAAGCCAGTTAAAAGCACTTGACAAGACCCATAAACTTGGAGCCTTCAAAATACAGACAAACACCCCCTTTAACGAGAGGACGCCGGAAAAGCAATCAAGCAGACAAGGTAATATCATGCAAGGAAAAGCCCGATTGCCCGACACCTAGCGTTGACAGTAAACACACAATAAAGCCTGAAAGAATGATTAGCATAGAATCCAATAAAAGACCCACGATACAATATTCATTAACTATTCATTGACACCAAAAAAGCGCAACAGAATCACAACGCACCATCGAAGAGCATCTCTCGCACAAAGAGACACCAATAGGGAAACAACAAAACACCTTGCACTTTCACTCACAAAACTCAACAGAGCCAAGATTACTCACAATCGAAATCAGCACCCATATAAGAACAAACAACAACCCACCCAGAAGCTAGGTATGGCATTGAACTCCCACCAATGAAAACATCCCCACGGGTTGATTCTAAAGCCACTCACACCTTAACCAGTGAACTAAAAACCCCAAAAGGAACACCAAAATAAACAAAATTTTCACTAGTGAAAAGCCAGCCAAAAAACAACACAGCCCAATCACCTTTCCACTAGTGAAAAGACAATGGCAACCTCCCTTTCAATGGACATCTATACCACTCACTTTTCAGCAGTGAAAACCTAAACCCCAAGATAACCACCATCTAACAATGGCTTTTTTCACTAGTGGAAAGGTCGTCATTCGTACCGTGTAATCTCCGGAGCTTTTCAGTAGTGAAAAATTAGTAGTTATGAGCGAGCCTATCTTGTTGGGTGCTTGAGTCTTCGCCAGGGAAATCCCACAACAACCACTGCGTTTTCAGTTGGGTCTTGCAGCTTAAATTATTATTAGTAATCAACATCAGAACGAATCGTTGGGATGGCAATTTTCCACTTGTGAAAACCAAGACACTCGACGCGCATAATGGGTGAGGTGATTTTTCACTAGTGGAAAATCACCGATGGCGACGCTTTGTCTGTGCTTGTATTGATTGCGCATTAAGGAGAGGTCATGCAGCCAAGCGAATGTTACTATCTAAGTATCTTTGCGCAGCAGCATCATATAAGTAACTGTATTACATTGGATTAGCAGCCTAAGCATTACCGCCTAAATTATGTAGTGTCCATTTGGATTGTTATACAAGAAGCTTATCTCGCCCCCGCCTCAACGCTGAGTGGTTTAATGAAAATCACATGAAGCATGAATAAAAAAGACTCTAAGGTTCTAAAATGTCGCTAAGGGTATGAGAGATTAATGACAATGTAACTGGGGAATATATAAGATGTTGGATTAAATCACTCACAATGAAAGCAAGACGTGTTGCATTTTTTGACTCTTGCAATCTCGACAAGCTGGGTTTTAAGGAAAGTCTGTGAGAGTGAAAACTATATAAATAACTTTAATGCAGAAATACTTTAATTACTTAGACGCATTTCTGAGGTGCTATTGAAATACATAAAACGAAATAGTTAAATTAAAAATAAAATGAAAAGGAACCTTTCTTTACTGGCGGTAATATTCTTAGCTGGCTTCTCTGCTTCAGGCCATGCTTCAACCTCGCCAGTTACTTTTGAAAGCCTTGTTGAGCAAGATTCAAACCTTCCTGGCGTACAGATTTTCCTCGCTGAAAACAGAGCAGCTGCCAATGATTATAAATCCTCGACAGAGCATTATATGAATGCGATAGAGTTAGGGGTCAGTGGTGCTGTTTGGAATCTTATGAGCTTCGTCGACCGAGACGTGCTTCATGATGAATACCTAAATAATGCTTTAAGGAAAATAAAGTCAATGGCAACAGAAGACAAAGAGCTGTCGCTGTTTTTGGCAAACTACTACCACAATAGAAACAATACTGAAAAAGAAGCTTTTCATTGGATGAACAACTCACTCAGACTTGGTTCAGCAGGGGTCAGTGAGATTTTAGCGGACTATATTATTCGTAGCGTCGGTGGTGCTGAATCACATTACACATTGACTGAAGCTGCAACATTACTAAAAAAAGCTTCCGATGAAGGTTCAGGTTCAGCATCCTTACGACTTGCCCAGTTATTTGATGAGGGGGAAATCTTGAAAAGGAACTTAGGTCAGGCAAGACACTATTATGACTTGGCGGCAAGAACCGGAGAAATAGAAGCAAACTTTCGGTTGGGTTACTTCATGGAACATGGCATCGGTGGAGAGAAAGATCTTGTAGGTGCTGCTCGTCTATATGAACAACTCATTCATACAGAGAAATCTGCCGATGTGCATTACAGACTTTCAAGACTGTATATGTACAATGAAGACCAGTTTGAAAATGCAAGAGTAGATGGTGTTTCTCATCTTGTTGCAGCAGCAAATCTAGGGAATGCAGATGCACTTTACAAAGTCGGCGTTGCGACTTACTACGGTAGTGATGGCTTTAAAGTAAACATATCCAAAGCAATTGAACACTTGAAGAATGCTGCGTACGCTGGAAGTAAATTGGCTGCTCAACGTCTTGTCCAGATATATAGAAATGGTGATCGAAATATATCCCCGAACAAAGAGCTAATGAAGGAATTTCAAAGAATCCTGACTGATGCACCAAAAGTTTAATGCACTTTATGAGACGCTCTCATGAAATTTTAAGAATAGGACTAGCAAGTGCTTCACTGGGGACAATAGGCTACCCTGTTGTAAATGGGGTAATTACCGGCAGCTTGCTGCTAAGCTTCTTGCTACCCTCAGAAGTGAAGCGACATGATGATATAGACAGTGTCACAGGGCTGCTTAACCTTAAGGCCTATAAGAAGAACATGAATGAGGTAGTTATCCGCGAGATAAACCTACCAAATAATCATAAAAGAATCTTTATCGCATCAATTGATATCCTTGAGTTCTCAGAGATAAATAAAAACATGGGTTATACCATTGGGAGAAGGGTGCTCAGAGGTGTGTCCCGGATTATCAAGCAACAAAGTAAATGCTTAGCTTCAGCAAGACCCTATGGAGACATTTTTTTACTCACATACGCCGCTGACAGTGTAGAAGATGTCATGCAAGACCTTCATTCGATTATCGAAAAATCTGAGTCGATGAAAGATCCTTTAGGTTTCTCACTCAGTTTATGCTCAGGGATATCTGAGCTTCAAATAGCCAATGAGGAAGGTGTTGAAGTAGACATCATTTCATCGGCGATAACTCAAGCTGAAATCGCTCGATTAATCGGGAAACGTGGGGCAACAAAAATAAACTGTTATAAGTCAGAATATGCCAGCAAGCAGCTAGAAAAAATCAAGATGGAAGATGCGCTGCTGAAGAGCATCGATAATCATGAGATCAGTGTCTTCTACCAACCAAAGTTAACTGCCACAACAAGAGAAATTATAGGCTTTGAGGCGCTTTGTCGCTGGTATCATAAGGAGTTGGGCTTTATATCCCCAGCCTTCTTCATACCTCTCTCTGAAGAAACAGGATTTATACATAGACTGGGACGACATGTCATCGAAGAGTCATGTAAGACACTCAAGTGGTTAGAAAAAAATGGTCACAGAAATATTAGTTTTGCCGTCAATGTATCGATTGCTCAGCTAGAGCATCTTGATGGCAAACCGCTCATATCCCATATTCGCAATATGATTCAGGAATATGAAATCACCCCATCTCTGCTAGAAATTGAGATTACCGAATCAATGGCCGCCAAAGACTTTAATCTCATCAAACAACATGTGAACACACTCAGAGAATTAGGCGTTGTTGTTTCACTTGATGATTTTGGAACTGGTGAATCAACCCTGTATCGACTAAAAGAATTGAATTTGAATCAGTTAAAGATTGATAAAGCGTTTGTAGACGATGTGTGCAATGAGCGTGGAAAAGAAGTGATGCAAGGGATATTCACGATTGCAAAAGCAATGAATCTAACAACGGTCGCTGAAGGTGTTGAAAATGCCAAGCAGGCAGAGATCCTTGAAGAAATGGGATGTACCTACTTACAGGGCTACCATTTGGGGAAACCGATGCCCAAAGAACACGTTTTAGATGCTATCAAAATCAATAAGGGTGCTTGATGCACCCTCTATCACATTTGCTACTGACCAAGTAAAGAAATGTACTCATCGACCTCTCTTCCAAATCTTTCTTTATCATCTACGACATCAACCGTCGGCAAGTCAACGGATAAACTATTCACCCTCTTTCCATCTTTTTTGAGTTCGAAGTGCAGATGATAACCGGTCGATAAACCACTCTTTCCAACGTAACCGATAACTTGACCTTTCTTAACGCTTACACCCGTTTTTATCCCTTCGGCATATTTACTCATGTGTGCAGACAGTGTCTCAATAGCCTGAGGGTGACTCAAAATGACAGTTCGCCCAAATCCACCCTTCGTCCCTGCAAACTTAACCTTCGCATCGCTAATTGCTAAAATTGGCGTTCCCTTCATATGACCATAATCAGTCCCCCAATGTGGCCGCACAACATCGAGGATCGGATGTGTTCTGTTTAAATTAAATTTAGATGTTATGAGTGGATTTTTTATCGGGTGTCTCAAGAAGCTTGGCGTCAAACTACTACCATTCTCATCGTAGTAACCAGCACCATCCTCATTTTTGTAATAAAATGCTGAAACACCTTGTTCTGACGTCAAAAATACCTTTGCCGCTTTGAGTAAACTTGAGACAACTTTGCCATTGACTTCTTCTCTCTCAAAAAGAACTTTGGCAACAGCTCCTGGCGTCATTGTTCCAAAATCAACCTTGTACCTGAATGCATCAACAACCTGAACGATCTCAGATTGGCTTAAACCACGAGTTGCACCATCCGAAGAAAAATTATTCGTTATCTTGAACTCCATCACTTTTGCATAAACCTTTGAAGGCAGTTTTAAAGTTTGCTTCGTGAAGCCACCATTCTTCCCCTTCATCAACTTCGTGTATGTGATGGAGTCACCGATGAGACTGACTGAAACCAGCTTTTCACCGTTGAATTCAAAAGTTAGCCTCTGGCCTTGCCTTAAAGAGAAGGTAGACTGACTCAACCCACTGCGATATAAAAGATTCGTCAGCTCATCAGTATTCACGCCCGACTTTCTTGCAATACCGATGAATGAATCACCAGATGAGATGTCCACCTCAACAATACGTAAAGTTTCAGGCTGCACCGTGAGAGAACTTGGCTGAGATGTTCCTAGCTTCTCTGAATGTCTTAAATCGGAAACATCTGCATTCACTGAAAGTTCGTCTTCATCAAAGCTATCCTCAGAGATGGAATGAAACGAAGATTCTTTACTCGCTTCATCAGTCTCTAATTTCAATGGTAAGAGTTTAGACATGAGGAATGAAGTTTGATGAAAAGGATTCTCTGTTTCTTTATCCGCGAAGTACTCTTCATAGTCATTCTCTTCGCTGATTCTAAGGCCAAGAAAATAACCTGAAATACAAGCACCGATGGCACTCATTGAAAAAAAGGCTTTATTTACAGTAATCATCAAGGAGAACACGTTGATCGAGAAGAAAAGATAAAAGCTGATTGTCTAGTGAGGAAATAGCAAACGCCCTTTCCTCTGTATGAGCCAAAGGATCAATTTGTTTTGCCTTTGCATAAGCGCAAAGATGTATGTCTTGGAGATGAATTTGATTCTTGATGGCAAAACTAATTAAGCCTATCACGGCAAGACTGGCAGACGTATCAGCGTCCTCAAATGACTTACAAACTGACTCAAAAACCATATTAAAGCTCTTTGAGTCAAACGAAGAACGGTTGAAAATTTGATTATCGGAATCAATGGCAGATAAGCACTCATCAACACAAGAGTTGTCCGCCACACCATAACCATAAAGTGTTGGGTTTTTGAAATTCATTCGTATTCATTTTTTCATAAAAACTATGAAAAAAAAAAATGAAAATCAAGCGGCTCCTAATATTTGGTGAACCGAAACTTCAGGGGATTTTATATCGACGTCATGCATTTGGAGTACGGCGTGAACTTTGATGAGTATATCTTGCTTTATTCCATAAAATCCTTGCATATCGCCACTTCGAGTAAAAGCACTCAAATAAATCCAACATACACCAGCTTGATAACTGGCTAAATTTACAACAACAGTTCTATCTTGGTCGATCCCATCATGATTCAACAAAACATCGTTGCGGATCTCCTTACATATCATACTCATTAAAGGTGCAGATTCGGCAGAAACAGTAATGTATTCCTTAATCCTCATTGCATCACGACGACTCACATTTTGAACGATCGCTTTGCTTAACATGCCATTCGGAACATACAAGGGTCTATCATCAAACGTTCTGATCCGACTGACACGCCAACCGATATATTCAACCGTGCCTTCAATCTTAGGTTCTTCCAACTTAATCCATTCACCAATGTCAAATTGCCCATCCATATAGATAAGGAAACCACTCACCAGATCCCCTAACAAATCCTTCGCAGCAAACCCCAGCACAATAGAGCCCATTCCTCCAAATGCTAAAATCGAACTGACAGGAACGCCAAAATGACCCAGAACGAGAATCACCGCAAAGACCAACCACAAGCCATAAGAAATTTTACCGAGTGCATCAATTTTTGTTCTTTGCGGGTTGTTATCCAGGTTGGAGACCGACTTTTCTTCAAGCGCTAGTTTCTTGATCATTCGTTCCTTAAAGCTGTTCACGGTGAGCGTCACAGCCCAGGTAACAAAAAGCAAATTAGCAATAAAGTAAGCGTCGTCGAAAACGAACGTCAGAATCGCATTTTCGTGCGCTCTAAAATCCAGAACAACATAAATGTACTTGATGTAAAGAAACAAGAGCAAGATAGCAATCGGCTTGTATGCAGAAATAATAGACCGAACAAGTATGCTTCTTTTTCTCTGCAATGCATGAGGCTCTTTACCTTTGGTCATTTTCGCTATCTTCTTAAGAATGAAGATCAGAATGACAACAAAAAATAGAGGAGGAGCGACGGCTATCAGCGTCTCATTGATTGAAAACGTCATGGTTTTTTATTACTACTACTAAAAAGAAAAGAAATCTTCAATGAATAGCGCTCAAACGAAATCAAAATTGGCGCAAGATGAGCTTGATGCTCTCGCGCTTTATAAGCTTTACAGCGACCCTAACTCTAGCAACGAGGAATTATTCACTGAACTTAAAAAACTGAAAGATAAAAGGCGATTCAGACCGATTTGGAGCACAATGTGTGCACTGCAGCACAATCCGGAAGCAACGATTCGAATTGAAAATGACATTCATACTCAAATAGGGACAAAAGACATTCGAATGAGCGGCAAGAGTTACACTGTAACAGTTTATTTTTTGCCCGTTTCACTGAGCACTTCACCAGATCTAGAAGATGTAGAGACCCTTAACGGCCTTCAAATCAGAGCATCTCTCCCTCAAAACACATGCAATGAGCTTGCTGAAGCCATCAAAAGATACATTCAACCCAATGAAGGTGAGCAAATCAGTATTCTATCTGGATTAATTGATAGAAGTTTACTGACATCTTTCCAAGGCTTAGAGTTTGTAAACGGGCTGACCAAAAGACTTGCTGACTATGTGAAAGACCAAACAAAAGACGAGGCTATCATCAAGTGGCTCGCAAAATTTGATGCGATGGAACCCATTAAGCTGACCCCACGTGATCCAGAAGATCATAGAGCGCTCGTCATTTACACACTCACAGAAGTAGAGAATCGTACTGTGAACGAAAGGCTTACAAGGCAAAACTGCCTCGTAAAAAACTACATGGGTGAGAAAGTGAATACAAGTGATTACGCTCTTGGCAAAGAACTCCACCAAGTGATTACGAGTACTTACAGTAAAGCAATCTCTCAATCCAATACTAACTTTTCGATTGTTAGCTCCACATTACCTCCCCAAACCTTCGCGTTCTTAAGGCTTAGTTACTTTTCGAACACACTTATCGATATGATCAGTCTGACCAGGCTACTTTGGGGAAGGGTGGGGTTATGTGCTACGACAAACATCCATGTCAGCGAATACCTTTCAAAAATTGGTGTTACCATTCAAACAGGCGTGAATAGTGGTGAATTTGCCATGACACAGATCTATGAGCCATCTTATCGATATAACCCAGCTTCAGAGCTATCTTGTCATATTGATATGGTGAAAAACATTGCTGGAGTAGATATTCATTTCAACAAAGTATAACGGATATAAGTCTCTTGGCTTTTGACATCATAGAAAATCCCAAGAACGATCATCTTGGGTTTTATCCGTTCACATTATGAAATAAATCACTTCGAGTTATTCATCATACTCTCTATAAAATCCTTTTAAAAACTGATTGTTTATCGCGTGTCCAGCCTGATTTGCTTTTATTGTAAAACTTGTAAAATCTCTAAAGAGCGGATAAAGGTCTCCTAAAATATCGAGAATTTTATGTGATATGATCTCACTCTTAAATCTTAGCCCATCAAGGTTAATGACTCTATCATCATCAATAAGAATAGCATTCTCTAAACTGCCACCAAGACACAGATTGTTAGAAAGTAGGGCTTCTAGATCTCGCTTAAACCCGAAAGTTCTTGCAAAAGCAATTTGTTCATAAAAGTTAGATTCATTATGTATATAACTCATCTTTTGGGGCATGCCTTGAACAACCTGATTATTAAAGGATATCGAAAAATCAACGACCTGTTCTCCATCATCTCTCGGTACAATTTCTACCATTTTAGAACCATCTGACACAGAAAACGGGTTGGCCACTCTCCTTTGAGGATAGTCTCCTAACAAACAAATACCGGCAGACTTTAGCTGATTGAAAAAATCAGCAGCAGAACCATCAAGAATAGGAACCTCAATGTCGTTTGTTGAAATATAAGCATCGGTAATTCCAAGACCAGAGAGGGCAGAGAGAAGGTGCTCTACCGTTCTAAGGCTTGCTTGACCACCCACAATATTCGAACCAAGACATGACCCCTTTAAAGAGTCTGAGTTAACAACGACGGACTCTCCCTTCAGATTGAAAACTAGCCCCTCTCCTTTTTGTGCGGGGGTTATCTTCAGGGCACACTTGGCACTTGTATGAAGACCAACGCCATAAAAGCTCACCTCTCTCTGAATTGTTTTGCCGTATACCATATTTTTTGTATTCTTTTTCAAAAATAATTATATGTTTTCACCTGATTCTCAAGTATCCATTGAGAGTGGATACTTCATCTTAACGATGATGCCAAGCCTTTTCTGCGCTGAGAAATGTCCGCACTGTTATTTATCAAAAGAACAAAGGGCAGATAAAACAATTATGTCCTTAGAAAACATCAATTTAATCTGTAAAAAAATAGATAATTACTATAAATCAAAAAAAATAAACCAAAAAAATATTGTTCTTTATTGGTATGGTGGCGAACCTACATCTATGGGAATGGCATATTTTGAGGACGCAATCAAGATTATCAATACATCGCTATCCAGTGAAAAAGGGTACACACTAAAACATGTTGTTTTAACATCTTTAGTCAATATTGAACCTGAGTGGTTTGGATTTTTTGACAAGTATTGCGATGGCTATTTTCAAACCTCGTTTGATGGGAGAATGAGAGGGAAAAAATACCTGGAGCAATGGGAAAACAGAGTCAAAGAAGCCACAGAATATGGCTTATCTGTGGGGACACTCAGTGTCATCAATGAAGAAATGCTGAAATTCGGTGCCAAAGAAACTATCACCTATCTAACAAATTTAGGGATCTGTGAAGCAGGTTTTCTCCCATTTATGCTGAATGAGCAAAATAAAGGTAAGAAATATAACCGCTTCGCACCGACAATGAACAATTGGTCCCTCTTTATGATTGAGGCGACGAAAGAAGGGCGAAAGTTGCATGTTCAAGGCAAGACACCACCGACAATCGGTCAGGAAGCATTCTTTTTTGTTCAGTCTTACCGGAACTCAGCTATTTCAAATACGGCATCCCAGACATTATTTCTCATGCCTGATGGTACATTTTGTTTACCTGATTACAAAAATGGATATGAAGAATATATGAGGCCGTTTGGCAATATTATCCACCAAGAATTTGAAGAGATTTTGAGTGGAAAAGAAAGAATAAACTATCTCACAAAACAATTCACCAGAAATGATAATAATGAGTGCCTGGAATGCGCACACTCAAACTATTGCGTTATGGAGTTCTGGAAAGAAAATAAAATTGAAGATGACTGTTTCGGTGGAAAAAAATATCTTGAATGGCTCATTGAAAATAATGAATCTCGATATGGTGATTTATCTAAGTCCATCCTATGTTAATAGGAATCGACTCACTATCGTTTCAAGGATTTTATTTATTTGACGTGGTAGTAAACATATACCTGAAGGTAAAGGGGTCGTATTTGATACTTAGACCGCTCTTCATTTCAGCTTTAAGAGCATCCCAGAATGAACAGCGGCGTATCATGCTTTTACTTAATTGAGTTTCTTAATCCGAGTGCCTTTGCTTTCTTTAATATCAAGTACTTCTATCTTACTGGGTATACCACGTTTCAATTGTTCTTGTTGCCTTTTATATTTGGCATTTGATCGGCGCTGTGATTCACCCCATTCAATTGTAGGCGTAATCACCAATTGATAGTCATTAACTTTTCGAGCTGCATCAAACACCCACTCAGAAAGCATATTTTCTTTAGATGAGATAATTCCATTATTTACCATCTTTTCCCTCAAGACGTTAACAGCTCTTCGCATCGCGCCCTGAGTCATCTCTTCCATTTTTCCGGCTGAAAAAAGAAGATCTCCTAAAAGGATTGTAAAAGAAATTTTCTCAGCTGAAGCATCAGCATTTGTAAACTGATGTCTCATTTTATGAATACAGGCCTTATATATCTCATTTGATTCAGAGGTACCAGATAAATACGTTTTTTCAACATCTCGAAATCTACCTTGCATCAAGTCTTCTGCGATGACAGGGTGAAGGGTTGCTCTGTACAGGCCATCTAGTCTTGGATTGTCACTTTCAATTTCATATGCGCTCTGGAAGTAGGTTCCAGTCAGTTTTACGTTGCTAATGCCATCATTTCGTTTCAGGCTACTATTGGCAACTTCTAAAACTGAACTTTGAAGTATTTCTATCTGCTCGTTAATTTGTTTACCTGATCGGCTTTTGTTAATTGAGTATAAATATTTTCTCAGGTCATATTTTCGAAAAGTGACTGTAAATGTGTTTCCATCTTGTTCAAGGCTGCATTTTTTCATGTTAATCAGATCCCATACAGCGTCCAGTATGGTCATCGCAGGCTTAGTCGCGAAGTAGTGCTCAACCTCTTGTGTGCTTGGGTTAATAATCTGTGCAGCTTTATGAGTAATGGTCCAACCATCACGACTGCTCTTTTTGACAGCCATTGATGGTGCTACTTTGCCAGAAAGCGCTTTGTCTGAGATCGTTAATGGTAACTGGTGAGCACTTAAGCTGGTTGTATAACCATCTGATAAGTTATCCATAAATACAGCGGCAGAATGCTCAGCTCCTTGTCCATTCTCTTGGGCGTCTTCATTTGAAGGATCTAGAACGTCATTTTTAGGGTCAGTCATCTCTACACCTCTCTCTTACTATGCCAATTTAACCCTAAATGGAAAAAATAGTGAAATTCTTTTTTTAAAGTCTGTGTTTAAAAGGATCTTTTTCGGATATTTGGAAAAAATTTTATTTAATTCATACTGTTATATAGGGTAAATAGGAACGCGGGAAAGATTAACTCTAAGTCTTTGTATATTCGATAGTTCTTTAAAAGTAGTGATCCTTTAATCACCGAATACCGATCCTTAAATCACCAAGAATCCAAGAATATTGAGGATTCTGCGATCGCTAAATCACCCAAAAGCGATCTTAAGATCACCAAATGGCGATCCTTCAAACACCTGACAATAAACATCTTATACAGAGATACGCACAGGTTAATCAGATGATATTCACAGAGGTGGAAAATATCAACAGACTGATTTTTCAAAATATGTGAAATAGCGCAATTTTAGCGATCCTTGATTCACCTGATCCGACGATCACCAGTGTCAATGGAGTCTTGGTGATTCTAGGATCGTTCAAAACGAACAGAAAGTGAATATGTCAGACAGCCAAAGTGACATAGAGATAATAAAATTGCTTTTAAAACAATGAGATAATCATGCGATCCTTAAATCACCGTCGTTTTGGCCAACGAGAGACACCTTCTCAGTTCAGGGCGGTTTATTCTATATATTGAGTTCAATGACCTATTTTAACACTAAATCTAGTAGTGATCCTGAATTCACCTGATTCCAAATCACACTGTGATCCTAAATTCTCCATAACCCGATCCTTAATTCACCAGAGAAACCACGAGATGTACCATTATTCATCGATTTGGGTGTTTTGTGGTCGATTGTTCTTGGTTTCTGGGTGATTGAAGGATCGCCAAGCGCGTGCCGGTGATTCTAGGATCGTTATTCCTCGATAAGCCTGGTGATTTGGGGAGCGCCAAAGGGAATCACTGGTGATTTTAGGATCGCTGCTGCCTAAAAGGCTGGTGATTGTGGGATCGCCATAGCAATCGCAGGTGCTTTTAGGCTCACTGAGCACTTTAACACTGGTGATTTTAGGATCGCTGGCTCCGCAAAGGCTGGTGATTTTGGGATCGCCACGGGAATTTCAGGTGATTTTAGGCTCACTGAGTACTTTAACACTGGTGATTTTAGGATCGCTGGCTCCCCAAAGGCTGGTGATTCTGGGATCGCTACGGGAATTTCAGGTGATTTTAGGCTCACTGAGTACTTTAATACTGGTGATTGTAGGATCGCTGGCTCCGCAAAGGCTGGTGATTCTGGGATCGCCATGGGAATTTCAGGTGATTTTAGGCCCACAGAGTACTTTATCAGTGGTGATTTTGGGATCGCTGAGTACTTTAATACTGGTGATTCTGGGATCGCCACGGGAAATGCAGGTGATTTTAAGCCACTGAGTACTTTGGTATTGGTGATTCTAGGCCCATTGACTGTCAAAAGATTGGTGATTTTAGGATCGCGAAGGCAAATCAGTGGTGATTCTAGACCCACTGACTGTCAAAAGACTGGTGATTTTGGGATCGCGAAGGCAATTCAGTGGTGATTCTAGGCCCACTGACTATCAAAAGATTGGTGATTTTGGGATCGCGAAGGCAATTCAGTGGTGATTCTAGGCTCACAGACCACCAAAGAGTGGTGATTTTGGGATCGCGAAGGAAAATCTGTGGTGATTCTAGGCTCACAGACCACCAAAGAGTGGTGATTTTGGGATCGCGAAGGAAAATCTGTGGTGATTTTAGGTTCACAGACGGCCAAAGAGTGGTGATTTTGGGATCGTGAAGGCACATCAGTGGTGATTCTAGGCCCACAGACGGCCAAAGACTGGTGATTTTGGGATCGCGAAGGCACATCATTGGTGATTCTAGGTCCACAGATGGTTAAAAAACTGGTGATTTTGGGATCGCGAAGGCAAATCTATGGTGATTCTAGGCTCACTGACTATCAAAAGACTGGTGATTTTGGGACCGCGAAGGGGGAATGACAGGTGATTGTAGGCTCACTGTCGCCAAAAGACAGGTGATTTTGGGATCGCAAAGGGAGAATGACTGGTGATTGTAGGCTCACTACCACCAAAAGACAGGTGATTTTGGGATCGCAAAGGGGAATGACTGGTGATTCTAGGCTCACTGCCGCCAAAGAGTGGTGATTTTGGGATCGCAAAGGGGAATGCTTGGTGATTATAGGCTCACTGCCGCCAAAGAGTGGTGATTTTGGGATCGCGAAGGCATATCAGTGGTGATTTTAGGATCGCAGACTCTTAAAGACTGGTCATTTGTCGCATTGTGTATCTTGCGGCACACTCGATATCATCCTGGATTGAAATACTGGATTCATTTCTGATGATAGAGGCCTGCTGGCATGTAAAGCAGTGTGATGCACTGTGACTGGTGACGAGAGGTCGTGTCATGCTCTGTTTTGCCGAGTTGTGGATTGTGATGAAGGTTGGCTGTCACCCTTTAAACATTGTTTTCATACGTCCGTTCCGAAAGAGACACGCCAGAAAATAATCCCCCTTTAAGGGGGAAGTCTTATCGGGGTGTGACGATTACCAGTTGAACCATCCTTTGCCTGCCAGCATTTCTACGATTTCCCACCCTCCCCAGATAATCAAGTAGAGAATTAAAACGACGCCAATCGCATAAACTCTACAGAGAAATTTATCTTTCAAGCTTAATTCTGTGCTCATAATGCTCTCCGTGTCTTACGACAATGTCTCATCTTAATACAAAGAAAAAGTGATTCCATTGCCTGGCCTTATATTGGTTCTTCATGTACCAAGGCATTATATTTCACAGTCATTGAAATACAATCATTCTCTGAGGAGAACGGTCATGAACATTCTCCGAGGGAAAATCATTGCTCAAAATTTGGCTTCGTTTGTTATTCAGGATGGCACGATTCTTTGTTCTTTTTCGGCTTCATTGATGCTGATTGATTGTGTTTATTGAATAAGGTGAATTTCGTAACCATGAAAGTTACAGCGGCCCAGAATAGCCAGGTTATCGCGACACCGATGATATACAGGGTAATGATGAGCGCCACGGTTGCTGCAAATAGCCATGACCACTTGCTTAAGGTGAATTTTCTCATGAATTGATGATTGTCTAATATTCTTTAGTCACAATATTACCATATGAATCGTTTATTGATTGGGCGGGAATATCAAAAGCAATGTATCGGCTGATAACCGGGTGATGCCGGAAGCTGAGGCACGAGAGACTGATGCACATACGCTGGCTGAAACAGCGCCGGGATAAGCGTCGAAATCTGGTATTTTACGACCGTAGAGTTAACTCAGCCTTGAGTGATACACGATGTACTCAATTGTGCTTTTTGCCACGAGCTGAGGCGACTTAGCGATGATATCAAAGCGCCTTTTCTTTGGGGTTGGATTAAGAAAAAGGCGCGTGATCACGCACCTTGATGGCTAGAGGGATTCAAATGCAATGTTAAATTTACGTTCCAATTCCTTGATGGCGTCTTTATCGGGTATTCCAGAAAAAACAATAGAACCCGTTCTCAGGTCTGAAATTTCAATCACGAAAGATTTTGGGTTCGCCCAATCAGACTCACACACCCACTCAGAGGGCTTGATGACAAATTGAAAGCATTGTCCCCCTGTTTTTAAAATCTCATCAGTTGACGGAACATCAAAGCTGGTCGCGCAATAGGCGGAATTGTAAGGGTAGTTGAGTGAAACAAATCCCACGATAGATGCAATACTTTTCGACCAAGTGGCTGTGTTCTCATTTTTTGTGATGGTTACGGCTTGAATCGCTCTGTGGATGGACTTAAGGAGGGAGGATGGGTCTTTGTTCCCCCCTTCCGGAGAAACCAGAAGCTGGGTGTATGCGTCACCATTGACCGACGTTTTGATCTTGAGGATTGAGTCCCCGAATAAACTTTTCATCATGATTTATCTATGTTTTGTCGGGAGTATAAGGAACGAAAAAACATTTTTCAAAGGAAGGGGGCACAAGTGAACTGTCGTTGAACCCAGCCTGGCAAAGTCAATAGAAATTGCGGTGCCTGGTTTACTTCGCAGCCAAATCGCCATCGGTTGCCATCTTGAGCGGATGATGATGTATCGCGATTTGGCTAAAAAAGCTGAGACTATGACTTTCTTCTATGAGCAAAACTGGTTAGCAGTAATAATGATGCTGTCATCGATAAGACGCCAGCCATCAGCATGTACCAGATTGAGTTCATGATTGGTTGATAGAACGCCCATTTCCAGTCAGGGTTATTTACCGTCTGGCAAACATCGAAGTTGTACGCTTGGCAGAATGCAACAAACGGTTTCCCTGAATCCAATAGGGTATTCATCCTGAGAGCTTCAGAATCAGAGAGGAGACTCGGGAAGATCATGTGAGTCCCGACATAGGTCAGGAAGCTTCCTGCGACTGCAAGGAACACAAACGAAATCGTCGCTTCTGGCCGATGGATAACACGTTTTCTAAAGCCAGCCAGGATCGCAGGAACAATGATCGCAATCGTAAGGGCAGTGTACCCCAGTCCTTTCAGGCTGTATGACTCGATGGTCGCAATATCCAATCTGTCCCAGACCTTGATTTGAGCAATGACGTACATATAAATCGACGGGGTGATAAAAACAGCACAAGATACCAGGAAGACAACAGCACTCCATTGCTGCTTGATCACCAGGGCCAGGCCTATGGCACCAATTATGATAAACAGTAGGTGAGTGTATTCAGCGAAGAAGTAGTCCATTCCCGCCCAGGCTAAATATGGACCCGTGAGCAGGATCATTGCCGCTGATATCCATGCTTCTTTCTTGTCGAAAGGTTTTCTTTTTCTCTTCTCTAATTTTCTTGAGTGCTCGATACCAATCCCGATCACAAGCCAGTTCCAGAAAACACCAGCAATGACAAGCATCCAGCTAACCAGGGTGAGGTAATTGACAGGAACATCTCCGAAGTAGTTCGAGATAACGTAGTGGACGACGCCTTTACGCTGATCGAAAAAGAAAGAGCGCGAATAGTATTCGGTGTAGTTATCCTCGAAGAGGGTGTCTCTGTAGAGGTATGTATGACCAAATGTTTCAGTCTGAGTCATTGGGTCGTTTGCCAAAGCAACGATTGAGTTTCTATAAGCCGCGTTATAATTCAGTAACGCATCAGGATATCCGTCTCTGAGTACATGAAATCGAAAACATTCAACGCCTTCCAGCATGTCACACTGACTCGGAAATTCAGAATCAGGGAGCTTGATTAGCTCAGCCATATAGGTTTCATCCTGAATCTGAGTGTATCGGTTCGCCTGATCGAAAAGGGACCAGAATCCTAAGAGATGATATCCGACAAGGATGGCCAAGATGGCACCACCAGAGAGCGCCATAAACTGTAAGTCGTGAAACTTTCTTGTGAGCGCTTTACCACAAACATAAGCCCAACCAAACAGGTATAGGTACATAACCGTCGATTGTTTGTCGAAAACCCTAAATGAAGGATCGCCTTGAATACCGCCAGCCAACGCTGTGGTGAACATTGAGAATTCCCCCCAGAAGCTAAAATGCCACGTGATCAAGGCAAACAGAGCAGACAGATAAACGAAACGATGATCGGCTCTTTCATAGAATGCCGTGAGCCACATGATGGCGCAAAACTGGTAAAGAGAAAGACCACCGACGATCAGTGCTGCTTTTTCTGAGAGGTGTGTGAGGCTGTAGTCGGTTAAAAATGTAGCGTATAGCGTAAAGAATAACAGGCTCAATGCATTCGCGACAAACCAAGCTATCAGGTAAGGATACTTTGATACGTTGAACTTCATTTTTATCTAAAGATTAGCCCGACAAAATTGATGTTCAAAGGGTGTTGATAGGAGGCTGGCGGCTTTTCTGACACTTAAAGAATAGCGGTTGAATCTGTTCAGAGCGCTAAAATCAGCTTTTCATGTGCGAATATGAATGTTGTATTGATTATCTGAATTCAGGATGAATTGAACTGGATGTTGATCACTGAGTGATCTTGAGGAGATGATTAAACACAATAAGGTGGGTAATTATTTCAAATAAAAATCAAATCTCAAGTGAATATCTTATCCACCCTCTTTGATTTTTGGGTGTGCAACATCTTATTCTTTTTAAAAATTGTATGAAAGGAACAGTGATAGGGGATGTGATCGGCTCCCATTATGAAATTGAGTCAACAAAGGGGTTGTCGTTGCCTTTTTTTGTTGAAGGAAAAAGCCATTTTACAGAGGGTTCGCTCTTTGCTATCGCGACGGCCGCGAAGCTCATAGGAAAATTTGAAACATACCGCGAGGCATACCGAGAAACCGAGCTTCACATTAAGTATATGAATATTAATGGAAACACCTCTACAGATATAGAAGGTTGTGAAAATTTTCTGCATGGTACGAGCGGAAGAAACCAAAACCTGAAAGGCTCACTTGGTAATGGCGCCGCAATGAGGGTATCCCCTGTGGCTTATGTTGCCACGAGTAAAGATGAGCTTTTTGCGATGGCGAAAGAAAGTTCAACAGCAACACACGATACACCCGAAGCTGTGTTTGCAGCACAGGCTGTTGCATTGGCGATCTTTCGATCGCTGGAAGGGATGCGTCCTGATGACATACACCAAGAGATCGCTGCAGACAGTGTCGATGTGCACGGAGGGGGAAATTTATACAGCAAAGACATGAATCTTGCATCTTTGCATCGGCATTATCAGTTCACGACATTGGCATATGAGAGTGTCCCATATGCAATTTGGATCGGCTTAAAGGCAAACTCATTTGAGGAGGCGATCCGATATAGCCTCCACATTGGAGGAGATACGAATGCGATTTGTTCTATTGCAGGTGCGATTGCAGAGGCAAGGCTGGGGATACCGAATCAGTTACAGTGTCTCCTTACTCCGCTGAAGGAAAATGCACCGGAGTATTATGAAATCATGAGTAAATTTTGTGAGAGATACGTGAAGGGGCGGTTGCCTCATCGGCCGAAGAGGTTATCAGAGTCGAGGATGCTCGGTTTTTATATCGCAGACGTATTAGGTTGAAAAAGTGCCCAGATGATCAGTCTGGGCATTTCTGATCGAGAAGTAACGATGGCGCGAACTCTCAATATTACTTGACCATGCAGTAGTTCATCACGCGATATGGCATTCGGTTTTCATGGAATTGACTGCCACCTTCTGGGCTGTTGAGGTATCTGTAGTTATCTCTATCACTGTCTCCGCTTCCGATATATCCTCTACCACCTGCAACACCATACGGCGACCAATCTTTATCTCTATAGGTCTCACCCCAAGCCATAATATGTTGATGTCGGGGCATTTCAGATTTAGTGAGCTTATGCCTTTGTGAACCACCTTGCTCGTTGATTCTATAGTGATGAGATAAGGTGCCATCATTAAGAGGGCCAGCCCCGACGGCAGTCCTTCCAGCCATCTCTCTTACAGCGCTGCTTCCTTGAGGGCAAGTACCCATGAACAGGAATATGGCACCCTTGGGAAGAACAGCTAGCTTCATTTCATTCGAGGTTGTTTCTTCAATGACCTGTGCACCTTTGGCAACTTTATGAGTGCCGTCAGATAATGCGTCAGGCTGACGCATGGTGTATTTTTTATCGAACTTAAAGGAGTGGGCTGAAAAGCTGAGTAATGCAATCAGTGTATATAAAATATTTTTATTCATATTTTGATATATTTTTTTAAAGCTTAATTAATGGTAATACTTTATTCATTGATCTGGTAATTGACTGAAAGATAAAGTTTTGTAAAAACAAAAGTGAATTCGATTGTTTTTCAATGATATAAATAATTTTAATCATCGCTAAACTCGGGAGATGTTTTTTCATGTACCAAGCTTGAATAGTACAGAAGTGAAGCTGAGTTCTATCATTACGGGCATCTAATACTTTGAATTCATCAACGACGCGTTGTCGCTCTCTTTCTGCATGAGAATCGGCATGGGAACGAAAATATTTTTGAGCATTAGAAGGCTTTTTCACTAGTGGAAAAAGTAGCTGAATTACCCCAAAAGATGAAGTTTAGTGAGAGAAGTTGCATACCAATCAAGAGTTAACTTATTGTAAATAAATGGAAAGACTTATTTTGGTCATTGTTGTAGCAACAAGAAAAGTCTTTCAGAACAAGGTTTCTGAGTTTGAACAGCGTGAGCATTGTGTTTCGGCAAGGATGGAACAGAAAAGGTGAGAACTGAATGTGCTCATAACGGTCTTGAATTTGATCTCACGGTCGGGTTGCTAAATGGTGAAGAGTGTAATAGGATAAATAAAAAACAGTGTTCGAAATGATTATGTATAAGATTGCTCATTACCTATCAAAGCTTTTAGTCAAACTGCTATACAGAATTGATGCCAATGGAATCGAGGGCATCCCAGAAACAGGGGCCGCGGTGATCGCCCCGAATCATGTCAGCTACATTGATGCACTTCTGATTCTTGCGATCAGTAAAAGGCCTGCGAAATTTGTTATGTGGTACAAAATTTACGAGAACAAGTATTTAAACTGGTTTTTCAAACGCGCTGGTATCATCCCCATTGCGAGCCCAAGGGAATCTATGCATTATTTTAAGAGCGCCTTTGAAAAAATCGAAGGGGCGTTATCGAATGGCGAGTTAGTTGTCTTTTTCCCTGAAGGGGGAATCACCCACGACGGAGAGCTTCAAGAGATCAAAGGGGGGATTGAGTATGTGATCAAGAAGACACCAGTTCCTGTCATCCCTGTTGGTTTATCGGGTGTGTATGGCTCATATTTTTCAAGATCGAAGAAAAAACCTTTGCTTGGAAAATGGCTACGGAAGCTAAAAATTAAGATAGGCGACCCAATTGCTCCAGATAAACTCAGCAAAGAATGTGTATATCGTTCGCTCAAATCTTTAACTGAAAGTAAAGTCCAATATAACCCATAGCAAATGAGAGGCGAGCCAAGCGATATTTTAGATCGCTGGTGCCTGAGAGTGACTGTACGCGATGATGGCGGAAATGGGTTTGTTTTGACGGCTTATCGTGTCAGGTTCCGAAAGGAATACAATTAAGTTTGATAAGCGGTGTCAGGGGAAATGAGTGTCGCGATTTGGCAAAGCGCTCATCCATGTTGGTGAAAGAGACTTTCGTGAAGATTAAAAAGAGGTTCGCATGTTGGGAACCTCTTTGGGTTGACGACTGATCATTTTCTGACTTGTCAGAGAACCTTGGATTGCATAAACAGCCTCGTGGCTTTTCTTGCTTCAATCAGGCTGTCGACATCCAGGGATTTGGCTACGAGGTCTCTCATTTTTTTGGCTTCATGATCGCCATCGGATGCCGCATCAGATAAGACAACATAAGCTTTGATCGGATCATGAGAGACACCAAGTCCATGGAGGTACATGATGCCGATTTGTATCTTTGCCTCATTCATTCCGCTGGCTGCAGAACGATTGAACCATTCAAATGCATTCTGGTAATCCTCATCATGATAGTAATTTTCTGCTGCAATGAGTTGAGAGTTGGCATCTCCCATCTTCGCTGCCTGAAGCCGATAATACTTGGCATTGACAGCGTTCGGCTTTATCCAAACGCCATTCTCGAAGATTTCAGCCAAATCAATGATAGAGGGAAGGTGCTGCCTGTTTGCTGCCTTCTTGAGCCAATGGATGGCTAACGGGATGTTCGGTTCAATCTTCTCGGTCCCGTATAGGTAAACTTCCGCATATTCCAGGATAGCTTCCAGGTTTTCTGTCGTTTCATCTAAGTGAGCCATCCAACCGAAAGCACGATCGTAGTTAATGTCTGTGCCAACACCGTGGTAGTACATTTTCGATAAAATTATTTGTGCGTCCTTATTTCCTTGTTTTGCGGCAGCTTGTGTTAAAAGAAATGATTGCCTGATGTTTTCTTCAGGACTGATTGCCGATTCGTATAACTGCTCTGCGACATAAAGCTGAGCTTGAGGGTCGCCAGACTCCAAGTAAGACAGTAATGAGTTGAGATCTTTTGACTGTACTGCCTTCATGACATGGTTCGGGGATTGAGCTTCCACTGTGACATGACTCTGATAGGTCGCCAAAGGGAGGTGGTTGTACGAGAAAGCCGACATTGGGGCAGCGAGAGCTGCAACAAAAATAGTGTATTGAATTAACTTTATATTTTTCATAATTGTATTAAGCGCTTAACTTAAATATAGCAATGTAGGGACAGTAATCAATATAACCAATACCAAAGAGAACGGTCGAGAAACCGCTTTTCGTGGTGAGTGGCGGTCGTGCAGGGTATCTCTGTTCTAACGCTGGGTATTGGAGAAGGACTGGAGCGACCAAATATTTTACAAAATGATGGGCAATATCCATCAGTTCTCATTGATTCTGAGTGACTGCCATGGCAATATGCTGACAACAAGATTGCATTGAACAGCGCTTTCTTGTTTGTCAGTCATTTTATTAGATGCCTCCGAAGTGAATGGAGGCATTTTTTTCTTCATACCTCCCTCAGGCTATTCCGAGCGGATTGATCGAATATTCGTGAAGTAATGCTCATATCGAATGAAAAAATGATTGTTTAATCGGCAGCATCCATCCCCGCTTTGTAATTCAGGTGGGACAGTCATTGAATGCACTCGTGTGACTCGTCATGAGTTGAAGTGGGCTGATGAGCATCACCATGGCATATAAAGAGAGCCGCAAGATGAAAATTTTCCAGTGGCTCATCGCTAGGTTAAAGGTTTACGAGTCCGTCAATCGTCTGTTGGTGCTGAGTCATATGGATCTCGTAGAACTCTTTCACCTCAGGGTAAACCTCGATGTAGTGTTGGAATTTTCTCCAGACTTTATCTCTTGCAGAAGAAAACTCTCTATTTCCCAGACTCAGTTCATGATCACATTTAAGAAGCATGCTCAGTAAGTCTGCTGCTTTAACAATGTCTTTTTCATGTTCAAGAAATTGGCTGGATAAAGTGAGGCTGGCCATATGATTACGAATAGAGGATGGAAGTGTGTCAACGATGTCTTTTTCAACCTCTCCTTCAATCCCTTTAAAGAAGGCTGTCGTTTCTTCAGTAGCATGTTTCAGCGTCGTAGGTTGATCGCCAAGGACACTTTCACTCAGCTCATGATAAACCGCAATCATTCCGATACGTTCAGGATTGTACGCGCGACCAAAGTTATTCATGCCAATCACAGCGATACCATGAGCAAAAATGGCGACTTCATGACTATGTTCCCCAACGTTTTCCTCGGATACATTGAACATCAGCGACCACCGTTTAATGTAACGCGTTCGACGAACGAGCGCAAAAAGTGCATTCGCTTTATAAGTGTATTTGATCACATTTTTCACAGCGGTATACTCCAAAATTGACTTGTCTCTATTTTGCCGCAATATCTCTGTAAATGGGAGACATAATCGCGAAGCTTTCAGAAAATGTGAGAATTCCAGATAGCTTGCTTGCCTGCTCACGATGCCTCAAGCCATCAGACAGGATAAGGACGAATCAAGAGCTCAAAGGCGTGAGCGAAAGGGGAAAGTGATCTGAGTTAATGAGAGCCTGGAGAGCGCAGTTTTGCCATTTATCCTTGTGGTGGCGAGTTACCTAGACTGGCAATAAGCGCTTAAATGAGAGCGCTTACTGTTTATTTTTGCTGAGCATAGAGCGCTTTGCTAAGGTCAAACGGAGGGGAAATTTGAGGATACTTTACAATAGAGTATACATGCGTTTCTTTAGGCTCCAGGAACCCTTGAGACTTCATATGTTCGATATCGTGATCGTGAAGCCGATAGTCTAAGGCGCTTGACTTCAGCTTAACGTTTTCTGGGATTGAAATTGACCAGCCACGATGATTCTGCTCAAAGAGCTTGCACCCCACTTCTTTCGCAGAGAGTAAAGCGAGCAATTGCCTTACCGTGAGTTTGTTACTGAGAGCATTGATTTCAATCAGTCCGTACTCTTTGTCTAACTGATCAAGCTCAGCCGTTCGATCGTGTAGAGCTTTAGATATTTTCCTTTCAAGTTCATGATATCGACGTGGCTTTAGCCACTTTTTGGCAATCGCGTTAGAAATTCTAAGACGATCTTCATCAAGAATCAGCTGATAACCCAGGCAAAAATCACTAAAGTAAACGAAGTAAACAGGAATTCCTTCCTTAAACAAGGCGTTCGATGCGGAGGATTGGTCTTTGACTAAGCGGAGTGAGACGACTTCACCAACATCCCACTGGCGCTCACTATGCTTAATTGCATATTTGGTCCCGCAATCACTCACATAAAGATCAGAGTTAATTCTAAACATAGATTTTCATTTTTTTGCGACAGAACGTGAGGGTATTACGCTGCCTGAGTAGATATTAGCAACAAAATTAGGGAATTATCTAGGAGATGCTTCACAATATGATCCAAGTTTATCTGTGTAGCTACATGAATTGTGATGTAAAGATGTAAACGAGTCTTATATTTTGCAACAGTGACTGCGTTTCGGAGCAAGAGGTTTGTCAATGACATGCTTTATGTCGATTTTGTCATCTTGATTCTTTCGAGTATCTAAAGGAAAAGGCCGCAAAATGCGGCCTTCTAAGGTTCTAAAAAAGACACAACTCAACATTGGGTGCTGAATAGGTCTGAAGCTTGTGCTTCGTTAGTCATTATATTGCTGTGAAAATATAAAAGCAATACGTTATAAAACACAGATGAATAAAATTTTCTCGTGAATGTATATGGCAAAACATTTGTGATTTATCACTGAGAAATAGATGATTATTTATGATACCGGAAAGGATTGAGTTCGATCGTGCCAAAAGTGTCACGAAGGCAATGTTACTGCTCGTCAATTCCTTCATTGAAGGGATTATTTTCTTGGTCGAGTGTATTTCTTGTCAATGGAAGCACATATTTTCCTGATATACCGCCTTTTGGGGAGAGTTGCAGTTATCTGTGACTGTATGGTTGAGCGTTGGAAATAAAACTCTCAATGTGAGTAACTTTTGTTTTTAATTTTATATGTCATGGTAGGTTTTTAGATTGAATGTCATTATTCTTGTTGAAAAACCTAGTATGGATACAATAAAAAAAATGGCACTGATGGTCGTGGTGATACTGCCTACCGTGTCATCTTCTGCCATGGAAAATGATAAGTTGAAACACCTTACAACATCGGGTGTGATTGGATTTACGGCAAACGAAATATTTCAAAACTACGAAAAGGCTTTGGCATCGTGCTTATTCATGGGGACAGCAAAAGAGATTTATGACGAGATAGACTATCGAGGATTTTCTGGCTCAGATTTGGCTGCTGATGTTTTAGGGTGTGGGATCGGGGTTATGAGCTCAGAGTTTCTTGGACTGAATTTTGGTTATGATGAGGTAGGTGATATCAAGATGTTCACATTTAATATCGACTTCTGAATGAGGAAAATGAAATAAATTTTTTGGATAATCGAACGTATTACTGTTTAGGTTTATCTTATGTATCAGTCGTATCGTTCTTGTTTGACGCGGCATAATTAACGGATTATCTTTCGTTAAAAAGGTGTGTATAGATTTATAGACCAATTAAATGTTTCGATTACAACAAATCGTTCTTGTACGTTGAAGTGTAAGCATTGTTATATCGAACCGGAGCTTTTTAAAAGTAAAGAAAGAATAACCGTAGAACACTATAAAAAAGTATTTGATCAGGTTGAGAAACTTATCGATATCGATCATAGGCTGAAGAATATCGAATGGGAGGTGATTGGAGGCGAAACCACCATGATGCCATTTGAGTTCTGGGAAGAGTTGCTTCCTTATACGCTGGAAAGAATAGAAGGAATCAATAAACGCTGTGAGAAAAAGGGGAGTCTCAACTTCCTGACAAACCTCATATATAAGGATAAGCGTTACACAGACTTGTTTAACCAATATGGAGATCATGATCTATTTTGTCTTTATACCTCTTGGGAGCCTGATACGAATCGATTTGGCCACAACAATAAGATGTATCCAAAGTTTAAAGAGACGTTAGCCTCGATTCATGCCAAAGAAAAGATCCTTGATATCATCCTTACCAAAACGGTTTGCGATATGGAGCCTGAAGCGATTCTTGAAGAATTTGATCCGCTTGGGATCACGGACTACTCAATCAAGCAATTATCTCCATATGGTTCAGGAAAAGAGTTTTTTAAGCATAATATGGTGAATTTTGACAAAATGTCTGACTTCTTAACAAAGTTTCAATATGCCAAAAACCGCCGAAATGCAACGTTCACACCTTTGGAAGAGATGTATGGGGCTTTGAGCCACGGGACAGCATTTCAGTGTAACGGGAATTTCAAATACGATCTCAGCATTGAGCCAAATGGTCTGACTCATTTTAATGCTAACCAAACCATGGGTGATATGGTTGGCGGATTTAAACCTATATTTATCGACGATGAAGCTTGGGCCACGAGAGTCTTGTTTGAAAACAGCGGTGAAGAAACGAAGAAGCTGACCTTAAAAAGAGATGCCTGTGTTCAGTGTGAGTATCTGAGGTATTGTAATGCAGGCTGGTATCATTACAAGCTGCTGCCTGAAGAAGAATATATGAAGTTTGCCCAGAAAGAATGCTCTGGATTTAAGAAAGTCTGGGATTTAGCGAAACAGGCCGGCTTCTTTTATAACTTCACAGAAGAAAATCATTTAAAAATTATTCAAGGAAAGGCCGGTGGTCAAATTGAAAGTTCACTTGTTATTTCTGAGAGAGATTTCTCTGATAACTATGATGCGTACATTTCTAAAATTGGCGTTGTTCATGAGTTAGTCATGAAAGCAGGAACACTCTATGGAAAGTCCCCTTTAGAGAGAGCTATCGCCTATGAGTCCCTCAATTTAAGATATCAGATTCCACCCTTTAATCTCCTCTTGCCAGATCTCGATATGATTCATCATATTTTCTCTGGCGTATTACCGAATGCCAAGTTTGATCAGGCGCAGGTGTGGTCTCTCGTGATGTCAAATTTAGGCCATCAAGATTTGAGGATTGTCGCTGAGTGCTATAATTATCTAGCAGAATTATTCCATAAGCCTTTGTTAGAATTACCTAAAAATAGTCGATTTGTTCCTGCTTATAAAGACAGGCGTAACGAGGAGGTCTTTAAAAACCTCATCAGATGGAAATTTATTGATAGTATTGACGGAGTCTTCATTAAAGAATCAAGTGATCAGAACACTCAGTATCTCGCTGAACTGGCCAGGATCGTTTTTATTGAAGAAAATGTCTTATGAAAAAACGCTTATGTTTCAACGAATCTAATATATGACCATGCTGAGAATGATTAACCAAATACTTAGATGCATGCCTGACGAGAGGTAATAAAAAGAGGTGATGATCACCTCTTTTTTGGGACTATTCAAACTTAAATTCCTCATCAACTTTTTCTGTCGGGAACTTTTACCTTAATGCAACAAATGAATGATTCGTTATCGAGCACCAATGATATGACGACCGACTAGCTCTTCATCTTTACTACATGATGAGCAATGGATGAGGTAAGGTGTTTTATTTAATCTTTCGTACTCAATGTCATCCCAACACTTTCGGCATAAGCCAAATTCATTGATTCGAATGTAATGCAATGAGTCTACGCAAGCACGGATGGTTCTTTCTGCTTTTAAGATCATAGACGTCGAGAGTTGCAACTCGGTGTTACCAAGAGAAGCATCCAGATCATCTGCTTGTCTTTGCATTTCAGATGAATTTCTAATCACGTCTTTAGCGGACTGAATGGCTGACTTTTGTGAATCAATGATCTTGTAGAGCGCAGACTGAGCTACATTTAAGTCGATTTCATGAACGACGTTAGTGGACATAGGTAACTTTCCTCATAAAGAAGCACAAAACTCAGAAAATCATATACTTAAAAACGAGTCGTGCCAGAATTGTCACTATATTACCACTAAGTTTGGTGGTGTCTAGATCTTTATATATAAAAAAGCCCTCGTATTGAGGGCTAAAAGGGTGCACGTACTTTTTGATCAGGCATCGATGGCGCTCATGAGGTGGTTAATGATTCGTTCACGCACGATGTGGCTCACGTTACATTGCCGCTTCGGTTCAAGACCCGCCGCTTTCATCGCTTGCGCCTCCTTGGCTTTCGCCTGGTGAACGGCGATGGCAAAGTTTTTATGGATCGCCTGACCTGAACCTTCATAAAGGAAATCAAGAATGTCAACTAAGATTGTCAGCGTTGTCATCTTGGTTCCCTTTTTGGAGACAGGGTTATGATATCTGATCGGGAGGCGGCCGTCTGAAGTGGGGTTAAAGAAAATGTTACTTTGGATCTCTTGTGGCATGAGGTGGACCAATGCTTTCGACTGGACGAAAAGAGAAACGTCATGGACATCATCAGACTGACATGCTTCTATGGCGAGGTCTTTAATGAAAGATCGAGTTGCTTTTACATCGCCGTTTTTTTGTGTAAGAATGGCTTCGTAAATTGCTGGTTGAAGTGAAGCCTTAGAGGTCGTGGCTCCGAAGCGGAAAGGGATAGTAACCTGATTCGTTTTCTGTGGCTGTTTTTCAGAAGTTTTATTTGCTGTTGTCATATACCCAAACACCCTATTTTTCTTTTGATAAACCTATCTTAGTAGGTTGTAAGTATCTTAATTTAGAACCAATTTGTGTGTTAATTTATTTCATTAATGTGATGCGATACTTCTGATGGTGTTCTGATAAATAGAGGGATATTAATTACTTACAGACTAGAATATCTGAATATAACCCTCATCAGAATTGGTTGCTATATTACCACAGTGAGCAATGAGTGCAATAGATTGAAGGAAATTAAAAGCTCTTTTTTTTTTGTGTCGTCCGAATAATGCCACGTTGCGCACATTTTTACGAACCAACCTTATGAAAAACGATGGATAGTAGTCAAAACAATGCTAAACGACTGTTTGATCCAGCCAAAGAGCAGGTCAGAATTAGACTCAATCTTATGCATAATTAAGACATTAGTAATATAGTGAACGAATACATGAAAGGCGAACCTAAGATTATTGAATCTCACGTTTGCCTTAATTTCTGTACGCATTTACGTGAATAATATAGGTAAAAAATTTCTCAAGCTGGCACCTCTTCAGTGAAGATGTAAGTCATTCAATTTAGGCAAGTGAATGGATAAATAAAAGACACGCTCAGAAAGGTAAACGTGAGCAATCAGGCATTCTACTTAGAACTGACTTCTCAATAGAGCCATACAAGAAAGAGCTGATGAGGGCTATGAATGACAATCATTTGGAGAGTATGTATGAGTAAAGAGAGAGCCTGAGTAAATCGAAACTTTCTCTGGTTCGGCATCGAAACGTGTTGGAGCAACCACCAGGTTGAGGGATGAATGATTGGAGACTGAAGCGAAGCGAGTAAGAATGAACTGATGGCGTGCGTATGGTGATCGGCAGGAAGATTTAGATAGTCAACGTTGTGGTGCGATAATCACGCGAATGAAATTTCTGGTGCCTGAAAACACGTATGTGAAATTTTTACTTGAATCACTGCTCGCAAAAGCAGTTAGAGCAATAAAATAAAAAGAAGAGGGCGATTTACACCCCCTCTTATCAATGAATTTGCTGTTCTTATAGCTTTAATCGACTTAGTTCAACTTTTTCATTTTTTTGCATATTGTTACTTTGTTCTAACGACTTCCCTGATTGGATTATCGCCGCGATATTTTCAACACCAACATTCTTTACCAAATTAGCCCGATTATCATATTTTTCAAGCGGGTTTGTTGCACTCGTCTCATTTTCCAATACTGCTTCAGCCAATACTGCATCAGCCGCGTTATTGATTTCTAGATTTTGAATAGCGTTCTGAGTAACCTGTATTACATTGGCTAACTCTCTCATGGTTTTTTGGTCGTTTGAAGCAATAGAAGACAGGATATGCTCTTTAAGGAGATTCACTGTGGATTCAGGGTTAGATGGATTTTGATGGCCACCATCATCGCGAGCAAAGCATTTCCGCATGAATTGATCAACTTTTTCATAACCTTCTTTATCAAAAACAAGGTTGTTTATTACCGGTTTCGCAAGCGCTATCATTCTCCGTTGATTATCATCATAGCGGTATGTTTGGTGGAGCGCTTCTGCGACCTGATTTAGGATAGGAACCACTGACGCTGTGAGTTCGGTTTGCTGAGGAGTGTAAGTATTGTCCTTTACCCCGGAGATAATTTGGACTTTTAACATTTCGGTATGTTGGTCATGACTTATTATTCCATTGGCTCTCGAAAAATTAATTATCCCAATTTCATCTAAGGAATGCACTTTCTCAGCGACCTGCTTTATTTCAGCTACAACTTTTTCTAAATCATTTAGATTTATTTTATCTTGGTAGAAGTCAACTCCTATGCGCTTGTAGGCTGCTAAGACAGCAGCAGTGTCAATTTTTTCACCGGCTTGGGTGGTTATCTTACCTGATGTATATGCTCCAAATAAGCGTTCAAATAGCATACTACATTGATGTTTCATCTCTAGTGCAATACCAGTCCACATACCGTAAGCAAAAATCTCCTTGATATTCTCTTCATTGATATGTTCAAGAATTGTATCACGGGCGTGTTGGAAATCGTTGTGGAGTTGCTGTAATTGATCTATCGAAATCAACTCTTTTATGGCATCCCAATTATTCTTACCCGCGGTCACTACTTCTATCGCATCTGGAATAAATGCAAGAGGGATTGTCGCTACAGCGACCTTAAGTAACGGTTTACCATGCTTAGCTAGAAAATCTGGTATTTTTTTACGTATGTCATGTTTTTTTATACGATTCAAAGCTTTGATTGCCGTAGAAATAAGTTTGTCTTGATTTGATATAAGCTGATTCAGCTTATCTTCTAGATCTTGGATAAAAGCTTTTCTATCACTTGGGAGATCTTTCTCTATTGTTGCAAGATTCTTATTAATTTTATTGACGTCTGTATAGGATGCCAGTTTTGAATCTAGCACCCTTGCTTTTGCGATCTTTTGTTCCAGCTCCTTATCTAATTCGGGTTGTTTTTCTTTACTCATCTCCTGTTATTCAAAAATTTGTATAATTTCTTTCAAGTTTTGCGCAAAGGCGGTTGCTTGTGTTTGGATGACTTGTGTGTATTCATCGTCGTCTGTTATGAGTGCTTCCATGATTAGAGATGACATCACCGTCGCTTGCGCCAGACCTTTTTCCACAACAGGCCTTAGATTCGAGGGTATTTTCCCTGCTTTCCCAGCTTCGCTTAATGCGATGGAATCATTGAGGATATCTTGATTGAGTGTATTGAGTTGTTGGAGGGTATTTAGATCCATGGATGTTTTTCCTTAGAATATAGAAAATAGTACAGTAAAAGACAAATAAACCTTGATTTCAATGTCTATGAGCAGCCTAAGTCTCGTTGGCTAAGTCATGGTTGTTCTCTTGCTATCGTTTCCCCAAAAATTAAACGCGATAGTTCAATTAAATCATGACTTTAATGACGCATTAAGCAACATGTGGCCTATGGTATCACTTGTGCTGTCGGCAAATCAATACTTAACCCAAGCACTCTGATTTCGCTTATCGCTGAATCATCATCGTCTGATGAGATGCCCATCGGAAATTTTTGCTTCGTGGTATTTTCAAGCTGCTTTGTTTTTTATCCTATGTCATTATATTACCAGTTTAGGGGCTTCTATTGTAATGTTGCAATCTAGCTCAAGGAGCAATGAAAGTTAATATAAATCAGATGATTACAAAGGAAGTTCTGGGCGAAAATGGTGTCATGTTACGTAGAAGGAGAATGAAATGATGCATAGGCCCTTTCAATTAACGGATGAACTTGTTGGATTTTATGGGTTGGAAGAAAGGCATACAGGAATGTGGGCGCTGGAAAATACAGATGCCAGTTGCGTGCTATTCGATTCTGAGGGAGATGCTCAATTGGCATACAACTACATGACCCTGATGCCAGTTGTCAATGTGTTCAATGGTCGATAAGAAAGCAGGAGAAATTTTCGCTTCTATAAATAGAGACTTAATTATCAATTGTCTTTCGAATGAGAGGAATCTTTGTATAACGAGATTCTCTTCTGCCGGTTTTATCGAGAAACTCTCGTTTGGCTACTTCTTCTTCCTGGCGGCTCATTTAGAACTCTGATTTGGCTTTTGAGAAAAGATAAACCTATATTAACTGAAAAGGTTGTATGAAATCAGGTCGAAAATGAGCAAGAAAAACAAAATCCTTCATGAAAGTATTGATATGTTTCAGTCGCCTATATCAGCTCATGAGGTTGTGATTGAGGCAAGAAACGTTGAAAAACAAGAAAACGTTAAACCCATTGAAATTTATGATATTTCGTTCAAAAAAAATAATAAGGAGTTTTCAGACGGCAGAATATTTGGGGGATACGATTCGCAAGGGAGATATTACGCCATTACTGTCTCTCCATACTTTGATGAGTTTGAAACTCAAATTGAAAAAGGTATCAGAGGATTAGTGGGTGCCTTAAGAGGGAAGGGGTATCTGACATGCTCTAGTTGCTATGGGCATCCCAAAAGAGCAATGGTCGCGATTTGTTTTCCGACAAAAGAGTTAAGGGGGGAATTTTCTCAAATACTGAGAGACGAAAATATTCCAACCTTAGAGATTCAGTACAAGGAATCAATGGCCAATGTCGGTGTTGGTGTGGACAAGTCTGGTCATGTTAAATTTACAAAAGACTTGGAGTTTGATCATACATTTGAGCCTCATAGAAAGATGGAGGTTGAAACATTTAATCAGACATTCTTTAGAAGTTATGATGAATATCATTTCCTTCAAGTAACGCTTGTGGATGATTACCACCCATACTTAAATCCGATTAAAGCATGGAAAACAAAGAAATACTTGCCTATGAAAGATGAATTGATTAAACGTGTTACTGATCTCATTCTTTCTGATAAAGTTCCCATGTTTATTTATTGATGAAAAAAATTATTAACGAGAATAAGAGGAGTGACCGATGTTGCTCTTTCTACTGGTCTCTTTTTAATTTAATTTCTTTGATATATGCTAAAAATAAAATTTATGTTATGGCTGGAATTAACCCATCAGAAATAAGTATTAGTTTTACTCCTGCAGATAGTGATATTTATCGAGAAGAAGAAAATATTATCGTTGTTGCAATTAGCGGGGAGAGAATATTCAGAAAGCCTTTATCTGATGAAAAGGTTGAAGTTTTATGTGAAAATTTAGCAGAGGCATTTTCTTTCCTGGCTGAAGACGGGGTTGTTGATGTTGACTACAAGTGTTAATGAAGCCCCAGAAAGAATTCCGGGGCTATGATTTTATGATGATAATAATGCTACAAGACCACTATTTCTCTTTGTTTTGAATGCTGAGGACTTGTGTAAAATTTTTCTTAAACAGCATATCGTGAGTGATTCTTTGGCTCTCGTTATTCCCGTATATACAAGTTCTCTGGTCATCATTGCTGACATTTTTTCGGGAAGCAGAAGATATGTCTTTTTAAACTCGGAACCTTGAGATTTGTGTATGGTCATGCCAAAAATAGTTTCATGATCAGGTAACCGGCTTGGGAGGAATTTTCTTAGACCTCCATGGGGTGACTCAAAGTAAACATAGAGCTTTTCATCAATATCTCTCATACAAATGCCAATATCACCATTATAAAGGTTAAAGGCGTGCGCATTTTTTGTAATCATGACTGGCCTGCCAACATACCAAGAACTTGTTTTGGGTCTGGAGATAAACCCACCTGACTCTAGCAGCATTTCAATTTTTTTGTTCGTCGCCTTGATACCACATTCGCCGTCTCTTGTGGCACAAAGCAGCCTTACCTGAGAGAATGATTTTAAAACTTCTTGTTTATCTTCTCCGTTGAGGATCATATTCAGATAACCCGTATAGGCGTTTGCGACATCCTTTAAAAATAACCTGTAACTTTCTGGGTTTAATTCAATCACATTGATATCTTCATATTCGTTTGATATGACTTGATTTATTAAATGTGGATCACCCGTATTTGTTGAAAAAGCAAGTTGGCCAATCCCCGAGTTTTGATGAAATCGGTAACTTTTTCTAAGCAGACAAAGGGAATCACTAAAGTCATTTGAGTCTCGTTCATATGGAATTGAGTAATGTGTGATGAGATCTAAAATATTTTTTTGAGATTCTGATACGCCACGTTTGATAAATTGACAGATATCTCCGAACACTGCTCCTGCTTCTACAGAAGCCAGCTGATCTTTATCACCTAAGAGGATAAGGATTGCCTCATCTGGTAAGGCTTCAAGCAACTTGCTCATTAATGCAAGATCAATCATAGAGGCTTCATCGACAACGAGAACATCAAGGTGCAGCTTATTGCTTCTGTGATACCTGAAATCTGCCTTTTTGTTGAACGACCCTAAAAGTCGATGAATTGTGCTTGCTTCAGACGGTATACGTTTTTTGACCTGTTTACTGATTGTTAACTTTTCGATGGCTCTTGAAATTGACTCGGTTAATCGGGCTGCCGCTTTTCCGGTTGGAGCACATAATTTTATCGTAAAATCTTGAGATTTATGTATCTCAGCTAATGCTGCGAGTAGTTTAGATACTGTGGTTGTCTTTCCAGTCCCAGGGCCACCGGTGATGACAGAAAGTTGTCGAGTTAAAGCGACCGCTGTGGAAACTTTCTGCCAGTTGACGCAAAGACTCTCTGGTATCAGCGTGTTCATTTTCTGCGATATATCTTCCCGATTCCTGTTTTTCATGGCCTGGAGTACAGCTATCTTATTTATTTTTTGGATATTCTCTTCCTTCACATGGAGTAAATCACAGACGAGTGAAAAGATATCGTCATCAGAGGTGTCATCCCCGATTTGTGAGGTGAATTGATCGAATAATTGATATTCTCTAGGAAATAATTGATTCAGGGTTATATTTATTTTTGATAATCTTGTTTCATCCAGTGTCTTGGGTTTTGAAAGCTCGAATAGCTTTTCAGCCACTTCTTTCTCCATGAGCCAGTTTCGATAGATGTATATTCTCTCGCCGTCGAAAACGAGAGGGGTGACTCTCGTTCCATCACTACAAACCCCTGACTTATCGAGTATTATCTCCCATTCTTCTGTTCTCGGGAGAAAAGAATTTAGTTTTTCCGGATATTTTTTTAGGCCAAAAACGTGTTTTTTTTTCATTTTATTCAATGGGACACAGATATGGCTCAATGAGTATTCGTAGCTTGTTGTCACAGCGATGTAGGTGATGAAGTCCAGCTCAATTGGACTCAGATTCATTGAACACAGGCTTCTGATTTGTTTCGAAAACTGGAGATCAAGTGGCCTGATGATTTTTTCTTGATATAAATTCTGAATCAGGTCGGTCATATTTTTCATATTTATTTCCTTTCAAACAAGTTTTCCAAATCGATTAAGAATGCCTCAGTCGGTTTAGTGAAGAATATGCCATGATTATTTTCATGATTAATACCTCGTAAAAAAATATACAGGACACCACCAAAATGTTTTTCGTAAACGTAGTCTTTCATTCTACTTTTCAGATGTTTGTGAAGCGCGAGTGAATAAATTTGATACTGAAGGTCATATCGATGATCCTGCATGGCTTCGATCAACGCATTTTGTGTATAACAGCTTTGAACATCTCCCAAATGATTCGATTTCCAGTCTAAAATATAAAATTTACCGTCAGCTTCAAAGATAAGGTCAATAAACCCTTTGAGCATGCCAGAGACATCAAAGAAGTTTAAATTCATATTTTCAGAAACTGGATCGTGTTTTTTACACACATTCGCCAAAGCTTGCGCATTGAGTGTTTTAATTGGAAATGTAAATTCCATTTCACAAAGTAACTTGGTTTTTGTCACCTGGCTTAATTGAAAAAGTGAGTCCCCCATGGGTTTGAATAGAACATCATGGACTAATTTTTGAATGACAGGTGCCCATTCCGCATCGTAACCTGCTAAAAACAGCAGTTCTTTAATAATATCTTTGTTTTTTTCGCTAGAAGGCGCTGAGTAATCGACATGTTCAAATACGCTATGCAGGAAAGTGCCTGCTTTTGCACCCTTGTGAAAATTGAAGATGTTCATGACTTCTTCTTCAGTTTCGATCTCTCCTTCTTCAAAAGCAAACTCCGGCTCGGCATGTCTGTGGGTCAGTGCGTTCATTGAGAGTGCGGAGAAGCTCGTGACGTACCAATTCTCTGTGATCTGCCGATTGTTCTTTTGGGCGCTCACCGTGTGAGACTCGACTTCTTGATGAAGGCTGATTTCATGATGACCAAGCCTGGGTGGCTCCTGAAGACAAATATCTTCGCAGGAAGCATCGAGCTTCTGTGAAAATGTGAGTAATCCATTCGGATCAGAAGTGCATCCTTGCTGAAGGATCCATCCGATAGCACTTTTGTGCATTGCGGAGTCACCACTTTTCTTTCTTCCGTTTGCGATTGGTGCAAGGCCGATAAAGCAGCCATATACGGCTCTGGTGACTGCGACATAAAGCAGTCTGAGATCTTCTGCCAACCTTTCTTTTTCTGCTTTAGAGGTAGCATATGGCCCCTTTTTCGTGTCTAAAACCGTCTGGTTTTGGACCTCATCATGGTAAAGGGATGTTTCGGATTCACGAAATGTTGCTAAAAAAGGTAAGAAGACAAAGGGATATTCAAGTCCCTTGGATTTGTGGATTGTAATGACTTTGACGAGGTCGTTTTCAGATTCTAATCTGACTTGCTGTTCTTCAGCGTTTCCATCTGGCTTTTCAATTTTTTCCGTTAGCCAACGGATCATGCCATGTTGAGTTGTGGTCTTCTGGCTTTCCGCTTGGAGTAGCTCGGCGATATGAAGAAAATCGGCGACTTTGCGTTCTCCGTCAACGCTTGTCAGGAGTCGTTCGGCGATTTTTCTGTTCATAAAAATCTGACGTAGTGCCGGCAGAATGCCTTTTTTCTCCCAAATCCGAGCATATTCAGAAAACTCCAGCATCACTTCCTCAAGTAAGTGCTCATGATGTTCAAGCGCAACGAATGACTCCGCATTTTCACCCAGTAGGTGCGTTGCTAACGCGGGTTTCAGTCGCCGGTCATTGGATGGCTCATTTATTGCGGATAGGATTCTAAGGATGTCGTGGGCTTCTTTTGTCGCAAAAACACTATCCCTGTTCGACAGATAGACACTGGCTATGTTTTGGTCCGACAGTTTTTGCCGGACAATTCTCGCTTCATGACTTGTTCTGACCAGGATGGCGATATCACCGGCCTGAACGTTTCTTGAGTCATCTCCTTGCACGATGTGTGCTGCGGGATGAGAGAGAAGAACGTGGATCTGCTCAACCGTCGCGTCTGACATCTCAGCAATATAGTCTGACTTTGACGTGAGTTTTGGATGTTCTCGGTTGAGCCAGAGTGTGAGGGCAGGTTGAGTAATACCGTTCATTTTCCAACCGAGAGCGTCTGATTTCGGTGAACATTGCGCGGGCCTGAACACGATATCTTGGTTAAAAATAAATGGGTCAGGAGAATGCATGAAAAGGCTGTTGACCGCATGAATCATTCTGTGGCTTGAGCGCCAATTCGTGTTGAGCGTAAAGTGAGATTTGACCTCTCTTTTGGCTTGAATGTAGGTGAAGATATCAGCGCCGCGAAAAGCATAGATGGCTTGTTTGGGGTCGCCGATCATGAAAATGCCATGCGCTTTTATCTCTGTCTGTTGAGACAGTTTGGTTCTATAAATGGCGCTGAAAATGTTGTACTGAAGTGGGTCTGTGTCTTGAAACTCGTCAATCATTGCTACTGGATATAATGATCGGATTTTTTTCGCAAGAAGCTTACTTTGATCCCCTTGAAGGGCATCGTTGAGTTGAGTCAAAAGATCGTCAAAAGCCAGAACGTATATTTTTTCTTTAGCTGCTTTCAAAAGGACTCGACAGCGCTCAATGGCTTCTTTCATGATCCCGTCGGTGAGACTGACAGGATTTGAATAAAACGTTTCGATTTTATCAAAGAGCGGGTGCTGAGGTGGGGTTGCTTTTGATTTTTCTTGGAGGACTGTCGCTCTGAACTTCTCCAATTGACTCGGGATAAAATAATCTCTGGTGTCGGCGTGAGCCCACTCTGTCACGAGGTTGATCCAGTTCGGAAGAGACTTTTTGGTGTAAGATCTTCTGTTAATGTCAGAGCGGTCAAGTGCCTCGACGATGTCGGCGCTGTGTGATAGCCACGCTGATTTTATGCTGAAGATTCGGGTTAAATTGTCTTTATGAACTTGTTGTATATCTTCACCAATAGAATTGCCCTTGATGTACACCGGTGAACCCGAAAGGTAAGGGTTGATGTCTTGGAGCAAGTCAGACGGGGTTTTCCATTCAGAGCGTATGATTGCACTGATTTCTTCAGGAAGCTGATAAAATCGAGTTCTCCAGTAATCCGAAACGACTTGTTGTCTGAGTTTGCTTTCATCGGTCAGGAAGCTGGTCTCAAAGAGTGACCCTGACTCAAATGCGTTATTGACAAGCATTCTTTGGCAAAAACCATGAATCGTAAAAATCGCCGATTCGTCCATCTGCCTTTCCGCATGAAGGAGCAGGTTCGCGGCCAGTTGATGATTCTGCGTATCTTCCAGGAGCCTTTTTAAGAGAGGATCATTCGAGTCTCCTTTGAGAAATGCGTATCTTGCCTCTTTGATTCTTGTTCTAATTCTGAAGCGCAGCTCTTCTGTTGCGGCTTCAGTAAAAGTGACAACCAGGATTTGATCAACCGTTAATGGGTAGGGATGGCGACAGTCTTCGGTGCCATGACCCAGTAACAACCTGAGGTATAGGGTGCAGATTGTGAATGTTTTTCCTGTGCCCGCCGAAGCTTCAATGAGTCTGGCTCCGTAAAGCGGGAAGGAAAGCGGGTTGAGAACCTCAATGGGGTGTTTTTCAGGTGCTGGCATAATTTGCGTGGTGATGAATGAAGACTGTCAACATGTTACCACACAAGTTTGCCTAAACAAGCCTTCTCAGTGACTGATGATTTTGAATAGAATCAAGGCCATCGGTGTATCTGATGTAGCCTCTGATGGCGCCGAGTGTGAAATATATGCCAAGTGGAAAATAGACCAGTCCTGCCAAAGCGGTGTTTAAGCCTAAACAGCCGATCATAAAGAGTGGAAATCCACCGATAAACCCTCGTTTGGCAATGTTTTCCAGATGCCCTTTTCTGTGTTCATGAATGATACCAGACGTATGTCGGATGGTTATCTTTGCGATGACTGAGGACGCAATTGCGGAGAGACCCAGGGTGAATACAGAAGTCATCAATCCCCAATACATCATAAGGATGACGGGGTGGTTATCCTTCTTTCTTTCAAACAAGCGATGAGGAGATGACGATGGTATTTGACTCATAAAATTTAGGTTTTTATAAAAAGTACAAAAAATTAGTCAATTTGAGAACGACAATGCTGAACAGAGGAAAGAGAAGCCACGATGAATTTACATTAAAAACAACGAATTAGGGTGTTGCTTGCCAAGGCATTCATACTGGCGTTTATGGCGTGCGGGATCGGCAAGTGGTCTGTTGCTTGTGTGGTGTAATAATGACATCATCAGGTCAGTGCGTACTGATGAGCAAGAGAATGTGCATAAGGATGAAATTTGCAATGTGTCAGGAGGTTGCCTCAAGACAAGGAAGCTGTACCATTTTGGCCGTCGGTTTGGGCATGGCGAATTTTTTGAGAGCCCGAAGCATCTGCCCTGAATCCAATTGGGTTTACTACCCAAGTCATCTCGGAGCCTCTCTGGCAAAACGGAAAATTGTGAGCTCAGAAGGCGCATGTTCATTTTGTGTTGTGGGGCACAGTGAACCTGCCTGGGTTTATGATTTGGCGCTTGAGTTTAATATCCCGATATGGCGGATTTCAGATCATTTTCTAGGGGACTTACTCAGTGTTCTTGGCCTTTCGAACCGTATCTCTTCGCTCTTGATGGAACAAGGGGGACATTGCCATTATGAGAGTTCTGGTGAAAGTGAGCTGATTCAGTACATTGCGGGCGTTCGATACTCAAATGAACAAATTGATGAAGCGTTCGGGGTTCTGAGCGCATTGCAAGCGTTGTTCAGAAAGAACAGGGTGGCACCTCAAAGTGGGGCTGAGTTTACTTTAGTGATTGGAGAAAATGAGACAAGCGATCAGGTGAGATTCGGCGGGCAAAGACATCATCATTTCAGTTTTCTGATGTCGGTCAAGCGGGAGCTTGAGTGTACTCAGGTTGTTTTTGTCGATGACTCTCAACATCACAATGGCCGTTTTGAATCAGAATTGTTGATGAGTCTGGTCGATCAATACAGAAGTCAGCATTATTTGCTGCAAGCCCTGTTTTCCGCAAGATTGGTTTGTGTGCTTACTTCTGAATTGGGGATACTTGGGTTGCTTGAGGGGAAAGAAGTACACACTTTCGGCACGCCTTTTTATAGTGGCTTCGGCCTCACTGTTGATCATTGTCCAGGCAAGCGTCGGTTAAATCTGGTGGATTTGTATGGATGTAAAAACAGAGCCTTAGCGCATCTGATTCGAGCTGCTCTGATAGAAGCGCCCGCGTACTTTTGTAAAAGAGGCAGAAAACCATTATCGCAGAAGCAATTGATTGACATATTTTCAGAGAGAGATTTTTAGGTTAGCAGGTCGCACTGTATTGACCATCGCCTGTTTGACATCCTGTAGGGCGGTTGTAGGCGCGTTTGACACCGACAACCTAAATTTTGATTCATGAAGATTTCCCGGGGCTATGAATCACGAAACCTGAGTGTCATTTGATGTGAACAAAGAAAAGGAATGTTCCCTTTTGTACGTTATGAACTCTCACTCAATTGCTTTGATTCTGGTCATCGCCGGGTATAGATAAGTGAGTGCAGCGTGGAATACAGATTCTGCAAAGTCATCGTTTACCTCAGTCCATACCCTTGATATATAAGGGTTAGAAATTTCGCCACTGAATGCGTTGTACCCGCCAGTAAAGGCCTGTTCAATTGCAGATGTGATTTTGTCTTTATTTTCCTGAAAGCTGCCACAAAACAGACCCGTTTTTTTATCCTGAATGGCTTTCAGTGCGGCATAGCAACACCTGGGCAGGAAAGGGATTGGGCTGCACATCCCTTGGTAATATCCATGAACAAGGTTTCTTAGATATTCTTTCGCTTCAGCAATACCCAATGGTTCTATCATGATTTGATCAGAGATACAGAGTATATAAGTTGGTTTTTGAATGCCACTCGCCGCGACGGCCAAATGCTGAATCCAGGCCTGGAGGATATCTTGAGGTCGAAGCGTGCCTGCACGGTAGTAAACTGAGCCATGCGCAAAGAGGCGTCTTGCCCAGCCATCCAGATGAATCGTGAGGCCATCAAGTTCAAAACAGAGATCTATTTTTTGTTCCAGCAAACCAGAAGCGGTGAGTCCCCTGACTTGTTTTGCGACAGACGCGATGGATTCTCGGATGTCTGATAAGCAGTTGTAACCAAATCCACCATGCGGTAACACCCCCGCTAACGAAAACTGTTTCACCATGTCGTTCAATGAGATGTTGTTCAATGACATGTCGTTTAATAAAAAGCTTTGGCAACCCTTTCCGTCACCACTTTCAATATCTGTTTGATTAACAAGTGCATCCAGCCATTGCCTTTTGACCGGGAACGCTTCTCTGGCATCCAGATCGAATGATTCTTCATCACGGGTAAAATGATGTTGCAGATCAAAATTGACGTTCAAGCGGCGCGCAAAAAAGTGTTTTACAGGTAAGCTCCAGAATCGAAGGAGTTCACTGATGTCTAATCTTATCTGAGCGTCATGGCCAGATACATTGACAAGGATATTTTCCAAAGGTTTGCTCAGAAAGACATCAGCAGCTTTTTCTTTTTTGGCGACCGAGGCCATGGATGCCGGAACCCATTCAGCTGCGAAACTTTGATATTCCCCTTGGAAAGCAGACGGAGAGAAAGGACTTAAGGGGTGCTGACAATATATTGTATCAACCAAAGCCCTTTCTGCTTGCTCGGCATCATCCTGAAAGTTGTCTTCAAAACAGTAGCTTTTTTGAAGGTATTCAAGGAGTTCACTGACCAAGACGGATGGGGCTTTGTCGGTGTTGTCCTGTATGTTCTTGGCAACATAGCTGATGTATAGCGATTCTTGCGCTGCAAGTATGGCTTCTAAGAATAGATATCGGTCATCGTGTCTTCGGGAACGATCTCCAATTCGGGGATTCGCTGCCATTAAGTCAAAACCTTCAGGCTGGCATGCTCTGGGGTAGAGAGCATCATTCATGCCAAGCAGACAAACCAGCTTGAACGGTATCGAACGCATAGACATGAGGGTGCAAAATGTGACTTTCCCTATCATGAGGTGTTGGGAAAGCCGATCTTTTGAAAAGATGCTGTTGAAATGTCTGATGATAATCTCTGTTGCGATGTCGTCTGTGTACTGGGCAGATTGCACAACATGATATAACGTCGACAGTGTTGCTCTGATGTTTGCAATTGCATCTTCTTCCTCTCTTGTGACATCAAAGAAGGTATCGAGGAGGCTGTTGATGACATCAATCCAGCCTTGAATGGTATGTGGTTGAGAGAGTTCATTTCTGAGCGCAATGAGTGCGTCAATCAATACACCGAGCTTTCCGGCAAGCTCCGCAGCAGATCCCTGGCACTCATTGTAAGGAAGGATGTCTTGGAATTCGCCTTTCTCTTGCGGGATGGCATAGCCTAAGATCATCCGATTGAGTCCGAAAAGCCAATGATTTTGCTTCGGGGCTGGTAAGTTATTTGATCGCGCGGTCTCTTCATCTAATCCCCACCGAATCCCGGATTGCTCTATCCATATGGAAAGCTTACTGAAGTCATCGGGATCGATGTCAAACTTTCTCATCACCGCAGGGACTTCGAGTATTTCCATGACTTTTGACGTCTCTTGTCTGCCGATGCCAATCGATAAAAGATCAAGAAATACCTGTAAGACTGGTGCTTGTGATGATGCAGTTCTGTCAGACACTGAATAGGGGATATACCGATCTTTGGGAACACCTGAAAACACTGCGTTGATGTGAGGTGAGTAAAGATCAATGTCAGTGACCATGATAACAACATCTTGTGGTGTTAAGTTACTATCTTCGTTGAATTTTTTCAGCAGATAATCATGAAGTATCTCAACCTCTCTGTGTGGAGAAAAACAGCCGTGCAGTGTGATTGAGCGATCATTACCGAAGATCATTCCCTTCCCTTCGTTACTGTCGAAGGAAACAGACTGAGATTTGTCATCTAAGTTGAGTATGTCGGCCTGAACATGATGCAGAAGCGAGTCTCGTTTTATATCAATAAATGCATCGATTTCATCGGCCTCTTTCTCAGACAAAAGTGATAAATAATCACGTCCCATTTTTCCCATTGAAGCAAGGAGGGGGTGACCAACAGAGGCACCTATCGTTGTATCCTCACCCACAAAAAGTTCATGGTTAATGCCTGATGTGAGCTGATGAGACTCGCCGGCATCAGTTGCCTTTGCGTGTTCAATGATAAATTTCTTTCTCTTTTTTGCTTCAGACTGAGCAAGGTACTTCTCGTCTTTGATGTCTCCCCAGTAGAATCGGCAAGGATTGGTGAACATCAAGTGGATCTCTGCATGGCGAGAAAGAGCTTGTAGCGCATCAAGGAATCTGGGCGGTAAAGAAGAAATGCCAACGACAAACAATCTTTTCGGCAGCGCAGACTTGTCGAAGTCTCCGGAAGAAACCTTTTCAATGAAAGATTCGTACATGTTTGCGCGATGAAATTCGGATTGTCCCAGCGCTTTTGTATACTCAACGAGAAGTTTCCAGAGGATGGGTTGCCAACGATGGTGACCGATGACATCGTGATCCCATGTTCCGCTTTCCCACTCGGCAATCCATTCTGGGCGAAAGACAGAATATTGGTCATAAAGATCTGCAATCTTATCTGCGAGCTGGTGGTTTTTGACTCCATTTTTGTCATTCACCAAGTAGTTTTTGATGGGTTCAAACTCAGGTGAATCAATCACAGAGGGTAAGATTTTCATCATCTTCCACTTCATCATCTCTTTGGAAAATGCGCTCTCCTTCGGGAGCGAAGGAAGGATTAAGTGAAACATGTTCCAGAGAAATGTGGCAGGGAGCGGGAACTTGGTATTGGCTGTAATTCCTATCTCAGAAGCGATAGACATTTTGAGCCATTGCGAGATCCCTGAACTCTGGACAAGAATTTGCTCTTCTTCGAAAACACTTTCTAAAGGCTCGTTTTTAATCAGTTGTATGATAAGAGTTTTCAATAGCGCCATGCTGTTCGAGTGATATACATTGAGCATAATACGAAGTGCTGGTTGATGTCTGATTGAGAAAGTATAACTTGATTGACGAGATGAATCACCAAAAAGCAATATAAGGACGTGAATTTCTTAAGGATGTAAAGTCTTCAAGTTGTTGCTTTTTTGTGAATCTAATCATGAACTTGACCTGGGGGTTGAGCTATTACGACATGCTGGATTTGCATCCTGAACACTTTTCTTATTTTGTCGTCATCGTGTGGGATTCGTACTTGTGGTGCACCTGAAACAGTACGTAAGATAGATGCTTGCACGATTTCATTGAATTTCATCTTGTTGTTCAATGGATAACACAATCCAGCGATTGTGAAAATTGGGGGATATGGAAGTCATGAAAAAGATAAAGTTAAAGGAAATCACAACCAACCCATTCGTACTCACGTTATATGCTATGTTTTGGGGAGTTTATCTGGTCGTTTTCTCGGTGATTTTCCTCATTCATTTTGCGACTGGTGGAACAGAAACGCTTCGGGATGTGGTGAGAATCGGTGTTTTTGTTGGTATGTTTGGTTTTGTTATCTATAGCATCACCAGTTATTTTCTCTTCAGTAAAAGATTGGTGGTGGCTGCAATGAAAATCGGTGGGGATGATCAAAACATTAATCATCCGTAGCTGTTTAGAGCATGTAGCCATTGTCAACACTGAGGCTATTGCCTCAGTGAACGATTCAATGCTTACTGTGAGTATAGGTCAAGGGCTGATTTCTGTTTCATTTCGTGTGATTCAATGAGTTTATTCTCAAAGAGCTGATTTGTCGCTTCGTTAAGACACCATTTCAGGGTAATCACTAAAACCAAGGAAAGAAATACAATCGCTGTACTTTCTAACTTACTTGTTTGCATGGAGATTTCAGCGCCTTTGATTAAATACCATATCTTGATCAGGACAAAAGGAACGAATGAAATCAATAAGGAAAGCTCGACGTCATCTGACAGCAAATAAACGGAGGTATAGCTGATGACAAAAGCCGATATGCCAGTGATCCAGCCGTAAAAGTGAGACCAGAAAAAGCAGGTGACGATCCCTGAAACGCGTTCATCGACGCGAAAGAGTTTACCGACGACTGCCGCGATGAGGCCATGTATGAAAAATGTACATAATGCCCATAATGCTGCATCCGTTGCGGCTTTAGTGGCATATAAACCAGAATTGGCTAACCCTATTTTTTCTCCGAAATTCGACACAGAAAGGTAAGCAAGTATAGAAAAGAAAGAGACAATAAAAATCACTTTTTTCAATAGATTATCGACTTGAGCTTTTCCATCTTGTTGCACGAGATGTCTAAAATATGAAGTTGGCTTTAAAAAGCCTTTCATGGCATTCATGGTTGATCCTTTTTTATAACTATAAGTTAGGGTAATAAGAATTGAAAGACAGGTGTTTTTTTTAATCAAAAAATAGACTACAAATAGATTAAAAACTGTGAGATTAAGATTAGCAATACTCTTGTCTGTGTTGTTTATTGGGGGGTGCAGTAACGGTGTTCTTCAGGATTATCATGGTACCGAGATAGATATTGATACGCAGATAATTGGTATACCTTTGCTCCTTGGGAGTTCTGGAAGTAGTGTTCCTATTACCAAAAATCTTAGCCTAACGGCAAAACATGTTGCGAGTTATGACTACTCGTTGGTCGTTGCTCATCATCCGGATTGCGATATATCGATTATCGAAAAAGATAATACTGGGAAGCAGCGACACAAAATGGGCGTGATCTATCCTGAGCAAAAGGTAAAAACGTTTGGTAAATCGTTTATGAATCCTTTGAAAACCATTTATGGCGAGGGTGTATACAAGCTGGATATCCAGATGAAAGAGAGCATGTGGCATAACAGAAAATGTATTATCAGTGTACTAAATTCGCCGATTCAGGTTGGTATGAGTGGTGGTGGTGTTTTTAATGAAAAAAATGAGCTTGTTGGAATTATCAATGCAATGGGAACATCTGATACCCAGTTGATTGAAACCGGAGAAAGGTTGGGTCGGGTAAGCATGATGACATCAACTAATTTTTTAAGACAATGGATCAATAAAGTGGTTGATCAGTATAATCGTGACAAGGGGATTGAATCAGACAATTTTATTCACTAACCTTATCTAGCTTGGTGCCATTGATACACCAAATTTAGGGTGCCGCATCTTAATACCACACTGAATAAAGATGAATCAATCGGTTCTTTTCGGTGTCTTTGAAGCGTATTGAGTGCAATTCGTGTAGGCTGGCGATGCGCCCGAGATAGATTCTGTCGCCAGCCTACATAGAGTCAGATTAAGCAGTCTCATCGAATCAGTTCAATTAAAATAGTTGCGAATTTTTTCTAGAATAGCGTTGTTTTGAGAAGCAATAAAAAATTCATCATCGTTTAAACTGGATACATGGCTGGCTAAATGGGTCATTTTCTCCGTCTGTAGGATGGCCCAATTCGAAACGACCTGGTTCACTTCACCACGGTCAAACATGTCTTTTACCCAGATATATCCACTGAATACGAGTTCGTCAGAACAGCCACTATGAATTGTTTGACACAGCATTTCATAATCATCAGACAAGCCTGACCAAAAATAACTCAACTTAATGAGAGCACCAACTTCTGGGAATGATTCTGTGTGCCGACGACAATCTTCAATATCGAATGTATCAACTTTGAATGATGCAACTGAAGAATGTTCTGTCATCCATGGTTTCGACAGATCCTGGATAGTCCTCAGATGTAATGCTGATGCGTTTCCAGTCAGGTTTTCGCATGGAATTAAACCGGAAATGTGAACCTTAGCCTTTTCGCCATTAATATCAATCGTGTAGTGAGCATTGAGCATTTCTATGTATACCCATATATTTGTAATTATGAAACTAGGGGCATTATATTGCAATGCAATCAGATGTAAAGAAGTTTATTTAATAAGGTACTCAATATGAGTGGTATGTCGTTTGAGGAATGTTACACGATAGGTTTTTAATGTATGGAAGATCGCATAAAAAATTGAAAGCTCATCTGGTTTTTATTGTAAGTTATCATATTAGACTTGATGAGTATGCCCCAGAACCGGCTTCATGCATAAATTCGTCATTTTTATGTCACTATTAGCATATCTATATTTGCCACTTTGTATAAAAAAGAGAAGCCTGCTCACTTCTCTTCATTGTTGGGAGGATAGTGATTGAAGTTTTATTTTTTTCGGTCTTCGCTGAAATGCTCAGACTCAGCGCCTATTTGAATGGCATCATTGAGATTAACCTTGAATCCTTTGAGCTTGTTCTTCACTTCTTCTAGAAGGTTTGGGTTGGCAAGCAAGTATGATCGCGTGTTTTCTTTTCCTTGAGCCAACCTGGTGCCATTGTATTTATACCAGGCGCCTGCTTTTTCAATCACTTTTTCTTTCACACCAATATCAATGAGCTCAGAAGCCATATCGATACCGACATCATAGCGAATCGTAAAGTTAGCTTCCCTGAAAGGCGGTGCAACTTTGTTCTTCATCACTTTGACGCGAGTTTCGTTGCCAACAATTGTATCACCACTTTTGATTGTCCCCGTTCTTCGGATGTCTAGTCGTACTGATGAATAAAACTTTAGGGCGTTCCCGCCAGTTGTCGTTTCAGGGTTTCCGAACATCACCCCAATTTTCATCCGAATTTGGTTGATGAAGATAACAAGCACATTGTTTGATTTGATGTTTCCAGTCAGCTTACGCATGGCTTGGGACAGCATGCGGGCTTGAAGGCCCATATGGGCGTCACCCATTTCTCCTTCAATTTCAGCTTTAGGCGTGAGCGCTGCCACTGAATCGACAACGATGACATCCACAGCACCACTTCGAACAAGTGCATCTGTCATTTCTAAAGCCTGTTCACCTGTATCTGGTTGAGATATGAGCATGTCATCAATATTTACGCCAATTTTTTTGGCATAGACCGGATCTAAGGCATGCTCAGCATCAATAAAGGCGCATGTTTTGCCTGATTTCTGCGCTTCAGCAATGACGCTCAGTGTTAGGGTTGTTTTGCCGCTTGACTCTGGGCCAAAGATCTCAACAATACGCCCTTCAGGAAGGCCACCAACGCCCAGTGCCGCATCAAGCGTGAGTGAGCCTGTTGGGATAGCCTTGACATTCATTGAGGTCGAGTCGCCCAGACGCATGATGGCACCTTGGCCGAATTGCTTTTCGATTTGTCCCAGTGCTGTATCGAGTGCTTTTTTTCTGTTTTCGTTCATCGCTTTCTTTTATTTTTTGTCTGCTTGTATTTCGTGGCACTATAGTGATGGCTGTTGGTTTTTGTCAATCTTCTCGCTTTTCTTGATTGAGCATTTCAATACTTCTTGGGTGTCATATGCTTGACCACGAACACTTCGTTTGTGTTAATTTTGTGGTTATCCAATCCCTTGTATCTTGCCAGTTTTAAGAGCGTTCTTTCATCTGTATCTCGGTTTACATCAAGTCCTGCTTTGCTCAGTGCGGCGACCAAATCTTTGGTCCTTGTGTGTCTTGTTAAAAATTTATCGACTTTTAGGGTCTCTTCCTTTCCGTTCGATGAGATTGTGATTTGATCTGGGATTGTTTCAGATACATCTAAAAAAAATTGAACACACCGTACAGCCACATATCCCCCCTCATGTATCAAAGTGAATGGCAGTCATAAATAATTCAGCAATTTGCGTTGATGATAGCGTCGCTATCATTATAATGCCACAAGTATATCGAAGATCAGTGCTGAGCGAAGGGGACGAGATGGTTAGTCAAGAGGTTAAAAACAGATGTACTGCTTGCGGAAATGGGGAAGGTTTTGACAAGGTCGCGTATAGCGATGACATCATGCTCTGTAAGCCCTGTATCCTAGATGGTTATGAGTTCCTGAGTGCTCAAAGCAGACAAGCGAATAAAGAAGAACAAGACAGAACGCATAAAGATGCGATGGAAATGGTGATGGAAGACGTTTCAGAACTGCGAAAACCACGTGAATTGGTTGCGTTGTTAGATGAATATGTCATAGGTCAACATGATGCCAAGCAAATGCTCTCAGTTGCGATTTACCAACATCAAAAGCGCATCATTTTAAATAAGCATGGATTTGGTTCACAGGCGAAAAAATCGAATCTCCTTCTCATTGGGCCAACCGGGACGGGAAAAACGCTTCTTGCAGAAACGATTGCTGCTTTAACCGATCTTCCCATTCATATTCAGGATGCGACCCCACTGACTGAAGCTGGCTATATTGGTGATAGCGTTGAAGATATGCTGGCAGAATTGATTCAGAAGTGTGATGGTGACATTGGTTTGGCAGAAAGCAAAGGGATTATCTTCATTGATGAAATCGATAAACTCAGGAAGCGAGGGGATAGCGCGAATCTAAATCGAGATCCTTCTGGCGATGGTGTACAAAGTGCTTTATTGAAACTGTGTGAAGGGGCTGATGTTCGCGTCCCGGTCAGTGGTGGTCGAAAACAACAGGCAGCAAAGACTCAAACGATCAACACGTCAAATATCCTTTTTATTGCGAGTGGTGCCTTTGAGGGGATTGATGAGATCCTTGATAAGGAGAGTGGTACGAAGAAGAGAATTGGCTTTGTCGCTGATGAGACGCCAGAAACGCGTGTGAAGGAAAATGCTGGAATGAAGCATGTGAACGCAAAACATATTGTTCAATATGGAATGAAGCCAGAGTTTGTTGGCAGATTCAGCACCATTGTTCATTTAGAACCTTTGACGATGGATGTCATGAAGCAGATTATTACGGATTCCAAGCGAAGTATGTTTGCAGGTCACCGACTTTTGGCATTGGCTGATAATATCGATCTGAGCATCACTGACGAGGCTGTTGAGGCGGTAGCACATCATGCATTTGAGCAGAAAGTCGGCGCTCGTGGGCTTGATGGCACGATGAATAAAGTTCTAAAAGAATTCTCTTTTGATTCACCTTCAGAGAATATCGACTCATTTGTCATCACAGAATCAGTTGTTAAACATGCACTGTCGGATAGTGATTCACCAGAACTTTGAAATGAGAGTCGTATATACATGTGTTTTGACTCTTTAGGATAGATAGCTGTGACACAACAAAAATTGTTTCCTGGAATGCAATATATAAAATGACTGAATTAAAATTAAAGAACAGCTTACTGAATATTTGTTAGATTTGTGTTGCAAAAAATATATATTTCAGTATTTGATGTGGTGTCACAGGAGGAACCTTACTTGATTTTTTAATAACAAGATTATTTTGATGGTATTGAATAGACTGAATGAACGGTATGCTAATTTGGTGATATTTAAAATGAGAGATGATGAGTTTGATGCAAAAATCATCGCCGAATATTTTTTAGATACTCGCCTGTGATCGCTTGCTATAAAATATTAAGTTAGTCTAAAATCTAGATTAATTCGTACTTGAACTTGATTAGGAAGTTATTTTGTGAAGAGGTCAGGTATCAATGAGTAAGATAGCGAAAGAAACATATACGGTTAACCATTCCTGGAATGATATTGAATTGACTGCTGAAATTGATTTCTCGGTTGTTTCAATAGATAGGCTGAGACTTTATGTAGAAAATTATGATGACGGTCACATGCTTCTAAATACGTCTGATGACGGAATAATTAATTGTTTTTTAAAAGTTTTAGCAAAAGCCTGCTTTCAGGTGTCTACTTCAAAAGACCTAAACCTTGAGGGGGTGCTTTGCTATTTCGATTCTGCTGATTCCTGGCTTGCTGAGTTGTTTCCTCCTCTGAATGGTGAAGCTGGGATAAAACTGGTTCACTTTACCTATAGTGAGTGTTTTTCTGAAATTAACGAATAACCTTTCGGTGTTGTCTCCATGTTTGTGAAAATAAGAAACCGACTGATCAAAAAAGTTGAATTTGATTCATCTGATATATGGATATTTGAATACCAATCTAAAATATTCAACACCATAGAGGATTTGTTCGAATTCATGAATGATGAAGCGGTATGTATCGGTGTATTAGAAATATTGTTGAGATACCTCAATAGAAATCAAAGTGGAAATGAGGTGGTATTTAGTATAGAGAATTTAAAACTTTCTGACGGTTATGATGTTCAGTGGGGGCTGGATAGGGTAGAGAAAGAAATGGGGATAAAGATAGACTATTATGGTGCCGTAGTGGTTAAGGAATTCTTAGGGTTTTCGAAGGAAGCAGAAGAAAACACGATTGATGAGGGGGAATCCATTCGAATTCCCTTTTAATTTTGTTAGTGGCTTAATATTGATTCTTGGATGTTGGATAAGGTCACAACACCAAGCATCTCCCCGTCATTATTTATAACGACTGCTAGGTGCGTATCCGTTCTGTAGAGCTTTTCGAGTAGCTCCATCATAGATTTTTCTTCCGAACAAACCAAAACGGGATGAACAATCTCTGCGATAATTTTTTCATCGTTGCCATTGAGTAGGCTTGCAAGAATATCACTTTTAAAAATAACACCGACAGGTTGCTGATGCTTATTTACAGCGATAAACCTCTTCAGATGACTATTTAAAGCCAATTCCTTGGCAAATGTGAGTGACTCATGTATTGGGATTGCTGTGATTTCACAATCTTTAATAATGAGTTCAGATGCTTTTCTATCTCTTATCGAGAATAAATTTTGAATAAATTTGGCTTCTTTGTTATCGATGATACCTAAATCATTGGCAGATTTAAGCATATAGTCTAACTCACAAATGGTTAATTTATCTGGCTCTGACTTATTACCCACAAGTAGGTTAATGATATAAATGATTGGGCTAATCATACTTGTGATGAATATTAATGGCTTCGCTATAAATCGACCAACTTTTTCAGGTCGACTTGCTGCAAAAACCTTTGGTTTTATCTCAGAGAGAAATAGCATGACTACAGTAACTGTTGAAATATATACTGTATAATAAAAATCTTCGAAAGTTTGTGTAGCAAGTGTACCGATGAGCATGGAACCTCCAATATTCACCATGGTATTCATGAAGATGATTGAAGATAAGTATTTGTTTCTTTGTGAAATTACCTTTAGTAGATCAGATGCCCCTGGAAAATTTTGTTTCATCATCTTCTTAACTCTGAACTCATTCGAACCCACAACGCTGGACTCAGCTAAAGAGAAAATCATGGAGATGAAAACAACACAAGCAGTTGTTAGATAAAGATTCATTTTTTTATTACTTATTTAATAGTAAATAAGTAATAAATCAAAATTGAGATGAGGATAAATAAAAGACACTTAGATCAAATCAAGAAACAGGCGTTTGTTGTTTTGGCTGCGCACATTATTTCATTTTTATTTTCGATGCCAATATTTTACCTTGAGTCAAATGTTTCCGGGGCAGAAATAGAAACGCTGTGGGATAGCTTATGGTTTACTTTCGTGAGTGTAACCACGATTGGATACGGAGATCTGACGGCGCATCACGATATCAGTAAAATATTACTTGTTGTCGCATATATTATTACCCGTGGTTCTTTTTTATTGGCCATTATCGCAGTAAGTGGTGGATGGCTTGGTGGTCGTGTCAGCCATGAGATGAGCGTAGAGGATCGGTTGCTAGTTCTAGAAAATGAGCTCAAGCAACTGAGGGGGGTTATATACAATCTAAATAAACTTCTAGATTATGAGAGAAAGCACATAAAAAAATATTGAGAAAGTTTGACCTCGATGATGAGCAAGGATTGAGTAGTAATATGCCGATTGTGGCAATATGGAGATTGGTGTATCATGCGAGACCTGAAATGGAGAGGTTTCGTATGAAGAAAATTATTGTTTCTAACTTTGTGGAAAAAAATTGGGGATTGGAGTTTCGTTTAGAGGTTGGGGAGCAAGACGCTATATCGGTATCTTCATTGGATTTGGAGTCTGATCCTGCTGTGATGATCGGGCGGCTCATCGAGTATATTGAGTTAGAAATCCATAACCAAGACTTGATTTTTCTCACAGAAACTAGCGTCATTCTTGGTGGTTTTAATTGTAAAAAGGAATATGGTCTTGACGAACTTCAAGATCTTTCATGTGCAGAGACATTTATTGAGTCGCTTCATGACCTACTATGTGGTTTATAAAATGGCTATCATTGTAAAAAACTAGATGATTAATCGCTTTAAGATAAGACGGGGTTTCTCAATTTCTAAACAAATTGAGTTTGTTATCCTCCTGAATCATATACGCCAGGAAAATCCCGAGGATTCCCCGATGATTTTGTTAGACAAAATTGAGGGTGAGTCACCTTTTATCACCAAAGTGGTCAAAAAAAGGCTGCAAGATGGCGACACATTTGCTGATGCGCTCAGTGAGACACTTGAAGACTCGCTCTATCCTTATGCGCTGGGAGAGACTCATAATGTGGGGATTTATAATGATTTTTGTAAGATCTTGCTTGCACATAATGATCTTTTTGTGAGAAGAATCGTAGTCAGCATTGTTTTGGTTACTTTATGTTTACTGGGGCTGTATTTCGATCAGTACCAGCTGCTTCTTTTTGCATCTCTGAGCCTTCTGATGCTGGCTTTTGTATACAAGCCCATATTGAGACTGCACTCACTCAGAAAGCTCCTATGACTTTATATTAACGCGGAGCAAATCGTCTTTTCTTTCATGATGTGGTTGCTCTGCATATCGAGTTTCATGAACTGATGATATAAACTTTTCGTTCGATGTGAATCTGTCATCAAGGTTTGAATCTCATCGACTAAATTCAATTCACGATCCACTCCAGCCTTTTGTGTCTCGTATATGTAGCAACTGAGACTAATATTGATATCATCAGAAATTGACTGAAATGCTTCCTTATCATTGATCCAATTTTCTATAAATATTCTGGATATCGAGTGAATCAGATATTCAGCCTTTACTTTAATATCTTTAGTATAAAGAGTACCTGAGACATAACGAATGACACCTTCAGTGTATTCATCGGCATGTGCGAAAGGAAGTAAAATCGATGCCGAAAATGCAAAAGATAAAATAATCTTCTTGACCATTTTTAGTTTGATATTAGGAACAAGTCAGAGAGAAATCAATGAAAAAGAGAAAGATGAATAAGTCTTTCTATCTAAGGGAGCGAGGAGCGCTGATTGACAATTTATGGCAGATTTCATTGAAAAGTTTAAGTTCTGTTAATTTGTTTTTGTATAATACACAAAAAGGCTTCATGAAAATAAAAGTAGTTTCTTTGTTATCCAGTTTGTTTTTTTTATCTTCATTAGAGGCGATGCCACACTTATCCGTATCTCCGATGTTTCTACAGATAGCATCAGGAGGAGTGGGTAGGATTGAAATAAAGAACACTCAAGATGTACCTATTGAGGTTTCTACAAGCGTCATCGACAAAACGGGACTTGAATCGGAGCGATGTCACATTGCTGGCAGAACGCTGAATCTCAATCCATTGGAAACGCTTTCTGTTTCTGTTCAGTGTGAGAAAAATAGAGGCAGAGAGCTTCATTTTCTAGCGATCGATTATTCAATTTTCCAGAAAAGAGAAGTAAGACGGATCGTATTGTACTAAGCCTCAGCTGCCGTAAATAAGACTTAACCATCAATACTCGATTTTTGAAACCTTGCGCCTTTTCAGACATTTATCTGTGTTTTTGTGTGCGTTCAACTTGATTTCAGGTATCAGTGCTGAATCGTATAGGCAACGAGAGGATTACGTTCAACTTCTCGTGTGCCCATATGGATGACAGAGAGTTATCAGATAGTGAGATTCATCTTGCTTTAAGTACAGGGTAAAGCAGCAGTCTCGTAACAGAACTGGAGGGTGTAGCTAAAAGTATCTTTAGAATGGTTAGCACAAAGATTTGATAAGTCTTTTGCAACTGAGTCTTGAATGCTTACTGTAACATGATTGATTGTAACCTTTTGCCACGAAGTGGACTTCATTTCCGATATAAATCCTGAACAAGTATCTACTGAGGAAAATTCTGACTCTATCTCTAAAAACTGGCCATTTGTTGTGAGTATGACAGGATGCCTGTGAATATTAAGAGCATGTTTAAAGTACTTGTTGAGAAGGTTCTTGAGGTCCTCAGAAGGAATCGCGTCAAATCCTTTTTTAACGATCTCATGCTCTCTATCGTTCTTTTGATCATCACTTAGCGGATATAGGAATGGCTTAATCATCGAGTTCACCGGATGTAACATAATCGTTTCCTGGAGAAGCTGATCTACCGATTGTGATTCTCTTTTACCCTCTTTATATGCACTGTTTGTTGAATACTGAGAAAGAATAAATATTGAGGCGAGTACCACTAAAGAACCAACAATGATTAACTCAACCATGGTAGAGCCAGCTTTCGCTTTTTTTTTGAGTTTCATGATGTAAGACTGTTTAAGTAAACGGTAATGATTAACTATTTGAAATTCAAATAATCCTCTCTTCATCGAGTACTCGTAATAACTGTCTATAGTCATTGAAATCAACAGAGGATAACAGTGAGATCATCTCTATGAAGTATTTAATCAACGATCCAACAGGTTCGTGGTGAAATAATTTTTGAGTAAAAGTTTAGATGAGTTGTACACAATTTAGTTTTTATGTTTACGGTGCCCCCATCGTTTAGTACTCATCAATGAGTATGATTGTACTCTGCCGCCTTAAGCTTCACCAAATGATAGTGTTATCCCTAGATTGCCGTAGACATAAATTGCGTGTGATAAAGATTGATATCAAAAAAGAGGTCTTGGTTCGACAATATTTTGCTTCCATGGGTAAAATTGTGGTTAGCCTCTCTGTATCCCAGGAAACTTATGTTATGGCGTTTTTCTTTATTCTGCCTTGACAGTTCTCTTTGACGTTACTTTGGGTGAAGGGGGATTTGTTACACTATTTTTATGATTTGTTATTTTGTTTCTAAAATGTTGAATGCACGGTGAATTGACGCTAAAAAGTAAATATGTGACCGAAGTCCCTGTTTTAACAGTTGTGGCAAGATAAAGATAGTGTATTATTCGTGCCATTCATACTTTAGCTGGAAATCTAACCATTTGATTGCTTTTTTGATGATTGGATGGCAGTTTGTATTGTAATTTATTCCGATACAAATATAATACTCTATACATAATGATAAGTAACACAGAAAAGGAAACCCTATGTCCATCTTATTCAGAAATGCTAGTTCAGGAAAAGAATTTATAATCAATAACTTAGATTTAGATAAGGTTGAGGTTACCTTTGCTGATGGTTTTAGAAAGAAGCATTTATTGAGTTTAGCTTCAATGAGTGCTGAGAGTGGTTCATTTTCAGAACAATTCTTTGACAAAAAGCGTGATGATCATGCTTTAATTGCTAAAGTTGCATTTGAGAATCATTCCGTTTTTAATAGATCTGACTTGCTATCAATAGAACGCGCAATCCTTGAACTCGAAGGGATTAAAGATGATGTTCAAGGTATTTATGGTATCTTTAAAGATGCACAAGAGACCTTGAACACACAACAAGTTGCAATTTTTGAAACAGATATTACCTACTAATTATCAAGTTTATAAAAGTTATAATATCTAGAATTTTCCTGATAACAAGAAAGAGCACTTTTTTGTTATCAGGATTTTATTTTCGACTTTACTCTTTTTGACTTTTTGGGCGCAAACTTTTTCACCCCTTTGCTCTTTAGAGTGCCTATTAGGAGTAACAACATCAACACACCAGCCTGAGCGTTATACAGAGCATGGTAAATTTCTAACGTGCTGATATAAGGGATAAGATCTTCTGGTTTACCAAAGTTAATGGTCAACTCCATGCCACCGAGTACTGCATCGACTACTTCATCAATTTTGTTATTCCATCCGCTATAAATTCCACTTTCAGATGTTTGCTCTGATAGGAGCATAAAAATAAGGCTAGAAGTGATACATTTGGCTGATAGTGTGTGAGTTCTCTCATTTTCCTTCACGGTGAGTACAACGCATAACCAGAACATCAATGATAGATAGAACATTAAATCCTGGTAAGTCGCAACATGTGCCATGAATGTTGCTCGGTAAACCGCAGCGGCAATCAGAACGAGCGTATAATAGAAGCTCCCAAATTTAAGCATGGTCATAAAGTTCATGTTCGCGTGAGTCATGATTGTTGATAATTGTGGTAGTAATATAGGGACCATTTGCAATAAAGTCAAAGTTGCTTGTATGCGCACAAAAAACATGTGCTTAGCGGAAATTAGGCTTTACAGTGGGTTATGGTGTGGTAATATCGTGAACTGTTTGGTGTTGCTGAATCAGCAGAAATAATATCAAGGAAACACAGATAGGGGTAACATGGCTAAAATCAGTGGTACAATTAAAATCTTTTTTCGTGAAAGGGGATTTGGTTTTCTCACAGACTCCCATTCAGAAAAGGATATTTATTTTCATGCTGCGGCCCTTCGTAAAGAGTTAAAGAATATGAGTGCTACCCAACTTGTCGGTACGGAGGTCATTTATAAAATTGGAAAAAATCCGCAAGGCGTGGCTGCCATCGAAGTGAGCATGAACAAAAGAGTTACCTCTGCATCAGAAGTAGGTGGTTCCAATCAAGCACAGAACGCTACCTGTAAGCATAAGACAAATCTGAGCAGGAAGGCTGTCTGTCAATCGAAAGCCAAAATGAGGCAAGATGTACAGATTCAACATCAGAAGACTCTGTATCCGAGACCAACCCAGGCCCAGACAGCTGTTGGTGAGCAAGCAGCCTCTCATGTGAATCACGAGCCTGATGTCGAGATGTTCAGGCAGAAAGACAACGATGTTATCTCTCGAATTCTGAAAGCGATTCAACTTGATGATCCGAAAACAGTCACGCTTTTGAAGGTTAAGGTGATCAACTTTGGTTTAACGCAGCACTACAATATGCAAATGAAACTTTCAAAGATGGCTTTGGCTTTTGTTCGTATGGCTGATTTGTTGTTGATTCGTGTTGAGCGTGTTGGAGATAAGCTTGGCAAAGCAGAAAAGCCAAAACTTAAATCAGTCTAAATGATCAATTCGTACCTCAATTTATAGGACTGAGTGTTTTCATTGACCCTCGACTTTGTCGGGGTTTTCTTTTATTTACCTGTCAGGTGATAAAAAAGCCACCAGCTCATGAAGAAAATCCATCTATTTCAGTTCTCCCCCTTTTCAATATTTGAACTGAGTTTTAGGCTTTAAATATCAAAAATGAAGCAATAATCGCCGGGTTTTCATGAAAAAGGGTCAGCAGATCAGAAGTAGACAGCTTGAAAGAAAAACAATAAACAGCAGAGCAAAAATGTCCGCAGCAATCATGCTTTTTTGCTTCCTTGGATTGGGATACAAGGTTTACGACCTTCAAGTCAATGATCACAAAGCCCAGTATGCGATTGCTAAGAACAACACAATCAAAGAAATATCAACATCGCCTGAGCGTGGAGACATTGTTGACAGAAATGGCGTTTTAGTCGCGGGTACAAGGCCAATGTATGACTTGGTTGTTATCCCTGAGCGTCTTGCATCGTACAGAAATAACAGAGAAAAGGCGGCATTTGATTACATCGAGATGCTGACGAAATTCATTCCCATTCCAGAAGAAAATCAGACAAAGATAAGAAATAAAATTCTCCGTTCGCGTTCTTATGAGAAGGTCATTGTGCTCAGAGATCTGAATCAATCAAATTTATCCGTTGCGCTTGAAAATATTGGTTACCTGGAAGGAACAAGTATTCAGGTGAAAAAAGTGCGTCAGTATCATTATGCAGGCGCATTCCTTTCCCCTCTGGGCTATGTCAGCCGTGTTGATCCAAAAGATATGGAGAAAGCAAAGAGGGAGGGATATCACCTGATTGCAAGCGACTATGTCGGTAAAATGGGTCTCGAGAAACTTTATAATCAGCAGCTCTATGGCGTGATAGGGAAAGAGACTGTCGCTCTGGATGCCAAAGGTCGCGTTGTCGAAAGAAAGATCGCGTCAAGGCCTGTCAAAGGAAAAACCCTTCAGCTTACACTGGATGCTGATCTGCAAATGGAAGCGCACAAGCTCATGGGAGGCAAAAAAGGAGCGGTGATTATTCAGGACATCGAAACGGGTGAAGTCCTTACCGCATTGAGTATGCCTGATGTTGACCCGAATCAGTTCATCAATTCAATGACGCAACAGGAAGTCAACGATCTCTATTCAACGAAGAGGCCTTTATTTAACCGTGTGGCGCTTGGCCAGTATCCGCCAGCCTCGGTGATAAAGCCTTTGATGTCACTCATTGCCCTGGAGGGAAACTTCATTGAAGCAGAGTCTGTCAGATGGAGTGGCCCATATTTCGAACTTGGGGGACATCGATTTAGAGACTGGAAGCGTCAAGGTCATGGTTATGTCAATATGGCAGAGGCGATTGCTGTCTCGAGCGATGTGTATTTTTATCGTTTGGCTCATGCGATGGGCATCGATTACATTCATGATGCGCTCGCAGAATTCGGGTTCGGTAAACCAACGGGTATTCATATCGAGGGGGAGGGGGAAGGTCTGCTGCCATCTTCTGAATGGAAGAGAAGGGTGAAGAAAGAACCTTGGTATGGTGGTGAGACACTGACTGTTGGTATCGGTCAAGGTTTTTTCATGCTTACTCCGATACAAGTGAATAATGCCATGGTTGCTTTACTGAATGGAGGAAAGCTCTATCAGCCTGTCATGGTCAAGGGGGAAAGTCGCGCCTTACTGAATGAATTCTATGTTAACCCTAAGCATGTAGAGGCTGTAAAAAAAGGTATGGAAGATGTTGTTTTTTCTAAAAAAGGAACGGGAAGAAGCCTGCGTAACATAGCCAGTGTGGCGATGGCAGGTAAGACAGGTACGTCTCAGGTGTTTTCTACACTGGGGAAAATTGACTACGAGAACGATGAGATAGCTGAGCACTTAAGAGACCATGCGGTCTGGACTGGGTACGCTCCGATGAATGATCCCCAGATAGCAATAACGGTATTTGTGGAGAACGGAGGATCTGGCAGCTCAGTGGCCGCGCCTATTGCCCAAAAGCTCGCGAACATTTATGCGAAGAAATACGTACATCATCAAGGTCATGACGGTACAGTAGCAAAATGAAGCATGATAACTACCAGAGCGGAAAGCTCTTCGACTTTAGTTTTAAAGATGGATGGAAGGTCGATGGATGGCTGTTTACTGCCCTCATCTTTTTGCTTTCATTCTCGACAATGATTGTGTTCAGTGCGTCAGGTGAGAATGCCGAGATGATGACGTCGCACATGATTCGGTGCCTGTTGGCGATCGTTGTTTTTGTGGTGGCCTCAAGACTGAATGTTATTTTTGTGAAACAGCTGGCTGCGAAAGCATTTGTGCTAACCGTGGTCTTGTTGATCGCTGTCGCATGCTTTGGTGATCTCAGAATGGGTGCCCGAAGATGGTTAGACTTAGGATTGATGAGTTTCCAGCCATCTGAGCTGGCTAAGCTCACGGTACCGATGATGTGTGCACTGATTGTTGCTCATATGGGATTAGCCAATAAGCTCAGAAACATACTTTTGTCTGTTCTTGTCATTGTTTTACCATCATTTTTGGTTTTGCTGCAACCTGACTTAGGCACGGCAATCATGATTGCGTTTTCTGGGTTTGCTGTATTGTTTTTCTCTGGGTTACCAATGCGGCTGATCGGTGGTGGATTCCTTGTCGGGGCGGCTGCATCACCGATTTTGTGGTATCACGTATTAAGGCCGTATCAGAGAGAGCGTATCATGACTGTATTCAACCCTGAGGCTGATCCACTCGGGGCGGGGTATCACGTTGCGCAAGCCAAGGCCGCGATTGGTTCAGGGGGTCTCGATGGTGTGGGCTGGCTAGAGGGGACTCAAACACATTTGGGTTTCATCCCAGAACAACATACAGACTTTATTTTTGCTGTGATCGGGGAAGAGTTCGGGTTTATCGGTTTCGCAATGCTGATGGTGATGTACCTTTTTTTGATGGGGCGCGTGCTAAGCATTTTATTGAAACTTGATGATATCTACGCAAAAAGTTTTATTGGTGGTATTTTGTCGATTCTTTTTGCCTATATCTTTGTAAATGTCGGTATGGTAATTGGAATTTTACCCGTTGTTGGTGTGCCACTACCACTGATCAGCTATGGTGGTACTGCGACTTTGACGATGACTTTCAGCCTGGGTTTGGTATCGGCCTACAGTATACAAAAAATGAAGCATGACTCGTCGGGATAATGATTGAACATTTTACTTGATGGATCACTTATTGATAGTTTAGATAATATGGGGCGTATTCTAATCAAGGAGATGACGGACTGATTGTAATATAATCGGTTGCATATTCTGTTTAAATTGATATAAATTTTTGTATCAATTTACTCATTTGACTTTAAAATCAACAAGGTTGTGTCCATGTGTGCGCACATCAACCAATCAAGCGACCTAATCGATAAATCTATTGCTAAGCAATGACTTATGCGTTTTAATCTGCTTGTCTCTTCGCTAGGGGGAACCTTAACGAAGAGGCAATTTTCTGTGTTTATATTTATTATTTGTATTTTTGATGTTTTCCCACCGTTTATGCGGTGGTTTTTTTTATTTTTTTCTTCTGAGGGTTGAAAGCCGGTCAGAAAGTTACTTTACTAACATCAAACGAGGAACAAGCTGGTACGCTTTTTTCTGTACATGACTGAGCTGAGCCAGCATATATTGGTGTATAACAAGCACAACCTCACTTGATTCACCACCTCACATGAGGTGGTTTTTTTTATTTATCTGTGAAACAGTGAAAATTTATTTTTGTTCGGCTTCTGGAACACTGGCTGGTTTCCCTAAATTCAAAGCGTGTTCGAATGTTTTTGAGAACTGCTCAAAGGAGTCGTGGTTCTTTTGGATAAGCTCATATTGACCTGCAACATAGATTGTTGGTGTATGTGTCACCTGTAACTTATCTGCCAGAGCTAAAGTCAGTTGCTTGTACGTTGTCGCCTTTACATCGAATGCGGCAAGATCGTCCAGGCTCAATCCATATTCAAGAGGAATCTGTTTAGCAAAGGTGATTTTTTCATGGGCTGGTGCCGATGAAAGCATTTTTATGAACATTTCTTTCCGAAAAGCATTCAGGTTTGATGCTGATTTCTCTTTCACGAAGTACTCTGCTTCGGCAAGTGGGAGAGTGTCCATGCCGATTTGAAACTTTTGAATGGGAACCCCTTTGGCTTCAAAGAAGTCGAGCATGGGTTCCATGCTTTTACAGGCAGGGCAGGTGTAAGACATAATTTCAAAGGTTTCACCTTCCTTCACACCCAATTTCGTAAGAAGAGCATTGACTTCTTCTGATTTTGAGATCACTTGGTAATGTTTTCCTTCAATCGGTATGAACGGTTTACCTGCTTCGATACGCGTCTGATATCGGTTGTACTGATCGGCACCAATCAGCGCACCAAGACAAGCCAGACCGACGCAAAGAAGACTAATTTTTTTATTCATTTTTTACCTCAATGATTCTATGACGAGGAAAGGCGCCCCACAGCGCCTTTTCACTCATGAGCTGTCATGGTTGATAGGGTTAGTAATCGGATGAAGCGACAGCGACAACTTCACTCGATGCTGAACGACGCGATCGACGACTGCGGTAACTGATCGTCGGGGTTTTCAGGGAAACGCCGTCCTGATTTTGATTAAATTGACGGTGATATCCGCTATTGTGACGGTTACCGTTAGATTGGTTTGGGTGACCCTTGCCTGAATGTTGACGAGCATTCGCTGGTCGGCCTGAACCCTGCTGATCGCGAGGACGATAACTACCGCGAGACACGCCATGGGGGTGATGATGCTTGCTTCGTGCTCTTTGGGCTTTTTCAACTGCTTTCGCTGCAACTTTTTTAACGTTTGTGGGTGCGTTATCAATGTATTCTTGCGCTTTAGCTTTCTCGACTTCAGAGACAACACCAATAATTTCACCCTGATGATCAAAGCGAGCATGGTAGCGAACAAGGGCTTGTTTGTACTGGATGGTCGAGGTCATCCAGAATAACGCATTGTAAACCGTGCTGTTAGAAACCTTGATGCCACGATTTTCGGCGTCTTCAAGAAGCACCTGACGCATGCCTTTACACAGTGGTTTCGGGTTGTAAATATTAAAAACACGAGGCCAGAACTTTTTACACAAAAGGAACGATTTCAGTGTCTTCACCTTGGTTTTAGCCATTTTTTTAGCTGGCATTTTCCTTTGAGTGTTTTGCTTTTTCTTGGGTTTAACCTGATGTGTGTTGTTGACGTTGTTCTTCTGACCCGATGGCTTCTGCCTTCGCAGGTGATAGCGAGGTACTTCTTTTTGCTTTTTGCTGACGTTGTTGTTCATTTGGGAAACTACCTTCTGTTATTGTCTTTATATTGCCACTTCGTTTGGGTGGAAGATATACTCACCTCTTCGTATTCACTGACCAATTTTACGATCATCAAGATGACAGGATGTCGTGTTTTTGGCAGTTTAAAAGAGCGGGGTAACCCGCTACTTCTCTCATTGCCCTTCCAGAGAACCTCATTGGCTAATTGGAGAGTCATCTCGAGATGAGTGAAGTGCCCGGCGTTTGTCACTATGCTACCACAAGGAATTGCTGTGGCTAGTGATTTTTTGCAAAACAATGACTTAGGCTGGTGTTTCATTCAAAGAGGTTGAACAGATTATTGTTAGCATGATTTGCGTATTTGTCGTCTGAGAACCTTCGCTTACCTGGCTCAAGCACCCTCATCAGCTTGAAAGTCATCCGACAATTACACAGTTGCCAACTTGGTATTCTGAAATCTTCATCGGCTGCAAGGTTCATCGTACCTGATTTTGATATGCAATCTGTTGATATCGGTCATGTTTGGGGATTTTCAAACAGAGCATACTGTTGTGTGTATCAAGCTTATTTTTCTTTTGCTCCCTGGCTTGATTGCGGTTTCATTGTGCCGGACTCGATCTTTTCAGGGCGTTGGGGGGATAGCGTGTGCTTTGTGCGGCGTTGAAACATACTGATATGTTTACAATAAAGGAAGAGCCCCCCGTAAAGCCATAAGCTCGAGATGATGAAGTACCAAACATACATGACAATGAGACAGCTTCGGTGTGCTTGATGAAGATTGTCAAAGTCGATGATGAGTCTTACCGTGTCATCGACCTTACCATACATAAAAATGAAGGCGCTTTTTTGAATGTCCAGCGAATACATTTGAATGTACTCATCACCAGAGTCGATGACTTTGAAGGCTCTGTCTGATAGCCCGCCAAGCACTTGCTTGATTGTTTCTTTGTCTTTCTCTGTTGGTAGAGAGGTGAGGCAGTGTATTTTTTCCTCTTCGCAGTAATAAAGAAAGGTTTCGCTGCTTCTGCTTTGAAAGGTTGCGTTGAAAACTGAGAAATGAGCGTCCATGATCATTGCGACTTGCTCTTTCAGCTTTATGTTTATCGTCGCGGCATGAATGATCAAAAATGCGGCAACCAGGGCAAGCGCGACAATAGAGCCGAAAATCCGAGGTAATGTTCTGGTCTTCTTCACGCATGCCATGAGTGTCAACACTGACGCTGAAAAGATGAGAAGCATGATATGCGGCGTTTGGGGATTATCCGAAGATGGCGTAAAGGTTTCGAATAAGATTTGGTCTGAGTGTAAGAATGGGATGGCAAGGAATGCGAGTAGTGGAATATGCTTCCAACTGGTATTTCTTCTGAAAATCAAGTAGAAAAATAACAAGATAGCGAAGCTTAAGTTAAACTTTGCCCCGTAAAATGGGATAGAACCGAGGTTACCCGTGACAAAGTTGTCCACCAGTGAGTAGTTGGTTAAATTTTCAATTCGTCCAATCATTTTTATCTTTATGTTAGCAGTTCGGATCACCGTGACCAAGATGAAGGAAGAGAATTATTTTATCTCCTCACCGCTTCAAGTTCGTCACGTCTCTATGTTGCTCTGAAAGTATTATTTATTCGCTTTAAGCCGTATTGCCTTGGCGATGGGCTGTTGAGATTGCGCACATGGTCGATTTTTTCTACAAAACAAGCGAGAACAATAAAAGTCGAATCATCAGCTCAATCACCGCTCAGATCATGGTAATTATGTGTTAAAAGTGACTATAAAACAGTTGGTTGTGATTGTTCTGCTTGCGTGAAAGCCATGTGATGAGCGATGACAGAATGAGAGGAGTGACCTGTCTGAAAAGAGAGGTCACTTTTGAATGATCATTGTGGAAACGGATTCTCTTAGAGATAAAAGGAGACGCCTGAGTGATGTGGTGCTCGATCGTGATAATCGAAAAGAGTCTACATGGAAAAACCCCGAGACATAATCGGGGGGGAGTTGGTTATGAAATCTTAAGAGTGAACTTGCTTCGTGCTCAGGTGCGCTCTTATGATTCGCTGGAAATACGACTCATCATGTTTTCCTTACCGTGAAAGCGGTTTTATTGCAACCCAAATATCTCTATATTGCCCTATTCGGTAAGGCTGGCGGCCGACCAATCCGCGATATTCTTGTTGTGCCAATGCGTGGCTTTTTCGAGGCATTCCTCGACACTATCACCAGAGAATAGCTGAATTTTATAGTTGGATAAGTCATGTGAATATCCAATGAGTTCGTCACCATCAAATTCAAAGCCTTTCGCCATTGGCATCCAAGCTTCAATCAGGTATCCGGTAAACTCGATTTCTGAGAGCAGTTCCTGCAATTCGGCATCACTTTGAAATAACATCGAATCTGCAGAATGAAGACCGAGTGCGTCACATGCAAGTTCAGTCTGCTCCAGAAGAAGATTCTTCAGTGAGCTTGGGGGTTTAAAGCCAACCTTAGCCGCATCTATATTAAAGATGCTTTCGATCGTTAACGAGGTTTCATCTAAAATAGACAATGTTGTCACCACTTTTTGTTATTTTCCCTTATGTCCCGAGGGCATTATGTTACTACATTAATATTAAACAAAAAAGGTATTTACGTTCAAATACCCTGATATTTTCGACGCCCTTCTCACTACTTGTGTAACAAAATGAGATACTTAAGCTGGTTGAATAAAAATGGCTAATATTTGACTCACACAAGTGATGAATAAAAGTATTAATTGATAAAAAGAAATTGTCTTTTTCATTATATATATTTCGTCTCAGCTTTTCTTGTTTCATTGATGCCGATTTATACCTTGGCCTCGGAATCAACAATCACCACTCTCTCAACGTCGGCATCATGGCGCTATATTATCTTGAAGCTTTCAAGGGGCGAAACTGCTTTTAGAGACGGGTACAGTTTATCTGTTTTTTTTCTTTTTGGCGATTGATTTTAGAGGCGAAGGTGTGCGTTCGAGGTGAGTAAATCTTAAAATAAAAGCCACCAGCATCAGATTAAAAAATCGTCTGGCGCTGGGTGGCTCACTCTCATGATGAATTTTTTACCGGTACTCTACGGGAAGCGCTCGTTTGTGAGAGGTCGCTTTGTAGATGCTCAGGATTTTATCTTCTGCTGCACCTGAGATCTGCTTGCCTTCCAGGAAGTCGTCAATTTGGTCGTAGGTCAGGCCAAGCGCAATTTCATCTTCTAGCAGAGGGCGTTCTTCTTCAAGATCTGCTGTTGCCGCTTTCGCGTACAGTGACGCTGGTGCACCAAGATGTTGAGCAATCAGACGTACCTGACGCTTGTTTAAGCCGCGAAGTGGAACGATATCACATGCGCCGTCACCGTGCTTTGTAAAGAAACCTGTAATCGCTTCTGCGTTGTGGTCAGTCCCGACAACGAGGCCCTCATGGAAGCCTGCCAGCTCATATTGGGCGATCATTCGCATACGGGCCTTGACGTTGCCTTTATGAAAGTCCGCTTGACCGACACTCAAGTTGCCTGCCTTCATTTCAGAAACCACGCTGTTGTGGATATCCTCTGATGCATCACCGATGTTGATGGTCGCATTCAGAGAGGGTTTGATAAAGGCGAGGGCAGCCTGTGCGTCATCTTCATCTTTTTGAACCCCAGCAGGTAAGCGCACCGCAATGAACTTGAATTTATCGGTCCTGAACGCTTGATTCAACTCATCCACCGCTTGCTGAGCCATACGGCCCGTCGTTGTCGAGTCCACCCCACCACTGATCCCCAATACGAGGGAATGACGACGGCTTTCAATGAGTTTACTTTTTAGAAAATCCACGCGGGCACGAGATTCTTTTTCTGGGTTAAATATTTCTGTAGGTTGCACGCCTAACTCAGCCAATGCACGCTCACGCAGTGCTTTTTCTGGCTTTTTGAACTGAGGAAGGCCAAATCGCTCATGTAGGTTTGCCAGATAGATATCACTTTCGCAGATCGCTTTCCCGGGTTCATCAGAGATCTTCGCGACAGGCTGGCCATTACACTCAACGAGCTTCATGACGATACTGAGTGGCTTGTACTGAGTGCCATCTTCTTTTGTCACTTCACCTAAATCAGCAGACAGGAAAGTACCGATACCGAAGGAGACATTGATACGGCCTGCAAAGTACTCACATAGATCCAGACATTGATTGAAGTCTAGCCCATCGGTAAATACCAGGGTTTTCGTCATTGGGTCAATGTCCAGCGTCTCATAATGCGCAATGAATTTGTCGCCCCAGGTGAACGGGCAACCGGAGTCATGACGTGCACCAGAGAATGAGTTAGCAAACTTAAAGTCGAAATCGTCAAGGAATGCATCAGAGCCGATTGTGTCTGTGAGAGCCACCCCCAGACGCCCGCGGAATACATCATCCCACACATCAAGGGCGAGCTTCTGGCTCAGTTTCACATTTGTGAATGCCTGGTGCGCCATGAAATACTCATGAGCGACGGTCCCGATAGGCTTAATATGGTTTTCGTGGGCCAGCATGATGTTGCTTGAGCCCACTAAATATTCAGGCAAAGTACGAGCCAGATATTGGACAGCATACGTCTGTGCGACATGAGAAAAGCGGCGACGCGTGCCCATCTCAGCCAACTTGAAGTTGGTAATATTGCGACGTTTGATTTCAGACTTCAGGTGTTCAACTTTTTCAAAGAGTGTTTTACGGAAGGTCTCAAGTTTCATTTCAGGCCATAGGCGGCGGTTTCTGACTTCAGAAACAATGGCAAGCACCATGACTTCGTACAGGATCGTCTTATACCAACTTCCCACCACAGAAATTTTGAGCTGTTTCATACCGTTCTTATCAGGAACGATGCGCATCTTCACATGACGCTCTGGTTCGAAGCGGAAATCTCGTAGGGCAGAAATATAGGCTTCGCTAAAGAAGGGGAGTTTCTGAAGTTGGCGGGCTTCGCTGTCAGTCAGCGTCAGTTTAGATAGGGCATTGATTTCACTGTGGGTTGCAGCGAAGTCGTCTGCCAGACTTTCATTCGAGCGAACGACAAATTCATAACGAACTTGAGTATCTGGGTATTTACTGAAGACCGCTTGTTGCATGGTGAGTTTGTACAGGTCGGTATCAGTAAAACTGCGAATCGCGTGGCCTTTAAACAGATCCGAAAGAGAAGTGGATCCTGCTGTATGGAGTGGTGATTCTGTCATGGTGTTGTTCATCGTTGTTTCTCATTTTCTGACTTGATTCCAGCTTAAAGAATCATGTTTTTTATGTCAATCAGAATTACATAAAATGGTTGTGAGTTTGATATTGTGCACATGAATACTTCTTTATCAGCATGATATGTTTGCTTTCTTTAAGTCATTCAGAGTGACGTATGATAAGCTGGTGGCTTTAGATGTCACGTTTCGCTGGTGGTTCATCTTTATTGATTGCCGATAATATCAGTGAGACCGCGAAAGGGTGTCGATCAGTGCTGGTGACTTTTTCGTTCGGCGTGTGAATCTGAATGTCTTTTTGAAAGAACTTAACGGTCATAAAAATACTGAAGGAAAAAACAGAAAGTACAGCCATCACGATTGCATATTTTTGATTTATATCAAAGAGTAAGGCGCCAATGGTGCAGGCAGTGCTCAGGGTTGCTGCTGTCAGGGTCAGTGCCATGATGTGAGGTTTACGGTTCTGCATGACGATAAGTCTCTCCCGTTGTCAGTGAGGTTGTGGGGCCGGTTTAAGATGTTGTTTTCCATCATCACGTGTGGTGTACGCGTGATGCCTTCGTTGTTCACTATTCTAACTGAACACCATGAAGGGCGACATAACTAGTTTAGCGCTCGGTTGAAGATGCATGTGGACCGACGATCATGGTGTAATCCGATTATGTAATCCAGATTGACATAAAGGCGGGCGGTTCATAGAATACATCGATAAATCATCGCTTGAGAAACTCAGTATGTTAAATTTTATGATGGATTTCGTCACCCTTCGCGTCTTTGAGGGGAAAATGCAGCTTCTGCTTTTACGAAGAAATATGGAAGATCGTCCTTATTACGGAGAATTTGCTCTCGTCGGTGGCATGATTTACTCGCACGACCTGGAGGGTGGATATCGCCGGGACGAAACCTACCAAAGCGCGAAAGAACGCATCATCCGAACCAAGCTCGGCGTGACACCGACATTAGTGAATGAAGTTTACAATGATGGTGGTGCGACAAGGGATAGTGACGGATGGTCTGTTGTTGCTGTGTCTTATGCGTTCGTGAATCCAGATTTGTCTGAGGCGATGACACGAAATCCTGATTATAAGTGGGTCGATCTTGAAGATGTTCTCAGTGGCAAACTCATACTTCCCTTTGATCATAATGAGGCTGTCACGAAAGTCATCAAGCATATTAAGAATCTGTTTGGATATACTTCAGGTGCGCTTTATGCGCTCCCACATAAATTTACAATTGCCGATATCATTCATGTTTACCGACTGTTAGGCATCGAGGTGGGACGACAAAGCATTCGCCAAAGGCTTGTTGATGGCGGATACATCAAAGAACTGGAAGGTGACTTTGAGAAAAAACGAGGAAAACCAGCGCCTTACTATGTGATTGCAGAACCAGAAATGAGCTTCTTTGATCGGGTGATAGGGAAGCCGATTGCTCCATGAATTGATCAATGAATTGAGAAATCGTGAGCGGGAAAGAGGCACCTGTCTCTTGGTGTTCTTCTGAACATTGGGGGTGCCTTTTGAGTCATTCATACCTGCTCAGCACATAAAAAATGTGATTCTGGAATCACTTATTCTTCAAGTTGTCCACGTGATATTTTGTGTCCGGCTGGGTCAGGAACTCGTGCAGTTCCAGCAACTTTTCTATATCTTGTCCCCGTGTTTCCGCTTCAATCTCAGTGCTGGCCCTGCTCTTGGTGTTCGGCTGGATGCCGTTCACTTGAATGAATTCGGCATCAATTAAATGAAGAAGCAGGCTCACCGCGTAAGAGCCGTTTGGAGCCGTCTGTAAGCTGCTTTCTTGAATGATCTTCACCGATTCCTTGGTAAACCCCTGAATGTCACCTTCAATGAACATCCTGAGTACTGACTCATCTTTTGCATGGTATTGTGTGGCATTCGGGAAGCGGCGATGTTTTGTCTGTGCTTTCTTGTCCGCTTCAATGTTGATGTGAGCATTTGCGTAAAGTGCCTGAGCAATCACACGCGCCAGATCAGGGTGCTTTTTGAAATCATCTGCATGGAGTGAGGACAGGAGCTTCGCAGCCAGTTGCTCATTGCCGTATATCGTTGGGGCCAATAGTTCAGAGGGCAGATAATCTCCTGTGATCGTGTGGCTGACCCGGATGTTTCTACTATCCTTCTGATTTTTAACGTGATTTTCGAATTGTACAACCGCATAATTTTTGTTGATATTGATGATTGAGGTGAGTCCCAGCAAGAGGAGTGTGGCGACCAGGAGAAGTTCCAGCTTTACATTTTGAATGCCAACGTCATGGTGAGAGGGTTGGGAGACAATTGAGGCAACCGCAATCACGATGGTCGCAATTAATGAGACCATTAACGCGATTTCATTGATTTCCTGAGCGGGGATCGAGTCAACAATAACGCTCTCAATCAGATACTTTGACGCAAGGTCACTCAAAATTGTGATGGTGAGCGAAATCATCGCCAATTGCTTCAAAATCGATAATGAAGGCACTGGTGAGCGATGTTTGAATGTTTTTAGTTTTTTTGCCACAGAGATGAAATCAATGGGATGGGGGGAGCGAAGCCTCGTGTAATAGTCAAAAAAATCAGACATTGAGCACAGAGCGAAAGCGAACACGACCCAATAGCATGTGGAAAAGTCTAAATTTCCATCATCATGAAAGAAATTAAGACTAAAGAAGAAGATTGCAATCAGAATCGGTGTGCTAAATGTTGATACGGCAGCCTGTTGAATTGCCTTTTTGAGACGTTCTTCGGTTGAATTGAGGTTGGTTGTCTGAATCATTTTTCTTTATTTATATTGAAATAAAGGATTTTGATCAAAAAAAGCAGTGCGTTAAAGAACGATTTTGCCTTTCATGATAGATTCGACTTTGCTACCGGTAAAGGCTTCGCTACTGGTAATTCGCTACTGGTAAAAAGGTAAGCCCCACAACGTAACGAACCGTGTATGCATCCACGTCGCTGACCCGTGCTAGGTAAAAACGAACTATGACCTAGGGGTGTTTTCCGAATTATGTGGGGCGTGTGCGTTCTTAAACGTGATCGCTTACGCAAACAGCATTCACACCCGAGTCGGAGTGCCTCTCGCGCTCAATGCTGTTTCTTTATCCACACGCTCTAGAACCGTGTGGTTTGACCTGCTTGCGATTAGCAGGTGCGCTGTCATTATATTGCTATGTTGATTTTAAACTCAAGCTTTTTGTTGAATTTTAATGATCCGTGTTCTTTTCGGCCGGCAATCATGCCTGGGATTGTCAGGCATTCTGTTCTTGGAAGGGGGGCTCAGGGGACTGATGTTTGACTGTATACTTTCAGGCTGTGAAGAAGGCCATCCCAAATACCCTGAATCGACTTGAGTGAATGGTGACCTGAGTGGGTGACGAGAATCAAAGGGTGCATTTGCCATCTGTGTGAGCGTCCGTTCTCTTCCATGTGTGTTTTATGTCATTCTTAATTACAAAAATAATTCACAAGTTAACGTACTAAAATCACTGGTTTGATTTCTGATGCGTCGTGCGACCTTATTTCGATTATGTAATTCATATTGACATAATTAAGTGTGCGTCATAACATCATGGCCTTGAGGTGATGAGCGATCATCACGATACGAAGGATTCAAATCGAAAGGTGTATGTCATGAAAATTGCTGCAATTCACGTCGACCCTCAAAACGGTTTCACGGAAATATGCCCTCAAGAGTTGCCAGTGACCGGTGCACTCCAGATTCTGCCGCATATGAACAAAATGTTTGAAGCGGCTGATTTCAACATCCTCAGTCAAGACTGGCACCCAAAGGGCGCGGTCTACGAGGCGACCAAAGAAAAGCCAATGGGCACAAAACTCGAAGGTTATCCAAACGCGGATATTACTTGGAACCAGCATTGTGTCGCGAATACATTGGGTGCGGATGTGATCGATGGCCTCCATCGTCCAGAAGAATACGATCTCTCCATTAAAAAAGGTGAAGAAGTCGATTGCCATCCATATGGCGCTTTATGGCACGATTTCGCCAGAACACGATCCACCGGGATTGTAGAGTTCCTGAACAAGCACAAGATCAAATATGTGCTGGTGGGCGGATTAGCGCTGGACTTTTGTGTTCGATTGACTGTGCTTGAGCTGATTGAGGCGGGGTTCATCCCAGCCCTTAATCTTGAGGCCACAAAGCCTGTTTTCGAAGCGCAGGCACAATCATCGATTGATGAGATGGCTGCTGCAGGGGCTGTGGTCCTGGAGACCACACAAGCAATGATGCAGTTCGTACAAGAGAAAAAGTGAGCATCATACTTTGAATCGTCTGGGGCGATTGCTGGCACTGCCTGCGCCGACAATCGAAAGCACCATGAATTGATTCCCGGGGTTGAATAGGGCTTGGATTTTAGGTGAGTCGTGGTTTCAGATGAGCCGGTTTCAGATGCCTTAGGGATTGCAGGAAAATAGAGGTCTGAAATGGAACGAGACTGCGACAAGACAGCCCCGTTTTGGGTAATCGGTCAGCATGAGCCTATTGCGAAAATGAGCTATTGCGAGCATGAGCCTATTGCGGAAATGACGCTGACCGATTGCATTCATGACTCAGGCACCCAAAAACAATCTCTGAGTAAATCCCGTTCGCCTTTGCTGATGCCGGCTTGTTTGGCGAGTATTTCCCATGTTGAGACCGCATTTTTTACTTTTTGGTAAATTTCATCTTGTTTGCCGGCATCGACCTGAAAGTACTCCGCGACCTCAAAGGCAAGATCAACTTCAAGCGCATTGCTGACATCATCAATGTTCAGGTGTAACCCCGTCGCATTGAGGGTCGGGTTAATGTCGTACGCCGGTGATAATCGCCAACCGGTTGTATCAAAAATGAAGCCATGATTGCGCAGATGATCATCGCTATTGGAAACCATGATATTGAATAGAATCCGCGTCCAGAGCTGTTCTAAATCTTCCTGTGTGTTTGAGCCATTCTGGATGAGGAACTCAGCCAGCTCAAGATAGCTTGCACCGTCGTCATGGCCATCAAAATACTCCAGCTGGGTCATTGCGGAAGTGAAATGAAGCCTTCTTCCATTTTCTAGACGGTCGAACCGTTTGGTGAGAAAGATATGATGTTGTGTCCCGACTGACTGTACCTTAGATTCAGCCATAGTGATCCCGGCGGCTAAGGCCATTTGGTACACCACAAACTCCCACAGCCCAATATCGTATTCATCATATCGGCTTGGGAACTTGGCTAACCAGAGCGAGTTATCAACTTCCCTTACGGAAGCTTTCGGGCGGGCACCCCCCAACGACGAACCGGGAGAGATCAGCATATTGAGCCACTTGAGATAATCAGGGTTCTCAAAATCAGGCTTATCTTCTACCCCATTTGCGGCTTGCTGCAGCTCTGGCAGTGAAGTGATTGCTGGAGCAGCCAAATCGTCATTGTTATCAAGAAAAGGGCCATCATGGGAAGTGCAAAAACGCAGCGCTCCCATTCGAAACGAGTCATGCACGCCTAATAGATAGTCTGTTTCAAATAACTTCCTTGCCCGGCGCTGTTCGTTGCGGGCAATCACTGCTTCTCTGCGTTGCATGAGTAACCGGCCCCAACGGTCTGGGCATGAGTCTAAGAAAACTTTAAAGTTTCTGTCATCTGTTGCATGTTGCTCGCCCATATACAAATGAAGGGCAGGGTCGATTTGGTGGATGTACGGGGACGTTAGCCACACCGGATCATATGTAAAGCTAAAGTGCTCATGTCCGCGAATCTGGGAAGAACGCAACGTACCGACCCGCATTGGTTTCTCTGTGTCAATCCAATCGGCATAAACGAAGATTTCCATGCTCAATTGCCCTTATCGTTTTCTTTTTAACAGTTCGATGTCCTGAAGTTTCCTACCCAGTTCATCATCTAATGCAACCTTGCCCAGATCTTCCAACAGACCAAGGACGACAAGCACATTCACATAGTGACCAATCGACACGGATGGATCACCTTTCACAATCTTTCGGAGCGTCGGCTTTGAAATCCCGGTTCTTTTGTGCATCATGTCCTGGCTGATCCCCCGGCGTTTCATCGCGAGCGTTAGGTTCTCACCGAGGTTTTGTAGCACTTTCTGATGCTTCGGGAACACAATGGCCCCGCGCTTCGTCTGAATGATTTTCTTGACCATAATGAAATTACACTTTCACTTATCAATGGGTAATGAAATTATAGTTTCACCTGCGTTCTTAGATCAACTACAAATTGATCAAAGGGAACAGAGGCGATTAAAGGCATGGATGAAACTATGATTTCACTAAAATCAGTCATGATGAAATCATAGTTTCACTGATAAGGCATGCGAAGTTCTCCTCGCGATATGCGCTTATTTTTGTGATATGCATCATGAGTGGTATTCATAAACACTGACATATTCGGAAAGTAGACATACGGTTCTAATCAATCCGGAACCCAATTGCCGAGTTTTGTCTGGGCTGAACCCTGAGCGTATCGTTTGGATGATTGATTTGAATTGGGTGAAACTATACTTTCATTTATCTCGATTTTTGTGAAATCATAGTTTCACTTTGAAATGATTGCGCCGCTTTTTGATGCGTCCTCCCTTAAATTTCGTGATTTATATCTCAATTTGTGTCCTTGTCATCATCCGTACTTACTGGTTTGAGCAAGAAAGAATCTTGCGCGCTTGAGAATCAGGCCTTTTTTAAAGGATCTTTTGAGTGACGGCTTCTGCAAGATCTGGTGAGAATTTACGGTGTGACGATGAAAGAACCAGACTTACCTGAGTTAGACATACCCAGCGCGAATCTTCTACCCTTGAATAAAACGAAGATTGCCATGTTAAACATCACGCTCCTTTTACCTTTTATTGTTTGCCTGTCTTTCCTATGGCTAGTTGAGGAAGACCATTACAGAATTGAAAAGTCTCAATCTGAGTACATCGGGGAAAAAATAACCATAAAAGGTCCGAAAGCGTACATTTCAGGGCTCGAACATTGTAATGATTTACCTGAGCATCTCGCGTTCAACACCAAATGTATCCAGCACCCGAAGGCACAATTCGAAGTGACTGAGCTTACAAATTCATGTCACAACTGCCTTGATGCAGAAAGATTAACCAAGCCGAGAAGGCTAGCGTATCAAGAGGACTTAACTTTCACGGTGATTGATTCGTTCACAGCGCAGACGACTTCTTTTTTTATGAATCTATTCAATGGTACACATAATTTTTTGCTCTTGAAGGATGAGCATGGGCGTGTTGTCGAAATGTCAGAAGTGAGATATGAGCTTTTCAAAGAAGCTGTCGGGCAATTGAGCAGAGAAGAAGCGGCAATAAAATCAGCCTACGAAATGCAGCAAGCCCAGGGGAAGGTAATGAAGACATTTTGTTTTATAGATGTTGGTATAGGGAGTCATGAATTGATGGAGAGAGCGAAAAAAATGCGAAAGGACTTTGGCCTCAAAGAATTGATTGAACTCTCGCCCTATCAACATTGCCCACCGAATCGTTCTGATGGCTTTATATTGTACGCTGACGATTTCAACGCTTACCTGACATTTCAATATTACCTGATGGAATGGGGTGTATCCGGGCGCTGGATAGATTAACCTGCGTCGCAAAAAGTCAGTTCTTCGTAGGGCTTTTCTCTCTCAACATTTATCGTGTTGCGACTGAAAGCTATGATTGACATGGATGATTCCCTGAACGCTGGTGGCGTGACACATGGATTCCTAACATCACCATTAACACTATTATTGATAAACTAAATAATATTTTTATAGCAAAAAATATGCTAAGTACATGTTTATTTTGATTTTATTTGATGGCAATATGAGGACGGTTGAGTTGAGGGTATTTTCTCTACTCAAACTGAAAATTTGGATAAATATTGTTTTAAGGAAAATAGATGAAGAAGATTCTCGCGGTCAGTATTGCTTTTGCCATCCTTCCTTGTGTTGCTCAGGCATCCGGGCTGAATATCGGTCTGTCTGCTGGCTCTGATACCGGAGCGAGTGCACATGATGGTATTACACAAATCATCCAACCGGAATTTGTTGGGGTTGCTGAACCAAACAGCGATGTACAAATTACGCTGAACGGTATTCAGTTTAAAACCAAAACAAATTCTGAAGGCTTCTTTTTCTGGCAATCGATGCCGCTTGCTGATGGTCAATACCCCCTGATTGCTGAAAGTCATGGGGAGAAAGTTTCCTCTTCAATCATTATCGATACTTCCACCGACATCACCTATGAGCAAAACTTTACTGATGGAGAATTGGTTTTGTCTGGGCAGGGTGAACCTTCATCATCTGTGTATGGTACGGCAAACGGTAAGCGCATTGATGGGTTTGTCGATGAAAACGGTCACTGGGATATCAATTTAGGCCCTGTAAGGGTTGGTGAGCGTGTCGATCTCACGGCGATTGATGTTGCCGGTAACATCGTCAGTCACACTTTCCGCGCACAGGGTGAACATCGCCCGCACTTCTTAGATGGCTCGCTGAGTTCCTTCAGTGACTCTGGGGTACGATACGATGATGTCACAAAGCAACGAAGTCACCTGATTTTTGATGGGATGACAACGCCTTATTCTGAGGTTCACTTGCGATTAAATGGTGTTGTGTTGTCGACAGATGCAGGCAAGGATGGTCGTTGGTCGGTCACATTTGAAGACACCCTACAAGACGGTAATTATAGGTGGGTGGTTGATTCATACTCGCCATTTGGCGATATCCGTAGCGTGTCTAACGGGTTGACGATTGATACATATGCCCCTGAGATTTCTGTGGCGGACTTTCCTGTGATGCAGGCGGATGGCACCGTTCAGATTTCTGGTACGGTTGGTGAAGCTGCCAGTATTCAGGTGACGGTAGACAACAAGACTTACAACGTATTTTCGGATAGCGAGTGGTCTGTGCAAGCGAAAGGGCTGAGCCTTGGTAAAGACTATCATGTCGGGATTGAGTCGATGGATTATGCGGGTAACAGTCAGCAAGTTTACAGAACGCTGACCGTGATCAAATAACACCGCCTGGAAACAAGCCCAGGCACCCAGTGGCCTGAGATTGATTTGTTCAGATGCATTTGAGCGGTATTTGCTCACAAAAGTAGAAAGGCTCTCAGATTTCGATTTGAGAGCCTTTTCTTTTACAGCTTGTAAGACAGCATTGCGAAGATTGATTTAACCGTATTTACGCACTGTGATTTTTCCGACGTCGGCTTTCACAATAACGACTTCATCTCCAGCCCGGATGGGGGGATGACCGGCTTCAACCCGGCAACGCCATTTCAGACCAAAGACATGGACTTCGGTGTGGGTGTCTGCCGAAAGATCTTCTGCTAAGACAAACGTCTCACCTTCATAAAGGTTCCCGTCGACAGTCCCTCTCGCCTTGTTGTCATTTTTCCCCCAAACCTTCAGGGCGAAAAATGCCGCAACGGCGAGTGAGGCAACGAGGGCAACAATCATGGGTGTGCTTGTGAGCCCGGTCGCTTCCATGATTCCGCCAGTCAGCAGGAAAATGGCGCCAAGAACCAAAAGAAACAATGCTGAAATACCGGTGAGCATCTCAAGTGCAATCAGAAATGCCCCGAGCAGCATGATGATATGACTACTACTGGTAAACATGTCGCTCATTGTTAGTGCTTCGACATTGCTGCGGTGATTGCCATCGCTTGTGCGACGGTTTCAGAAGGATCGGACTGTTTGTCCGAAAGCAGCATTACCGTACTTTCTTTGGCCAGATTTTCTTTCGCAGTGATTGCTTTTTTGGACAACTCATACTGCATCGCTGTGTTACCGCCATCTTTACTTAAGGCAGTGCCGACTTTCTCAATCGACACAGCCTGTGCTTCAGCCATCTTGATTGTTGCTTCAGCTTCACCTTGTGCATGCAGAACGCGTTCTTCTTTCTCTGCTTGCGCCGCAAGAATCTGAGATTCTTTTTGCCCTTCAGCATCTAAAACAAGCGCTGTCTTTCGACCTTCCGCTTCAAGAATCTGAGCTTCTTTTTTGCCTTGTGCATCCAGGATTGCGCTTCGCTTCTCACGCTCACTCTTCATTTGCTTTTCCATCGCTTCTTTGACAGATTGCGGTGGCTCAACTTCGTCAAGCTCGTACATTGACACAAGAATGCCCCACTTTTCAGAGTGTTGGGAGATTTGTTCTACAATTTTCGCATTCAGCGTCGCGCGGCTGCTGAAGGTTTCATCGAGTTCCATTTCACCAATTGCGGAGCGCATGACGGTTTGCGCAAGCTGCACAACAGCGAACTCCCAGTCAGAAACGTTATAGCTCGCTTTGTTTGAATCCACAACGGTCAGATAAACGTTGCCGCCAACAGCAACAGAAATATTATCTTTTGTGATGGCTTCCTGGCGAGGGACAGGGATTGCAACCTCTTTTAATGATTGTTTATAGGCCACACGATCAAGAACAGGAATGATAACATTCAGACCCGCAGACAGGGTGGTGTGATATTTACCAAGTCTTTCGACGATATATTCACTTTTTTGAGGAACAATTCTGACACAGAGAAGAATGGCCAGGAGGGCGATTCCCCCAAAAACGACCGATAATGTTGTTAGCATGGTTGTCACCTTATAGATTGAAAAACAAGCGTTATTTGATGAAAAAGAACACTTGAAGGCAATCAATATATAAAGAATCACGCCCAAAATTACGTGAGGAATGAATCGGTAATTTCCTCAAAATTAGGTTGTTGAAAAGGAATATCCATTGTCTTATTTTCTACTACCCGCCTGTAAATTCAGTGAATCCTTATCGAGGATTGAAAGTGATTCGCTATTTTCCACTTGTTTAAATGTTGCGAAAGTGATTTAACATGAATTCATGATATTTGAATTGAAAGCGAATTGAACCAATTTGTATACAAAATACGTCATTCAGAACAAAGGAAAATGAAAGAAAAAACATTGGGCTTCATCAAGCCAGACGCGGTAAAAAGAAACATCGTCGGAGAGATTCTGGCTGTGCTTGAGTCGGAACGATTGGACATTATTGAGCTGAAAATGATGCGATTTGAAAGAAGGGAAGCTGAAGCGTTTTATATTGAGCACGCAAGTCAGCCATTTTTTGAAGACCTGATTGCGTTCATGATTTCCGGTAAAATCGTTGCCTTTGTTATCGAAGGAGAAAACGCCATTGTAAGATACAAAGAGCTAATGGGGGCCACTGACCCACGTGAGGCTTTAGAGGGAACGTTGAGAAAACTGTTTGCTTTGTCTGAGGATGAAAATTCAGTTCATGGCTCAGACAGCATTTCTGCTGCCAACAGAGAAATTGCTCAAATATTCAGGTAACAACACTGTTTAAACTCAGTCAATGATATCGATGTATCATTTATCGTTATCAAGCTGACGCAGGGCATCTTTAGTCGATTTTCTTTGAAGGATTCCCTCTCAAAACAGGGTCATATTTCATAATGGGAAGAAAAAATTCCAGTGAAACACCATCAAAGAGGAATCGAAATGAATGTCAATTCAATCAGAGAAAGTCTAAATTTATCCATAGCGAATCTATTCGCGATCAAAGAAAAAATTTTGAAAACCGAAAAGTTTTCAGAAGAAATAATTCGGATTCATGAGATGACAGTTTTGCTCTTATCTTTTGAAAGCCTTACGGATGATGAAATACAAGATCGATTATTTCAAATTGATCGCATGAATGATGCCATCAAAAATTACATCGAGTTCATGAACTCATCCTTCTGATGAAGGGACTCAATGCAGTCGTATGGGTTCCAGAACTCAATGAGATAGAAAAGCGCGAATTCAGGAAGAACAGTTGATTTTAGCGTGGGCAGGGTTCAGCAAAGAACATTCACGTGATCAGAAGCATGCTGAACAGTTTCTTGAGCCTCTTGCGATAGCCCGTAGGAGAGAAGAGACGCATCAAGGTAAAGGTGGCACTGCCACCTTTATGATTCCTTTACGACGCCAAGGTCACGGTAACCCAGAATCACAAATCTTTTTCCTGTGTTATTCGCGATATCATAAAGCGCTTGAATGTTTTTCGCTTTTCGATAAATCGACGCTTCAAAGTCAGATTTCACACAAATAATCGATTCTTTGATTGCCTCAGGGGCTGGTGGTGCGAATGCACTTTCGTCAACGAAAAGAACATCAGTGTGATTTTCTGCATCTAATATTACTTTGTCTGCCCAATTCCCCAAATGTAAAAGTTTAAAGTCACTTTCAATTAGATGATTAAAGTAATTATGATTCATAGACGTCTCGGAATGAGTAGGCTGGGTGATTTTAATATTGAAATAAAACCGGGTTTAGGCATTCGTTAATTATAACTTGATGCCAATGATTATCTATAAAAATATACAAAACACACGCCGGAAACTTCATTTTTCAATCAGTAATGGCTATAAATTAAATAAAATATAAATCATGAAATCAGTAGATGTCTTTGAAGATGTAAGGGCGTTACGGCGTAAAGGAGGCGTCTTTTCAATTTTAGGTGCGGTGATGGTTGGCGGTGTCATTTTTGCTTCAGAATATTTCTATCAATCCCAAGAGATTGTCAGAAACGTCATGTTTTTTGTTGGGCTAGCCTCAATAATGACTTTTTTATCTGTTTATAGCCTATATCTCGGGAAGATCTCGATACGTGAAGACCTCGAATCCGCTTATAAAAATTCAGCGGCGATGTACTTTTTAACCGCGCTTGCGCACTCAGTTTCGGAGTTTTTTATCTTCTTTTTGGGAGAGAAACAGCTCTCTGGCATTCCTAACTGGATAGCTCTCGGATTATATGGCGTCATCTCACTATTCACGCTGGTTCAGATCCTAAAAGCAACAAAAAACTAGGATGCAGAAAATTTTACCAGAGAGAATTCTGTCAGATCTTCCTGTAAGCGTACAAAAGAAAATTTTGAATCATGAAGTACTCGACTCGAATGATTGTCGAGTGGCGAAGTCATACCTTGAGAAAACGATCATACACCCCGAGAGTACATGTGACTCTGTGATTCAGGTGGTTTCTCTTCTTCAGTTTTATATGGCCATTCACGCGAAGATCCCACAATCAACCCTCGATTATATACGTACACATTTGAGTGACGAGGCATTCCTGGCAGACCTAGAGAGGTATGACAATATCACATCAGTCATTCAGGTATGCATGAATACACTTCCAATGAAAAATACGCCTTCATCGTTGCTGAGCTTCTGTCATATCAATTCGGATAAAGGATTTCGCCGCTGGAACTTGTATGCCGAAAATTATGGAAAGCTCATGAAGTCTGTGAAGCGATGGTGTGAATTTGAGGCGACTCACCTTCGGGCTGATTGTGAATATGTTCTTTATCTTGATGAATTTCATATTGGGGATATTAAAAAAGGTAAATTATTTACGCCCAACCCATCATCAGACATGTATCCGTTTATCATTCAATTTTTTGAGCAACCGATTCAATTAGTGATGAAGTTTACCCTCAAAGAGAATGAACGTTGTGGGATCAAGTCTTTTAACTTTGAGTGTCGGGTGTGTGGTGACTTGAAATACAGCGCCATGCTGGTGCTTCCGGCTAACCCCGAGATGAAATGCAACATGGTTCGAAGAAATATGATTGATGTGTCGAAGAAAATGCTCGACATCACAAGGTTTCAGGAGTCGATGAGTTGTGACATTGAGGGCGAGCTTTTCTTGAATGACAATCGAGTCGGGGTCGTGGATTTAGAGAGTGGGGAGCCGAGATTTGATGAGAAAGGAGAGGCTTTGCTTCATGCTTACTGTGGTATGACAGAGCAGGCTGAGAATCAATCTGAGACCTGTGATAAAAGCTATTCATTGAGCTTATTTCAGCGAATCCGGAACGCAATGTTGGGAATGTCAGAATGATGGTTCGTCAAGGTGGTGTCTGGCGCGTCATCTTTTGACCAAAAGAAAAAAAGTCGGCCTAAACCGACTTCATTTTGATTGGATGCAATTAGAAGCGAACAATCATACCAGCGGTGAACAGGTCTTCATCAAGAGCTGCCACGTCTCTGTCAATTTTTGCGTAACCAGCGTTCAGCTCAACGTTCTCCTGTAGATCGTATTGAGCGGCAAAGCGCAGTGTGTCTGTGTCGAACTTGCGACGATCAACGCCTTTATACTCGTCAGTCAGGTAACCCGCTTTCACTGTCAGGGCATCGAACTTGTAAGAAGCAGACAGACCAAGCGTTTCCAGTTCAGACTTGTCGAAGTTTTCTGCTGATTCGTACACGAGGCCAGCATAAAAACCTTCAAAGGCGTAACCGGCACCGAGCTTGTAAGCTTCAGCGTCTTGAACTGCGCCAGCTTCAACGCTTTTATCTACAGAACGATAAGCACCAGCCAGATCAATGCCTGAGAAGTGGTAAGTTGCAGTCAGTGCAACATCGTCACCGAGATCACCGCTTTCAGCATCACCCAATTGAACAGCGACACCCAGGCCGGCGAATGGGCTGGAAGATACTGCGATCCCATCAACTTTACCCGTTGCGTTATAACGCTCGAAGTCTGTACCGTTGAACACTTCACTGAACTGGTCAAACTGACTCGTTGCTTGGTCGTAACGGTCGTCAATCTTACCGAAGTGTATTGCGGTGAGTTCGTGCTTCACGCCGACTTCTACTTTATCAAGACGGAAGTCTTCGTCTGCGTTGTTGAAGTTACCCACAACGACAGCAGAAGCCTGCAGGTCGTGACTCAGATCAGCAGTCGTTTTCAGGCCGATCTCTGTGTTACGTTTGTAGTCGATACCTTTGTCGTCAAGGTTGTAACCTGCGTCGGCAGATGCTGCTTGAGACGCATCAAAGTCATCGTAAGAAACACCCAGTTTACCGAAAATTTCTACGTTCTCGATTGACTGAGCGACTGCATCATGAGCTGGAGCTACGACGCCTGATGCAGCGAATGCGCCAAACGAAGCCATGCCTACTGCTACTGAGATAATTGTTTTTTTCATATTTGATCTTTTGTTAATTAATTGAGTTTTAAGCTTGATTTTATGTTAGTGGTAATATGATGACCATTTCAATAGCGAGTTATAAAAAAAATCTTTTTTTTGATTAAATGAATGGTTTTTAGTCATTTAGTGACAGTAATTCGCTCATACTGAAGGTTTTTCTCGTTCATTCCCTCCCGGTCGCGACAGCGAAAAGAGCGTCAGGTATCTATGTTGTGGGTGATTCAGCACACAATAAAAAGGCCGACACAGGTGTCGGCTTTGTAACGAACCTAATGGTCATTTCGTTTTCTGGGGTAGGTCGGTTTGATTGTATTTTTGGGTGCCGGTGTTGCCAGATCATCGACATTGCCTGTCGAGAGCGCAGATTGAAGTTTTTTCTTTTCATTTGCTCTGTTTTGCTGAGCCTGCTCTACCTTTTCTTTCTTTTTGTCTCTGTGGCTTCTTTTTTCTGGCTCGACCGATACATGACCGGGTTCTGAGCGTTTCAGTCTCGTTGTTTTTCCCATAAAGATTCTTTTGTTTACATTCATAATCATGGTGAAAATAGGCGTTCGATTCAAATCATTCAGATTCACAAGTCGTCATTTGTGATCTGTCAGTTGACTTAGATGGCTGTGTATACGAACACCAGTTACCATCTTTGGATGGATCACGGTCGCTTGCAGGAGATTGAATGAAAGTTGATCTCAATAAGAAAAGGCCGTCTGAGCGGCCTTTTTGAATGAGTGGAGCGGGTAACGGGAATCGAACCCGTATCAACAGCTTGGAAGGCTGTGGTAATTGCCATTATACGACACCCGCTTTATACAATATGCTAAAAAATGGCACCCCCAGAGAGATTCGAACTCCCGACCACGCGCTTAGAAGGCGCGTGCTCTATCCAGCTGAGCTATGGAGGCATATTCATCTGGTAATTCGCTGAATAATCAGATGAATATGTCGCCTGAAAACCATATCCAATGATATTGCTAGAAAAATCTGGTGCTCCGTGCTGGATTCGAACCAGCGACTAAACGATTATGAGTCGTCTGCTCTACCGCTGAGCTAACAGAGCACATGGCGGTGAAGGAGGGATTCGAACCCTCGATACGGGATAAACCGTATACTCCCTTAGCAGGGGAGCGCCTTCAGCCTCTCGGCCACCTCACCAGGACAACCCAGTCGCTGGGTTGTAAATTCACATACACAACTCTAAAAAGAAAGGACTTTCAAAAGAGGCGTGTCAGGCTAAAAAGTCAGAGGCTTGCTGGCCTAAGCCAACGGTTTCGCTTATCTCTCTCGCCTTGGTTGTCACTATATTACTACGTCGTTTTTGGGTCAACCATCTTTTCCAAAAAAATCGAAATAACATTGCTTTGATTATTTTTTGTTCAGAACATCCTTGAATACACATTGTGCAGGCTCTTTACTTACAGTAAACATGCAAGGGAGCCCTATGTTTGGAAGAGCAGCATCGATGAAGTATTTCACCACGCACAAGGCTGCATTCGATGAGGTTTCTGAGGCTATACGAACATTTGGTGAAGATTACCCTGATGATAATAAAGAAAATTTATCGAAGGTAATTCACAATCTACTCAGTCAGCATGCGGCAGAAATTTACACTCTTGAGTATCTTGAAAGCGCATTGAACCTGGGTCTCGAACGGCTGCCTATTTCCGTTGCTATCAGAGAAACGGAAGACTTAGTCGAGCGCGCGAAGCGATACTGGCCTCAGTTTCGCTGGGTGACAAAGTTCGTGCTTGGCAGGCAACCGAGTGACAGGTCAGCGGCAACATGGTTATTGGCTTCAAAATTTTCAGATTTAGGCCATGAATTTTTGTCGAGCCTGAATCCATATGAGCAGGAAATTCTTCGGCTGGTTTACGGGAAGCTTCTCTATATTGCCAGTGGAAGGCAATAAAATATGAAAGCCACATCAGGGACGTGGCTTTATTAGCCTCGCTCAGTCAACGATCAAGGCATCGTTATTTTTGTCTTGATAAAGCTGCTGCCAGTTCATCCCGAAAAGGCTTACTGATTCGAAACCTGGGATAGGTCGCTTCAAGAATGTTCGTCTGCTCGCCAGTTTTTGGATTGCGTCCGACACGTGCTTTGATTTTTTGGCTACGAAAAACGCCAAGCCCCCTGACTTCCATGCGGTGGTTTTCACTCTTCGTCCTCGTGATGCAGGCAAAGAAGGTTGAAGCAATATAACCTGCGAGGACTTGTTTGCGATGGTCACTGTCGTATTGCGCCATGAAAGACTGAGCCAGTCCACGAATGGTCACTTTTCCGCCAGTCGCTTTTTTCGTTTTTGAGAAGGTGACAGTTGCTGTCGTCTTCATCTTGATCTGAGTGTTTCGGGAAAGGTCTCGGACAGGACGCCCCCCTGCTTTAAGCCGGGGGACTAAACGGCCATGCTTGCTAATCACAATCGTTGACCCATCAAGAAGTGCTGACTTGAAGTGCTCAACAAAGTCGTTGACCACCTCAACAACCTCAATGCGTGAATAACCACTCTCTTGAAGATAGTTCAGAACAATCTGAGCGACGGTTTCTTTTTTGTAAGTGACGACATGCTTACCTGTTTCTTCACGAATCTGCGCATCAAGTTCTTCGAACAAAGATCGGTCTGTTTTATCTTGTGAGTTTTTCATCTTCTTTTTTCGTCTTATTTGTTGTGATTCTCTTAGAATCTAACGACAGACATGGCACGACTCAATATCAGAAATCAATTATTTATCAGCTATTCAAAAAAGGAGTTTCAGAACCGAGGAGCGCATCAATCGGATCAAAAAAACTAGGTTGTTGTTATCTATGAGAATTTTCACCAAAAGCGTCTGAAAGGATTTTCATTTAACTGACTGTTTTTCTATAGGAAAGTTCGAGCGTGGCTCAGGGAAACAGTGCGAGTTCACGCCCATATTTTTTTAAAAAAAGCCGCAAGATGCGGCTTATTGATGTAAATCAGGTCTTTTATATGACTTCTCTTGCCACAACTTCACGACTCTTGATGAAGTTGTTGAGATAATATCTGAGTTCGCCTAAAGTTTCTTCGACATCTTGCTCAGTTCGATGAGATTCAGATTTCTTAAAATTCGCATGTTCTCCGAACAAAAATCCAAATAAAGTTTTTAAGGTTGAAACATCAATGATTCTGTAATGCAAACATGCATGCAAATCTTTCATTTGATGTGTAATGAAAGCTTTATCAAGGCTCACTGAGTTGCCCAGGAGATAAGCCTCTTGATGGCCAATCTCTTTCACCGTTTCAGCAATCATCTTTTGAGCGTCTTCGAGGGAGATGTCGGCGTGTTCGCATTCAAGAAACAATGTGTCCTTGAACTTTTCGATTGACCACTTGCTGCACTGCTGATGAAGGTCATCAAGGGGGTGGTGGATAACGAACGTCATTGGCTGACGAATCTCAACGAGGTTGCCGTCAAAGAATCGAGCGGTCAGTTCAAGAACCGGGTAAAACTGAGCGCCGGTAAGCGGCGGCGGAATATTTGGATCTGTCGCGTTTGTTGCGTCGTTCAGGCCGCCTGTCTCGGCGTCCAACAGGACAACAGTTTTGGTTGCAGCTTGATTTGACCAAGTTGCGATGATTTCTTGAACGAGCATGTTAGTGCCTTATCTATTTTCGAAAGATAACTGAAAAAGTGATTCGCGGAAGTGAAGAAACTGAATTTCCTGCGATAAAACGTCAACTTTTGCCAAAAGTATCAACAAAGTAAAGATTTACTGTTGGCCATTGAACGCGCCGATGCCTTAGCGGAGCCTATGCCTGAGTATATGCGATCTTGTCTCTATGTTACCACTGGATGTCGTTCCGTCAATCATCTGAACGCGATGAGAACAATATGTTTATTGGGTTTCTTTTTTCGTTCTGATGCTTCGCTGGCCCTGGATTTGTCTATTAATCTGGATGTTGCTTAACTTAAAATAAAACAATGCTAAGCATTAATCAGATTATCGATCTGAATAAAAGTGAGACAGATTCACCATTCTTTATGATCAATCGTGATCAAAAAATAGCCCAACAGAAGGTAATTATCACGAATATCATTCAAAGAGAAGCGTTTGGGTGCAGTCCAGATTCTGTGTCGAGAGATATCATACAGCGGTTTAACAATTTTCTATGTCAGTTGAACCAAATGCAGCTTTATTTAGAGTGCGAATATATAGAGACGATTTTTAAAGAATCTGAGCGATGGTTCAATCTTGCTTCATTGATCAATCATAGGTTCGGAACATTTGGTTTCATGAATCATTTTCTGGTCGATAAATTAATCATTGAACGTCATTTATCTCAATTGAAATTAATGCTCAAATCAGACGTATCGCATCTTCTCAAGATTGAAGAACAGGTTGCAGAAAACGAAGCCTTGTTGAATCAGCAGAGGGAGATATTCAAAGACATGATCCTTCAGTATCAGGCCGATTTAACAGAAAGGAAGGTTGCTGCAAACAATATTATTCATGGTGTTTTTGATGGCGGTGAGACGAGTGATGAAGAGAAAATGATCGTGAATGCTGCTTACGAGTTAAATTTTTTTGAAGATAAATTCATGGGATATTCAGTGGCTTATGATGAGTTTTCTCAATCAATGCTGGATAGTTTTTCTTCTATAAAACGTGAATTACGAACTTTATCTGTGAATGCTTCTTCTCTGATTGACATGATATATTCTGCTGAATTATCGAAAGACAAGTCTTTTATTCTTGAGCCAACGATGTCTTTCGAAGCTGATTTGGCAACCTATGCCAGGAAGTCTTTTAAGGGGGAGTTACCGGTTCATATTCTTTATGCGTTGGTGAAAACGCATGTCAGTTTAATGATCGAATCAAATTCAAATATCATCGCACTGTCACAAGAGATTGATGTGCAATCTCAGTTATTTGGAGAAGAACTTATTCATTCAATCCAGCCTTATGTGAAAAACGAACTGATAAAAGTTTCTGCTGAATCAATGATAAGAACTCAGAGGGAATATGAATATGATTGTGAAAGTTGATAATATTTAAAGAAATCACTGAAAAATAAAATGCTGAAATTTTTAAAGCACTTATTTCTAGCCTTTCTGGTCGGTATCTCTGTGTCAGGAAGTGCACTCGCTGAAGGCATGACATCTAAAGTTGTGATAGACGATAGCTGTCGAGCGGCCTTTAAGGAAGATGGTAAGGTTCAGGAAAATAGTTACGTTCTTTGCAAGCAGGATGTTGGCTTGAATGCCTTTTCTTTATCATTGGGTTCTGTCATCCGATCGAATGCTGCCGTTCGAGGCTTGTTTGAGACGTTGAGTGTTCCAATTCCGCAGTACTCAGAAATTGTAAACTTCATCAGCCGACCGATAGGGGCGGTAGCTGCGGCCGCAGTCGATCTGTGTTTGGTGATCATCCTGATGTTCTCAGCCTACCGGCTGTACTTATTTGGATACCGTAGCATGAGGGATTCCTCGATTGAGCAGGCCATGAAGGACCCAAATACTTATAAAGCCTTTGCCGGGTTTGGTCTGGTTGCTGCGCTGGCATACAAAATTGGTGACATTAATGTCGGGCAGCTTCTGGTGGTAGGTTGTGGTTTGATTGCGATGAAAATGACGGTGTATCTTTTTACCGCCATGATTGCTGTTTTTAATTTTGATGAAAGTAATCGCTCTCTTCTCGAAGCGTATGAAGAGTTTTTACCGCAGGGGGAAACGTATGCGACAGAAATCATCCGGGGGTTATATGGTGCACAAGAGGCTGCACTGAGAACGAACTTTTCGAATGTGGCTCCTGAAGATGCCAGGATGGTTCAGGATGAAGCGTCAATGGGGTTTTTTGATAAATTTTTCTTTCACCTTTTGGGGAGAGTAGGATTCTATGAGTCGCGCCATCCCACGGCAAAAGAATATTTTTCTGGCTTATTCGGTGACACTTCAATCACATTACAGCAGTCTTCAGGGATAATTCATGGTGGCAGGCATGGTTACCATTCAAGTGGTTTAGATTCCCGTTCCGTTCAGGGTTCAGGTAGCTCAAACTTCACGCTCCATGATAGCCGTATCAAGGACAAGCAGTGGCATAGCTTAACGAGTCCGATTTTCGAAAAAGCCAATAAATACGAGGAGTTGTTCCAAAACGCAACAACGCTCAATATGGCAGCACCCCTTCCGGATGTCCCTGCAGGGGTGATGAGCATGATAGCGAATGCCCCGCTGATGGGGAGCCTTTCTGAATTGATGATTAGTGGTGAAGGAGCCAGCGAACCGGGAAATAATGAGGCTGAAAAAATTAAGGCTGCAGGGGATAACCTACTCAATTTAATCCGAGAAGTACGGATTCAATACCCTGAGGTCAGTGGCGCAGACGTGACATCGATTGTTCAGGCTTTTGCTTATGGGGCGATCAGTGTTGAGGCGGTAAAAAACAGGAAGAATGTGACATCACATACCTTTAATCCTTTCATCGGGGCAGCTCAGTATAAGATTGAATATGCGAAAGAGCCGTTCCATTTTGTTGTTGCTGAAGCCTTAGCCGCAGCAAGAGATTTAAGGCGTTACAACTGTATTCAAAACTTCGACAAGAGTAGCCAGGAAATCACTTTCCTTCATAAGGTTAAGCCGGATGAGGATGAATGGAACTCGGATATCAGAGATCTGGTCAGCGGAGATGTGTTTCCTATCTGTATCTTACCGACAGAAGGCGATATCACGAGTTATGGAACGGTTGCACCAGCGCCTATGGTGGCTGTAGCCCTTGAAGCAGTCAAAGCCATTGAGCTTGGCCTCAGTGAATCGGCGAACCTTGAGGTTGTTCTTTTGCAGCAAGCGGCAACAGCGAAAATAAAAGTGATCGAAGCAAGCGACGATACGGTGAACCAAACCGAATCCGGTGTGGCTTTAGAAAGAGCGAAAGTTCACATGAGCAACATCGCAGCTTACTTTGCGAGAATTGCAGCAATGAGCAGGCATGCCGCGCTGAAAGGTATAGCGACCAATGCCGATGAAGATAAAACACGTTTTTTCAAAAACCTGAGACAGCAGGGTGCAGTCGCTATCTCAAGTTACTTTATGCAATTATCCAAGGAGCAAGAGAAATACTCTGAAGTGATCTACAATGCGTCCCCCAAGGTGACATCAAAGTCTAACTTACGGGTTGGCGGAAATATGCCAAACCTGACGCCACTGTGGTCAGAAGATCAGATGTTGATTCTCAAGGCAGCCAACTTCCCTGTGAATGAATCCAACTTCAGCACACAGCTTCAGGCAGGCAGCTCAGATATTGCGGCGCAATCACTGCGGGGTGATGAAACCGGAGAAGATGAGCCTGAAGTCATGGCGAAGTATATCGGTATGATGCTAGACGCTGTGATTCCCGCCGATGATGTCCTGAAGCATGGGTTTGGCATTGGTGGTGACAACTTAATCGATGGATTCTCGCAATGTACCACGACAACCAACTGCGTGAACTTTCGGCAACACCCCATTGCAACACTCTCTATTTTTGGGAAAGACATGCTCATGACAGGGTTGGTGATCGTATTAGTCGACTCTCTGATTCAGCTGTTAAATAAAGCGGTAAACGGGCAGGACCATGGTGATGGAAAAAGTGGGGATGGCGACGGACTTCTTGCAAAGATAAAAGGCTTGGGAATCAGTATCTTGAGTCAATTGACCAAAGTAGGGTTACTCTTGAAGGTGCTTGCCACGATCTCTGCGATATTTGCTATTTTCGGTAAAGTATTTATTGTTGCGGGCATATTTATTGGGTATATCATCCCGATGATGCCTTACATTGCGCAAATGATGATGTGGTTAGGCTGGTTAGCTGAGTTTTTAATCTTATTCTCGGTCATCCCGCTGCTAATCGCCTTTGCCTTTATGACCAAAGAGGATGGTAACGCACTGTTTAAACCGGCCTCTATTCTCTCCATGATGGCCTCTGTGGTCCTGAGAGCACCGTTGATATTCATTGCCTTTATGGTGTTCTACACATTGAGTTATGCAGGTGTATATCTTGTGAACTCAACATTGTTTACGCTGTTTAGAATGGAGATGGAAGCGGAGGGGATCATGATGTCTATTATTGCGGCCTTTAGCTCGATTGTATTCTTTGTCTTTACCGTCGGAATGTATTTCCTCGTGCTCAAGAGCCTGGTCAAAATGATGACTGAAATGCCAGATCATGTCTTAAGGCCAATGGGTGTCGAGAGTCTGAATATTCAGGTCACCGCAGGGATAGAAACATTCATTGCTGCCAAGACCATTTCGGATATGGCAACGTCAGTGACGGCCGCCCCCGCTGGCTTCGTTGCTGATAATTTCCTGGAGAATAAAAAGCAGAAAGGCCAAGAGGGAACCACCAAACCAGACGGAACCTCCTCTCAGCCTTCAAGTGAGAGAAAAGGGTCTGATAAAGAATCGGAACCCTCTGAATCGAAATCGAACGGGCCATCTGAGTCTGGTACTCAAAAGCCTTCCGAGAACGGGAAAGCTGAAGACGGAACAACATCTGGCGAAGGGCGCGATAAAGGTGCAGGTCAGGAAGGGGATGAACCTTCAGATGGAAATCAAGACACTGGCGGAGGCGATCCGAATAAAAAGTAAAGTCGCTTGCCAACAACAAAGCAGGTCCTGTCGAGGCCTGCTTTTTTTTACCCCAGTGTATTTATATACTTAAATAAAAAATGGGAAACCTCATCATCACTGCGCTGACGATCGCATTGACTTATTCGGTCTTGATTTATTTCGCGCTTTTATGTTTTAGAAAGGCAAAGTCCTCGTTGTCGGGCGAGGGAAATATGACGTTCAGGTTGGTTTATTCCGTCTTTTGGTCGGCAGTCGCTGGGCTCATGTCGATGTCGATTCTTGTGAATGCAATTTCAATTCCGCAGCAGTACAACTCACTGTATGACTCACTGGAGGAGATCGAGAAAAAAAAGAAAATGAAACCTTAAATTCAGATGACTTTAATAAGTAAAAGCACCATGACTCGGGTGTTTTCCTCAATCATACTGATGCTGTCGATGACAGTGGCAGCAAGTGCTGCTGAGGAAACAAATGCTGGCGGGGAAATCACCGTCACGCCAAAACCTGATGTCGTCATCGAAACGTTGACCTTCATGATGCCCAATACCACCAAAAGGGCAATGGAGATGGCAGATAAGATCGTGATTCCGGAAGATACTTTGTCTGTGATCAACGCCCTTCAGTCGATGGCGCCAGAGCAATCTGAGTTCAAGCACCTGAAATTTCAGGGGGGCGTTTACGACCCCTATACTGATCCGTCCGACTCAGCGTATCAAACCACAGCAATGTATCGGATATTTGATACGGTCAAAGACAAATCCGACATCACTGTGCTTCCGATGATAAAGCAATTTAATTTTGAGCGGGTTCTGGGGGCGTTCAATTATGTGTTGGTCGTCTTGGCTGGGGCGCTGATCGCGATTGCGATCTGGCGTATGTCCTGGGTGTCGATGACGGTAGAAGATAACACGAAAGCCTGGAAAAAGATGCTCATCTCCACACCAGCCATTCTGATCGCGATGATTATGATAAAGCCGATGGACGATTTAGGAGGCGTGAGCCTTGCACAGCTTCTCATGGTTTTTGCCGTCGTTGTGAGTAACTATTTTGCGGCCAACTTCGCGCTGGTTGCGTCTTCTTCATTATTCACGCATATCGTCAAGACAACGTCGAACAGCGATGAAGCGCAAATGGTGTTCACCAGAATGGCAGAAAATGACATCAAAGATCTTATCTCCGGCATGGTGGTCTCTGCGAACCAGAAGCTGATTGCTGAAGAGTCGATTGGCATGAAAGTGTTCTCTCTCATTGAGGGGAAACCGCTCACCAATGAAACATTGCGTGCCGGGATAGCGAAGTTTAATGACGTCAATCAGCTCACGGGAACCGAGTTTGAGCTGAACGCAACTTGTTTTGGCTCGGATTGGTCTGAGCGTTTTTCGATTGACGCGGGCTGTAAATTTCTTCTACAGAGAATGGGAGAAGGACGAATCAGTATACGTTCGCGCGATCAGGTGCGTTACGACGGGTCAATCAAACTGATGAACGCAAGTATCCCGGACAATGAGGCCAATGAAGCGCTCAAGTTCAATCACGACAGCTATTCAGGGGAAGTGACAAAGCATATTCCGAACGTTGAAATGGCTTTTAATGAGATCTATCGCTATCAGAAGCAATCCTATTGTGCCAATAAGGCAAGACAAGGTCATTTCAGCGCAATATCAGGCTGGTCTTATGACGCTTTTGATGCTTCGTTTGTCTGTAAGGTACGGGATGAATCGGATGGGTTTGGGACTTCCGGTGAATTTTATGGCGCGACAGGGGTTGCTGGCGGCAAAATGTTGCCTGTGCCAGCCGAGGTGAATGCAGAGACGATTTACAGCAATATCAAAGCGGTCATATTCGGCGCAGGCGGCTCTTCTCGCATCAGCCAGATTCAATTTTCCTCGAACGACTATGCGTTTTATCATCGTGGGTTCTTCATCTCACCGATTGAATCTGTCATGACGGCCGTCGGTTATCTGCTGAAGTTTGATAGTGAGTACGCGGATATGCGGAATTCGCTGAAAAGCCAATTCGCGAAAAGTATCGTGAAGGATGCTGTGAGCACCATCAACCGAGTGAAAATCCCGCTGGATCGGGTCGCACGACATAGTATCGGGCAGGGGTTATCTGAATCTGAAAATTTGGCGGAAAAAGTAGCCAGCCACACCAATCATGAAAACACCCAAGGGTGGTTCAATGTGTTATTGCATCTTGATGAACTGACCGTCTCCAAATCCGGAGATGAAGGGGCACCGATTTTAGAAGACGTCAGGCTGAAAACGATTGAGCCTTACAGTTATATGCAATCGATGTATAACACGCTGCTGCCTATTTCAGGTGTCATTTTGATCGTCGCATCAGGAATGAAGTTGGTACTCAGTCAAGAGGTCGTCGAGGCAAACACAATGTTCCTGATCTTGATGAAGACTATGTTCACAACAGGTGGATTGTTGTTCTTAACGGCAATTCTGGCAAAACTGGTGGCTGGCGCGTTCTTTTTATGGGCGGCAATCAGCTTGTTGTTTTTATCTTTAAAGCGTTTTTTGATCTACCTGATTGCGTCTCCCCTCATGGCGATTAAATTCCTGAAAGAGCAATTCAGTGAAACGGAAGATGACGACGATAATATTACGGTCTCGCGATATTTGTTAAGTGCCATGTTCAGATTGTCTATTGATCTCTCCATGGTGTTTGTCGCGCTCATGGCTGCGTTTGTGATTGGCACGATCGCGTCAAACTTAGCGGCATACATGGTGGTCATTTATGCCTCAACGATCAGTGAGCTGTCATCGAATGGCATCGCGGATTTTCTGACCACGATCATGACGGTGATTGCCCTCAATCTAGCCTTGATCTGGGGGATGTATCGCGGTGTGAAGGCGACAAACTATGTTTATGATAAGACGACTGATTTTGTGGATGACATCACCGGGGTCAAGGCTGAAGCAGCCCATGAAGAATTACTGGGGTTCGTGAAAACCTCGATTCTCCCCACACACTACCTAAAATAAGACCAGGGCGGGCTCAGGCTCGCCTTATCTTTAAATAGAAATTTTGTTAAATTAAAAGTAAATAAATTTCTAATGCTCCGCATTTTTCAAAAACTTATCGTTTTATTGGCATTGAGTGTGACACCTGTGCTCAGTCATGCCACAGAGCCTGATGCGTCTCAGAAATCATCATGCGATGTTTATTCAAATGAGCATGGTTATCCGCTGCCGAAGCCTTTTTCCTCGACAATCTGTCCCAGGGATAAATCCATTCTCTCTGTGCTTTACCATTTTCCGGCAACCATGGAAACGGCAATCAAACTCACGGATCTCGATTACAAAGATGAAATTTTATCACTGATTGATATCCGAGGTGGGGAAGATCATGAAGATGGGGCCGATCGTTCTCTCGCGTCAACATCAGATGAGTACAGAAATGACATCGTGAATCTCGAAGTTTCAGTCATCTCCATTCAATCGCTGGCGATGTGGCTCGTGAAGATACTAATCGGCGTGCAGCTGACGGTGATCTCATTTACTGCGCTGCGGTCTGGTGAAATCGGGGGTGGAAAATATGGATTATTCAAAACATGCTCTCGAATCGGGGTTGGGGTGCTGCTGATTACACCGCTGCCAGTTGAATCTGACATTCTAGGCTATCAGACCGATGTGCTGGTGATTCAAGTGATCATGGGTGTTGCCGTTTTGGGGGCCATCGGCGCGGCCAATATCGCGGTGTCTACGGTTGGTTACATGATGCTTTCCGATTTGCCTGATGAACGGGAAAAAACTTTTTTAGATACACAGGGTGCCCCTTCCATGGCGAGTATTCCTGTGACGAAAAGCCGTGTGTTGATTGAAGATGCGTTGTGTGCCGCTCAGGTTTCTTTATTGAGTGTCTACGAAGGTGCAAAAGACCGCGCTGCTGGGGCAACTGCGACCTTATCTCAGGGGGGAAGTGGCTATCAATACTCGACACTGGGGGATGGTTTCCCATCCCTGATTGAAGTGGAGGGGGATGAAACCGGGTTTTCGACCAAAGTGGGTTTTCACTTAGAGGACAACTCAGGTCAGGCCATTCCTTATATCTGTTCAGAAAAGCGAGTCAACAAGCCAGCATTTGTCTCTGATGTTTCGATTCCTGATTTTGAAGCGTATAGCAAGATGGAGGAAGAAATTGTCGAAATGATTGATACGGCGGTTCAATCCATCACTTTTGAAAAAATGAGTGACAAAGATAAGCTGGTGTCTCTCTGGGCAGAAGTCAAAGTCGGCATTGACGATAAGATTAAAGTGCTGAGATTAGACTCACAAAAAGAAAAGTTTCTGATCAGTTCAGCGAATTACTTCTTTGATCAAATCGCTTACCTCGCTGAGGGCGGCCGTTTGGTTGAGCAGGATAGCGAGACCTATGAGATTCTGAATGCCAGAGCGGCTTTGGCAGCGAAATTTGCAAGGCAAGTGGTGTCAGACCGATGTTACACAGACAGAGAGGCTTACATTCGTACACAGGCGACAGTCAAAGCGCTTAACGGAGGTAATGTCGGGGTGAGTGACTTCAGCTTGCAGTGTGCGGTCGTCAATGGCAACAAACTTGAGATTCCATTTGAAGCCGACACATCCAGCTTACAAAGTTTCCTGAGTGGTTCGCTTGAAGCCGCAGCATTGGGCAAAACACAGCTTCAGGATGACTATATCGGAATCTATGACAGCTTTGAGCAGTACAATGCCAATGTGGAAGCGGCAAGGGTCGCCGTCGTCAAAGGGATTGTTCAGGCGCTGCTGTATTCTCAAGAGATGGAAGGTGCGAAAAAAAATCTCAATGAGATTACATTGTTAACAAGAGAGGAAGGGTTTGCTGCCTTTTCTCATAACTTTCTGGCTTTAATGAGAGAGCTTACCAATTTGGCCAGAAATGTCATCGATACAAAAATCAATATGGAGTTTCAGACGATGGAGAGTGGGACGACTTTTTATTCTTCGGGTTCAAACTTTCTGCCGCCGAGTAACCCTGAGTTGTCGCGATATTTATCTGAATACAAGGTGAAGGCGCCAGAATTTCTCTATGTCACGCCAGACACCGGTGGCGGAATTTTAGACGACCAGCTAAAAATCGCAGCGGCTGCCGATGCCCAGCTGTTTACCGAACAAGGCGGAAGTCATCGTTCGGGGGATGGGGCGCGAAGTGAAACGGATCTTGATTACACTGGCGGGGCTGTTGAGTCGAAGCTGAAGATGACACAGACTGAGACATTAGAACAAAAAGCAAAGGTTTCTGTCTCTGATGCCATAGAAGCGACTTTCAGAACCATCGCGAGAGCCGGTGGTGATCGTGGCAGTGAGATCGCTAAGATTCAGCTGTCCGCTCAGGATTACCATAAAATCATAAGTCTTTGTGGCAGTATTAAGGCGGTTGAGATAGTTGAAGAGAAATATGGAACCGCGGGAAAAGCTGTACTTGAGGCATCTTGTCCTATCTATATTGGTCATCAGCAATTCTACTCGCAAGAGAAAGGTCAAACTATTCTTAGTTACGGTCTCATTGTATTGGCGGCATATATGACAGTGAAAACTATAGGCTCTCTAAAGCAGGCAGCAGATAATATTCTGCAGACAGACATTTCCAATGCTGTCACCGAACCTGCTGGTAATAATAGTAGTAACACGGGCAATGGTGGAAACCGTGGGAAAAATGCTGCGGCTGAACAATCGAGTCGAGCAAACCAGAAAAGCAATAATTCCAATAAATTATTGAAGAAACTCGATATGGTTGGGGCCGGGAAAGTCGTGGCCTCTGCAGCAAATATTGTGATGGGTTGGGCTGCTGCGGTGATGATTATTTTAGGGCTGATCATGGCGATTATTACCCCGATGATTCCTGTTGCGAGTCACCTGTTGTCTTATATTGGATGGCTGATGCTGGTGGCACAGCTCATGGTGATTTCTTCATTGATTGCAATGACTTTCTTTATGTTCCTGGATCAAAATGATCCGAACACTGCACCTGAGAAATCTTTGTATGGAACCTTCGTCAATATTACGATAAGACCATTTGCGATGATTGTTGGTTTCTTGGTTGCCTTTGTGCTGACTTACGTGGCATTCATTATGATGGATATGACCAGTATTAATATGGTGCTTGGGATGGGTTCAGGTTCAGATTTCTTCTTTAACCCATTTAAGGTCATCATGAATCTGATTATGGTGATTATTATTTGGGTGAGTTACATCTATATCATTAAAATGATTTTTGAGGTGAGCCTGAAAGCACCGAACAATATTATTAAAAAGATTGGTGCAGAGTCGTTGGATGCGCGGGAGCAAAAAGTGGGCGCACTCTTGTTTGCCGCCGCCGCCGCCAGCCAGGAGACAGTTCGGGAACGGGTATTTGAGGAGGATAGAGCAGTTAAAAAAGCGGCCAAAGAAGTCATTCGACAGAACAATGCCATTTATCTGCATCAACAAGCTCAGTATGTGAGAACGGCTTTCCGAGAGGTGTCAGATCTGACCAGCAGCGCGAAGGAGAAAGCTGCGGAGCTTCTGGGAACTCCGAATGAAAAACACGGGATGGCACAATCCGGTCAATCTCAGTCTGAACGCGCACCTGAAGTCCGTTCGAGAACGCAGGTTGAGACTGAACAGAATCAGGAAGAGATAGGGCAAACTACCGATCCAGATGCACATGAAGACACGCAATCGAAAGACGATGACTTGAATCGGGAACCATAACTGTCTTCACACAGTGACAAGCAGCCGACGAGGCTGCTTTTTTTTGTTCATTTTTGTAGACTTATAGAAAAAATGCGCAAAATTTTTGTGAGTGCCTTGCTCGCGCTCCTGATGTTCATGCAGGTTCCTCTGGCGTCCGCAGAGAATGAGATAGACATGTCTGTCTCTTGTCCAGCCCCCGTCGAAGCATTGTATCAACCTATCTCTCAACGGATTTTTTTAGCCATGTTTGGCTCGGAAGGATCCATACATGCTTTAAATCCACTCGGATTGACAGACAGCCAGGCGGATGTGATTCGCGAAATGACGGCTTCTGAAAGAGCTGCCTGTGCTGCGCCAATGCCGGTCGAAACCGCGAATACCATCGCCAATACGCTGCGCTACCTTTACGGCGTTACCGCTGTATTGTGGGGGGTGATGGTGGCTTTATATGCATTTGACTCCGCATACCTTTCTCAAAACAGAAATACCGAGAAAAGTGCTTCTGCTGAATCCCCGGCCCTGAAAATTATCCGATCTCTGGTGGCTGTGGCGATCACCGTTCCTTTTATGGATTTCCTGTTGTCCCCCTTCATGAGTGAGCAAGCGGTTCAAGAGAAAGGAGAGAGCAGTATTTATGACTTTTCTGCGGTACATCAGCTCATGTTTCGCGGGATAGGGAAGGCGATTGGTACCGCGGAGGACATTGATGCCAAACTCAAAAAGAGGTATGTCGCCAGTAACCCGACTTACGTGATTCCAGCCCCGGATTACCCGATAGATACAGCATCTTACGGCATCATGCATAGTCAGAATAAAATTTCCGGCATTTTAGATTTTGGTCTATGTGTTGTTTTTGAAACGAATGGGGTGACTCCTAATTTTAACCACATTCAGGAGTCTGTGATTCAAGACGACCATGCCTACAAACTTCGTTTTACCTACAAGGAAGGAAAAGCGGATTGCACTCTTTTACTTGAGATGAAAAAAGATAAAGAGACATTGCATGCGGTGGATACGCTGTCTAAGAATACAGCGCTGGCTTTCAATATGAATTATGCGCAAAAAGAGAGCCTGTTATTTACGCATTTGGCCAGAGCGCTTGTTGACGTATCGATAGGTCATGCGGAAGGGATGCTTTCGATTGTCAGTCCAGATTCGCCTCGGATTCTACTGGATTCAAAGCACAATCAATCGCAGGCGATCAACAAGGTGATTCATAACCTTCAGTTTTGGACAGAAGCCTGCCCTTTGACCAGAGGGGAAGCGAAAGCGTTTGCATCGAAATACGGGAAGCCGACAGACAGTTACAAACCGACGGCTGCATCGATTGCAGATTTGAGGACACTGTCTGAGAAATGTGTCGCCTATCTGATCACCGCAAAACTAGCCTACCCGAAAAACTTTCAAGGTGATTTCACAGATGAAGCAAGTTCTGTCTTCGGAACCAAACCGTTAAAGTTTGATGCCGCTTTGTTGCCCAGTGTTGATCCAGAGAGTGACTCGAAGTTTGCATACCCCGAAGTGAAAGATGCCAGACGGTTGTCAGGGCGGCAATACCAGACCTGTGCTTACTATACGGCAACGGGCAACAATCACAGCCCGGAAGCCTGTTTAAAAACCGTCTGTGATTTGGTCGATCCGACGGCCCCGGTGAGTGGCATTTTTGAATGTGCGGTACTCATTCATGTGGCAAAAGAGGCGGGGCTGAATAATTATTATGACTCGCTTGGGTTTGTTGCAACCCCTGCCACCATTCTCACAAGGTTAGGAAAAGGAGAAGTCGCCAGTGCGCCTCAAAGCTTGATTTATAGCTTCAAGGCAAATTATGCAGGGGATGTCAGCCCAGAGATCAGTCTGTATGACTTTTATCATGATCTCACTGAGATAGATTTGTCAGATTACTCGGCTCATTTCAAGTACACGGATTATTCAAATGATGGTTCTGACCGACAACAACAGTCGCCAGCCGATGAAATCGTTCAGTGTCTGATTACCCCTTCGAAGGTTATCAAAAACGAAGGCATATTTGGTGAAGCGTATTTCAGGGTCTGTGAACATCCGATCAATGAAGTGCATAACTTCGGTATGTATTTGCTGAAAATGTATGCCGGATATCTCGGCGGTGTTTCCGCAAAGTATGGCCAGGGTCTTTTTGAAAAGTATAAAGCGAAGAAGAGCAAAATTGCCCAATCTTCGGGCCCTGGCACAAGTGGCAACGAACCTGGCCCAAAAAAGAAGCAGAAATCTTCACCCAAGAAAGACTCAAAAAATGAGACAGAGGCTGAAACAACCCCTTGGAAACGCATGATGTCCTTTATCATGGACAGGCTGCTATCGGCTGGCACATTGGTTGTGGGGGGAAGCCTGTTATCGGTGGCCATTGATGGGAATTCTTTTGCGGTTCCTCAATTTATGGCACCACTTTTGGGTAAAACCAATGAAGACACACCGTATTGGAGCGACCCGAGTGGCGCGTTTACGACCGCTTCTGTTGTCGCAGGATTCGCGATGGGATATATAGTGAGCGGAAACATCGTCTTAACCGATGGTGAAGAACCCTCGAAAGCTGAGAAGGCTGCGATAAAACGGAGCGCAAATAAAACAACCAGCATCGGTATGCTGATACTTTCTTTTGGTTTTATCGCGGCATTTATTGTTCCTTTGATTCCAGCCGCGATTTTTTACTCAGCGTTCATCTCAGTCATCGCTAACTTGCTTGCGATGGTATTTAGTGCAAATTTCCATATTATTTATGCCTTTGCCAATACGGGGAGTGATATCCGGAAGAAGTTAACGGCGCTATTTAATAAGTGGGTGCTGATGATTTTGAGAATCCCCTTGCTGGTGGTTGGGTTTTATTTGACTTACTCCCTGATGGTGACAGTACTGCCTGCATTTGCTGAAGTCACGCATGACATATTGGCGATGGCAGGGCTCAACATTAAGTTGTTCGGTTTGCTCGATATGAGCGGGTTTATCAGCATGATTATGTCGTACCTATTATTCCTGTTCTTTTTCATGCTCATGATGTTTGCCATCTTCGATGCCATTACGGGTCCATTTGAGTTAACTCGCGGACTTGTGTTCAACGATGACAGTGGGGAAGCGCTGGGTAAAACAGATTCACATTCTAAGATTGATCAGAATATGAAGTTGTTTAAGAATATTTAAAAATCACGCCCACATGTGTGGGCGTTTCTTAAAGATTTAAATTGAATGATGAGGAAATTATTGCTTCTGGTTGCCGCCTTCATGGTGTTTGGTGCGACCGCACAGAATAAGTCTGACGAGATGGATGTCATGGTGATCAACCCGAAAGAGATGGGGATACCGAAACATAAAATTGAAGACCTCATCCGAAGAAAGGTTGCGTATCACAATCGGTTGTTTGAGAAAAATGATCTGCTGATCAAAAGAGGGGTGAAAAGCATTGAATACTTCGAGGCTCCAGTCGAGTTTGGCAACCTGTCTCTCGAAGCAACATCTCTGTCGATATCCAGCGCTGGACTGCCGCCTGTGTTTGACGGTACGGCGTTCAGCAACCGGTCTTTAGAGGAAAAAATCACGCGGTGGCTGAAGAAAAACAGCGAAAACTACAAGGTCATTTTGATTCCGAGAAAGAAACAAGCGCTTGAGTGCGGGATGTCTTTTCGTTCGAATGCGCTGAGTTTCAGTTTGATATATCTTGCAGAGACAGGTCAGTGTGCAAGCGACTGGCTTTTGGCCCATGAACTCGGGCATCAGGATGGTCTCGTCCATGAGGGGGAATCTGAAGTGGGGGCAGGTGGTGACTGCCCGGATCAGCCGAGTCTGATGCACTCGGGTCTACAGGGGGAGAGAGATTTGATTTTCGGGAACCCGAGTGAATGCGCTCAGGGAAGAGGGAAACCCTCAAAGACCCCTTACGATCTCTACAAGGAACGATCAGAAAGAAACAAAAAAGGGGCGTACCGTGTCCAATCTGAGTCTCAGGTTCCAGTCCGGCCCATAGTGATATCAGAGCAGTACGAGATCAAAAACATGGATGTCCACGCGAAGATTGTGCTCTACAATCCAACGCGTCAGTCTATGAAAGGAACCCTGAGGCTGATTGACCTGAACGCACCAGTGAGTCTCAAAAACAGATCGGTTACCTTCCCAGAGGTCATGACGGTAAAACCCAAAGGGGTGACTTATCATGAAGTGACCACCACCAGAGAGAAGCTTCTTGGCTATGGTGAGACATTGAAAGTTTCAGCCGAGATCAATTGGCAGTAAAAGAGGCGAGCATTGCTCGCCTTTCTCGTACTTAGAAGCTCATGTTGACGCCGAGATAGAAGCCATCACTGATCATGCGACGGTTTTCTTTCGCGGTGAAAGAAGCGCCACCCACATCACTGCCATCTGCTGTTTTGGTCACAGTAAACGCTGCATCTTGGATGTCGCGGCGGTAACCAATTTCTGCGCTGAGACGTCGGCTTCCTTTATCCACGAAGGCGTATCGCATACCAAATTCAGAGGTTGTGCCGCCGCTAAAGCTTTCATTGTCTTCACTGAAGCGTTTTTCAAACTCAGAGAAAAGTGTGAGCCCCTGAAACTGTGGCAGCTTGTAAGACACACCGAGGGCAACATGCGGGTCATTGGCATCCCAGTCGAGTGTGGTCGGGTCATCTTGTTTGCCATGGCGAGCATCATAACGCATGCTGACGCCGGCGCCGTAATCGAAAGACAGGTTTTCTGTGGCATCGTAAACATAGAATGCGCGAATATCTGTATTCGTGTATTCGAACAAGTTACTTTCAGCTTTGCCTATCTGAATGGAAACATTAGGAATCAGGCCGTTCTGAGTGTGAGCGGTCGCTTTGAGCAGGTTGTTCTGTGCACTGACATAGCGTTTGCCAACTGTTTCATGGTCTTGGAACCAGATTTTGTAATCAAGGCTCAGGCTCGGTTTTTCTTTTGTTTGTTTGACCGCATCGGCAGCAAATGCGGGTGCTGACATCGCAGCAATCACTGTAAGTGAAATGATCGTTTTTTTTAGCATTGTTGTCCCATTGTCAAAAGTGGATTTGTCATTATATTGCCATTTTGTGGTGGCGATAACTTAAAAATTCAGAGGAAAGATAGAATTTGAGTCTTACTTAATCAATATCTATCCACTAACATTTAAAATAAAAACCACAAATATGTCAGAAACAAAGAAAGGAGATTTAAACGTTCGCGTTTCTTTTGGAGCAAAACCAGCCTCTGAAGCACCCGATGTTTTAGATGAGGTGTTCGATTTGCTTTCAGAAATAGATCTTCAAGCTTCAGATAGCCCAGCAGAGACTGTCAGTTCGGGCGTTTCAGATGTGGTTAAGGCGGGAAAATCGACTCGCCCAGAGAAACGCCCCGATGCCAAGCCCGAAGCGGCAAAGTCAAAGATGAACCCTGTTCAAGCCAAACCTGTGCGTCAAGAAAAGTCTGGGCATCCCCAAAAGCCTGCGAATCAGGAGAAGTCTGCGAGTCAGGAGAAGCGAAGAGCGGTACAACCAACAGCAACCAGGCCATCGAAGGCACCGGTTGCTGTCGCCTTACTGGCTTTGGTTTGCGCCCTTGGCTTCGGTGGCACCTCGTTATATCTCAGCCTCAGCCGCCAATTGAATGACAGTGATCATCTTGTTCAGCGAGTGGAGGCACTGACCATGAAGTCAGAGCGCTTCGCGCTAGAATTAGGCGAGACAAAGCAAAAGCTCTCTGACGTGTTGCAAAAAAATACGGATCTGTCTTCCCTCTTGGCAGTGACAGCCCTTGAGGCAGAAGAGAATGCGGGCAAATATGTGGTTGAATCAGACCTGATGGCGCTTAAATCTCAGGTTGAGGAAATGTCGGTTGTCGCAGGCGGGTTTGCCGCGCTTTTAGACCGCATGTCTTCACTGGAAGCGCAGACGGAGCAGCAAATTGAAAGCATTGTGATGGCGACAGCGGCCCAAATGAAAGAAGGTCTCAACAGTTACTCGAAATCAACCAACAAGTGGGTTACTGAGCAGCTCGACAGAAGGGGCGATTTAATGATCAGACAGATCGGCAATGTTGTTGCTGAAGTCAAAATTGACAGTGAAAGGCAGCAAAGAGAAACGATCAAGCTCAAAACTGAACTCGACCACCTCAAAAGTTTTCAGAGTGACCTGAAAGCGCTCAACGCTCGTCTTCAACAGCTTGAAAAGGATGTTGATGTCAATGAGTTACGTCAGTTAACTTACAAAATGGAGTCGTTATTGACCCGAATGAACGCATCAGGGATTCAGTGATCGGCGGATGACATTTTCAGGCATTGTTTTTTTGTAAGGGTCAGTTTTTTATTCACTTCCCCTTATTTTCTACGGAGAAAATTTCTATTTTTATAGTAATTAACAAAAAAACAATTACAACCTAACAAATGAAACGAGTATCCTTCGACGAAATTCATAACGGCAGTTTACCGATTGTTGGTATTAAAAATGCTGGCTTTGACCTCATAGTATCTACTTCAGGTGGCGAAGATCTTCGCATTGAGGATGGATTAACTGAACTTGTAACGAACCGAGCTAAAATTACCTTTGCCAATGGGAGTGTGGTTGACTACAAATCTCTCATTGAGAAATTCATCGTAGATGATAAGAGTATTGAAACGCTTGATATCAATTTCGTTGGCGATTCAGACAAAAGCTCATCTGCCGATAAAGAAGGCACGGGTGTGAAAGAAAGCGCGATCAATGAAGTGACGCTGGCACTCAAAGACTTCCTGGATACCGCAGCGGAGTCAGATCTGGAAGAAGTTCCGGAGCTAACAGAAGAAGAGATTCAGGCTGCGTTAAAGAAAGCGATTGAGGATGCGAAAGCGCAAAAAGAAGCAAGCGCTTTAGAGAACGAAAGCTCAGCAGCCAGTGAAGCACAAGAAGCGCAGGCTGAGGAGGCGTCTGAAGAAGACGCATCAAAAGAATCATCCAGCAAAGAGGCGCAAGAGCAGGCAGAGCAAAACACAGATCAGCTTGAAGAGATGCAAAACGAGCTGCGTGTTGAAAAAATAGAGCCGAACGACAATACATCCAAACTGACGGGTGAGTACGAGACGCCACCTGCCATAGACAATAATAATTCTTCGAATAACTCAGGGAAGTTTGATACGGAGGGGGAACCCAAAGCGGAGGAAACTTATGAATTTAAAGTTTCCCTGAAAGCGGACTCAGACTCCGGGGCGAAGGGTGACTTTATCACCAATGTCGGTGAACCTGTTTTTACCGGAACAGGCATGCCGACTTCTGTAGTCACGATCACCATTGACGGTGTGGATTATACGACCACGGTCGATGGTGAAGGCAAGTGGGTGCTTCCGCCAATCCCTCAGCTTGAAGAGGGCGAATATTCATACAGCGCAAAAGATACCGCCGGCAATAAAGTCAGTGGTACGCTTGTGATTGACCAAACAAACACCCTGACCCACGACCTGGAAAATGACACTGGTGTGAGTGACAGCGATAACATCACTCAAGATACCAGGCTTGTGTTTGTCGGCAAGACAGATGCAGGCGCTGAAGTGGTCATCAAGATAAACAACAAGGCCTATCAGGCGACAGCCAACGCCAATGGTGATTACACCCTGAAGGTGACAGACGCACTCCAGGATAAAACGTATGACTACGAAATTATTTCTACGGATGTGGCTGGAAACGAAGTTTCTGAAGTCGGCAGTGTGACGGTTGATACTAAAATTGACGCAACCGTAGCGCTCTCGTCGGATGATGACAGTGGTTCAAGCAACAGTGATGGCATTACCAAGGTGAATGAAAACCTCACGTTTGCCGGAAAGATCGAAGCTGAGGCGACAGCGTTTTTCCAATTTAATGGAACGAAGTACCCGGTTCAGATTCAGGAAGATGGCTCGTGGAGCATCACTGTGCCAGCCATGCTGGAAGACAAAACCTACGCATACCAGCTTGAGGTGACGGATGTTGCCGGAAATCATGGGGTGATTTCTGGGGAGGTGGTCGTTGATACCACAACAGAAGTGACAGGTGGGTTAGATCAGGGATCGGATACGGGTCGTCTCAACGATGATGGGATTACCATGGCAACCAAGCCTTACTTTTCCGGGGAGGGCGAACCCAAAGCGACAGTCGTCGTGACGATTCACCATCGTGATTACCAAGCCGTTGTCGGAAGCGATGGGCGCTGGAAGCTACAGGTGACAGAGGAGCTTCCGGAAGGGGATCACCCTTACACAATTGTGATTACCGATTTGGCCGGCAATACGGCTGAGATTTCGAATACGATCACTGTGGACAGAGGCATTACCGTATCCGCCGATCTGGAAACGGATACCGGCGTGAGCGACAGCGATGGGATCACCCAGAATAAAAATAACGTCATCGTGGGTCAGACCGAAGCCGGGGCGACCGGTACCATCACCATCACGGGTGTGAATCATGGCCAGCCCATCGCGCTGGCGATAAAATCAGATGGCTCATTTTCTTTTGAGACGGGTGAACTCGAAGACGCGACTTATGAATATACCATTCATGTCGTTGACAAGGCGGGGAACGAAGCGTCCCTGACTCAGACACTCACGGTCGACACCCAAACATTTGTGACGGGCGGATTAGATGCAGGTTCTGATTCGGGCGTGAGTCACACTGATGCCATCACGAATCAGAAAACGCCGGCTTTTTCTGGGGAAGGCGAGCCGAATTCATCGATTGTCTTCAAAGTGAATGATCAAACGTACAGTGCTAAGGTGAACAGTGAGGGGCGCTGGCGTATCGATGTCACGGACCCATTGCCAGATGGGAAGGTTCAGTACGAGGTGATCGCAACAGACTTGGCTGGCAATACCGCGAGTTTCGAAGCGTTTGTCACCATTGATACCAAAGCGCCAACCAATGTGACCGTCACACTCGATAACGACTCCGGCGAGAACGCGACAGACTGGATTACAAATGCACGTCAGCCAAAGTTTTCGGGAACGGTTGAAGCGGGCTGCTCTGTGGTTGTCACGATCAACGACCGCAGTTACGGTGTTGAAGATGGATTGACGATTGAGGGAGAGACCTGGTCTTTCACGTACCCGGATGAACTCGAAGATGATGTGTATGACATCAAGATTGTTGCAACGGACACTGCGGGCAATGATTTCGTTCTCGATCGTCAAATCAAGATTGATAGTCAGACTCATATTTCTGGTGGCTTAGCTCCGGAATCTGATTCCGGGGTAAGCAACTCGGATCGGGTCACGAACATGAACCCGCCGACTTTCAAGGGTCAGGCTGAGGAAAACGCTGAAATTCAACTGAATGTCGGCGGGAAAGATTACATCGTGACGTCTGATAGCGAAGGGAACTGGTCGTTCACGGTCGATAAGCTCAGCGAAGGTGAGCACCTGGTGACGATGACGGTGACTGACGTCGCTGGAAACACCCAGACGATCACACAATCCATTGAGATTGATACAACCGATCCTGTCGAGTCGACCCTTCACCTGAAAAATGATTCTGGTGAATCCGCCAGTGACTTTATCACTAAGAATAACGTGCCATCCCTACAGGGACAGGCCGAGCCAGAAAGCTCGGTTGAGATCCTGGTTCGGTTTGAAAATGGTGAGACGTACCGCTACCAAGAGCCTGATGTGGTTGTGAATTCGCAGACCGGTGAATGGCGCTTTATTTCTCCCATCAAATATCCAGATGGGAGCCATGAGATTTCTATCATTTCTACCGATGCGGCTGGGAATGACTCCGTCAAAACGCAAACCATCGTGGTTGATACGCAAATTGAGCTGACTTCTCAACTGGATCCGCTTTCGGATTCAGGCGAGAAAGGTGACCGCGTCACCAAGGAGCAAACCCCGACCTTCCAGGGAACCGGGACTGCTGGCGACACGGTCACCCTGACCATCAATGGGAATGCTTATTCATCGCTTATCAATGAAAATGGCGAGTGGTCAATTACGGTCTCTGACCCACTCCCCCACAGTCCAGATCAAGCCTACGAATACAAGGTCGTGGTTGTTGATGTGGCGGGGAACACGACCTCTCGTTCAGACAGAATCTTTATCGACACTGAAACAAGAGTTTCTGGTGGGCTAGACAGTACCAGTGATAGCGGCGCAATCGACGGCATCACAAATGATAATACGCCAAAATTCAGCGGTCAGGCCGAGGCTGGGGCGACGGTTGTTTTAACGATCGATCGCAAGTCCTATGAGACCGTCGCGGATGACCGTGGAAGATGGTCCATCCAGATCAACACGGCGCTGGTTGATAACAGCTACCCATACACCATTACTGCGACAGATAAGGCGGGTAACAGCCATGACATCAGTGATGTGATCAGAATTGACACTAAAACCAGTGTTTCTGGTGGCCTTGATGCAAGTTCTGACAGCGGGAGTGCGGATAACCTGACGAATATCAACCGTCCATTTTTCTCAGGAAAAGGTGAAGTTGGCAGTCTCGTGACCGTGACAATTAATGGGAAAGATTACCAGGCGATTGTCGATGAAAACCAAAACTGGAAGGTTCAGGTGACGGATGCGCTGCCAGATGATGAGTACACCTACCAGATTACAGCGGTCGATATTGCGGGTAATAAAGCGATGTTGCCAGAAGGGACGATCGAGATTGATACAAAAACAGTGGTCACAGGCGGATTGGCCGCAGGCTTTGACTCGGGTTCAGACGCGACAGACCGCTTGACGAAGTTTGATTCGCCAAAATTTGCCGGAACCGGTGAAGTTGGCGGCACGGTCACGATCACCATTGACGGTCGTGAATACAGCGCTCAAGTTGACTCCTCCGGGCAATGGGAAATTGAGGGAATTCATAATCTTTCGGATGGAAGACACCCTTACGAAATCAGTATTGTTGATGCAGCTGGCAACAGAGAGTCCTTTAAAAACGACTTAACCGTTGATACGACGCCGCCTGAATTCACACCGGCGACACTGGAAAAAGATACAGGTGCAAAAGACAATGATCTCATCACCAAAGAAGGGCAACTGGTTTTTGTCGGTCGTGTTTCGGAGGCAGACACTCGTATTGAACTGAGTATCGACGGTCAGGTGTTTCGAACACCATCGGAGATTATGGTTGAAGCGGATGGCTCATGGCGGCTTGCGCTTCCTGAAGCCCTTGCAGAAAACCTCAGTGGCTACAACTTCAAGATCACCTACACCGATGCCGCGGGGAACCCGGCCACTCAGTCAGGAAAAGTGATTGTTGATACGTCAAACACCATTACAGGTGGGTTGAGTGTTTCTTCGGATTCAGGCATTCAGGGAGATAAAACGACCAATGTGACGAAGCCAGTCATCGCAGGTTCAACGGAAGCCAATGCGAAGATTACGCTGCTGATCGATAACAAAGAGTACACAACCGTTGCGGACAGCGAAGGTCGGTGGAGCATTCAGACAGGCCATCACCTGAGCGATAAGACCCATACCTACACTGTGATTTCTGAAGATTTCGCAGGGAATCGGGTTGAACTCACGGATGAGGTGACCGTAGATACAACCGCGTCATCGCTTTCGAGCATCTTCCTGGACAATGACTCGAACATCAAAGGGGATTGGGTGAGTAAAAACGCAGATCCTCAGTGGAGCGGCACGTTAGAAAAAGGCACTGAGCTGACAATCACCGTTGTGGGGGGCGGCAAAACGATCGTCCTGAGATCGCCTGATGATTTTGTGGTGGATGCAAACGGTCAATGGACGGCATCACTGGGCCAAAATCTCAGTGACAGCAATTACAGGGTCACTTTTGATGCCATTGATAAAGCCGGGAACCCGTCATCGATCACGCATGACCTTGTGATTGATACGGCCATCAGTCTATCTGGTGGGCTTAGTGCTGCCTCAGATACGGGGGAAAGTTCGTCAGATCAAGTCACCTCGAATAACACGCCAGTCTTCAAAGGTGAAGGCGAAGCGGGCGCCACCGTGACCCTGGTGATCCAAGAGAAAGAATTTAAGGCAACGGTTGATGAAGACGGTCGCTGGTCAATCAGTATTCTGAATGCAATCCCTGACGGTGTTTACCCGGTAGCGATTTCGATTAAGGATACAGCGGGGAATGAAAAGGCACTCCCGATCACCAATGTCACCATTGATACAACCGATCCTGTGATTGAGTCTGTGCAAATGGTGACAGACACCGGTGTTGATACGTCAGATGGGATTACCAAGGAAAGCAGTCCTGCGTTTGCCGGTAAGACTGAACCCAATACAAAGATCGTGCTTGAAATTGCAGGACAACGATACACCATTCCAGAGAGCAGTATTGACTCGGAAGGTAACTGGAGCTTCACGGTGCCCATTGAGCTGCCAGACAATCCATACACCTGGCGTGTCATTGTGACTGATAAAGCGGGTAATACGTCGGAAAGTACGGGTAACATCAAGATTGATACGACAAATACCCTGACTGGCGGTCTGGCGAAGACAAGTGATACCGGGGTTTCCTCAACAGACAAACTGACCAATGATAACAATCCGACCTTTGAAGGCGGCACGGAAGCGGGGGCACAGGTGACGCTGCGTTTCGCAGATGGCACCAGTTATCAAACGACAGCCTCTGAAGACGGCTTCTGGTCAATCGATGTGACGGATGCGCTCACGCATGGGCGTCATGAGTATGAGATCATTTCTGTGGATACCGCAGGGAATGAAAAAATCATTAAAAGCTTTGTCAACATCGACATTCAAGCGCCTGCGGTGACGATCAATCTTGTGAATGACACAGGCTCCAGTAGCACAGACGGTGTGACCAAGAGTCGGACGCCGATCTTCAGCGGTACATCAGAAGCCGGCGCTTCTGTTGAGCTGACAATTAACAACATAACTTACGGCCCGCCAGCAGTGAAAGTGAACGCCAATGGTGAGTGGTCATTCGTGCTTCCTATTGAGCTTGAGGATGGCAAGTATCGTGTTGATGTGGTTGCAATTGATCAGGCTGGTAACCGGATTGAAAAAGACCTCAACATTGAAATCGATAATTCCGTATCTTTAAATGCGAACCTGAAGGCGAGTTCTGACACGGGCTCCAAGGATAATGATGCGATTACAAGAGAACAGATGCCTGAATATGAAGGTACTGCGGATGCCGGTTCTAAAATCACCTTTACGGTGAATGGCAAGCGCTACACAGCTATTTCCGGACAGGATGAGAAATGGGAGCTTGCGATTACCGATCCACTGCCAGAGGGGACGCATCATCTGACCATCACGGTCGAGGATAAAGCGGGAAACACCAAGACGATTCAGGACGAAATCACGATTGACCGGACAGCCATTATGTCGGGCCGTTTAGCGGCATCCAGTGATAGCGGTGTCAGCGACAGCGATAAGATTACGAGTGATCAATCTCCCTTGTTTACCGGGGTTTCAGAACTGGGTGCGACGGTAACCGTGACGATTAACGGTGTTTCGCAAAGCGCTGTGGTTGCTGAAGATAAGACCTGGTCGATTCAGTGGGCCACCGATCTTTTAGATGGTCGCCACAAAGTTGAATACAGCGTTTTAGATGTAGCGGGGAATACATCATCTTTTGTTGAATACGTCACCATCGACACCAATCAGCCAAACGTGCCCCAGGTGACTTTGGTAAATGATACGGGTCTGGATCTTAACGACAACATCACAAAAGAAAACCGCCCACAACTCGCGGGCGTGGTGGCAGAAGGTGAAAGTGTCATGCTGATGATTGACTCGGTCATCTATCGCTCTCCGCAAGATATCACGATCAATGCGTCGGGAGAGTGGTCATTCCGTGTGCCTGTCAATCTTGATGATAATACTTATCCATACACGGTTGTGGTTGAAGATTTAGCTGGCAACAGAAGCCAGATGACAGGCTCAGTGACAGTCGATACGCAATTTACGATGACTTACGCGCTGGATGTCGATTCAGATTCAGGTGAGAAAGACGATTTTAAAACGAAGAATCAGACGCCAACGTTCAACGGACAAGCTGAAAATGGCGCGAAAATCGTGATCGAGATAAACAGTAAAACCTATGAAACGATCGCAAATACAGATGGTTCATGGGCGTTGACGATCGATACGCCGCTTCCGCATGGCGATCACAACTATGTGATTCATGGTGTGGATAAAGCCGGAAACAAAGCGGATTACCAAGGGAAGCTGGCGATTGATATCGAGACGGAGTTGAAAGGCGGCTTAGATGACAGCAGTAATTCAGGCGACAAAACTGATCTGATCACGAATTCTGAGACCATCAAGTTTTCTGGTGTGGGTGAAGCAGGCGCAAACCTGACCATCAATATTGGTGGGAAGACCTATGAGTCGAAAGTTGATGCTTATGGGCGTTGGGAATATACGGTGCCTGATCAACTGCCAGAAGGCCAGTATCCCTATGAGATTATTGCCGTGGATGCGGCTGGGAACGAGGCCACGTTGAAAGACACGATTGAGATTGACAGAACGAACTTTATCTCAGCCGCGTTGAAAGCAGGCTCCGACTCGGGGGATGCCAGTGATCACATCACCAATGTTCAGCGTCCAACCTTTGTGGGCTCGACTCAGGCAAACACTGAAGTGAAGCTGATCGTGAATGGATCGACGACCTATACCCTTGACGTTCAGCCTGATGGCACATTTGAGTTTCAAATTCCGTCTGAATTGTTAGACGGGAAATACAACTATGTTTTTGAGTCTGTAGACCGTGCCGGGAATAAGGTCGAAGCCAAAGGTCATTTTGTGATTGATACGCAGGCTGAGCTGTCGGGAGGGCTGGATGCATCCAGCGACTCAGGGGTTCAGCTGGATCGCATCACCTCAGATAAAACGCCAACATTCTCAGGTGATGGAGAAGTCGGGGCGAAAGTGATTCTGACAATGAACCATAAAAATTACGAAACCATTGTCGCTGCGGATCGTTCATGGTCAATCACACTGCCAGAGGCGGATGCACTCGCAGATGACATTTATCGCTACGTGATTCAAACAATTGACATTGCTGGCAACGTTCAAAGGATCGAAGAAACCCTGGAGATTGACTCGACGGTGACGGTCACCGCAGCGATGATCACAGACACGGGTTACGATGACAACGATGGTATTACTTCTGAGACCCAGCCGACATTCGCCGGAAACATGGAGATTGGTGCGACTCTGAGTCTCACCATGAATCATAAAACGTACACCGTGGAAAACGGAGTTACCGTCAACCCTGATGGAACCTGGTCATTTACACTGCCAGTCAACGATGCGCTGGCGGATGGCGACTACCCTTGGGTGGTGAATATCATTGATGCCGCTGGCAACACAAACGCGGTGAATGGCGTGGTGACCATTGATACTACCGATCCAAGCGCGCTCACCGTCAGCCTGACCAATGGCTCGGTGGCTGATCAGTCTATTTCTAAGCATGCGACCCCTGAGTTTGGGGGGCAGATAGAAAAAGGGACTCGGCTTGAGGTCAAATTAAACGGTCAGGTTCAGCCGAGCAGTCTGATCAATATTGATGAAGACGGGAACTGGAGATTTGTTGCGGGTGAGAAGCTTGCAGACAATGATTATATTTTTGAATTTACGTCGACGGATGCTGCTGGGAACGCCCAGACAATCCGTCACGATCTTACCATTGATACCGCTACAACGATCACGGGTGGATTGGATGAGCAGACGAACTCAGGTGCGAAGAATGACCTGAAAACCAATGCTGAGGCGCTGAAATTCAGTGGCTCAGGTGAAGCGGGGTCAACCGTTCAAATCTCGATTAACCGTGTGACTTATGAAACCACGGTATTGGAAGATGGCACCTGGTCATTTGTCATGCCGGATTCTCTGGCTGAGGGAAGCTACAGTTATCACATTGTTGCGACAGATGCGGCAGGCAATACGGATGAACTGCGAGACACCATTGTCATTGATAGAACCAACGTGATTTCTGTCTCAATGGATGCGGATTCAGAAAGTGGTTCAGATAAATCGGATGGTCTGACGAATGTGAAACAGCCAACCTTCATCGGTTCAACTCAGGCAGGCGCAACGGTTCAATTGATTGTTAACGGAATCGACAAATTTGAGATCCCCGTGAACGCTGACGGAAGTTTCAGCTTTACCTTCCCTGAGGCGCTTTCTGACGGCGGTTACACCTTCGAATTTATCTCGATTGATGACGCCGGTAACCAGGCGAAGCAAAGTGGTCATTTCACCATTGATACGGTGTCAGAAGTCACTGGCGGGCTGGATGCGAATTCGAACTCGGGTGATCAATCGGACAGCCTGACGAACTTTAATCAACCTAAGTTTTCAGGAACGTCTGAGGTAGGCACAGAAATCACCCTCACCATTAATCACAAAGCATACAAAACAGTTGTTGGTACTGATAAGACGTGGTCTGTCACGATTCCTGCTGCGGATGCACTGGATGATGACACATACGATTACACCATTGTCGCAATTGACAAGGCAGGTAATAAAGAGACCCTCTCCAAGAAGATGACAGTGGATACAGAAGTCGCGCTGACGGCGGTCATGACCACGGATACGGGGTTAAATCAAAATGACGGGAATACCCAGGAGACCACACCAAGCTGGATCGGCACCATGGAGCAAGCGGCGACGATTAGCCTCACGGTCAATCAAAAAACCTATACGGCCGACAGCGGTATCGTGGTGAATCCCGATGGTACCTGGGCGTTTACTTTACCGGCTCAAGATGCGCTGAGTGATGGTGAATATGTTTGGGTGGTGAACATCGTGGATAACGCGGGTAACGTCAATCATGTGAGTCATACCGTCAAGGTAGATACCACAGCGCCGACCGCGTTAACGGTTGATCTGCTGAACGGTTCAGTGCCTGATCAAAGCATTTCCAGCGAGCAGCTTCCATCTTTTGGTGGTCAGTCAGAAGCGGGAACCCAGATACTCGTGCTCCTGGATGGTGACGTTCAGCCTGAAAATTTGCTCACGGTGAACCCTGATGGTACATGGCGCTTTACCGTTGCGAATGAACTGCCTGAAGGGCACTACGTCTTTGAGTTTATTTCTATTGATGCGGCGGGGAATAGTCAGGTTGTGAAACATGACCTTGAAATTGATACATCAACGACCGTTTCAGGGCTACTGGACGCAAGTACGAACACTGGCTCCACCAGTGATCAAATCACTAAATCTGAAGACATTAAATTCAGTGGAAAAGGTGAAAGTGGCTCGAAGATTGTAATTAACATCGCGGGCAAGAATTATGAAACGACTGTCGATGAACAGGGAAACTGGGCTCTGACACTGCCCGATCGTCTTGAAGACGATGTTTACAACTACATGATTACTGCCACCGATGCAGCAGGAAACACGGCTGCCGATCAGGGCAGTATTGAAGTTGACAGAACGAATACCATTGCGGTTGGCTTCAAAGAGGGTTCAGACAGTGCGGATAGCACAGATGGGATCACCAATGTCAAACAGCCAACATTTGCAGGAACCACTCAGCCCGGCGCTCAGGTTACGCTGAACTTTAACGGAACCACTTCATATGATGTGACGGTTCGTCCGGATGGCACCTTTGAGTTCACCTTGCCAGAAGTGTTGAGTGATGGTCGTTACACCTATGAGTTTGTCTCTGTCGATGTGGCAGGTAACCGCGTGACCAAAGGGGACGATTTTGTAATTGATACCGTCTCTGAGCTGACCTGGGCACTCAGTTCAGCGTCTGACAGTGGTGTGGCTGACGATAAGAAAACCAAGCATGATACGCCGACTTTCGAAGGTGAAGCGGAAGCGGGCAGCCTGGTCACGATTAAAATCAACAACAAGCAATATACGGTGTATGCGGGTGATGACAAAACCTGGTCGATTCAGATACCGAAGTCGGATGCGCTGCCTTCAGGGAAATGGGATTACACCATTACGTCGGTTGATAAAGCCGGGAACTCAAAAACGATTCAGGATGACATCACCATTGATACCAGCACTTTTGTGACGGCGGTTCTGATGAACGATACAGGCGATGACAGTCAGGATGGCATTACGCAATCTTCATTGCCTCAGTGGAACGGCACCATGGAGCTGGGTTCGAGTATCTCGTTCTCCATCAACAAAAAAACGTACACCTCATCGAATGGCATCGTTGTGAACAGTGATGGTACATGGTCGTTGACGTTGCCAAGCGCAGATGAGCTTACAGATGACATTTATGCGTGGGTGGTACGCGTTGTTGATGAAGCGGGTAATGTTGCTGAACAACGTGGCTCACTCACCGTTGATACCCAAGCACCAACGGAGCTGACGGTTGATTTGCTGAACGGGACGGTGCCGGATACCCGTATTTCAGGTGATGACAAGCCGCAATTTGGCGGAAATTCAGAGGCTGGCACGATCATGACGGTAAAACTGAATGGTAAGTTGCAGCCTGAGTCTTTGATGACCGTGAATCCGGATGGTTCATGGCGCTTTGACGTAGACAGTGCTCTTTCTGATGGGGTCTATGTGTTCGAGTTTATCTCGACGGATGCCGCTGGGAACAGGCAGTCTAAAACACATGAGCTGACCATTGATACCTCAACCTCGGTGACGGGGGGCTTATCGACGACTTCTGATTTAGGTGAGCAAAACAGTGACGGGGTCACCTCTTCGAAAGAGATTGTGTTCTCAGGGACGGGTGAACCAGATGCGAAGATCGTGTTGAATATCGACGGCAAAAACTTGGAAGTCACGGTTGGGGCCGATCAACAGTGGTCTATCGATGTCGGGGAGCTCGACGGAACAAACAATAACCGCTACGACTACATCATTACCGCAACGGATAAAGCAGGGAATACAGATGTCGTCAGGGACTTTATTGTGGTGGATACCGTCGCACCCATCAAACCAACATTTACTCTGGATTCTGGAAGTGACACGAATACCCAGGGGGACTGGATCACCAAGTCTGATCGCATTGTGTTTAACGGTGTGGGTGAACCCGACGCAAAAATTGTCGTGAAAATTGGTTCGGACACCTATGATCTGATTGTGCCATCAAGCGGTCAGTGGCAGCTTGACCTTGCGAACTACCCAGAAGGCACTCATCAGATTACGGTAACCGCGACAGATTTAGCCGGAAATGTTGCGATACAGACAGAAACGCTTGTGGTTGACCGCTCGATTGCGCTTGATGGGCGGCTCGATGCGGCTTCAGATACAGGGAGTTCAAGTTCTGATAAATATACGAAGACAGAAAGACCGGTTTTCTCCGGATCCTCAGATCCAAGAGCCACGATCACCGTCACGCTGAAAATGTCGGATGGAAGTTCGGTGACGCTCAATGCTGTTGCAGATGAGACGGGCCATTGGGAAACCGATCCTGCTGAATATGGGGCGGATTTAGAGAATGGTACATACGAGTTTGTTGTTCATGCCGTTGATGAAGCCGGGAATGAAACATCTTTCAGTGACAGCTTTGTGGTGGATCGTTCGATTTCGCTCACCCTGAAACTGGATGACTCAACGAATTCTGGCATCTTCAGTGATACGTTGACGAACTTCGATAAGCCGAGGTTCTCCGGAGTCGGCCAGGCGAACGACAAGGTGACGGTTTGGGTTTACAACGCTTCGGATGAGCAGGTGGAGATCATTCATTCAACGGTTGCGTCGAACGGAACATGGACAGCAGATGTTCTGTCTGCATTGGCTGACGGTGACTATCGTATCGTTGCGAAAGCACAAGATAAGGCGGGTAACCAGGTCACTCACGAGATGGCTGTGACGATTGATAAAACCCCGCCAACAGTTTTGACGGGGGGATTGGATGACGCAACGAATTCAGGCGATAAGGATGACAATATTACCAAAGATAATGTGTTGAAATTCTCCGGTGATGTGGAGGCGGGTTGTACTGTGTCGCTTGTGTTTGCGGGTGGCAAAACATACAAAGCAATCGTGAATCCGGATGGTTCCTGGTCTCATCAGATGACTGAGGCACTCGCCGACGGCAACCATCTGTACACGATTGTTGCGACAGATGCGGCAGGAAACAGCACGGAGATCAGTCGAAACGTGACGATTGACCGAACCATCAACTTTACGGGCGGTCTTGCGGAAGGTTCAGATACAGGCTGGGAAGCGACTGACTATGTCACAAGTGAGAGAAGGCCAGTATTTGAAGGCTCGACCGATCCGTTTTCAACCGTGGTTGTCACTCTGAATACGGTGCCGGCAAAAACAATCAGCACAGTGGCGGATAAAGACGGAAATTACTCGATCAATCTCGGTGATCTGTATGGCGCTGGAGGTCAATTCCCGGAGGGTTCTCATAGTCTCACTTTTACGGCAACTGACCCTGCAGGGAATGAGTCGACATTGAGTAAAACACTGGTTGTTGACTCAACCGACCCGCTCGGGCTGACGCTTGAATTAGCAGACGGTTCAGACAGTAACATCAAAGGTGACTTTATCACCAACGACAGCACGCCAGTGATCGGCGGGAAAGTCGAATTCAAAGATGTTCGTCTGATGGTGAAAGTGGCGGGGAATACCTTTGATGTTGATATCAATCCCGATGGGACATGGCAGTTTGCGATCCCAATGAGGGATGATGGGGTTCACCCGATCACCATCATCGCCGAAGATAAAGCGGGGAACAGAAGTGTGATCAATCAAGATCTTGTTGTGGATACGCAGGCGCCGGGTGAAATTACCGGTCGCCTGTCTGCGAGTTCTGATAAAGGTCAGTACATCAATGACGGTGTCACAAACATCAACCAAAACCTGAGCTTCGATGGTCAAGGTGAAATTGGAGCAACGGTTGTTCTTGTCTTGTCTGGTAAGTCCTACACGGCATCGGTTGATGCGACGGGTCACTGGGATGTGGTTGTTCCCGACCTGATCCCCGACGGTAAATATCAGGCTGAAGTGCGAGTGACCGATAAAGCGGGAAACACCAGCTCTCAGAACATCAAATTTGAGGTCGATACGCTGAAACCTGAAATGGCGGCGATCAAACTTCGCCCAGAAGATGATACGGGGGAAGACAATGCAGATGGTGTCACGAATAAGAAAAGTCCAACCATCACCGGGAGTGCGAGCACGGATTCCGCGAAGATTTGGATCACAATTGATGGCACCTCGAAGCGTTATGAGGCAACGATTCAAGAAGACGGAACATGGCATTGTCCGCTGACGAATATTGGGGAAGGTGAGTTCACCTATACGGTTCATGCTGTTGATGCCGCAGGAAACTCGAATGAGAGCAGCGGTCATACCATCACGGTCGATACAAAGAACAACGTTGACGCAAGACTGGATGAAGGTTCAGATTCAGGTGCATCTTCATCGGATGGGATCACCAATACCCGGCGTCCGACCTTCAGCGGGACGACTGACAGCGGAAACAAAGTAATTTTAGAAATTCTGGATAAAAATGGCACCGTTGTCTTTACGGAATGGAAGCAAGTCGATGGCACTGAATTTAGCTTCACCGTGGGTTCAAATCTGCCTCAGGGTGATTACACATGGCGTGTCATTGCGGTGGATAAAGCAGGGAACGCTGTGCCGGATGAGGGGAATTTCACGATTGATACCCAAAGTACCACCACTGCCGGTTTGAGTTCAGCCTCTGATACAGGTAACAAAGACGATAATCTGACCAACCTCAAGAACCCGGTTCTTGCAGGCAGCGCAGAGGATTCAAGTGAGATCACGATTAAGGTGACCGGGAACTTTGGCGGCAGTGTTTCAACCCAAACCTACACGGCGAAGGCGAATGCAACAGGCATGTGGTCGTTCACCATCCCGGATGCTGTCAGAGATGGGCATTATACGTATGAAGTCACGGCGGTGGACAAAGCTGGAAACACAAGCTTACCTGTTTACGGTCAGTTTGATGTCGATATGACGCCGCCTTCGGTTGAGGGGCACCTTGTGACAGACAGTGGCGACCCGACGGATAAAATTACCAACGGTGTTCAGACTGGAGACAAGAAAGGGCATCTTGATTTTGCAGGGACAAGCTCGGGGGGCGCAACCAAAATCATCATCACGATTGCCGGGCGTACTTACAATGTGACGCCAAATCCGGATGGCACATGGGAGTTTGTTGTGCCTGACAAGATCACCGATGGCAAATATCCCTATACCTTTGTCGCAGAAGATTCTGCGGGGAACCGGAGTGACCCATACACAGGGGAAGTGACTATTGATACCAAAATTGACGGGATGGCGACACTGGCCCAAGCTTCCGACTCGGGTGAACAGGGGGATAACCTGACGAATAAAACCAAGCCGCTCATTAGTGGAAGTGGTGAAGCTGGCTTGTCGATCAACGCTTCGCTTTCCGGCGGAGGCTTAACGAACTTCTCGCTGGGCAGCATCCAGGCTGACGAGCAAGGAAAATGGACGCTCAACATCGGAGATTATGTGTCTGCGGGTCTCAGTGATGGCGCATACACGATCACTCTGTCTGCAACAGATAAGGCGGGGAACACGGGGGACTTCACATATCGATTCAATGTTGATACAACGCCGCCCGTGGTGAATCTGAACAAGTACAACGCCAGTGAAGTCACAACGGATAAGCCGAAGATTTCGGGTTCTGGTGAGGCCGGAGCGACGGTTGTTCTGGTGATTGATAATGAAACATTCTCAACAAAAGTTGGATCGAACGGTCAGTGGGAATTCGCGGGCGCTGAAATGCCAAGTTTCCCAGATGGCATCGTGGACTATTCTGTGTACGCAGTCGATAAAGCGGGGAACCGCTCTGAGAATGTTAGTGACACTGTCACGATTAATACGGGCACATTCGTTGAGGGAACACTTGATGAAACCACGGATACTGGTGTATTGAATACCGATGGGATCACTCAGAACAGAACGCCAGCCTTCAAGGGAAATGGTGAAGCTGGTGGGGAAATCTCGGTTCTGATCAAAGATGCCTCTGGCACTGTGATCAGAACATACACCACCACAGTTGCCAGAAATGGTGTTTGGGAAGTGGCGATTCCTGCGGATGAGCCATTGAGTGATGGGACTTACAGTTATGTGATTCAAATTAAGGACTCGACAGGCAATGTGGCCAGTGTCGATGAAAAAGATCTCATCATCGATAACACCCTAGCCATCGAATCGATGCGTGGCTGGTCTGGCGCTTGGGGGGGGAGTAAGCATGGTGATACATGGTATCTGGCTTCAAGTGACAACCAAATCCGGGGGGTACTGAAAAACAAGGAGAAGGGCGCGGAGATTAAAGTAGTGATCAACGGCCAGGAATACGTTGGTTTGAGTGATAAGAATGGGAACTTCAATATTACCCTGAACCTCACCGATGGTACTTATGACGCGAAAGTTTACGTGAGTGATGTTGCTGGCAACACGACAGAATCAAGTCTCAAGCTGGATGTTGACTCAGTTTCTGACTGGACCCTTGCTAGTGATGATGATGTGACGGGCGATCCGAAGAATTGGATTGTAGCAACGTCAAGGCCGACCTTTAGCGGAACAAATGACGCAGAGAATGCGCATAGAATAAAAGTGGTTCTATATGGGGATACCACGTTGAGCTTTGTAGCTGTGATAACAGGTGGTCAATGGAAGGTTGTTTGTGACCAGGATGTGCCAGATGGGACTTACGTATACAGTGTTATCTACTTGGAGAAATCAGGCCGAGCGATTGAGAAAAGAGGTACAGTGATTGTTGATACTGTCAATGAAGTGATGACACTTGCTGATCTGGATAAAGTCACCGATGCAGAAGGCAACTGGATATCAACCAAAGTTACTGGTTTTGGTGAGCCTCATGCGGCTATCACTGTGACACTCAACGGCGTGCAATACACGACGAAAGTGAGTGTCAGTGGGAAGTGGACGGTTGATTTACCTATTGTTGAGAATGGTGCGTACGACTTTAATGTGAACTCAAGAGATCGCGCAGGGAATGAGGTGAACCTTTCAGAAAACCCAGAGAACAAGCTGGTGGTCGACTTCATTGATAACCTGACGGTTGATTTGGCACCTGATGCCGTGTTTAACCCGACCAATCACCCATTCACGGGTAAAGGGGATCCGGGGAACTCGCTAAAAATCGAAATTACGGATGAACATGGCAACGTGATTGTGAAGTATGCTGCCGTGAACTCTGATGGGACTTGGTTTATGAACCTTTCAGATTTAGCAGATGGTCTCTACACCGTGAAGGTGATCGCGTCATCGAACTGGGGCGAGAAAGAAATCATCACCAATCTGGGTATTGATAAGACGCCGCCTGCGATTGAGTCTGTTCAATTAGAAACAGATACTGGATTTGATGACTCAGATGGTATTACTTCAACGAAGTCTCCAGCCTTCAGCGGGAAAGTTGAAGCGGGGGCAAATGAAGTGACGCTGACTATCGGGGGCGTGACTTACAGGAGTGGCGAGCACTTTGTGCTGAATCAGGATGGGACTTGGACATTTACGGTGCCTGTTGCGCTTGCTGATCAGGAATACACCTACACAGTGACCGTCAGTGATGCGGTCGGGAACGCGACATCGAAATCGGGGACTGTGACGATTCAAAGTCAGAAGCCAGCCCTTTCTGAAATCACCATTGAAGATGGTACGAACGTCAATGGCAATATCGTGACAAACAACGAGAGACCTGAGCTTTCCGGTCGAATTGATCACCACGCAAGCAAGATTGTTATCACAATCGGTTCAGTGACCTTTGAAAGCGGGAAAGACTTCTTGGTGTTCCCGGATGGCACCTGGAAAATTGAGTTGCCACAAGGACTGACTGAAGGTGACCATATCGTGACCATCCGAGCTGAAAACGCAGCAGGAATCGTCACTGAAGAGACGGTTGCGTTTGAAATTGACCTGACGCCGCCACAGGGGACAGGTGCACTGGATGCAACAGCCAATGAATTTGCCGGTGAGAACACGATTATCAATGGCCGCCCGATTTTCTCGGGAATGGGTGAGGCTGGCGCCACGGTTATGGTTCACATTGGCGGTAAGTCATACAGCACCACAGTTGGAGAAAACGGCAACTGGCAGTTTGAAATTTCGGATACCTTAGCGGATAACAAGTATCTGTATGTGATTGAGATGCTTGACCGAGCAGGGAATAAAAGTCAGATCGACTACGATATGATTTACGTTGATTCAACCGCGACGCCGCCTGCAATCAGTACAGAGACGATTTCTTCAACAGAGACTCATCTGGACTTGGTTTACGGCGAAGGTGTGGTGAGCGGCACGGGTGAGTTTGGTGAGATTATTGAACTGGCTCTTAAAGGCCAGACTCAAGACCTAAGCCAAGCGCAGAAGTTGACTGCTGAAGTGGATTTTGAAGGCCATTGGGTGATCACTGTGCCGGATACGGTCGTAGTGGGTGATTACACTTACTCAATTTCGAAAACAGATCTTCAGGGAGATACGGCTGTTATTCAAAGCGGTGCAATGACGGTGACGGCCCCTGAACAGCCTGCTGAACATACGTCCAACATTGAGGTGACGCAGGCGAATGATCAGCTGCTGTTGTCAGGATACGCAGATCCGGAAACCGACGTGTTGGTTATTGCAGATGGTGTTGAATCTAAGGCGACGATCAATGAGAGCGGCGCATGGTCTGCACCTGTGAGCGCAGATGCAACAGATGTTTCTGTTCAGATGACTGAAGGTGGCAAATTCGTCACACAGTCAGTGGATACGTCGTCTGCGACAGCACCAGAGACGACAGAAACCCATCTGGCTTCAGTCTCTGGCGGACATGGTACGGAAGAAACCCTGGATGAAACCATGTACTAACCATTCATAAAACAGAAAAACATTCAATCACAAGCGGGTCGGATTTGTAGTCCTCCCGCTTTTTTTTATACTCTCATATTAAATAAGTAAATATGGATGATGATACTTTAGCACCGATGGCCGATGCATTATCTGCAACATTGGCGGTGATTGTATTACTTATTTGTTTCTTCATTCTTGCGCAAGTTGTTGCTGTTTCGAAACAAATTGAAATTCAAAAAGTTGGTGAGCAGGAATTTATCAAGCGAGAACTCGACATTGAGTTTGGCAAATTATCGATTACGGAAGGAAAACTCCAGTTCTTTAAGAGTTTTGATAATAAATCTGACGCTGACACAATCAATCAGTACCTGAAAAGTGTCAAGGCGATTTGTGGTGAGTGTGATGGTTATAAGATCGTCTCAAATTATCCAGCCGTAGATGTGAGCCAGCAAAGGTCTCAAAGAAGAGCTTTAAGTAACGCGATCAAAATGATCCCTTTTATGCTGAAACATGGAATGAATTATGAAATTGAGATTTCAAGCGGATTTAACTTTTACTTTATCGATGTTCAGCCGGTATCTCATGAAGATAAAAGTCAATAGAAAAATAAAGACAGAAAGTGATTCAATCATTAAATATTTCAGTTTTTATTTCATGAGGATTCATTCTATAAGTAAAGACAAATAAAAAGAAAAGAATGCATTATATTGGTTATTTAATTTATGCGGCAGTTATCGCCTCATTCTTCTTTGTGCCAGCTGTCAAGAGTCTCGTGTCGATGTCTTACGAGTTGGCAACTGAGATCACAATCGGGTGTCTGTTGGTCGCAATCTACCCGCCATTGAAATTCCTGACCTACCACATTCGGGGCATGAAGGATAAAGTTTCTTATGAGCGGATCTGTTCTGTGAGTCAGACCTGCGGGAATACGGTTGTCTCTTTGGGTTTGATTGGTACCTTCGTTGGTCTGACGCAGATGATCGAGAAAATCGCAGGTGCCATTGGCGGCGAAGGTGGTAGTATCGATGAGCAGATTGCGTTGATTATGACGGCGATTGGGGAATCGCTCAACGCGATGTCTTTTGCCTTCCTGACATCTGTCATGGGGGTTGCCGCCTCAGTGATGATATTCTGTGCTTCCGTATATTTTAAAATGTACTTTGGTCAGGAAGACGTCGAAGACGAAGCGCATATTTCTGATGAGACTCTGCTTGAAAGATTGCAAAAGCTTGAAGAAGACAACAATAAATTACGCCGCTATATGAATCGGATTATTCAGTCGAATGTCGATCGTAAAGAACTGGCATCGATTGTTATCAGCAATACGATCCAGGTGAAAGCATTAACTGAAGCTTCAGGTAAATTAGCGACCAGTATTCACTCACAAGGTGAGTTAAATGAAACCGTCATCAATTCAATTCATGAATTCAAGGATAATCTTTCGAAGATTCAGCAGAGCCAGGAGGCTATCCTCAAGTTTGAAGCGGGCAGTTACGAGAAGCTGTCTAAAATTAATGAATCAACTGAAAATCTCAGTGGCATTCAAAAAGAACAGGCTTCTAAACTGAAACAAGCGATCGGCGCGATTGCCGGGGGGCTGTTATCCATTAAGTCTTAATGTGAATAGCTGATGATAAAAAAGGGAGTCTCTGGCTTCCTTTTTTAACTATTTTTCATAACAATATGAATGAATTTTCTGAAAATCAAAGGTTATATTATTAATGAAAATAAAAGTCATCGCGGCTGCCGTCGCTGTTTTTTGCCTCAATTCGGGCGCTGCATTTGCTGATACGTCATTGAATGACTACATCGAGCAATCCATTGGGAATTCTTTCAGAATTAAGTCTCTCATGTCTCAATATGACGTCGAGAAAATCCGTCTGGAACAAGAAGACAAGTATTACCTGCCCAGTTTTAAAATTGACCACACGACAAAAACGCACATGGAAGATGGGCCAGAAGAGGTTGGAATCAATCCCTGGGATAACCGGAAACATGAATCAAATGTGAACCTTCGCAGCAACATCTGGCGTGATAACCACAATGATGTGTACAGCATGCTGGCGTCTAAAGCTGATGCGGCTGGCATGAATGTCGACATTGAGAAAAGTAACATCCGTGCTCAAATCACGACCTCTGTCTACAACATTTCCCTCTACGAGAGCCTTATCCGTGAAGGAGAAGACATCTTGGCAAAAGCGAAAAAAATTGATGCAGATATTCGCGATAAGGTCAAAGGGGGGTTGGCAAAAGCATCAGACTCGACAACGGCTGAAGTGCTGATCACAGATATGGAAAATGCCATCCTCGCTACAAAACTGAAGATCAAACAACTTCGCCTGAATCTGGAGCAAGTTTCAGGGATTCCCTATCCGAAAGATATGGCAGTCGATCTGACGACCGTGGATGCATTAATCGGAAAAAAAGCGGTTGGTGATGTGCAAAATAACAAGTCTCTTCGGAAGAAGGCACTGGAAGTGCAAGCCGCCAATAAAGCGATTGATACCGCAGACAACTGGATGAGTGTTGACCTCTACGCGAAGACGAAAGCAGACAACCTGACGTTGAGTCGTTCAGAGAGTGAAGTGGGTATTATGGTGACGTTGGATCTCTTTAACCCGGCAAATTACTGGAAAGATAAGACCGCAACGTCTCAATACAAGTCTGAACAATACATGCTTGACCAAATGCGGGAAGATCTGAAACTGAGCCTGGAGTCTCAGCTTTCTATTCTGGATAGCAACCGTCGTCTGCTTGAATCTCAAGAAGCGTCCATCACGATCAAGCGAGACCTGATTCAAGAGCGTCAAAACGAATACCAGATTAACGTGACGTCTTTATATGAGCTTATCCAAGCCTGGAATGGCTACTATTTAGCAATTCAGCAAAAGACGGACACTGAGGCGACGCTTGTGAACACAATGCTGTCGATCGATGTCCTCACGGGTGATATTTAATGGCTTTTCACGCCAAGGTCTTCGTCCCTTTGACCCTGTGTGCGCTGATCGGGATCGGTGTGAGCGACATTGAACTGGTCTCTCCGGGGCGCGGGTTTGTCGACGGGAAGAACAACACGCTGCAAATTAAGAGTCACAGTACAGGTAATGTAAAAGAAATCTTTGTTTCTTCTGGCTCTGAAGTGAAAAATGGCGATCCCTTGATCGCCTTTGATAATCATGACGTGATCTTTAAATCGCAAAGCTTAATGAAGAATGGAAGTAATCTTCAAAGCCAGCTGGAAAGAGCAGAACTTGATATCTGCACGACCAGACGTCTGATGGATATTTTAGAGAAAGAAAACGAAAAGCTGATCTCTCACGTGGCGGCTGGCTGTGAGGCCAGTGAAGACGTCAAGCGCGATTTTGTCGGCGTGATTAAAAGCTATCAGTGGAAAGCAAAAGATTATTTCGCTTATCAGGAAGATGTCGCCGCGCTGGTTGAGGCGAAGCGGGGAGAAGCAGAGATGATCCGGGATAGTATCAATATCACGAAGTCGAAGATTCGAAGACTTGAGAAACATGGCGCCACCGCGCTTCAGGTGGAAGATGCGAAGCGGGAGCTGAATAGCATGCTTCAGTCGCTCAATGAAAATGAATCGGGGATCACGAAGCTGCAAATTGATGTCAGTAGTAAGAAGTCAGCCATCTTTAATGAACTTTCAGACCGGCTGACCAGAACCACGGATAAGCTCTACGACATTAAAGATGAACTTGCACTGAACGCCAACGAACTCGCGCTTGCGAAACTCAAGATAGATCGCTCAACTATACATTCTCCCATCAATGGGGTTGTACTCTCTTTAGAGGAAAATGTCGGTGTCGATTATTTCTTAGAGGAGTCAGAAGCCATCATGCTGTTGCAAAAAGATGAGTCGGATGTGGTGATCTCCGCGAAGTTCCTCGCCAAATATCGTGGGGATATCTCTCTTGGGATGAACGTAAATATTCAGCCTTCACTTGCGTCGGCGAAAACAACATTTAAAGGCACCATCACTCGAATCTCTGAAGACAGCTTTGAGGATGACCGAAAAAATGATGACTCTCGATACTACAAGGTGACGATCATTCCTTCAGAAAACATCCCTCTTTCAGAGGGAACTGAAGTGAATGTCTTTGCTGTCGGCGGTACGGTGACTGTTTTCGATTACATACGTAGTGTGTTGGTGAAAAATAAAACAATATTTGAACCGTATTAACAATGGTAGGTTTCGTAGGTTTGCTGTCATGTGCATTGGCAGCCGTTTTTTTAGTTTTTGTGGTGATGCTCTTGTCCTTTCTTCAGGCTCAGCTCGCTCCAACAGAAGGCACGTATAAGTTAGCCACTGAAAGTGGACTCGTATTCCCGATAGAAAGCCACATCCTGACTGATGAGGTCTTTCGTAGCATGATGGTGACCTATGACCGTGTCTACGGCAAACAACCGGTTTACATCAGTACTTCATGCATCATCGGCGGAATGCTGGATGGGGCGACAGCGAAACGCTATGCCACTTATAACTTTGTTTTCTCGAAGCGGAAAGCGATCTCCGAAGGCGGGGAATACGACATTGCGCAAATTGACTCACTTCCAATCATGGAACGCGAATCGAAACTCTCGAGCATGTGTTTTATTGCCATGAAAACAGAAGAGCTTCATCGCCAATTTGAGGAAGCCAACAATCAAGCAACGGTCATAGAAAATGAATAGAGTCGATCTTGATTTGATCAAAGGATACCTCAACGAACAGGGGGTCGGTATCCAAACTGAACACTACCAGCCGAAGAGAAAGTCTCAGTACAGGCAGGTCGTGAAAGAGCTGATTGAGCTCAATGAGCACCCTCTGATTAAAGCGGACATCGTTGATGTGGATGTCGAAAGTGATACGACTATCCCCAGTGCGTTTATTGCCATCCATAACGAGAAGATTCACGTTATTCGGAAGTCGGATGTCAATGAGTTCATGGTCGAAGGCGGAGGAGAGCTTCCGCCATTTACATCCGCAGAATGTTTTGCAGTGAGAGTCAGCTTCAGGTATGTGGAAGCGGCGAAAATCCCTCAGATGCTGGTGAAGCGAACCCCGGCAGCTTCTTTATTGCTTCTGGTGCTGGTGGCTTTTGTGATGGCGAGTCCTGTGTACTCGAACCTGTTCAACAGCCGATTGGTGTTTGGTGAATCGGTTTCTTCACTGCTGGTCGTTTCAGCCATCTTTGTGATGATCTTCATCGTGGAGTTTTTCATCAAAGAGTGGATTATGGCGGGGCTGAACCGGCGGATAGAGTCTGAAAGCCGGATTGCGGAAGATGTCTTCTTCAATAAAGTGGTTCACTCGCGACACAAAGATGCAATTGTTCACTGGAAGACCGCAACTGAATCGATTGTGGCCATCTGGAAGACGGCAGGGCATATTGGTCTGGATGCGCTGACTGCCTTTGTCATCATGGTGGCATTCGCCTTCATGCTGGGTGTGAACGCTATTTTCCCGATCACGATTTATATGGTGTTCTTTGTTGTGCTTCTGACCATGAAGATGAAAGCGTACCGGAAGATCATGCTGTTGAATCAGTTGAAAGATCAAAAGCTGACCTATTTGATTGGGATGGAAAAAGGGAAACGGTTCTTTAAGTTCCTCAACCGAGACAGAATCCGTAAGCGCTGGATGTCGATGACCAACGATGTCTCAGTGTTTAACATTCAGATTCAGGATCATGATGAAAAATCTTCAGGCATCCTCAAGCTCTACAGTTCAACATCCATTGTTGTGATCTTTGTGGCGGCATACTTTGCGATTCAGGTGGGCGATTTACAACAATCGGCTGTGATTGCACTGATGTTGTTGAATGGACGGTGTTCGGGGGCGATTTCGGCACTGTCGAATCGCATATATCAAGCCACCATCGCTCACTCTAAGATGAAAGGTGCGATTACTGCGCTTCACGAAGTGTATGAGCCATCTATGTTTGAAATGGGGGTGATGTATACGCCAGATAGCAGCAACAGTAACACTTTAAATGCACAAAACCTGTCTGTGGTTTACGATGAACACCCTGTATTTTCTGGTATAGATTTGTCGGTGTCTCAAGGGATGTCACTGGCGGTCATCGGGACTGCGGGATCAGGGAAATCATCGCTGCTCCGGGTGCTCGCGGGCTACATGCCGCCATCAGGCGGTCGGGTATTTTTCAACAACGTGGCACCCAGTGAATACGACTCGAATTTCTTTCAGGAGAATGTGGCTTATTACTCGCCGGATGATCGCTTTGTTGCCGATACGCTTGGGTTTAATGCATCGTTGAAGTTTGGTGCGAACATCAAAAATTTCTTCGAGCTGCTGCGTGATTTTGGGGCGAACTTCGTGCTGAATCAGCATGCGATTCACGGCGAGTCGGTAGAAAGTCTCAATTTGTCGTCGGGTCAATATCAGATGGTGCGTATGATTTGTGCGCTGGGGAACCATCCAGATCTCATCCTCATGGATGAGCCTTGCTCTCACTTGTCGCCATTAGAAGCGCAGCGATTTATGCACAGGCTTCGCGAAAAGTTTCCGAACGCAATCATTGTTTACTCATCGCATTCCATTTTGCTGACCAAGCAAGCGAATTTGATACTCGATATGAATAAAAAGACTTTATCGGTGAACAAGGCAAAATAAAGACGTAAAATAAAGACGTAAAGAGCAGAGGATAGGGGTGACAACGTCACTCCTTGTTTATTGTCACGTCTAAACCACCCCGCCGATGGCGGTGGTGATTGTTTGTGAGTTGCTCAAAGTATTTGTATTTCCGTTTCTTTCTCTAACTTGAATACGTTCAGCTAAATTGATTAACCTTATATTTGATTCTTTGTTTCAGTCTTCCAAAAACGTTTAAATTAAAACAAAGAAAATATTATGAATAACGAAAAAAGAAGTTGTCGAAGTGTTTTTAATATCACCCTGTCTTGCCTGATTGCATTATCTATATTGATATTTTGGGGGGTAACCTCAGCCATTGATCCAATGATCGTTGCCTCAATCAGTCCAATCATTCTTTTTCTGGGGACTTTCCTGGTCGCGGTTTTGGGATCGGTGATGGCGGGTGTTCGTGGGAACATTCCTGTTCAGCTGATCGGATTCTCACTCGTTCCGATTGCCTTAGGGTTTATCTCTGCCCCTTGGTTCGCGTCGGTTGAGCATGAAATTCTATATGAGGCCGGCGTGCTTACGCTGTTGGCACTTGGCGTCATGATGATTGCTTCAGCGATGTTCCCAGCATTTTTCCAAAGAATTATGGGTTTTCTCATGATCGCGTTGATCGGACTCATTCTGGTCTCGCTTGTCGCAGTATTCTTCCTGAAGATTGAGATGACCCTCATTCATATTCTGTCTGTTGTGATTTTTATGGGTTTTCTCGGGTTTGATTTGGTTATGGCTCGAACGGTGGAACCCACACTGACGAATGCGATTGCACTGTCTACATCAATTTTTATTGATCTTCTGAACATCTTCATGAATTTAGCTCAGCTTCTGGGCGATGATTGATAAATAAGCGCCACGCATGTGGCGCTCTCTCTTTCATCCAGAGTGGATATGATTACCACCCGTCACGGCCGCCGTATCGGTTATCCCAGTAGTGATCCTTACAGACTTTAATCATCCAACTATCGTTTTTTCCCGTGGTGATGCCATGAGCATTATCGCAGTATCGACCCATCACGAAGTCGTATGTTCCGAAAGCAATCATAGAAGTAACCAAAATGAAGCCGACTAGACCGATGACCATGTTAATTTTGCGAGCTGTTTCTGATGGATTTGCCATTGAAATGTTCGTCTTAGAGTTTTGTCTTGATGTACGTATGCATGGAATGTTTTACCGGGTCTGGTTATTCCCACCCGTCACGGCCGCCGTATCGGTTATCCCAGTAGTGATCCTTACAGACTTCAATCATCCAACTATCGTTCTTTCCTGTGGTGATGCCGTGGGCATTAGCGCAGTATCGACTAATCATGAAGTCGAATGTTGCGAAAGTAAATCCAGTGGTAACCACAATGAAAGTTACTAGGTTGATGATAAATTTGATTTTGCGAGCTGTTTCTGATGGATTTGCCATTGAATTATTCATCCTAGAGCTGTGTCTTTAATAAATGCAGTAATTATGCATACAACGCTATATTCATTCAATTGTTTATTCAATAACACCAGTCAACCATGAAACAGATGTATTACAGAAGGGTAGTGGGGTTAAGCAATGGTGCGTTGATTCATTTGAAGTTTGACAGACTTCATCACCTCAGTAGGTATCGGTGGTGCCGCGCTGTTGAAATAAGTGAGGGTAGATTCAGCGTTAACCTGTTGTGATGACGATGCTCAAAGCGGTGAGGCGAGGGCCACCGCCTGAGTATTTTTGGTATGAATGAGTTCGAATGCAGTCTGTCACTTTCGTTTTCTTGCGATGATCCGATCTGACCGGTTGTTTTAAAACGGAACTCTTCAATCACACTCGGAAATCCAATTCATTCACAACCCCAGGGAAAAATTCATGGATGAATTTTTAGGTTGTCGGCGCAGGGAGCGCCTATAACCGACCCGGCCAGCACCAGAGAAAGAAAAAGCATTTCTGGGCACTCTTTGTGCTCGCAAAGAGTGTCTGGCGCGCATCAGAAAATACTGAGATTGAGATGGAATTGATGCGCGACATACCATTGAACAAGACATAAATTGCAACCGCTGAACTGCTTGATGGAGGTGTTCGAAGACCTATGTAAGTGTTATTCCCAGCCGTCCCGACCGCCAAATTGGTTGCTCCAGTAGTGGTTCTTGCAGACTTTAATCATCCAACTACTATCCGGTCTCGTGTTGATGCCGTGAGCATTATCGCAGTATCGGCCCATCATGAAGTCGAATGTTGCGAAAGTAAATCCAGTGGTAACCACAATGAAAGTTACTAGGTTGATGATAAATTTGATTTTTCGAGCTGTTTCTGATGGATTTGCCATTGAATAGTTCGTCTTAGAGTTTTGTCTTGATGTACGTATGCATGGAATGTTTTACCGGGTCTGGTTATTCCCACCCGTCACGGCCGCCGTATCGGTTATCCCAGTATGATTCTTTGCAGACTTTAATCATCCAACTATCGTTTTTTCCCGTGGTGATGCCATGAGCATTATCGCAGTATCGACCCATCATGAAGTCGAATGTTGATAAAGCAAGTAGAGTGGGAATCAGAATGAAGCCAATAAGATTAAGTAATCTTTTGATTTTGCGACCTGTTGCTGCTGACATTGAATCGATCATCCTAAAGTTGTGTCTTTAATAAATGCAGTAATTATGCATACAACACAATACTCATTCAATTGTTTATTCAACAACACCAGTCATCCATGAAACAGATAAATCGCAGAAGGGTAGTGGGATTGAGCAATGGTGCGTTGATTCATTTGAAGTTCGACAGACTTCATCATCATTTCAGTAGGTATCGATAGTGCCGTGATGTTGAAATAAGTGAGGGTAGATTCAGTGTTAACCTGTTGTGATGACAATGCTCAAAGCGGTGAGGCGAGGGCCGCCGCTTGAGTATTTTGGGTATGAATGAGTTCGAATGCAGTCTGTTCGTTTCGTTTTCTTGAGATGCTCCGATCTGACCGGTTATTTTAAACGAAACTGTTTAATCACAGTCGAGAATTCAATTCATCCACAACCCCAGGGAAAAATTCATGGATGAATTTTTAGGTTGTCGGCGCAGGGAGCGCCTATAACCGGCCCGGCCAGCACCAGAGAAAGAAAAGCATTTCTGGGCACTCTTTGTGCTCGCAAAGAGTGTCTGGCGCGCATCAGAAAATATTGAGATTGAGACGGAATTGATGCGCGACATACCATTGAGCAAGACATAAATTGCAACCGATGAACTGCTTGATGGAGGTGTTCGAAGACCTATGTAAGTGTTATTCCCAGCCGTCCCGACCGCCGTATCGGTTATCCCAGTATGATTCTTTACAGACTTCAATCATCCAGCCACCAACGTACTTTGTGTTGATTCCGTGAGCATTATCACAGAATCGCCCCATCATGAAGTCGTAAGCCGTGTATGCAAGTAGAGTGGTAGCTAGAATGAAAGTTACTAGATTGATGATAAATTTGATTTTTCGAGCTGTTTCTGATGGATTTGCCATTGAATTGTTCATCCTAGAGCTGTGTCTTTAATAAATGCAGTAATTATGCATACAACGCTATATTCATTCAATTGTTTATTCAACAACACCAGTCAATCATGAAACAGATGTATTACAGAAGGGCAGTGGGATTGAGCAATGGTGCGTTGATTCATTTGAAGTTCGACAGACTTCATCACCTCAGTAGGTATCGGGGGGGTCGCGATGTTGAAGGTAAGCCCAAGGTTAAAACTGTTGTTATGACAATGCTCAAAGCGGTGAGGCAAAGGCCACCGCCTGAGTATTTTTGGTATGAATGAGTTCGAATGCAGTCTGTCAGTTTCGTTTCCTTGCTGACCGGTTGTTTTAAACGAAACTGTTTAATCACAGTCGAGAATTCAATTCATCCACAATCACAGGGAAAAATTCATGGATGAATTTTTAGGTTGTCGGCGCAGGGAGCGCCTATAACCGACCCGGCCAGAACCAGAGAAAGAAAAAGCATTTCTGGGCACTCTTTGTGCTCGCAAAGAGTGTCTGGCGCGCATCAGAAAATACTGAGATTGAGATGGAATTGATGCGCGACATACCATTGAACAAGAGCTTGATGGAGATGTTCGAAGACCTGAGTAAGTGTTATTCCCACCCGTTACGGCCGCCGTATCGGTTATCCCAGTAGTGGTCTTTGCAAACTTCAATCATCCAGCCACCAACGTACTCAGTATTGATTCCGTGAGCATTATCGCAGAATGTCCCCATCATGAAGTCGAATGTTGCGAAAGAAAACCCTGCGGTGACCAGAATGAAAGTTACCAGGCCGATGACCATGTTAATTTTGCGAGCTGTTTCTGATGGATTTGCCATTGAATAGTTCGTCTTAGAGTTTTGTCTTGATGTACGTATGCATGGAATGTTTTACCGGGTCTGGTTATTCCCACCCGTCACGGCCACCAAATTGGTTGCTCCAGTAGTGGTCCTTGCAGACTTTAATCATCCAACTACTATCCGGCCTCGTGTTGATGCCATGTGCATTAGCACAGTATCGGCTCATCATGAAGTCGTATGCTGTGAAAGCAAGCATACAGGAAACCAGAATAAAACCGACCAGTCCGATGATTATTTTGATTTTGCGAGCTGTTTCTGGTGACATTGAATCGTTCGTCCTAACGTTGTGTCTTAATGAATGCAGTAATTATGCATACAACACAATATTCATTCAATTGTTTATTCAACAACACCAGTCAATCATGAAACGGATGTATTACAGAAGGGCAGTGGGATTGAGCAATGGTGCGTTGATTCATTTGAAGTTCGACAAACTTCATTATCTCAGTGGATATCGGGGGTGTCGCGATGTTGAAATAAGTGAGGGTAGATTCAGTATTAAACTGTTGTTATGACAATGCTCAAAGCGGTGAGGCAAGGGCCGCCGCTTGAGCATTGTTGGCATCAAATCAGCATCAAACGCTGAACTGCTTGATGGAGATGTTCAAAGGCCTATGTAAGTGTTATTCCCACCCGTCACGACCGCCATATCGGTTATCCCAGTATGATTCTTTACAGACTTCAATCATCCAGCTATCGTTCTTTCCTGTGGTGATGCCGTGAGCATTAGCGCAGTATCGACTCATCATGAAATCGTATGTTCCGAAACCAAGCATGGAAGTAACCAGAATGAAACCAACAAGATTGAGTATTCCTTTGATTATGCGGGCTGTTTTTGCTGGATCTTTCATTGAAATGTTCGTCCAAAAGTTGTGTTTTTAATGAATGCAGTAATTATGCATGTGAACCGATAGTCATTCAATTGTTTATGAACATCATCTGATAGCAATGAATTAAACGTTTCATAGAAGGAGAGGCTGAACACAATAACTTGACCGGAGAGGAAGCAAAGATGGAAGGATGATTGATCGCGCCATAACCAACCCATGATTAACCAGATTACACATTTAACATAATATAGATTATGTGAATTAAGTTATTGATTTTATATAATTAATGTCACCATCGTGAGTGATTCTGCGAAGCAAGAATGGGTCACGATGGTGAGATAGTAATTATATACTTTATGTTAAATTTATGTTGAATACGATGATTCCGTAGTCAGTGACAGACAAAGTGCATCCATGCGTGTACTTTGTCTGATGATTGCTGCGCTCACAGGAATGGTAATGGATTTCTCAACCTAAACGATTTCATCCATCGTTTTTAAAAGTTCTTCAGAGATGCTGGCTTTTATTCTTCGTGCAGGCCGGCTGCCTGTGCTGTTCGTAAACGCGAAGTAATTTTCTTCATTTTCCTGGATGAGTTGGACGAACCGGTTCTCTATCGGCTTCGCAATGTGTCGCCAAGCGTCACTGTCTAAAGCCGTACCCAAAACGCTGACCTTTGAAAAGACATGGGTCAGAACTTCTCTGAAGGAGTGGTTTTCTTTGGGATTCGGTCTTTCTGGCCAGAGGCGCTTGCTCATTCTGTAGCTGGACTCTTTGGTGAGTGAAAGCATTCTCGCCGCTTCGTCAACATACTCACTTGTGAGCTTCTCTTCGTATGTTGGTGAGTTGAGTACTTCATGAAGAATTTTCTTATGTGACGTGGCGACTGTGGAGTCCAGCTCATTGTCCGCGAAGAACATTAACTGCAGCACTTTGGAATCGAGTTGTTTGTGTTTGTTCGAAGATGCCCTCTCGACTTTGCTCTCAATCATTTTCTGCGAGACTGATTTCGCAAACGCTGAAACAGCGCCCTCGTTCAGGCCAAGAATGATTTCCTGAGACTTCAGCGTTGTACCGCCAGTGTTGAGTCTTTCGAAAATTTCATACTTTGCTTCGTCTGAATCGGCATGTGTACTGTATACATGCAGTTTATGGTTTTTGATCTGTCGTTGTTCTGATGGCTTTAAATCTCTGAAATACTTGCCATTGAGCTGCTTCAGCGTCTTGAGATTCTTCAGCTTATATTCGTTATTCACAAACTTCAGAAATGATAAAAAGCGCTGCTTTCCATCAATGAGTTCAGAGTAATTTTCGCATTCATACGTGTAAAAAATGGGTAAAGGAAGACCGAGGCAAACGCTTTCAATGAGCTTCGATGCCCTTTTGGTATCCCAGACGTCACCCCGCTGACAATCGACATCAATCACAAGATCCCCCTCGTCATAACGGTGAATCAAAGACGAGACCGCTTCATCAGATGCCTCAAAGCCAATATTCAAATCACAAAGATGAGCCATTGAAACCTACCCTTATTCCTTTTTGCCGGTTGCATCTGCCGTGGGTTAATTGTGCATTATCAGCATGTGTTCTTCCGCCCAGTGCCCAGGGGATACGATGATCCACATCGCAATCATCAAAACTGTGGATTTGGTTTGAACAAATGGCGCATGATTTGTCCTGGCTTTCAAAGAAAAGCTTCTGTGCAAATGCTCTTGAAAAGCGCCGAACCGGATCAAGTCGCACCGCTTGTTCGTTGAGGCATGCGCTCAGATAACTGAAGATGGCAGAAGCTTTCACTCTGGTTGAGGCTGATCTGAAGTCAGGGTCAGATTTAGAAAGTTCGAAACCTTCTTTGAGTCGATCCGCCAATCCGTTATGTGTTACGAGATCATTTTGCAGCATGAGCCAGACACAGGTTGAAACAAGGGCGCGTGCATCAAAGCCCAGATGCGTTTTAAAAGCATCGTCGCCAAAGATGGTTAAAGCTCTCTTGAGTGACGTTGTCACTGATTTAAACATGGGCTCCATGTCTTTTTCTGTCAGACCCGCATGTTTACGCATAAATTTATCTAAGCGTGACTTGCTCATATCGGGTAGATCGCCCTGCCCGTTCCACTCTGAATACAGGCAACACATCCGAAGCAGCGCGTCTTGGCGTTCCATTCGTGTATTCTTACCGATGTCGCCCATCAGTCGGGTGCAGATCAGGGACGCTGCCGTTGCATTTAACCAATCATTCAGAGCCCCTCTGCTGATACAGTTTCGTATCTCCTGGGCATTCAGGGCGACAGAGCCCACATTCACGCGTTCAAAAAGTGTGTACTTCATTTTAGGATCAATACTTGACGGGATTTCGATCGTCCTGAGTTTGGTGCCATAGATTTTTTTCTTCTGTTCAACAGTCAGTGTTGCAAACGTTTTTCCGTTGAGCTCTGGGTATTTAGACTGAAGGCGGAATTTTTTTCCACCCTGCCAGGGCGACTTATCTAAAACGAAATAGATGATGCTGGTGAGTCTTTGCTTTCCATCAATCACTTCACGCACTGTTTTGTCTGAATTATCCAAAATTTCATACAGGTATATAGACGGAATGGGAATAGACATGAGGATACTTTCAATCAGCTTCGTTGCCTGCTTCGCAGACCAAACATAACCTCGCTGAAAGCTGGGTGACAGGATGAGTTCTCCGCCCCTGTAATTTTCTACAAGGTTTCGAACACTCTCATCAGCTTTAACGTATTGCACAGTGAGTTCTCGTAAATTGGTGACATTTGGAAAAAGTATGACATATGAGTTTTTATATTGTCACGCAACTCACGCCCGGTTTTGATGTTTAATTAATTGAAATATTGAGGATATTTCGTGCTTTTTTCTTATTTTTTGATATGAATATTATTATCGTTCGAGGGACGCTGATGTTATTTTAGAAAAGAATTTTCTTAAAAGATTTTTCCAAAGATAATTTGACAACAATCATGAAATTTTCATCTCGTATCACAGGGTGTAAATGGTATGTATCGATCAATGAATGGGAGCATTGAAAGGCAGATAAATTGAAGTGAAGCCGTTTTTATTCTGTTCTGGCAGATGTTGATGGGCATTAAAAAAGCGAACCGTATTGTTCGCTTTTGAATTGACGTTTGATGTGAGCGTTTTGTCACTGAGGGGAAGTTGTTGTCTCTTCTTTTGCTTTGAGTATGCCCTCATACGTGTATCGAATCACTGAGTTTGCGTTGTTGATGACTGCAATGCCCACATCCCCAGCCCCATTACTGTGAATGGATGTGCATTGAGAATTTGAACACAAGGTATTGAGGTGATTCCAGGCTTCGTATCCACGAAATACAATGGATTTGTCCCCTGTCTTCTCCGCGATTGGGCCTAAAATAATTTGGGTGCCATCAGCCCGGATGACGTTGAGGTTCGAGCCCTGATTCGCTTCCCCAAAGCCAAGCATGTCAACGCTGTTATCAATATTGTCGAGCGGATATTCCGTAAAAGCCGGCTTACCAAGTGCATCTACCGAAACTGTGTAAGCCATCAGCGTGTTATTGTTTTGATCCAGAAGGTAGACCTCATTGGTGCCTTTCGAATGCTTCATTTGCGTGTAACTGGTGCTGATTGATTGTTCCGTCATCTTGTCATCAATGTTGACTGAGGCTTTATCTGGATGACAAGCGTAGAGATAGCCATTTTTGTCCGTTGCCATCATGAGCTGTGCGCTATTGCCTGCTGCCGCAGTCAAATCAACGCCCTTCAATGTCCCATCATTTGCGGCTTCGTTCAACCAATCGGCACATGACTTGTTGGTCATTGGCTCATAGAAACGACCTTCTGCACTTTCGCCGGAAGTCAGTATATTGCCATTACTCAGGTATAAGAAGTCCACAAGGTTCAGATCTGCCGGGGCGCGCGGTGTCTGAGCATTCACGCCGAGCACTGTTGTTGATGTGCCAGCCGGAACAACCTCAAGGAATTTGGCTCCGAAGTCGCCGACGCGGTAAAACGTGCCGTCTTCAAATTCGAGGGTTATCTCTGTGGCTGAAATGTTGTTGTAGACCTTTCGAATACCATGTTTAGAGAAAGCTAATGGCGGCAGATCCTGACCGAGCAGTTTTAGCTCACCTTTCGAGGTCAGGTATCCGCTGAATGCTTGATTTGTGAAAAAGGTCTCTGGCACCATGTCGAAGATCTCAATGGATGTTTCTGGTCTTGAATCGCCTTTTTTCGGGAAATAAACCGCTTTGTTGTCTGATTTTTCAAACACGACACCATGACCGCAATACGCTTTTACATCCGTGAGTGCGCCCGCTTCATAAGTGTTTGTCGCGACACTGAGGTTTGCGCTGTCATAACGGGAAACTTTTGTGCCTTTGTAGGTGAAGTATTCGTCACCACAATCCAGCACATAGTCGTCGCCCTCAAAATCAGTCAGCTCCTGAGATTCACCGTTGACGTTGATTGCAATTCCCCAGCGTTGATTTGGGAACTCGTACAGTTCTTTTCGAAGGAAAGAACCGCTAGGTTCACGCAATGAAGGCATTCCAATGGCAAAATCTTTTGTGCCTGAATCATCTTTGTTGAGCAGGTAAACCCGCTTGGGCGACATGGTTTCTGCGTTCTGGGAAGACATGAAGATGTTGTCATTGAGTCGAATCACGTAGCCATCTTTTCCAAAATGGAAGAATTCTGCATGGTCAAAGCCTTCGCCTTTCTCAAGATCAAACATTTTCACCACGTCTTTCTGCAGGTTGCCATCCAGATCAACAGGCGAAATCGTGAAGGTGATTTGAGCGTTCGCTTCTTCTTCCAGAATGTCGAGTGTTTTCTGCATCGACGATCTGAGGTAGGTCGGGTCTGAGCGCTTGGTGACTTTCCATGAGAATTTTGTGGCCTTCATGTCGCAGCCGGTGCACTGGAAATTTATGGCTACTGTTGCATGCGGTGCAAACTGACCCGAAAAAGAAACCGATTCCACCAGCACTGTTTCTTCTGGCGGTGTGACTGGCGGCGGATCGACAGGGGTTGGGTCTACAGGTGGCGCGGGTTCACTCGTGTCGTGAATATTATTGCCGTTTTCACAGCCGGATAAAAACAATGCTGCGAGCATAAGAGCCAGCGCACATTTAGGATATGTCTTCATAAAATTTTTATTTTTGTAAGTGATGAGAGGATTGGCCTAAGTGTAATCAGAGAGCGCGCTCGGCGGCAAGAACCGCACGTCTTTTGTAGTAAGATAAGGACTCCTAGTGAGAGGCACTTTTCACTGCATTCAACACCCGGCACTTTTGTCGACAGAAAGATAGATTTTATCTCCTTTTCTGTGCAGCCAAACCCCTTTGGACAGCTCAAGTTTTGGATTCATCCAGTATCGCGAACCGATCACCGCCCTTTCAATTTCTCTCATCCGAGCCAGTGCCTGAGGGGCGATGCCACATCGTTTGAACCACTCCCGGAGGATGTAAAATTGATAACTGGAAGGCTTCGATTGAATGTCTGCCAGAGAGAGAAAGCCTTGCGCAACCACCCTCTGAACATCCGTTTCAGCAAAGTGTTCTGTCAGCTCTCGTGAGTGTTGGCACATTTGAGCGGTGCGGCCAACTGTTCGAGAGAAAGCCGGCCACCTTTCCTTGAGTCGCGGTAAGATTTCCAGGCGAAGGTAATTCCGGTCAAAGCGGGTGTCTGTATTGCTCTCATCTTCGATCCATTCCAGATTGAGCTGTTGAGCGTAGGCTTCGATTTCATCTCTGCTGACAGACAAAAGGGGCCTAAAAATCGGGATCTCATGAACAATGCTGAATTGAGCCATGCCACAAAGTCCATCCAGCCCGGTTCCCCGCTTCAGGGCGAGCAGAATGGTTTCCGCCTGATCATCTTCATGATGCCCCGTGATGAGGCATTCTGATGAAGATAAATTGTTTTTGATGGCACGGTACCGCGCCTGTCTTGCGTTGGCTTCGAGATTCTTCGAGCCATCAACCTTAACCTTGAGTGTTGTTAGCGGAATGCCATATTTGTCGCAAACAGCCTGACAGAACGCATGCCAGTTATCTGCGTTGTCACTGAATCCATGGTGAACGTGAATCGCCCTGACTTTGAGAGGACTTGCATGGGATTTAGCGAAAGCATTCATGCAATCAAGCGCAACAACGGAATCTACGCCACCACTGAGCCCCACAACAAATTCATCATGCGCGATAAGCGCGGCTTGGGTTTCCTGACTGAAGAGTGTCATGTTTTTTCTCTGCTTTGCGCTGTCATTATTTTTTCAGGGTCCAGATCTGCTGTCTGTAGTGGAATTCATCATTGAACTGATGAAATCCGAGACGCGCTGATTTGTACCAGTAGTTGTAGATCTTGCGCATGAATCTTTTCGTTTTTTTCATTCGGTTACTCAATTTCTAAGTTGCTTTCAGCAAAATCGCGACAGGTTAAAGTTTTCCCTTGCGGGATGAAGGCGATCGGTGTTCCGTCTCGGTAGAAAACCTGCCCTGATTTCAGTGTTTTCATGCATGCGCCACAACGGCCCTCTGCACAGTGATAATCCAGAAGCACGCCAGATTTAGCCGCAGCGATCAAGATGGGTTTATCGTTCAGAACACGGACCTGACAAGACGGCAGCGTCAGTCGGTCGTTAGCCATCAAGTGTGAATCCTTCAAATACACGCCCAATCGAAGACCCTGTGAATTTTTTCAATATCCAATGGCATGTAACGACCATCACGCTTTGTTACTTTGATTGAAGACATCGTTTTTTGACCTTCTTTTTTTGTTTTTGTCCTTATATTGCCGCAGTCTACCAGATTTCTGGCTCAGGACAAATAAAACGCATGAGTGTGAATGGGTTGGAGTTTTAGTTAAATGATTGTTTTAAATCACATATTGTCATCAAGAAAACTAGTTGTAATAAAGAACTGTAAAAAGATCCGAGAAAATGAGGTTTTCGAATGGTCTATTGTGAAGCAAAGACCTCGTATTTTCGGCGCGTATCTGTGTGAAAGTGGGCGACATTCTTGGTCGAACTCCTAATAGGCACTCTAAAGTTTAATCGTGAATATGTCTCGGTTCCCTTCACCATAAAAGCTGACGCAACTCAGCACGCCCTTTTCATGGTGACGGTTCAATTCACGGCTTCGTTTTCATCTGGAGTCTAAGTCCATGTAATGGGTAAGATTCATACGAAATTCGGCATCGGAGATGGGGCTAATTCTGCCTTTTTTCGTGTATTTGAATTCAGCAGTCCAGTTTTCTATCTTTCAACAAAAAAATCATGTGTAAAAAATTTGAAAGATCACCTGCCAGAACACTTTGTCTGGATTTAGAGTTCAGCTATGGGAAAAAGAAGAACGAACGTGTCGATATTTATGAAATCGGAATTGTGGCTGTAGACGAATTTGGGAAGGAGGTTGGCTCCTTTCAAACACATGTGAAGCCTGAATACTTTTGTCCCACAACATTAGATTTTCTTTCATTGCACGAATCAGATTTTGTGTCTGCGCCAGATTTGAAAAAAGCGATGCGTATGATGAACGATTTTGTCAGCCAACAGGCAGTGTTGTCCCCGGGAGACTTGAAATGGTGCTCGTGGGGGAAACGAGATAAAGAAATTCTGTCAACAAAAGCAGGGATGGTTTCTCTACCGAACGGTCACAAATTGACGAAGTCCCCCTACTTTGATGCGCAATATCAGTTTTATCGCAATGTCCCAAGTGCGAGGCTTCGCCACTCCCTTCGTGAGGTCGTTGAAGACTTTTGTGGTGATTATATTGAAAACCATCATTCAGCTTTAGATGACGCGCGAGCACTCGCAAAAATAGTAAAGACTTATTGTATTTGAGGAATGTACCATGAAAAAAATATTGTTATCTCTACCTGTGATGCTGATGTCCTTGAATGGGCAAGCGAAAGACCTCAGTGTCAGTGATATTTCTTACATCGAACACATCAAGCAAGCTGTATTGAATACAGAGAGGGAATCCATCAGAGCGACCCTGCTTGATCAGGCGAATCACGCTATAACCATTGCCGGTGAAGCGCAAGACTTTCTGAAAAGAAATCAGAGTGGTATTGATCTTCATGACTTTACAAAGCTTTATTCTGAGGCAATGAAATCAGGAGAGCTGCATCAATTTAAAAAGGCAGTCATTGAACATAGTGGGAAAAGTATTTTGCAGGCGGCAATAAAACAGTACAAAAATAAAGACCACGGATGCGAACTCAACTTAGATGTATACGGTGAAAAAGTCGGTCAGGCATTCAAAAAAATCAGCATCACTTGCATTCCAACTGTATATGGAATGGGACACTGGGTTCCGGTGACGCAAAAAATTACAGATACATACTACATTTCAGATAGTTCTGGAGAAAAAACGCTTGAGCATGTGGAGTTTGGATTGCTAAAAGGCTATTCTCAAAGCATTGAAAATTTATTAAAAGAAATAAAAAGAAGCCTTGATGAAGAATTTATTTAAAACGGGTGCTTTTCTCATGGCAATCCCATTATCAGCTGTGGCTTTCGCGCAGGATTTTGATACCTTCTTTGAACAACCACTTGGTGGTTCATTGAATGGTGACCTAGTGCATAAAGATGTATCTCAAGAGGTTCCTTCGGGAGATGGAACCTTAACATATCTTTATAAACCAAGTAAGGAATCAGCGATTCCTTTTAAAAACTATGCGTCTTATTTAACGCCAATCTCAAAGAAAGTTGCAATCATTGAGGCGAGTAAAGTAGAAGATAATCTGGAATCCTGTACGGCATCGCTACGGTACTTCACCAGAGAATATGCTGACAAATCATTATCTAAGTTCAAGACTTTCAGTCAATTAAATGAGCTTGGATATAAAATACCCCCAAATCAAAACCCTCATATTGTTATCCGATACAACCCTGAGCAGAAACATTATTTACAGTATGGTTGTACGCCAAGCGATATTGAGAAAGGAAAGTTTGCTTTTATCGTCTCCTTTAGTGATGGGAATTTAAAATCTATCGCTGAAAAGGAAAGAGATAAAATATTAGCGACGAAAAATTAAAAACAAACAATATGAATAAAAAATTATCACTCATTGCGCTCAGCGTACTATTTTCGTCAAGCCCCTTTGCTTACGAGGCTAAAACTTACTCTGAAGCGCACGGACAAGCACCTTCAGAAGAATCAACAAGTATCAAAATGGGTGAGTCTATACAAGGTCCATCACGGGATCTCGACAAATTCTCTCCTGATATTATTTCAAGTTATGCGACCGTGAGATATATGGGGGTCAATGAACACGCTGAGAGCCGTGGATTTGAAGTCGAGCTTGGCGCTTCCATCAAAGATGTTGAATTTTCTGTGGCATACAGAGATCACGAGACCGAACTTGATCATGCTGGTGTAAAAACCGAGGAGCAGATTGAGCAGATTCGCGCAAAATTCCTCGTTCCATTGATCACCTCTGATGATTACGTAATTCAGGCCGGTGTCAGATATGCCAGAACGGCATCTGATATCAAGTTGATAGAGAACGATTCATTCTTCGGAACAGTGAAGATAAATGGCCAGCTTTCTGACAGTATTGTTGGGTATGCTGCGGCAGATTTTGAGGTCTCAGATGAAGACCCAATCATTGATGGCAAAATATACGATGTTCATGATGACATGACCTATCGCTTTGGACTGGACTACTATGCAACCCAAAACCTGGCAATGGGCGTAAACATCGCGTTTGGTAGTGAACTCGATAGTGTTTACTCGCTCGGAGCGAGCTACAAATTCTAACCTTCAAAAACTGGGCGCTGATAAGCGCCCTTCTCTTCCTGGCAGCATCCGGCTCAATTCATAGCCTTCCTCTTTGATTCTCTTATTTTTTATTGTTCATCAATATCTTATTGGTTTTTTGTTGAGCGTCTGATCTACTAAACCTGAGTAAAAAGTACGCTTATTCTGAGTAAAAGGTACGGTTAGACAACAAGATTGAGAGGCACCCGAATTCCTCTGCTGACAAACCATTCCCGTCCGATGGATCTTATCGTGGTCGTCATTGGCCTCGGCTTTCGCAGAAATCACGTTGTTATTCATTTAATTGTAAGAGTTAATTGTATTGATCTTATTGTAGAGTGCCACTTTTCTCTTAATACTCAATTAGTTACATTGCTTATCCCTGAGTAAAAGGTACGCAAAAACAGAGCAAAAGGTACGGAACCCTGAGGAAATGGTACGCGAAAACAGAGCAAAAGGTACGATCTTCGATCTTGTCGGATGCCATTCATGTGGTAATATCGTGAACTCATGACAGGATCTGGAGTACGAAATTTGTCTAATGAACAACCTTTGAGGCTGCACAGTCAGTCGAAGGTGCAACTCTCTAACACGTTTTCACAACTCAGTGTTTTCCCGAATATTCATTCATACAGGGTATGCATGTCTTTTCTTGCGGTGATTCCACTGGATTACGCCTGTCTGGAAAACGAAAGCGCTGAGAATGTCATCAAGTATTTTCGAAAAAAGCTGACTCAGGATGAAAATGCCTTAAGGTTCTTCATCGACTTCAAAGATTTCCTCTCCTCCTGGGAACTTGCGAATCCGAGAAAAGCGAAGCAGATGGTGAAAGAGCATTGCCTCAAAGAGTTGATCACCACCCACATCCGTTGTGATGACTCCAGCCTGAGAAGCGTTTTTGAGGAAGTCAAAACGATTGATGACACGATCGTTGTGTGGCTGAACGCACGCGCAATGCCATTTTTGATTAATGCGCATCTGGCAAAGACCGGGTTTATGTACCGGATACCGATTGAGCTTCTGAAACCTTTTCGGAGTGTTTATACGGTGAAGATGTTTGAGCGCTTAATCCGGTTCTCTGACACAGGGGTTTTGTACATGACACCTCAGAGCCTGAAAAGGCTGACTGACTGTAAAAGCGAAGATTATTCAACCCTGCGAAGAGATGTTTTGCTGAAAGCAGAGAAAGAGTTAATCAAGTATGGGCTGCTGAAGAAGAAGTTCGACATCAAGACAGAAAAAACTGGCCGAAAGGTTTCAAAAATCATTCTGGAATTTGAATTAGCTGATACTGTTCGCCCTCCGAAAGAAGACTTTGCTCACTTCACGGGGAATGAAGATGACTTTCATGAAGATCAGGTGCTTATCGCCTGAACGGGATTGATCTCGGTTCAGAATTTCACTTCGAGATGATCTGAGTTTCCGGCTTCTCTTTCGTCTTGCAACATGACAAGTTGAGGCAATCTATCCTGAAGTTGTCCAGTCTTCACCAGTATTAGAGGTTGCGCACAGAATCGATGTTGAATTATTGGCCATTTGTGTTTTTATATCTCTATGCAAACGGACCGACACACAGATAGATGGTTCATCCAATCAAATAGACCCAGGGAGGCCGAGGCCAGGATGCATAAGGTAAAAGTATCTCACAGGTATGGCCATTTATTTGTTTCTTCTGTTGTCAGGCAGGACTGCTTCGATGAGGTTCAGGTGTTTCCTCAATCTGCCATTCCTCTCGTTTTCAGAACCGATGCGAGCGCAAGAACCATCGGTAAGATGGTTGCTTCAGAAATTGAGTCAGGCGATGAGATCTCAGAGCACTCACTGGTTGTCGATGGGTGTTATCTCTGCTCAGCCTCAAAGCCCGTGATTGAAAAAATTGTCCACTATTGGCGTAAACAGTCTATCTGCTTAGGTGAGATAGTGATCGTGAAAGGCGGACAGCCTGAAGCACAGTCAACTTCAGAAAGTAAAGCCTTGCTTCAGGCGATCTATGAACAATGCATTTCGTGAGTGAAGAGCGATCGCTGCACTGACTGGCTTCCTCGACCCGTTTTCACTGCCCTCTCTTCCGTATTGAAACAACATGTCTCTTTTCCTTACCCGGCTCTGAGTGACCCGCTTTGAGTGAAGTTTTTTGACTTGGTCATCCGTGCAACATTGACGGTTGAAATACAGGAGAAGATTAGAGTTGTGAGGAAAAACTTATGTGGTAATATAAAGACTAAATGCATGTTTAATGGTAATTTTGAAGTCTTAAAATGGCAAACTGGAAATTAACCCCCGAAAAACTGGGTGAACACTTGATTGGCTTTACGCCAAAGTGGACATCGGGTTCAGGCTCTTATCGCGTGAAGCGATTTAGCCATCAATTCCCTTTCTTTGCTCATGGTCATGACGAGGTGATCACCAGTGCGATCCAATTGCTGCGGTGGTCATCCAAGTTAGACCCGAAGAAAGATCTCACTGTTTTCATGAATCTCGACGGAAAGCTGATTCATCTGTTTAATGCGCAACCTTTTGTGGTTGAGTATTTTCGGCGGCTCTGGTTGAGATCCTCTGTTTCTGAGACATTGCTTTTCGTTGAGTCTGAGCAAGTGGATCGATATGCGTTCTCGACCAGTGCAAGCACAAACGAGCAACAGGCAATTGAATCGGCGTTTAGCAATGCTGCTTTGCAACTCAGTCATCGCGTGAAAAGCACCAATTATGTAAGCGCCATCAATATTTTTGAGATGTGCAAAATCGGTCGGAAAGACCCTGAGGTGAACCTTGAGACGATGATTGATGCGCCTTCTCTGATTGCGTTGACGATGTCTGAACTTGCAGCGTTCCGAAAACCAGATGAGTATGCTCATCAAGTGATTCGTATCCATAGAGCGACCCATGGTGGATCTGACTTGTATAAAAAGTCTGGAAAAAGCAGGCTCAATTCAGTGCGCTTAATTAAAAGTCTGAACTCTGAGCGATCGAAAGTTCAGTTTTCTGATGAAGATATGATATGGCTCGAAGACACGAAAAAACGAGCGAAAGAAGAGAAAGAGATCGTTTTTCAGGCCGGTACGCGTGTCTATCAAACAACAGACGCAGAGACTGTTTATGAAGTAAACGATTTTGGGGCCTACTATCTTTTAGAAGTTTCTTCTGCTGGCAATGATTTTACAAGTCGATTTCCGATGAAGAGCATTTTTGCCGCCAAACGGTTGATTAAAATAATCAAAAATCCTGCATCCCCCTTAGACAAGCGACTGTGCTTTAAAGTAACGACTGGGGTTGGTGAGTCGGGCTGCGCGACGATTGGGTTTGGTAATGATGCTGTTTTAGACTTTTTTGCCGATCACTGGACGGGAACACCGGTTTCTTACTGCTCCTTTGTGTCAATGATGCCTCTGCATGATGAAAATGACCCAGTCGATTTAATCCAGAGGGTTTGTCGAACCGCGCATAACTCTGAGATACGGACTTACTCCAGTGGCTAAATTTGATGCTGAGAAAACCCTTAGGGTGGGCTGCGTTTTGATGGAAGTTGCGGTATTTGCTTTGTCTTACTAACATTTTCAAAAAAATGCGCCACCTGTTACCTGTAGCGCTGCTATTTTTCAGTTTCCATGCAAAGGCTATTTACAACTATAAAAATTATCCCTGGACACAAACGGGCGACAAGTTGGTCGCATATGCAAGTGTTCATAAAGATAAACTTTTAAAGAATGCGGAGGCTATCTACCCGCGTTATGAACAGTACGTGCCTTACATCAGAGAGATCGCAGCAAAATATAAAGCGCCTCTAGAGATCGCGGCCTTGGCTGCAATTGAATCCGGGTTTAATCCGACAGCAAGAAGTCCCGCAGGGGCGGTTGGGATGTGGCAATTTATGAAACCAACAGCTCGAGATTACGGACTTCAGATCAACCCTGCGGTTGATGAGCGGCTTGATTGGAAGAAATCAACGGAAGCCGCGGTTCAATACATTCAATGGCTTGCTGAAACGCGGTATGGCAATGACTATGAAACGGCAATTATGGCCTACAACTACGGTGTGGGGAATATGGATAAAGTCATCCGCCGTGCCAAAACACCCAACGCCTGGATGTTAATTCACGCGAATCTGGTCCCTCTGGAGACCGAGGAACACCTCTTGAAATTCCTCATTTATGTTCAAATATTCAAATACTTAGACCTCCATGGTGTTCAACAATGAAAACGAAAAACACAGCCGTGACTGTCGCGGCATCCCTACTTTCAATCTCTGCAATAGCAGCAACGTCACCGTCTCCGGAAATCTTCGACGAAGTCATGGCGCAAACCGTTGGTCAATACAGTCTTGGTGGCACCACGATGAATTATATGGTGTCCGGTCAGCTGATTTATGGCTATGGATTCGACGGTTTGGACAGTGGATTCCATCACTCACATCTTGATCTGAGCACGTCCACTTCAATCAGACATGGCATTGATGTGACCTTCAATACGGGTGTCAGAGACATTTATGATCTCAGAGACGATGACTATGAAACGAAAGCTGATGTTTCCTTGAAGTTATCGAAAGATAACCATGATCTGAAAGTTGGATATGATAAAAACATAGCCAACAAGATTTTGGGGAACAAAATGAAAATGAATGGAGATACATCCCTTTCGAAGAATGCGATTGGACAAAAATTTTCTGGCTATGATGCTTTTGTGGAGTACAACTATGCTGTCCAAAACTATATTTTAATCACATCGGCAGACTTTGACGGTAATCTCTATAGTGGCCTGTCAGTTTATGCGAATGACTTCGATGTCAAAATTCATGTTTTCGAGCATCAAGATGATTTCAATGTGTTTTTTGATGTTGGGACTGTCATTGGGGAGCAGATTAAAACTTCTCTTGGATTTGGTCTGAATCAGGAGAAGTTGTCTTTCATTGCTGACGGAAGCTACTTTGTGACAGATACATTGAATTTGTACGGCAATGTGCTTGGTGATGAGGATTATTCGACTGCCACTGTCGGTGCAGAGTACGTTTACGGCTCTTTCGCTGCTTATGCTGAAGGCGTTGTCGCGCTGACGTCACCTAAAGTGTCAGGTCAGTCTCAAGATGGTGTCCTGCTTGGTGCTAAATTCATGTTTTAGTCTGTTTCGGCTTCAGTCCTTCCCTCTATATTTTTGAATTTATGGGTTAAAATAATAAAAAAATTCAATATGCAGAAATTTGCTATAGCTGTTTTGATTGCAGCGACAACCCCGATGCTTGCCAGTGCATCAGACAATACTGACCTTAGTGTGATCACTCACCCAGCTCGATTCAGCACCAGTACGCTAACGGATGCACCGAAAAAGGATGTTCTTCTCGCAATATCGGGAGTCAATGCTGCCAGCAGCGACGCTGAACCCCAAATTGTTGGCACCGTAAACAAGACCGATGAAGCCTTGCTTGCTGAAGCATTCGACATGGATATGCCGAAGCTGACTTTAGACCAGCTGGTGAAGGCAATTGAGGATGGCGATACGACACAGATCGAGCGCCATATCGATTACGATAAGATACACACGGCATACCTGTCTCAGATGAATTACATCAATGCTAAGGTGAAAAGTCTTTCTGACCGTGTCAGTCAAACGGCTGCAGGAACCTTTGAGACTCGCGTGAGAGAGGGGTCGATGATGCTGGGCTTGCTTTCGGAGCAAATAGACTTAATTGTGAAAGATGCGGCAAAAGACAGAGATAACTTTAAGACATTTATAGCCAACAAATTCAATGAGTTCACACGTTACGAGATGGCCTTCAATTATGAGTATTCTGACGGCCTTTATCTGATTGAAGCCAAATTCCCAAACACAACGTCCAAAGACCTCATTGTTGCCACTCAAACGCCGACCGGCAGTTACAAGCTCGTGGCATATATTCCAAAAGAGATCGAAGATATCAACGACATCACGAACCGCTTGCTCCAAAGCGCCAGTGCGGCTCAAACTTTAGGCGACGAGCTTGAGCGAATGGCGATCACAAGAAGTGCAATTGGTGCTGATGAGTTACCAGAGCAAGCAGGACAGAAAAAACAGACAAAGCAAGCGTCTGTGGAGGATGCAATCGATCAAGCGCAATCTATCATGGCTGACGCTGAAAAATAGACGTTGTCGCCATTGTCCCTGGTGAGGGAGGGATATTCGATTCGCCCTCACCTGATTGAACCTCTGGCTGGTGACATTGTAACTGATGTTTGAAACACGTTTCGGCAGATGGCAACTCTCTTCGTTTTGATCAACCTGATATAGGGGACTGGGTGACAAACGGCACTGATCCCCTATTCTCCGATTTCCCTATCCCTCTATTCCTCTATGATTTCCCTTTTAGGAGTGCCTGTTTCATATTTTTGCCTGCATGGTACTTAGGCTGTGAGCGCTTGTAAGATAAAAAATAGCGTCGTCAGTATTATGGCTGGTGCGGCAGCAAACTCCTGAGACAGCTGAATTTTTTCTTTTGAGAGAAAGGTAAGCAAGTAGCCTAAAAGCATCGTCAGCACACCGATGACGGCAATCAGAATGACCGCCAAAGCGGTAAGGTTTCGTATTGGTTCAGACTCAGATGAGATACACGTCAATACGCAAAATAAAACAAACCAAAGGCTCCAGTCGCCATCGCCCATCATTTTCAAATCTGACTTGAACAGTGTATTTCTGATTTTTTGATACACCTTTACAACCAGATATACCCCGATGACTAATGTGAGCGCGTTGAAAATAAATGCCGTGCTGTTGAACCTGATAGACAGGTAACTGACTGTAGAGAGCACATAAAGCAGCGCATGAGTATCAAATATAACCTTATGTTTAAAATCAATGGCTAAAATAGCGAACCCAGTACAAACAGATAGGCATAGTAGCAAGAAACCCAGGTCAAAAGTGCCATACAGAGAGAAAATTGCAGCAAGTGCGGTTGCGACGAAGGCTTCTACAACAGGATAGGTCTTGCTTATTTTACTTTTGCAACAATGGCTTTTCCCTTTCAGGAGAAACCAGCTCAAAATAGGAATGTTTAACCATGCCGGAATTTTAGACTGGCAGCTCGGACAATGCGACCTTGGCGTGTCGATGAAATGAAGATCATCTGCCTTAAAACCGTATGTTTCGTAGATGTAATTTTGTTCCGCGAGTTGGGCTTTCAGTGGTGATCTGTAGATGACCACATTCAGATAGGAACCAATACATGCACCTAAGATAAAAATCAGCGTGGTTAACACCCAAAGTGGATATACTGAAAAAGTTTCAGTGATATATTCCTGGGTGAGTTGAATGATTTCGATAGTCATTTTCCTTATATTTTAATCAATCAGAGGTTCTATTCAAGAGATGAGAAAAGAGGGAGGCACCGTTCCTTTAACGGTAGATGGGGATATATAAAAAATAAAAAGGTGCATTCAGCACCTTTTATTTTCAAGCTTAGTTAGTTGACTTTAAATATTTTATCATCGACAGCTTCAGACTTATCTTTCTCGAAGAGCGTCTGAACAAGTGTGGTCGTTGAAAATGTGTAACCCAGGCCCACGGCTGCTGCCAAACCGTAGAACACAACGTTTTTCAATGGGTTTTCTCTTGGGTTTTCAGAGTGGTTCATGATTGTGGTGACAGCCTTGAATAGAGCACCCATACCCACGATGAATGCAGCAATCGAGATGAGTGGCCCAAATGATGTTGCCGCTTCTGTAAGGTTTTTGGTAACACCAGCGATCCCTTTATCATTGGCTTCCGCAAAAGCCAGGAATGGTGTAGAGAGCACCAAAAGTGCAGTCAGTTTGACACTTTGTTTTTTAATCAATGTGATGAGACTCATTTTCTTCATTAAATTTTATATTTTCATCTGACCCTGAAAGTCAAATATGTTTTTCAATAAAAACATAATCTATTAAATTATATTAGTAAAAGAAATTCACACAAAATCATAAGAAATATATTCATCAAATTTATATTATGGGATTTTTCCCATTCATGTGAACGACAATTGAACGGGGCATAAAATCGAGGCATAGAAACAGTGCATTGATTAGACCTCTCAACGCCATATATACTCAGTCACAAAGAGGTCTATATCATCTGTATTGCCTTTATTGGGTGTGATTGGAATGGTAGAGATCTCTGTTAAATCCGGTAAAGCTTGTTGGGATAAAGGGAATCGTCATGCCTCCGATCTCAAGCGGCTTCATGTTTGCGAGAATGAAACTGGCTTTGCCTCTCACGACATTTTCAGAGATGAATGAGACTTCACTGAACCTTGAGTCTTGACTATGATCTCTGTTGTCACCCATCACAAACAGATGCCCTTCGGGAACAACCCACGCTCCCTTTCTCAAAGCACGATATTTATTCATAAAGGATAATGTTTCGACATCCGTTATCTCGAGCATTCCTGATGCTGTTTTGCTCAGAATCGTTGAGATTGCATCATACCGTTTGTCGTATTGAGCTATGAATTCTTTGCCTTCAATCGTTTGCCTGTATTGACTGAAACTTTCGTTTGACTCAATCAGTTCACTGTCGACTTTGGTGCCATTGATGTAAATATTATGACCATCAAGCCTGACTTGATCACCGGCTTTGCCGACTACTCTTTTGATGTAGATACGGTCAGAATTTGTCTCTTTAAAAATAATCACATCACCTCTGTCAGGAGTCTTGTTTTTTATGATGGATAGATCTGTGAGAGGAACTTTCAGGTCATAGGCATTCATATCGACAATGACTCTGTCGTTCACTTGAAGGGTTGGGTTCATTGAACCACTCGGAATGTAGTACCAGTCAAGAAATGATCCTTTAATGATAAGGATTGAAATCACAATCAACAGATCGCTCCGAGTAAATTTAAATTTATTTTTATTCATGTTTTTTTTCATGCTTCGGTCTTGGTTTAGTATGTACGAATGAGGCTGGTTACATTGCGAAAATAAAAATTTTATATTCACCGGACTTGATGAACACCATCTTTCTGGTTGTTATCGTTCCAGTTCATCAAATGTTAGGTTGGGGAGTTCCCCTAAAGAAGGGTTCCATAACACATTAGGGTGCTTGGCAAACTCTGTTCGATACGCCTCAATGTAGGATCGGACAGATTTCATACCGACGCATTCTCCCGAGCCATCCGTAATCGGGACGCAAGAAAATCCCCCTTTACACTCAGTAAAAAATTCGCAGTGATAGCATGCTTCATGATGGAATCTTCCAACATGCTCATAGGCGGTATGTTTCAGCTTTGTTGGATGATTCAGGATTTCCTTCTCTGAGTTTTGATGGATGTTGCCATAAAAAATGGGATGTAACGCTGAAAAAACAGGCGCCCCGAGCACATCACCATTGGGGTTAAACGTCAGGTATACGTGCGTTTTCATTGTGTTAAAAAATGGGTCGTTATCTTTGGAGAAACAAGAGTCAATAAAGCCGATGCGAATCCCCAGCTCTTTCATCTCTTTATTTCTATCGCGTATAAATTGGATGATATAGTCAGCCCATTGCTTGTAACTCACGGTCATTGGCACATCATCGGCATAGAGATAATCGTTCACCTGAACCCCTTTCTCCAAAACCTGATCGAATTTTATCGAGATATCAAACTCCCAACATTTTTGGCCCGTTTCTCTGGCAAGTTCAATGATATGATCCACGCCCGCTTCAATGGTTTTGTCGTTCAGCTCTACGTTCACGTGACACAGAATTCCCTCATCTGCTAACTTTTTGAGGTTCCTTTTAAATCGGTGCTGATACTTCTCTTCAGAACCATCAAGGGACATTTTCATGCCTGCGGCATAGGTTGTTTCAATCGAAAAGAACGTCTCCTTAATGAACTTGATTTGTTCGTGAGTGAGGCTGAATAAATTCGTCACTAACCGATTCCTAGCGTGAGGGGCAATCCGATGGATCACGTCTCTGTACGCAATGAGAGTTTCAATGGGCAAAGCCATCACTTCCCCACCAAGCCAGCATAGGGTGATCGGGTCATCCTTTGGGGCGCTTTGGACGCAATCCATTGAAACGATTTTTTCTAGCGTATCCGTGCTCATCATGGCACGATTTTGCCTCATCTCCTTTGAGAGATAGCATCGAGGGCACTCCATGTTGCAGAAGTGAGTGAGGTTCAGATATATGTCCTGCATCGTTGTGTGGTCTTTCGATTAATTCTGGTAGTTATTCTTAATAAATTCAAAGTAGGATTTGAGTCCATGACACTCCGCAGTCGGATTGGCCCTATCCCAAAACAGCTCCCTGAAAGAACAACCGCCTTTACAGAAGAAGTAATAATCACAGCCTAAACACTCGACAGGTTTAAGATCTAAAGATGTTGTGTGATTTGCCCTTAGTTGTGAATTGACGATGTCCTGGAAATCATCCTCAAAAGCGTTTCCATAAGAGATCATATTCGGCTTGCCACTTTCGATTGTGCATCCACTCACCTCCCCGGTGGTCGTCACACAGATCGCGCCGCTCGCTGGACAGGCAATGTCAGAATTACCAACGCCTCCGTTTAAGCATTCTTTGTGGCTGTTAATCGGATAAATAACAAGCGCTTCATCTTGCTTTTTATCGAGCCACAAAGTGAGATCGATCAGAAACTGCGCTTCCTTCTCAAAGCCAGGCCAAAGATCGTTGTTTGTCGCCTGATAGTGATAATTGAACTTTTCCGTCGGGTGCGTGAGAATCGAGAGTCGGTGTTCACAAAAGTGTTTGTAATCTTGATCTGAAAGAATCCCTTTCATCAGTTCTCCATCGGGGTGCATTAAGTTGACCTGAAAGAACCGAACACCATTTTCGTAAAGCTTTTCAAACATTTCTTCCCAGTGATCAATGGTTTCGGTCGTTGTAGCGAGTGAAATGGCCACTTTCCTCCCCTCATCGGTCCAGTCGCGAAGGTTTTTCCACCAGTTTTCTTTTTTCGAACTGGTCGCGCCGAGGATAATTTTTTGTGAATCGAATCGATCCCACTCATAAGATGTAGAAACAATGTCAAAAAGATGAGCGTATCTTTTCAGTGCATTTGTGGTTGTGAAATTTGTGACGATGGTGAGTGATATTGGCTTGTTTGTTGCGTCAAACTTTTCCCTGAGATAGGGAATGTTCTCTGTGTAGAAAGCCGGCGGCATTAACGTGGGTTCTCCCCCAATGATGGTCACTTCAGCAAACTCCGCACTTGGATCCATCGCAAAGTCGTTGGCCATGTTATCAACAAGGCTTCGAAACTCCTCCGCTGTCATTCGATCTTTTTTATCCCTGACTTCTTGGTGCAAAAAACAATGCTGGCAACTTAAGTTGCATTTCATCGTCGGATAAATATGGTATAACTTTGAGTTGCTCATTTTTTATTCTTTTCTAATTTATTTATAAAAAAATGTACACCATCGTTTGACAAAAGTCCCACCCATAGTAATATAGCGACAGTTCCGGTTACATCGCGTATCACTGATCTGTGCTATGGCTGATGATTACAGCTTGGTGTGTTGTTTTCCTCTTACGTTGCACAAAACACACAAGTGTCCCCGGAACTTTTGGAGCGGTAGTTCAGTTGGTTAGAATACCTGCCTGTCACGCAGGGGGTCGCGGGTTCGAGTCCCGTCCGCTCCGCCAATGACGACCATATCGGAGCAGACAGACACAGCCGGTATCGGGCTTCAAGCCCACAGGACGCATTGATATGACATGCTCCCTTAGTTCAGTCGGTAGAACGGCGGACTGTTAATCCGTATGTCGCTGGTTCAAGCCCAGCAGGGAGCGCCACTTTTTACATCATTTTTTTGTAAAAGATGATGTAAAAAGTGGAGAGATGGCTGAGTGGTTAAAAGCACTGGTCTTGAAAACCAGCATACGTTTATCACGTATCTAGGGTTCGAATCCCTATTTCTCCGCCACTTTTTTCGTTCTTGGTGGAATAGACACACACACCAGATTCAGGCTCTGGCCCAAAAGGTGTGAGCGTTGAAGTTACTGAGAGCGCACCATAAATTTAGCGTCCATGGTGGAATAGGTAGACACGCCATCTTGAGGGGGTGGTGACCGAGAGGTCATGAGAGTTCAAGTCTCTCTGGACGCACCAAATTTGTTGTCTGCTCAGCGCTTTCTCTTCGTATTTATCCGTAAGAAGCATTCTGTTTTGGGCAACAACACGTATGTTCACGTGTCATTTTATGTTGAACTCGGCAATCAAACGCACGATGCCGACAACTTATGCTGGCCTCTTCGGCTCCACCCGCCGCAAGAATGACGCATAAGGCTTAACATGGGGACCACTCAGTGATTTGACTGAGTGGTTTTTTTTTGTCATTTTTCCCAAAAAATGAAAAATAGAATACTGATTCCTCTCATGGCTTTGGTGATTTCTGGGTGCTTTTCGGATGAGCCTACCCCAAAAAGCGTGACGCTCACTTCGAGTGAAGTGACATCTCTCTTACCAAGAGAGGTGATTCAGTTTGAGAAAAATCTTGAGTTGTCCGGTCGCCTTCCTCATCACTATGAGTCTGACTATCAAAAACCTCACCTCGTCAGATTGCACGAAGCCAGTGTCTTCTTCAGAGAAAAAGTGTCTGAATTAGAACAAGCGCATACAAAAAAAATGATCTCGCTTGACCGTAAGATTCTGGATGCAAAAAAAGCGGAGATCGATGCAGGGATCATTTCTGAGAGTCCTAAGACTACTTTACTGAGGGAGCTCGTTCGCGAGAAAAATATCTCAGAATCAGAGCATAAAAAAGGCGTTAAGATGTTAAAACGTAAAGAAAGAGAGCGAATCCAGTTCTTAAATGAGCAATACCTGAGTGTCTTAAAATCTGATTTCTCATCTTGATTCATTCATACTTCTTTGTTGAATAGACGAAACTTTACTGTAAAATAATCGATGAATAAATCTTTGATAATGAGTCATCCTGTGATTGATAAAAAACATTTAGAAAAGACATGGGAATCCATTCTAGAAAACCCAGAAGCAAGAAAAAAGGTTGCCCGGATACTTGCAGAGCAAGATGAAAGCACCGATGCACTCAATTGTATTTCTCCCAAAACAGTTGATTCTGCCGCTTTAAAAGAAAAGTATGAAGGACAAAGTGTTTTCATGGCATTCCTTCATCGGCAAAACAGTATTTCCAGATGGACGAAGTCTCAGTCGATTCAGCAAGAAAGTTTGAATGACCATTGCGCTTCAGTTGCATATCTTGGTTTGCTGATGGGTGCCTATCATCAATTTATGTACCCTGAAACAGACTTGATTCCAGAGAGGTTGGCTGTCTTTTGCTTATTTCATGATTCGCCAGAATCAATCAGTGAAGACGTGAATGGGGTTTTAAAAAGCAGCGATGAAAAACTCAGAAAACTTTTAAAAGAAACCGAAGGCTATATCGCTCAGAAAATTGCTGCGACCATAGACCCAATCCTGTCTCCTTTTATCACGCCGTATTTTTTGATGGCCTGTACGCCGCTTGAAAAGGATTTTGTGAAAGCAGCAGACCTTCTCAGTGCATATGCGAAAGCTAAATGTGAACTGCGATCGAACAATGCAGATTTTGCTTATGCAGCCGGTCAGCTAAGAGAAGATTTAACGGAATATATCGAGAAATACCAAGCCGTGAAGTTTGTTTATGATCACTACATAAAAGCTTATGAATTGACCATTGATGAGATGATCACGTTTCTTCCAACCATTGATGATTTAGACAAAGCGAAAGGCTGATCATGCGATTTGTGTTTAATGACTATGAGACATTTAATCTCTCACCCCTTGGTGGCGCAGCAAGTCAGTATGCAGCGATTAAGACTGACGAAAACTTGAAAAGACTTTCGGCAGAAAACTTTTTCTGTTTACCATCCGCCGATCTCACCCCAGAGTATCAGGCATGTCTTGTGACAAAGCAGACGCCCGACTCCATTCGAATAGAGAAAAACGCTTTCGCTGAATACGACTTCGTCAGCAAGATTCATGATTTGATTACATCGAGTCATGATACTGTGGTCGTTGGCTATAACTCTCTAAAGTTCGATGATGAGTGGCATCGACACCTTTTTTATCGAAATTTATACCCAGCATACGATTGGCACTTTAAGAATGGGAATAGTCGCTATGATGCGATGCTTTTGATGCAGGCTGTTTATGCTTTAAGACCTCATTTACTGAAATGGCATTCTGTTCCGATTTCATCTGGATCTGAACAGACAAGGGTTTCAATGAAATTAGCGCATTTATCCAGGGCCAATGATGTGATCCACGATAAGGCCCATGATGCTTTATCCGATGTCGATGCACTGATTTCGCTGATGCAAAAGATAAAGTTATCAGACCCGGAATTTTTTGACTTAGCCCTTTCGGTCAGAGATAAGTGGTATATCCAGGCATTGTTAACCTCTGAAGAGAGCCAACTCGGGCTGTTTCATATCTCTCCCTATGACAGGGAGCACCACTTCATTGGTTATATCATTCCACTGTTTGCCTCTTCTGAAGATAAAAATGTCTATTGGGCGTGGGATGCAAAAATTTCTCCCGAGACAATATTGTCTCTCCCTGAAGAGACAAAAAGAAATCTCCTTTCTCTTAAAAAAGATGACATGGAACGTTTGGGGTTAGACAGGAAAGGCCTGGTGAAAATTAAGCTGAACCAGCTCCCTAACCTCTTCCCCAATAGCTGTTATCACGAAGACGTTGCCGGAGAGAATCCTCTTATTCACATCAAAGCGCAGATGAAGGCCAACACGGAGCTTGTCTTTAAAAAGATGGACGAGATAAAAGCGCTGATTCATTGTGTTGAAACGAATTCTAAGACGCATGATGACCTTACGGATTATGATATGAGGCTCTATCGCGATGGTTTCATGGATTTCGACGAGAAACATTTTGCTCAAACATTTCATTCAATCACAGATTGGGATGAGCGATATCAATTTACTTCAGTCAATGCGCCCACGAAACGGACGAAAGAACTTGCAATGCGAGTGATTGGAAGAAACAGTCCTGGCTCATTCATGGGAGATGATAGAGCACATTGGGATCAATATATCGCTAAACGAATGTCCGGCCTTGTAGACAATGCAGTGACCATAGATGGCACTCCGCTCACAGCAAGAAATCAAATAGATACCTTATTCAATAGGAAGAATGCTTCAGCGTTCAGTGATGGTGATATGCAGATCATCACTGAAATCATTGAGTACTATCAACGACACCTTTAAATCATTCCGAATGGTCAGGGTCTAACTTTTTAGACCCTTTACGATCAACGTTTACCGTTTTATTTCTTAAGTTTATTGATTTCATTCAGCAACTTCTTTACCTCTTGGTTGAGAAGACGCTGGGCATGCCTTTCACTTTTCAAATCAATCGAAACCTTGTCTCCACCAAAGAGTGTGATCGTATTCGGCCTTTGGGTAACAAAGTTAAACGAATCTGTGTCTTTTTCTGTTGCCCAGCCTTTGATAAATTGGTTCCAATGGTTCACGATCATACACTCACCGATCAGCTGCTTAATTTTAAGCGATCTGGGCAGATAAGCGATCAGACGAGATTCTCTTTTCTCAATGAGATCGTATATTAATTCATCAGTTTCTGTTGTCTTTTTTTTGCTTGATTGATCCGTGATGAAATAATTGTAATGCTCATCATAACCAAAATCTCTGACTCGATACTTTTCGCCATAATAGTGTATTAGGTGTTTGTGTTTAGAATGGACAAGCAGTGTTTTAATAAAGCTCTTCTCATCTAAAAATGGGCAGGATTCAATGTTTAGCTCGTTTAACAAAAACTCAATGAAACTTGGATTGGAAAATATTCCCTCAAACCCGACAGAGGGTGCGTATTTATTAATGATACAAACCCGATAGCCCATGTCGCTATACGCTCTGGCTAATATCAGGCTGATTAATGGTGTATTCCCAACGATGATGAAGTTGAACTTCATCCTTTTTCTATATAATTGTATTTGAGTCTCATTTGGCTTGTCGTATCCTTTTCCACTATCGTCTACAGCTTCAGATACGGCTGTAGAATGACTGCAAGGTGAAATCTCACTGGAAGCATAACTGCTCTCCATCGCCTCACCCGAGGAGGTCTGCTTGGTTGGGTTCATTGTTTTTATTAGATCATAGCAAATGCATTTTTACTGGTTAAGCTTATGCTTGACAATGACCCGGTCTAAAGTATTAATTTATATTAAAAATGAACAATATAGTCTTCGATGACGTATTCATGAAAGGCGGGTCTTCTTCAACATTACCCCCACATCTGATTCTTCTTTTAGAAGCAATGACCTCTCAATTACACTGGTATCCAGACCCTGAAGGGATTTATAAACTCATTGCGGAAGAATTCAGACCCGCAGAAGTGTTGCATAGCCGCTTCCACAAAGAAAAAGACCATATTCAGGAAGCGAAGCACTTCAATCAACTCATCCTTGAGTCTTTAAACGACCAAATCATGTATGCACTCAGCCAGGTTTTGTTATCTGAGTGCTTCAGTGAGGTCAGTGGTCAGCATGATTTCGTGATGAAATTTGCTGATCTTTGGGATGGCAGTGAAGGATGTGCTTGGCATAGTGATGCCATCGAAGGTGGCGCTTTTGTCGTGTTGATCTACCTGACCGATTATGATGATTGGGATGATGCGCTGGGTGGGCAGTTTGAATATGGTAAAGTTCCTTATCGGGATGGGGATAACTGTTTGATTCACTATGTGGATCGCGCTGATGAGATTGTTTCAAATGGCATTGTTTCGCCAGCGAATGGAACGATGGTCGTTGTCAATAACCATAATCATTTCATGGCACATCGATGCTTTCAGTTAACAAGGCCTGAAGAGAAAAGGATCACGATTACCCTCGGATTTGATCTCAAGGTCAAAGATGATTTCCAAGTACAAAGCAAAGTATTATGGCCAAATCATGTCGCTGTTTCTTGAGCTCATGACGAATTTCAGAGCTCGAAATGAGAAGATGAAAGACAAAAAGGATGACCTTTGGGGGACAAAAGGAGGCTTCAGCCTCCTTTTTATTTACTTTGAAGCGGAATTTGAACTTCCATAATCCCAGTCTCGTCATTGAGGCTGTAATTTAAGTTCTCAATTTCTTCATCGCTCAGATTTTTTTTGCGATAAAACTCAAGCACTGCGGTTCTTACACAATCCTGTAATTCTCTCACGAGCTCGCAATCTGCGCCCGAACTTGCAGCGACAATCACTGACAATCGAGCTTTCGCGACATCAGCCGAGGATTCTTTCTTTCCGAAGAGTCTAGTGAAAAAGTCCATATCAGCCACCAAACAGTCTCTTTAAGAAACTTTTCTCCTCCGAAATAAACCGCATCGGGCGTTCTTCCCCAAGTAGGCGTGCAACAACGTCTTTATAACCCTCAGATGCTCGGCTTTCACTGAGGATGACTGGCTGACCTTTGTTGGATGAGTTCATCACGTTTGTATCTTCGGGAATCACCCCAATCAGCTTAATCGCGCCGAGGATCTCTTCAATATCCTCAACTTTAAGCATTTCTCCCTTCTCAACTCTTGCTGAGTCATATCGAGTAATCAATAGATTTTGTTTCACGGGATCGAGGTTTTGCTCAGCCCGATAAGTATTCGAGCCTAACATCCCTAACATCCGATCTGAATCTCTCACAGAGCTGACCTCAGGGTTGGTCACGACAATTGCTTCATCTGCCCAATAGAGTGCATGCTTGGCTCCACCCTCAATACCCGCAGGAGAGTCACAGATAATGTAATCAAAGTCCTTCATTTTCAGTTCTTCGATCACTGTTTGCACCCCTTCTTTCGTTAAGGCATCTTTATCTCTTGTTTGTGAGGCTGCAAGCACGTACAAGTTATCGCAGTGCTTGTCTTTAATTAAAGCCTGATTCAGGCTCGCTTCACCATGAATCACATGAATGAAGTCATAAATGACCCGGCGTTCAACGCCAAGAATGAGGTCAAGGTTGCGCAGCCCAATGTCAAAGTCAATCACGCAGGTTTTCTGCCCCTGCATTGCGAGACCCATAGCGATTGCAGCGGAACTGGTCGTTTTTCCTACGCCCCCTTTTCCTGATGTAGTTACAATTACTTTGCTCATCTATTTAATTTTTTATTTATATACAAATTCTGCGCGGCGATTCATTGTTTTCTCTGCTTCGGTCAGCTCTTGATTGATGAGCTTTTCTTCGCCGTAGGAGATCACCTCAATCTGATGTGGCTGAACACCAAGTGAAAGCGCGTAATTCTTCACAGCAAGTGCGCGTCGCTCACCTAGTTTTAAGTTGTAAGAGCGATCCCCAGTGCTATCTGTATGTCCCTCCAGAATTACTTTTATTTTCTCTGACTCTTTGAGCAGATCAGCATGATTGGCGATCAATGCTTTCGCTTCGTCGGTAAGCGCAGAAGAGTCAAAGGCAAAGTTCACCGTTCCATTTTCAATCACTGAAAGATCGACGCCTTTCTCACTCAATTCGTATAGGAATTCGTCGGCAGAATAATATCCGTGATATTCGCCAAGGATAGCATTCTTTTCCTCAGCAATATCTGCTTCGGTATAAACAACAGTTTCATCTGCAAAAAGCGTTTCCATCGTGACGGGTTCACTTGGTGTTGAACGCTCGAATTTTTCAGAATATGTGTTTTGAGTTGCAGAACACCCGCTTAAGAGGATTGCTGCGAAGACTGCACTGATCGTGTGTTTTTTATTCATATTTATCATTTATAATGCTGAAACTTGAATTAAATCTTCGTGATTTACCCTAAAGGAAAGTATATTTTTTCCTGTATTTGAAGCCATTTTGATAAAAACTCTTTCTTTTTCTTGTACCGAGAAGTAAATCGATTTTCCATTTTGTGAAATGCTTGGAGATTCGATACTTGAACCCTTTGCTAAATACTTCATTTCATCCCAACCATCATCCGTTTTTTTTAAATACACTAAGTTGTTGCCTGAAAGGCCCACCACGTCACCATTTTTTGAGACAGAGATAGCATTCAGTGGCTTGGACGAGATTGGCTTCTGCCGCCCTTTTTCGACGACATATGCATAAGGTGTGTCCTGTGATGATAATCCCACCTTGAGGTAAGTCTCTTCATTGATCCGTTTAGGAAAAATGTCAGCACGGCCGGAACGTTTCATCCGCTTTAATTCCCCGGTTTGAATGTCATACCTGTATATCTCAGATGTCGGCTTCTCTTGACTTAAAGAGACAAGGAGAGCGCTATCACTATCAAATGACGGGTATGCATTCAGCCCTCTGAGGGTAATCACTTTTATCCTGCGCTTTGACTGAACCTCTTGTACAAAGATTGAGGCCCTGACACTTTCAAATGAAACGTAGGTGAGGTACTTCCCATTGGGTGACCAGCTGGGTGTCAGGATGGGTTCACGGCTTTCGTGGATCGTTACTGGAGAACTTCCATCGTAGTCTGATACACGAAGAATATACTTGCCATTACTGTGCTTACTGATATAAACAAGTTTTGTATCAAAAATGGATGATTTGTTCCCGGATAACACCATATAGATAGCTTTAGTCAACGCGATCTCTTCTTTTGGATTCAAACGTTTCCGGCCATTTTTAAAGCTGAATGTCGTTTGTTTTATTGAATTGTGTGAATCGGGAACAGATGTAACAATCTGTCCGTTTTCATTCAGTTCAACACATGCAGCCTGCCTTTTGATTTTTCGGGATACAGCGCCGCACTCCCCTTGATACAAATTGACATCTGGAAGTACCCCCAGCCTTTTCGAGACAAATTCTGGTATCTCATCTGAGATGATGGCAGTTAGTTTTCCTGAAGATCCGCCATTTTGAACGATATTAATCCCATCAACTGGTGAAGCAAAAACGTGAGCACAGGTTGTGACCAGAATAAGAGGGACGAGTCTTTGGGTGATTTTTCTCAAAATTTCAATCTCACTTCAAATGTTGGTGATTCTTGTTTAAAGTCATACTTTGTTGCCAATATCTGAATGTTCTTGTCTTCCAGTGCTAAGTCTATTGTTCGCTTAAATACATAATTCGAGCATGTTTCAGTGACAATTTTTTTCGCGTTTGTTGAAAGTCCCAGTATGCAAAAGTCGGACTGTTTGTAATTAAAGGGCTTAGAAGTGACATTGTCACTGATGAATCTTTGCAGATCCCTTTGTAAGAGGAGTCTGTCGTTTTCCAGCTCAACATTCTGAAGTCTTTCAATACTTCTCGTTTCATCGCTTTCTTTCAGAAGCTCTTCCTGACTTTCAGGATTGGTCGTTTCTGTAGTACCTAAGTTGAATACCACCTGTCTTTCGCACACGCTAGATTGACAATTCACACGGCTATCGGTGCTCATCAGTACTTCTTGGACGACAGTCATCCCTCCACCGATCACAACGAAAGCGACAATGGTCAGCAGTAATAATGGCCGCCTCGCTGTTCGACGCTTTTTTTTGGAAAGAATGAGTTTTTGTTTCATGAGTCTCTTTCAATTACCTTTCGATAATCGTTCTAAATTCAGAGGGTTGCTCCATCTCTGACTGAGATTTATCAATGATTGACGTTTCCTCTTCCCCACCTTTCGCGACTAAAAACACACCGACCAATACCACAGAAACAGTAATCAAGATCAGGGGAAGGCTGCTATTTTTCTTTTTCGCAGAAATAATAAGCGCATCATAAGAATCGTCGTCTTCTTGCTCTTTTTTCTTTTTCACCGTTTTCTCTGACTCATATTTTTTGGCTGATGCATGATTCGGATCTGCCGGCTTATCGGTTTCTCCGATTGCCTCGAACAGCGCTTTGAACCGAGAAAACAGGCTTCGCGTTTCTGAACTTTCCTTTTTCGGAATAATTTCCGTTGGCTCTGCATGACTGTCTAAAGCATGCATCGGGTTGAGTTCAAAGTCATCTTCATCTCGTGTTCTGAGCGGTGGCTCTGTTTGAGAACTGTTCAGAGGCACTTGTTCCTTGTCAGGCGCAAATCCTTTGCTTCGAAAGATAAAAGCCAGTAACTCTTGCTCATCATGGCTAAACATGTAAGCAGAGAATCGGTTCATGTATCGCTCAAAATTATCGACAACATACACATAGGCTTCTTTAAATTGCCGCTCGTTTTGATATCTGTCTTTCACGCTCTCTGCATTTTTCTCGATAAGTTCGAATAACTTTCCCTGTCGAATCATATCTTTGTCAGACGGGTTGTTGTCTTGAATGTTCAAGGACTGAACACAAAGCTCGAGTGCTGCCAAGAAGTAGACAAAATGATTGATCGAGTCTAGTCGGTCAGTACTGTAGTCGGTCATCGGTGGGTACACAGAAACACCAGAGGAGGCACCGATCAGAACTTTCTGTGCTTCTGTGTGATGGGCACCTTTCACTTTTAAAGCTTCAAGATATCCCTGCAGCAACATCTTAAATTTTGATGTGATAAAACTGGAAATATCTTCGCCATAATCAGCAAACTCAATCCGTTTCAGTAAATAACCTTCAAAGACATGAAGCAGTGTCGGTGTTCTGGTGATGTCGCTGAATAACGGTTGCAGATCCTTCTCAGTATAGTTTCCGTAGATAGTCGCGTACCAGGCATCAACCAGAGCAAAACTGATACATTGCTCAGAAGATTTCTCTGCGATCTCTTTCATCTTCATTTCATCATACGTATAGATTAAGTAAGGGATAAAAAGCGCATACTTCGCTTTTCCCTCTAAGGTGTCTTTTTGAGTGATAACTTGAATCCACTCCTCAGCAGAGAAGTTAGAGATGATGTTGAAGATATTCTTATCAAAGCCGCAGCTTTTTAGAGACTCAAACGCTATATCTATTCTATTATTCATTTTTATGACCTCAAATGCCTACGATTTCTTAAGAAGGGTGTCTTAAGCGGCTCGGATAATTATTTTATTCTGCTGCTCTTTCAGCTGTACAAGCGCGACTTTGCCTAAATCATCTTCGAGAATATCCTGATTTGCCAGGTAAGTACCATTGATCGAGACGAGTTCTGGATCAAAGTTATGAGAGACTATTGTAGAGGTTGTCGAGCCATTCACGCCAGCATGGGCACGCCCTTCCAGCTTTCCAAAAACAGTGATACTGAAGTCGGCAGCAATTTCAGCACCGCGCTTCACATCTCCAATAATGACGAGGTTTTTGTTCTCTGCGTAAACAGATTGCCCGCCTCTGATCGACTCTTCAATGATCATGGACGCTAACTGAGGGGGAGATTGATGGGCTTCGCTTACTTCATTCTTTTGAACGGATACTGCTTCAACGTATTCTTCAGGTTTTTCTTTTCCGATGATCAGGCTTGAAGCTGCTTCATCCAATTTTTGCCGAATGGGCTTAATGCCACAAGCGGTCGCGATAGTTGACTTGATGCCAACAGCGCCGACAACATGATGACCCAGTCGCTCTAGGCAATGCTTGGCCTCCATAACGAATGCCGCAATATCCTCTTCCTCAAAATGAAGTTCGGAAAAATTAAGAACGATATTCAGGCAAGAAAAAGTCTGTGTAAACCGACGTTGTAAGTCTTCCAGTTCTGTCATGATGCGTGTGAGTTCCTTGTGAGGTATCACAAGTTCTTGACAGTAAAAGTTACCGGTTCTGAGGTGTTTTGATATGTGCAGTGATGAATCGCTCATGATTTTTGATGAAAAGTAGACAATTCGTTTACTTATTTCAATATTGAGCAGCATGTTTATGAAGGTAAAAAAAGCTGCATGGCAGCTTTCTTAAGGCAGTTTAGATGAGGGATTCAGCATCAACACGGTCTAACTCTGGGTTGATGACTTGCTCAAGAAGCCGATGTCTTAATCTGTATGAGTAATTCCCTGTATCATCTGATTCATGACGAAGGTTCGCATACGTTTTTTCGATGATCTCATCAACTTCATCTTCGCCAAAAAAGCTTTTTAATGCATAGTAAAGTGCGGCGGGGAATCTAATTTGAGTATTCGACTTAGAATCTTTGCTGCACATGATTCTCACGTAATTGACATCAATTTCATATCCTTCAAGGAAATCCGGGTCAATAATCAAGGTGTACAAGTATTCCCTAATATAACTTGCGAAGGGAACATCAGGGTGCGCTTCTTTCATTTTCCCGGCAGTAACGTAAAGCCATCTATCTGATTTTGTTGAGTCTTTCTTAGACTTAACAGGCATATACTGGAAGTCAGGAAATAACTTCTCCTCGTTCTGCTTTAGAATATGGTAAATACCAATATCTATACTTAGCTTCGAGGTTTTTGGCGTATTTGTGCCTTCTTGGAAGTAGCGATAAGTGAGTACGTGAACAGAATTGTTTGTATTTGCCATATTGTGCGCTCCAGACCATATATCTCGAACAGTCTGACTGCCGAGCAAAGGAGTATCTTTTTCTTAGAACCTGAAAAAAGATATTATCAGAGAAACTCACAGGTGATCAAAGCATATTCAGCGGATTCAGAATATTTGTCGCTATTCTGACATAGCAAGGTTGTTTTTTTGGCAAAGAATCACATTTCTGAACAATGACAACCCAAGGAGTTACACTGTCGCGTGCTGCTCAGTTGAGAACTGATTACCATAAGATAGCAATAAGACGCTCAAGAAGGCCCTGTGGCATCGCCTTTGGTACGATTGCGACGCAGATTTAATTTTTTATCTTGCTAGATGATTTACCTTGCGCATATCGCTTTAGTAAACTGAAAGACGCCTGACGAAAAATCGTCCATTATGACCTTAGGTCTGCAATGAACACCTTCTGTTGCGACCCATAAAATGAGCTACGTCGCGACACGGCTTGCTTCTATTTCTTTTTTGTGGCGCTATCATCACAGATAAGAGGGATGCGATTTCATAAAAACGGATGCATCGATAAACCAATATATGCAATTAAAGTCATAAACATACAACCAGGATGCTGTTCATCTTTCTGTACTGATATCGAAAGCTCAGTACTGGCAAGCAAACTATCCTCAGATATGAAAGCCGCAGATACGAAGGCGCTCATTTTCATTATTGCAGTTTCTCTCATTTGCTTTTTCTATTTGCTCAGCGACCGACATCGTCGTTGATTCCCCTGAAGATGAGATCAACGCAATACACTGCTTTTCATCAACACTCAATTGAAGATGGCCTGAATTTATCTCATCAAGCAAGTCAGACTTGTACTGTGTCGTGTTCATTCCGCTTAAGCTTCCTCCCCGACCACTTTTTAGTTATTTCTAAAGTACTGATCAGTATTACCTCGGTCGACTCAACATTCCGTTCACCACGCTCTCAACAAGTTATTTAAGCCACTCAAATTAAGTCATTATATTGCTATTAAATGTATTGTACTCATTTCTGATTCGCCTCCGCCTGTACCATTTGAACTCAATGTACTTTTTGTGATTGCCTTCGATGAAAGAGCATGTATAATTCTGGTGTCTCTTTCGGGAGCCGTCGATTTCTCGCGACGTTAAACTTGTATTGAGGCTCAGGTGCAAGGCAGAAGCCAGGCTTCTGTAAAGTGAATCGACAGGGGATTTTACCCAGCTAACGGGGTTTCGTCCACCTAGATTAGTGTCGACGGCGTACTTGCAGTTTTTGGGAAACTGCTTCGCCGAGTGAGGTCACGTAACCCATCCCCAATCGTGTTACGTTGACCAAGGTTTTCCTGGTTTCCCTGATGGGCTAGAAAATAATTGAATAAACCAGGTCAGAAAGGGAGCTTTATGCTCCCTTTCGCCCTTTATGGGTTTCTTTTTTGAATTGTGATTGTTGTATTTCTATCAAAGAAGTGAAGTTCTCTATTTTTCTTTATTCTCACGTCACTCACATAGCTAGAGACTTTTATTTTATTCGCCTCGATTCCCGAAGAAATTGCTATTTCTTTTATTTTTTCGGCTCTCGTCTTCGCTAAGTTTTCATTGTATTTTCTCTCTCCTCTCGGATCGGCTCTTCCAATGATTTCAATAGCAATATGATCCATATCCGAGATAGAAGAGAATACTTTTTTCAACAATTCTATTTCATCTTTCTGAGGGCTACTTTCCGAAGTCATATAATACGCATTGTACTCAAAGATACCGATAAGCAGCTTATTTTCTATCATTGCCTTCAGCTCATCATCTTTTGCTTCAAGTAATCTTTTTGTTTCAACTTTCTGTATTTCTCTTGCTCTCTCCTGGTCTTTACTGAGCGTCATTTGATAGAAGCTAAGCAGGCTTTCAAGCTCATTTCTGAACGCTCTCGCTCTGATAATTTGTGTGTTCAGATTCGAAATTTCATGCTTAAGATACTGAGCATAAGGGCTTTTTTTTGACTCTTCGAGTATGCCGTCAGCCCACAAAAAGCTTTCTGACAGGATGTTTGAATCTGTGATGGCGATATCCATTTTCTTTCTGGTGGGCACATCTTCTTCTTTTGCTCTCTGAATGCCTTCCTCAGTGGCGTCATTCACAAAAGAGAGCTTCTCTAACGTCAGTTTTATCCGGCTTCTTTCCTTTTCAAGTGAAATAGCCTTATTGAGTTCAAAACTTTTAACTTTTGCTATTTCTACCTGGGAAAGAACGGTGTGTGCAATCACGCCAGTTGCCGGAATTGTTTTCTCCGTAATAATGTCGTGAGCTTGGACAGTAAATCCTGATGTGATAAGTATTGCGATGAGTGAACGATTCATTTTTATTCAATCATCCTCATTTACATACGAAGTATCAAATCGATTTGACATCCATATTTTAAAGTTATTACCCTCATTGCAGATTTTTACCGAATATATTTCTTTGAGGATACGAATGGATAATTTTGAACAATTACTAAGTGAGTCAATGGCTAACTTTCAGCACAGGCCAAGTGAGATTATTGAAGCTGAAGTTATTTTTGTTGACCGTCATAAAATAATCGTGGATGTTGGCCTTCATGCCGAAGGAACCATTTCTAGAAATGAGTTTATTGAGCCGCCTGTTGTTGGCGATAAGATTAAAGTTGTCGTTGAAGCGCTCGATGATGGCGATGGCCAACTAAAGATCACACACCGTGAAGTCATGGTTCGTGAACAATCTGAACATATTCCAGAGATGGTTGCGAACAATGAGATTGTTGATGCAAAAGTTGTGAGCTTGGCAAATGCCGGACTGAACGTTCAAGTCGGCTATCTGAGTGGATTTATTCCAAGAAAACTTGTAGATGTTGTGCCTGTTTCAGATCCAGAACAGTTTGTGAATCAGATGGTTAGAGTCAAAGTACTTTCACATGATTCAACACATGATAACTTGGTTGTGTCGCGCAAAGCTGCAATCCTTGATGAACGCGGTGGGATTGTCCCTGCACTGGATCGTGAACTTTCTGTTGGCGATACCGTAGAAGGTAAAGTGATTAACCTGAAACGCTATGGTGCCTTTATTGATATCGGTGGCGTGAGTCCGCTGCTTCATGTGTCTGATTTGAATTGGGATATCAATCAGGCGAAGCCGGAAGATTTCGCGATCGGTGATAGACTCAATGTGATTGTGAAACACAAAGATAGCGACACAAACCGTTACTTCCTCTCTGTGAAGCATTTAGATATGACGCCTTGGGAAGATGCGAAAAAACAACTTGAGGTTGGTTCTGTACATCAAGCCAAAGTGATCAAAGTTGAAGGGAACGGTGATATCCGTGTGTCTGTCGGTGGTGTTTCTGGCTTGGTGAAATCTCAGGATGTCAGCTGGACTCGGATGACCACCAGCTCAATCAATGCAGAATTCCGCAGAGGCGCAGAGATTGAAGTAAAAGTGATCGGCTTCGATGATACGTTTGGATTTGAAGATGTTCTCGTCTCTCGGAAAGATTGCATCAACAACCCTTGGACAGAGATAAGTCAAAAATTCAAGGAAGGCGATATCATTGAAGCATCCGTCAAATCTGTTGGTGACAAAATGATTTTCATCAGCGTTTTTGAAGATGTTGACGCGATAGTTCCGATTCGCGAGATTAGCTGGTCAAATTCAAAAGGAGCCATCTTGGGTATTCATGTCGGTGACAAAGTGAAAGCAAAACTGACCTCAATTGACGTTGAAGATCGACGTGTGGTTGCTTCGATGAAACAAACGGAAGAAAACCCATTGTACTCAATCAAACGGGGTACAAAAGTGACAGGTGAAGTGACTTCAATCGCAAAGAACGGCGATGTACAGATCAAATGCTTCCAGGGTCACCGAGAACAGATGGGAGTTATCTTGAGTCGAAACGCTGTCCCAAGTCGCGCCTATAAATCTGATGAAGTGTATGAGATTGGTCAAAAGATTGATGGAACGGTCATCAGTGTTTTAGCGAACGGCCTTATCAGTCTGAATGTTTCAAACAAGTGGGAAAAAAGCGCTTCTCAGAATAACGCCCTAAAAGAGGCGATGAAAGCAGCGAAGGCTGAAGCTTAAAAGACACATCGTGTTTATCTAAATAATCTTGAAAAGAGGTTTGATGTGATCGACCTCTTTTTCTTGATAGCAACATTGATTTATCTTCCTCGGTGCTATCAAACTTGCTCGATCTCATCCATCCGTGATGGATGTCTTCCACTCGATGGTATGTCGCACATGAATTCTGTATCAATTCAGCTATTTCTGATGCACGCTGAGCACAATTTTTGCTCAGGTCAGCCTCATCAGCCACCCAAAAGGTCAGAATACCCATTCAAGCGTGTTTCTTTGAGAGAATTTCGCTCGCCAGCTTTGAAATTTCTTCAAAAGCAGCTCTTTTTGTGACGTTGTCATGCGTGAAATTTATGCTTGTGATTCGACCATCCTTTCCTAACTTTCTCTTTTTCTCCCGATCAATATAAGAAACAAACGACAGGTACAATGCGCAAAGTGTATGTTGATATCTAAATGGCAGGGTCGGGTTAAACTTATCGTGATGATTGAGAAGTTCCGAAGTCACTTTCTCATATCCCCGCTTTGTTTTTTCGTTTCCAATCTCGAATCGACGGTACATCCGATGATGAAACTCAGAAACATGATCGGCACTGATACCGATTTCTGAAAATTCACTCATCTTTGACTCAAAGTCACCGGCATGATCTTCAATACTGTTTTTCACCGATATCGCAGCCTCTAAAGAGTCAAATTCATAATGATGGCTCAACTCGTAGCATGTTGATAAGTATGTTGGCTTCCCACGCTGATCCTTTCCTGATATCGCAGAAACCTGATATTGCACTTGATCATCTTTAATCCAGACCGGCGCAAATTTCGTTTTGCCATTCCCATCATTGACTGTGTAGATAATGATGCAGTAGTGAAAACCTAAATCTGATGCTATTGATGAGGCATTCCGGTTCATTCTTGCAACGACATAGATAAACTTCCCTTCTCTGGTGTGACCTAAAGCATATAGCTCTAATTTTAAGGGATCTCTCAAGGTTAAAAAAACATCGTAAAGTTTATCGATTGGGATGATGTTAAAATCTTTGCCTCTCACTGCAACTTCGGTTGTTTCCCCGCTTCTGCTGATTAAAAGCTGCTTACTTCCGCTCAGTGTCATCTCATCTTTGTTTTTATAGTAAAACAGAGGCTTGATCTCGTAGTGCCAATCCAGATCGCTCAACCTGAAGATGATTTGCTTATCGCGTACAGGGTCTAAACCTGCAATGATTTCATCGTTATAGATGTGATTGAAATGATTCATTTTTATCGTCTGTATGTGAAATGCTTCAGGTCATTGTAGACAAATTGAAGTAAAAAAAAAGAGCAGCTTCGTTGCTGCTCTTTGGGTCAGTGAACGCTACAGACGATTTCTGCTGCTTTACAGCCGAAACGGATGACTTTCAGTGGTTTACCACTTTCAAGAATCGTATTACCGATCCTTCTTCCGATTTCAGATTCGACGCCCCTTTCAATAGGACGGGCTCCCATGTCTATTTGATAGTACTTGTTTGCAATCAACCTGAGCGCATCCTCACTGACTTCAACCTGGATGCCATATTGGTTATTCGCCTTGGCTGCGATTTTATTGACTGACTTCTGGGTGATCTTGACCAAATCATTTTCTGACAACGTTTTGTAATCAATGGTTGCTGTTAATCTGTTTCGGAACTCTGGCCGGAATGTTTTCTCAAAAACAGAACGGTCTACACCCACTTTAGCCTCTGTTTTTCCAAGAAAACCAAAGCCTTGATTACCAATGTCGGCAGCACCACAATTCGATGTAAAGAAGATGAGATTGCCACTTAAATCTAACTCTTTCTGAGTGTTTGTCGTCAGGTTTCCTTTATCAAGCACCCCTAAGAGTAGATCAAATATTTTCGGTGTCGCTTTTTCGATTTCATCGAACAAGATCACACCATTCGGGTTTTTCGAAACGAACTCAGCCAGCAGACCATCGCCTTTGTCATGACCGATATAACCCGGTGGCGCACCAAGCAACTTAGAGATGGTGTGACTTTCCTGGTATTCGCCCATGTTCAGGAGCAAACTCGAAATCCCCAACTCACGCGCAAGAATTTCTGTGGTTTCTGTTTTTCCGACACCACTGCCACCAAGAAGCATAAAAGATGCACGCGGTTGTTTCTCTCGAATCTTGAATCCAAGGCTTGATAACTGAATTTGTTCGCAAATTTGATCAATGGCATCATCCTGACCAAATAGCTCTGCTTTCATTTTTTGATTCAGGCATTTCAGTTTGCTTCCAAATGATGTTGATAACACATCCAGGGCAACACCTTTCACCGATGCAACAGCCTTTTGGACGACCTGAACGGTCACGATATGTCTGTCGTGCATGGTTGAACAGCGTTCAAGTACCTCGAGACACGAAGAGAGCGTATTGGTTTTAAAGTGTTCTTCCGCAAGTCGATTCAATTCTTCCAATGCAAGATCATCGTAAACAATATGCGCTTGATTTGAGATCTTATCTGCATAGTTCCGGAAAATCTTGAGCCTGGCTTCCTGTTCGGGGGCATTCACATTGATTCGAACAACAGAAGCACGATACCCCCTTTTGTCAAAAACCATACTGTAAGTATCAGGCATGATCGTGCAAATAATTGAGACTCCCTGATCGGCCGCACTGGAAAGAAAAGGCAAAAACTCAGGATCTCTGCAGGCATCATTTAAATAATGAATATTATCAATCAACAGAATGGCATGCTCAGCTTTGCAATCATGGATAGCATTTGACAGACATTGCTCCAGAACACCTCGATGCATGCTTGTATTGATGATTTCATCGGAATCAAGCTTGATGATGTGACGCTTCGCTTTCGGTTCTTGAGAATGATGTAGCCAGTAATTGAGGCTGTCGATGATCGTTGATTTTCCACTGCGTTTATCACCCACTAAGGCAACAATAGAACCACCGCTTTTATTCACAGCGCCCTTCACCCTATCCAAAATACCATCGTCATCAATCAAACTGTCTATAAATGGCGCAGGCAGTTCAGAATACCCTCGTTTATTCGAGCCTTGATGAAAATCTTTTTCAAGGCTTTCGATACTCTCTCCACCGAGCATCGCCTTGAGCTGAACCCTTAACTCAAGTGGCGCATCACACGCTTTTGATAATACGATTAAATCATCCCCTTCATTTTCGATCACGTTACAAATGAACTCAATCAGAAGGTGCATTTCAGTCACATTCGCAGTCGAGCCGCTCGCCATCGTTGCCCCTCGAATCATCGAGTCAACATTTGGGCTGAGTGTCGGCTGTACATGATCTGATTTAGGGAATTTGGAAAGTTGTTTGTCTATCTGTTGTTCGTACGCAATGACATTAATGAGATTCGAATGACTTGCGAGTAGTGTGCGGGCTTCATCAAAACGTGTGAGTAAAACTTTGGCTGCATGTGTTAAGTAAGCAACTTCGCTGCCATATTGTTTCGCTAGCTTGAGGACTTCATCCTTAAATTTAATGCCTATCATTAAAAATTCTCACAAATCGAGTAATAATATTGTAATTATAAGAAAGCGCTAGGACGTTTCAAGATAACTCTATCGACCTAAAATTCATTTTTTCATCAGCCATCAACGAACTGATTTATCACATCAACCACATCAATATCGCTATTATCGATGAGCATTTGATCAAGATTAGATATAATTTTTGCACCTTGAGGAAAGGCTTCACAATAAAAGGTATATGCGAAAAATATCGCATCTGCTAATTTTATTTTTGAAGCACCTCTATCCCAATATTTTTCTGTGCTGATATGTTCAAGGCTGTAAGTTCCGTTTAAAACCCTTTTCTTAATCTCTTCATATTCTCTGCTAAAAATAATTGAAAGCAAGATGGAATATTTAAAAGTGAGGGCCTTTTCTTTTATAAAGGCATCCAGTAATAATACCATTCTGGAGTGCATACCAATCTTTGACTTTTTCTGCCGAGCATACAACTTCAATGACTGGTTACACAGTGTCGCCATTTTCGCTTTTGTCTCATATTCTCTGACGAGATCTTTCGATGGCTCCATTATTTTTTGTTCCTCGCGGCTTGTATTTTACCTGCTCCTTCTACAATACAGGTCTCATAATTATTTGCGAGCGAAGCTCTGATATTTAATGCCTGAGATATTGCTATATCTAATCTTGAAATTCTGCCACCGACTCCGACGATATTGACACCATTCTCTTTCAGGTCATCAGCCATATCTTCTTTCGCCTTTTCTAAAACTTCCAGCAGTCCAGTGAGAAGTTTATCGACTAAGGGGCGAATCGCAGTATGCACCTGTAACTTTGTCAGCTTCAGGCTTTCAGGTACCGACGTTCTTTTGAGCAGGCCAGAAATAACTTCCTCCTGGTGTTCATCATCTTCCGGCAAAAAATATGCAGTTCCCAGCTTATCAAGTGCCTTTTTGGCGTTATTGATACCAATGGTGTAATCAGAGTGAACCCGGATATACTCAATAATACTTTTCTGAAAGTCGTCATAGCCCACTTGAAGGGTCGTGGCATAATGAATTTTATTGAGAGATATAATCCCAATCTCAGTGTAATCTTTCGCGATGTTCATGATGATAGAGGCACCGGCATTGTCTTTACCAATCCCAATTCCTCTTGCGGCAGCCTGAAGGGAAGAGATTAACTCAATTCCCTTGGCACCGGCTGCATCAATCGTTTCTATCATGACCTTTCGTGTACTCGCTGTTGCGCTGTGAGGGATAATTGCAAGCACATCTGGGTATATACGCAGAAATCGAAAAGGGCTCTTATTTTCATCAGCAATTATTTTAAAGTAGTGTCTTAACAGTTGTTCGCAATAGTTCGGCTCAGCAATGATCCCTTTTTGAACAGGGTAGACAACCCTGACACCATCAGGACATTTTCCGGTAATGTTTTCAGCTTCCTTTCCAAAAGCCAGGCAGGAATCACCATCAATCACAAGGATTGCAGGTTCATTCACTTTGATTGCACTATGACCATCACCCTGTTGGTAGATGACGGTATACCCGCTTGTTAAGTCGAGTGTAATATCATCTATTTTTAAACGATTTAATAATGTCTTTGCTGATTTCAACATGCCTGCCTAACGTTGCCAATAATATAGTCTGAATACAGGTTATAAAATGAATTTTATATATTCAAACTCACGAGCTGAGTTTCAACTTGATCCAGTCTTTTATTTTCTTCAATGGATTCCCTTCTTCAACCTTATCTTTCGTGATGAGGTGAACACTGCCTATTTCTTCATCTTTGTGATACGCCGTTAAGGTGCCAACGATATAGTTTTTTTCAACGGGTGCAAATAGGACGGGTTTGTTTTCACCGTTTTGTCCTAATTTCGCAACGAGGTAGATCTCTTCTGATATCGGCTCCACCCCTAGAGGAATTGTTTTAGTCAGGGACGCTTCTGCATACACAGTCACTTGATCTGTATCTCCATATAACACTGGCATCGTTGTGATGGCATCACCTTTGACGATTGGCTGAACATTGGTGAATCGCCGAAAGCCATAGTTTGTCAGCGTCTTCGCAGCCATGAATCGATCTGCGACGGAATCTGAGTTCAGTACAATGGTGACGATTTCCCGGCTGTCTTCCTGAAAGCTGCTCATCAGGCTGTATCCCGATCTCGCGGTATATCCTGTCTTCATGCCCGTGTATGAGTCAGACTCATTCAACAGTCTGTTTCTGTTTGGCTGCGTAATATCGTTGTAAGTAAACTCTTTTTCCTTGAAGTAATGTGTGTATTCAGGGAAATCTTTGAACACTCTGGTCGCTAAATTTGCGAGATCTCTGGCGCTGGAGTGCTGTTCTGTACGTGTGGGTAAACCCGTCGCGTTTGCAAACACAGTATCTGTCATGCCCAACACTTGGGCGTAGTTGTTCATGAGTGCAACAAATCGCTTTTCTGAGCCTGCGATATGCTCAGCAAGCGCAACGGATGCGTCATTGCCTGAGACAATGATCATTCCCTTGATTAAGTCATCAACCTTCACCTTCTTTCCAGCCTCGATAAACATCTTTGAGCCATCGGTCTTCCAGGCTTTTCTACTGATGAGTACTGTATCGTCGAGGTCGAGTGTGCCATTTCTTAATTCAGCGAAGGTGACATAAGCCGTCATCACCTTTGTCAGGCTGGCGATTTCAGTTTTTTCTTCTGACGCGTGTTCAGCCAACACGGTTCCAGTCGAGATATCGATCATTTTGAAAGATTTTGCAGGAACACTCGGTGCTGGCATCAAGGGAGTGGCCTGAGCAATGCCGCACAACGCAAAAAACGATGATGCGAGGAGTTGTTTTTTAAAATTCATTATTTATAGCTTTTGAATGGTATGATAGCGACAAAGAAAAGAGTAAAACACCACGAGAAAACGTCAAGATTACAGTGGGCCTTCTGCTGGATATAAAATAATCAGAAAAAATGATGAGTGATATAAAATTTACAGAAAAACGCCCAAAACATGCTGAGCATGCATACGGTGCAAGAAAATTTTCAATGACCGACACCAGAGAAGCCCATATGCAGTACACGGTCAATGGAGTCGGCGTGGACATTCTCGGGAAGCCAAATGTCTTAGCAAACAAGGTTGAGCTGATCATTGCGCGTTATTCTGCAGATAAACCTTCTGATCCGGTGGAACATCGCGCTTTCATTCATCTCAATCAGCTGATCCGATTGGAGTTAGAGACGGCCAATGCATCGGAGCGACGTGTGATCGAAGGCGAAATGGCTCAATTCTGCACCGATAAACTGTCATCATTCTTTGTCGACAATCACACGGCGTTCGACGATCTCTCGATGTCAGCGTCGCTCCATCACGACCCTGAGGTGACCGTCATCTGCTGTGCAGCCCTTGATGCGCCACTCAGACAATCCATTTACAGAAAGGCGCTCCACCTGGAAGTCCCTTACCTGACAAACGAGCAACGAGACTTTGCGCTCGAAGCAAACACGCTCAGCAGCACCCACAATCACAAGTCATCCTCCCCAAAGCACAGAGTCGATCTGGGTTCTCGGGCGACAACGGCGTCGTACACCGGACTGAACCGCAATAACCTCAAGACAAGAGTGACAGTGTCACGACATGAGGCGAACGGATGCACGACTTACATCTTTGCTCAACCAACGCCTGAAGGTAAAAGGCATCAAACTGAACCTTCGGAAGTCGTTATTCAAGCCCAGATAAAACCGTTATCCGGTGGACGTCGTTCCGTCACCCTCTCTCAGCCGGGCAGGAAAGGAAATTGGCCCTTTGCCAGAATTGTGCTGCCGGAATCTGACAACGATGCGAATGCAAACAACGTCAATCAAAGCAACGTTAATCAAAAGAATACGAATCAAGAAGCATCGTTGATCGCCAAACTTGGTGAAGCTGTGAACGCGAGTCTGACTGAAGGTGGCTACTTTAAGCGAAACCCTTTTGTTCGGGACAGTCTGGATATGTACGTTTCCGGCTTCGATCAAGAGTTGAAGGCACGTCTGCCTGAAACCGTGATAACACGTTCTGCAAAATTATCGATGGCGGATCAACCGGTCGCTTTTATCCTCATCGCGTTAAATGCCCTCAGGATTATCGATGTTCAGGTCGTAAAGTCAGACTCTCAAGACCAGAAGGTTTACGCGCTGCAAGGGGCCGATCGCCTGAATCTGGTGACTGTTTGCGCTGAATCTGTGGCCGCAAATCAATGGGGAGATCGATCCCCGCTCCAATGGTTAGTTCCCAATGGAAAGATTCGCCCCAATAACAGCTCAAGATTGATTGAGTCCCTGGTGAAACATGGTGTTATCGATATCAAGCGCTATCACGGAAATCAGATTCAGGCGATCAAAGCCATCTCAGAAGCTGTTTTAGCCTACATTGGTCATCCTGAAAATGTGTCTATGCGTCTTGGCCATACCATGAATGATGGTCGTGGCACAGTGCTGAAAAGGATTCCGCCTTTGCCGACCCCAACAAACGACCCCACATTACTTGCAAAATTTGAAGGATACCTGAGAGACCGAGGGATCACTCAGTCTGTCATTGACAGAGCGAAGTCCCAAAACATCATTTACACCAGTCTCGATGAGAAGCACTGCCCGGCGGTTTCGATGCTTGCCTTTGACAATTTTGGTGATGTGACCAAACCGGTTGTTCAGAAATTTGTGCCCTCCCCGGATGGAAAATGGACGAAAATGTTTGTGAAGGGTGCACCAGCAGGCGGTGCAGCACACATCATTCAGGCCGATTATGAGCAGTATGTGGTGCTCTGTGAAGCAAATATTGATATGTACGCTTTCCTTTCAGCGATTGAGCTGGCAGGTGGTAATATGCGGATGTACTCGGCTCATTCGCTGATGTCTGCAGGATATATTCCGGCATGGTTTGAAAATGCGTTCTCTCTCAGGCTCCCCAAAGATGAAAATGATGGGCATGGGTATTTGATTGAGAAAACCTATGCGATCAGAAATCATGACGCGCTTCTTGATGATCTGTCACGCTTCTTTGAGAAGTACACCTCAATTCAGTTTATTGACGATGGTAAACCAGCGAGCAAAAAATCCCTGCGTTTTTTCAATCAAGTGGTGGCGTTTGCTGGAGTTGAGAAAGAAAAAATTTCGATTCAGTCCTCTGAAAATCGGGTCACAAAGATTCCTCTGGAAAATGAGCTTGTGTTTGATCGCACTTGTTTCGAGCGGACAATGGCAAGTGCAGGTCTTTCATGCAACGACCAAGGTGATTTCGTCTACACACATGAACATGTGCACTATACAAAGATTGTCACCGATGCACAGAAGGCTGAAGCCAAAAGAAGGATCACAGAGAAAGTGGGAGATGCAAAATTTATCCTTGCTTTTGACAATGATCTCGCCGGCCACAGTAAGGCTGTTGCCCTTCACCGTTTTTTCAAAATGGTCGGTATTCCGGCTCATCCTGTGGTCGTTCCTTATGAGTCTAAAGCTGACATGGCATTCTCGGAAGCGCATGTGGTCTCTCGCGTTCTGAATGAAGAAGACCCTTCTACGTTTGATTTCAATGCGTTCCTGCTGCTGAACGATATGAACGATCTTCTGAAGAAAATGCTTGGTGTCCGTGAAGAAAGGCAGCGCCTTTTGAATACATTTCGTGATCAAGTGAAAGGAAGGGTTGATGGCGATCAATTACTCTCAGATTCTCACAGAATTGCCAAAGCGCTGGATACTCAGAAAAAGAGGATGGAAAACACCTACGCTGACCTGTTTGAAGCGGCAAAAGGGCTTGAAGCGCACCGGAAGCAGTATGGGATTGCTTCTGAAAAAGGCCGCGCAGCCGTCAAAATCTGGGAAGCAGACAAAGCGAAGAGAATTCAAAAACTGAACGCGATGCTTTCTGATGAAAAGATACCCCTGGCCCATCGCCGCTATCTCTCGATGAGCCCCAAAATACAGCGGCACTGAACGGCAACCCCTTGTGGTCATTCGATGGCAAATCGGATGAAAAGGCTCCAAAGCCTCAGGGATCTTTCCTTGAGGCTGGATTGATTTTTCCCGGCACAAGCCGCAATTGCGCCACACGCCTACCGGCACTCTTGTTCAAAAGCCACTTCAGCCCATCTTAATTGCTGATGGCAGAGTGAAACAAAGCCTTTTGAACTGACAGGAACGGACTCTTTTGTGGGAAGGAGCGGGAGATTATGTCTGTTCATGAACTGTATGAATGCGAGGGTCTCCAAGACATCAGCGACCACATCATCCACTTCAAATTTATTGGATAAGATGTCATTCAGGCCGAGGATGTCTGTAAAGTTTGTTTCTTCCTGAATGGTTTGAAGCATAAACCGCGATCCCTCGACACGCTCAAAAGCAGCAAGATAATGTTCGTAATCTGCACTGTCTTCCGAGATCTGATTTTTATCCAGAAACGTCTTGCGCGCTGTTCTGAGCTTCTCTTGTCGTTCTGTTGCGTCTGATGTTCTCAGTTTTTGATTAAGGTTGCTGATCGCTTCATGCATGGCTGTTTGCTGATACACGTGACTCTTTGGCTTCCGCCACATGATCTGGTGAACAATGTCGTGAAAGACATATTCATGCACCGCAAGATAACTAATTTCTCCGGAATGTTCAGTTGCAGGCACAGTAACATATTCATACTCTTGATTGAAAAGAGGCAGCAAACGTTCAAAACTCAGGTTGTAGTTTTTCCTTTTTCCGCCTGTCATGGTGGCATGATGAACGGCAAGCGCCCGAAGATAGCGCTGTTCATCAGTGAGCGCTTCATGACTGAGTTGATAGGTTTTTTTATCCGTGACATCAGCCCGGAAGTGACCCGCTTTGATGATATCCACGGTGCCATCCTCACGGGATGAGTAGAACCCTTGCAGAAAATATCCAAACGGATGAAAGGTATCCTCACTTCGCACACGGAGATTTTTATTTGTTTTTTTGACTCCGATGAGTATTCGGATAGGTTGACCACCGGAGATCGGCGTGTGGGTAACCGCACAGGTGATTAAGCAATGTTTTTTCATAGTTTTTAGAGTACAGCTTTGTCTTAATTTTAGTTTGCCACGATACCCGCAGACAAGAAACAAGGAGAAATTCCTTTAAATTTGATGCGTTATGAAAGATTCCACCTTCAACACCCCTCAAAAAGGCGGTCATTATAGCAAAACACACCCGAATTAGTAGCAATATAAGGACTTACATTCCCAGTTTTTAGGAATTAAACTAACCGCACAAATTTTTCATGCGAGGTTTCACCATGGGTAATCAACTTACTCATAAATTGGCATCCTTATTTGCCATTCTCATACCTGTATTGCTGGCCATCTCCGTATTCCATCCCAAACTGGACTTCGGGCTTCCCAAAATCTCTTACGGCATTGACCTTGTCGGTGGGGGGCAGATTATCCTTCAAATCGACAGTCAGGCGATAGAAGCGCGAGAGATCCAAGCGCTCGCGCAATTTTTCTCTCAAAGCCACCAGCTCAACAGAGAAGCGAGCGTTACCGATGCACTCGTGTTTGAAGGGGGCGGCATGCACCCCTCTGTATCGGATGAACTGATCAATCAGTACCCAACGCTGAAACTATCCCAAACACCGACAGGTGTGGTTGTCAGTGGTCTTGGGGGACATATCACCGCCAAAACGGGTGAAGCCGTTGTCGAGAATATCGCGACGCTCAGAACCCGACTGAATGCATTAGGTGTTGCCGATATTCGTGTGTATCGCCAAGGATCAGATAAAGTCGTTGTAGAGATCCCGAACGGCCATGAAATGGAACGAATCAAGTCGATTCTTGCTTCTTCTGCAGAAATCGGTTTTTATCAGGCGGTCATGCCAGAAGCAGGCGTCATGCTGAGCTATCAGGGAAACCCCGTCGTCAGAAACCATACCCCTATCGCCTCAGGCCAATCGATCACCAAGGCTGTCGCAACCGTCGACCCAAGCACTGGACTACCCGTTGTTTCTATTGGTTTAAACGCTACGGGCGGTCAGAAAATGGGGCGTTTTACCAAAGACAATATGGGTCAGCCAATTGTGACCACATTGACAGACTCAGACTACGCGTTCAGCGGTAAGGCAGGAGACGCGCCGGTGAGAAAGGTCACTGAAAAAGTTGTCTCTGTTGCAACAGTGAACGGGCAATTTTCCGATAGCTTTATCATTACCGGTCTTGGCTCATTAGAGGAATCTGAAAACCTGGCGCTCATTTTAAGATCAGGTGTCTTAACCGTTCCTATGTATATCGTCTCTGAGTCATCCATTGATTCAAGATTGGGGGCAGAAAATGCAAACCAGGGCTTCAGGGCGTTTGCTATCGGTTTGTTCGCACTCGCGCTTTACGTGATCTACCTTTACAGAATGCGTGGTGTTATCGCAATTTTTACACTCGTCCTGAATGCGGCATTCATTGTCATCGCCCTTTCTGTCATGGGTGCTTCATTCACCATGGCTGGCCTTGCAGGCATCATCCTCACCATGGGTATGGCTGTTGATGCCAACATCATCGTCATCGAGCGTGAAAAAGAGCTTTTCGGTAAAACGACGACGCCTTTAGCAGATTCATTCAAGAGTTCAGCACTGCCAATCCTGGATGCGAATGTAACAACCCTGCTTGTGGCTGTTATTCTCTACAACGTGTCGTCTATCTCGTTGAAAGGCTTTGCGATTACTCTGGCACTGGGTGTGGTCTGTACAGTGCTCAGCTCATACTTCATGAATATGTACTTCAGTACAGCCTGGATACGCGAACGATCCAATGATCTTGAGCCAGCACAATCACGGCCGTCTTAATGATGCTCTGTTCCAGGACTGAGCGAGAGAGCACTCAATCACGACTTTCGCTTTTTTAAACCATGAACCCAGTCGAAAAAATCGCTTGGGTTCGATGTACCGTTCAATTGACCGAATGAGAGATTTTATGAACTTTGTATTGATTGAATCAGTCAGAGAAAAGCTCGCCAAGGTGATGCTGGCTTTCATGCTCCTGATCACCCTACTCTTTGCTTCAGGTACACTCATACTGAACTACAGCATTGAGTTTACGGGCGGAGTTGTTTACACCCTCGATGCCTCGATAGAGGCGGTTCAATCCAGGCTGGGAGAGAACACATCGTTGATGATCTCCGGATCGTCAAACGGTGCGACTGTGCAAATGGCAGATGAATCTGGCCTGACCATGAGTGATCAGGAATACCTGAACGCGCATCAGCTGGCAAGGGACACCATTGGCGCCTCATTAGGACAAGCGCTGATCAGTGCGTCGCTGTACGGGATGGGTATCGCATTCCTCGGGGTTATGATTTACCTTTCTATGAGATACAACAGCGCCATGGCGATTGCGACACTGATCGCACTTGTGCACGATATTGCGTTCACACTTTTTGTCCTGAGTGTCTTCCACATTGAAGTGTCCTCGATTGTTGTCGGTGCACTGCTTGCTATCATCGGTTACTCAATTAACGATTCCGTCGTGACCCTAGACAGGGTCAGAACGCTGATTCGTGAAGAAGAAAAAAACCCGGTGCAGACTGCGATGGAAATGACACTCAGAAGAAACGTCAATACTGCAGTGTCGACTCTGATTGTCATTGTTTCGCTATTCATTTTCGGAGGAGAATCGATGCATGCCTTTTCTTTAACGCTGTTCGCTGGCGTGGGAGTCGGTATGTTCAGCTCGCTGACGATTGTCCCTTACTGGGTATCAATCAAGAAAAATTCAGGTGCTTTTGCCGTCTCCAAGAGGCCATCACCTGAAGGTGAATTATAAAATATGCTTATGAAAAAAATATGGATCGCAGGGCTGGTGGCTTTTTCCTCAGTATCAGCATTTGCAATAGATGTCACTGTAGAGGAAATGCAATATATCCCAAAAGAACAACGGGTTGAGAAACTTGGCGTACAAAAACTCAACTTTGATGGTGCGCTGGTGGATTTTGCTGGCGTGAAAATTCATCAGACAAAAGGTCTTGAGGATGCACTGCGTTTTATCGAGGGTCAGCAGCAAATGTCTGACTTAAGAAAAAAGGCGCTCAAGGCTTTAGCCTACTCAAGTGCATTCACCATTCAGAATGCTAATGACCGGGTAGCACTTCAACAATATTCAAAGACTGCATCCTTAGTGGCAGGTTGCGGATACTTTGGTCTTGATGAGGAGATCACATTTATCACTGAAAGTATTTTCACCAAACTCATCGAAGGAAAAGAATCTTATAAAGAAAACCTCATCCTGGGCAGCCTGCAACAAGCAGATCTGACGCCACTCTCAATGAACCCCAGATACGTTCAGGATGCCATCATGAGCTGCTCTGAAAACCTGAAAGTCTGGTTACCCAAATGAAGAAAGGCGGCCATTGCCGCCTTTCTGATACTGATTACGCTCAGAGATTAGTATTTGGGCTCAACTTTATCCAGAATACTACCCAGCCGTTCGCTACCGACATCATCCACATGTTTGTCTAGTGCATTCCCGCGTTGATCTCCAAGGACTTTGTCAACGATGTTATCCATCGCATCCTGACGGTTACCTTCTCCCCATTGATCTTCATCATACCACTTGGCATACCCGGCATAGTCCTCAAGTTGGTCTTCTGTTTGCTTCTCAGCAACTTGTCGGTAGAGCGGTTTATCTAAGTCAGAAGCACCCAGTTGTTTTGCTTCTTCCGTATTTTCAATTTCACCCTTTGCCGTATCCTTTGCTTCCTCGTGAGCCTCATCAATCGACTCATTCACCGACTGGCTGAAGTTCTGGGCTAACTTGCAGTTGTTTTCGAGCCACCATTTCTTTGCCTTCTTCATACCAGCTTTGTAGGCTTCGCTCATCACCGTACTCCAATCCACCCCATTGGTGTTCCCCGCCATCAGCGCTTTTAATGACGACCAACCCGCCTCTAGCATGGATAGATCGATGTCAGGAATTTTGAATTCTGTATTGGCAATCACATCACAGAGATTCTGTTCTCTCGTCTCTGGATCTTGGGCGCGGTGTGCCATCCGTACTTCACGGAATTTTTCAAACCTTGGTACATGGTATTTATCAATGGAGCCTAAACTGGCCTCATACTCAGACATCACAGCCAGGATTTCTTCCTCAGTACACGCAAGTGGATCGACAGGGTCTGCGCTGTCTGAACCCGCGACAGCAGCACCTGAAGAAAATACGAGAGATATCCCGATCATTGTGGCGAATCTATTTGTCGGAAAATTCATTTCGAACTTTCTCTTAATTGTAGTCATGATTGAACACGACTACAAACCAGCCCACTTTACGATAGGCTATTGAAGATTGGACAAAAACTTGATCATCTCAATTGAAATAGGATCAAAAACAAATGTGATCAGAATTGCAAAAGTCAGCAGCATCATGCTTGTCCATCCAAAGATTTTTACCGCTTCAGACGGTGTGGGCCAAATGATTTTACCAAATTGTTCCCGGATGAAAGTAGATTCTTCCCGAAAAGTCTTAAAGATTCGATTTAGACGATTCACTTGCATTTACCTTATTTTAAAAACAACAATTATAATAATTCTAAAAAGTGCGAAAATTATAGGTTAGCACCCTCACGAAAACAAATGACGATGATGAGTAAAAAGTTTGAAACCAAGATAGCACTCTCACTGGCAATCGCATCTTTTGTCCCTTTTTCAAATGCTGCGATAGACAGGACCAGCGTAGAAAAAGATATTCAATCTGCTTCAGTAATTGCCAGAGAATTGAAAGTTGGCGAGCAAAGCTTCCACCTGACGTTCTACAGCAGACCGCCAAAAGGCACTTTTAAAAGCATTGCGAATGCTGATTATGTGGAGATTTGGCATGGAAAAGATCAGACACCGTACGCTTTACTCAATATTTCTGGGTTGACTCAAGAGCCTGCAGAAAGCCTCAGACGGTTGATGTTTTTTGGCATCGAGATGGACAGCTTCGACGCCAGAGCAACGAAGCGTCACTCAAGATTGATGCAAATGGTGAAGTCACCTTATTTGAAATATATGCCACCCAGACAGCAGTTGGTTGTTGGCTATGACTTAGGCGTTGCACCGGCATATAGCTCAGCGTGCTCAACCAAGGCCTCATCCCTGGTTCTCAGTAGTGGTGGGGTTTTTAAAGACGAAACTTGTGAGCCAACTGGATTAAAGGTTCTTTACTCGGTCAATATTACGGAGCAAGTCTTCCCCTGGGATGTCAATACGGTTTTCACGTCATCTGAACCCTACTCACTCACGGAAAGGCTTGATGGAATCAAAACGGTAGAATCCCTGAAAAAACGCATGTCATGCGAGGAAACACCGATCACCAATGAAGGGTATGGTGCGACTGTCGATCGATATTCATGTCAGAAAGGAAATGACCTTGTGGTTCTGAAACACAATTCGAGTCACCACCAATGGAATGGGTATCTTTTGGTTGATAGAAACACGTTCAATCAATATGGTGCCCCCCATAAAGTTCCTTTAACAAACTGGATCTTTCAGGAATTAGATGTCAGGTAAAAACAGGTAGATTTGCATGTAAGTGCGTGTATAATGCTCAAAATTATATTCGCATACAAGACTCTGATGATGATAACCAGACCGAATAAGGTGAAAAAGTTATCAAATTTTCCAAAGAAAGCGATCCCTTTCTTTGATGGGTATAAATTTGATAATAAATATTTTTCTGTGAACTACAGAGTGTCGCTGTCCTCTTTGCACAATGAGTACCCAAAGAGTCAGGGGAAAGACCTTTATGCATTAAAAATGCAAGTTTTCTCGACAGCGTTCTCGCAGGATATGTTTAGTCGTGATGTCATCAGAGTCCACGAAGCCGTCCTGCGAATCTTACAAATCAATCTAAAAATGCTACCTATCGGTTTTCACCTTTACTTTGATATTCATGAGCGGTGTGTTAAGTCAACATTTTACCTATTGAATTTCAATAAGTTATCTGATGAGGCATCTTTAAAGAATGAGCTGAATAAAGATCTGTTCGACACCATCCAGCAAAAGGTCAAAGAAAGGGTGTGTGCCCACTATAGCTTTACCTTTCACAGAAAAGATCTATCCTCCCTTGCCGAAGCGGAGATAACGCAGCCTTCTGCTTTCAAAGAGATGGAAAAAACGCCTGAGGTAGATATCGCAGTATTTGAGCTGGTCAGTCTTTTCGGAGATCAAGAATACAGAAAAGCGATGATCCGAGCGCTGAGAGGACTGCCTTTGAGCAAGGCACAAAAGTTAACATCAGCCATGAATGCCTTGATCAAACACAACGGTGACAAGTCGATAGACGACCTGACTGTCCCGAGCAGGGGCAAAGCAGGGAAGAAAAATGAAGAAGTTCAGTATACAGACAAACGTCTTTCGGAGAATTTACTGGAATCGCTGGGCCTGTACGACATTTGAGGATTGCAAATAGAAAATCATCGGGAATGATGCCAACCCGAATCACTTGAAAATAAGTGCTGACTGAAGCCAATCCCGGCACTGATTAAACAGATTTCGACCTTCACTGGCAGTGAAACATGAACTGTCAGTGAAACATAAACTTCCGTAAAAATTTCAAATGTGCAACCAAAACCGCCTGATGATATAAACGTGAATACATATCAATTCTCAGACATTCACAAGCACGTATCACTCAAAGCAATAGAAGCGTACTTTTACAGCAAGGAGCCGTTTGCTTTAATCACTTTTCTCTTTTGGGTGCAGGCAAATATCAACAAGATACGGCTATTCAGGTTCGATTTTCAACGGTCGCGTCAAGCGGTCTTTTTTATATGCTCTCCCTTTAAATGTCACAGATTACTTCTTAAACTCAAGGTAATTATAATTTCTATATTTACTTTGGGGTAATCCTGTGGAACTAGCAAACGCCACGCCTCAATGGATGAACTACTTTCATTGGGCATATTCAATTTTTCTTATTTTTCTTCTCATTCAAACAGTCAACTACTCAGAAGTTGAAGAAATATCGAATGAGGATAAAAGTCCAAAATTTAATCTGATTTTCAATGGCAAAACTTACCTCCTGGGAACGTTGTTTGTCATCTATCTACTCCTGTGTATCTTCATTTAGGGTGACTATGAGATTTTACTATTCAACGTTTTTCCGGGCAGCCATCACCATGGCTGTGTGTTTGCTATTTTTCAGAATTGGCTCACACACACCGATCCCACACATCAATAAAGCCGTTTTTGATACCCTCTTTGAGAGTCATCAAAACGGCGTCCTACAATTAGTGAATATTATCGGTGGAGGATCACTGTCGAGAATGTCTGTGTTCTCTTTAAGTATCATGCCTTATATTACTGCAAGCATCGTCATTTTTGTCGCACAACTGATGAGCGACAGAGTGAAAGAATTTGCAGCCAGTGAAAATGGAAAAATAAAACTGGAACAAATCAAAAGACTGCTTACCGTATTCTTAGTCTTTACGCAATCCATGACGCTCTCTTCCATCCTCTTGTCTCAGAATGTGAATGGCGAACCATTAGCGACTGTTGATGGCTTCACCTTCTATGTTTCAACATTCTTGTCTCTGTTGACGGGAACATTTATTGTGGTGTGGCTTGCAAACATCATGACATTCGTCGGATTTGGAGCCGGTACCAGCTTAATTATCATGTTTGGTATTTTGTCATCCATGCCTTCAAATTTCTTTACCATTGCAAGTATGGTCGACGCTGGCTCAGCGACTGTTGTCTCCGTCGCCGCTCTCATCGCAATCATCCTCTTCAGTTTTGTGATGGTAATTTACTTTGAGAATGCAGGTCGACGCATCGCAACCTTAAAAAATGATAAATATGGCGGTTCAAGACCATCCTATGTCACCTTTAAAGCAAACCCAATTGGCATGATGCCACCGATATTTGCCGCAATCGTGATTTCAATGTTCGTGACAACCGCCTCGGCATTTTCATCGCTGATGCCTGATTTGATTGTTCAGGTTAAGAATAGACTTGTGGGCGGCACACCCGAATTCATTGTTCTCTTCAGTATTTTGACTTTCTGCTTTGGTTTCGCACTGAAAGGGACAATGTTGAACCCGAAGAAAGCCGCGAACGGCCTGATGATGAGTGGACAAGTGATCCGAAGTCTGCGAGTAGGTGCGGAAACAGAAAGATATTTAGGCCGATTGTTTCAAGCGCTCACATTCATTGCATGTTGTTACTTGGTTATTTTGTGTACCATTCCTGAGATGATCAATGCCTATCTGGGCATTCCATTTTATCTCGGCGGGACAAGCATTCTGATTATGGTCTCAACAGCAAGTGAGATGAGGAAAAATATATTCGGAATGATGGAAGGGAATGCATATAAAAAAGTAGGACAGGCGTTCCTGAAGTAAGAGTTTTGGGGTCTCACATTTACCCCATTTTGTAGAAAGAGGGTTGTTTGTTTTGAATTTTAAAAAGTATTTAAGTGCCTCAGCCATAACGCATATTGCTCTGATCCTATTGGCTATCATGTTTGCATTATTAGGTTCAGGTGAAAAACCACACAAGATAAACCTGAGTCACAATGAGGCGATACAGGCACAAACTGAAGCGCAGCTCATGAAAAGTGTTTCTGTTTCAGAAGATGAATTAAACCAGTCGCTGAAAACCTATCGAGAAAAACAGGAACAACGGTCTCAAGAATTAAAAGTTCAGGAAAATCAATTATCAACAATCCAGAAATCTTTGGTTGAAAAAGAGATGGAATTGGTAAAAACAGAGAAAGCACTACAGCAAGTGAACCAAAACATTCAGGACATGAAGGACAAGGCAAGAATACTCAAGGAACAGCACGATAAAAAAAAAGAGCTGAAATAGCGCAGAAAAAGGAAGAAGAGAAAAAACGTCAACTTGAGCTTGAAAAGAAGCGAGAGTCTGAAATTCAGAAAAGACTGGCAAAGCAAAAAGAAGCAAATGAGAGAGCTTTAAAAGAAATTTCAGAGCGGAACGCGGCTGCGGATAAAAGAGAACTAGCACTCATCAGGTCTAAGTACGAAAATGATATTCATACGTTGCTCTATGATGCATGGATACTACCTTATGAACGTAAAAATGTGAGCTGTCGTGTCACGTTAACTATTGCGACCGGTGGTTTCATCGAAGACTATCTCTTTCACAATGATTGCCCGAGCAATTATAAAAATCTGATTAGCCTCGCAATAGAAAGAGTCAATCGACTCCCATCTGTACCCGATAATATATTTAAGAGAAAAGAGGTCATTAATTTCATCGATAGGGTTTACAACCCTATTTGACCCCATATTTTACACTTCCTATATTTATTAGAAACGCATGATTAAATTAAAATCTTTACCACTTTTTGTTGCTTTATCTTCGATGGCAACGGTTGTTTCTGCAAATGAAATATCGAGTGGAGATGAGCTTGAGTCAATGATTGGATCAACTTCTGAAGTCACTTCAGCTGACTTTGATAACTATGCCACGAAGTATGGCATTGATTTTGGGCTCACATCGAACAACAAGCAAGAGGAAGATTCGTCTCAAGTTATTGAAAAAAAGTCACCATTGAAAAATTCAGTGCTTACGGACTCAGATGCAATCCAGGTGGCAGAAGAAATCACGCAGATAAGTGAACCTGTTGTCGTTGAAAAAGGCTATGTTGATCATAAAAATATGGAGAAGGCGCTGGTGAAGGAATCACTTCCTTTAGACTCTTTGTATCTTAGGAATATACCGCAAGACTCTTTGATTCAATTCACGGATCGTTTCATGATTTTACCCAATGAAACGACAGCTTTCTTTCAGGACGGGGGAAGAATTTATCGTAAACCTATGCTCAGGGGTGGCACTCCGACTCGCTTTTGCATGATGACCTTTAGTGATTCTGGAAAAGGCAGAAGAGCAACGGATAAGACAAATTTACTCGTTTCTGAGGTTGTAGAGCACAACTCACTCTTCCAGAAAAATGATAAAGATAGTGGCACTTTAGTGAGAGTAACTAAAATCATTGTAGACAACCCAGAACTGAAGCAAGTTGTCTGTATGGGAGCAGGCATTTCTCAGCCACTCTCTATTGGTGACATGGACGAAATAACCGGTGGTCTTTTAAACGTGAAAATTCAAAACTATATTGATATTTAACGATGAGTCAGTCTCACAACTTTTTTCTTGACCACCTGTTTCATGACACAGAACAATCTGAGATTGTCACTTTTTTAACCGAAATTGGTTTGTACTTTGTTCTAAGACTGAATGGGTTATCCTACTCATATACAAGTGTTGGTTCATCGTTATCTCTGATTCAATGGCGATTTAGCAATGGGAAGTTAATCATTGAGGATGCAGCAGGTGTTTATCAGATCTCTCTTGTTCAGCCAGATGAATCAGGGCTCCTTGTTGAGGTCGTAAGAGGGGAAAATAAGAAAGTTGTTCTAAAGAAAGTTTGCTATCTGAACGTCTTAGCGGGAGTAACATCGGGTGATTTAGAGAGTTATGACGATGAACTCAACTTAGCAATGCGTCCTTTATATATGAAGATTCTGGAAAAAATATTGAAAGAGGACACCATCAAACAAATGGTAGTGCCCTTACTTTCCCTGTTGTTTGCCGCTTTATTATTCTTCAGTCTTTAAGTGAATTTTCTCACCAAATATAGCGCGACCTTCAAGGGTCGCATTCTTGATGTCAATTGGCATGACCTGAGACTCCAATGAATTGATTCTTGACTCCAATGAATTAACAATAAAATTGAACTTATCATTTTCATTTGGGGGTATTTTTGTCGCCTGAATTGAAGAAAGGACTTTTATTAACTCATTTTCAAGATTTTTGATTTTGATTTGATTCAGGTTTTCGACTTCAGAAAGCTTTGTCTTTAAGTGTTCAATGTCCTCTTTCGAGTTGAGATTTTCGAGTTCTTCCAGTTTTTTCTCAACTTTTTTTAAAGACTCTGCACCCACTTCAATCTTAAGTTTATCTCTTTCCTGCATCAGCTTTTCTAGCTTTTCAGGAACACCCTTACTTTTGCTTTGAGTTGCTTTGAGTTGTTCTGAGAGCGCTGCAATCTCAAATTCAATCGCTTGAAGCTTCCTTTGGCTCATTGAGCTATTGTTGTAATCTGCGATGATAATGGCTGCTCTTTTATCCTTTTTTGCAATCGCATAATCGAGAATAGAAAACCCATCCTTTCTGCTAAGAACATTCGGCTGTTCTTTATAAAGGCTGACTTTTAAACTGCTATAGTCCTTATTCTCTATAATATGAATAAAATCAGATGAGTATGATATTGCTGGTGTTAAGGAAAGTAAGTATATCAAAGATACCTTTCTAAACATTTTACTCTTAGATTAACAAAAAAATCTGCCACGTAAAATAACGACCTACTTTATAGTAGGCCCTTCAGATATTGGTATATTGTTGATTCAAAATAAACAAATAATATAGATGCAATTAATATCATCAAACCAGTTGTTCTTTCGAAGTTTCCGCTTTGCCATATATTCAGTGAGATACCGTCTAGTGTCGTGAATATCGGTAACTTCTGCTTGTTTGGTAAGTCGCCTAACCAATGAACAATACCGCCACCAAAAAAACCAAAAAGAGAAGCAACAATACTGATTGGGATATCGAGATCACCCAGTGGGTTAGCACCATCCTTCAGGTAAATAAAAGACCAAAAGAATAATAAAACCCAGACAGAGAGAATATGGGTTACACCTCGATGCTTTAAAACTCGTTTTGTGACTTTTATGGTATTGCCATTTTTATTCTTACCTTCACGAGTATATGGAATTTCCATCCAGTCGGGAGCAGTTGAACCCAGCGTGCAGCAAGCCAATGTTGCTATTGATGCAGTAACCCCAGCACCATAACTCAATGTTAAATACGCCAGGGGGATTCCAGAAAGTAAACCCGTGAGTGTATGACCTGTTCCTGTCATTCTCTAACCTCTGATACCAGATTTACATCTTCAAAACCTGACGACTTAATCAACTCAAGACCAAACATGACTTTTTTATATGACGTCTCTTTATCAGCCTTCAAGAAAACTTCTGATTCAGGCTGAACGTTCTTTATTGCTGCTAATTCTAAAACCAGATGCTTTGGATCTTTCGGTTCATCAAGTATCCCTAATGCGGTATTGGTGAGAAAGATACCGTCAGTCTTATCTAAGGTGACAACAACAACAGAGCTTTGATTCTGCTCTACTTGTTTCTGCTCAATGGATGTTTGAGGGAGGTTGACTTCTACACTCGATGAAATCTGAGGCGACGCAATCATGAACACAATTAACAAAACAAGAAGGACATCGATCATTGGCACGATGTTCATCTCACTTTTCAATTCACCATTGTGATCGCTCTGACCGTTAATCATTCCTCAATAACCTCCCCTTCTTTTCCTGAATGCTGGAGCACTTGATCTGTGAAACTTGATTAATCAGAGAGTCATTGATCATCGTCAGTTTACCAACCATCTGACTTGATTGCTTCGAAATCACATTAAATCCAGCTGATGCTGGTATCGCAACAAATAAGCCGATTGCTGTTGCAAAAAGAGCCTCGACAATACTTGGTGCAACCGTTTGGAATGTCACAACTTTCACATCCGCTAAATTCTGAAAAGCATCCAAAAGGCCCCAAACTGTCCCTAACAACCCAATATAGGGCGCAATCAGGGCAATTGTTGCAAGACTTGATGTAAATCTGTCGATACTTGCTTTGAAAGTATAGATGGAAGACGCAGAACTCTCCTTCACAAGTCTTTCAACATGGGTAATTTCCTCTATTGATTCACACTTTGTTATTTTTTGCCCGGCAAGACTGACTGAATTAAAAATGATCTTTTCAGCATGGCTTTCACCTAAGTTAGTTTTCAGTTCTGAAATTCTAATCCTCTGGCCCAATGTTGCCGAGAGTATATTTTCAATAATTAAATTGATTGATAGGAATGTTTTTATTTTCCATACGATCACGGCCCACGACAGTATCGACAGACTCACAAGCATAAAAACGACGATTTGTACAAATAAGGTCGCATGACCTATTGATGATAAGATACCCAATGCACTTCCCTCTTTATTCTCTCTAATCGAGTGACTGAATATTAGTAAATTCAAGACAAACTACAACCAAGTCGTCGACAAAAATAAGTCCCCCTGATAACACTATCTTTCGTGAATAAATCATATAAAAAATGCAAGTTTATCAGCTAATTCATTGATGTTAGGTTTATAATTTCCATTGAGATACTCTTTTTTCAACACATCCAAATTAGAAACATCGCTTTCTGATTCTATGATGGGGGGATACTTCCCAAGACTTTTTACAATCTCTTTCGTGACCTCATCATTTTCTTCTTCAATCCGAGACGTCGTTGGCTTGTTTCCGTGGTCCGTGAAGACCCCGGATCTATCAACTTGCTTCAGGTGAGTTTTGGAAACCCGTTCTACTCCAATTACCGCTCTAATCTTCATCATTCTTTTTGGTTTTCAATGAATTCGGCACAAATATCATTCAATTAAATTTTGTCTCATCAATCCCAAGGTTTTCGATGAACTGTTCTGTGACCTTAAAAGATAACCTGTCATCCAGTCTGTAGATAGAAGACAAGACGGTCACCATTGGCGCATACAAAGCAACAGGGATTTCACTGCCGACATGACAAGTCTTATAGAGAACCCTTGCTAAAGGTGGTATGGGGACAATTGGTATGTTGAGTGCTTTCGCCTTTTCTCTCATCGACAGTGCATAGTAATCTGCACCCAGTGCGACAATCGTCGGCGTGCTCATAGTGGCCGGATCAAATTTTACACCCACAGCGTAATGCGTTGGGTTGGTGATAATAATATCTGCATCGATGACTCTGCTGTTTTTAGCTTTGGCTGCCATTTCATATTGAATTCGTCGTCTTTTACCTTTGATTTCAGGGTTACCTTCCGTATTTTTAAATTCATCTTTTATTTCCTGCTTACTCATTTTGAGCTGTTTCGTATGGTTATAAATCTGGAATGGCACATCAATCATCACGAGAAGGATGAGAAAAGATGAGAAAAGAAGCCCATAACCAATGATATCGCTGGACATTTGGTTGATAAAAGACTGGAAATTAAACAAAAGCCTGACAGACAAGTAATGATAAAACTTATCTTGTATCAGATAGTAGGCTGGAACCAGGATAATGACAGCTTTTAAGATACTCTTTACCAGTTCGACCAACTGGTGCATTGAAAACATTTTCTTGATGCCACTCATCGGATTGATGTTCTTGAATTTTGGTACAAGATTTTTTGATGAAAAAATGAATCCACCGAGTGCCAGGGTGCTGGCTACTGCAACAATGAGAACGCTTAAGAAGAATGGCAACGCATTGAACAGAATTTCTGACATGATTTCAAATGCGAAATTGAAAATTTCTTTGCCCGATATGGTATGAACCGACTCGATATTCAGAGAACGGGAAACGCTCATTTGAAGCGTGTGAAACATTTTCCCACCAAATATAATCATCGACGTAAAACTGAACAACAGGACTGCTGTGGTTGATAACTCTTTTGAGCGAGTTATCTGGCCTTTTTCTCTCGCATCTCTCAGCTTTTTTTGAGTCGGTTTTTCGGTTTTTTCGCCTGACATTCAGCGAATCCTCCATGTCTTCTTCATGATGAGTGGCGCTTCGCCACCCATTGACGGTGTGCTAATCGTTGTCTTCAAACATCAATTCCATCATTTTGATGGTACCTTCCATTTCCGATAGGGCTGCAGATATTCCTGAGAACTGCTGATAATACATATTGTAATAGTATTGCTCTTTCTTCTGCAGCGCTTCAAGTTGAGAGACCAAAGAATCATCTTTCGTTTTATCTAATGACGATTTTATTTCTTTTATCTCTAGGCTTGTTGATATTTTTATATTTTGAATTGTTGCGTCTAAGTTACCTAAAAACCCTTGACTCGTAGAGATGATAATCGGCTGATTCAACGGAATTGATTCAGGTTCAAAACTGATTTTTATTCCCTTTGAAGCTTCATCAAACTGACTCTCGAATGTCGCACCATCCCCTAAAAAAGGTTCACCATTGATTGTTCCTGCGACATCTACGCCTGTTACTTTCTGCGCGGTAAGCCCTAATTCAGCTACATCACCGAAAACCTCAATCGACTGGAGTGCACCATACTCAAATGATGTCATTGACAAAGCGCCATCTTCAACAGTGGCTTGATAGCCCTGAGCACCGGCAAGATGTATTTCTTTGTTCATGATCGAAGCAAGCTCATCTGGCGTATAAGTGCCTGCAGATAAATGAATACTCACCTCTTTATTCCCAAGCTTTAAATTCAGATCACGGTCAGCAGCAATGACGACATGTGAAGCCAGTACACTTCCGGTAAGCTTCGCCTTCTCTGGTGCTCTCGTAACGATAACGGTATGGTCTCCGCCCATCGCCTGGCCGATGCTGTCGATCGCCACACCAGCATGAGATGACTTTGTGATGGTTCCGAGAATTTTATTGGCTATCTCGGGGTCATTTTGCAGAGCCGCCGAAAGCTTATCTTGGTCGAATAACAAGCGACCTTCAGGATCTCTGGTGATCCCGATATCTTTGAGAGCGCTCCCATCTGGAGAGAGGATCGCAAACAACTGATCGAATTCTTCATCAATCAACTCGGCAACATCAGAACCATAAATAGCACCAACAAAGTCTTTATTGGGCGTCTCTGCATTGAAGGCATTGAACATATCTATCATTGCGTTGAAATTCTCAACAAACGCATAAACATTATCGACAACACCCTGAGAAGAGACGGTTGTTCCGATCCTGACCTCTCCCGATGTGACTTCACTGAGTGTCAGGTTCAGACCAAACACATCTTCGATCCTGTTGGTGCCTGAGGACATCTCGATGCCATTCACGGTATAGATCGCATCTGTTGCTGCTCTTGCTTGTGTCGCTGTCGCTGTGCTCGCGCCATGAAAGGTCAGATTCTGTAATGAAGGATCACCTGATGTACTGACCCGCATTGCATGGGTCTGGCCTGTCTTTTGCGACATCAGTGCAAGATCAGATGTTCCGTCTGAGTTCGCAATCACGGTGGCCTTCAGATCTTTCGTGCTTTTGTTGATCTCGTTTGCCAGATCGTTGATAGTCATCCCTGCTGTGATTTCGATGCTTATCGTCTCTGAACTCGCATTTTCTGTGAACGAACCGGTCTTATCATAGCTTCCAAAGTCAATTGCAAGCACACCCGCCGCAAGCTGATCATTCCCACTTTGAAAACCACCAAACTTTAACGACTGACTCTGTGCGAGTTGTTTCACCCCAATGGATAAATCTAATGTGCCAGATGTGCCACCCTTTGATAGATCAGCACGAACCGCATGAGGGTTCGAATTAGAGATCTCGTATGAAGTTAAGGCATTTTTTTGATTGAATGGTTGAATCGTATTTTTTGAGAGCATCGACATCGTGATCTCTAATTGCGTTAATGCTCCTTGCGTAATGTTCGCATTGGTTATCGCCGCCTGCTGTTCAGGTATACGTGCTCCCATTTGAGATGCAACCATCATTTCCACAGTATCAGAAATAGAAAAACCATAGTCTTCGTTCGACAACGCAGAGTCTATAATTCCAGCACCAACATTACTTTTATTGTTATTTTGAAGGTAAAAGTTCTTCGGGACAACCATCCCTTCGTTATTCCCGCTAATCGTAAAACTCATTTTATTTTTTTTAATTATTAGGTGTTGCCATTAAAAACCGAGTCTAATATCTGGAAGAGTCAGGTATTGACGCCCATATATCCATAAGTTTCATGGACATATTTTTTGCTCGGATCACTGAATCAATATCTATTTTATGATTTGCCTCTGACGCATTCACATAAATGTGACTGTACATTTTCACAAACAATTCACCAACTTCCTGATCTGCGCTCATATCTGTTGTATCCGCAAGATATGATGAAATCGAAATCACTTTTCCCAAACATTTCGATTTCACTGAGAAAAATTCAGAAATTGTGTACTGAGTTCTGTTTTTCATCACATACTCGCATTTATCAAGTAGCTTAAACATTTCTTTATACATACGCATCATTAATGCATGCTTAGACATTCCAGCCAGTTCATTTGTTTTTGTTTTCCTAAATCTCTGGATATTTTTCATCATGTTTTATTTTATCTTTCTGGATAGTTCGTCTAATTGTTCTTTCGTTTTCTTCGGCGTTGATGCTTCATGAAAGTCCTGGCTGATAAAGTTGATGAGTTCTGCCTTCATCGCCATCGCCTTATCAAGGGTCTGATTTGAGCCAGGTTCGATCAAACCTAAAGAATAAAGTTCTTCGTTTTCATCAATCATAGAAAACAATTCTTTGACTTTTAAGATAGCTTTATAAGTACTCCCATCGCTCAAGTCCTGAGCCAATCGGCTCAATGAGCTGGGAACATCAATCGCTGGGTAAATGCCTTTGTTCGCAACTTTTCTGGCCAAAATAATATGGCCATCTAAAACCCCTCTTGCGGCATCTGCGACAGGGTCATTCATGTCATCGCCTTCCGTCAGAACTGTGTACACAGCCGTGATCGAACCGCCATCTTTCGATTTCCCTGCTCTTTCTATTAAACAGGGGAGTTTGGCAAAAACACTCGCAGGATACCCCTTAGCTGCCGGCGCTTCTCCGGCGGATAGGGCTACCTCTCGCTGTGCTTGGGCGTATCGTGTGACTGAATCGACAAGAAGCAAAACATTTAACCCCTTATCTCTGTAATGTTCAGCAATCGATGTCGCAACATCAGCACCTTGCATTCTCAGGATTGCAGGATAATCGGCAGGGGCAGCAACAATGATTGTTTTCTTTCTCGCCGCTTCACTTAATGTATCGTGCACAAACTCGTAAACTTCTCGTCCCCGCTCACCAATGAGCCCCACAACGACAACATCGGCTGAAGAAAATCGGGTGATCATCCCAAGCAGCATTGATTTGCCGACGCCGGTTCCCGCAAAAAGCCCAATTCTTTGACCAAAGCCGATTGGATAGAGTGCATCGATGCTTCTGACACCTGTATGAAAAATTTCATCAATACTTCCCCTTTCATTGATATTCAGAGGCAAGTTATTGGTTTTCATCGCCATCGTACTGCTGGAAGGATTCCCTATCAGAATTTTTCCCAAGGGATCGATGACACAACCTAAATAGGCTTCGGAATAAGGTAAAGATGGATTTTCAGCATAGAGGGTCACTTTCGTGTTCGGTTTCACACCAGAGACTGAACCGAGTGGCTGAAGTAATGTTTTTCCATCCGTAAATCCAACCACGTCAGCGTATATACCGCCATGATCGGTATGAAGAACACATCGACCATTCAAGGGCACATCAAATCCCTCCGCCTCTATCGTATGACCGAGTACGTTTCGGACTCGGCCTATTCTTTGGAATTGAAGTTTTTCGAATGTTATTGATTTAATTTTATGCATCATGTTCATGAAGAACCTAATTCAAATATTGCTAAGGTTAATTGAATTTTAATGTCGCCATATCCATCAAAACTTTTGACGATTGCGCGAGCGCATTCATGATTTGCTGTTGCTTTTTTATTTCGGTGACAACAGCAATATAATCTGAATCTTCAGTATTCGATAGTAGCTTCGTATATTCATCCATCATCCCCTGGTACATATTTGTATTCCTCTCTGCGGTCGCGTAAGCATGCCCAATGTCAGATTGAAATGAGATTCTTTGATCCAGCAATGCATCAAATGAGGTTTCCACTTCTTCAAGAATGTTATTTGGCATATCCTGACCTTGAGATAAATAATATTGTGCTTTCGCGACAGTTTCGAAAATGGTTGTTCCATTTGCACTGACCAACTCAGAGCCGATCACTGAGCTTGGTAAACTCACACTTGCACCAATCTGGGTCAGTTTCTTTTCTTGGTTCCCTTTGTACACCCATATTTCGACTTCTCTGTCCACCCCATCGATTGCTAAAGTCTGTTTCTCTTTCACAAATGGAGGAGAATCGGTCGCTGTTCCCCCAAAGACATATTCTCCATTCGTATTCTTTGTATTAAATATTTGGGCAAGATCATTCATCATCCCATCCATTTGTTTCGACTGCTGCTTCAGATCCCGACTATTCATTGTTCCACTGGAGATTTTTCCAATCAGTGTATTGAGCTGATTAAATAATTCTCCGTATGATTTTGTTCTGGATTCAATCTCTGATAACTCCGTCTGGACCACTTGAGCTGATGTTTTATAGTCATTGAGATCTGATATACTTTTTTTGAGATTAATGATTCGGCCTTGAGCAATCGGATCATCCCCAGATTTCAACACTCTATATTGTGTATGCTGCATTTGTTTTGATATGACATTAAAGTGATTCCCTGTTGATTCACTAATGTGATTAAACATTCCATTCGTTGTTACTCTCATACGACGCCTATAATTGATTCAAACATTTTTTTATCGCTTTCAATGACTTTCGACACAGATTGATAGATCTGTTGAAACTTAATCATATTCAGCTCTTCTTCCTGGGTATTCACACCACTCAGGTTTGCCCATCTCATTGCTGCGGTCTCGCTGATCGTCTTATGTGTCGTTGCGTCTTGTTTTGCTGCAACATGACGATTACCGATCGTCACGAAAACATTCGATATCTCGTTGTAAATCGTGTCTTTCCCACCGGAAAAAATCTTTTTATCCGAGACCTCAGCTAAATTTTTCAGATTACTCACATCACCGGATGCAACAGGTTGCTTCGATGCCGCAGCGATGTCATTAATGCCTCCAGTCACTGTTGCGCCTTTCAACATATTCGCCAAAGGATCTGCGAGAAACTTATCGCCGGCGACCATGGTACCTTTTGCGTCAAATTGATAGCCAAAAGCTGCAATTGGCGACGTATCTGTTGTGACTGAATTTCCTGTAGATGTGTCGACAACCAGAAATCCACTGGCTGTTTTTTCAATGATCATTGGGCCACTGCTCAACGCTGCAACATTGTTTTGATCAATGGATATTGAGAAATTTCCCGTGCCATTGTTTTTCGCATTTGACAACGCGGATGACTCTGGAATTGAGATGAGTGCTTCACCCGAGAGACCATCTTTCGTAAATCCACCTTTGTTAGTAACATTCAGCGCAGAGAAATACCCAAGCAGCGCTTTTGCCAGCCCTCTTTCTGAGCCATCAATGATTTCCTCTCTGGCAGCAAGATTCCCTCCTAAAGAACCACCGAGTGTCTCCGGATTGAATAAAACATCCCCATTCACCGCCAAATAAAGGTCATCACCATAGGCTCCGGTCTCAGCAGTCACCTTCGCACTTTTCAATCCATCAACGAGGGAGTACCCCCCCGCGACCTGAACATCGACTCCCCCATGGCTTCTTTCTTGAATCTCGATATCAACAAGCTTGCTCATTTCACCTAAGAGCGTATCTCTTTGTGTGAGCAAGTTGTTGTCGTTTGGGGTTGATGACAGTCGTCGATTAATTTCTGCGAGTTGTTTCGCCTGGCTCTCAAGCACCTTTGCGTTGCTTGACACCTCAGCATCAGCTTGCTTCCTGAATTCATCCAGGCTTTCCTGCAAAGTATGCGCATTCGCGATGAGAGAATTCATTCTGCTCAGTAATGCAGAACGGCCGCTCGTGCTATCTGTTGTGGCAAGCGCACTCAAAGCTTCGCTAATGTCATCGATGCCCGCTAAAACCGGGTTATTGGCGCTTCCACTTTCATCGGGTGAGATGCCTGTAATAATCTTATCCACGCTCGCGGCAAATGACAGATAGCGTTCAGCGTAAGCATCATTGGCTGTTGCAGCGTGAAGCTGCGTCGTCAGAAAAAAGTTATTCATACGCTTTGCGCTCGTTGTCAGCATACCAGATTGATCCGTGCCAAAAACAACGGTACTTCTTGAGTAGTAAGGGTTATCTGCACTATTGATATTCTGGGATGAAATGAGCGTTGCGTATCTCAGCTGATTTAAGGCCACAGCAGAGCCGTCGAGTATGTTTGTTCTCATTTTTTATTAAATATAATCGACACGAATTGTGAAAACAAAAAACCAGCCCCTGGGGGCTGGTTCATGCGTCATTTCAATTGAAATTACTGAAGCAGCTGAGTGACTTCTTCAACAGATTTATTTGCTTGTGAAAGCATGGTCTGGCTTGTTTTTGCCAAAACCTTCGCTTTCGCAAGTTCAGCAGTTTCCGCTGCAAAATCAGTGTCCTGAGCCGAGCTGAGCGTTTTATCTAGGTTTTGCTTTGTTCCTTCAAGGTTCTTAATCGAAAACTCGATACGATTTTGTGAAGCACCCAGATCAGCGCGTTGTTCAGCGTAACCTTTCGCGAGTGCATCGAGTTTGTCGTGTACCTCAGTTTTCCAAGTGTCACCGTCGGCATGGCCCTTCAGAGCCAGCAGCGGATCGCCGTTCGTAGCATCAGCAGCAATTGTGACAATATCCGCCAGACCCTTGGTTGCCCCCAGAGCGACATTGATTTGATTGTTGGTACCCGTGCCCACGTTGATTGCAGCGTTCAGGCTACCATCAAGCAGTTTCTTACCATTGAACTCTGCGCCCTGTACGTTACGTGCCAGCTCTTTACCAAGCTGATCAAATTCTTTCTGAATCAGACTTTGATCATCTGCAGTATTTGTTCCATTCTCAGCCTTATAAGCCAGCTCCTGCATGCGAGCAACCAGATCTTGTTGCTGCTTGATAGCATTATCCGCGGCCTGAATCATATTGATACCGTCATTCGCATTCTTAATGAATTGCGCGGTTTTTGCTGAACTGTTTTCCAGTCGATTCGCAAGTGCGGCACCCGAAACATCATCAGCAGATTTGTTGATTCGCAGACCTGTCGTCAGCTTCTCAGAAGAAGACTGTACAGCCTGGTTCGCGCGACCAATCTGGGTAGCGGCTTGATTCGCATTAAGGTTAGTGTTAATAGAAAGCATTGTTTATTGTTATTTTTTATGTTTTTTCTAGCTGCGCTTTCGTCAAAGCTCAGTTATTTCTTAAGTAATTTGTAATTGTTTTTCACAGCCAAAGTCAAATATGACTGGGCGAGTCTTCATTTATACTAAAATTCATTTGAAAAACATACTCATGACTGGTGAAGATTCTCCTCATCGCTTAAAGCATCACCACTTTTATCAAAACGGTTTGTTTTATGGTCATGCTTCTCTGGGCCGATCAGATGATTCACAGAAACACCTCGTATACCACTTTTATTGATGATATCTCGCTTAATCAGAGAAAGGTAGTTTGCAACCGCAGGGTTTGACGCAACCATTCTGATATCAATCGGTGCCCGCGTGGTTCGATCAATTACCTTTGCACTTGTATCATCGACTTTATTTAAGGTGATAACAATCTCGCCAAGTACAGATGGTTTTATTTTAATTGTGATTTCACCTGACCTGACGCTGCTTGTTTGAAATTGTTCAACGACACTTTTCATGGTCTCAGTCAACCCTGTTAACGTTGATGAATTTGTTTTTCGAAAGACGAATTCAACTGTAGTTGGCACATTTTTCTCCAGAGGCTGGATATAATGCTCTGATCGTTGAAATGAAATATCCACGTGCTCAGATTTATTCTTTATCTGGTTTTCATTCAAGAAAACATCAGGTTTACGGATGTTCTCACCCTGAGAGGGAGGGGAAATGTTGTGTGTTTTGAAAGTCGTATTACGTTTATGAATAATGTTATTATTGAAAACCTGATCTTTTTTATCTTCCGTTTGACGCACCTCTGCGATATTTTCATCATCAGCATTAGGCACTGAATCCCCCTCACCTTGATTTATCTTTAATTTGAAATCCACTACAGGTGCTTGAGACGCTTCAGATAAATCATGAAAACCACTGCCTTTTCCATCTCTGAGTATTTTTTCAGGAACCATTCTTTCAGACAGAGTCACTTCCCACGACTGAGCAGACAGAACCTCACTGAAATCCTCTTTCTCACTGAGATCATTTTCACCCTTCGTGTCCAGTTCAGATTGACGATTCTCTTTGCTATGATTAAACATAGATAAGAATTCTGTGCTTGAACTGCTATTTTCTTCTGGGCTTACTTTTTTTCCCAGCGAAAACACATTGTTTTGCTCGGCATTCAGAGGACTTTTAATGGCAATCACAATTTTTTTTAAATAATAAGAAATTAAAAATAATATGCATAGAGACGCACTTAAAAAAAGAATATCCGTACTCCAGCATTACAAAGATAAGATTGACTGTGAATCTGATTTAGCAAATCATTTGCTTAAAGAAACAAAGAAAAGATTATCCACTCTGAATATGAAGTTCAACAAAATCAACAAAGAAGTCATTGCTTTATCTTCTCATTTTTCTGAAGGTGTCAAATCAAAAGGGATTCTTGGTAATATCTATGGCTATGTTAAATTTTTGGAAAAAGAGCAGGAAGAGGTGAACCAAGCATTAAAACTCGCGCTCACAGAACATGAGCGAAGAAATGATGAATATAAGAAACTCAAGGCCCGGTCTTTAGGCATTGAACACTTCATTGATAAGTGTGAAGGTATGATCGCAGCTATGGATGACAAGATTGAAACAGAATTACTGGACGCCTGGTTCATCTCAACTCAATCAACAAAAAGTAAGAAGATTTAGGCTCTCTTTGGTAAAAGAACCTTTATCTTTCTCACTAATACTGATTTCATAAATACCCTCTTTCATGGTCGCCATCATTGTAAAATCATTGATCTCACACCGTATCATTTCTGCATTCAGAAATGAGTTTTCCCCATAGAGGGCAATCACCTCATCTTTTGTCACGTGATACGCCACTGACATTGAAGCATTCTTCCCTGAACTCACAGCCAATGATAAGGCTGTAGAGATATCATTTCTGTCTATCGTTTTTATATCTTCTCCGACTTTTGCCGATATTGAAAATGAATGGCCGCTTTTCATTTTTTGTATGATAAACAGTTGATACTCATCTGATACATGGTCATCCCTGACTTTGCTGACGATCATATTCTTCTCAGATAACTCATCATGAGACTGATATACGTAACCATCTAGATAATTTGTAATCGACTCCGCGCCATTCACCAGAGCTGAAAAAAATATTGCGGTGAAAACTACGGAAAACTTAGTTTGATTTTGCATCCGAGTGAATTTTTTCAATTAAGTTTGCTAAGGTCATATCCTGAGGAACGCCATAGCGTCCAAATTTCATAATTGTCGCAGCGCTGATTAGCTTTTCACCCCGGTATCCCATATCAATTGCTCTTTTGACCATCAATGGAAACTGAGCTTTATGCTTTTGGGCAGAGAACTTGTCAATTTCAGCTTTGGTTAGTTGCAAAAAGGCGAGATCCATCATGGCTTCAGCGCTGCCTAAGAAAACAGCTGAATTCAGGTATGTTTCTGCATTTTTTATCGTCGCATTGCTCTTGCCAATGATGAGTTCCACCTTAGCTAAATTAATCAGCTTTTCAGTCGTTTCTGGTAGCATTTCCAGAAATTTTCTTGCTTTCAGTTGTTGTCTGTGATCTTCTGAAGACAAAAAGTATTTCGAAACTCTAGAAATTGATTCAATATCCTTTTTCTTCGCGAGGTATTCTAAATAGTCAAAAATCTCTTTTTCAGATTTATTCAACGCATCACCTAAATCAACAAGCTTTCTTGCTGTATCTAGAGAGTTTCTGACACTAAAAAGCTCCTTAAGCGTCGTGTACGCCTCATGTTTGTCATAATAGTCTGACTTTTTATCCGAAAGTATTTCTGACTTAATCTCAAGCGCCTGTTCGTGTTGCTCAACTTTGTCATGATTATTCAAAATTGAATCAATAATCTTAAGGCTTTTATCATAGTCCTGTCTGATGTAGTGCATTCTGGCATCATCTGTATTCTCTTCAGATGAAAAATAGCTATACGCACCCAGTAAAATAGCAGCAGAAATGATGCCTAAGGCTAGATTTCTTTTTAAACCACCATCCCTTTCAAGGCTCTTGTCATCCCAGCTGTCCTCAAACTTATCTGACTTTTTCATACTTTGTTTTTATAATAGGTATTTATTTCAATTTATTAAAGTAAAGGTCTTTCTACGCCTCTTTTGTATGCCTTAATGTGAGTATTTCAATATGATAGGCAATATTATCAGCAAGCTCTTCAATAATTAAATCATCAATCCAATTACCGTCGGCATGCTCAAATTCATTGTGATAGGCATATTTAAAAACCCTGATCGCATGAAGGATGGATTTCGTGATATATTCAGGATAATGTAGATATCGTAACGATTCACCACAATGTCGCTCAAATCCATAATCTTCTTCAATTGTCGCTTCTAAATTGAAAATTGCACATAAAAGATTGCTTTCTATCGATGTTGCCACAATGTCACAAAGTAACGATAATGCACCAATTTTCTGTCGATCACTGATGTCATAAGTAGCGAGACATTGTGTGAGGCATTCTGAAAACCCATCTTTTATCTGACTCGGGTAATCAATAAGACGCCTGGAGTAAGCTTCTTTTGAGCTTAATAATTGAAATCTAGTCATTGAAATAGCGTTCTCCATCAGGAAATGATTGCGACAACAATCTCAAAAAATCTTTTGCATCCGCTCTCACAACGAGGTCCGCTTCATCATCCATATAGGTTGCCTCTGTATTGACGACACATTTAAAGACTGGGTCTTTCATGGTGCTTCTCATGAGAGCACGGTTGAAAATACTCTCCACAACCGGGCATTTCCCGGATACACCAATGAAGAACACACTTCTGACCTCCTGCTTTTCAACGAATTTCTCGAGGTCATGAACGACATCATAAAATGGTTGGTAGTTTTCACTGAGTGGAATAAATGCAGGTGTTAAATCTTTTGTATCTTCCGGTGTTGAAATATCTTTAATCACGCCTGTCGCCTTACAGACGCCTTTATGGAGAAGTCCATTCAGGTTCACCACAACAGTATTTTTGCTCGTAACACCAATCTCTCCTGAAATCGATGTGTTCAGGATATAGAAATTTGCCACATCAATGAGTGCCGTTTGTGAAACGTATTGAGTATAACTGCCAATGAATGGAATTTTTTGTGCCTGTGGTGTCATCGACAGTAAAGCTTTCCAAGACTGCTCAACAACACCTTCATCATCTGAATATAAATCCCTTACAACTTGATTGTGCCAAGATAACTCAGGCTTAAAGTCAATTCCTTGCCCAATCACAAAAATAGTTGAAGCACTTCTGTTCAAGTGTTTCCTTAAGTCATTAACCTCAGTTTCACTTAACATCTTTTCGTCGATTCCTTAATGGCTTTTTTCTTACATGTCACGTAACGGGTCGATATTGAGTAAAGTTCATCAACTGTTTCGAAATGACAATTGTCTTCATTCAATTCGTTGAGATTTAAGTTAAACAATGCCCCAGCTTCAAAGAGACAGATTAAAATCTCTTCAAAATCTTCATGTTCACAATGATAAGTGGCTTCATAAAGTAATAGCAGCATCGTTGCTGCTGATTTGTTCGCACTGAGGTTCGTCAATTTTACATCAATGTTTTCTCTTGCCTCTTTGAACTTATCTAGATTACGACTACACTTCATGCAAATTAGAAATGCTGAAGTTAAGTGCATCAAAGCTTCTCCTAGCTCGTTGTTTGCGAGCATAGATGCTGCCTGATCACACTCAAACTTTATGTCATACGCTGATTTTTTCATTGAGATTTAACCTTAATCAATTGATTCAAGTTTTCATAAAAAAACAATAGAACAAAAATGAATAAAATCGCAATACTGATATCCCTCGCCATCTCTGCATCGGTGAACGCATCCCAAGTCTCCATCAAAGAGCAATTACCAAAAGTGACTTATGAGGCATTATCTAAATACTACCCAGTAGAAGAGATGACAACGCAAGACAGTATTCACTTAGAAAATAAATTTAGTGTTCATACAAATTTTTACGTTCTGAGCCTGAATGATTCAGTCCTTGCTATTTCAGAGGATGGAAAATACATTCTGGGTGGTGATGTTGTCAATATGGTGGATAAAGTCAACTACCTTGAAGTCGCGAAAGATCAATCTCGCAAGCGAATCGTAAGTGCCATTTCAGATGAAAATTTTATCGCTTACCCGGCAACCACAGAAAAGACGAAAGGTGTTATTTACATCTACTCCGATGTGACATGTGGCTATTGTCAAAAGATGCATGATGAATATCCTCAATTAAGCGATGCCGGATATGAGATCAGAATCGTTCCCTTTGTGCGAAATGTAGGCACACCGAACTTCGAGCAATCACAGGTTTATAAAAACACGGTTGCAATGATGTCGATTCAGGATCAGTCAGCCAAAAGAAAGGCCCATGATTTACTCATGAATGGTGAAAACATTGACCATGCAGAGAATAATACGGTGGGTGTCAATGCTGTGAAGCATGGCATTGAGACTGGTGTCAGAGTGGGTTTGCAAGGAACGCCTCATATCGTATTTGATGATGGTCGTTCAGTTTCTGGATATGTTCCGGCAATCAGCCTCTTGGATCTACTCAAGCAATAATCGCAAATCGAATCAAGTCGGGAGCATTTGCTCCCTTTGTTTCGATGCAGTAGGTCATTCATCCATGAATTTTTCCCTGGGGTTGTGAATCTGTTGACGCGCGATCGTCATTGAACAATTCCGATTGATGGTGTCCTGCCAAACTCATCGTATCGAGGACAAGAAACGAATTCATTGTATTCAAATGATTTCAGTCTAGTGCAGAGATTCAACCGACTTCTCATTCTCTTTTTCGAACTGAGTATAAGTAACGTTTTTTCCGTATATTTTGTGTGGTGCTGATGAGTACGACATATAAAGCTCTACTCTTCTGTTCTTTCTGCGTGCCTCTGCCGTGTTTTCGCTATCTTCATTGTTCAGCAGTCCCTCACCATGAATCGTGACTCGATTACTGCTGATTCCCCCATCAATCACAGCTCTTGCAGCTTCAGTTGCTCTCATCACAGAGAGGAGTAGGTTGTTTTCTATAACAGAACCAGCTCTGACTGGTATGTTGTCCGTATAGCCATAGATGTGAAAAAACAGCCCGGTATGCTCGCTGCCTGAAGCGAGCGTTGTGAGTGCATGTTTTGCTTTTTGTTTCAGCTCCGCTGAACCTGACTCAAATAATGAAGAGGAGTCAAACTTAATTACAATACCTTTTGAGTTTTTATCCATTGTGACCAGGATGCCTTGTTCATCCAGCATTTCTTTGATTTCTGCGAACGTCGTGTCAAGAAGCGCCATTTTTTCTTCTTGGTTTATCTTCTCACCTTTGAAATAATCGGCTAGAAGTTGCTTATTCTGTTGATCTTGCTGCCCAATGGCCCACAACGAGAAGAAGGTAATCATCAAAGCGCACATAAAATCAGCCAATGCGATTTTCCAGCCACCACCTGGCTCTTCAGGCTGAATTTCTCTTCTCTTTTTTCTGATAACTAGATCGTCCAACACCTTTAAATTTGATCATTTTGTAATTTTTCTCTTAATACTGCTGTATCAAGCTTATACCTTGGTGGTACATCCTTATTTGTGACTGCTGCCGCTGTTAATGGATCATAATTTTTAACCATGCACATGATATAAGTCTTGATGACGTTCAGAAATAACTCGCCCTCTTCAGCATACTTCCCGAATTTAACAGAGATTGGTTTAAAAATTCCGTAAGCCATGAAAATGCCAAAAAACGTACCAAACAACGCTGCTCCAATTTTTGCACCCAGCTGATCCATGCCTGCGTCGAGATATTGCATCGCTAAGATGATGCCCATCACAGCAACAGCAATACCTAATGCAGGAAACGTATCTGTCATTGCCGTTGCCGTCTTATAAGGTGCAATCCATTCTTTCCTGTAAGCTTCGATTTCAGCATCAAGCATGTCTTCGAAAGTAAAAGGGGAAATAGAACTCCCTGAGTCGATTAAAAGATTGAGGTTATTACAGATAAATTTCTTTGCATCCTCATCGTTCAAAACTTCCGGATACTTTGAAAAAACAGGATCAGCCGAAGGATTCGCGATCGCATTTGATAATGCCTTTTTATCCTTTGCATAAACTGCATGCAATTGGAACATCAAACCGATAACACTTTGGAATTTTTTTTCACAATAAGGTTGTTTGAAGAAGTAAGTCGTAAACTTACCAAACTGCTTTATTCCTCCCTCTGAATTCGTGGCCACAAAAAAACCAATACCCGAACCACCAAGCATGATGATTTCAAAGGGTTGCCATAGATTAGCAATATTACCACCTGCACCAATGAACCCGCCGATAAGAGAGGCAATAATAAAGAGTAAAGAAAATAATACTTTCATTTTTTGTTATTTATAATTGAGTATTTAATATCTCCTTGTATTGTTCAAGTAGCTTATTTCTTACTTGCTTTGTTGCTTCCATGGAAATCTCTGATTTATGGTTCATTCTCATCACATCTGCGGCAGATATTCCGCTTTCACCTGAGACAAACCTTCGTGTTAAATCAGAGGCTTGTGATTGAATCGCATTGGTATTTTTCAATGCATCGATAAATAAGTCACTAAATTTTTCGGAAGGGGTATTCGCATGGAGAGGAGCATGAGATGCCCCTCGCTTCATCAACGCCATTTCTGCCAGCATGTGACTATTTGAGATTGGAGGTATCATCTTGTTATACCGTTTCGGTCAGTGTGAATATGACTTTCCCATCCACTTCTTCAACTTTTCCCTTGCCAAGCAGCTGATCGCCGGCGAGAAGTTCAAAGCCTTCTTCAAGCGTTGAGTCGAGTTCTATAATTGAACCTTCGGTAAGGTCTTTAATTTGACCCACCTTGAGTGTCACGCGTCCTACTCGCACTGAGACTTCCACAGATACATTGTCGATTTTGTTTTCGTTATTCATGCTCATTTCTTAATATTTTTGTCGTATTTGAATTAATTGTTGATGTTGATTTGCATCGCTTCCCAGGATTCCTTGGGCGATAACCGATTTATCGGCTCTGTTCATCAGGGATATCTGACTGGAAGCGATCGATAATTCATCTCCCACTCTGAGTTTTTTCACCTCACCCAGTGTCATCATGAAGGGTTCGAAACAGACATCGAGGTGGACTTTCACCTCTGACAAATCAACGCGATCACGCATAGATTTGTCATTTTCTTCATGGCTATTCAGGTTGCAGTATTTTAATACGCCATCAGAAGTGATGATGGATAGCTGAACGACTTCATCTTTGAAAGTAAAGCTGACCGTGTTGATTTGAACTCTTTGGTCATTTCTGAAAGCAACGCCGTTATCATCCAATTCAGAAACCTCTAACAGATATTCGCAATGCTTATTCAGTTCTTCAGAAATGGCAGGGAGAATGAGCTGCATAAATTCCCGCAGGAAGGCAACTTCACAACTTGTTGGTTTCGACAGGTTGTCTTTTTCAGGAGCCGATATCCTGCCGCCTGCCCAATAATAAGCGCATTTTGACAAAAATTCGCTGTTAAATCCGATAGCGATAAATGAACTTTCATCAAACTGGACCCCAATCTTGTACCTTATCTGCGGCGAAACACTTTCGATATACGCTTTGGCTGAGTAAGACGCCAGATCGATCTGGCCCGATGGCACCATCGGAATTGAGAGATTTCCCCGAGTCAGAGCGCATATTTTACTCCCCATGGTCGAGGCGAATCCGCGCATCGCTATGGCTTGCTGTTGAGACTCAAATTCGGCTAATGTTGTTTTTTTGATAAACATAGATACTTTTATTTCATCAAAGTTTAGGAGATTACGTGTGCAATATCTATTGCGGTATAAGCGCCAATTTCATTCGCCCCTAATATGTGAATATCAGGGAAAACAAGGTGAAGCTGATCATAAAGTCCACTGCGAAGCGTCCCATCGACGACTAAAACCAGTGGGTACTGCATATCGCTCAGATATTCATTCACTTTTCTGAGGTTTTCCGTGAGAGATTTGAGCATATCTGGTGCAATAAATAAGCTGCCATCAGGACTTCTTGTTTGTGCCAGCGTTGTTTGTGTCTCCTGACTCATCGTCACAACCTTCAGTGAGGATTTATCTTCCGACTCTTTGAGAATATTTTCGATAATCCAAGGCATCAGTTTCTTTCTGACTTCACTCAGATACCCGGCAGAAGTGATGCCATTAAAACTTTGAAGCTCAGCAAAGGCTTCAAGAATCATAGGAAGCTGAGTTACCGGAACTCTTTCATGGAGCAAACTTTTTAAAATACCTAAGAGCGTCACGAGAGATTGGTCGCCCTTGATGGCAGAAGCGACAAGTTTCGGCTTTCGGTTTTCCAGCTGCTGAACCATGCGTTGAACAGAATCTGTATCCACCATTGCATCAAGGTGTTTCTGTATGGTGATGCTCAGGTGTGTCGAGATGATTTGGCTCGGTTCCAGTACTTCGTAACCTTTTTCCTCCGCTTCAGAGGTCATACTATCCATAATCCAATAGCCATCAAAACCAAGCACTGGATCTTTCGCTGAAATGCCATCTAATGGTGGTTGATCCGCCTCACCTATCGCCAACAGCAAATTGGAGTAAACCTCACCGCCACCACAGGGAAGACCCTTAATGTAAATTTTATACTCGTTTGGATTCAGCTCGAAATTGTAGTTTACCCTGGGCGCCTCAATGAGCACCCCATAGGCTTTTGAAAGTTCAATCCTCTCCCCTGTGATCGACTGGATGAGCGGCGTTGTTTCTGACTTCACTAAATCGGTCAGGCCACTGCCGACAACTAGCATAATCGTGTCGTGCTCTTGAATGTCTTCAATGGAGACACCGATTTTTTTCTGTGCAGGCGATTCTGAAGACGACCGTTGTACTTCCGCTTCGTCCCGGTTTCTTTGTTCAGTTATCCGTTTAATCTTATCACCGAGAAACAACAACCCGCCGCCAATAGAAAGAAATAACAGGTTTGGCATGGCCGGAATAAGCCCAACGATACACACAATGGTTCCAGCCATGGACGGTATCATATGGTTTGTTCCGAACTGAACCTTCAGCATTTCACTCAATTCAGTATTATTACTCACTTTGGTCGAGATAATTGCGGTTGCCAAAGCCATGATGATAGATGGTAATATTGCGACAAGACCATCACCAATGGAGAGGAGCAGATAGGTTTCTGAAGCCTCGGCCAAGCTCATTCCTTTTTGCGCTGCACCGACTGTGATTCCCCCGATAATGTTAATAAGCAGTATCAGTATTCCAGCGATTGCATCGCCTTTCACAAACTTTGATGCGCCATCCATAGAGCCATAAAATTGCGACTCTTGAGATAACTCCGATCGTCTTTCTGTCGCTTCTTCTTGAGTGATTGCGCCACTATTGAGGTCAGCGTCTATTGCCATCTGTTTTCCGGGCATGGCATCGAGAGTGAATCTCGCGGAAACTTCTGAAACCCGCTCAGTTCCTTTCGTGACAACCACAAAGTTGATGATGGTTAAAATGATGAACACGATGATACCGACGACAAAGTTCCCGCCAATCACAAAGTTCCCAAAAGACTCAATGATTTGACCAGACGCTCCACTTCCCCCGTGCCCCCGAAGCAGTATCACCCGTGTAGAAGCAATATTCAGAGAAAGTCTTAACATGGTTGCCAGGAGTAAAACCGTCGGGAAGATAGAGAACTCAAGTGGTTTTTTCGCAAAAACGCAGGCCATCAGCACGCTCAGTGAGATCACGATGTTCGTGATAAACAGTAAATCAAGCGCTAGGGGTGGCAAAGGGATAATAATCATCCCTAAAATGAGTATGATGGCGAAGGGGATGGTGAACCCTTGCATGATTTCTTTATTTATATTTATGTTCATTCGATCATCACTGTTGAACTGTTTATCACTTTTGCGTAAAAAATATTCCCTGACGATGTATTCTCAACCTGAATGACGTCTCCTTTTACGCCATCTTCCAATGCCTTAACATCAATTGAGATGGCTATATTTGACACGAGGATTTTAGCTTTTACGAGCCATCCTCGTTCGATGACAGGGGCGATCGTCAGGTTTTTCAGGGATATCGGTTGGCCTTTTCTTAAATTCCTAACCGCATAGTATTCGCCATCCGGAGGCTGGCTGTGAAATACATCACTTTTAATATTGCTCAGACTCACCCACTCAATTGAAGCGTTCTCTTGATTGAGCCTAGTTTTCCTTCTTATCTGGTTTTTCGCAACTAAACTCTTTACTATCCCGTCCAGTTTTGCAGAAAACAATATTTCTTTGCCGTCGATGCAAAAAACTCTGAATGTTGCGTATGAAAGTCTTGATGCATTGATATCGACATCAGAATTTTTGATCTGGCATTCAATTAAGAGTTGCTGACTTCTGTCGTTGATTTCGACTGATGTGTATTTTATCGATTCAAATTTTGGGACATAGGAGAGAAGCTGTTCCTCAATCTTTGTTGTTGCGCCAAGTGGCTGTATGCAGAACAGGAAATATGCCGCACAATAGAATATTTTCAGCTTCATGATGGGCGTCCTTTTCAAAGAAATAAGGCACCTTCATCTCGGGTGCCTCATCATGTGAATGTAATAGAAAACTATCTGACAATTTCTATTGTGCCATCAGACTGTAATCGCTTGGCTCTCATGATCACAGTTCTTTGCGCCTCTGATATTTTTTTCCTGTCTTCTTTGTTTACAGTTTTATCTATGTTGAACGTCACATCTTGCGCTTTCGTCGATGTCAGCGCAGCCTTCATTTTGTTCATCTCTTCTTCAGCACACAAACAAAATGCGTAAGCGATATCTCCAGTCGCAAGATCGCTCAGAATATCAGACAAAACAGCTTCTGACTGCAAGGTAACATGGGTAAATGTCAGCACATTCGCTCTGATTTTATCCGCAATATCTGAAGGAAGACACGCTAAGTATGTATTCAGGTGTTCCTCCTCCATACCATCGGTAAAGGACAAGATTCGCTCTAGATTTCCGGATGAATGATTTTCACTATTCTGTACAATATCTTCAATTACCGCATTGATTGCCATCAGTGTTTCTCTCTTGGGTGACTCTGCCTGATCAGCTTCTTGCGTAATTTTGGCTTGCGCTTCAATATCAAATAAATTGAATATTTCAACAGACAGCTTTTCAGGTAGTTCAAAAAGTATTATGGCTTGGTGAAGTGGTTGTTCTTGTCTGATTAAAGCACAGACTTCTTCCGCACTCATTGAAGATAATTTCTTAAAGCCATTCATCTTTCTGGAGATCTTTCCAAAAGCGTCGTTTTCCATCCCAATATCATCAAGTGCATCCATGATACTTTCACGCTTGCCACCAACCACTAAATTCACCGATGTGTTGAACTCACGAAGCAGATCGATACCAACATTCTTTGAAACCGTTTGGGGGGTTTCTTTGTCGATTTGAGTCAGGACATCTTCGGGAAGTTGCAGGTTCCGGATCACTGGCGTGATAGAGTCATAGCCGACCGTTCGAATCAGAAGTGCTATTTTTTGTATGCCTGTCAGATTATTTTTCATTGTTTTCACCTACATCTGATTCGTCAGTCTTACTTTCAGCCTGTTCTGAATTCATCTCATGCGCTTCGTTCTCTTCTTCAGATCCCAAAAGGTTTTCTAAAGATATTTCCAGCAACCAGCTTTGAAGAACATTCTGAGCTTCTGTCGGCTTCGTTTTCATTAACTCAATCGCCTTCGTCATCTCTCTGGAGAATTCTGCCTCAGTGGCTTCTGTTGATAATTGCTCAGATAATGATAACGCTTGATTTTGAACATGATTGTCATCTGCCGTTAGGTCCGGCACCTGATCTGGGTTCTCTTCTTTCGCTGATGAGCCAGGCAGAATTCTTTGCATGAGTGGTCGCCAGAATAACAACCAGAGAAGTAAAATCGCGCCAATCCATTTCCCGGCCGCCATTGCATCTTTTGCAATTTGCGTCTCATAGAATGGTACAGGCTCAGCCTCAATCACCTCGGGTTCTGAGAAAACCATGGCGCGAACATCAATCGAGTCCCCTCTGTCGGCGTCGAAGCCAATGCTTGACTGAGCAAGCGATGTGATTGTTTCCATAATTTTTGGCAACGCCTCCTCGCTAAACTGAGTTCTGTCAAAGAGGATCGCGACATTCACTTTTTCGACTCGCCCGGATGATTGGATGGTGTGGGTAATGCTTTTCCCGACCGAATAGTTTGTTGTTTCCTTGAGATGACGGATCCCAGACGACTGCTGTTGATTCGCCATGCTATCCGGTTTATCGGCAAAAGAGGCGTGCTGCGGGGGTTGGTTGGCCACCGCACCGACAACACCTTCTCCACCAGCAAGCTCAGGATCATAACTCTTTTCGCTTTGCTGGCTGAGGATGACCGATGATGGCACAGGCTCTTCCTTTGTGTTTTCGACTTTATCGAAGTTCACCTTGGCCTCAACATTCACACGAACCTGTTCTAAACCGACGATGGGGGCGACAACTTCCACAACTTTTTGTCTTAATTGCTCTTCAATCAGAAGCTTATGCTCAGATGCCGTTCCGCCATTCCCCAATGAAGCGTCGTTTCCTTTTGAGAGTGATCTCCCGGTATGGTCCAGGATGATGACGTTTTCTTCCGGCAGGTTCGGTACACTGTAAGCAATCATCTTCACAATGCCGTTAATCTGCGATCGATTCAGCGATTGCCCTCTCTTGAGCGTCAACACAACTGATGCACTGGATGGCTCAACATCCCGAAGAAACTGACTATTTTTTGCAACAGCCAGTCTCACCTGCGCTTTATGAACACTGTCGAGTTGCAGAATCGAGCTTTCTAAATTTTCTTCTAAGATTTGCCTCGATATCTGCTCTTCTGTTGATTTGGTCATATAGGGGCTATTTGAGTTACTCAGGTGATCGTAGCCTGTCGCTGGCTTAGACGGTAACCCATGCTTCGCTAAGATATTCGTCGCTTTTTGTAAAGCATCGCGATCGACAAGAAGCGTTGCGTTGTTCGGTGCCACAGTAAAAGGAATCCCTTCCGCTTCCAGCACGGGAATGATCGTTTGCAGGCTGGTTTGATCGAGGTTGGTCATCATCGTGACATAACTCGGTTGACTCAGTTGGTGGAATGTATATCCACTCACAGCGATACCGACAGCGAGTGCCCCGCCAAGTAAGACTTTTTTGTTCAATGGCAAGGCACTGACGTTCTCTTTCAATTGCGTTATTTTATTTTGCACAACGTTAATCTCATACTATCTGGTTTCTTATTTTTCTTATCGCGTCGTTTTTGATTTGCGACACCCGCCCGTCCGTGATACCGAGAACCCCCCCCACCTCTTTCAGGGACAATTCCTGGTCAAAATATAACGAGAGCACGATTTGTTCTTTCTCAGTCAGGTTTGATATGGCATTCATGAGAGATTGATGATCAGCAGCCCTTTCTAATTGAATATAAGGATGGTCTTCATCATATTTCAGTGCATCCGTGACATCGTCGATTGATGCATGAAATCTTGCCTCCCAATTTAAAAGCATTGCAGATAGTTTATCAACCTCGAGGTCTAAATAACTTGCCGTCTGCGTGAGCGTCATTATTTCTCCATTGGCAGCGGCTTGTTGCTTTATTTTTCTGTAATGCCGATAAGTCTCTTGTTGACGTCTTGGAATCGCTGAATGTTTTCTAAAATAGTCGACAAATCCACCATAAATTCTTTTCTTTGCAAAGGCATGAAAAGGTATCTCAAAGTCAGGTTCAAAAACCCGGTGTAACTCAATGAGATGAATGAGGCCCAGTTGCAATAAATCTTCCCTTTCACTTTGGGTCACCTGATACCCGAAGTGACGCAGCACTAAACTCAGAATTTTATTGACATACTTTTCATGTTCTCTGTAATTTTTCTCCAGATCGACATTCGATTTGACGAATTTAGATTGAACGGTTGCATTTTTTCCCTTGGCTTTACGCTGGCACATCGTTTTTGAGTTATCTTTTGGCTCTTTTTCCCCATTTTCCAAACTTTGGTGCATGAATTTCAGAAGGTACAACACCCAGTGCTTTCTCAGAGACCTTCATTGCGTGTTCATTGTTCGCCATGACCTCACTCAGGAGGTTCTGACACGCTTCGGCATACCCTCTCAGGTTCTCGTGAGCGATCTTCAGGTGCGTATCTGGCTCACAGCAATCGTGAAAGTTTTCTGAGGTGAAAGGAAGCCCGGTTTGTTGTTCAAATGTTTCTTGAAGCTCTTTTCTCACTTTTTCTATTTTTACTCTGATGACTTCAATCTCATTGATCTTTTGATGAACGAGCGCAAGACTGAAAGCGATTTGTGCCCCCTCTAGTTCAACAAGCTTTTTGTAATAGTGAAGTAATGACTCTGTCAGGTTATTAATTTTCTCTAAGATCATTTCTGGTTTTTCTCAAGGTATGCTTGCATTGTTTGTTTGAGCTGACTGTTTTCCGCAATGGTTTCGGCGATCGCCCGATTCATCATTTGTATCGACATCAGTTCTCCGGCCGTTTTTTTCTCATTTGAAAATAAAGACGCTTCCGTTTGTATATCATTGAGCATGCGTTCAATAAATAACGCAGAAAATGCCGTTGCGGCTTTCTCTGCGTTGACTTCATTTTCGACTTTTATATGTCCTGCCGGTGAGATTTCACCACGCATGTAAAATGAATCATGAATTTGCATCAGATGACAATCACTTTTGCTTTCAGTGAACCACTTTGCTTCAGCAATTGGATAATATTTGCCAGATCCTTCGAACTCGTCCCCATGGTGTTCAGTGCGCTGACCAAATCCTGTAATGTGCCGGTACTTTTCATCACCTCAAGCTCGCCTTGTCTTCTTTCAATACTGATTTGAGAGCTACTTGTTGTCACCATATTTCCGGCAGACAATGGATTCGGTTGAGAGACTTGCTGATCTTCAGAGATATTAATCACAATATTACCTTCGCTAATCGCCACAGGTGATAAGGTCACGTTTTCCGTAATCATCACTGTGCCTGTTCTTGAGTTAATCACCACTCTTGCCTGTTGTTCCGGCATCTGAATATCTAGCGCTTTCAGCATCGCGATAAACTCAATTCGTGAGCTGCTATCTTTCGGGGCAACCACCTTCAGGCTACCGGCATCAATCGCTTTTGCAATCCCAGGACCAAATGCTGCGTTGATAGTTTTTTCCACTTCAGAGGCTGTTGCAAAGTCACTTGCATGCAGGTTCATTGTGATATGTCGGTTGGCGAACACTGAATCATAATTCAGCTCTCTCTCGACGGTCGCCCCCATCGGTATCCTGGCGACACTTGCAAGGTTGACGTCCAGAGTGGAGCCATCGATCCCCTCGGCGCTCACACCATCGACGAGAACCTGCCCTTGCGCCACGGCAAATACTTCACCATTCAACCCCATTAAGGGCGTTGCAAGCAGGGTTCCGCCTCTGAGACTTTTGGCGTTGCCCAGTGTCGAGATGGTAATGTCAATCTCTTGCCCTTTTTTTGCAAAAGCAGGAAATGTCGCGTTCACCATGACGGCAGCAACGTTCCGTGATGACAGATGAATTGTTTCAGGAACCTTGATGCCGTATTTCTGAATCAGCGTGATCAGGTTCGAAGAGGCAAAATTGCCACGATCCCCTGAGTTGGGGAGTCCAACGACCAGCCCAAACCCTTGAAGCGTATTGCTTCGCACGCCTTTCACGGCTGCAATGTCACCAATACGTTCAGCATGAGCTGTCGAACTCATGAACGGTATCAAGCATGAGGATGAGAGCAAGAGCGTGGTCAGGGCTTTCTTAAAACTGAATTGAGTCATTATTTTCGTCACTATCTTACTGCTTGTTTTTTTAAAAAGGCCAATAAGGGCTTGTCACCAGATCGCTCAGCCATCCGCCTTGAGATTTGTTATAAATGTGTCCAGAGCCACGGTAGTAAATCTTTGCACCCGCCAGTCTGTTTGATGCGACGGTGTTATCGGCTGTGGAGATATCCTGTTCTCTGATCCGCCCGGTGATTGCAATCGTTTCTGTCCCTCTTTCAAGTGTGATTTCCTTGTATCCTTTTACTTCAAGAATGCCGTTCGGAAAGATCTGTGTCACCGTGGCGGCAATATTCCCTTCCAGTCTGTGACTCTGACTTGAGGTGCCGTCCCCCTCAACCTTTTTGTCTTGCGCTACCTTAATGTCACCCGATTGTGGCTCATTCAAGAGCGTGGGTAGAGTCAGTCCAAATGAGCTTGTCGATGATGTTTTTTGGCTTGTTTTGCTTTTGATTGAATCCTGAGCATCTATCGATTCATCCATTCTGATAATCACGATATCACCAACGTTATAGCGTTTCCCAACCCCAATCATCATTGAATTCTGGCTCGTCGTGAAAATCGCGCCCTCTTGCGGTTCCGTCGATGGATAGATGATATCTCCCGTCTCAAATGGTTTCAGTTGACCATTTTCAGGAATTTTCGGCTGACTGCTGCATCCTGCCATCACAAGACACAGGGTGAAAACTGCCATTTTATTTTTCATGTGATTAGATTGTTTGGTTGAGAGTTGACATCATATCGCCCGCAGCCTTCATGGCTTTAGCGTTCATTTCATAGCCACGCTGAGCGTTAATCATGTTCACCAGTTCTGTAATCGTGTTCACGTTAGAAGCTTCTTTATAGCCCTGCATGATTGAACCAAAACCATCTTCTGAAGGGGTTCCGATAATTTCATCGCCTGATGAATCAATAATTTTTTCGTAGTAGCCACCAGCCAGTGGACGCAGACCGTTCGGGTTCAGAAACTTCACAATTTCGAACTGACCCACTTCGGTCAATTCATCTGAGTCTGACGTTTTCACCTTGATGGTTCCATCTTTCGAGATGGTGATGCTTTCCGTATTATCCGGAACAGAAACTTCAGGATCGACTGCGAAATTGTCTAAGGTGACAATGACACCGTCAGCATTGATATTGAAGGTGCCACCTCGCGTGAACAGTCTGGAGCCATCGTCTTTGACCACCGGAAGAAAGCCATCGCCATCAATCATAATGTCTAAGGCTCTTTTTGTTTCAACGGGGGTGCCTTGTGTGAAGTTCGTGACTGAACCCAGGGTCTGCACGCCAGTGCCGACTTGCAGGCCACCAGACGCTGCACCTTCCGTTCCGGATGGCTCTCTTAATCTCATCGTCATCAAAGCAGCAAATTCAGGGTTTGATGATTTGTACCCGGCTGTTTCTGCGTTCGCGAGGTTGTTCGAGATAAATTGCATTCTCTGATTCTGTGCTTCAAGCCCAGTTTGTGATGTTAATAGTGCGCCGTTCATTCTGATTACTCTAAAATTGAATTTGAAGTTTTGTGCATCGCCTTGATCGTTCCCATCGTTTTCGCGGCCATGTCATAATTTTTTTGGGTTTCCACCAGGGTCGCCATCGCTTGAACGCTGTTTACGTTTGAAGCTTCCTGATAGCCTTGGGCAATGGTGTACTCTTTTGCAGGCAGCAGGGGGGTCTCCTGATCGACTGAAATTTCGCCACTCGAACGCTGAAAGACAGACGTCGGGTCGAGTTCAACCACCTTCAGACGCCCGTTAATCTGAGTTGCCTCTCCCGCCATCACGATGACATTACCTGCGGGGTCGGCTTTAAATGGCGCATCGCCAATGTCGATATCTTTCCCGTCTTCTCCGATGATTTTACCGCCATCCGCATTGATGAGGATTCCGTCAGCATTTTTCATCACGGTGAGTGTGCGGCGGTAGTACCTGTTCCCTTCCAGATCGGCAAGCTCAAAAAAGCCGCTCCCACTGATGGCTAAGTGCGCATTGTTTCCGGTGAAGGCAAGTGGGCCCGATGTCAGATCAATGCTCACGTTGTTCAATTCCGTAAAGCTGGTACTTCGAATCGCATCCCCACCGTTGAGATACAGCGCCTTGAAGCTGACTCTGCCTTGTTTAAAGCCGTTCGTATTGGCATTCGCAACATTGTTGGTGTTGACTTCATGCAACAGCCCATACTGCTTCGCCGCTGACATGACGGCGTAAAGGGATACGTCCATGATAATCGTCTCTTTAAGTTATACGTTTTGCATAAGGGCGTTATTCAGTTCTTTGCTCGCCCCGATGACTTTCGCATTCGCCTGGAAGAATCGTTGAGATGAAATCATGCTCACTAGCTCATCCGTTGTATTCACGTTACTCCCTTCAATCACCCCTGGCGTGACGCGACCGAAACCCGCTTGACCCGCTACACCCACTCTCATTTTTCCTGAGTTCGTCGACAGGGAGAAATAACTGCCATCCACAAGCATCCCATCTGGATTATCGACTGCAGCAAGCGCGATCTGCCCGACCGGCTGATGTCGGCCATCTTTGTAATAAGAAACAATGTTGCCGTTTTCTTCAATCTGGTATTTTTCAAATTCAGCAACCGGGGCACCGTCCATCTCTTGGTTACGAATCGTTGTGTCGCCTTCATAACCTGTCAGTTTGCTCATATCGATGGTGACATTGGGCACACCATTGATTGGACTGGCCAGTCCCGTTTTCAGATCGATATGAAGTGCGCCATCAACAAAAGGAGTCACACCTTTTTTAATCTGGCCGTTCGCATCAAATTGGATCTGGCCTAGATTGATGGTTTCGCCATTCACTGTTGCACTCATGTCCCAAGTCGCCTCACCGGTTGCAGGCGCTGTCACTTTATTCTCAAACTTCACCTGCAAGCGATGTTCTTTGCCCAAAGCATCAAACAAGCTGAAAGATGAGGTCAGTGAGCCAGTGCCATCATCTGTGCCCAGATTCGCATCGAGTGTGCCAGTCGTGGAAACCTCTGGGGCTAAGGGTGATTTGTCCAGAATAATATCGGTTGTGGTGCCAGCGCTCCCGTTCGCAAGGTATCCCTGAACATGATGACCCGAGTTATCAATTAACACCCCCTCAGGGTTAAATTCAAACAAGCCCACACGCGTAAATTTAGTGCCTCCGTCAGTATCTTTCACCATAAAGAATCCTTCACCAACAATGGCGTGATGCAATGAATCACCGGTCGGTATCATTGAACCATTCGTAAAATTCGTTGTGGTTGCATCGAGCGAAGTCCCAATCCCCATCGCGTTCATGCCATTGGAGGCAAACAGCGCATTAAACTGTACCGATTGAGATTTATATCCAAAGGTCTCCGAGTTCGCTAAATTATTCGAGGTAACGGATAACTGTGAATTCGCAGCGCGAAGCCCAGAAAGGGCAATTTTTGAAAAATCTGACATGGAATATTTTTATAGTTTTATACTAATTTTTTCCCTGAATGAAAAGTTCAGGCATTCAAAACACACCTGAAAACCCTTCGCTATTTATGTTTCATTTTAATTGATTTCCCGGCTTCAGAAATGATTTACGCTGAATCTGCCTGCGCAACAGAGATCATATTTCCAAAGGGGATTTCGGTTCCGTTCGCCATATTCAGCATGCCATTGAGAAAGTTAATCCCTTGGATAACAGAACAGGTTGTAACGGGCACGGCATGTTTTTCTCCATCCGCTGATTCTTGGAAGGCTGAGATATGATAATCACCCTCAGGTAATGGATTCCCCTGTTGATCCTTCCCATCCCACTGCCATGACGCCTGACCGTCAGCAACCCCGACTGTCATTGCGCTGACAATACGCCCCGATGCATCTTTGATTTCAACTGTAAAATGACCGCTTTGATTTGCATCATCGAGCAGCAATTCCCCCGTCAGCGCGGTTTGACCGTCATAAGAAAAGTCGTTCAGCATGACAGTCGCTTCTTTACCCACCGTATTGAGTGCCGCAAAGTTTCCTTGTGTCCCAACGACAGAAACGAGGCTTCGCATCAGTTGATTCGTCCCTTCCTGTTGCTCAAGGGAGGCAACCTGAGCGAGCTGTGCGGTCAGCTCATGCGATTCCATCGGGTTGGTCGGATCTTGATTCATCATTTGTGCAGACAACAGTGTCATGAACTCTTGACTGATTTGTGAAGCAGCAGAGCCGCGACTTGATTGTTGTGCTGAGTTCGTTCTTGCCGTCTCTGGCGTTGAAGTAATTGAGGTCAGGTTCATGGGTGATTAATTATGAGTTATTGATTACTTTTGATTGATTTAATGGTTGATATCGCGAGGTTTTTTAAAGTTTTCGCCACTTGGGCATTCGCTTCATAAGATTGCTGCGCAGAGATGAGATCAGCCATTTGCTCTTCCCGATTCACGTTACTGGCGTAGATGTAGCCCTGCGCATCGGCCAAGGGATTGTTCGGGTCAAATATGGGTCTATTGGGCGCTGTGCTCTCCACAATATTGCGCACCACCACCGTTTGTGCCTCACCCTGGTATATGGTTTTAAACGTAACCAGCCTCGCTTTGTGGGCTTGCTCTGGACTTGAGGCAACGGTGTTTAAATTTGCAATGTTTCCAGCCACCGTATTCATCCGGTGCGCCTGTGCTGTCATTGCGGTCGTCGCCGCATTCATTCCATCTATGATTGACATATAATTAGTACTTGAGTGCGCTTTTGATTGAGTCTTTTGAAGCATTCGAGAACATCAGGGCAGCTTCATACATGGCTTGTTGTTCAGCGAAATTCGCCTTCTCTAAATGTTCATTCACATTATTTCCATCTGGCCGTATCATCCCTGTCTGAATATAACTAACCTGAATCCCCCGCTGATTTCCAATGCCATCTAAGTGCCTTGGGTTTTCTTTTAAAAGATGAATACTCTGCGAGTCAATCGCTTGTTTAAATGCTTCTTTAAACGCGACACCTTTGGCTTTATAGTTTGGGGTATCCTGGTTTGCTATATTGGATGCAGTGAGTTGTAGTTGCATTTCACGAATCGCCAAAGCATGATGATAAAAATCTAAGTTACTTACTTGGTCCATCTATTTTCTTTGAGTATATTCATTTCCGTATTTTTCCTATAACAAATTGGGCAATAGATGACAAATCGCGACAATCAATTCACGCCAACATTCAGTCAGAGCCATTCAGATCAAAAGCGTGTCTTTAAAAGGTTCTCTGCTGAACATTCGACGCGTCAAGAAAAGGTTATTTTACCTGAGGACACAGCGCCAGATGCTTTTTCCGCCATGTCTGAATTGAATGGTGAGCCGGATATCGATCTGAGTCAACAGGCATCCGCATCTGAAGTGACTGAACCAGGGTCAAGCCACCCTATTTTCTCTGATGCTGTGTTCGATAAAATTCTTTCGGAAGTCGATTCGATGATGTCATCGACTGAAACCGACGCTCAGATTGATAAGATGCCTCCCGCGCTGGATGAAGCAGGTGACGAAGCAGATCAAACTGACTCTGAGCGAGAGATCAGTGATGAGACCAGAGAAGCTCTCTTCGCCGAGGGTTACATGCAAGGTTCACTGGAACAAAAAGAAGTCATGGAAAAACGGTTGATTGAACTTCAAAAAACCGTAACTGATCTCAAAATCGCCGCCGCCACGCCTGCATTCCTTTCTGAAGAAATCAACGCATCCATCGGTCAATTCATTCAGTCTGTTGCCTCATCTGTGCTCAATGAACTCAAGACATCATACTTGGCAGAGATTGTTGAATCCCGTGTGAAAGCCTTCGTCTCAGATGTAAAAGGATGGGAGTTGGCAACCTATGTTCATTGCTCCGAACATGACTATCTTCATTTGATTGAAATTTTTGGCATTGATGCGGCCACTCACCTGACTCACAATGGTATCCACTACCGCATTGATCAGGCGCTCCAGACGGGAAGATTCAGACTCGAAGTTCAAAAAGAAAATGAACCGAATATAGAAGCAGTCATGGATATCAACGCCCATTTAGCGAACATCAGTGAGCAATTCAATGAGGCTATCTAGATCTCTGGTATAGCAATAAAAAGACGAGCGTAAAGACAAAAGAGCCACACACAAAAGCCACCAGCCCACAATTTAGAAGAGCAACTGAATGAACCTCCGTCACCTCAGAATTTTCGCAGGCTTCCCTGCTTTATTGCTACTCACAACGACGCCTTTGGCCGTCGCATCAACCCCCAACCTCGAGCTGATCACGACATCTGAAAGTGATTTGGGTACCACGTACAGTACGAGCCTCACAGCATTCATCCTGATGACCCTGCTTGCGTTCTTGCCGATTGTGATCATGACGATGACCCCTTTCCTCAGAGTATCCATTGTACTTGCAATGATGCGACAGGCTTTAGGTCTGAATACAACTCCAAACAATAAAGTCATCGTCGCAATATCGCTTGCGGTCAGTCTGTTTATCATGCAACCCGTGATCGGAGAAATTCTGGAAACATCCTATACGCCGTTCTCTCAGGGGCAGATCACCCTTGATGTGGCAATAGAGAGAGGTGCTGCGCCACTACGGACCTTTATGATGAACCACACCATGCCATCCTACCTGGAGACCTTCCTGCAAATGAGTGGGCAGGAGTATACAACGAAGGAAGACGTGCCAATTGTCGTCCTGTGGGCAGCCTTCATCTCTTCAGAAATTCAGACCGCCCTGACCATTGGATTCTTTGTCTTTTTGCCCTTTGTGATCGTCGATCTTCTCGTTGCCTCGGTGTTAATGAGCCTGGGGATGATGATGGTCAGCCCTATCATGATCTCACTGCCGGTAAAAATCCTGCTCTTCGTGCTTGTCGATGGCTGGCTCATGATTGTCGATGGGCTGAGTAAGTCCTATTTCATTGGGTAGAGGTGAATCATGATCAATGACCTGGTAATTATCGATGCCATCAAGCAAGGCATGTCTGTAACGGGCAGCATCTCGATGATGGTGATGGTTCCGCTTCTTGCTGTTGGCCTTCTGATCGCGGTATTTCAGGCTGCAACACAAATCAATGAAGCATCACTGAGTTTTATCCCGAAACTCATAGTGATTTTCTTTATCGTGCTGTTTATGGGGGATATGTTACTCGACCACTTGTCTGATTATTTTCGGCATGTCTTTAGCCAAATCCCCATGATTGCGAAATAGCACAGTCTCTGAAGGTAAACTATGGAAAACGCGATTCTCCCTGCAGTGATGGCTGAGCACGCAATTGCCTTTCAGTTAGTGCTTTTCAGGCTGGTGGCTTTTTGCACCCTTGTCCCTTACATGGGGACGAAAAATGTTCCAAGAAAAGTCGCGTTGTTTTTCGCGATTGCTTTTACTTTCGTCATGACACCAAGGCTTGTCGAGATGACCCCAATTGATCCGGCATCCTTTGATATGCCGCTCGCTATCCTGAAAAACATGATCGTCGGTTTTCTGTATGGTGGCTCGCTGCTTTTGGTCTTCGAGATGATTGCAATCGCAGGGGTGGTTATTGCCTACGCCAGTGGCTTGGGTATGGCGCAAATGATTGACCCAAGTAGTGGCGGCAATAGCGGGGTGATCACAAACCTGTTGCACGTTGTCTTTGGCATGACATTTATCGCCAGTGGTGGGCTGCTGTTGTTTATCCATTTCTTCTCAAGCTCTTTTCAGGCCTTCCCGCTGGTTGGTTTTGAATTGAGCGACCTCACATTTCTGATGATTGCGGAAGAGTTTAAGAATGTCTTCCTGATCGGGGTGCTGATTGCGATTCCATTCACAGGGGCCGCGCTGCTTCTCAACACCGCTTTGGCCGTTGTGAGCAAGTCTGCACCTGCGATGAACCTGTTCACGATTGGTTTCCCTCTTTCCGTATTACTGGGGATCATGGCACTCTCGCTCGTCCTCCCGACCCTGGTTGCAGATATTTATACTTATGTTTTAACATTGAGTGAAAGTTACCAAAATTTATTATGAATCATTTTCTAAACGTCTTCTTACAGAAGACCAGCATCGTTTGCTTTCTTGGGAGCGTCATGCTGCTATCCAGTGCGAATGCTGCCAGTCTGTCTGACATTGAGTTAGAGAAGGTTGAGTCAGGAAAGTCTGTCTACGAAGATAAAATTGATATTTCTTACCTCCAGAAGATGGTTATCCACCCGAAGGATGACTGGATAGGGAAAAAAGTGTTTAAGTACAATGGGGTTTGCATGGAGGTTGTCAAAGATTTGAAGATTAAAAAAATCAAAGAACCGTTTAAGAATCTTTACCGATCGGCAAATTTACCCAAAGAAGTGGAGATTGGCGTCATGGAAGTCTCATCAGAAGTGGTCGACTGCTCACTCTACGAATCAAAAATAACCGTTCTTGAGTAATGTCATGCTGGTGGCTTTGAAGAGCAAGCCCCTTTTTCGGGGCATTTTTGTGTCGTCTTCCAGTCCACTTTCACTCGCTGGCTTTCATGCTTCGAGCATGACTCAGCATGATTTCATTCGATGAATTCTGAATCTTTCATGCCCCTTAAGGTATGGTAAGCCCCTTGATGCGTGATCGAGAATTTATTTTCCTGGGTCGCGGTGTCGCGAAACAACCTGATTTCAAACCCATCTTTGGTGATCCATCCCCAGATTGGCATTTGCGGATTCGGCGGATTGACATCAGGCTGACCATATTTCGAGCTGATCTTTTTGGCGATCTCCCGCATGGATTGTGGGGTCTCATTGCCAGATAAGATTGCTTCAACGCTGATCACCTGACCGTGCTGGTTACTGACAACTTCAGCGGAAGAAAGACTCTCTGAAGGAAAGCGCATCTTTCGGATGAAATGAATCATATCCGGTGAATGGGCAGCCTCAGTTTTCCCGTCCAACGTTTCAAATGAGGCGATCAGAAAAGCGTCATTCATACAGTTGAGCGGCTCACCAAATAAACGGGTCACATGATGCAATGCTGCACACTTTTTGTAAGTGTCATTGTACAGATAAGATTGCTTATAATCGTTGATCGCTGCCCGTTCTTCTCGGTCTACATCATACAGGCCAATGAGATTGAGCAGGATGGTTGAATAAATCATTCTTTTTTTACTATATATTAGCAACACATTTTTAGAGTAAGAAAGGCTTATGAAGCATAAAGTCAAATATGCCGTAATGGCAATGATTGCGGGATCTCTCTTGGGGTGCGAAACCACGCTCCAATTAGAAAAAGAATACGCCATCGACGGAAAATATATTCAAGTCAGTGAGATCATCTCTGAAGGTAATATACGTCCCTCAGAGCAAATCACAGAAAATATAACCTCAGATTCAGTGTCACAGAGCCGAATCGAAGAACTCAGGAAAACTATTGAAGATGACTTTCAAAAGCAAAAGATGTTAATCGACCTGGATTGCAAAGGTGATATGCTCGACATAGATGTTCGAACGCTTTCCTTAATTGAGCCACCTCAGTATCCATCGCAAGAACTTGAGCAAATGAAAGAAGACGCCGACCGAGTGATCAATGACATATCCGTCAGGTTAGAGAATAATCCTGATGAATCCCTTGTTCTTGCCTATACGCAGGAAATTGCGAGGCTGAAACTTGAATATAAGGCAGCCAATATCAAAGCCTGGCAAACAGAAATAGAATCAATGAAGCACCAGAAACTGGAAGAAATTGATAAAGCATCATCCTCCCAATTTGAGTGCAATATGAGGTACGCTGAAAATGAATCCGAGCGAAACCGGATGCTTTATGTTGCAGAAATGGGTGAACAAGCCACAATAAATTTTGATGCCACACTCGATAAGTTATCAAACCAGCTAGAAGAAATCATTGCGGAGCTTGATAACGTCAACAATGAAGCATTTGATGGGATACTTTTTTAACTGATTGGTATGGAAGAATTAAAGATTAGTGCCAGACGTTCAGTTGCAAGGCACAAGCGAAGAAAAGCAAATGAAAATGACTATGATTGTATCTTTGAGCGTGATAGTCAGACAGGGATTTACGTTGGCTTCATTAATTCTGACTTCAACATCAACACGCCCAAACCAATCATATATAAGCATCTCGCTGGATTTAACCCCGACAACGCAGAGCAATCACTTCGGGATATCCTGAAAAATATTGATTCCGAGATGGTCACCCGAGGCTACATTAGCCGCTGTATCCTACTGGTTTACAAAACAAGCGAAAGCATCCTTGTTGCAAAAGTTGGTGGCGGTCTCTTTGTCTATGGTATCAGCCCTCCCCTTGTCGAAGGGTTACCGCCTGCTGTTTACCCTGTGGCCAATCGGAGATGGGCGGCTGAAAGAGACTTCTTCTGCGGGAGTGGCGGTGCAATTCCACTCATTGAAGCGGTTGATACTGACTCCGCAATCGTCGTCATGACCAATACCATGAAGATTGATATTGAATCAGGTTTTCAGGAAGATATTGAAGATATTTTGATCAATAATCTTTCCAAACATGTGACACCGGAAGCCGCGCAAAACTTCATGAATGACATTTTTGAGTTTATTTATAAAAACAACAACGTCGGCAATGTCGATGCATATCTCACTATAATTGTTAATATTTAAATAAACATGAATCAAGACTTCATTCAATCTTTAAAAATCGCTATCAGCCTCGACTCCATTGATTTTGCGAAAGATTTATTTTCATCACCGAGTGGATTTTTCATCCAGTTCGGTGAGGACCAATTTGCAAAAATACAGGGTGGGAACGATCTTTTTCACACGGATATTCATGCGCTTGTCCAGAACCCAAATATTGAGTATTCACTCTCTTCCAGCGAATTTCTCAGGGTGAAAGATGTTGCCGCTGGCATGGGTTGTGGTGTGAATAAAACAGGTAAAATCAACCTGATTGGAGATGATGAACAAAACTTCGAAAATGCAAAGAATGATCACGGACATCAAGTTTTTGAAGTGAAATCTCCGAATGGCGTGGATATATCAAAAATGTTAGCCGCCTGTGTTGTCCATGGTCGAAAAGAAGAACATTCAAATACCAATGTCGCCAAAAGTGGCATGTCTATGAAATAATTTCTGAAAAACCGGTTGTTGTGAAGCGCGAGGGTTTCAACCCTCGCTTTTTTATTACAATTGCCAATTTACGCTATCCACTCTTTTTGTTGTACATTTGTATTAAATAGAAAAGATGAAGTTAAAAATAGTTACTCATAGCGGAGGGTTTCATTCTGATGAGTTGTTCGCAATCGCACTCATTAAGCGATACATCTCTCATCAAGTAGAGATTATCAGAACCCGAGACCGGGAACAGCTCAACAAATATTTATATGACAATAAGGTTTGGGTGATTGATGTTGGTGGTCAGTATAATGATCGCCTGAAAAACTTCGATCACCACCAAGTAGACTTCAACTCGAAGTGGAAAGGGACGGATATTCTTTTCAGTTCATGTGGATTAGTGTGGAACCACCTAAGAAAAGCAGGATTCTTAAATGGACACTCCAGGTGGGTGCTGAACGAAATCGAGAACAAGCTCATCAAAAAAATAGACCTTCATGACAATGGCCGCGCACGATGGTCTCAGGCGATCATGTTTAAGTTATTCAATCGTGAAAGGCAGGATGATACCCAGTTTCACAAAGCCCTCGAAATGGCTGAAATGCATTTGGAGAACAGCATTTACTTCATTTGCAAGGAAGAGTCGAACCGCTCTAGGATAGATCACCACCAATACGTTTGTGATGGTGATGTCGTCGTGGTTGAGGATGGAGGGTTCAATATTGTGCCGACGCTATCTACATTGACACAGGCGAAAATAGTCGTGGAATCCAAGATATCTGAGGAAGGCTGGTCTGTGCAAAGCATCGATTCATCTGTCGAGACCCCATTCTCATGGCGAGGACTCAGTGGGGATCAACTGGAAATGGTTTCAGGATTGAAAGGCTTGATATTTGCCCATCGAAGCGGCCACTTAGTAAAGGCCCTCAGTAAGGATTCTGCAATTGAAGCCGCGAAATTAATGTTAGGCGAGTGCTCCTGTTGACACTATTGAACCAGAAGTTACCGAATGGCAATATAGGGACATTATCATTTCAGAGTTTAATTTGTAATGTCTTATATCATTCCACACGTCGAATATGTTGATCAGGGGGTTCATAAAACATCGAACCCTTATAGTTTTCTACTGAATGAAAGAGTTGTTTTTTTATACAGTGATGTGAACCCTTATTCAGCCAATGCCATTGTTGCCCAACTTCTCGCATTAGAGAAGAAAAGTGAACACAAAGAGATTGATTTTTATATCAACTCAGGCGGGGGACACGTCACTGAAGGTCTTGCAATCTACGATACGATTCAAAACCTTTCCTGTAAGGTCAATACCGTATGTGTGGGTCAGGCATGTAGTATGGGCGCATTTCTTCTGGCAGGCGGAACGGGCCTTCGTGTTGCGACGCCAAACTCTCGGGTCATGATTCATCAGATTTTGGGGGGCACATCCGGACAGGGGACAGACATTCAGATTCAGGCCGCTGAAACGCAACGTTTGAAAGAGCTGTTGACGGGGATTATGGCGGAAAACTCAGCTCAGTCGTTTGATGCAATGATGAATGCCTGTGAACGAGATAACTTTTTGACCCCGAGTGCCGCCAAAGCGTTTGGCCTCATCGACAAAGTCTTAGCACCGAAGCACAAACGACATGAAAAATGACGCAACAACATTGGGTTGAAAGAGCGCAGGAGGATCAGCTTTCACACAATGATGCAGTCAACAAATATATCGTGGTACTATAGTGACAAACGTCATTGGCACCCGAAAAATTTGTTTCCTGAAGAAAAAATAAACATGTCATCAAAAACGCTTCACCCCCGAACGACAGGCACACCTCACAGTGAATCAATTCTCTGTGGTTTATCCACCTGCGCAACACCGCTTGGGGGTCTGACTCCCGAGCAACTTGATGACACACTCAATCGCATATCAAGAACTGGGAATAAACTGTCGCCACTCCTGATGGATTATTGCTCCCTACTCTCTTTGCCAAGGTACGAAACCCTTTGTCTCAAGCATCAAGTGAAAGGGCTGGTCGGCACAAGAATCGGCTTAGAAGATCAAGGGCGCCTGCTGGGTGAGCTCATCTTTGTCGCTCAAAATTCAGCGGGTCTTGCTGAGATTTCATCTCTGATTTCCAGGGTGGCTGCCCACAAACACAACATTCAGAAAGTGAAATATACAGACTCTGATGCCTCTTTAGGTCAGTGGGTTTATAAGACCATGCTACCCGAGGATTTCAATGTCATCGGTGCCAACGTAGAGATCATCATCTCCCCCCAAACCCCCGAGCTTGCTGAACATATCACTGAGAATCAATGCAACAAGCATCTGTTGGCGCGCCTCATTGGCGCAAAACGGATTTCATCACCGATGACAAAAGAGAATCAGATATACCTCGAAACAATTTCCTTCGGCGATAATGCAGATACGTCTTTGTTTGCGAAGCGATTAGAGAGCCTTCACCTGAACCTGCCTGACTGGGAAAAAGGTGATAACCGTATCTCGGGGCACAAAATGAAGGAATTGTTTGCGGCCGCCAAAGCAACACAGACGATCCCGAGCGTACGAGCGAATACAGCCCGTCTGATTCATGCCACATCGCCGGTATCGGTTCTCGCAAAGGAAAAAATGCCAAACGTACACTTTGGCATTGATCTCTTTGCTGAAGCGAGCGCATTGCTGCAACAAAAACTTGCTGCAAATCCTCAGCTTAATGCAGCCAAATACACCGATTACCTGGAACGAGAAATATCGATTCTTAAAAAGATCGGCGGCGCTGGTTACTATCAAACCATCATCGCGTTCTCAAACGACCTCCAGGAGAGAAATCATCCGTCGTTGAACGCAGATGAGCTGGCTATTATCCGAATACGGGGGTCTGCGACAGCGTCTTTGATACTGAACCTATTCGGTGTGACCTCAGCGCTGAACGATCCCGTTGAACAGGGTCTGCTCATTGAGCGCTTTATCACCTCAAGTCGAGTGGAATACCCTGATGTAGACATCGATATCCCGAAAGATCAAAGAAATCTTTTCGTTCAGTTTATGGAATCTCACTTTGGTAAGAACACGGTTGTTTCTTTCGTCAATCAGAAGCAAAAAGCCGGCTTCAGAGCGCTTCTAGGGAAAGTTGTGTCTCTTTATCCTGAAGATAGCGTGAATCTTTCCAGAAAATACCTGAACGACCTGGATCAACAGATCAGAGAGGAGATTGAGGCCTATGACAGTCAGGATATGCACCTTTCCAATGTTGTCGCGAAGTCCAGGATTCTGGCTCAGGAAAGACAACGTCACCCTGCGCTCAATCAGGCAGTCATACGTGCGAAGGATTACTCTGAATGGACGACCACAGTCACCACTCATCCATCTGGAATGATTTTTTCCCCAACGCGCGCATTTAAACTGCCTCTGGTTGTGAATGCAGCAGGGGGAAAGGTCCTTGAGAGCACAAAACCCTCTGAATTAGGGTTCGTAAAATTCGACATTCTCTCGAGTAACAACGTGAAGTTCTTACGCGAAGCGGCCAAGTTGCTCAAAATACGTCAAGGGATCAATCATTTAACGCCAACACATCTCAATGCGTCATTCTTTCAGTTTCTTACGAACAACACATCATTTTTAAACCAGATGGGCGGCTCAAGTATGAGACGCACATTACAAAGAGTGCAGCCCAGAAATATTGAGGATCTCCTGCTCTCAATGGCCTTGCCCCGCCCGATTCTGACAAAGGAAGACAGAGAAATTTTTTATTTAAGGCGTTCAGGTCAGATGCGGCTCCCTGACACGGCAATGTATCAAGATCAAAGAGTTGTTGATATTCTGGCACCAACTTGCGGGTTTGTTTTGTTTGATGAACAAATTCTTGAACTATGTTTCAAAGTTGCAGGCATGACTGAAGCGCAAGCCGATAAACTCCGAACTTCAATCAAGAAGAACAAGATCGAAGACTTTCACGCAATGAAAGATGCGTTTATCTCTGGGGTGATCGAAAATGGCGGACATGAGACGATGGGTCATGAAATCTACCAAGTCTTCGCAAAATCTGTCGGACGGTACGCGTTTCCTAAAGCTCACGCATTATCTTATGCCACAATCGCCATAGAGCAGGCTTGGTTGAAACTGAATCATCCAGACGTTGCATTAAATGCCATTGTGAACAGCTTCAAGTTATCAACCCAGCCGAAAAAAGGCGAAAACGCCACCCGTTTCGACCGGCTTCTCAATGAGTACAGAAAGAGAGGAATCGAGGTCGTTTCTCCAAGCATTTCGAAATCAATGAGAAATGAATATCAACTCGTTCGTCAGTCAGGTCGCCAGGTCATCTATGCCCCTCTAGCCCCGATATTCAAGAACACTCAAGGTTCATTTGGCAACATCATGCTCGATATTGTCGACAAAATGAGTGAAAAAATGCTTTTTTCTCAAATAACTCTCAAGTCATTCATTGACATGGCTGTACCTGAATTTCGCAGAGTCCTTCGTGAGGAGTATCAGGAGACCAATCTTTATGACGTGAACGCATCCTGTAAACACCTGGTCAATCGGCTGATTTACTTTGGCGCTTTTGATGAAGTTGGCTTTACGAAACAAACACCCGTGAGCAGTAATCGAAAAGATGCAAGGTCGGCCCTGCTGGGAATGTCTCAAATGTACATGGAAGAGGTGATGTCAGACTTCCCGACAGGAAAATTCAATGACGTTGAGATTCACATTGAGGGCATAGATTTGTATGAAGCTGAGAAAAAGATCTTTAAGACTTCATTTTTTGCACAGAATTTAGGGGTGGCATTGGAGACGAAACAGGTATGCAGACACAAAGAACCACCACAACCCATCCAGTACAGTTCATAAAACAAAACCCAGAAAGCACTCCCTTCGGCGCTTTGTGCCATTTTTCTGAAAATGGCTAGACTATTTGTGAAACATTTTCTATTAATTAAATTAAAAGAAAATTATGGGATTTTTAATTCTGACTTTCATTGTATTTTCTCTTGTCGTGGGCGTTCAGCATAAAGCCAAACACCATGATGCTGATCTGCCAACATGTGTGATGGATGGCGCGAAAGCGTTTTTCGGAGATCTAAAATCTGCGCTGAGCACTGTGTTGAAGAAAAAACCTAAGCCTGAACCAGCACAAGAAGGTGAAGACGCCGAAAGTGCTCAGAAGCCTGAAGTGAAAGAAAAGTCTGAAGAAAAATAAATTCAAATAAGCCACTCACCTGAATTTATTTTCTTTTCAGTCGGTTTTTCATCGTAAAAGGACGATGCCAACGTCCTTTATTTATGAATGATTAGCGCATTCGATCTTTTTCTCCATGGCTTTGAAATCGAACACAAACGCCGCGATTTGAGCGAGCGCCTCGATTTCAATTCGTGTATTGGTGTAGAGACGATCAAAAAGAACCTGCTCTTTGGTCAATGCTCTGTCTCTCGCCTCGGATGCGGTCCCGGATAAACCAGCCGCCCGTTCCATTTCAGCGTCCTGCTCACAGCCTTCCACCCTGATTCCCGTCGGTAGCGATTTGTTGTTGATCTTAAAGTCACATACCCACGCCTCTTGCGATATTTTCATAGACACCTGATTTACAAAGAAGTTACCTTCTTCAAGGATGGCCTTGAACTCAGGTTGCGCATTGAGTTCTGCCTCATCGAAAGTCACGATGCTCCCGTCCTCTTTTTCCACTTTGACAAAGTGACTGGGTTGAATTCCTTCAGGTAAAGACTGAGGTGCGGTGAAAAATTCAGCCATACTCTCTGGTGTATGTTGGGTCCCAAACGCTCGTACTTTCAATTCAGGGAAAGTCACCTTCAGGAAAGGCAGAAACTTCTCCTCAAAAACTTTGTCACTTGCAGATGCATAAATCAGGTGGTTCTTTGTATCAAAAATCACATCAAACACGCTGATTTTAATGTCTGCAGTCTCACGGAGCTTCAATTGAAGAGAAAATTCGATATCTCCAACTTGAACCTCAATGCCTTTTTCTCTGTTTTCTTTAACTTTTTTACGGACAAGATCAGCAAGCATCGTCTTGTTGATCGTACGTGTTGCCATTTTGAACCTGGTTTTTACAAAGCCATTGCCATCAACAAACAGATGATCCAGTTTTTGATGAATCGTTGAGAAGCCGCAGCGGTAATCTTCTGTAAGATTGAATTCATCGAGCACATAAGCTTTTTCGTCAATAAACCCCGTCAGGATTTCATTCGATAATTCTTTGCCAAAAAATTGATAGAGTACAAACTTTTTCATTCTTTACATCCACTTACACACATTTATGTCGCTACATTACCACGCAGATTCGGATGCTCAAGATTTTTTTGCTAATATATACAATAAAAGTTGATGAAATATCATGATGTCGTATCAATCGCAAATGAGACCCCTCATTTTTTAAGTGTGGCTGATGATTGTTCGAATCTGAATCCATCTGATCACAAAAAAATTAAGGCTATCTCGGGCATCATTTGCGCTGCAGACGAAAGTCATAAACCTCAGGTTCTAGCATTTCTTGCAACCACCTCATTTCTATCGGTCTCCGCGATGCTGAAAGAGGCACTCAACGAGGATGTGGAAGCAACAGAAAAATTTTTTGATTCAATCACGAATCAAGACTTAGATACAGCTGCAGGTCGGGTGTTATCTGAAAAACTGAGACTTTACTATGCACTTAAGATTATCTCGAATACTTTCGATGATCAGAATTTATTAAACTTAAAAAAATCTTTCAGTAACGATGAATAATCTATTTAATTTCAAAACCATCGCGTCAATCATGATTGCAAGTAGTCTCACACACATTGCTTTCGCCGCCCCGACTTTACCGTCAACCCATGACGACGTGATGCTTCAGTACTACAAAGAGAATGAAAAATATGCGTGCACCCCTGAAGAATTGGCGGACTTCTTAAAAGACAGAAGACAATCGCTCGCAGTGACGCCGAATATCATGAACGCGGATAAGTTTGTACAAAACGAGGCTGCGCAAAAGAAGGATGATCCAGACAACTGTTTAACACTTTTTGACAACCTCAAGGTGGTTGAGGACATTCAGAAACTGATAGCTAAAATCCAGAAGCTGAAAATGCCAGACTTTTCTACAGATGGCATGGGAGCCGCCGCTCAGGCACTCGCGACGCAACTTTTCGATGCCGCAATGGAAAGTGTCTGTAACGCGCTGACAAAAGAAGCTGCTGAGAAACTCATTAATGAAGTCATGAACAGACAGCTTGGTTTTGATATCAATGATGTGAAGGAGTTCGATCCGAAGGAATTCGCGAAAGACATGGCTTTAGATCACGCAGGTGCATACCTTGAATCTGAGGGAATTGATGAAGACTGGCTCGACCAGGAAAATCATAAGGATTTAATGAAAGATGAGATTGGGAACCAGAAAGAGCAGCTGGTAGAACAGGCTTTTGAAAAGTAACCCTGCATCACGAAGAAAGAGAAAGGCACCCATCGGTGCCTTTTCTATTTGTGTCGGCTGATCTCAAGAATTTCCAACTCTCTTTCGCCATTGGGCGTATCAAAGCTGACAATGTTTCCGACGTACTCATTCATCAGCGCCCTGCCTAGTGGAGATAAGTGTGAGATGATGTGATCTCTCACACTTGATTCCCTTTCGCCTAAAATTGTGTAGGTGAACTGTTTTTCAGTATCCAGCTCTAGTAATCTCACTTTTGTTCCAAATCGAACGACTTCACTTTCTTCAGGTAAGGCTGCAATATCAACAACTTGGCACGATGACAAGAACGCCTCAAGTTCACAAAACTTTTCACTGATCGACTCTCTCTCAGCCATTAAGCGAATCATTTCAACGTTTTCACTTTCGTCGCCAGTTTCAGTTTCTCTGTTATCCTTGATTTGCTGAACGACTTCATCAGCTTTACCTCTAAGTATCCGGATTTCTTCAGTGATCTTGTTAAATCCTCCGAGGCTAATGTAAGGCTTGTTAACCATTTTCTTTTTTTCATTATATTTAGCCCGATTATCCTCATTTTTCAAATGCCAATAAAAAAGGAGACCCCGAAGGATCTCCTTTCACTTTTGTCGCAGGAAGATTGACTAATTTCCTGTCAGGATGAGGGAAGAAAGCTTAGAACGGAAAGTTTTGGCTCCCGCATCCGAGAGTTCTAAAATAGCACTGACGACCTCTTCGCCCTCAACGTCTTTGCCTGAGATTTGCTTCAGGAGGTCAATTGCATAGCCTTCAACCTTTGGGTTCGAGCCCAATTCTTTTTGATAGACATTGACGGTCTTGGTCACAATAGAAGAGGGTTCACGCGAAGCCTGCTTCGCACCCGATTTGTCTTCACCCTTGAGCGCTCTGGATTTTGGTTGCTTCACCTGCGCTTTGTCAGCCTGAACTTCATCTGCTTCCTCTGCAGCTGGCAGATGTAGAGAGAAACCACCGAACATTTCACGTTTCTTCATGATGCTGGTCGAGTGAGCAGTGCTCTTGTTGAGCCAGCTCGTAATTCGGTAGCCTTCTTCCTGCGTCATATCGTGGATTGATTTCGCCTGACTACTTCTTAATCGACTCAAGATCGCTTTTTCAGACAAGTCCAGGCTGCGCATGCTTTCAATAATACGCGCTTTGATTGTATTCGAAACAAGTTTGGCACCCTCTTCTTCTTCACGCTGTTCTTCAATTAAGGCATGAAGTTCTTCACTGCGGCTAGAAGGCCCATCATTATTTTCTGATTCGGTTGAGATTTCATCTGTAGATTGTTTATCATCTTCATCAGTAAGAAGTTCAACCTTAGCTTCTGTCACTGTATCTGGCTGAGACGGTTCAGAAACTGGGGATTGAGGAGATTCCAGAACCTGTTCGGCTTGCGCTGCTTCTGGTTTTTGGGTTTGCTCAGGCACTGGAGCGGAGTAAATTTGCGGCTCCGCTATCTGCTCACGGTCCGCAGAAAGATTTTCAGAAGATGCTTCAATATCAAAACCCATGAGCATTAAGGCTTCCAGGGTCGCCAAATTATGAAGTGTTCGGCTCGGCAGGCATTCCTGATTCATTTTCTCTAAGGAAGAGACAGATGCAGTGAGAGAGGTTTCGGCTAAAATCTCGTCATACTTGCCATTGTTCACCGAAAAAGTAACAGACTGAGTTAAAATTTCTTCTGCATAATGACTTTGCGCGGTGATTTTAAGAGATTCACCAAACGCCTCGCGAAGAACCTTGAGTGCAACTTTTGACAAATTAGTTGGAGTTTTATGGGGATATTCAGAAAACAGCGACAGTGCTTGCTTGAGTTTCCCTGCCCCGGAACGAGGTTTCGATGCCATAACTTTTCCTGCTTGAGAGCCCTGTATGCGAATTACGATGACATTCTATCCGAATACTTCAATAAGTGAAGTCATTTCATATCGATAAACAAAAAAATTAGGAATACGCTGTGTTTAACATGACAACAAAGCTAAAACTTTCAAAGTTTAAGCGATTCGCGGAAGCTGCAATATCAAGATCGAAGGCCATTTCAAACTATACTGATAGTGACCTTAAACAGTTGTTATCTCAGGAGAATGAAGTTGATTTTTATGCTGCCATGATTCTCCTGTCAAAACGTTCGCTCGGACTGGAGCCTTACAAAGTTCAAATCATGGCAGCGCTATCTTGCTCTAACGGGCATGTCATCGACATGAAGACGGGTGAGGGTAAAACATTAGTTGCCGCCATGAGTGCCGTTGCTTTAGTCAAAAAAGGCTATGTCGTGAATGTTGCGACAGCGAACAAGTACCTGGCAGATCGCGACTATTTCACCATGAAACCTCTCTATGATGCTTGCGGTGTTGATGTAGCCAGACTGTCTGGGGATAGCGAGGGGCTCAAAAGTGCGCCTGTCTATTATGCCCACCTGACTGAAGAAGGCTGCCTGTCCTGGCTTTCAGACCATTTAGCAAGTGAGGCTTCCTCAATTTCACACCCTCAATTGCTAGAAAGCGCCATGACAAAGACAGCGCTCATTGTCGATGAAATCGATCATAGTCTGATCGATTCTTCGAGTGTGAATTACTCAATTGTGTCGAACTTAGAAATTGGTAATTTTTACCAACAAATAGCAGAAATGTGTAAATCGGTTGGAAAAAGGTCAGAATTTACACAGTTTGATAAAAATGGAGATCAAGAGTTCACCGAAGAATTCTACAAAAGTGCAGAAAAGATCCTCATTGAAGCGGGTTTAGTCAGCAATTCTGCTGATCTTTATGGGGATGCATATGAGCTCATGATTCATTTCAGGGCCGCCTATATGGCTTTCCATATCCTGGAGGAATCAAAAGACTATGTCGTGAAGTCTGGTCGCATCCACAGAGTTGATAAAAAATCAGGTCGCCTGATTGAAGGAGGTTTTTTAGGGACAGTCGCTGCGTATCTGAGCGATAAGCATTGTCTGGAAATCCCCTGTTCGAACTTAGAGGTTGTGAGCTGCGCCCTTCAGCATTACGTAAAAAGTTTTGACCTTCTGAGTGGGATGTCTGGAACCGCTATCCTCAACGCCCTTGAACTGAAGCATAGCTATGGCGTTTCAACCCTTGAAATTCCGCGTCATCAGCCAACCCAACGTATCGATCATGGTCACATACTTTTCCCGAGTGATGCATCTCTGAAACACAATGTGACTCAATTTTTAGAAAAAGCATCCAGAGATCAAAGGCCAACACTTGTGGTCTGTGCGAATGAGGCTCAGGCAAAGATCATCGCAGACAAACTCACACAACAATCAATTCGTGCGACGCTCTTAACGCCATCAAATGTTGAGGAGGAAGCCGAAATCCTATCGCATGCGGGTAAATTGGGGTCCATGATTGTCACAACAAGAATGTGTGGGCGAGGCACCGACATTGTTTGTGAAGATAAAGCGCGCGGTCTGTTGATCGTGGTCATCGGGATGGGACTGACTCAAAATGATGATCAACAGGTGATTGGCAGAACTGGCCGGCAAGGTGCAAAGGGAGATTCGTACTTTTGTATCTCGCTGGACGATGAGCAATTTCAGTCCCGCTCTGGTGCAACTTTAGCAAACTCACTCCTCGCCAACCTCGTTCAAGAGGATATGGAGCACATTACCCCCCACATCAGTTCAGCAACGACCAGACTCATCGAAAAACTCCAAAAACAAGCCCTCTCAGCGATGCGAGAAAGACGCAAACGAGTTTCTATTTACAACAATCCTATCGATAGCCAACTCAAACTTCTGATGAAAAAGCGGGAAAACATTTTGTTTACGGCCGATCCGAAAGCGATGCTCCATCAGATGGCACCAGCGAAAGTCGACAGTTATCAAAAGCTCATTGATCATTATGCGTTTGTTTTCGGTGGTTCTGAGGTACTGTCGTATTTCATTCGCAAAGGGATGGCAGAAGGATTAACAAAGGCCTGGAATCGACACCATATGAGTCTGATGAATATCAAAATGGACACGGCAAGCAATGCTCAGGCGGCCTCGAATATCAATAATTTCAAGAAAAGTTGCTTTGAAGCTTTCTCCCAATTCGCGAAAACTGTGAATATAGACATATTCGACTACACGCTCAGTTATTTAAACAAAGAGGCCACGAAGAGAATGGCACAGAACACTTATTTACCTTCAGGGATTGGCTAACCCATTAAAAATGATGATTTTTTCAAAGCGTGGGAAGCAAAAGAAAGTCTGAATACAAACCCGTTCAGACGACACTTCGGATAACACGGAAAAACTTTCGTATTTTTGTGAGCGTTTCATACGTTATGGCAAGATCAACACATCACTCAGCCGAAGTTCAAGGCGAAGCATCGGGGCAAGCCAGTGGCTGCCTCGTCACAATCCAGCCACATTCCAGCGCCTCACTGCGCCACAATCCGAGAGAAAATTCATGAATGAATTTTTAGGTTGTTCGATTTTTTCTTAATCTAATACTAAAAACAAGCCTATGCATCATATGAGGATTCACCTTCGAGCTATCCTGGCGGCCTGTTTGCTTCTGGTGTCTGCAAGCACCTTCGCAGGCAAAGATTCGGCAGATAGCATGGTCTATTATCGAGCAACAGATGGCCGAGAAGACACTGTTTACGTTGTCGGCGTGAGCCGAAGCTATCTGAAAAAATTTGTAAGTGAAAAAATCAGCGTTTGGGGTGCTCTTCAAAAGTGCAAAGCCACGAAGCCGATCACTTTTGTTGATCCGCTATTCACTTCTGAGAAAGTGACAATGACAGTCAGTCATCATTGCACAATGACGGTTCAGACCGTGTTTGGCACACAGAAATGTCAGGCGAACCCAATGGGGATCCTCTACATTCAGACGTACTTTAAAAATGACCTGAAACATGGCTATGGTGCCGAGTATCTGACACGCTATGAACGGGATTATTTAGAACAATTTTGCCAAATGAACTAACCCACGATTCAAATAAAGCCACCAGCTCAACATAAAAAGGGCGATACTTTTCGGGTATCGCCCCTTTCATGATTGGCAAATCGTCTCAGCGCTCAGTCTGCTCGTGGGCTGAATTCATGGTCTGCGCTGCTTCTATGCTCGCAACGACAGTCAGCTGAATTGAGCGGTTTCTGACATAGTTGTCCCCAATCTCGCACAACAGGCGTAATTGAGCACCAGCGAATACTTTAGGCAGCTCTTCGGCGTTTGTCCCGAGCTTGGGCCAAAAAACATGATACTCGACGCCATTTCGAGCCCATCGCCCGCGCAGCTTATAATCTTCTGTGTCGCCGATGCGTTCAAACTTCATCACTGTCATGTCAAATTCAAAAGCAGGCCGCTCAAAACCCATCCCAAATGGCTCTAACTGGTTTAGCTCATCAACAATCGTCAGGTCTAGGTTCCGGTCTTTCGGGATTTCCCCATCAGAGTAGTAACAAGCCTGCAAAGCAATACTTTTCGCTTCACATTCCTGACGTACAAACGCATCAAAAGTCTCTTTGAACGCATCAAGCTGATCAAACTGAATGATCATACTCCCTGCGGTTTCGTGCCCCCTGCATTTCACCACGACATCAGGCCGCTCTTTCTCAATCCTCTCAAAAATATTCCGGATAGAAATGCCGTGTACGCTTTGCGCCGAACCAATCAGCTCATCGACGCCTTCAAGATAAAGCTTCGGTTTATTCTGAACACTCAGATCCAGGATGAGGTTTCCCATCCTGCTGTTAAAAGTGTGTTCTTTCTTCCCCAGCCCTTTGAAGAGGCTTTTCGTGGTCATGCCAACTGCTTGGTTCATGGTCAGTTCTTTCACGAACTTCTTTTCACCGCTGAAGGTCGAGTAAAGCGTAAATGTCGGGGTGTGCTTATCCAGCGTTTTCTTCACCTCTATCATTTCATCGTTGTTGATCACAACCTCATGAACTGGGGCAAGCTTACTGAAGATGTCGACATTGAGGTGTTCTTTTTCAATGATGTCGAACTTAACCTTGGTTGTCTTGTTACTCTTCGGTGCAAAGACAATCGCAGGCCGCCCATATTTCTGAGCAACACTTGCCGCAACCAGACCTTGAATACCGTGGATGCCATTGGGCTGAAAGATACACAGCCCCACAGTATTGTCTCTCTGCACCTGCTGCGTTGCGACCATATCAGCAGCATTGAATAGAGAGCGTTGCGCAGTCTTGCGATCGTCATTGAACGCTTTCAGGCTGAGAAGATGTCGTTTCGCTTCATTTTCGCTATCCGATAAGAAGAACTTCACGCCGATTAACGCATCTTTGCCCATTCTGGATGCGGTATGGATGATGGGAGCCAGCTTAAAACCAATTGTCTGTGCCGTAATGGGTTCATTTTTTTGCAACCAGAAGTCCTGAAAGGCATTCCAGCAAACATCAAGGCCAGCATTCATTCGCTTCACACCAGCGTGAACAATGCCTCTGTTGACAGGGGATACAATCGACGAGCCGTCTGCTATTGTTGCCGCTGCCGCGAAAGGCAGCGTGACGCCCATCGAAGGAAGAGACGCTTTCTCTCGAATCGCTTTGTCGATCAGCTTCTTTCTGACATGAGCCATCAACATTAATGCCACAACAGCCCCACAGATGTCTTTACCGTCGAACTCACAATCAGGCCGCTTCGGATTGATAAATGCATAGGCATCTTTCGGTAAGTTTGCCTCATCGATCTCGTGGTGATCAGTGATGATGATGTCGCTCAAGATCCCTTTGGCTTTCGCCCACTTCTTATGGGCTGTCACCTGCGCGCCATCCTTGCTTCCCAGCGCGGCAGTCATGATTAATGTCGGTGGCGGGTTCGTTGCCTGAATCCTTTCGATAAGCTCAGGCGTCAGCCCATCGCCATGTTCCATTCTGTACGAATGATAAACCTTGATACGAGCAGGATTACAACCAAAGACATTGACCAGACTTTCGTAAAAAATTGTACTCGAAGAGACACCATCCACATCAAAATCACAGACTAAGCCAATGACCTCCCCCATCGCGATAGCCTTGATAATTCTTGAGGCTGCCTTCGAAATGTCTTTTAACCTTGATGCATCCACTTTAGATAAGTCAGGATTCAAAAAATCAGAAAGCTCTATTCCTTCGGGTAAGCTTCTTTTTGCAACGATTTCTGCCTGAAATGTGCTTGCATTTGCATGCAATGCGCTCTGATACAACTCGCGGTTTTTAGGTCTTCTTTTTATGATCGGTTTGTGCATTCTTCTGAGCCTTCAGTTTACTGCTCTGTATTTAAAGCGCATATTAACAATTCTGCCCATTCTAAACCATCCATCGATATGACGTCACAAACCGTTTTCTTCAACCGCCAAGGCGCATCATACTAACACGCCCCGCCCGTGTTCACTCATCAGATCAAGCGTCCACTCATTCGGTTTCGATGATGACGATTCTTGATAGCTGGCAATGGGCTGATTTTTTGAATTTAAAAATATTCATTAAGATTTCTATAAACGAAAGTTCAAATGAAAGTGTTTAGTGAATTGAGAACGCGATTCTCCCGGCTCCCCCAGTTCTCTCGGCGTAACGCCACAATCATTCCTTATGACTTTATCCTGAGCCACATACGAGATGCCGTAGTTCTGATGAGTAAGAACCACAAAATTTTGTATCACAATGACGGGTTTTCACGGATTGCCAGCGGAGAGACAGGTGAAGATTTAAGAAATCGGGATTTCTGGCGTTTCTACGCAACCGCCAACCCGTATCAGGAATATCAGCATCTGTTCGCATCTGTCTCTGAGGGAGAGGCCATTGATTTTGCCATTCGAAGCTCGAATCAAACGCTGAATCTGACTGTAGCCACCTTCCTCAGTTTACCGGGTGGGGATTACCTTGTGATTCTGGAAGATAGCTCCAAACAAAAAGAAAGAGAAAGCCGGTTAATCCGGGAAGCGAAAAGTGACAAACTGACGGGCTTATTGAACAGAAAGGGATTTGATGAGCGGTTGGCTTCAGCAATCGAAGGCTACAAAACAGACTCAAAGTTTAAAGTTGGCGTGTTATTTATTGATCTTGATGAATTTAAGCCAATTAATGACACTTATGGCCATGATGCAGGAGATTTGATGCTTATTTCTGTGGCAAATCGGTTACTTTCGACTGTCGAGGATTTTGAAACGGCCGCCCGAATCGGAGGGGACGAATTTGTGTGTATCTTCCCCGTGTGTGATTCAATCGATGACCTCAGAACAAAAGGTGAGGCTATTTTGCATGCTGTTGCGCAGCCGGTTGAAACACATGATGAGTCGATAGGAAAACTTGTCGTTCAGTGCTCCATTGGTGGTGCTATTTTCGACCAGGATATACACAGTGCCGATGCGCTCCTCAAAAAGGCTGATGAAGCAATGTATGAGGCGAAAAAGTCAGGCAAGAATCAAATTTATATCAGGTAAATTGTTATTTAAAATCAAATAATTATCGAAATTCCCGCGCAAGCGGGAATCCACTGAGCACGAGATGAAAGTAATCTGCCAGAATCATTTCCCCCTCATTTTCCGTGTCTTTCTTCCTCAAAAGTCACTGGCTCCCCGCCTTCGCGGGGATGACAGAAGGAGGCGGGGATGACAGAAGAAAACAGGATGACAAAAGAAAACAGGATGACAAAGGAAGCGGGATAACAGCAAGGAGCGGTTACCCTTTCGCCAAACCTCTTGATTTTCAGATGTGATGAAGAGCCAGCTCTTTTCAGGATGTGACCTGTCCTGAATCAGGAGCAATGGCCTCATCAATCTCATCGACTGGATTTTCTTTCTCCCCTCTCACAAGGTAGGCAGAGATAAGTTCGTCTTTATCTTTCATTGATACAAACTTCACACCTTGCGTCATCCGGTTCATCACCCGAAAGGAACCCAGATTCACGCGATTCATCTTCCCTTTTTTCGATGTACTCACAACATCTAAAGTCTGAAGCTCCGACTCATCCAGCGTAAATGCAGACAGGATTTGATCTTTTTCTGCCAACTTCATCGCTGTCACCCCTTTCGCCTTTCTCTTTGTTTGACGGTAATGTGCAAGTTGGGTGATTTTCAGTTGTCCGGATTTGCTCACAAATCCTATCAAAGCACGTTCAATTGCCTCAGCTTTCACGACTGAGCAGGAGACGATATGCGCGTCACAGTCTAGATTCATCGCCATCACCCCTCGGCTTGTTCGAGAAGTCTCTCTGATCTCAGAAAGTGTGAATCGAACAACTTTATTACCGGATGACGCTAATGTGATGACATCGCTCTCTCGATTCACCCCGAAGAATGCGACTTCATCTCCTTCAGACAAGCGTATCGCTTTCACGGTACGAGAAACTTTCGGATTGAATAAGCTAAAATTCGTTCTTTTTATCATTCCCCGTTTCGTCGCCAGAACCAGCTGGAGCTGCGAGGCATGCTCAACCATTTCATCTTCGATAGAAACGATTTGGATAACTTTTTCGTCCTGAGCCGTATCAAGCTTAACTAAGTTATGAATATGCTGACCCCTGAGGCTCGTATCAATCTCATAAGCTTTCGCAAAAGCGATTCTTCCAAGAGAGGTAACAAATGCCAGAACATCGTGCGAGAAGCACTCCGTTGCAAGCGCGATTGAATCTCGTTTTGCTAATTCAATTTGCTGAGTACCTTGCGTGCCTCTGCGTTGCTCTTTTAACTCTTCAGCCGAGATTCTTCGCGTAAATCCCTGCTGCGATAGAATAACCGAGCAGTATTCACGTGGAATTTGATCTGCTTTCGAAAGTCTCATTTCCTCATGAGTCCACTGAGATCGTCTCATTTCGTAAAGCTTGGCACCCTGCTCAGATGTCTCAGATAAGAAAATCTCGATCTGCGCTTCAGTTTCTTCTCTGATGACATCGAGCAATCTTGAACGATTTCTCAGTATATCTTCTAAATCAGCGACTTCCAGTGCGCATTTTTCATGTTCCCTCTTGTAGTTTGAGACTTCTCCCTGGGTTAATTTTCCTAAAGTCATTTCAAGGATTTTTGAAGCCTGAAGCGCATCAATCTCAAGAAATTCGATCAGGGCTGCTTTGGCATCCGATTGCTTCGGATTATTTCGGATCATTGCGATGGTTTGATCCATCTTATCGAGTGCTTTGATGAATCCATCAAGAATATGCATTCGGCTTTTGGCATCAGACAGCAGTTTTGTCGAACGTTTTGTGACAACGTCTTCTCTAAAATCAATAAATCGGTCAAAAGCCTGTCTCAGCCCAATGGAGACAGGTTCCATTTGATCAATCACATTCATGTTATAGCTGACGCTGATATCAAAACAGGAGTTCGGCAGATTGCACAACTCATTCAATGCAATCTCAGGTTCAACGCCATAGTTCACCTCAAATACAAGCCGCAGGCCATCGCTGTCACCTTCATCTCGTTCACCCGTGATGCCTCTGAGCGCAATTTGTCCTGTTTCAGGATGAGGTCTTCTGGCCTGGTTCACCTGTATCAGTGCATCAGACGGAGATACACCATAGGGGAGTGATTTGATCACAATGCACTTGCGACCCTCGATCAGCTCTTCTTCCCACTCAGCGCGGATACGGACGCTTCCCTGGCCAAGTTCCCAAACTTGCTGATAATTTTCCAGCGCATAAACAACCCCGCCCGTCGGAAAATCAGGGGCAGGCATCAATGCCATCAGTTTTTCTGTTGGAACAGCCTCACCACTTTTTCTTCCTTCAAGCAGCGCAAGCACACAGTTCATGGCTTCTACAGGGTGATGAGGCGGAATAGAAGAAGCCATACCGATGCCGATCCCCTCGACGCCATTGATGACTAAGTTTGGGAATCGGGCTGGTAAGACTTCTGGTTCTTTTTCTGAACCATCGTAGTTCGGCTTCCAGCTGACCGTCTCAGTTTTCAGGTCATCCATCAGGCCATTTGAGACTCTCGACAGACGCACTTCGGTATAACGCATGGCTGCCGCCGAATTTTTGTCTGTATCTCCCCAGTTCCCCTGACCATCCGCCAGCGGGGCCGACATCACCCAGGGCTGAGTCATACGAACTAAGGAGCCATAACAGGCGCTGTCACCATGAGGGTGATATTTGCCTAAAACGTCCCCAATGATGCGGGCTGATTTTTTGTAGGGTTTATTGAAAGTGTTATTGAGTTCGTACATTGAGAATAGAATTCGTCGGTGAACAGGCTTCAGTCCATCCCGAATATCCGGTAAGGCCCGGTCTTGAGTCACATACTTTGAGTATTCACAAAAGGCCGCCTCAGCATGTGCGCCGAGGTCGATTTCACCAAAGTTTTGATGTGTGTAATTGATTGTCATGCTTGCCTGTTCTCAATTAATCGAAAAGTTAACGTGATGTTTGATGAATTCATATCGTTTCGATGGGTCATCGCCCATCAGGTTATCGAAGACTTGAATGTATTGCTCAGCCTGCTTTTCATCGTAGACGACTTGTTTCAGCGTTCTCGTGGCCGGACTCATGGCTGTTTCTTTCAGTTGGTTAGGGTTCATCTCCCCAAGCCCTTTAAAACGCGACCTCTCCCACCCATGCGGGATCCCATTGGGATATTTTGCATGGAACTCTTCATCATTTTTAATGTAAACAACCTGTTTTTTGGCACCTTTTTTCTCTAACTTGTAGAGCGGTGTTTCCGCGATAAACAAGTGGCCTTTCTGAATCAGTTCAGGCATGTATTTGTACATAAATGCCGTAAACAACAACTGGATATGCGCACCATCGACGTCCGCATCGGTCAGCGGTATGATTTTGCCAAATCGAAGTTTTGAATAATCGAAATCATCGCCAAGACCCGTGCCAATTGCGCTGGCTAAAATTCGGATCTGCTTGTTTCTCAGCGTTTTTTTGATGTCGCTTTTATAGGTGTTCAGAATTTTTCCTCTGAGCGGTAAGATGGCTTGGGTTTTCTTACACCTCGCATTTTTGGCTGTTCCGCCTGCTGAGTCGCCCTCAACAATAAACAACTCAGTTTCTTCGAGATTGCTCTGTGAACAATTCGTGAGTACACCGGTGAGGTTTTCCCCTAAGGAGCCAACTTCGGCTTGATCTTCTTCCTCTTTGGCTTTTGCATTGGCTTCTCGTTGCTTTGCTGCACGAATTGATTTGTCAACAATCATCTTTGCAGAAGCGGGGTGGGTGTCCAGCCACCGGGAAAAGAATTCCTTCGCTAAAGAGGAACCAACGGTTGCAACTTTTTGAGAGGTCACTTGATCTTTGGTTTGACCTTTAAACTCGACGTCCTGAGCAAAAGCAAGCAGTGAGACTTGGCATCCGGCCATAATATCTTCGTTCAGAATCTTGTGGTTCACTTTGAGTCGACTCGCGGCGTAGCTTCTGACAGCTTCAGCATAACCGGTACAAAACCCATCATAATGTTTCCCATGATTCTTGGTTCTGATGTTATTCATGAAGGTTTTTGGGACAGGCGGAGACAGCTTATCCTGCGCGATGAACGCGAATCTGATTTCAATCACTTCTGTATAAGACGCTTTGACGGGCTTCCCATCTTCACCGGTTTTATATTTATTGTTCAGGTCATCCCAAACTTGTTTTTGTCCTCGGTATGTTCCTTCTTCACAGAACATCAGTGGCGCACGCATGATTGGCGTTGACGCTTCGGTGTACTCTGGGATTGCCAGCAGGTCTGCAAGTCCGTTCTTCGCTTCATAGGTGCTGATATCATTGTGGAAATTAAGATTGATCTTCAGTTTGTCAGTGATCGCAGCGCGCTCAAAAAGATAAGTCTCTAGCCACTCTTTCTTGATTTCCCAGTCGTTTGCAAGGATAGCCCCTTGAAAGTGTGCTGCATCAAGTTTGTATCTGACCTTGGTTCCTGTTTCATTGAGGCCACAATCGCCGATGATCTTCGGGTAGCTTTCATCTGTCAGTTGCCCCCCATCCACGAACTCAACGTAATAGATTTTCCCATCACGCTTGATGGTCAGTTCTAAATGTGAAGACAGGGCATTCACAACAGATGAACCAACCCCATGAAGTCCACCACTGTACTTGTAGTTCTTGTTTTCGAACTTTCCGCCACTATGGAGGTTTGTGTAAACGAGAATTGCGGCTGATATGCCAGACTTACGATTCATATCAACGGGAATACCACGACCATTATCTTCAACAGAAATGTATCCATTTTCTTCGAAAGTCACATGGATTGTGTCGCAGTAGCCAGAAATGGCCTCATCAATTGCGTTATCAATAATCTCAATAAAGCAATGCTTTACACCGTCACCATCTGTTGAACCAATATACATCCCCGGGCGTTTTCTAACCGGTTCTAACCCTTGAAGGGTATCCATCGAGTCGCCGTTATAGACGGTCATCTTCTTCTCCCAAAAACACTTAAAAACGTCATCATAATACCACAAAAGCGTCTTAAACAGGAAGTTTTAAATGCACCCAACCAAATCTCAACCCATTGTTTTAATTACATTTTTAATGGATTTCTAACATTCATGGGCGTGAATTTCCTGTGCTTTAACACGGACTGATTGACACAATGATGAATTGATTTTTCTGACTCACCCCAAAACAGAGAGTCAGCAGAGCGCTGCTTTCAATGAGATGACATTGATACATTTTCCAGTGCTTTTAAATAAAATCCGGCACAAGTCGAAAATTTATCGGTATGGAATTTCTGAAACAATTTCGTCCGAAAAAAGATTACTCTTCACCTTCACGATAATCCCCATTGAATAACCTTCCCTTTTAACATTCAACCAATCACCATTACCCAACTCATAGTTCCAAATCTTAGGCAGAAGGTCGACTTCAGTTAAATCCAGACCAATAGATACATTTTTATCACAAGAAATCTCCCCTTTATTTTTATCCGCACTGATTTGGCAGGTAATACCAGACTCAACATCGACATGCTTAAACATAAGCGAATGATCAGTTAAATATTCATAAACAGGATTCCCAGCAAGAAATAATACGCCTAGCGCAACGAGTACCCTGACGTACAAAGTCGCCTTCTTGGGAAAAACTCTTATTTCAGTGAACTTTCTATCTGTACTCATCATGTTTTTACTTACACATTTATATATAATTTAATAAAAAATACCTATGGTTTCACTGAAAAACTCTAATCAAAATTTAGGCTTTACGCCAATAGCGCAAGAAGAGGTGTTTAACCTCAGCCCTAAACTAAAAGATTTATTCGAGAAGCTTGGAGAATTCGACGTCCATTTCAAACAGCCTGAACACGTTAAAGTTTCACTCGGACAGAACCAAAAACTGATACAGGGCAGTATGACGATGCCTCATTCTCCTGAAATTGTTGATTTTGAACTCTCCACCGATTATCTCATGACAAATGCCAATCTCATCACAATGACTAGAATTGACGGGAGTGACATATGGGGAGATAACATCTCCGTTTCAAATGACATTCGAATCAACAACGCAAACGATTTAAAAGACGAACTCACAAAATCCATGTCACTCTCAGCATCAGAAACCGCGATGCAAAATACGAAGTCTTTAGATGACGCAAGCGTATCTCTTGATAAACAGATCGAAATGAGAAATAAACATCTATCGAAACACCAGGATACCCCAGAGAAAATGGACAATGACTATGCTGAAAAAGTGAACCCCAGAAGATTAATGCATTAACATCATTTGCCCTCTTCTGTAGAGGGCTTTTTATCACTTATCTCTGCCAGCCCTTCCATTTTATCTATTTATTTATTACTTTTCTCCGAAAAAGATTTACCGAATGATGCGTCATCAATTTAAAATAATCATCACATGTTTAACTTTAGCGCTAGGTGGATGCGCTTCGCTCGAAAGCTCGACAACAACACATTCAGGTGATGCATGTAAGATGCTTACAGAAAATAAAGACTGGATGAAGGCCACTTACCGATCGTGGAAAAAGTGGGGCGTCCCGATATCCGTTCAGTTATCCATCATTAAGCACGAATCATCATTCAATAAAGATGCCTCTGCAAAAACAAGCACCGCATATGGTTATGCGCAAGCCTTAACAGGAACCTTCAACGAATACAGGAAAGAGACCAAAAATCATGGTGCAAACAGAGGGTCATTTTACGACTCGACTGACTTTATCGGCTGGTATTTTAGTAAGTCTATCAAATCAATCGGACATAACCCTTACGATGCTGGAAGCTTTTACTTAATTTATCATGACGGAATAGCTGGGTATAAAAAGAAAACATATCTCAAAAAAAGCTGGCTCATGGATAAATCCAGTCAAGTTCAAAAGTTAGCGAATAAGTATCGCGCCCAGATCAATAAATGCAGAATCAAAATTTAAAAATGGTGAGAAGATGGAACAGAATCTAATTGAAAACCCGGTGATCAAGGTCTTCGGGGTTGGCGGTGGCGGAACAAATGCCATTGGTCATATTATAAAACGTGAATTTGAAGGTGCAGAACTTTACTGTGTAAACACTGATATTCAATCTTTGAGAAGTGTGAATGGCTGCCCAGCCGACCATATGATCCAAATCGGAAAAGAATCAACCCAGGGGCTGGGCGCAGGATCGCAACCTGAAGTCGGGAGAGCAGCAGCTGAAGAAAGCCTTCATGAAATATCCGATGCAGTCAAAGGTGCCGACATCTTATTTATTGCGGCCGGACTCGGTGGCGGTACCGGCACCGGTGCTGCCCCTGTCATCGCTAAAACAGCAAAAGAGCAAGGAATTCTCACCGTTGCAGTGGTCACAAAACCTTTCAGCTTCGAAGGGAATAAAAGAATGAGCTACGCGCTGGAAGGCATTGAAGAACTCAAGCAATATGTTGATTCTATTGTTGTCATACCAAACCAAAAACTGCTGGAGAAACTCGATAACTCAATCATACTGCTTCATGCGTTTGATGCAGTGAATGAAGTGCTTTACACTGCAGTCAGTGGTATCAGCGATCTGATCTTAAAAGACGGCATGATTAACGTAGACTTTGCTGACGTGAAAACAGTCATGGGTTCTAAAGGTTTGGCGATTATGGGGCAAGGTCAGGGCATCGGGGAAGCTGGTGACGACAGAGCCGTTCAAGCCGTACTTCAGGCAACCACATGCCCTCTTCTTGATGATATTGACATCAGCAATGCTGAAGGTCTGATTGTATCAATCGTGAGTGGCATGGATCTCCAATTGGAAGAGCTCAATATTATTGGTGCTGAGTTGAGAAAAATCACCTCAGAAAATGCCACGATCAAAGTTGGAAACTCATTTGATCTCGACATGCAGAAAAAGATAGAAGTGACCGTGATTGCAACTGGGCTTAAGAGTAAACATGATGCAGTTCAATCGAAACCAGAATCACCATTTAAAGTTGAATCCAGAAAAGCTCAATACGGAGAAACATCGGCTCAACCAAAGCAACGTACAAATTCAGGGTCTGAAATACCATCATTTCTAACCCAAAAGAGCGCTTAGAAACATTTGTGGGGAGCGATGCTCCCCATACTTCTCTTAAAAATCTCTTGGGCGAAAGCATGGAACCGTGCTGCAACTGCTCCCAGGCAGCCATGATCTCTTCCTCTACCGACTGTTTGTATAAACCATTTGAGGCAATAAACGTCATTTTTTAAAACTTGGTTGTCTCACTCAACACGACTATTTTTTATCTCAAATACAGCAGGAACACCTTCCAGACCTAGCTCAGAGATTAACCCATAATATGGCTTCAAATCTAACCAGTAATAACACTGAGCGGCTTTCAGCTCTGATTTTTGAACATTCGCTGCACCCGCTTTCATCCAATGAAGAAATCTCGATAGTTTGTCTTCAGAAGAAGCACTCCCACAGGTTAATGCACTGTAGTTCAAAATGCCTTCCGTCGTTGCATCTCGACTCATGGGCATCACCCAAACCTCCTTCCCATCATTCGCCAGCTGCTCAAGCTGACCTCGCTGAACAAACGCTCGACTAAATGGACAAGAGTAATCTAAGAATACATATGCCTTCCCTTGATCGCCTGATGAAAATTTGGCCCCATATCTTTTCGCAAAATATGGCACAACTGTGTTCTTCATCTCGTTGTCTTCCCTGCCCTTTATTTTGATAAATCTGTTACCATCGAGACTATATTTTGATTCGCCGATACCGAGTCTATTTTCATTGATATCGTAGGTAAAATAGCTGCCTATTTTTTTATCTTTCTCTCTTGCATAACCAAACACTTTGTCACTGTCTTCATGATATATTCTTGTTTCATGAAAAGAACGTTCTAAAGCCTCCGGGTAAGACGCAAATGATGACGATGTATAAAGGGCTGCACATATCAGAAATAGTTTATTGGCTCTCATTGTAAAATCATATTATTTTGAATAGCATTTACTAAAAAAATACACCAAATGACACCGATTCGTCTACTCAAGCTCACTCAGTTAGATATCTGCATTGGCGGATTCTTTACTGACTTGGATCAGGAGATTTCAGCAGAGATATTAAAAATCAATGAGGACAATCATGAGGTCATCATTCAGTGTGAAAAAGCCCTTGAGAGTCAAAGAGTTCACGCAAGTATTTATGCTTTTAACAGAGTATACGTGCTGACATTTGAAGTGACCTGTGAACTGGGTGCTGGCAACCAATACTGTTTAAAAATTCCTGATCACATGAATTCCAGTGAATCTGAAGATATCTGCAACACTTACGGCGCATTGACCATCAAAAGCCCGATACCATCTTTGTGCCTATCCATCGACAATCACCCAGAAAAAGAAGCGACTATCCAATACAAATGCCACGTATTATCCTCTGAGTACCTCATTGTTGAGGTCAACGGAGAAAGCCTCTACGGGAACCTGATAGACTGCATCAATCAAACAAAAGAGATGACGTTTTCGGGCACAGAAAACAATCACAAAACAGTATTACCCGTCGGCGCAATCAGGCTGAATCAAAGATTTGTGAAAATAATCATTCAACACAGTCTGAACGTCGAACACTTGAACATTATCTCACCCGAAAAAATAATGATTGAACTTGATAAATTAGTCGAAAAAAACATACAAACCATTCATGAAATCTGTGAAAAAGATAATCTTTAAAATTGCATCAGTCATCGCCATCTCAGTCATCGGATTTTCAGTCAGTGCGAGCGAAGCAGAAAAGAAAAAGTACTTTGAAGCGATTCCTATGGCGGCTACGAGTGCTAGTGAAAACACGATTCGCGTTTATTACTTCTTTAATACGAACTGCCCAAGCTGCAAAAAATTCTCCCCTGAACTCGAAAGCTGGAAGCGTAAAATGGGCCGTCAGGTCGATTTAATCTCAGTCCCGTTTGCGCCATTTGAACCTTGGAAATGGGCCTCAAAAGCCTACCTTGCCTCCGTAGAACTCAACCCAGCACTCAGTCGACATGACGTCGAGTCGGCACAAGAAAGCTTAGGGCTCGATCAAGTGACTGACTTACTGAGAGCAGCCGACTTAGTCAGCGTTGCAACGAAAAAAAGTCGTGGTAAGATAATGACCAAACTGTCTTTGGAAAAGATGAATTCGTCTGTAAAAGCGACGCAGGAGTACGCAGAATCTTTTGGGGTTATCGGTACGCCTAGCCTTGTTGTGATTGGCAAACATGCAGCGTACAGAGTAAGCCCAGAATTCGGACTCACTCATCAGGGAATGCTCAACATCACAGAAGCGCTTGTCGCGTACCAGAGCAGCCTGAAAATCGTCAATTCAACTAGAGATTAGCATGCCGACATTATTCAAAAAGATACAAGGTGCACTGTGTTCCGTGTGCTTTTTTTTACCCGTTCAATCTTATGCAATCAACGACAGCCTATCGCCATCTGTCGCCGGTAATTCAGAGTTCAATATTGTCACGAACGCTCCTGTAGAGTTCGAGACATACATTGTCCGTTATGCGACACACTTTCCGACCAGTAATTTTGAAAAAACCCTGGATATTGCAAAAGGTTCTGTGCGTAGATTCTGTCAAGAGTTCAACCTGAAAGGAAATTCATGTCTGACAGAAATTGGAGCGCTCAGCATTGAAGGTCTGATCCAGCTCACCGCACACCTTAAAAAAGGGTTATCTGATGAGTCGAGCTTATCGATTAATGACGTCGATTTACTGCTGCTGAAAGTGGCTATCAAGCGAACAGATGACCCTTACACAATCATGTTAAGAAAAGATGCAGATGTGACAGGGACACCATCAAACGAGCAATCAGAGAAAAGTGAATTGTCTGAAGATGGCCTTCGTTTAAAAATTACAAACTTCGACAGCGATAACGGCTGTGTTGCAGAAAGTCTTCTCTCACACCCAGAAAAGATTCGATCCTTAGACTTACGAGATAATCATGGTGGTGACCTTGAGTGTACGATCAAGATACTCTCCGGTTTTTTACCGAAAGGACGTCATCACATCGCCACACTTTTCACAATGGACGGAGAAGAAGCGTTATGGGTCGAAGGTTCTCTTGATGACAATGAATTGAAAAAACGAAGCCTTTTCGTCAACAAACATACGGCGAGTTCCGCTGAAATTTTCGCTCACAATCTGATTGAAAATGGATGGGATGTTGATGGATTACCGATGAAAGGCAAACGAAGTATTCAGGCAAAGTTTGATACACCATATGGGAGCTACATGCTGACTATCGGAAAGTTTGAAATCAATAATTCATCCAAATGAATGAATTTTTAGGTTGCCGGCACAGGGAAAGAGAGGCAATACAATTTGCCTCTTTGTTGTCATGGTTCAACCTTTTCTACGCTGAGTCTCGCTCTACCAGAGGGGCATAGTTATAGAACGATGAGTAAAGTGCATCATCGACCCCTTCTACACCATTTTCAATCTTAGGATAAGGGAATGGCGCTTCAACTTTCTTTTCATTGAGATAATGAGACCAAAACCCTACCACTTCAATCCATGAAACATGTCTACCTAAATTGTTAAAAACATAGAAGAGGTTTCTATTTTCCTTTTTAAGCCATATGCTACTGCATGAAGGAAGTACGCCCCCAAGCCGTGCAGACTCAATCAGTGCAGCAATGACTGTACTTTTATAAGCGTGCTTCTTCAGAATATTTTTAACTGCTGGAATATCCTGAAAGTCAGATATATTTTTTTCGACAATGGCCTGGGATATCTTTTTGTACTTTCTTTGTCTGAATGTCTCTTTCCAACCCATGACAATACCATTTAAGTCTTTGAAGAATACTTTTCTTACTTTTTTCCCCTTCGAGGTTCCTGCAACATAAAAATTGATATTCAGGATGCTGAGTAAAAACGTTTTCACACCCTTTTTTAAGCTCGGCAGGAAGGTCGGCTTGACACTATAAGCATAGCCTAATGCTTCAATTAATTGATAAGTGGCCGCTTTCCCTTTTGCCGGTGAGTTCACAAGTGGTAATGCGATAGCCGCAATCGTTCTGTAGTTTTTATCTAACCCCTCAAAGCCATCCCATTTCTCGCCTAACTGCTCAACCAAAAGGGTTGATAAATTTTCTTCATTGAGCTTAAACATCTCCTTTCCATCATCAATGAACTCTTCAATACAATGATGATTCTTGAGATAGGTATAAATCTTGGGTGACATTCGCCAATGCCCCTCATCAAGGTCGTACTTTAACGGATTATCATAAACAACAGGAAGAAGCTCGGGGAAGCCTTCAGCCATGGATTCAGCAAATTCATCAAGCGTAAATACATTATCGAATTTTTTAATGGTCAGTAATTTATATGTGATCCGCATTGATATATAGAGATAAATCGGTAAATAAACAGCCATCGCAAATCTGCTTGTGTTTGAGAATTTACCTGAAAGTTCCCCATCACTTGTTGAAAAAGCATTTCTGATCGCCTCCATACTGCTTGTATCTGTTTCAAGAAGTCCCTTATAAATCTCATTGACGATCGGATACAGTCGTCCATCAGGTATATTTGAGTCAACAATGAACCAATCCACCCAAAACAGAATATAATCAAGATTTTCACTCACAAAAGGAAATGAAGTTATCTTGTAGAGCAGCCAGACCTTACCATAAATCAACCAATACCATGCGCCAACATAGTACTTCAAAAGGTATTGATTGATGACCCAGGGCGCAATGAGACAGGCAGCAAATATCGCAATGAGCATTGCAGTTGAGGATTGTGACGAATTGTTATTTTCGTTCATTTTTATTTAAAGTTACCAACTCCTGCTAAAAAAGGAAGAAAAAAAGCCCACAATGTGAGCTTTTGAATCCAGTGAGAAACCTTAGCCTCGCTTGTTGTTTATCTCTGAAATGACGTCTAACTTATTATTTTTTTCAGCCAAAAGCGCCGCCAGTAAATCATTGTTTAACTTTTCCAGTTCTGAGATTTCCTGATCAAGCATATTCTCTAAAGCCATCTGATTTAGAACAAAAATCATTTTACCCTTTGCGTTTGAATTCGTGACCGCATCGACATCAGAGGTTGCAGCTTTCGTCAACATCACCCGCATTTGATCAAATCGGCTTAACCTTAACGTAGACGTATTTACGATAGGAATCCTGTTGTTATATGCTTTAGAAAACACATACCTTGACATGTTTACCATCGACTGAAGCTGCTTATATCTTGCCGTGTAATTGACCACATTTGTATCAAGTTCGGAACCAATGGGCGGTTTTTTAAGATGCGTCATCGGTACAGCATGTTCAATGTATGACTTTGCCGCTTTCATTTCATAATCACTATAGGTGTACTCCGTTTTCATCACGATGTCTTTCACCACCCCTTTGCCTGCTTCATTCATGGGTCGCAGGAACACGAAAGATAAAAGATCCGCATTCGGAATTTTTGCAACTTCGTCACACAAGCCCTGGCTACGATCAGCTTCTGTACAGAAATTTTCATAGTGACTTTTCACCACATTTCCACCAGAAAACGTCAATAAAGCCCCTCTTGCAGAGAATTCGTACTCTCCGACAGCGCTTCGGGTTAAGTTCAACGAAGCATTTCTACCTGTCGCACTAAACGCGGCGTCTGAGTTTTTTTTCAAAGCGCAGAGTTTCGCAAAATACGCCTTGTTAACCGCTTTCCCCACGTCACCACCACCAGTCGCCAAAAGTGCAGCCGCTTCTCTTTTCCCCGTTTTCTCAAGATAAGCTTCATGGTTCATTCTCAGTTCAGACGTTAATCGTTGAACATCTGTCTGGTTTTTTGTGATCAGTTCAGCGGCTTCCATCGTTGTTTGAGCCAGCTGCATATTCTGATCAACCACAGCATTTTGAATGTTCGCAAAAGCTATCTTCAACTGCATTGAAATCGTCGAGTCATATGCATCAAACGCTTTACCTGGACTCTGAAGAACAAGCGTCAGTGCCGGGTTGGCTAATGTTTGAACGGACCCAACTGGCGGACATGTACACGCAAACGCCCCGCCAGCATACATAAATGCGACAATGATGGGGACTTGCTTTCGTTTTAAGTTCATCATCTTCATCTTATTCGCCTACTCTTTTTAAATACTCAATGTTCTCAGGATCATTGGCTTCAGCAGCCAGCAAAGCCGCCAGTAACAGTGACTGTCTCTCGAGTCTGATCATCCTTTCAAATTGAGCTTCATTCTTCTTCACTAAGGTTGTGTACATTTCCAGCCAAATCTGATTGTCTGACATCGCGGTCAGCTGATCGATATTGGCGGGGGATACCTTGTTCATATCTTCCTGAATTTGGTGCCACTTTAAGTCCAATGGACCTGCGCCATCCTCGACCTCTTTAATCATTTCTCCCTGTTGAATCGATGACATCGGAATACCAGACAATTTTTGTCCTCGTCTCTCTGCAACAGACTGATTAAGCGTACTTTTTGCTAAATCCAACTGGGCAGCGCGACTCATAAACTTCGACTGGAAAGCGACCGAAGTCTCTTTTTTACGTTCTGAAACCGGTTGGTTACCGATGGCATCTAAGTTCACAATATTTTCGACAAACGCCTCGGCCGCCTTTAATTGAGCAGAGTTCCGATAGGTCTGAACAATCGGTGGTAAATCTTTTTTGCCGCCCGCGGTTTTTTCTAGAGAATCAAACTCAACAATCTTCGCCATCTTCTGCAACTGAGGATCTTCCAGATTGAGAATTCCAGCCCCCCCTACTGGCGCTGGCGCATAAAGGTTCGAAGCTGAAACACCCCCATTAGGTATGATTTCATTCTTGAGCACCTTTTCGATATAGTCGCCCTTGGTCACAGTGCCACACAAACCTTTCTCTACCGCATCTGGCGTACAGTTAGACGAGATCTGCTCTTTCAGCCTGACCGACTGAGCCTCTTTCGAGTTGGTTTTATTCAGCGTCTCTTGCGATTTTTTCGCAGAATCAATATGGGTTCTGTTTTGCGCTGCCGTCTCGGCTGCTTTTTTAGTCTGGCGTTTTTTACCCACCGCACACATCTCTGCATAGGTTAATAAATGAGAACTTGGCGTAAACTTCCGCTCAAAACCAACATTCTTCATTTCTTCCTTTTTCGCTTCACACGCTGTATCGCCACGGTTACAGGAAGGTGCTAAAGCTGAAGGTTCAACCACAGCCGCTTTCGCGTCCACCTCTTTCTTTGTGTAGTCAATCACCTCGGAGATATTCAGGTGCTTGATATCTTCCCTTCTTAAAAATGATTCGATAAATTTGACCGATGCATCGCTTTCATCAGAAATGAGTTTCGTCAGATCTTTCTGCCTGAGCGCCTCCAGTTGGGCCTGATAATCCATTTCTAACTTCATTTGGATCTGAGCTGCAGTTAATTGATCTGTCGAGGTCTTTGATGCGGCAGACAAAGTTGCCTTGGCGGCTTCACTGCCGCTTGCATGAACAGCTGCGATGACATTTCTCGTCGCGTTCATGATTGTTGTTGATGTCGTCGCGGTCGCAGCAGTAATACGAGAAACATCTTCAGCCAGCGGCTGAGTAACCACTGGCCCAAAATCTGTTACGACCAGAGGCTGATTACTATGAGCGCCATAAGACATTGCAACAAGGGTACAAGCGACAAATATTCTATTAAGCTTCATCCTTAATATTTTTCCTGAAATTATAGCACTAATTTGATTCGAGTTTAATTTAAGCACCTGATAAACACACCGATTGATAATCCTTTCGAGATACACGAAACGGGCGAAATAGAATGGCATGGGCTTTCAAGAACACCATCTGAATTCATTCCCGCCAGAGAAAACTTAGCACTCAGTGTTATTTTTATTGGAACTGGAGATACGTTCCAAAACCAATTTCATCTTGTTTATGAAAACTTTCGCGAAGGAAATATAAATCTGAGGATGTGATAAGAAATATTTTCATGATTACAAATTTTAATCGTGAAGATTTTTTAAGTATCTTTCGATAATAAAATCACTAAAAATGAATCACATTGAACTCAGAGTTATGCCCAGCAAGGTGGTGTTTACCATCTGGTTACAACATTTACTGCACTCAAGACGGGCCCGTTTCTCTCGCATCTATGACCATGTGATTGAGCTAAACACAGGAGTGTGCAGCATGTTTGCATTTGGTCGCCACATTGAGACAAACCACCCGATTATCGCAGCCCCAAGGCCGCTCATCCCCTGGTTCTTTATGGGAAAAATAAACCGAGCCATTATTGCAGGCATGAAAACACTGTATATCGAATTTGGAGAACCTGAGTCACCTTTCTACATTGCAATCCAATGCTCCAGGAAGAGAATCGCTTGCCTTCTGCCAAAATTTGAGGAAACCCAGGACTTAGTGAAAACCGTCGATTTTCACGGCTATGTCACAACGGGGAAATCAGGTGTGGAAATCACCAAAGCTCTCAATCGGTCGCCCATCCAAATTGTCAAAAGTTTTGATGAAATTGTTCCACCAAGAGCGGGGAATTCCGAAGATTGGAGTGACAATCTGGAACAGGGCTTTGATATTTATGACACTGAAAACTTCGAAAATCTAAAAGATCCACTCATCTACTGAGACTATGTACACTACAAATGATAAAAAATACATCATTTTCCCTTCATCTGGAGGAAAATTAAATGAAGGACGGTTATTTTCGCCAACAACAAGTATGAGAGAGTCTGATTCAGCGTTATTCGCTAAACTTCTCACAGACTGTTCTTTTTTTTCTGAGATATCACGATTCGCGAATATCACAAGTGATGACAATCAGGCAAAAAACTACCTCAAGGAATATTTTTCAGAATATAAAGCATGCAATAACGAAAAAGACATCTATAAAAACCGGATGCCGCTCAATATACCTCTGGTAAACAGCGTTCATATCCAGCTCAGTAAAGCGATGTCGATGAATAAGAAATGATTGTATCAAAAGGAGCCTCAGGCTCCTTTTTCACTGATTGCTTCTGTCCAGATTTACCCGAGGCTATGATTTCATTGAGAGGTAACCCGACACCAGTGAATCGGCCATAAACTGAATCGGATCTCTCTTCACTTCCGGATCTGGGTGAGTCTCGCTGATGTTTTCATACACCTTCCGACTTCCGAAACCATAAGATGATGATAACGCCTGAATGGCTTCCGACACGGGAAGCTTCGCCATCACTTTTTGCTTTAGAGAGTTATCAATGGCATCCGATGTTGTCATCCAGTACATGTACGGGTAAAGCACAAATCTTAATCTCTGAATCAGCGTTGCCTTCTTAAACTTGAATAAACCGACAATCGAGGCCCCCCTGGCGCCTTTTGGCCCCGTCAGCTCACTCATGACATAATTCATCGTGTCTTCATTGAGGGCAAATGTTGACTTAATTTCCTCTTTTGATCCCGCATCATTCGACATTAAAAACGTTGTTGACAAAAGATTCTGCATCGACTCATCGAAGTCCTGAAGTAGCTGAGAAGCAAACACATTAATCAGAGACCACTTACGACCCTCACGCATCTCTCGCTTTATCTGAGAGATCACCGTCGGAGACTTCAATCGATGGTACTCATCGTAAACAAGTAACTTCGGAATCGACTTCACCAGATCAATTCTCTTGTGATGGTAAACCTTGTATTTCTCTGGCACGACTTCCATCAAAGTGCTTGAGATAAACATGTTGTTCGACACGATGAATCGCGCCAGAGCGTAAAAAACAGAGGAATCTTTATCCATTTCAGCATTGCCCGATTTCGCCACCCGATCCAAGTCAAGTACGATAAATCTAGCCATGTTCACATCAAGAACGGTTACACCAGAAAATACGGGGTATTTCTCAATCGCCTCCATCAAGGCTCTTCGAACATAAGGAACTAACTCCTCGTTGTTGTATGCAACAATCCCTTTGTATGAGTTGTTTACCGTATCACTGATGGTCAGTTGCTGAATCACATCTTGAATGCTGGGTACCGCAAATCTTTGCGCAAACTCCGCCATCACCAGGCGCTTTTGATCAAACAGATCATCAACAATTTCCCAGTAAGTCTTCCCTGTCGCATCGTAACCAATCTTCTTCAGGCTGGCATCCAGCTTCGGCGCTCTTCCCTCTCGGTAATAACGTGGCTTTTCCTTATCGCTGAGCGTGAAGTAAGCTTCCTTCACAACTTTCCTCAGTAAGTTTGCTGCGTCACCATGCACCTTTTCTTCCCCTGCTGGCGTGATAATCCCAACCAGGGTAGAAATAATCTGATTCATTTGATCAGAATCTGCATACCGGCAACCTATCTGAGTATCAAAAATATTGTATGCAAACTTTTTGTTGTTCTCATACGTGATGTGTTTGAACAGGTGCTTTTTGTTCTTCGGTGCCATCGCAGCCAAAGTCTCCACCATAGTTTTGGCTGAGAACCCGTTATCGATATAGCCAACCATCGGCATTTCTCCCCCGATGGTCTCGCCAAATAAGTGTGAAAAAGCAATATTTTGCAGCAACACAGATTTACCAGAACCCATGGTTGCACAGACGCCGATATTCCAGAATTTCTGTTCAGATGATTGAACCGCATAGGGATAGATGACATCCCCGTTTCCAACGAAATTTAAAGCGGAACGCCGCCAGAAACGAAGCCTTCTGCCAAATGGCAATTGAGCAAGAACGCCCGATAAAGGCGCGTAGACGGTACTGCCAAAAGTTTTGTAATTCATTCCCTGGATCGAGGAGGCTAAGGCATCAAAAGGGCAGCCTCTGTAGTTGCGAACCACAGAATTGCCCCAGCTGGAAACCTCCCCCTTCAGGTAGTCTCTGTTCTCAAATAACGTTTCTGAATCCTGAGACCATGTAGTGACTGAAACCTTATACTCAACATCAGGCTCACCCACCTCTTTCAGTAAACTGACAGCCTGGATGGATTTTTTAATGCGTTTATTCGATGCCGGCACGGGCAAGGTCGATAAGAGCTTTTTCCAGAAAAATGTAAAGCTTGACGCCGATGAGATTGCAAAAGAAAACATGCAAGGCACATCACTTTTGATCACATCACCTATCGCGTTGAACAGAACGAGATTTCTCGGCGGGTTTTTCACCTCAAACGTACTGAAGTATCTATCACCGACCCTCACGACCCCCTCTGTGAGATCCACATCGATATCATCCTCTCTGATAATCTGAGAAGACACTGAATCCCAAAGCAGGTGACTCGCATCATCCTCTAACCCGCCTGCATGGGCTTTCGCTTTTGGGTAAGTCTCTCTGTCCGGGAATATGAATTGAAAACCTGCCCCCAGGAAAGGATAAATCACCTGGGCCATGGATAGCATCGCTTGATCTCTGTCCACAACGTCAGCCTGCACACCCGACGCGGCAAGTCCGTCAATCACAGCCTCCACATAGTTTTCGTGCTTCACCTTCATATGTGAATAGGTATCGACCAGCCCATGGGCATCATCCGCGATTGGCAGCTCTTTTTTTGCTTCCGCGATTTCTGATTTCTCTTGCGCAATTTGCCGAGGACGAAGGAAAGATGTATTCGTCCACACGGCCAGGAAAACATCTTCTTCGATGATTTGTTTCGATATAAATTTGACCTGATCATCGAACAGATCTTCCATCCCTTCGAACTCGTAATTTCTCGCCTTCTCTCGTGCACCAGCAATTGACGCTTTCACTAAATCTGCCTCACCCCCGACTTCTTTCACGTAAGTGACATGGATTGAGTGAACCCCATCTTTAATCCCAGCCGAGATTTTACTCATGAAAGGCCTTAATGATGCATTATATGAGTGGTAGTGGTTATCTTCCGATTGACGCCCATTGACCTTCACAATGGACATGAGAAATCCATCTTTTGACACAAAAGTGTGCTGCCCGATTGCTGCGTCAATATCGACAACCTGATCAGGATCTGTTTTTGTGCCGTTAATATAGAGCCTGATTAAATTCTCTACAGCACCGGCGATACTTAAATTCATTGAACTTTTTTAAAAAGTATATAAAAAAGCGACTTCATCACAAAGTCGCTTTGTTGCATTTCAAATCATATTGATGATGCTTTTATTTGCTTTCCCATAGCCTGAACGAACCCACCCCATTTATCTGGGTGATATTTTTTCAAAACGTTGGTACTCAGGTAAGCCAATTGACGACTCGCGAGTTTTTCAGAAGGAAACAACCTGACTGAATCAAATAGCTTTCCTCTTTCTTCGTAATCTGATTCATCCATCATATACATGAATTGGCATACAATTGAAGGCGTTGATGCGCCATGACAGATCCCTGTATTTAAAACTTCAGATCGTCTGAGAATTAAATCTTCAACATCAGAAATCAGATCCATCATATCCTGACTCTCTGATGCCAAGCTCTTTGCGTAATACATCACCAATGCCAGCGATGAAACCTGTGTTTGTGTAAGGTCTGGAGCAAAAATGAGTGTGCCTGAATCAGAAAATCTCACCATATCCAGGTTTCTCGGGTAATAACATAACCCGCAAAGAATTTTTGCATCTGCACTGTCTTCGGTTTGACCGATGAAGGCATCATCTTCAAACACAGGGAGATTACAACAGTGACAATAAATCACATCGATAGTCTTCCCCCCACCAGTTGAAACGGCCTTGGTCGCCGAGGCCACCAGCGCAGAGGTCTGCTTGTCGGATAATTTTTTTAGCTTTTTATACTTAGATATTCCTAACATAATCCAGTTTTTTTAAATAATACCTGTTTTGCTCACCCATAGGTAAATTTGCTCCATTGCTGCCGGAAGATTCAAGAATAATGTCGAAAATAAAAGGACAATGACTTGCTTCCCGTACGAAGTCTGCCTTTCTTTTCCCTCCGAGATTGCATAAATCTTAAACCAAGCAGATAAGTAGAAATACATTGCAATCACTTGGAAAACCCCAACAACAACCTTGAACCTCCCGTCCAGAAACTTCTGAAGCTCAGATTCAGTTAACTGAGTGTGTTTCTCTTTAAGAAGCTCTTGTAGATTGTTTGAAGCTGTTTTGTAGCATTCTCGGGTTTTACCATCTGTGTCAACACCCCCCTTTGCCGTGTTCGGATTTAAGTTATACGCAAAACAGAACTGACTCTCTTTGCTTACACTAAACCCGAAAGTCTCCGACATTAACATCACACTGGTTGAAGGGTTCATTAAAATTCCTGCAATAATAAACCTCACAACAAGCTGTCTGGCAGGATTTTCCGCCCTTTGTTTAAACTTCTCAAAATCAGCAAAGGTTGAAACGATAGAAAGCAATATCGTGGCCCCAACAATAAAAGAAACCACATAAAACAAACCGATAAATGATTGTATGTTGATAGCGGCTTGAATGAATGATTGCGTTTGTTCCCCCGCTTCAGCCTCAGCAAAAGCAGCAGCAGGCGATAAAGCCAATAATGATATGAATATCCTCACCTTAATTTGTTTATATTTCATTAAATTTAAGAAATTATAAACCAAGGTTCAATGACAGTCCCAGTCACACAAATCAGGAAAACCCGCAGTGTTTTTAAATGATTGAAACCCTAGACAAAAATAAAAGGGAGGCTCACCTCCCTAAATATAGTTTCATTGACAGTCAACAAGATCTAATGTCTGAATTTCACCTTGCCACTTTCAGTCATGACTTCCTTCGACTCTTTAGACACTGAAGTTATTTTTCCATAACCATCAATATAGTCGCCAACATTATAGTAACGAATTTTTTGCTTCTTCGGATCATCGTCCATATCGATAAAAACCCGGCCATTTACGATTCCACTCAGGTTATAAACAGGTTGTGATGCACCTTTCGCCACATCAATTCCGAGGGCATTTGCTATCGTTCGCTCTTTTCGTTCTGGTAAGGCATTCGAGTCAATCGATTTCGATAATTCACTGTACTTATTGTAAAGTTCCTCGTTCATCCTTCTGGCTTTATCCGCCTGAGAATAAACCTCATCAATTTCTTTTAATAACTCGACTTTTAACTCATTAATTTTCACCGAAATGTCGCCGTTATCCGCTTTACTTTCCTTCAGAATTTTCTCGATCTCTTTATCAAACTTACCTTCGAGAGATTCCAATTTCTTCAGCGCGACAACAATACCGTTTCTGGCTGCATTATCTTCAACAGAACGCGTCGAAATCTGTTTGATTGCGGTCTGCATATCACTTCTCAGAACTAAGTCTTGATTCTCTAACGCGTCGAGCCTTTGCGTTGCGGTGGCCATCAGCCCTTTTACTTCCCTCAGGCTGCCTGCAATATCAGAAGCTTTATCTCCACTGATTGATTCCACATCATCAATCACCTGTCTCAGATCGCCAATCATTGTCTCGAACTGCGCCTTAGTGACGTAGCCATCCTGAATAACTTTTATTTCTTTTTCAGTTGATTTCCCAAGCGAGCTTTGGAGTCTGTTCACTTGATCATCGACATCATCCTTTGTTGCTAAGGTATCTTTGAGGACAAAATCATATGCAAAATACCCCCCACCAATGAACAGGGCAGATGTGACGAACGAAGAAATCAACGATGCTTTGAATACACTCGGAGAGCGGCCTTCGGCAGACTTCGCCTGACTTGGCTTCCCTTTCTCTGTTTTATTACTTTTCACGTTATCTTGTTTATCTTTTCTGTGAGATTCTTCAGCCTCCTTCTTTACTTCTTTACGGGCAGCCAGACCTGATGCGACACCAACTGCAGCAGCAACTGAAGCCGTACCCACTGCCGCAGCAGCAAGGGCATCACTGCTTTCAAACACTTGGTTATTCGCGAAGCCTGACGCTTCTTCACCGGCTCCTTCATCACGCACAGGCGCGTTATCTTCAGTAAGGAACGCATCGCCCGAATCATCTTCTGTCGAGAAATCGTCATCAGAGAGGAAACCATCATCCGGGTCATCCACTGACAGAAAGTCTTCATCAGTAAGGAAACCATCATCTGAATCATCCTCAGACAGGAAGTCTTCATCAGACGAGAACGCATCAGCATTGCGTGTTTCTCGCTCAGGTTCAGAAAATGTTTCCTCTTTCCCATCTCTGACAAAAGAGTCGCTTTCTGCTTCAACTGAATTTGATACCTCATCACTCTGTTCAAAATCTGGAAAAGGCGCGCCAAACTCATCATCAGAAACAACGTCAAAACTCGTATCATCCACAGCAACCGCTTGAGAGATATCATCGAAAAGTTCTGACTCATCACTGTCACTTTCTTCAAAACCAAACCCATCTTCATCAGCTAAAATTTGGTCTTCAGAATCCAGCTCATCATTCTCAAAAGGATTTGTTTCATCCAGGCTATCCTTACTATCAAGCCTATCTTTATTATCAAAACTGGTTCCATGATTGAAACCGTTTTGCTCATCAACGTTTTCTGTTTCTGAAAAAGTATCTGCTTCATCAAACGTATCCGT
>NZ_JMIB01000026.1 GCF_000695255.1 Photobacterium galatheae | reverse complement strand
GCTACGATCTGTGACTCAGTAAACCGTGACTTCTTCATGGTGATCTCCTGCTTTTTTGTGGCAGAAAACTCCAGTTTAGACTGTCTCAGCATAGGGGAAGTGGACAAAATCATTACTGACAACAGCCGCGAAGACTGCGACACCCCCGCCCCATTTGAAACAAAAAAAGGCCCCTACCTGGAGCCCCATCACGTCCACCGCCTCGCCGACGGCGGCCCCGATCATCCCAAATTCGTCATCGCCCTCTGCCTCACCTGCCACCGCCGCGCCCACTACACCGTGGATGCAGCCACATTCAACCAAACGTTGGTTGAGAAATTGGTGGGGATCGAGGGGTGAGTAACTGCACCAAGAATCCGGTTAGATTGTTGGTGCGGTTATTTCTACAAATCAAATAGAATCAATCCAAGCAGATGTATGCAAAAGGATTATCAAGTAATTGAAATCGCTTACAAACACTATGAATGCTTCTTATAGTATCATCGATATTGTCTAAGCGTTGCATTTCTATTCCCGGATATTTGTTCCTATATTCATAGTGAACAATCAAGGTGAACAAACCAGCTAATGCTAAAAGCACATTATTTAAATTAGCTTTCGCATAATTCTTCGACCTATCATGCTTCACCTTGTTATGGTACACCCACCAACTTGGCCGTTTCTCTTCAGTAACTTCCGCCCAAGGCTTAAAATTTCGCTTTAGACCGGCACAACTCACCTGTTGATCAACAAACTCTGGCATATGTTCAACAATAATCTCTAGGCAACTGCACATGTTCTTAGGCTTAGATTTATTATCTGTTAATAGCCCGCATAGCAATTTCATGACGACATCGACTTCAGAGCAAATTGAAAGATACAATCGGGTTAATTCAATTGAATACACTTTAAAATTGTCTTCACTGATTTCAATGTATCGTGAAAGTTTATCAATATCATCCTCGAAGGTTTTGTAATAAGCGAGAAAATTTACCTGGCTCAATTGCTATCCTCTTTCACTTCAGTTCTATCAAACCATCCTATCGAACCTACATTTTTGTTGAAACACTAACCGCTTCTCAAGCATAAAAAATGCTTGACCTTTGAAGCTGATCCATAGGTCCTCGCTTCGTTCACAAGCCAATTATCTTCCTTACGCATACTTGTCGGCAAACCCACTTCACAAATTGTGCTTCTGACAGCTGAACTTACTGTTTTTAAAAAGACTATTAATCGCATTGCCATCTCGTGTGTGATATCGGGATTTTACCTTGTGTTTTAACCGCATGAGTACATGAACACTGTCCTTTTCGACAGAGCGGGCTTACAAGACAGGCGTATTGCAATTTATTACTTTCACTCTTCGACTACTGTCGAAGTACACAGGTTGATGTTGAGGTGTAATTTGCATAACATCACCGGCCATTGTGACATGTCACAACGATGAAAACGATTAAAAGTGCTATAGATTTAATATGTTTACAGAGAAGAAAACTAACGATATGGACTACAAACCACTCGCAAAATTGTTCACCAGTGCAGATATCAGCAAGGTTGCCAAAGGCAATTACAGCACTGTAGTCGAACTGCAAGAGTCCTTCGATGAGTTAGCTGATCTCGATACATTACAAGACATCTATGAAGAGGCTTATCGCCTGCTGCGGCTGAAATACCCGAACGAGTATGTTGTAAAGAATACAATTGCCAATCGCATTTTGCTCGGAAAGCACTCAATGAACACTGCCAGCATGTTGAGTGAATTGCGCATTGGCAGCAACAAAGCTGACTGTGTCGTCGTAAATGGCCTTTCTACTTGCTACGAAATCAAAACCCAGCTTGATTCTTTGAAGCGATTGCCCGATCAGCTCCATGCGTACACCCGTGCGTTTGACAAAACCTATGTTGTTACACACGAATCCCACCTAAATTCAGTTCTTAAACTTCATGATGACATGCCTGTGTTCGGGATTATTAGAGCGAACAAAAATGGCAACTTAAGCCGGCCAATCAAAGAAGCACCTCTGAACACAGAATTTGATCTTGAACTCATGTACTACTCGCTTCGCAAGTCTGAATACACAAACATTGCCAAAACGGTGCTTGGCAAAGAACCAGAAGTGCCTTGCTATGAGCTTTTCGACTACTGCAAATCAGTCTTCTGCTCACTCCCTTCAGATAAAGCCAATCAGCTTTTCAAAGAGAACCTGAAGCATTTTCGCAAGAATGATCACAAATTCATCAATTCGTTGCCAGAATCACTAAAAAACATAGGTATTAGCTACAAGATCGATAGAAAAGGGAAAAACAGTATCATAAGCTCTTTGTTGAATAACATAGAACAACAAAGAGGCTATACGAATGTACTTTCCATACCTACGTGGTAAACAATATGAACTAGAAGCACTTCGAACTGTTTCTCAAGGGGACTATTCACACGGATTCATTCCTATCATTGAACCTGTCAGAGATAAAAGCGACCAACTTTTCGATACTCTCGAAGTGCTGAATGATAACGACATTGAGCCAATCATTATTATCAATCCTCAAGTTGATGAACTTGTTGGAGTTGATCCATTAAGCTATTCATCCCACCTAAAAAAACACTTTTCATTTTTGAAATGCATTGCAGTTACTGATATCAATTTCAACTCTGTAAAACAGATTCTTGATATTTTAATATCAAATAATAAAGAGTATTGCCTTTATTTTAGAGAAACAATTCAAGACGATATTTCATTCTACTTGAAAAATTCAACATACAATATATTTAATATAACCAAATGTAGTGATGTATTTATTCACAATGCACCTAATGTTGTTGTTGTTCAGGATGCATTTCCAAGTGAAACAAAAAATGAACTATATGGTGACCAAGTACGAAAATTTTCATCAATCAACATCGAATATAAAACGAAGTATGATGCTATAGGTTTTGGCGATTACATGATCAAAACTGAAAAATATAAATCAGGTGGTGGTCCCGCTATTGCCGTAACTATCCATTTAACATTTGTTGATCATCGAGGTAAATATGATGTGCATATTAAGCATTGCACTTCTAATGCTGAAGATGGTACTTCTAATCAGCTGAAGAAATTTTTAGAAGCACTTGGGAAGCTCATATATTTCACATCAAATAATTCTGACACCATTCTTGATAGCCAAGGACTAAAGAAATTTAAAGATTTGCACCAAAGCAATCATTACCCTGGCTTAGGAAAATCGCTTTGTTATTCACTCATACACCACATTGAAACTCTATCTGAATTTTCATTAAGAAATAAATAAGCAATCTGATGTTATCACTTAACTTTTAAGCACCATAGATCACAGTATTTATGGTGCTTATTCTATTTTCATTGGTAAATGTGATATTAAATCAAACGCTTACGCTTGAATTCTTCTCGATGATGTTTCATGTAAACTTGTTGCTGTGGTGAGATCGAATATGCTTTTTGAACATCTATCCCCCACTGCGCAAGCACTGCTACATCAAGCTCTGGCGCAATTATAATTTTCCCGTCTTCTGAGAAGATTATCAGGTATCTATCGAAAAGCTTGTCGGTGTGCGGTGACAGCAGCAATCCATTGTTCCCATCCAGCTTTTCATCGTCATCCGATAACGACCACGGCTTAATATGACTACCAATCATAATGCTAGGTACGTGGTCTTTCACACCAGTGACAACACATTGACCGCCACAAACTTTTGATACTTCCTGTTTGAAGTATTCCTGGCCAACATGCCTTTCTGTTGTTCCTGCTGCCGAAGTCTCACTTGGTTTACTCAACTGCGAAGGTTAGGCCGAACGGAGTTCGCTTTGTTTACACACATACTATAAACAACAAGTGGTAGCCAACTGAGTAAGTATAAAATCACCTACACGAACACGAAAAACAAAAAGAATCGGTCGGTCCCTATCTCGTCGGAATTCTACCAAGAGATATTCAAGCCAACCTCTGGTCAGTTGTTTGAAGAGTGCTATACGCCATTTTGTTATCTGCTGAAGACAAAAGTTTTTCACGATATCCCAACCGGCCAGGCTACCCATGTTTTGCGTCATACTTTTGCCAGCCACTTTATGATGAATGGCGGAAACATCCTGGTGTTGAAGGATATCCTCGGCCATGCTGATATTGGCATGACGATGCGCTATGCTCATTTTCCCCAGAGCACCTTTCAGATGCGATCAGCAAAAATCCTCTCGCCCATCTCTGATTTCCCTCCTGAAAAATGACTACATTTTGTCTACGTTCGTGAAAAAATCGGTAAAAAATAGCATGGAATAGCTGTATAACCATACAGAAAATACACAATAGAAGTAATTTAAATTACTGTTTTTTAAATGGATTAATAATTTTTCATGACATTCTTCGGCATGTCTTCGCAGAGCGCGATGGACAAGCATTCGGCGGTGTTGCCAACTATCGTGCCGCTGAAGGAAAAACCGTCCTATTGCCATACCGTGGCCCGGTGGAAAACACCATTCAAGATATCATGGGCGGCGTGCGCTCAACCTGCACCTACGTTGCCGCAGTGAAGCTGAAAGAGCTGACCAAACGCACCATCTTCATCCGTGTACAAAAACAAGAAAACAACGTGTACGGAAGAGAGTAATTGGTTTTTCCGAGGTATTTGAGGCCGCTTTTAAGCGGCCTCAAATACCCAAATCGCCAAGTGTCTACACCTGATATATTTTCTCGCAGAAACCATGATTTCTCCGTTCCCTTTCTCACCCTCATGTAACCAAAATCTAAGAATATTTTTTACATTCAGATCAAATGGCATGACAGCAAAAACCACAATAAAACCTTAAGTAATTTCCTGTTAATTATCATATTAATTAAAAATGAGGCTGAAGCCTCACCAAGAATCCAGTCCATCTCTCTCCTGTTATTACCGCTGTTCCAGACATAATAATAAATCAGTCATCTATTCGAAAAAATCATTTATCACCTGAATTCAAGGTCATGATAGATAAATTTCGCCAATGCTTACAAATATAATACGAGGATGGAATATAAATCAGTTCCAGCAGAAACAAGGCGGAAAATTTCAGAGACATCTCATAAAACATAGACAGCATTTCCACTTGAACGAAAAAGATAAATGAATTGCTGATTAAAATAAAAGCCATCAAATAACGATTCTTGAGCGACGGTGTGCCATAAACACAAGCGGCTGTGCCCCAAAGGGCAAATACGATAGAAACCATACACCATGCCGCCCACAGATTGGCAAACAGGTAGACATTTGAGATCTCATAAAGATCAGTCGTCCTTCCTGAAGAAAACATTGCCATCAGAATAAAAATCGCCAGAAGAAGCCAGAAGTATATTTTCCCAATATTCATGCCGTCGTAAGCCTTTCACATTCAAAAACATCGTGTGCTTTCATCATGCGACCCATTGATATAAAACATTGAGCACAGATGGACTAACCGGAAAAAAAATAGTCAATTCCATAAAAACACCCATTCGCATTCATCAGCCGGATGCAATTACCGCAACACTTTCAACGTTCGTCACAATCTTTCACCCGTTTCTGCATGTTGATTCAGAAGGCATTCATGCTACATTGGCGGCTGGTTTTTGATTGAAGGCAACAAAATTTTCCATGCTTACGGAATGGTTCAACTCCCATCAGATTGATGTTCAACGCCTGATCGACCTTGGTGAAGCACTGGGTCTGATCGCCGCGATTTCCATTGTGATTCATTTGATCCTGCATCGCGGGGTGATTCTGTGGTTAAACCGGTTTACCGGACACAGTGAAACCCTCTGGCACAAGGCGGTATTCGGCCAGAAATTATTCAGCCGCTTTGCCCTGCTGATTCAGGGGATTGTGATTGCAATTCAGGCACAGCTCTGGCTTTCCGATGAAAGTGCCATCTATGAGATTCTGCAAACCCTCACCTCACTGTGGATTGTCCTGTACGCACTTCTGACACTTTATGCCGTGCTCGGCGTGATTGAAGTGTTACTGGGTCGTACTCAGGCCGGGCGTAATCTGCCGCTGAGAGGTATTTCTCAGAGTCTGAAAATCATCTTCTTTATCGTGGCGGCTCTGATGAGCACATCGATTCTGATTGGAAAGTCTCCGGTGATCCTGCTCAGTGGTCTGGGTGCAATGACTGCCGTGATCATGCTGGTGTTTAAAGATCCCATTCTGGGTCTGGTCGCGGGTATTCAGCTTTCGGCGAATAAAATGCTCAGTGTAGGTGACTGGCTGGAAATGCCAAAATACGGCGCAGATGGGGATGTCATTGATATTAGCCTGACCACAGTGAAAGTGCAGAACTGGGATAAAACCATTACCACAATTCCAACCTACGCGCTGATTTCTGATTCGTTTAAAAACTGGAAAGGCATGCAGCAGTCTGGTGGGCGGCGCATAAAACGCAGCCTGTTGATTGATGCCACCAGCGTGCACTTTCTTTCGGAAGATGAGACCCGATACCTGCGAAAAGCACAGCTGCTCGAACCTTATATAAAAGATAAAGTGGAAGAGATCAGCCGCTATAACGAGCACAATCGCTCTGATCTGGCTTGCCGGATTAATGGTCGCCGTCTGACAAACATTGGCAGCTTTCGGGCTTATCTGGAACGTTACCTGCGTCAGAATCCCAATATCCATCAACACATGACGTTGATGGTGCGTCAGTTACCGCCCACGCATGAAGGCATTTCACTGGAAATTTACTGCTTTACCAACACCACGGTCTGGGTGGAATATGAGCGCATTCAATCGGACATTTTCGATCATCTCTATGCCGTAATGCCAGAGTTCGGATTACGTGTTTCTCAGGCACCCACGGGTCATGATTTCCGTGAGTGGCGAGCGTCAGCCAATCAGCAGCGACCCAAAAATGCTGAGGCTGTTGCAAGTGAGTACCAACCCGCCGCCGATTCAATGAGAATGAACTAACCGGCCACTCGGCGATTTCACAACCTTCATCAGACAGCCACGTCATTGGATGTGGCTGTCTTTTCATGTGCTCAACCACAACGGCTTATCCACTTCTAACATCACGACAGCTCAAGCTTTCAAGTGGATGGTCGCCATAAGCATCTGTCATTTTTCAATTTTGGATCTTCATGATGAAGCTAATTTCTTTTGCATTGATTCCCTTTCTCGCGATACAAACGCAAATGGCGTTTGCGAATTCATTCAATCAAACCACTTGGGTTGAAATACAGAATAATAAACGGGTGAGTTATACCAGCTTTCAAAATACAGAATCATCAGAATATCGTGCAACAACACTGTATAGCCGGTTCTCAAAGGAGCAACATGATAGACTTCAGCAGATTTCAGATAGTTTATTGCTCATTCAACAAAGTCTGGTGCCATCAACAGATGGATATGTCCTCAAAATCGTTCAAGACACTTACAATGAAAATCTTATATGGACTATCCAAAATACTTCTGGTTTGAAAGTCACGAAAGCACAACTCAGAAAAGGAATCACCCTGTCTCAAAAAGAAGGGGAACGTTATCAGCATCAATTGAAACAGTCCTCAAAAACCGTCGCGGCAAGTATCAAACAAGATCGCTATACAGCAACCCTGACCCGCACGATGACGGATTCCCCTTCAATTGCCATTCAATGGCCGGGCCAGTGTAACCCTGAAACATTGCCAGAACAGACAGATGTGCTGGTGAACGACGTGACAGTGAAGATGAAAGTCAGTTGTGATGCAGAAAACCAGGTCACAACAAGCCTGCCTGAATCACCGGAAGCGCTTCAAGTGTTACGTCAGCAATTTTCCCGTTATGCATGGACGACAATCAAATTGCCACAGAAAAAAGACGAAGTGAAATTCTGGACGGTCAACTTCCAAGAAAGCTGGGACACTTTCATTCAATCGCCCGTATTTGCCTATTGATGAGAACTTCAGGGACCTCAATATTGAGGTCCCCTGACGTTGAGGTGCCTGTTTGGCTGGATCTTCTCAACCTGTCAACCTATCAACCTATCAACCTATCAACCTATCAACCTATCAACCGCTCACATTTTCGGCAGACTTTTTCCAGAATCAACGCACCGAAGACAGGCAAGCAATAAAATATCGCGTTTGTCGCAACGAAAATCAGATGCTCGGCTTTCGGCGCAACCAAAAGAAACCAATGCATTTTTCTGTCAAGACCAAGAAAAGCAGCCACCAGCACATACAGAACCGGCAGGTGTTTCACTTGCAGTCGGAGCGCCAGAGCGATCGACACCATCAAGGCCGCCACAATCGTCGTGCCATGCGCAATGCGCCCGAAGGTAAACTGAAATACCAAAGCCAGAATAATCATCATTCCAAGATAGATGATCGATTTCTTCAAGGCCGTCTTTAACCCACTCATATGGCTCCATGATCATTTCAACACGATATCTCTACCCTTATGGCGCTCTGATCTGATGATTTCTTAAATGTGGCTGACAATAAACAGAGCAAGAATCAAGGGACAGACACTTGATTCAGTTGTGCCTGTCCCTTTATCAGAGGTCAAACCTGCCGCAATGCCCACCCGCTCGCAGATTATCGACTGACCTCAGAAAAGTGTCTGTCCCCGTAAGCATGTTCACCTACAATCATCGCGATGAGTTCAATTGACCGAGTTCATTCGATCAAAAGCGAGTCAATCAACCGAACCGGCGAAACAAAAACACCTCAATACCATCGCATCAAAATATATTTTTCTCATTCAATTCGAACGATGATGAAATATTTGTATCGTTCATGACCGTATTCACGGAGATTACGATGAATCCAATGATTTTATTGATTCCTGCATTATTTCTGTTTTATGCCATCCAGAGTTTTGCTTCCAATCATGCCTGGTTATTTGCGCACAGAGCAAACAGCCCGGCATCCGTCAATCATGCAATTGATGACGGGCTAAATGCGATAGAAATTGATATTACCCATGCCTCGGAAATTTCTCCCCGTATTCGGTGCAGTCGAGAAGAATGGTGTGCTTATCACCGGGGAGATCAGAAAGCTTATAATTTGTCGGAAGTACTCAACATCGCCAATACAGGGACAGGCAACAACGGAGCACGTGAAAATAAAATCGGTGCCGTCTGGCTGGATATCAAATCAGGACATCGCTCTGAGGCGGAGTACCAGTCACTCATACATCTTGTCTACCACACGCTAGGCACCGGTGATGGCACACTGCGAAAGTTTTGGGGGGTATGGCCCATCAGCCAGCTAAATACGGTCTATACAGAAGTCGTCAGAAAAGACATTTCCCGCTTTCAGCGCCAGCAAGAAAGTACGTTTCTGATTGAAGTCGACAGTAACAGAGACAGCAATACAGCCGCAGACACCTGCAAAACATGGGGGATACAGTGTGGCCTGTCTGCCGGGAACCCTTTTTTAGGTGCGCTGGGTACACATACCGGGCCTTCCTGGGACATGAATAATCTCAATTATCTCAGCGGCGATATTGAACACAAAACGCACATCAACGCTGTCTTTTTATGGACTTTGAATTGGGATGGCCCCTATGAAGATGACATGGTAAGGCTTTTATTCGGCCACCGTCGATACTGGGAATATTTAGCCGGATTCAACTGGCAGTGCGGGCAGGAAGGTAATGGGGTGATTATCGGCCCCATCAACTCAGTCTACGCAGAAAGTTTTTGTACCGAGGACAACCCGAACGACGCCTGCTCTGTTTCGATGGCATCCGTCTATTCCGGGCCAAATAGGCTCGGTGATCGGTATTCAGATATCGGTCAGCCCAGAAATGCTTACGCCAGTCAAAACGCATTCAACTGTAATGCTTATGATTCGGTTGATTCAGGCTTGTGAAGCCTTCCTGCCTTGAAGCCTTGAAGCCTTGAAACCTTGAAAGCATAGGCTCGTCCCTTGAAGATGACTCAGCATCACTCAAGGGACGAGTGACCCACCGTATTTACGCCCTTAATTTTTCAGCCTTGGCGGTTTCAAATCACTCCACACACCTGCGCCGCGTTTAGCCGGAACAGATTGAGGGACAGCTTGCAAAGCTTTTGTATCCAGTTTCGCGTCCTGTTGTGTATTCTGCTGATAAGTAAACAGCTGACACTTGGGCAAAGATTTGGCTGTGCACATTTGGCCAACTCTGTCCCAGGTGTCTTTTGCATCCGGTTTTTGCGTGCGAAAACTCGTGTAATTCTGGCTGACAATCGGCGCATTGGCTGTCGTGGTATCACCGGAAAAATAAAAAGACTGAGGATGCCGATACCATGCACCGGTATTTGCATCCGGTGACGCATTTTTATTGAATGCATACCCAAACAAAATCGGCTCTGGCCCTTGCAGCGTCAGGGCATAGGCCTGAACTGAGCCATTCAGCAACTCACTGCGCGTCGCACTGTAGGGCAAATGTTTGATGAAATCACGTCGCGGCGGATGGTTCTCTGGCGAAAACAAGCAGCATTCCGGCATATCCGCTGGCCTGTCTTCCGGATATGTCAGGAAATAAGCTTTATTCCCAAGCGAAATGAAGGAACAGGTGTAATTGTTGTTCTGAATCGGGAAAATTGGCAGGCAGTACTTGTTGTAATGCTCCATCATCGCACCTTCGCCATCCCCGTCTGCTGGCCGGTAAGTACTGTCGTAATAAGTGGTTCCGTACGACACCGTATAATCCTGAGCACTCAGTGTTGACGGCGGATTGGTATACGGCGGTGGATTATTCTGGTAGTTCTGAAACACTCGGAACATGGTCCAGTCGCTGACCCAGTATTCGGGATATTGTGGATCACTGGGATCCCCCGTCTGACGTTTTGGCAGACAAACACTCGCCGGTTCACAGCCGAGGGTGTTGTGAACCCCCATCGTGAAATAAACATCCGATGATTCTTCTGATGCGACAGGCGCTTCCGCCGCGACAGCTTGTCCCGCCATGCCCGCCATGCCAAAAGTGCCAAAAGTGCCCATCGAACCCAGGATCATTGCGATGAAAAAAAACAGCCCGTACCGGTATAAACTGATCCCTTGTTTCATGATTTGCCTCCCCTTCGGCTGATTAAACCAAGCTGGTTCTGCTGCGGGTCTGTAAACATGGCAATCGTCACCATTGTCTCGCCTAAAGGGACAGGCACCGCAGGCATGACGGTTTGACCACCCGATGCTTCAACTTGTCCCAGAGCAGCCTTCACATCATCCACTTCAATATAAAAACTGGCGAAATGATTGAATCCCGCTTTGTCGGCTGTTTGGGCAATCCCGCCCGCCGGCTCCAACGACTGGCCTGTACTGATGGTCAGAAATGGAGCATCAGAAGGGCCGGTCTCTTGAATCTGCCAGTCAAACAGCAACGCATAAAATTCATCCGCCAGACTGACCGGATCAGGCGTAACAATCTCGTTAAACCGGAAAGGCGATACCGGGACAGGCACAACTTGCCCGTCCCGGGTCACAGGCTCCATGACACCGACCTGATTCTGTTGCGGATCAGAAATCACCGCCAGCCGATACTGCCATTCCCCCAGCAACGACGACGTGGCAGGCATCACGATTTCTCCGCCCAGCGCGACAACGCGGGGCAAAAAGCTATCAATATCCTCGACCTGAACGTAAAACAACGTGGCCTGAGCAAACCCCGGTTCCGCCGAGGTTTGCGTCAGTAAGCCAACCGGCGCATCGCCGGGCCTGTCTGAAAGAATGGCAAACAACGCCCCCTGATCATCCATCGGCTGAAAGCGCCAGCCAAACACCTCACCATAAAAACGGCACAGCCCTGAAGGCGATGGGGTCACGATCTCATGAAAGACGAACAAGTTGCGCATCATTGTGCCTCCTTAAACGTTGGTTGCGACATACTGGAACGGCGGCGCAGCATGCACACCATTGCCCAGATCAATCGTCACCATTTTCTGCACGCTCAGACGCAGTTCATACATCAGCCCCATCGCATGATCCAACTGCTGCGGCTCCCCATTGAAGGTATGGTGCAGTGAATTCAGGAGTGAGGAATAGGTGTAATTGGTCTGATCCGCATAACGTCGGGCGACGCTGCCTGCCGGATAATCTTCCGCTTTGGCATTTTGTTTCAGGTTATATACGTCATCCGGATTCAATGGCACAGGCGCCCCACTGAACGACCAGCCCACCGGTGAGGCTTTATCTCTGACCAGCCGTTTGCCGTAGTAAATCTCAGCAAAGCGATAATAATGTGCCAGCTCACCCTCATCATCGACCGGCGACTTACTGCTGCCCTCTCCCTGATCCACAATCAATTGCAGCGCGCTGCAGGCACTATCCACATCTGTCACGGCCCACAGCTCATCAGATGGGAACCATTTGGTATCGACCAGTTGACGACTTTGATCGCCGGTAAAAATGCCGTTCCCTAACTGCGTGATCTTGTCAATAATCGCCTGATAGAATTCACCGATCGTGGTATAGGATGGATCGGCTGCCAGCATGAATTTCTCAACCGGAATATCAATCGGATTTTGTGGCTCCTCAATCGCCATAAAGACAGTTTTGACCTGTTCTTTGGTCAACGGTGCTAACGTGGCAACCAATCCACGATCTTCACCAACCCCCATGGGTAACGGCCCCGGGAAGGTCGGCACGAACCCGGGCTTATTAATTTGTGGTTTTCCACCAATCGCATTGAGCACATTACAGGCAATGCTCATGTGCAGCATTTCTTCAATCACCACACTGCGCACCAGATTCCCGGCTTCCACGTTCTGAGCCTGCTTCAGTGAAAACAGCCCTGTCAGGTAAACCGGAATCGTCGCATGCTCCAGTTCAATGGCATTTTGCAGGTAATAATGCAATTCCACGACATTGGTAATCCTGCGAATCTTTTCAACAACTTCCTTTTTAAGTTTCAACATGATCTTGCCCGCCCTTTAATCTTGTTTGTTGGTATGACGTCGATACAGGTCTGCTGCCAGTTCTTTTGAACCTTTCAACACCTCCGGCGCTTCAGCAAGCAGACGCGCTTTCACCTGCCCCTGAGGCTCAGAAATTTCACAGGACGCACAGGGTTCAATCGGCAGTGGGGCCTCATCCTGACCGCGACGCAGCACATACTTCCCGCTGCTGTCCTGCTCACACAGCCACTTCAGGATCATCTGCCGTTTGGGTTCAGACAGGTCGCGTGTCACCGGCATATAGTTGGGATCGTTATGCTCCCGGGAGAAGGCCAGCTCCAGCACACTGCGGAATCGCACCATTGACGCGTAGCTGCTGAGGTTGACCAGCATGCGACCCATCACCGGATACAAATTGTTGTACTGACTCATGATGGGTTTGACGTCATTCCAGGTCGGCTGAGCCGGCACGGTGTAATGGTCAAAAACCAGATTGGCAATGATATCCATGAACTGCTGGATATAATCCGTCGCACCCACCGGTGTATAACTCATCAGATACACCTGACCATCCATATACTTTCTGGGATTGCCGGGCCCTGTCACCGAATATTCGTAGCGGGCTTTACCGTTGGCATCCGTGACGGCATTGGCGCCCAGCGTGATCGCAGATTCCGGCACGTTGATGACGGGAATCGGGATGCCCAAATCATCCGGACCAGTACCCTGATCAGATGCCGGCGGCTGAAGCGTGACCTCGATTTGCTCGCCTTTCGACGGCACCCCATAGCGTGAAGCATAAAAATCAACCGCCACCGGCATATCCGGATTCAGCCGGTGAACCACCTGTTCGGCACGGACCAGCAGCCCGTCCTGTGTTTCACGAATCATGATGGAATTGTCATTCGTATTGAGTAAAGCCAGTGGCTGTAAACTCATGGCCTGAATCTGCCTGTCTGTCAGATTCGTGGCATTGAACAACGCCCCGGTATTGTGCATCCAGTTTGTGCTCATATACGGAATCGGATCGCCAATGGGTGTGAATACCGACTCGCTCAGATGTGTGGTGCCTTCATCAAATTCGCTGCCCAGCACCACCAGCTGAATCGGTCCAATATCGACAAAATCACCATTGCCATTCAACAGGGGTAAAGCATTACTCAGGTCCACACAAATATTGCGTCCTTCTGCATCCACCTGAGCGTTAAAAAAGTTCATATTCTGCGGCGTTCTGTCACCGTTTGCCGGTGCAAATCGACGCCCCAGCACAAAGCTGTCTGGCTCGCCTTCCAATGCGGGGCCAATCACACCCGACACTCGCCCGATTGTAAATTCCGGGTTGGTATGATCCGTGTTATAGCTGTAAACCATCATCCGAACCGACAGCTTGCCGACCTTCTCCGACATGGCTTTCAGTTGCTGCAGGAATGGCGAATGACTGACGTTCACCCAGGACAAGTCATCCAGCACCGACTGGTAAATCGCCGTTGCCGTCTGATCCCCACCGCCGTTTTGCTGCTGGCGGCTGAACAGAATGTCGCGAAACGGCGCAGGCAGAAACTTCCCTTCAAAAAAGCCGGGGATTTTGCCGTCAGTCAGGCGCATGGTCAGTCCCCATATCTCTGAAACCAACTGCATCTGCGGATCCAAATCGACCATTTTGGCGCTGACCAGATCGTTCGAACCGCCGATCAGCATGCCAATCACCGGATCTTTCTTCGGATCGCGGGTGGTGGTGCCGTCCTGATAGCCGACTTCCGTCACCTGACAGTCAATCAACCGGAAAGCACCGGAACCACACGGGTTCCACCAGCCGTTCTTATTTTGGTCGTCCTGATATTCCTGATATTCCGGTTTGAATTCCGCGACATCAAAATGCCGGACATCATTATTGACGGTAGAGACATCCGACTGGAATTTGCCGGAGAACACCATCCGCAAGTTATTTAAGTAGCTCATATTGCCTCGCTATTGAAAGTGCTGTTGCAACAGACCACAAACTTGCTGCATGGATAAGCAATCCGGCTGATCCAGCCGATTCAACATCTGCTTGTTATTGGTGATGAAAATCGGTCCATGCTCGGGAGAATCCGCCAGTCGGCCATGACTGCCTTTCACTAACGACGTATCTAACGGAATCACATCCATCAGCATGCGCTGCCCGAGTTTTTTCTGTAATAAACGGGCAGCGATTTTGAGTTTGACGAAACGAATTGTAGGGTCGACAAAGAGTTCCACCGGGTCGTACCCGGGTTTGCGGTGAATATCTACGGTTCGGGCAAAGTCTGGTGCTTTGCTGTCGTCGAACCAGTAATAGTAATCAAACCAGCAGCCGGGTTCTGCAATCAGAACCAGCTCACCGCTGCGGTCATGATTGACCTGCACAACCTGCTGTTCGCGGCGATCCAGCACCTGTTCAATGCCGGGCTGGGACTGAAGGAACTGTTTCACAGGCTGAATATCCCGCGGATCTTTGATATACACATGAGCAACCTGATGATCGGCAACAGCAAAGGCACGGCTGGCACCGCAATCCAGCAATTCCCAGTCCACCGAATCTCTGACCCGCAGGAATCCGGCTTCCCGTAAGATCCGGTTCACTGAGACCGACTGGCTGACCGGGGTGATCCCGTATTCAGACACCACCATGACATCAGCGCCCTGTTCCCGGGCAAAGTCGATCAATCGTCCGGCTTCACGATCAATCTGAGCAAGATCGGCATTGATCGCCGGCGAATCCGGCCCAAGCCGTTGTAGGTTGTAATCCAGATGCGGCAAGTAAACGAGCTGAAGATCCGGCCGGTTCATGGTGAATTCCACCATGGCACAGTCGACAATCCAGCGGCTGGAACGAATGTCTGCCGCGGGTCCCCAGAAATTAAAAAAAGGAAAGGTGCCGACTTTCGCTTCAATATCCTGATGTAGCTGTGCAGGTTCGGAATACAGACCGAGAATTTTACGGCCATCAGCCGGATAATGCGGACGCGGTGTGACGGCATGATCCACATCGGCATACATGTTGTACCACCAGAACAACTGGGAACAGCGAAAATCGGGACGTGATCGCTTGAGCTTGTGCCAGATTTTCTCGCCCTGAACCAGTTGATTCGGCTGCAACCAGAACTTCACTTCCGCCAGTTCGCGAAAATACCAGCCATTCCCGACAATCCCGTGCTCAGCAGGACTCAGCCCGGTCAGCATCGACGCCTGTGCTGTTGCCGTCACGGCGGGAAACACACCCTGCATAGGCGTCATGATGCCTTCATTCGCCAGCGCTTGAAGCTGCGGGGTGTGTTCCCCGAGCAACGCGGGCGTCAGGCCGACAATGTTCATCACGATCAGGGGCTTAGTCATATCGAAGCAAGCCTCTGTCTCTCAGCCGATGTTCCAGCCAGCTCAGCTCTTTGACAATGCCATCAATCAATTCATGGTCATTCTGTGGCTGTAAGTCGGCAGGTAAAACCAGCCAGGAGTATGTTTCCACTTCCAGCCAGGGCTTGATCTGATACCGGTAATCAGACAAAAACTGAAAGACACTCTCCAGTGTGTCATGAAGTGACGTCATGGCTGGGTGGATCCATTGCGACATATCCAAAGGAACGTGGAAGTGAACCCGCCAGTTCTCCGTTTCAGCCAGCTCTGAACCCGGCGCATATAAGGCTGACAAAGCGCCAGACAAATCCGGCATCGCGTTGAGACGGCCATCAGTATGCCTGGCTTTCACCTGATGCAAATACCGCGCTTCCGCAAAGAGTGTCAGCACGTCCGGTAAGTCTGATAAAGGATCCAGCAATGCTTGCGTATCGACCTCAAACGCATTCGAGATTTGGATCTTCCCAATATAGATCCCGGCTTCCGTCAGACGACGCAGAGAATCATAGGCATCTTCATACATCACCCCCTGATGACAGACATCAAAACAGACCCCAAGATGCTCCGGATAGCCACCATTCGCTTGAGTCAGTTCCCCAAAGAAATCAATCATCTGCGTGGTCGATTCCAACACGCAGTCCGGTTCCATTTCCAGACAAACCTGAATATGCCGGCCCTCCAGCGCTTTCAGCACAGCAAGCTCTTCATTCAGCCAGATCAGATGCTCAATCGCCTTCAGGTGTTTGTCGTCACGCCAGTGTTGCCGATAGCCGAGCGGCAGGGTTGAAATCGCGCCCATAGTCACGTGATGCGGCAGACAACTGGCCAGAATCACTGCCAGTTGACAGGTGTAGATGAGCCGCCGTGGATCACTCCAGTCAGGCAGATAAACATCTTCTTTCACTTCGCCCTGATGAAAGTTGCCATAGGGAAAGCCATTTAAGGTCGTCAGCGACACTCCGTTTCGTTGCAGGCATTGCCGAAAATGTTGCAGCGCCTCGGGGCGCTGTAATTCAGACGCAGCGCCTGCACTCAGCCACAAGCCGCTCGACATCTGCGTCTGCCCGCGCTTCGCCATCACCGGCGAAAAAAATCGGCTGAGATTCGCTTCAACGTCTGCCAGGGTTTCGCCTGGATGAAGGTTACTGCAATAGGCCAATTCACTCGGGTGCCACATACCCACCTCATTGCCTTATGTCCATTTATCCATTTTTCCGTTTTTCGCAATGCTCAGGGTTTAACCCTCGATGACAGGCTCCTGCCCCCGCAGTGCAGAGTTGGATTCCCACAACCGGGTTTGATCAACCTGAATGGGCGTATTCACCGCCTCTCTGCTGATCCGGCCGCTTTGCGCAAAAAAATCAATTGGGTTTTCGAACAACACCCGGGTGATCTCTGCTTCGCTAAAACCAGCATCTTTCATCGCAGCGCCAGTCTTGGGGACTTTCAGTGGATCACTGCATCCCCAGTCTGCGGCACTGTTCACCACCATTTTTTCCAGACCATATTCTTTCAGCAATGCAACCATGCGCTGTTCAGACATCTTGGTATTGGGATAGATGGAATGGCCGCGCCAGCAACCGGTTTCCATCACCAGCGGCAGCGTGAGTTCATTCAGGTGGTCAATGAGCACCATTTCTTCAGGAATTCCGACTTCACGAATCAGGGCAATCGTCCGTTTGGTGCCGCCGATTTTGTCTCTGTGCGGCGTATGCACGAGCACCGGCAACTCAAACTCCATGGCGAGTTGCATCTGTTCGGCCAGAAAAATATCTTCTTCCGGTGTGATATCGTCATAGCCAATTTCACCTACGGCGACCACGCCATCTTTGGCCAGAAACCGGGGAAGCACTTCCATCACCTGGTTGGCGAGCGCCAAGTCATTGGCTTCTTTCGGATTCAGCCCCATGGTGCAGTAATGATGAATGCCAAACTGGCTGGCCCTGAATCGTTCCCAACCCAGCAAGGTGTCGAAATAGTCGACGAAGCTGCCGACCGATGTTCTGGGCTGTCCCTGCCAGAATGCCGGCTCGATAACACCGACAATGCCAGCGGCATACATACGCTGATAGTCATCTGTAGTGCGCGACACCATATGAATATGTGGGTCAAAGAATTTCATGATGAGAATGTCCTGTCGTTGGAAATGAAGAATGCGATCGTTTGAATGAGAATTGAGAGAGCAGGCGATCCGCAAGCATTCGGGTCGCATCTGACATGGATGACTGCAGATGAGACAACTTGCGCCAGAATTCAGGCGGACAGTCCTGCCCGCCATTATTCACCAGTGCCAGCAACGTATAATGCTGATGTGCCTCCGATTCAGAAAACACAAACCGCATATAAGTCTGCTTCGCGGTGTCTGTCAGATAGCGATAGCGCATGCCCAGCCAGATCGATGGCGGCACTTCCCGAGTGGCATGCAACCGCTCATCCGTTAAATCCACGCAGAGTTGAGTCAGCTCCGGCGACTGACGTAACGGTAATCCTTCAATCTGCTGAATATTCAAATCCAGAAACAGAGCCTTCAGCACCAGTTGATGAAAAGCTCGCTCATTGAAGTACTTCACCGGATAGGAGTTATTCAGCGCCAGTGCCGCGAACAGGTTGATATCATTGGTCCGGGTCGTTTCCATCGCAATCGGGTTCAGCTCATGGTTTTCCCCCAGCCAATCCAGTGCCCGAACGGTGACAATTTTCTCGTTTTCATCAAATTGCCGGTAAAGCGAAAACAATAACTCCCCCCACTGCACCGCCGGTACGATGCTTCTCAGTGTCAGCAACAACAACAGCCGCCCGGCCTGATCAACCTGCCAGTGTGTCCCTTCCGGCTGGTATTTCAGTTCAGCTTCTCCCAGCTTTCGACGGGCCATGGCACTGGTCAATATCAGGGCATTCATCGCATGATCCAGGGTTCTGCAATCCAGAATTTTGTCTCTGGCAACCTGCAGCCAGGTTCTGGATGCAGGATCCAGCATGGCATACAGCTCACTTTGCAGTGCATCCGGAGAAAAGTGACTTAGTGGCGTATCAAAACGTCGGGAATACATAATTTGGTCTCACACAATCAGGTGGCCTGAACCCACTTTTGTAAGCGAGGCATCATGAAAAACAATGCAACACAGCACAGACTGGGCAGCACCAGATTCATACTGGCCAGCATTAATCCATCCAGAAGCGGTACAGCTGCGAGCAAACCCCCAATAAACGCCCGCACATTTCTGGGCGTCGAAAACAGACAGCGCTTCAACACAAACAAGAGGTAAAGGCTCAGCAAACCAGCATAGAGCCAGAAGTAAGGAAAGGCGTATCCCAGCGTTCCCAGGAGAAATACGGGAATAAACAGAAGTCCCAACGACCACCACTGAGACACTCGGTTGAACTGTTCTTCCCGCGCTGCATAGGTAATCCCGCTGATGTACAGGCACAGCGCCACCGCAGCCAGCACAATTTCTGGTGTGATCCCGGCCAGCATCATCGCTGCGATCAGGTAAACACCCAGTCTGCAGCCGCCCATAAGAACCGCACTGTGCCGAAAGCGCTTGTGAACCAGGTTATACAGTAAGATTAATAGCGCGAGGCAAAGCACCATCAGCCAGCCAAGCGACGCCCGTTCTGGAAATGCATGCTGATACAGCGTCCCCGCGATGCCCACACCAAGCAGCAACATCATGACCCCATTGAGCCAGACCGCTCCCACAGAAACTTTTCCTTCCGGAATCGGGCGCGCGTTCTCGTGCCGTCTGTCCCAGCGGGCATCAAAGGCATCATTCAGAAACATCCCCGCCAGATACATCAGCGACAGGGAGATCAGGCATCCGCCCCACAACAGGACTTGCAGGCTCAGACTTCCCGTCCGCACCATCTCACTGCCCAGGCTGGCCTGTGCCACCAGTGCGGCTGCAAATACATTGCTCCAGACACTGGGCAGATTTGAAGCTCGCCCGAGTGTCAGCCAGGTGTGCATCCGCATCAGCCGACCTCCTGCCATTGGGCTTGCAGCGCATCCCGTTCAGCGGCAGGCAGATGCAGTTCCTTTAAGGTGTGAAGTGCAAACAATAAATGGCCGGTGTCGATCTCATGGACTTCCTGATCAGTCCCGATAGCCGTCAACAGGGGAATACATAACTGGCCGCCCAAGTGCTGACGAAACTCTTCCAGTCCCTGAAAGATCAGGGGCTGTCCGGTCTGATCACACCGATCGAGTGCGGGGTGCCACAACGTAAAGCCCAGCTTCTCCAGTAAACGGGTCAGCCGTCTCAGCTCATAACCATTCAGGAATCCGGCTTCTCTGGCATAGTAGGCATCAAGTGCCATCCCAATCGCGACCGCTTCCCCATGCCGGACGTCATATTGCGTCATCGATTCAAGCTTATGTGCGGCCCAGTGTCCGTAGTCGAGTGGGCGCGTATTACCCGTTTCAAAAGGATCTCCGCCTTGGGTAATCTGATGAATATGCAGCTCAGCACACCGGGCAATCGCGTATTGTGTCGCCCGGGCGTCAAAGGCGTTGAGTGCCTGTGCATTCTGTTCCAGCCACTGAAAAAATTCGGCACTGCGTATGGCGGCGACTTTCACGGCTTCCGCCAGTCCTGCCCGTTTATCCCGCTGCGGCAGGGAGTTCAGTAACGCCAGATCATTGAGCACCGCAAAAGGCGGGCAAAATGTACCAATCAGGTTTTTACTGCCATACGCATTGATGCCGTTTTTCACACCGACGCCAGCGTCATTTTGCGCCAGTACGGTGCTGGGCATCCGCAGCAGTTTGATTCCACGATGAAAAGTCGCGCAGACATAGCCGACGGCATCCAGCAATGCCCCACCGCCAATGGCAATGACCCTATTGTGACGATCAACCTGATGCTGTTGCAGATAACGATACAGCGCGTCAAGCTGAGCCGGCTGCTTGACGGTTTCTCCACCATCAACCACCATCGGCGCGGCCATCAGATGAATATATTGCTGATGCTGTGAAAAATACTGAGATGCTTCACGCAACACTTCAGGATTACCATCCACGACGCCTTGATCCACGATCATCACGCAACCCTGTGAGCGTATTTCCTCTCCGGCACTCATGCGCGAGCGCAGTAAAATGGTAAGCAAATCTGAATTATTCCGGGCAAAGACATGCCGGGTAAAACAGACAGGATACTGATGCTGAACGTGAAATGACGCTTTCAGGGTCTGAATCTCATCAGAAGGTATTGCCGAAACAGCACCCTCTTTTGACTCAGAATTTGATTCAGAAACAGTCACATGCTGCCATGTCCATTTCAGCAACCACCCCAGTGCGGGTATGGCAATGCTTCCGGCCACGACCAGCAAAAAAGGATCCTGAATCGTGGCATAAGTACCCACATAGGCATACGCCGCAGCCAGACCAGTATTGGCCAGCGTTGTGAGCATCAGAAATTTGCCAAAAGGATACTGAATCATCCCGGCAGCAATGACTGAGGTTTCAGCCAGCACAGGCACACCACGCATCACCACCAGCGTTCCGCCACCAAGGCGATCAGCCAGACGACGGGCTTTCTGACGCTCCTGATGAGTCAGCCACCGGGCACCCAATAATCGGTCTGAACGTTCTCCCAGCCAATATCCGAGACAACAGCTCAGGCTTAATCCGAGACCAATGTTCAGCCCGCCCCATAACGGCCCTAAGGCAGTGACAGCGAACATGGCAACAATGCTGGATGGAATCGGCAAGACAATATCAAAGGTCAGCAATGCAATAATAAATAAAGAAATCAGCCAGAAGCCGGCAGACGTATTTTCAGAAAGAAATGTGATGGCTGAAGCAACGAAAGACTGTACATCCTGCTCAAACAGGACAAATGAAAAGATAATCAGCGCCATGACGCCAACGACATAAAACACCAGGCCTGCGCCTGTACGATGAAATGTATCCATATTGTTCAACCTTGCCCAACTGAAATGTGTCAGAGATTCAACGACAACCCGTAGCGTCATGCATGACGGATCCCTGTCTGCGAATGAAAAGCACGCACGTCTTTCATTCAAATCACAATTGACACTGAACAACGATGAGTATTTCCAGAAGGAATACTTCTACTATTTTGTTGAATATAGCCTTGTCTGCAAAACACAAAGATTTATCTGCGCACCGTGTGTCATACAAAGGCTCATTGCGTGATTTGAATCAATTAACCAATGAAATAAATAAATCACTTATTTACTAACCGAATGGCTTCAAATTGATTCAGTCAGTTGAATCCTTTCCAATCAAAACAAAAGATTACTTTCCCTGAATACATCCACTCGCTCATTTCTGTCAGTTTTCAATCTCACATTTTTCATTCATCAAAGACGGAGCTAATTCCGGGCCAATCACTGAAACTTTCAGAATTTCAGGAGAAGGAATTTCATGATCAATTTTGAAGCGGAAATACAACTTCACCTTGCCTTGAACTGTATTTAAACCCGTTCGTTTAAAATACCAGCCCGTTTATGGTGAGCTGGCAAGGAAAAATACAGGGCCGTGTTTTCCCCATTCAGCTCATTCTGGTCAATATCAGCAATATGCCCGACCTGTTTCTCTTGAATGACGACCCAATTCTGAGATAACCCGGTGAAACATCAGGCTATTTTCTTTCATTACTTATATACGCTTTTGTTTATTTGTGAACTGACCTCTAAATTTCATATTCAACCCAATGCATTTTAATGTCTGATTGGTATAACGCCATTTCCTTTTTCTACCAAAAATCAAATGGTTGTCATGATGAAAAACGTTCATTCCGGTTTACAGCGCTCTGCGCTGGCGCTGCTCATTTCTGCAGGTTTGTACGCAAATACAGCCGCAGCCGCACCATCTTGTGAAATGGATGCGCTGTCTGCTTCCCCTTCCCCGATCTCAGAAATCGAAAAAGCCGATATTGATTGCAGAAACGCCTGGTTTTCTGCACCGGCAGACACACTGAATACGCTGTTCAGCGAAAACAGTATCCATCAAATCCAGCAACAGCTCATGCTGCACATCAATCAATATCAGGGTGAAACACAGCAGGCCGTTGTCATCGAGAACCTGGGTGAATTCGTTCGTGCAGCCTACTACGTCCGCTACGCGAACAAAGCGCAGTACGGTGATTTTTCGGATGCGCTTGATGTCGCTCTGGCGAACACAATCAATGCGTTTCTCACCTCGCCAAGTGCCACGCAGAGCGGCCGGGAGCAGGTCGCTGCCCTGAAAAGCATGACCATCATGGTCGATAATATTCGTCAGTTACCGCTGACCCTGGCTAATCAGTTACAACTCCTGAATCATTTCAATGCAGAAACAGCCAAAGATCTGCAATTTGTGGACGCACTCAACAACCTGTTCCGTGCGATGAGCGGCCATATCAGCCTGACGCCTTTTTATGATGATCTGGCCAAGCATCCTGAATACCTGGAGCAACTACATCAGTTCATTCTGAATAACGAATGGGCATTGGGTACAGACGCCGATTTCCTTGTGAGCAATACGGCACGTGAGATGGGTCGTTTGCTGGTGACACCACACGAATCAACCCGCAAGCAAGTGCTTTCAATTCTGGAATCCCTGCTGGAACGCTACCCACTTGGTGGCAAGAGCGACAAGATGTGGGTCGGGATTGCTGAAATGATCAATTACTTTGCGCCCGATAAAGCTGAATCGCTGGGGCTAAAAGATGCTAAAGCTCAGCTCGAAGCCCGTGTCATGCCATTCCGTTACGAGTGTGACGGCCCCGCGATTGTCCGCGCACAGGCAATGACGCAGGCTCAGGCGGCGAACGTGTGCGATGTGCTTTCCGACAAAGAAGCTGATTTTCATCAGGTGGTCAACAGCGGTGACCAGCCCGTTGCCGATGATCACAACAACCGTGTTGAAGTGGTGGTTTTCGACAACAACGCTGATTATGTCAGTTTCTCGAACTTCCTGTTTGGCAATACCACCAATAATGGCGGTCAGTATCTGGAAGGAAACCCGGCAAACCCGGATAATCAGGCGCGCTTCGTGGCCTATCGCAATGAATATGCTGAAGGCTACAGCATTCTGAATCTGGAGCACGAATATGTGCACTATCTGGATGGCCGCTTTAACCTATACGGCGATTTCAATGACGTACTGAGTCCGGGACACACGGTCTGGTGGCTGGAAGGCTTCGCTGAATACATGCATTACAAGCAAGGTTACACCGCAGCGGTTGAACTGGCACGCGAGCAGACTTATACCCTGTCTGAAGTGCTGGCAACCACTTATGATCATGATCTGAACCGGATTTATCGCTGGGGTTATCTGGCAGTCCGCTTTCTGATGGAAAACCACCCGAATGAAGTGAATACCCTCTTATCCTACGGCCGGCAAGGTAACTATGCCCAATGGACAGACACCGCAAAAAGACTGGGAAGTACTTATTCGACAGAATTCCGGGACTGGCTGCTGACCGTCGAGTCTACGGGGAATGAGCCGGGCGAACCGACACCCGATCCTCAGCCTGAACCTCAGCCAAACCCGGATGAAGCCACAGCGCTGGCGATCGATCACCCGATCACACTGGCGGGTGAAGCCTACAGCGAGCACTTGTATTATGTCGATATTCCGGCCAATACCCGTGAATTTTCGCTGTCCATTTCTGGTGATGGTGATGCCGATCTCTATGCCAGTTATGATCGCGTCGCCCATTACTATGACTTTGACTTCACCGATTTTCAACGCGGCAGCAACGAAACACTGGCGTTTGCTCCGCAAACCAATGGCTACATCAAACCAGGACGCTATTACCTGAGTGTGACCGGCCGTGAAGCCTTCCGTTCAGTCACGCTGAAGGCAGCAGCAGACATTGCAGCCCCGGCTCATGGTGAAGATCATCACGATACCAAACCTGCAGATGATTTAACGCCCGTTGTTCTTGAAGCAGATAAACCACAGGTTATTCGTGTTTCCGAGCAGCGTTATCTGGGATTCTATATCCCGCAAGCCGGTCAGACACTGCGCGTCTGGGTCAACCCAACTCAAGAAGCCGCCAGCGTCAATGGCTCCAGCAGCGATGTAAGTTTGTACGCTGCCAGCGCTCACTGGCCAACCGCTGAAAAGTACGACGTTGCTTCGACTTACACCGGCAACCGTGAATTCATTGAAATCACCGCAGATCAGGCAGGTTATGTCCATCTGATGCTGAGCAATGAAGGAGAAAAGGCGACTGTTGAAATCTATGCAAGCGTTTTCTAATCTCTTGATGTAATACGGATTCAACGTTTACACCCGGGCGCCGTACGGTCATTCCCCCGACCCAACGGCGCCTTTTTTGATTCTTCGTTTAAACACTGCCTTCCGTTTCAATCACCAGAACCCGTGCCTCTCCTATCGGGTGAGCAACATGTTCTGTCCCCACAGAGGCATAAAAAATATCACCAACGTTCAGCATGACCGATTGCTCTGCCCCGTGCTCCCTGTAATGCATCTCGACCTGTCCATCGAGCACGACAAACACTTCTTCACCGTCATTGATGTGCCATTTATAGGGCTGATCCGTCCAATGTAACCGAGTGGTGATCCCGTTCATCTTGGCGATGTCCATCGCGCCCCATGCCCGATCGGCCTGAAATGCCTGACTCCGGATAATCTTCATTTGGTTTCGCTTCCCTGATAAGTAACTTAATAAACACCGCGTTCTGATTCACGACCTGCTGCAAATGCCTCAATCACCCTGACACCGGAATGCGACGCAAAAAGAGCGTTGGAAAAGTAGGCTTCAATGTCTTGTCGTGATGCCGCAGCATCACCAAAATAATACGTCTCCAGTTCTTGAAAAATCGCCAGTAATTCAGAAACCTGTTCACGAGTCACGGCTTTGATAATCACGAATCACCTCCCTGCCGTTCTGGCTGACACAACAAATTGAACTCTATTTCTGACTCGCTGATACAACGAAAACCAAGTTTTTCATACAACCGTTTCGCCGGATTCCCTTTCAGGACACTGAGTGCCACAGATTCATGATTCGCAAAGGCCCGCGCGATCAAATCACCAATCAGCTTTTTTCCGAGATTGAGATTCTGAAACTGAGGGTGGATCTGAATCTGGCACAGATACCACTGCCGTTGTTCCGGCTGATAAATCGCCTTAAACAATCCGGCATCCTGACCATTCACTTCAAGGATCTGAGCCGCATCGAAGTGATATTGAATACGACTGAGATGAGACACTTGATCAGTCGGCGCACCTGCTTTCTCAAGGTACGGTGTCATCGTTAGTTCACGCAGAGCCAGCAAAAACGGCACATCCTGCTCGCCCGCTTTTCTTAACTTGATCTGGTGATCTTCCCTGATATCTGCCATTTGCTTGTCCTTCCCTTATTCTGAGCAACCGCAATCCTATCAGAAGCTGACGCCCAGTGGTGCATTCTTGCGCCTGCAAAGCTAATTGTTCAGATTTTTAGAACAAGAAGAGCAATAAATCGCTATGGATGGTGACTCAAATCACATTTATGATTTCTCCATGTTGAGCATTAAAGAAAACAAATCGTTCCCTGAAGGAGTAAGAATTATGAAAACATTCATCGCTGCACTACTTGCTGGTACATTCGCTTTTTCCGCTTCAGCCTTTGCTGATCTCACGAGCCATTTGTCTGTTGAAGTCACCCCTCAACGGGGTGGCGCTTGGGTCTTCGTCGAGAAAAACGGCGTGCCGCAAGCCAACATTGATGTGTCTGTCCCAAGTCAGAAATCAGCCTATAATACCAAATCGGACGGTCGTGTCTTTGTCTACACCAATCGCGAACCATCCCATACCTTAGCCATCAATATTTCTGAACAAGGTGGTGAATCGTTGACTGTACGTCGTCTGATCCCATCCAGCCGATAAACACGACTTTGCACATTTTGCACAAGGCGCCATCAACGGCGCCTGATGTGTTTGCCTCGCGAATTTCCTGTGCTCTTCCATACTGAATGACAAACGGTTACTTGGGAGATAATCATGAGTAATGCATTCAAAGACGTGGAACAACCCTGTGACGCAACCGATGCCTGCGGTGCGATTCAAGTCATTCTGACCCCCAAAGATAAAGATTTAGGCGGGTTTTCAGTGCGTCGTCTGTTGCCGACGGCCAGACAGAAAATGGTGGGGCCCTGGATTTTCTTCGATCATATGGGCCCGGCCAACTTTCCTGCGGGCGAAGGTATTAATGTGCGTCCTCATCCCCACATTGGCATCGCCACCGTCACTTACCTGTTTGAAGGAGAAATTCTGCATCGGGATTCTCTGGGCAACCTCCAGCCAATCAAACCCGGTGATCTCAACCTCATGGTGTGTGGTCGCGGGATTGTGCATTCTGAACGGGAGCGCTACGAAGTCACCTCGGTTGAACACAAGCAACATGGCCTTCAGCTCTGGCTGGCACTGCCCATTGAAGACGAAGAATGTGAGCCTGCGTTTTATCACTATCCGAATGACAGTATTCCCGCGTTGAACGTCAACGGTGTTCCGGTCAGAGTCATGATGGGTTCGGCATTCGGCGCTACTTCTCCAGTCAAAACCTTTGCAGAAACCCTATATATTGAAGCCGCTCTGGAACCCGGCCAGCGCCTGAGCCTACCGATGGCCGATGAACGTGCTCTCTATGTGGCCAAAGGTCATTTAAAAGCCAAAGACACCGATTTGCCCGAACACAGCATGGCTATCCTTTCCCCCCAGGATGGGGTTGAAATCGAGGCAACCGAGTCCTCCCGGATCGCCATCATCGGTGGTGAAAATATCGGGCCGCGTTTTATCGAATGGAACTTCGTCTCCAGCCGGAAAGCGCGCATCGAACAAGCCAAAGAGGACTGGCGGAATCAACGGTTCCCACTGGTGCCCGGCGATGAAACGGAGTTTATTCCGTTACCGGAGTGACATGTGTCGCCGCGGATGGTCAGGGACAGGTGACTTCTGGGGACAGGCACATATATTCTGGGCCATATTTTCGGGGACAGGCAGGCTATTCAAATCATGCCTGTCCCGGTAAGTTTTCAGCCGTCAAGTGTCCGCGAAAGTGTCTGTCCCTTTTATCGATTCTCTATTCACTAACGCACTTTAACTGAATGCACTCTGGCGCTTTTGACGGATGAAAGGCACCAATGACGTAAACAGCATCCCCACAAGCACCGTCACCATACCCAGAACCTGCACGGGTGCAGGATACTGCCCCAGCCCAATACCAATGAGCAAGGTACAAACCGGAACCATATTAAACACCAGTGTGGTTTTCTCTGGCCCCAGATTCAAATTTCCATAAAGCCAGCAATAGTAAGCGACGACAGTGCCTGCCACCGCCATATACACCAGCAATAAGCCGGACTGGATATTTAACTGCATCGCCTGTGAAACAACATCTTCCTTGAACCCCGCAAACACGGCTATCATCAACGCGCCTGAAGTGATCGTCCATCGTGTCAATTGTCCCGCCGGTACCTCCGGCAGCCATCGCTTGACCAGCACAGAAAACAAGCAACCCGACAGACATGAAATCGCAATAAAACTATCCCCGACAGAAAGCTGAACAGCCAGGAGTTGCCCTTTGGTTACAACCAGATAAACACCGATAAAACCAACGAGTAACCCAAGCCACTGCCATTGATGAATACGGCTGCCAAGAAACAGACTAGAAAGAATCAGACCCACTGCCGGGGTCATGCCCATAATCAAGGCGCCATTCAATGCACTCGTCATCGTCAGGCCAATAAACATGGCTGAATTAAAAATAAATACGCCAATCCCTCCCAGAATCATCAGTTTGATCTGTTGATTGAACGTCAGAACCGACTCCGGTTTTCTCTGGAAAGCCCTCAACAATAAGAGAATGGCGGCAGCCAGCAGAAAACGAAACGTTGCGGCACTGAGAGGCGTCGGGGAATGATTCAGCCCAGTGATTGCATGAAAATTACTGCCCCACAGAAAGACCGCTGAAAACACCATCAGCCAGGCAAAAGATTGAGATTGCATCTGTATTTATCCACATCAGTTCAGGTTTGGCATAGATTATCGATTTCACATATGGTAGTTAATGGCCATTGTTTGGAAGTTAAATACCATATATGAGAAGTCATTATTCCCTGGATGATATGCGGCTTTTTGTCAAAGCCGCAGCCTGTCAGAGCCTGACGCAAGCGGCTGAGATCACGGGTATCCCACTGGCAACGTTGAGCCGGAGAATCAAAAACCTCGAAGTTCAGTTGCAGTGCCGCCTGCTGAACCGCAGCGCGCACTATTTTTCACTGACCAAAGAAGGTAAATCATATTTTTCACTGTGCCAGCCGCTCATCCAGGAACTGGAACAGGCGCAGGCTCAGACAGACCATCAAAAACAGACATTAACCGGTAAAATTCGGATCACAGCACCAGTCAACATGACACAGGAATGGCTCAAACGCTGTTTCTACGACTTTATGAAGCGTTACCCTGAAGTCCAGTTGGAACTGGTCCTCAGCAACGAGTTAGAAAATCTGGTCTTGAAAGAGTTTGATATCGCCTTCCGGGTTGGTGAGCTGCCAGATAGTGAATGGATTGCGAGGAAGCTGTGGCAAACGCCTTTTGTACTTTGTGCGTCGGAAATGTATTTAAGTCAGCACGATCCCATTCAGCACCCGCAGCAATTAAGTCACCACAAGCTGATCGCAGCCAGTCATACAACTTCGTGGGCGATGACGAACAGTAAGAGCGGTGAACGCTTTAACCTGCCGCTTGAGGAAACAGCCCTGACAGTCAACGACATTCATGTAGCTCGCGATGCAGCAGCCGAAGGTCTGGGAATCACCTGGATGCCCGCTTACTACTTTGAAACCGATGCGTTAACTCAAGCAGGTTTGACCCGCCTGTTACCAGACTGGGCTGGTGAAGCAAAGTCGCTCTGGATGATGTACCGGGACCGGACCATGTTGTCGGCGAGAATGAAAGCATTCATTGAACATGTGCAGTATCTGGAGGTGCCGCCCGCTTTCAGAACAAGCCGCGTGAAATGATGTTCAGGCAAGTCGCCCCTGCTTCGGGGGCGACTCTTCAACCGTTGTTCAGCACACCGTGCCTCTTATTTCTCTTCGTCTTTACTTTCCTGGCTGAACTCCTCGCTGGCTTTCTGCCAGGCTTCACTCAGGTTATCGTAAGCGCCAGAAAAGCCTTCTTTCACATGTTCCCATGCCCCGGCAGAACTGCTTTTCATGCTGCCGTACCATTCGGCAAGCTTCACGCGCTGTTCCTGCATCATTTTCAGGCTGTTCCGGGATTTTTCCCGGGCTGCCTGATCCATGTTATCCCAGTCTTTATCGATCTTGGCCTGAAGTGCTTCGATCTGTGTATCCAGACTATCCAGCCCATCTTTCGTCGCCTTCATGGCTTCGTCTTTCTGCTCAATTGAATAGTCTTTCAGCGACGCTAACAAATGTTGAGTTTCCTGGCTGATTTCTTCTGCAGAGGTCGTTGCCTTTTCTTGTTCATGATCAGCCGCACTCACTGAAAATGGCGCCAGTCCCATCAAAACGAAGAATGCAACAACTGAGGTGTAACGTTGAATCATACGGGCTTTCATATTTCCTCCAAGCCTTATGTCATGTATGCAGAGTCTGAACGAATGGAGTGAGACGATCAATCAAACTGTGTTCGAATCATGTCAACACAGCTATTTTCTGGCGATTCACAATGAATGTTCCATACTTTAAAGCAATGTTTTCAACGATGAAAAACAATCAGTTATGGAAGAGAACAATACAACATTACTGAACCTGCGCACCATAGAACCGGCCGATTACAAAGAACTGGCGACACTGATGGATCTGGTCTTTCCGGATGTCGGCGGAGCCTGGCCAAAATCCACCATTCAACAACTCATCAGACAATTTCCTGATGGCCAAATCTGCATTGAAGATAAAGGAAAACTGATCGCAGCCGCCCTGACGATCAAAGTCAGTTATAACCGTTATTCACTGAATCATACCTATCTCGACATTGTGGATGCCAATGATGTGGCCTGTCACAACATGAATGGTGATGCTTTATACGGGCTGGATGTTTTTGTGCATCCGGATTACCGGGGACTTCGATTAGGCCGACGCCTGTATGAAGCCCGTAAAGAACTGTGCCGCGCCAACAACCTGAAAGCCATTCTGGCAGGCGGACGCATTCCCGGCTACCACAAATACGCAGACGAAATGCCGGTTTCCGAATATATCGCCAAAGTCAAACGCCGGGAAATTCATGATCCGATTCTCTCTTTCCAACTGGCAAATGATTTTGATGTCAAACGCCTGATGAATCGCTATTTACCGGAAGATGCCAAGTCAAAAGGCTACGCAACACTGCTGGAGTGGGACAATATCTTCTATGAGGAAGATATTTCTGTTCATCAGACAGAAAAGACACTCATCAGACTGGGCATTGTGCAGTGGCACATGCGTCGGGTCGTTTCGGTCGACGACCTGATGAATCAGGCTGAATTTTTTGTTTCTTCGCTTTCGAAATACCAATCGGATTTCGCCCTGTTTCCAGAGTTTTTTAATGCGCCACTCATGGGACTGGCAAGAGACAAAGATTCCGTCGAGGCCATTCGTTACCTCAGTCAGTTTACGGATGAAATTCGCCACCGGTTTTCACAACTGGCAGTCACTTATAACATCAACATCATTGCAGGCAGTATGCCCTGCATGAAGCATGATAAGTTGTATAACATCTCTTATCTGCTGCACAGAGACGGCGATATTGATGAGCAGTATAAAATTCACATTACCCCGCACGAGGTCAGAGACTGGGTTATTGACGGCGGCGACAAAGTCAAAGTCTTTGAAACTGACGCCGGGCGAATCGGTATCCTGATTTGTTACGATGTGGAATTTCCTGAACTGGGCCGGCTACTGGCTGATCAAGGCGTCCAAATTCTATTCGTCCCTTTCTGGACAGACACCAAAAATGGTTATTTGCGTGTGCGGATTTGCGGCCAGGCCAGAGCTATCGAAAACGAATGCTATGTAGCACTGGGCGGCAGTGTGGGGAACCTGCCACGCGTCGACAACGTGGACATTCAGTACGCACAATCCGCTGTGTTTTCTCCGTCTGACGTCTATTTCCCCCACGATGCCATCATTACGGAAGCCAATGCGAACACCGAAATGATTATCTTCGCAGATGTTGACCTGTCCAAACTAAAACTATTGCATAACGAGGGCTCTGTCACTAACCTAAAGCACCGTCGGCTGGATCTCTACAAGATGAGAAAGCCTAAAAAACGTCATAAAAAGAAGCAACAATAACTGATATTTATCACAGGATGTGGCAATGCAACGGATACTTTGTCAGTCAGCGCTCATGCTGGCAGCGCTGACTGCATGTTCGGTTTCAGCACAGCAAGCGGTCAGGCCCGGACTTTCAGGCAATGTCAGTCTTCACCTCAGCTGGATGCAGGACGATTCTCATTTAAGCACCGAACAACCTGCTGTTCTCAATTCTCTGGATGATTCCGGCACAAAAGAGGAAAAGACGCTCCCTTTGCCCATGTGGGATCTCCAATGGGGACTCTCCCCATCGACGGCCCTTTACTTCAAATCGGCACTGGGCGGCATGGCCAGCAGTTTCTATCTGCAGACTGGCGTCAATTACTATTTGCACGACAGTTCAAGCATCGGACTGGGATTCATTCCCGGTTTTCTGGATAACGAAGTCTGGGAAGATCCCTTTCTGACCGGCTCGGCCAGAACCAAAACAGACCGCACAATTCGGGGAGGCGTATTCGAATACAACCACATTGCCGGCAGCACTGTGTCGTTTGAGTTTGCCGGCGGAAAACGCCGGATCGAGCAGGAGCAAAGCGGTTCTGGGTATGATGCAGCAACACAGGAAGCTTTAAAGCGTGAAGGAGCACTGTATTACGCCGCACTCAGTCAGAATATCGACTTCAACCGTTGGTTCGGCATCGACTGGAAATTGCATTACATCAAAGATAAGGCCGAAGGCAAAGCAATCGCCAACAATCGCTATGGTGTTGAATTGACAGCCAAACAACGTTATCAGCGTTATCTCTTTATGCTGGGTGCCAGTACGGCCAAAGTGGATTATGAAGACACGCATCCTATCTTTGACAAAACCCGGGAAGATCATCGCTATGGCCTGTCAGCGACCTTGATTTATCTGGCACCTTTTCAGTGGCGCAATGCCAGTGTAATCGCCAGAGCCGGGGTCGACGAACAGTCTTCCAATATCAACTTTTACGACGAAACCCAAACCCTGTTCACCCTCGGGCTGGCATACAAATTCTGAACCTGAACCCGTAAAAATAGGGGGCTATTTCCCCCTATTTTCTCCTCTCTCGCCGGATTCATCCGGTTATTTTGAAATCCAGCCTGCGACTTTCGCTTTTGTTCTCGCCCAGCTCAGCCTATCGTTCATGTCATTCAGCGTGGTCAGCTCATTCTGATAGGCCACAGCAATGGGCCATCGCTGCCCCTTCACTTCCAGCACCAGCGATGGAAAGCCTGAGACACCCAGTGCTGCCGTCAATGCCAGTTGTTGTTCCAATAATGTCTGTACGGCCTCACTCGTTAGATCCTGGGAAAACTGCACCGGATTGAACCCTAATTCCTCAGCCAGCTGTACATGCGTTTCCGCATTCGAGGGATTCATCGCCCGAAGATAATACGCTTTTTGTATGGCCTCGATCATGGCTTCCCCCTGTCCCTGCAGCTCCGCTGCAATCACAGCCCGACAAGCCGGATATGTCGAGCGTCGGGGCTGACAGTGCGTCCAAAAGTCATGGTTAAAGGGTGTGCCAAGTTGTCCTTCAATACGTCGCCAGGTTTGCTGAAGCATCTGTTGCATCTCTTCCGGCATCGGTTGATCACTGTCCGGTGCCAGCCCGCCGAGGACATATCTCACATGGATATGCTCCGGCAACTTGGCTTTCAGGCGCTGAAAGGCAGGTTGATACCCCCAGCACCAGCTACACATGGGATCGTGCACATAATAGAGCGTTGCATCCACGGCTTATCTCCCGGTTTTCTTGATCATCATTTATAAACGATCATTCTAAATATTCTGTATTAGAAAACCAGTATCAATTCCGGTTCACTGATCCAGCCTTCGTTTATCGCTGTAACTGGCGTAATTTTGCAGACTGATGTGCAAATAAAGTCGCCGCTTCCTGTTCAGTGAACGACAGCTTCAATTGAGTCGTCAGCAAATGATGCAGCATGGTGCTGTCACTGATACTGACTTCTTTTTCAGTTTGGTTCACATCATCAGATTCAACATACGTCAGGTTACGAATCAGGTAACGACGACTTTCCAGAATGCGTGACACAACCAGATGATTCACAAAGGCCGCATCCGGCGATTGATGACTGTAAAAGTGGCCGATATTACAGTCAGACTCCAGATACTCGGCAAAGTCAAAACGGTAAAGAATTTGTGCCGCCTCACCGCTTTTGGCAAGGAGCATCAGCCCACCCCGGCCGTCCCGCTCCAGATAATAATCATGGCGCAATCCAGGCTGTGCTTCATACTCATCCAGTGAAATAATCCGCCGTGGCGTCATCACACCAAACCCGCCATCAATCAGATACTGACGGTCATTCAGCGTCAACAAGGTCAGGCGGTGTGAACGGCCATTATCCGGATTCCCATTCAGCATCACCCGGCCAATCAGCGGCCGAACATCAAACCCGAGCTGTTTCAGGGTCAGATAAATCAGTTTATTATGCTCGAAACAATATCCACCGCTACGTTCAGTCACGAGACGCAGGAATAATGCTTCAGGCTCCAGACTCAGCGCCCGACCCAGAATGACATTGGCGCTAGAGAACGGATACCGTGCCAAATGGGCCGTCTGTAACGCCTGCACCCACGCCAGCGTGTGTTGCGGTGCCGGCAGATCCAGTGTTTTCAGGTACTGGTGAATTAACTTTTCCATTTTTGCTCCATCATCCGAAGTTCATGGCGCCACGATAAAACCTCAACCTAACCTGAGGTCAAGAATTCATTTCATTTTTTATCAAAAAGATGAAAAAGCGGAGACATTTCTCTCCGCTATCGGATGCCTTTCGATTTACAGGAACATGCTCCCGGAAGCTTCGATACGTTGCGCCGTGATCCAGTCATTTTCCTCTGCAACCAATGCAGCAATCACCCCGCCGTCATATGGCGAAGAGAGTCCAGGTCTTCATAGATTGGCAGATTCGGTTGCTGACGAAGTATCTGGACTGACCGCTGAATCAGCATCAGAATCAACTACCGACTGCTCAATCACCTGCCGTTTATTGCCATCCACATAGGCACCGAACTGTTTCAGCAAAAAACTCAATTTAGGCGAGATACGCACCTGACAAAAAGGCCGTTGCGGATTCCGGTAAAAGTAATCTTGCAATGCCTGCCGGGAGGGTTCAAATGCATCGAAGCGCAGCGCCTCAGTCAGCACAGGGTGTTCGAATTCAGACTGAAGCGCCTTCAGACAAATCTGCGAAGCTCGCTGCTGTTCCGGGCTGAACGCATAGACTGCTGAACGATAGCGATGACGTAACGAATGATTAGACGTACAGCTATGGGTATGCAGATGAATTTGGATCAGGGTATACAGATCAATCCCGGCCGGATCAAAACGAACCAGAATCCCTTCAGACATCCCATCCAGCCCCTGTGCAGACAACCAACCCTGTTCGACTTCTCGGACACCCTTCAGCGATCGGAATATCGCTTCAGTACACCAATGGCAACTCCCGCCTAAGCCAATTGTTTCCATGCGGCATCTCCTGTCCTGTGCTGTTTCATCAGTTTGACCCGCCCAGTGGAAAAAAGGTTTCGTGCACCGGCACATTTTCGTGCAATTCATCTGAGCTGACACGAGATTGTCATTTCAGCCGCCGGCCTAGCAAGCCACACAAAACAGACTGATTCCGCAAACTGCAAACAAAAAAATCCCCGGCCAGATTGACCAGGGATAGGCATGTTTTCAAAAGAAAAACAGAGACAGCAGATTAACGCTGTTCGCGTTGCTGTTTCTTGCGCTCAATCTTCTGCTGACGTCGCGCTTCAATCGTTTTCATTGCATCGCCACCCACGTGCTCTTCACCACGTTCCTGAGCCAACTGAACCTGCTTTTCACGCTCACGGAAACGGGCCTTTTGTTCTTCGGTGTGTTTATCAACACACTTCGGACAACTCACGCCTTTCTCGTAATGCACACTTTGCATGTCCTGCTCGGTAATCGGCAGTCGACAAGCATTACACAGGTCATATGATCCCTTTTCAAGCTGGTGATTCACTGTGACACGGCCATCAAAAACGTAGCACTCACCTTCCCACAGGCTTTCTTCAGCCGGAACTTCTTCCAGATACTTCAGAATACCGCCTTCCAGGTGATACACTTCTTCAAAGCCTTGCTCTTTCATGTAAGCCGTTGATTTTTCACAACGAATACCACCGGTACAGAACATGGCAACTTTCTTGTGCTTGGCAGGGTCCATGTTCTCTTTCACATAATCCGGAAACTCACGGAACGTCTCCGTTTTCGGGTTGACTGCATGCTTGAAGGTGCCGACTTCGATCTCATAATCATTGCGGGTGTCCACCACAAAGACTTCCGGATCAGCAATCAAAGCGTTCCAGTCTGTCGGTTTCACGTAAGTCCCCACCACATGGCGCGGGTCAATCCCTTCAACACCCATGGTGACGATTTCTTTCTTCAATTTTACTTTCGAACGATTGAATGGCTGATGGTCGTCAAAAGATTCTTTGTAGACGATGTCTGCGAGGCGGTTATCCGCTTTGAACCAGGCCAGAAGTGCATCAATGGCTTCACGCTTGGCGGCAACCGTACCGTTGATCCCTTCTTTTGCCAGCAGCAGGGTGCCGCGGATTTCTTTTTCTTCCATCAGATTCTGCAGCGGCTGGCGCAGGGCTTCAAAATCTTCCAGTGCAACAAACTTGTACAGTGCACAAACTACATATTGAGACATCGTTTTTCCTCAGTGCGGGCTGGATCGTAAATCCAGAGCATTGTGATAAGAGCTTAGATCATTGAGCGCGGCATTATAGCGAAGACTGCCACGGTAAAACACATAAGAAAAATAAGGTTATTTTCAGCCCGGAAGGCGGTCTGTGTCTGAGTAACACACTGTACTTGAATTCCCAGCCATTCCCCCCTATGTATAAGCAAACCCTATTACTTGGAGAACACCATGCTCACTTGGGAAAATGTCATTGAACATGCGGCAAAAGGTAACCTGCCCGCCGACCGTCGTGTTGAAAAAAGCGAAGATGAGTGGCGTCAGATGCTCAGTGAAGACGCCTATTATGTCACCCGCCTGAAAGGAACAGAGCGACCATTTGGTTCGGAAATGTGTGAACTCTTCGAACCGGGTGAGTATGCCTGTGTCTGCTGCGGAAACATGCTATTTGATGCCGGTGAAAAATTTGATTCTGGCTCAGGCTGGCCATCCTTTACCCAACCCGTCAAAGCAAACGCCATCAGTTACCATCTGGACACAACGCATGGCATGCAACGGATTGAAACAACCTGTTCTGTCTGTGATGCGCATCTGGGTCATGTTTTCCCGGATGGCCCTGCGCCCAGTGGTTTACGATACTGTATGAATGCCGTTGCGCTGAAAAAAGTCAGTGAGTAGCAACTTGCAGTACCCGCCCCATCGCGATATAACGCCAATATCAGCACAAAAGGGAGACATGGAATGAAGATTGCGCAATTAGGTCATCCGATTTTACGCCAGCAGGCCAAAGCGTTAACCGCAGCGCAATGGAAGGAGTATGCGCCCTTTTTTACCGAACTGCAGGACCTGATGCTCTCTCATCAGGGGGTGGGAATTGCCGCGCCGCAGGTCAGTGAATCTGTGCGGGCATTTATTGTGGCTTCCTCACCAAATGCACGTTATCCGCATGCGCCCGCCATGCAACCGACGCTGATGCTGAATCCGGAAATTTACTGGATGAGCGAAACGATCGAAAAAGACTGGGAAGGCTGCCTGAGCATTCCGGGTATGCGTGCTCTGGTGCCTCGGTCAACCACAATCAAAGTGGGATATGAGCAACTTGACGGCCAGAAAATACAATGCGAATTAACCGGTTTTATTGCCCGGATTTTCCAGCACGAGCTGGACCACCTCAATGGCATTGTCTTCCTGGATCGCGCTGACTCTCAGGATTATGCCACGGAATCAGAGTTCAGAAGACAGCTCGGACTCAACTGAAAAAAGCGGCCAAAGCCGCTTTTTCGTCCTGACGGGCTATGAATCACTTCGCCCGACACACTGATCACTGAAACACATGTCGTTCTACCGGGCCTGCACCGATTTCCTGTTTTGCTCATTCAGGACATGACTTTCTTGCTCATCAGTCTGAGGGGTTTCCTGCCGGGCATGTGCTGCTGGTTTTTTCATCAGTAGCAGAGCGAACAGAATCAAACCAATACCTGCCCATTGTAAAAGTCCTAAACTTTCACCGACCAAACCAATCCCGAGCATCACGGCCGTCACAGGGTTCACCAAAGACAGCATTGACATCACATTCGGCCCCAGTTTTTTCACAGAACGAACCCACGCCCAGTAACCAAACGCTGTATTCAGCAAGACCAGCCACAGAAGTCCGGGAAGCGCATCCATCGACAAAGCGACTGGTGCACCTGCTACAAACCAGGCGAAAGGAATCAGCATGATCCCACCCAACACAAGCTGCCAGGCTGCAAAACCCAGTGCGTCATTCACAGGCCAGCGTTTCATCCAGATCGCCGACTGGGCCACCAGTGCTGTCCCGGCCAAAGCAGCCAGCGTTCCTATCGGATCAAGATCGGCAGACGGATTCAGCAGCAGACCGACACCAATCAAACCCACCACAGCCAACAAAACTGAACGGGGGTCGGGTCTTTTCCCTTCTCCGATCCACTGCAACAACATCAGTTGTAATGGCATGGTGGCACCCAAAGTACCGGCGACAGAACCGGGCAAACGATAAGCCGCAATAAACAGCAGAACAAAAAAAGCGGCGATATTGCAAAAGCTCAGGAGCGACATACGTCCCCAGCTCAGCGGTGGCAGCTTCGGACGAAGCATGAGCAAAACGAAGCCTGCAGGTAGTGCCCGCCATACAGCAACCCAATAAGGTGACATATCTTGCAAAAACAAACTCACGGCAGCATAGGTACTGCCCCATAACATGGGCACAGATAGTGCAAGTAAATAGTTCATGTCCCTCTCCCTCAGATTTCTTTTAATTAAATATCTTTTATAAAAGACAATATAACGGTACAACTGCTCCCTTTCAAGTATCTTTTTTAAGAGGTATATGTTATCAGTTGATTTCCCAGACTGTTGTTGACGCACGGTTGGATCTATATGGCTTGTTATGGAAGGGCCAACGACCCCAATCGCGGATTGTGAAGGCAAATTGAAGACCTGTCAGTGCGACCTCAGAATCAGCCAAGCTGGCGCAACTCATCCTGCAGAACTTGATATCGCTGTTCCATATCAGCTAAGTCTTCCGGTTCGGAGAGACTTTCCCGGCGGGTCCGGATAATCATGTCAGCCTGTCGCCGGACAGATTTCTGCTGTTCAATCGTGCGACAGTGGCTGGCAACCCGGGACAGACCTTCCAGCAAACGAATAGAAACCGCCACATCAGTCAGGCTATGTTGTCGGATTTGATCGAAAGACGCATTCAGCATGCCTGAAAAATCCAGGGGTTGTTCAACCAACTGAAGCTGCCCGTCGGCGTGATACCAGCAAGCTGGATGAAAAGCACGCCCGGTCAGCGAACAGAGCACCGCACTTAACCGATCAACACAGGTCATCGCGGTAAAGGGATCATTAATTCCCGGTGATAACGCCCGGACGGCCACTTCGACCAATTGGTGAATGGCAAACTCCGGATCCTGTTCCGGCGTTCTGACTTTGCCAACAATGACACAAGACTGCAGTTGTGAATCCAGCCCTTCGTCCAACTCAGTCTCCGACAACACCACAGCCAGTGAACTGCCTTTAATCACAAAGCTCCCGGCTCGATGACTCAACACAATCCGACAGTTCTGTTGTTCAGCAAGATGACGAAGTGATGATCGGTCAACAGCCTGTAAGTACCCTTCATGCCTGGCTGGCACAATCCGATGGAAGATGCCGGTGAACGATTGACCTGCTTTCTGTTGATCTGATCGCTGTCCTGCTGCCTGTGCACCTAGTTCATCCGGGAAAAAATGTGCAATATGCTGATTCAATTCTTCATACACACCATTGATCACATGATCCGCCTGAATCGATGTTGCAACATGATGGATGAAATAAATGAGAACGCCCACATTCAGTAATGCCAGCAAGAGTGAGATGTTTACGGCCAGCCGGGGCACAAAGACATGATCATGATTGCTGGTGACGGTGCTCAGAACCAACAGGCAGTAGATGAAGGTGGCAATGAAAGTCCCCAGCACATATTGATTTCCCGGATCGCGCATAAAGTTCCTCAGCAGCCTTGGGCCAAACTGAGAAGAGGCTAATGTCAGAGCAACAATGGTGATCGAAAAAGCCACACCGGCCACAGTCACCATGGAGCCGGCGATGGTCGACAAAACACTTCGGGCACCTTCTGCGCCGCCGGTAAAACCAATCTCAGGCAAGGAAAAAGGCAATTGGGGTAATTGGTGATCCAAGGTGACGGCAATACGCGCCAGGCCGACAGCAATGACCAGAAGCATCGCCGGCACAAACCAAAAGCTGTTCCGGATTGTTTCCCAGCGATTGAGCCAGTATGTTTTCATGTCCCGCTCTGCCATCACTGAATCGTCAATGTGATTAAAGATAGCAGAGCCGGGACTCAAGCCGCTGAAATCAGGTCAGATAATCACGAGACAAATAAAAAAATGGCCCAAGAAAGACCTTCATTTCATTGCATTCAGGCTGCCTCTTTCGCCCAAACGGTCTTGAAGCGCTCCAACACCAGCAAAACCTCTTCTGTCATCTGGATGCCCAGCGCATCACATTCCGCACTGAAAAACCGCCAGTGTGCTTCCCGCCACCAGTCCAGTGACTGATCCCCTTCCCCTTCTGCGGCCGCAAAATCAGCGGTGATCTCTTTAAATCGCGCTTCAGTCACCGAGGTAATCTGAGTGATGGCGACAGGCTCGCCATCCCAGTTGGTCACAATCAGTAATTGACCAACCTGAGGCATTGGCTCTGGCCCCTGCTCATCCCCTGTGACGTACCAGTATTTCATACTGCATGTTGCTTGTTTCTGTCCAATTCGAACCAGTTCAGCACAAATATCGGCATTTTCTTTGTCTGCACAAAAATAGTCCGCACTCACACTTGGGATCTGCGGAATCTGTGCCTCTGGTAATGTAACCAGATAAGCCGACAGGCAGGCTGCCGCCTGAGGTGTCAGGTTGAACTGCTCAGCCAGCGTTGCCGGTGCAAAATTTTTAAAAATCATTGTCTTCCTTGCTGATTCACATCATTCATCAGATTGTGGCGGTCAAATTTATTGCGATTCCACCACAGCCGTCGCGGCCAGTCCCATTTGATAACCGGCGTCCAGCCGCTTTTTATCCGTCGTGATTCGGCCCACATCAAATTCTGCCGGCGGCGCAATCACCCGAATTTTACAGTCGGCTGGTGGGTTTTCAATAAAATCAATTGCCTGATTATAACTGTCAGCACGATGCATCATGGCATAAGCCAGTTGCGGCGTATCTGCCAGCAGACGACGCACCAGCCAGGAGGCTTTACTAACCTTTTTACGGTATCCCAAGGGCCGAGACAGAATCACGGTCATCTCCCGCGCGCCCATCTCATAAGCTTTCATGACCGGAATCGAATCAGCTACACCGCCATCAGTCATGGCAATTCCATTCAGTTCAGGAAAATCCCGATAAGCAACCGGCACAGAACAAGACGCCTTTAAAAGTTGCTCCAGATTCTCTGCCGTCGCCCGGGCATAGACAGCCTCACCGGTTGCGACTTGAGTGGTGACTACATATAACGGCACAGGTTGCGCTGCGAAGGCATCCAGATCCAAACGAATTTCGTTGATGGTAATCCTCCACAACCAGTCCAGATCCAGCCAATGGCCGCCCCGCACGAATCTGCGCAGGCTGATAAACTCTGGCCGGCAGGAATAATCGGTAATGACCTGATAATTACGCCCATGCTGGTTTGCCAGCCATGCCGCCAGATTGGTTGAACCGGCTGAAACCCCAATACAGAAATCAAACGGCCGGTAACCTTTTTCCAGAAACCCGTCCAGTACACCCGTTGCAAAAATCCCGCGCATCGCACCACCTTCAACCACCAGCGCACGTTTATTCCTGCTGTGTTCCATAACCGTCTCCTTTTCGCCTCTTTATGACGTTCCAGCCAACCGGTTCATCTCCGGAAATAAATAAGACCGCCATAGGGCGGCCCAATCGGTTTAGGTCAACGCTGACATCAGCCTTTTGGGTTCAGGCTGAATTTTTAACGATCCCCATTTTCAACTTTGAGCATCAGATAAAAACCAAAGCCCATCGTGTCACGGCCATAGCGATGATAGTAAGTATTCCATTCTCTCACCGCATCACGCTTTTGAAGTGCGGCTTCATCTTCCGGGTTAGCCTGTGCAGCACGTTCCGCATTTAAACGAAAACTGCCTTCGAAATGATCCCATTCATCCTGATGACTGGTCGCAGCATAGGCGACAATCAAACCATGTGATTCTGCCACTTCAATATTCCCCTGATGGCTTTGATAAATGCCCACAGGTTCACCCATAAAATCCAGATATGCCTGATCCGGAGATTGTTTCCAGTAAGCCTCACCGATCAAAAGCTGTCCACGGGGTGTCAACCATTGCTGCATCGTTGACAGCGCGGCAGGGTAGGCTGCCTCCCCCGTTGCAAACGCATGCACCGACCCCATACAAATTGCGACATCATATTCGGCAGTCAGTTGAAGTTTGCTGCCATCAGCCACTTCAAATCGAACCAAATCCGACAATCCCTGTTGTTCCGCTTTCAGCATTGCTGTTGAAATACAGGCTTCTGAAATATCCAACCCCAGACACTTCGCGCCCGTTGCTTTCGCAAGGCGAAGCAATAATTCGCCTTCACCACAGCCAATATCAACCACTTTACTGTCGGGTGTCAGCGCCAAAATAGAGATCAGGCGTTCAACTCTTTCCTCACCAAGCGGGCAATTCAATAACATCCAATGTCCTTTTCAATCTTTCAGTGAGCCAGAAACTGGCTTTAACGGCGTGTCGAGTGTCAGCTGATAAAAATCCAAATCCAGCCAACGGTCAAATTTATAGGCAGCTTGCTTAATCGTCCCTGAATATTCAAAACCTAATTTTTTATGTAACGCAATACTGCCTGTGTTTGAGGCGTCAATTCCCCCCACCATCACATGATAATTCTGTGCTCTGGCTGACTGAATCAACGCTTCCATCAACATTTTTCCTAATCCTTTGCCCTGATGGTCCGGATGAATATAAACCGAATGTTCAACAGAATATTGAAATGCTGCCCAGGCCCGAAATGTACCGTAGCTGGCAAATCCCATCAGTTCACCGGTATCACTCTCAAAACCAATCACCGGAAATTCATTCGCTGCTTTGGTCGCAAACCAAGCCTGAATCACTGCCATGGATCGGGGCTGATATTCGTATAAAGCCGTGGTATTGAGAATCGCGTCATTGAAAATTGCCTGAATGGCTTCGCCGTGTTTTTCAAAGCTACAGTGAACCAATTGCATCTTCCCTCCTGATGCACACATGAAATATCGCTTTTGCACACTCTAACACTAAGACGCCAGCCGGTGAGCCAAAACATCACTTTTGGGTCAAAGTTACAGATCAAGCCCGAAATACTTTGCTGCCAGTAACAGCAATAAAGCAATCGCGATTAACCAGGCAGAAAATACAATTTCATGGTACGCCTTCGTCAACAACAGATTTTTCTGCTGATTGTTGTGATTCAGCTTCTGCCAGACGGTATAGCAACGAACAAGCGCCAAATGGGCATTCATGTTCGCCCCCTGTTGTTTCATATCTTCTAACCAGGTTTCCGGCAAGACCACACCGTAGGCATCAGAAGGACGCAGCAACCGAAAAAGCAGGCTCCAGGCAGAGATCAACCCAACATAGGTCAACAGAACTGCGATGCCTGCCAACCAGCCGATGACATGTTCGGGGGGAAGGAAGAGAGAAGACGCCATAAAAACCAAAATGGTAAACCCCGCAATCACCGCAGAGTGCAACCCAAGCAGGCGTGCAGCTTTCTCATCCAGATGACGTGCATAACCCTGCTCGTCTGATAACGCTGAACGCACGTGCTCATACAGCACGGCTGTGTTGTCATCTCTCATAGCTCAGTACTTATCCGAGGCGATTGCGGTTACAGAAACACATTCCCTGAGAGTATAGACGCTCTGGCAAGCCACTCAGTATCAATCACTTGCCACAGTACCGGGTTACCGGAATGTTTGTACCACCCGCCCCTGCCCGCCGGCCAGAGTCACTTCAGCGTAAGCACCATTCACCAGGGGCAGATTCGGTGCCACATGACCAATATCGGTATCCCATAAAACGGGTACCGAGAGATCCCCCAGCACTTTTGCAATCACTTGTGCATGTGAAAGCATTTTCCCATGTGTCTCGGCAGTGCCATCGCGGCCAAACAACACGCCATCAACGGCATCAAATACACCATTCAATTTCATCGACAACAGCAACCGGGCCATGGCTGTTGGCGAGAGTTCGCCATTCTCCAGAAACAGAATCACCCCATCCCTGGCATAGGTTGTTTTTAATTGCTTGATATCCAGATAGGCCGTATTCGACAGCAAACCAATCGTATCCAGACAACCGCCAATTAAGCGCCCGGAGAAATGCACTGAATCAGCATCATCAGAATGGCCCGACGATAAGGCACGCCATTGGGTCGGCTTTGAGAGGGAGAACGTTGCGTCTGGTACCTGCGCATAATCCACGGATGCTGACTCATGGTAAGCCGATTGATCAAGTGTCAGAGATTCTCCGGCAGGCAAACCCAGCAGAGAGAAGACAGCGCGATTCAGCGCATCATCTTGAGCCGGATGAAGCTGCATCAGATTGGCGCTGTGCAGGCTGGCCCAACCGCATTGGGCCGTCAGGACAGCAGAAATCGTACTGATATCCGAAAAACCAACGAGCCATTTGGGCTTGGCATGACGCAACAATTTCAAATCAAGCAGCGGCAGAATTTCCATGGCCAGTTCACCGCCCCAGGGCGGAAAAATTGCGTCGACCCGATCATCCAGCAGAAAACCCATCAGTTCATTTGCACGGACTGCAGCAGGCGCACTGACATGTTCCTGATTCTCACGCAGGCATTGACCCTCAAGCACTTTAAATCCCCGATCCCGCAGTCCCTGAATCACAAAATCCAAGCGTTCATGACAGGCTGCAGGAACACCCGCAGAGCATGCTGTCACCGCGATCGTACTACCGGGTTGCAAAGGAGATGGGTAATGCATGGGACCTCACCAAAGAATATGAAACAGAAGCCGCAACACTACGGCATCAAAAAAATAAATCAAGAAGATCCGAGACTTAACTCGAATCGCTTCAACAGAGATTGTGGCAAGTTTTCCGGACACGACGCCTGCGACCAGGAGAAAAGAAAGGATATGGGAAGCACCAACAGAAACGCCGACCCAGAGATCGGCGTTGATTCTGAAATGAAGTGACCTTCATTCTGGCCGGTTATTCACCATAAATATCGAAGTTAAAATATTTACTGGCGATGCGGTCATAGGTGCCGTTCTCACGAATCTTCTGAATCGCTTGATTGAATTTCTCAGCCAGTGCTTTATCGGTTTTTCGCAATGCCAGTGCCGTCCCTTCACCGATATAAGCTTTATCGGTCACGGCAGCACCGACAAACTCAAATCCTTTGCCCCGCTCCTTATCCAAGAACGCCAGCGCAAGTTGATCCGAATTCCCAAACGCCGCATCTAAACGGCCAGATGCCAGGTCCAGATACACTTCATCCTGACCGGTATAACGCTGAATTTTCGCCACATCCCCGTACATATCAGTCACGTAACGATCGTGAATCGTGCCCAGTTGAACGCCAATCCGCTTTCCGTCTAAACCGGCTTTATCAATGCTGATCCCGGCATTGTTTCTGGCAACAAAGCGGGCCGGGGTCTGATAATACTTCTCGGTAAACAGGACACGCTTTTTACGTTCTTCCGTAATACGCATTGAAGCCATGATGGCATCAGACTTACGGGCCAGTAATGATGGAATCAGGCCATCCCAGCTTTGTGCCACCCACACGCACTTCAGCTTAGCTTCCTGACACAACGCATCAGCAATTTCGATATCAAAACCTTTCGGTGTTCCCTGTTCATCTTTGTAGTTAAAAGGCGGATAAGTAAAGTCAGATGCCAGACGAACCGGTCTGTCTGCTGCCTGAACATTGCTGATCAGTGATGCGGCCAGGATCAGGCCCATTCCCAGTTGTTTTTTCATTGTCATTCCCTCTTACACCGTCGTTATCTTTTTTGGATCAAATGGATAATCTTTCAGCGCCTGGAGTGTCTCAGCCATACTGGCCTGAGTTCCAATCGAAATTCGCACGCAGCGGGCCAGACGCGGATCATGCGACTGATTCCGGGTCACGATGCCTTTTTGCAGCAAATAATCATAAAGGCAGTCATCGGTTTTAAACCGGACCAGTACAAAATTGGTCGAAGAAGGGTAAACCTGCGCCACAAATGGGAGGGCCGACACCGCTTCCACAAACCCGTCTCTTATCGCGATCAAAGTGTTAGCCTGTCTGCGCATCGCTGCAAGACCCTCTTCTTGCAGTGCTTTTTGCGCAATCAGCGCACTGGGGTCCGCAATCGGATAAGGCGGAATCAGTCGCGCCACATAATCCATCACACTTTTGTCTGCCAGAACAAAACCAACACGAATGGATGCCAACCCAAAAGCCTTAGACAGTGTACGGATCACAACCAGATTGGGGTAGTCTGCGATCAGATGCGCCACACTGGTCTGCGGAGCAAACTCAATATAGGCCTCATCCACGACCACCAGTGTCGACGCCTTACCCGCTTCAAGCAACGTGACAATATCTTCCTGTGGAATCACATTCCCCGTCGGGTTATTCGGGGAACATAAAAACAGAATCTTACTGTTTTTCAGATGCGGCTTCACTGCAGCCACATCCAGCCCAAAATCATCTGTCAATGGCACCTTAACAGTCTTCAGTGCAATCGAATCTGCACAAAACTCATACATAGCATAGGTTGGCGGACAAATAACGATCTGATCCTCACCGGGCTGACAAAAAGTTCGAATCAGCAAATCGATGGCTTCATCCGCTCCGCGGACAGCCAGCGTCTCGCATTGCAAAGCACGGCCTGTTAAGAAATCACTGCCACTGTAATCCAGATAAGCCTGTTCTATGAGTTGCGGCAAAAAGTCCGGATAGCGGTTATAACTTTCGGATTCACCATAGCGCTCACTCTGTTCAAGCTCATTGGCATTCAACCAGATATGTCCCTGACCGCCGATCCGGCGCGCAGACTGATAGGGTATGAGATTTTTTACCACCTCAGGAACCAGTTTTGTTGCTAATGACATCACAGCATACCTCTTCGCAATGCATGAATAGCAAGCCCAAGCGCACATTTCCGATTAAAGATTCATCTTGAGCGGCTTTATATCTTCCGTTTACATAAATTAAACAAATCTCATTGAAAGAAGAATCGAAAAGTCGGCATACTAGCCATGAGAAAAACACATGGCTTAACTGACACAGCGAAACAGAGATGATGTGACCGATGAGACTGCCTTCAACCCGAGAACTCCATGCCTTTCTGATCACAGCGGAACACCTCAACTTTACGGCGGCGGCAAAACACCTGAATGTGACACAAGGTGCCGTGAGCCGCCAGATTCAGGCGCTGGAAGAGCAACTCAACGTTCGTCTTTTCCAGCGTCATGCCCGCGGTCTGATCCTGACCCCGAAAGGGCTTGAGTTTCTCCCTTTGGTTCAGCAGGTTGTCACTCAGTTGCAAAAAGCAGTCGAACAGGTTTCGAATGAAAAGCAGCAGATCAAACTAAAAGCGCCAAGCTGTATTACCGCCTGGCTATTACCCAAGCTGATGTCATTTCAACAGGCGCACCCGGAAATTGATGTCGAATTAACTTCAGCCATCATGCACAGCGTCAGTTTTGCCACTGAGCCTTTTGATGCCGCCATCTGCTACGCGGAACAGCCGCCACAGAAAGACACGAAAGCATTCAGGCTCTTTGATGAGTATTTATCCCCCATGTGCTCCCCTTCACTTTTCAGCCAGGAATCACTCCCCGTCGAACTGGGCGCGCTGCACAGATACACCTGGCTGCACGCCACCCCGCAGCACTCAGACTGGATGTTATGGCTTGAGCATACGGGATATGACGGGCAGCTTGCCGTCCAGAACCAGCATTTTGCCACACTCGATCTGGCGGTAAGTGCCGCAATTCAGGGGTTTGGGATTGCGGTCGGTGATGTCACGCTGGCTCAGCAGGATCTGGATGCAGGCCGCTTGATCCTGCCTTACCCGCAGCGTGTTGCGTCAGGGAAGTGCTACTCTCTGGTTCGGCCAAACACCGCACCGAATCCTTCCCTGACTTTACTGTTCGACTGGATACTCAGTGACGTTTCACCACAGGCGTCAGCCTGATGCTGCGTTTTGCAGAAAGTTCATGCGCTGCTGTTCATCTTCGGTGGGAATATAAGGCTCCTCAGTCAATAGCGACGTATCAATGTGCCCCAAAGGCCAGTTGGGTTGAACACTGGTGCCATACTGAGTTTTCTCTCCGGGAAAACCGGACATTTTTTCGACCTGAACTGTTCTGAGTTCATACTCCCCCGCACCAGCAAGCACCTGCTGATGCGCCTGCAAAGTCAGGATCTGATCTCCGGCAGCCAGTTTTTGCTTCGCCGTTAACACGGCAACAGGTTGTCCGTTGATTGTAAACAGGTTGGCTCGTACCCGGTAAATTCCAGCCTTCTTCACGGCCAATATCACCGGGATGTTAACATTTGCACCAGAGACGGTGGGTCTGGCGACCTGAATCACCTCAGCGACCGGTACATAGAACCGAAAGTCTGCGCTCAGAATGTCTGTCCCGGTCGAAAAGTCCACGCTCGCTTTCACACGAATTTCATCAGGCCAATGCGCTCCAGAAGGTATCACAACCTGCCGCCCCTGCACCTGCTCACCAGCCAGGTGTTCATCTGTGACCAAATCAAACAGCTCAACGTTCATCCCGACCACAGGCAATCCACTCTGCACACTGAGTTTGATCTCTTCCGGATAAAAATGTCTGTACTTTGTCAGCACTAAAGCTGCTGAATCATTCCCATCCAGTACCGGCGCATTCACCGGCATATAGCGATTCGGCTCCAGCCATTGGATGTCCTGCGCAGTCAACGGCCGAGAATATGCCGGATAGGACAATTCAGCCGCATACGTTTTCGAGATGATCGTAAACTCCGTTTGCATCGCAACTGGCAACCGCAATTCAGGTTCAGGGTTCATTTTGCTTTGCGCATTGCTCTCCGAAGGCACGACAGGGTTGGCCGACACCAGCTGAGCACGCTCTTCCGACCTCGCATTTTCAGGCGAGGGCTGAGGCGGATTAACCTCTGCGATGGGATGATGAAACTGTTTTTCCGGCCACACTGCTGACACCCCCCAAATCAGGATGCTCACTCCCGTCAACAAAACAGCCACGTTTCGCTTCTTCATAGTAACGATTCACTAAAAAAGGCTTCGGTCAGAACCAAAGCCTGAACAAAGTCATGATTAAAAGTTATAGGCAAGCTCAGAGATCGTTTTCGAGTCTGAACCATCGACATAACGGTAATAATGACCATTCAGCCAGTACCATTCATCTGTCGAATTCACACGAATCACTTGACCATCCAACAGGGTTGCCTGAGCGGTAGCTGTTGTCACCTCCCCCTCATGACGACGGCTGATCAAGCCACGGTGACTGTAATCTTCCCCCATCAGCAATGGATAGTGATACGGCATAAACCGACTCACACCGTCCGACTGAGTGGCCAGCTTACCGTTATAGGCCACATGCACTGAACAACTGCTGAAATCTCCGGCTGCGCTGGCCCCACAGGCAGAGTGGCTGGCGACCACGCCATCATCGTGACCCGGCAGGAAACCTGATGTCACGCCCAGGTAATCACTGCTGTCTCCGGCAAAGCGTAACCGCGGCACCCGACTGTCTGGTAACGCTGACAGCTGACGGGCATTCGCAACACGTAAATCGTTGAGCACCCCTGTATTCTGACGATCTGGAATCTCGCCCAGCCACAGCGAAAGCGCGTATCGCAGGGTTGCATTCCAAGCCCCGCCCCCTTCGGCGACATTCACGACCATATCTCCTAACTCGGAACCACCACCAGCACCGGCAAAGTCATAAGTCGCAACAATATTCAAGGGTTCCAGCCCTGCATTCAGCAGCCAGTTAGCCTGATTATCAATCAGATAACGGGTGACCAGATCCCCGGTCGAGTGTGTGACGAACACGCACCCCGCCTGACAGGTTCCTTTCTGCGAGAGTTCCTTCAGTTTCGGCCACAGATAATCAGTAGCAATTTTCCCTTCGATCCGCTCATGCGACGGCCAGTCAATCCGGGCATCTGCACGAGCCAGCCAGAACTCCTGCCAATACTCAGCGCCTTCTGTCGCAACTTGTGCGCTGCCCGGCTTTGACTTTAGCTGATCAGCCTGAAAACCATGGACCAGAACCACCGCATAATCGTTCAGCGCTGCCTGCGCAGATCCCGTCATGAGAACGGCCGCCATTGAAAGGTAGATTGGATATTTCTTCATCATCGTCATTCTTCTTAATTATCAATATGCTCAGTTTTAGGAAGCGTGATGTGCAAATACGGCTGATTGCACCGCATTGAGTATTTGCCAACTCGAGCATTTTTTTACACACAGATGTTAAATAAATTGATCATTGTCATGACAATTTTTTAACAAATAAAAACAAAAAAGCACGCAACAGCGCACTTTTAAAAATTATTTTGTTTGATTGAGCCAGTTAATCTGTTGTTTCCTGAAAAATTAAATCATAAGCACCGTTTTAAACAAAAAAACTGATAATTTTCATCAGTATCAGATGAAAAATGAGTGATTTATGCCCCCTAAGAGACGCGACACACTTTTTCATGTGATCGCTGTACACTAAAAATTCCCGACGCTCATGCTTTCGCGCAACCAACCAGCCCTGTGCCAGGGTAAATTTCTGAGAAACTGCTTATCAATCAGGCAAGCACATCAGAAATTCCTGCTGAAATGATCGTGTTGCTATCATTTAGTGCTTAAATTGAACACAATAGCGATTCGAACGATCATCAACATCATTTGGCCGCCACAGACAGGAAATGCTTATGCAACGCTCATTTGTCAGACATCTCATCAAAGCCACGATTCTCGTATCGTCACTGTTGGCCTTTATTCCAGTTCAGGCAGCCCAATCTGACTGCCCGCCTCTGCTGAACCATGAGATTGGCAAGCTGAACAGCACAGACACAGTGAACTTATGTCAGCAGTATCACGGGCAGGTCCTGTTGCTGGTCAACACGGCGAGTCAATGTGGATTTACACCGCAATTTGAAGGGTTGGAAACACTTTATCAAACCTATAAGGATCAAGGGTTTGCTGTCATTGGTTTTCCGTCAAACGACTTTTTTCAAGACCGGGGCACGGAAAAGAACACCGCGAAAGTCTGCTATCTGGACTACGGCGTTACTTTTCCGATGATGTCCCGAAGTGCGGTTCGTGGCAGTGACGTCAATCCTATATTTCACCAACTTGCCGAAGATTCGGGTGTGACACCGAAGTGGAATTTCTACAAATACCTGGTCGATCGCCAGGGGAAAGTCGTGACTGTTTTCGCCAGTACCACCAAACCGGACGACACCAAACTGACCCAAAGCATTGAGCAACTACTGGCTCAGCCCCGCTAACAACCTCACTTTTGGCCTGTTCCTGTTCTCTTTGGCGAGAGAAATCACAACGGGCCAAAATATTGTCACATTCCCTCTTGTTCTTTTTCAGACAACCTGCGATCGTAACAGCCACTCTTTCCGATTCACCACACTCGCCACTATGTCAGGACACGCCAGTAAAGCTATTTTTGTGAAGGTTCAGGCTTCAGCACTTTCCCTGATGACATTGTTTATCACCCCCCTCTCACTGGCCGATCACTCGTCTGAGATGGTCAGTCTTGATCCCGACACCCAACAACGTTGCGTGCAGGCAGGAAACCTGGAACCAGACAACCTGACAGATGCCGACAAAGCGGTTTATCTGAAAGCGGCTTCTGATAATTCGCTTTACCAGATCTGGGAAGTGGCTGAGAAAATCTCCCGGAACATCCAATACCCGCAACAGCAAAAAAGCCACCTCACCCTGCAGTTAGTCTGTCAGGGAGGATTCGCCCCCGCAGAAGTGAAATATGCCGTGCTGGATGTCTACGATCACTGGCAGCATCAGCGACCTTTTGAATTCGACTTATGCCAGTACATCACCAGCGGTGTTGGCACCGCCTTCTGTAGCAATCGCTTTGCAGGAGAACAACAACTCGCTCGGAAGAAACGTCAGGATGCGGCGATCAGCCATCTTCCCCCGTCACAGCAAAAAGCCATCAAAAATGCCATTCAGATGGCAAATGATTTTTTTGAACACAAAGCGCGGTATGAAGAATTGCACAGTGGCAGCAGCTACGCTGCGTTCCGGATTGAATCGGTATCCTTGCAGAACGACAAATATCTTTCGCAAATCATTGATACGCTGGCAGGCACAGCACCGGAAGATATTCCGGCCTTAGAAGAAGCAAATCTAACGATGGAACAGACATATAACAGCCTGACCCATCAGTTAAAGGGGGAGCCTATCGAAGACTTCAACCTTGAGATCACCGCTGAGGATATAAAAAGCGTTCAGCGCGCCTGGCAAACATACCGTGATCAGACTGCAGCCTTACTGACATCGCTGAATCCAAACCTGACACAGCAAGACTGGTTGGGAATTCTGGCCGCCGAGCGCAGCCGACAACTTTCAGAGTTGCAGGCATATCTGGATTTATCCGGACATTAGCCTCGCCGCTTTTATTTTATCCCCACCCCCTTTCTTCTCTACTTCATCAAGCAGGCCCACCCCGCGATGAGCCTGTTTGATACGAACTTACTTTACAGGAATACAAAAGCTGGTATCACAGATATCATTTTCTTCATCCACACTGTGGTAAAGTTCAAAGCAAGGTCGTTCACCATCAATACTCAGTGAAGAAACCGCCGAAAGCTCCTGATTCAGCTGCTGCCAGTACGGGGCATATTGAGATTCATCTGTGACTTGTTTCCGTAGGGTCGCATATTCACCTCCCGGTAAATGCATCAGGGCGATCACCCCATCGGTTGACGTTCCTTCAGGCACAGTTACGCCCACCCGAGTACGACAATCCTGTGGTGATGTCGTCTCGACATCATCCAGATACACGAAAATACACTGACCACCTTCAAGCCCCTTTTTTCCAGCCCAGGAAAATAAGGTTTGCAATGCCGGTTTATAATTCTCGCCATAAGGCCCTGTCACTTCGACATATGCCAGCCAGCCTGCGGCTAAAGTTTCCTTCTGCATGTTTTCTCTCCCTATCTGTTTCAACAAAAACTGTTTCGACGAAAACCGGCTGCCACGCGTTGTTATTGCAGCCCCGTACCAACGGATATCATCATGTGGATCGCCAGACCACTCAGTAAGATTTTCATGGCAACCATCCACATCTCATCATTTGTTCGCCGACGAATATGGGTTCCCAACCAGGAGCCAAGCATTGCTGAAAGCATCAAGACAAGCAGCAAAGGCCACTGTTCAATATAGGCAAAACCAATCCAGCCGAACATCAGCAACTTCAGGCCATGTGCAATGGTCATCATCATGGCTGTCGTTGCCACAAGCTGATGCTTATTTTCAAGTTTTTTCATCACCATTGGATGAAAAACAGGTCCGGGTGCACCAACCAACAGACCCAGTGCACTCAAGACAAACCCTGCCATAAACATAGACTCAAACTGACTGATCCAACGCATGAAACCTTTGTGCCAGACGTTAAGCAAAATATAACTGCCAATGAACAGAGGCAGGTAATTGGTGGCGGCATGGACGACGGTGAACCCAATCAGCAATGTTCCCATCACCGCCCCCATGAGATAAGCAGGCAGCAACGGCCAAGCCACCTCACGCCAGGAAAACACAGCCCGGCTGACGTTACTGACCATTTGTGTGACACCATGCACCGGAATCACAGCGGCTGCCGGCAGAAACAGGGGCATAAACGCAATCAGCAGCATCCCCCCACCAAAACCCAGAACGGCAGCAACCACTGAGGTCAGTATCGCGATACCACTCAGGCCCATCACCGAGAGCATCGAAACCGAAAAATCAGCCAAGAAATAACCTCCCCTGAAACGTCAAAGCCCGAAAATACTGTTTAAATATACAGTCCAATTCTTTCCTGTCAATTCGTGGCTCTGGCATCTTGTCTTAAAGGTGCGTATTGTTTAAACAGCGTCACATTTTTACTCAACAAGCGTCAGCACACTGATATTCAAGGAAAATGACATGGGACTACTGGATAAGCTACTTGGGAATGCGGGTGAAATGGACATTCAGGAAGCCACAGATGAGCTCAGTGCCATCCTCGGGCCTGATGAGCAAATCGAACTGGCCTATAAACTGATTCGTGACATGCTGATCCTGACGAACCGACGCCTGATCCTCATCGATAAACAGGGCATGACAGGACGCAAAGTGGAATACCGTTCGATTCCGTATAAATCCATCACCATGTTCTTAGTCGAATCCACCGGAAATTTTGACCTGGATGCCGAACTGAAAATCTGGGTTTCTGGTCAACATGAACCCTTTGGCATGGAATTTGGCAGTAAAACCAATATTTATAAACTGCAGGGGCTACTGGCGAATAAAGTCGCTGGGAAGTAGTAACCCGGCTGTCATGGCAACAGCCGGCGATACATCATTTTTTTACTGAATCTGAAGGGTATGCTTCAGCCAGCTCGCAATATCTTCGACCTGCTGCAGGCATACCTGATGCTCCATCGGATACAAACGCCAGTGGGGCTGTAAACCAAGTGCTTCCAGCGCATCAACCGCAGCTTTCCCTAACGATGGCAACACAACCGGATCATAACTGCCATGCATGACCTCAATGGGCAGCTCCTGATTGGCAGGCGAAACTTCAACACGCTTAGCCGTTGGGAAATAGGTCGACAATGCCAGCAGGCCGGCCAGCGGATGCGGATACGTCAGCGCCGTCTGATACGCCACGGCGCCCCCCTGAGAAAAACCGGCCAAGATGATTCGGTCACTGGCAATACCACGGGCTCGCTCTCGATCAATCAACCCCGCGATCTTTTGCGATGATTCAAGCAACTGGGCTTTATCCAGTTTACGGCCTAAGCCCATTTCCAGAATGTCGTACCAGGCTGGCATCACCATCCCGCCGTTTACCGTCACCGGCATTGAGGGAGCATGTGGAAAAATAAAGCGAACCGGCGCATTTGCAGGTAACTTTAATTCAGGCAGTATGGCTTCAAAATCGTGTCCATTCGAGCCAAGTCCGTGTAACCAGATAACCGTCGCGGTTGGTTTTACTCTGGGGTTCACTTCTACGCAATCGAGAAGAGGCATGAGAATATCCTGATGAATCAAATGTATTGCCACTGTAGCCCAAGATGATGAGCACTGTTAAGCTTTTTCCGTCTCCCACGCATTGGCTGGCACTCATCGAGCAATCCGCATCGGGGTCATGTGAACCGTCACTGACTGGCGAACCGGGGACTGCTCCATGGCTTCAATAGACCTCAGGCATTTTATGCAGTCATTTTTCATATGACCGACTGCTGACCTCATATACAATCAGGCGCACTGCTTTCAATGAGGCGCACTGTGCGTCATCAGCAAGAACGCAGGCAAAGCACGGAACGCACTGCATGAATAGAAAATTAAGGAGATAAGCATGAAACACGACCATTTGGTTTTCGATTTAGACGGCACGATCAGTGACCCCAGAGAGGGGATCGTCAAGTCATTCAATTACGCTTTATCTCACCACGACTTGCCCGAACTCCCTGAAGCAACCATTGCGGCTCATATTGGTCCACCATTGGATAAAACCTTCATTACCCTGACCCAAAATCACGACAAATCCGTCATTGCCAGTCTTGTCGCTAAATACCGTGAGCGATACGCAGACATCGGATACTCAGAAAATACCCTCTATGACGGTGTCAAAGAGACGCTGACAGCATTACGCAATCAGGGCGTCCGGATGGGGATCTGCACTTCAAAACGCGCTGACTTTGCCCGCAAAATCCTCACCCTGTTTGAACTGGACAACTGCTTCGAATTCATCAATGGCGGGGATATTGGTATTGAAAAGTGGCAGCAACTGGAAGGATTACGCCAGCGGTACACCATTACCCAGCATGCCGTCATGATTGGCGACCGGGCCGTCGACCTGAGTGCCGCCCATCACAATGGTTTGCAATCGGCTGGGGTTCTCTGGGGCTACGGCTCCCGAAAAGAGCTTGAAATTGAGCACCCCGAATATCTGTTTGAAAAACCGGAACAGTTGCTCCAGCTGAGTCAGCAATAAAACCAACATTCAGGGATGACAAGTCATGATGAAACAAGCGACAGAACGCTTTTCAGATCGGGTTGAAGATTACCGGAAGTACCGCCCCGGTTATCCTCAGGAGATGATCAAAGCGCTGCTCAGCGCAACAGACGTTCATCCGCAGTCCGTGATTACAGATATCGGTGCCGGAACAGGGATCCTGACCCGGCTCCTGCTGGAAAAAGGGCTTCAGGTATGTGCCGTTGAGCCAAATGATGCCATGCGTCAGGCTGCGGACCAGTCTCTTGCCGGGATGCCCGGCTATACCAGCCGCAAGGCCCCGGCGGAACAGACCGGTCTGCCAGATCACACCGTCGATCTCATCACCGCTGCACAGTCTTTTCACTGGTTTTGTAACGAGGTAACCCGAACTGAATTTCAACGGATTGCCAAACCGAATGCTTATCTGGCGCTGATCTGGAACAAGCGCCGGTTTTCATCGCCGCTTCAGCGAGATTATGACGCAATACTGCGCCAGCTCAGTCCTGATTATGCATACGTCAATCACATGAACCTCAAAGATGAAGATATCCGGCGATTCTTTGCTGCCGGAGACATGGAACAACACGTCTTTGAAAACAGTCAATGCATGGATCTCGACGCTCTGATCGGCCGGGTCCGTTCTGTGTCGTACTGCCCTCAGGAAGGCTCTGCAAATTACACCCGACTCATCCTGGTACTCACTGAGCTGCACCGTACCTACCAGATTAACGGGAAAATTACGTTTGAATACGACACGAATCTGTACCTTGGCCGTATACACGTCCGGTAAAGTTTCGGTCAGGCGGGCTGAATTGCCCGTCGAATTCCCCGCTCATTTAACCCAGCCGCGCGCCTACCGGAATATCCTGATCCGGCACAGCCAGAACCACAGCGCCATCTTCCCGATAAAAACCAGTCACCAGACACTCCGACATAAACGGGCCAATCTGCTTTGCCGGAAAATTCACCACTGCCATCACTTTTTTGCCGACCAATGTGTTTGCTTCATATAAATCGGTAATCTGTGCGCTGCTTTTTCGCTGGCCGATGTCCGGCCCAAAATCCAGATAAAGTTTATAGGCGGGCCTTCGTGCTTCCGGAAATGCTTCGACTGCCACAATCTGCCCGACCCGCAAATCGACTTTTTCAAAATCCTGCCATGCAATTAACATAAACACTCCGTATTGATTTATCTGTAATGAACAGCCACAGAATAGCGCAGGGCAGAGTCTGGAATTTTGCTCAAAAGCCGATTTACTTTTGTGAAAAGCCGGAGTTCAATGAAAAGCGTCGTGGACGCTAACGATGCCGTATCTGCCGTGGTGTTTCCCCCCAATACGCCATAAAGCGCCGGCTGAAAGCAGACAAATCGGTGAATCCAACCTGCTCCGCAATATGTGAAACCGGCAAATCAGAGTGAGATAACAATGCTCTGGCTTTCATCATCCGTTGTTTTTGCAGGTACTTGCCTGTCGTCATCCCAAGTTGCGCCTGAAACAAAACCTTATACTGGCTTAAACTCAGGCAAGCCAGTGCCGCCAGCTCTCTCAGCGGCAGAGACTGGCTGAGATCCCGGTTCAGGACCTCTAAAACCCGGGCGATCCGGTGATCACGAACGACATGTACTTTTTCATTTGTCAGCAAGTGTGAAAATAACCCGGACATACTTTTCACCAGTTCGGGCTGCGCAGACTGAGACAGCTGTAAATCCAGAAAATGACAGTAAGCCGTTAACTCGGAAGACATGGTAAAAAGCGGCCTTGGCAATTGCAGCATCTCCGATGGCAAACGGTCTGTATCGGCCACCAGAAACCGGCTCTTTTCATCTGCCTGAAACCCATGACGACTTGCTGCCGGAATCACAACACATTGTCCCGGGCCAGCTTTTCCTTTGAAATCAGCCATATCCAGGGTGATATTACCTGCCAAAGGAAACACCAGCTGATGGTAGTGGTGTTCATGCGCCCGCATTGTCAGGGAGTAACTTCGAATCGAAAGCCGGATCATCATTGTTGTCTTGATTTTGCTGAAAAGTCAGTCATAGCTTACCGGGAATCGGGCCGGGGCCATACCGAATTTTTTGAATAAGCCGCTGAAGAACTATGCTTTACGGTAAGTAAAGAATGAAAGGACAAACAAAAGTAATGACTAAAGCCCTTGCCCCTGACAAACAACGCGGACTCAGCATTGTGATCCCCTTATTTCCCGGTTTTAACCTGCTTGATGTCAGTGGGCCGATCACCTTGTTATGCGGACTTGAAGAGGACGTCACGATTACCCTGACGTCACAAAATGGCTTAGCCGTAGCGAGTCAGCAAGGCGTGCAAATCGTTGCGAATGCCAGCTTCCAGGATGACATGTTTTGCGATGTGCTCTTAGTGCCGGGGGGTACTGGCGTCAAAGCTGAGCTGGGAAATCCACCGCTCATTCAATGGCTGCGCCATCAGGGCAGAAAAGCACGGATACAATGCGCTGTCTGTACCGGCTCCGCTTTGCTGGCACAGACAGGGCTTCTGGATGGGAAATCAGCGACCACGAATAAGCATCAGTATCACTGGGTCAGTGAACTGAACAGCCACGTCCTCTGGTGCCCTGTTGCCCGATGGGTACAGGATGAGCATACCTTTACTTCATCCGGCACGGCGGCGGGGCTAGATATGACGCTGGGGCTAATCACCTTTCTCGTCGGCGAAGAAGCCGCCCGAAAAGTGGCAATCGATGCCGAATATCTCTGGCGAAACGATCCGGATGATGATCCCTTTGCCCCGCTGCATATCGTGGAGTAACCCTGTTTTTGAGCGGCCTTGTTGCTAAGCCGCCGTATCTCTCAGTTGCTTAACTGTCCGATTCCCACATTACGGTGCATTCTTCCTCTATCGCTGCCTCAAGCATTTCGATTAAAGGTCTTGCCCGCGTCAGCATACTGATATCTGGCTCAGAATCGTCCCAAGGATCATCATCCTTCTCCGTTTCTGCTGCCTGCTGTGCGTCTTCCTGTGCCTTGGTCACCACCAGCGATTTCTGAAGGTTTTCCAAAGCTTTGGGAACATCATCAACATCAATAATGCCCGGAACATTCTCGCAATACCCCATCATATGTATCAGTTGTTTCGCGACATGGCCAAACATCGTGATGTTAGCACTGGCCTTGCTGTGAAAAGTAATCAGCATATCCTTCCCCCTTATTGTTCCACATTCGCCAGCGCGCGTTGTTTATCACGTCTGGCAAACACATAACCGGCAAAGGCACCACCAACGACACCAAATAAATGGCTTTCATAGCTGATCCAGCTACGTGCCGGAATGATCCCTGCGAGCATCGAGCCATAAAAAAACATCACGATCACCGCAATCACTATCGACTTAATACTTCGGCGCAACAACGCGTACACCAGTAAATATGCCCAAAGCCCGTAAATTATGCCGCTTAAACCAATATGATAGTGCATTCGTCCAAATAGCCAGACCCCAGCCCCACTGATCGCCCAGCAGATCAGGAATACGGCCATGAAACGAGAGAGGCCCGAACGCGATACCAGATATCCCAGTACCGAGAAAGACACAATATTACTGAATAAATGCGCCCAGGAACCGTGTATAAACGGATAGGCCACGAGGCCGATGGTATGTGTCACATGTCTGGGCAGAAGGCCGTAATCCACCAGGTAGCCTCCCATCAGCATATTGATTACATGAACAACAAAACAGAGTACAACAACAGTGCCAATGAAATTGATGGCATCTTTATCACTTTGATCCAACAGGCTTTCCTCCATAACTTCTCTTAAAAAGTATAAGCCTGTTGCTATCACAAGATAAGGAAAAGTTGTTGATTTACCAAAAAGACTGACGTTTCTGATACGCCTTATCGGTATTGTTTCGCTGGCGAAGACCCGCAATTTTGAAATTTTTCCCCAGAATCAACCGCAACTGACTCATCGTTTCTTTGGCAAGCAAAGCCCGTTCACCCCGGACCCAACTCTTATTTGTGGTGGACTTAATCGCCGCAATAGCATCCGGAGAGGCCTGGCATATCTGGTGTGCGAAAGTCTGAGCTGCACGCAAAGGGCTAGGATGCACTTCCGTCACCAGACCCAACTGCTGCGCCCGCTCACCGGAAATTATCTCTCCGGTCATGGTCAGCTTCATGGCCACATCTTTAGCAACCAGTTCACGCAGTGAAACCAGCCCGGCCATATCAGGCACCAAGCCCCAGCGCACTTCCATGATTGAGAGTTCAGCCTCTGGGGTAGCAAACCGAAAATCGGCACCCAATACAATCTGTGTACCACCGCCATAACAGCGCCCTTCAATCACAGCAATGACCGGCACAGGGATCAATCGCCAGTTTCGGGACACACGCTGTGCAAGGTTTGCGTTACCCGGCAGCCATTTTTTCAGCAAACCAAGGACTTTCTTCGGTGAAGTCGCCACGCTTTTTACATCCAGCCCACTGCTGAAATTTCCACCTTCCCCGGTCAGAATCACGGCTCGAATATCTTTGCGTGTCCGAAGTAAACGGCTGACTTTATCCAGTTCCTGAAACATCTGAATATCCAATGCATTCAGCTTCTCCGGCCGGTTCAGCGCAACCGTCACGATCCCCTCAGCTTCTGTAATGTGCAGGCGTTGCCAGTCTGTCATGTTACATCCTTGTGAAAAATCTGGTCAGTCCAGTTAAGTGTACAGCCAGAATGAAAAAAAACAGCCCGGTAATTCACAATCTCGGCTTCTGGTCTGATTGCATTGGTGTAAAGCCGATGGCCCTTGCGAAAAATTGCCATCGCTGATCCTGGGGTGACCCCAATGGCCGATACACATGAATGACAGCAATTTCACCCCCGGCATGACACGTTGAGCCTTCGAGGCCGAGAGATGCACTGAAAAGCGCAATTTCAGATGAAGGTTCCACACACCATTCCCCTCGCATTCGCCCGTTCTGGCGATGACAGAGCGCTGTGATCTGCGTTTGATAGTCATGGACTGAAAATTGGGCTGAAAAACACCAGGGGCGCTCAAATTCAACATAGCCATCTTCAGGGTGAACGACCATTCCGGGGATGAATGTATCGTCGGGTGCATCCGAACGGATAGGCGCTTGCTGTATTGCGTTCGTCTGCTCTATAAAATCAGATGACAGGCGGATAATATCCATCGCTGAATGATGGCGTTGTTCACTGGCGGAAAATCGCTGATGTCCCTGTAATCCCGCCATGAAGAGTGCCATTCCCAGACAAACGAAAGCGCATTTCATGCATGGCTCCTGCCACGGTCGTCTCAGTGCCTTGATTATAGAATCAGCGGAAACGCTATACTCAAAACAAACCATCACCGTTCGGGTAACCGTTCGGTAACTGTTTGAGCAACCGTTCAGAAACCGTTCGGGCTACGAGGAAAATCATATGCGCGCCTTACTGAGCATGGTTCCCTGTTTTCTGATTCTGCTGGGTGGATGCAGCGCCAAAGTTGCAACTGACTACAATGCCAGCGTGGATTTCAGCCAGTATCACACTTATCAGTTTGCCAAGGGGCCTCAATCCTCGATTGTCAGTCTAGATAAAGACCGATTAGAAGATACCATCAAACGAGAGCTACGTTATAAAGGTCTGCAACCTGCAGAGGAACAAGCCGATCTGACCGTGAATCCGTACATCCGGGAAATGACGGATTTTGATTCGTACGGCACATCCCTCGCATTTGGGGTTGGCTACAGATACAGCAGTATTGCTTATTCAACACCCGTCCGTTTCCGTGAATATAACTACGGCAAGCTGATCGTAGAGCTTATTGACAATAAGACGAATAAAGTCATCTGGCGTTCAATTTCCCGACGGCAACTCACGGAAAACATGACACCATCAGCACGAGAGAATTTTATTCAGGAACAGGTCGGAGAAATGTTTGCACAGTACCCGCCATCGCGAGGTTAATGGGGCCAGTGAAAATAAAAAAGCGAGGACGTAATTTATCCTCGCTTTATATTCATGCAGAAAGAATCAATGGGGATCAGGCACTCTGACGACGTTGCGCGACGTGATCTGCTAACTCACGCAGCACTTTCTCTGTATCTTCCCAGCCAATACAGGCATCGGTAATACTCTGGCCGTAAGTCTCGACTTTTCCGTCAACGATATCCTGACGGCCTTCCACCAGATGGCTTTCAATCATCACCCCAAAAATCGCCTGATTGCCCTGGGCAATTTGTTCACCCACATCTTCCGCAACCAGCATCTGGCGTTTATATTGCTTCAGGCTGTTGGCATGACTGAAGTCAATCATCACTTTCTGGCGGTGACCTGCCTTTTCCAACTGTTCAATCACGGCATTCACATGCGCTGCACTGTAATTTGGCTCTTTCCCACCGCGCAGAATGATATGACAGTCTTCATTCCCGGCCGTAGAGACAATCGCAGAATGACCAAACTTAGTGACAGACAGAAAATGATGTGGTGCACTGGCTGAGCCGATCGCATCCGTCGCAATTTTGATGTTACCGTCCGTACCGTTTTTGAAACCGACCGGACAAGACAGGCCAGATGCCAGCTCGCGGTGAACCTGAGACTCCGTCGTTCTTGCACCAATTGCACCCCAGCTGATCAGGTCGCCCATATACTGCGGGGTGATCATATCCAGAAACTCACCCGCCGTCGGCATGCCCATGTCGGTCAAATCAAGCAGCAGCTTACGCCCCATACGCAGGCCATCATTCAACTGGAAACTGTCATCCATATACGGGTCGTTAATTAAGCCTTTCCAGCCCACTGTGGTACGTGGTTTTTCAAAATAAACCCGCATCACAATTTCCAAATGATCTTTCAGTGCTTCACGAAGTTCCTTCAGACGGGCACCATATTCAAGGGCGGCTTTCGGATCATGAATGGAACATGGACCAACCACAACCAACAGGCGATCATCTTCATCATTCAAAATGTTATGAATCGCTCGACGCGCCTGAAAAACGGTCTCAGACGCGCTTTCAGTCGCCGGATATTTCTCCAGTACAGCCACTGGTGGTAATAATTCTTTAATTTCTTTAATTCTTACGTCGTCTGTTTTATGCATACTGCTTACTTCCAATTTACATGTCTTGGTCTGATATGGTCAGTATCAGGCCGATCATCTACTCCAATAGCCATTTAACTTATCGCCTTCAACCAGCATGTGCAAACGCTAATTGAAATTGAATCACAGCCCGAGTCGGCGACTTTCCGTTGAATGTTGTATGGTCCAGACGACAGACCATACAATCTTAGAATTCTATATAGATATTTTCCTGTTCATCTTTATGATGAACTAAAGCTCACCTCATATGCAGCAGATTGCTTTACTCCTTTTTATCTGCTGACTCAAAGACAGCGTGCCACGCCGGCCAGATGGCCGCCAAATCCATATGCGACTCAATGGCATCGGCCAGCCGTTCAATATTCTCAGCCTTGATTTGCGCCATATCCGGGGTCTGACTCTCAGAAAGCCCGGCCCAGGTCAGAATTGCATCACAGGCTTCCGGTAAATCGAATACCCCGTGCAGATAAGTCCCGAAGACCTGCCCCTCTAACCCGATCACACCCTCGGCAACCGGCCCTTGCCCGGTTTCCAGCTTCACCGGTGCTCCATCAGGAAGGACACCAGAAGTCACACCGGCGTGAATTTCATAACCACGTACAGCAACCGGTGCCTGTCCCGGTAACGTTAACGTCCCGTGTGATTGCTTCAACTGCTTTTCTGGCTCCAGCACAGTCTGAACCGGCAAATAACCCAGGCCCGGACTCTGGCCCGCATCGCCTTCCAACCCGTTCGGATCTGCAATCATTTCGCCCAGCATCTGGTAGCCGCCGCAAATTCCCATCACTTTGCCACCCAGACGCAAGTGACGTTCAATCTGCCGGTCCCATCCCTGTTCGCGCAGGTAAGCCAAATCACTTCGAACACTTTTCGTTCCGGGCAGAATCACCAAATCGGCAGCAGGCAAAGGCTGTCCTTTACCGACCAGATGCACATTCACCTGCGGGTGCATTCGCAGCACATCAAAATCAGTATGGTTACTGATCCGCGTCAACACCGGCACAACCACCTGCAAAGGCTTGGCGACTTTAGTAACCTGTTCTACCGAAATGGCATCTTCCGCTTCCAGCATCAGGCCATGAAGATAAGGCAGCACACCCAAAACAGGCTTCCCGGTTTTCTCTTCCAGCCAGTCCAGCCCGGACTGCAGCAGCGAAATATCTCCCCGAAAACGGTTAATCACAAACCCTTTCACACGCGCTTGCTCTGATTCAGACAGCAGAGCCAGTGTGCCGTACAAATGGGCAAAGACTCCACCGCGATCGATATCCGCAACAATGATGACCGGCACATCCGCTTCTTCAGCAAATCCCATGTTTGCCACATCGTTTTCACGAAGATTAATTTCAGCGGGGCTGCCCGCCCCTTCAATCAGCACGGTTTCAAAGTTTTGCTGCAAACGAGAAAAAGAATCCAGAATCGAAGGAAGCACGAACTTTTTGTAACCCTGATAGCCGATGGCATCCATATCTTGAACGGCTTTGCCCTGAACAATGACCTGAGCACCGGTATCCGTATTTGGCTTGAGCAGGACCGGATTCATATCGACCGTGGGTTCAATCCCACAGGCAAACGCTTGTACCGCCTGTGCACGACCAATCTCTCCACCATCAGCAGTCACGGCACTGTTCAGCGCCATATTCTGCGGTTTAAATGGCGCGACCTGAATCCCTTTTCTTGCCAGAACCCGGCATAAACCGGCAACCAGGACACTTTTTCCTGCATCAGATGTTGTCCCCTGAACCATCAGCGCGCGAACCGTGGGCTGCATTTTCAACCTTCCCTACCCTAAGAGTGACACTGTCACATAGATAAACAATCATAGGGGCTTTTCTACCCGATTTAGGATCAGAGTACCAGCAGACACTCGTATTTATTCGCGCCCCATAACCTGAGCCCATTCGATACGCAGCCGCGAGAAATATTTCTCACCAGAAAGTGATTTTCAAAACGTATCAGTTCACGACTTAGGATGATGGTTCTTACTGTTTCCCACCTGAGGATGCACACGGTTTATGTAAATAGCTGAGAGATGACGCAAGTTGTTCAGCTGTCGGTTCAATCAGCGGGCTGATTTCTTCTTTATACGGCTCAGGGAGGTAACCAATAAAACTGTTCGAACTGTATCGTACACCTTCTTCAACAGCTTTGACTTCATGCACCCAAAAACAATCGGCAGGCCAGATAATCGCATCACCTTTTTTCAAAACAATTGGGACTTCACGGTTAAAATAGACAAATTCACCGCCAGTGTAATCATCATTCAGCATGAAACTACAGCTTCCCAATGTAAAAAAATCCCAGTCTGTGTGTGGATGAATCCGCTCTCCTTTTTGATATTTCAAAATACGATAATCATGTGAAAACCGAAGACAGCGCCTCAGCAAAGCGGTATTGAACCGTCCTTGCCGCTCTAAATGTTCAATCCAGATTTCAATCATGCTGGTCGTTGCTGTATGTAAAAGATCAAAAGCAGTTGTTTGAGGTTGCAGAGAAACCGCTCGAAATGAAGACGCTTCAATGCGCTTTGTCTGCGCGTTAAAAGATGATTCCTGACAGGCTTTTTCCCGATGATTTTCATATTCACGGATTAAATAGTCGCATTGTTGAGATGTGAGTACCCCGCGTTCAATTTTGACTAAATCCATCATGTTGATCATGAGAAACCTCCAGATTAAAAAATTCTGATCATTCCGCAGTGTGATGGCTCAAATGTGCATAAATTGATTGGGAGACATTTTCGGGATGACGAAGACTGAAGATATAGCGCGATGCAAGCCTGGCAGCGATAGCCGCAGCCCCATGGGAAGACGGCTGGCCCTCACCAACTTCAACAATTTCCATACCGACCACATTCACTGCTCGTGTAATCCGTTCAAAAAGAGGCAGAACGGTATAATAATCCAGCCCACCCAGCACGGGAGTGGCGGTCTCCGGAATATCGCTCCCGGCCAGAACATCCACATCAAATGAGATAAACCAGTCTAACTGAGGATCGAGCGCATCAATCAATCTTCCAAAACCACGAGTTCGCGCTTCATAAGCTGACAAAGTATTCACCTTACAATGCTGCGTTCTCTGAACGTTGTGCGTATTCTGAGGGTAAATATCCCTGACACCGACCTGCCAGATGGTTTCTACATGCGCCATCTCTTTCACCCAATGAAACACATTGGCATGATTCATGGCCAAATCAGACGGATTACCGGACACATATAAATCATGATGCGCATCAAATTGAATGACACCAATTCGATGATGACGACGACTGAGTGCTTGAATCGTATAAAACGCCTGGGAATGATCCCCGCCTAATACAATCATTTTCGATTGTCTTTCGCAGATCTCCATACACAGAAAAGATAACCGTTCACCAACGGTTCGCTGTGTTTCTGTCATTGGGTCATAAGCAATATCGCCTAAATCATAGAGATGCAAATCAGAGGCAGAAACTTTCTCGCCAAAATCTAAGTCTACGATATCGCAATCGTCATTTGGGCTACCTGTACACCGAAAAGTATCTGCTAAAAACTTTCTGACCCATTTTCCCCCTTGGGTCACAGGTACGTCACAGTGCGTTGTACTGCATACAGGGGCATGAAATACCACAACATCATCTTTTTTGAGTGAGTCCATTTGATTCAAATTCAGCGTTTGACCAACGGGATGATTCGCCGGATAGACAGGACACTTCTTCAATAAATCTTGCATAGCCACTGGTATTACAAAATAATTTTTCATCAGAACGTCTATCACATCTTCCGAAACGAGTTCCCTCATAGTATCTACTGAAAAATGATCTCTTTCGTTGAGCGCATCAATGACCTCTGCCAGTTTTCTCGATGATGATATTTTGATTCCAAAATCTTCTAATGCAATTTCTGCGCGATGACCATGCCGAAGATAAATGCATATCTCAGGGTGGATCTGCCAAGTGTCATTATTTTTTTCAGAAAAATGCATAGATTACTCCAAATAACTCACCAGATGATTTAATTTATTCCCGTATAAATGTTCTGTTGCTTTCTGTTTAATATCCTCAGAAACAAAATTTCGTGTTAAAGCGATCGTTTTGCACTCGTTCCTTGCTGCATGCCACCACAGACTGGGGATAAAAATCAGATCGCCCGGATTTAATTCAAAGAATTGCCAGTGCCCTTTCCCAAAACCAGACTCTAAAACACATTCGGATTCAATAATTTTTTCTTCCATACAGGTAGAAAAATCTTCCGGTGGATGTAAGGCCATAAGCTTCTTCCCATCAATGATACTTAGCCAAGCATGAGAGCCAAGCACATCCTGGTGCAGAGATGTTCCGGTTCCCCGCCCCCCAATAAAAATCCACAGTAGTTCCAGAAAACATGTCGCCGGGATCTTTTTTAAACAATCATGCCGAGAGAATTCAGGTTCAGAGAAGTGAGATTTCATTTCAGGATGTTCGAGATAAAACCGCCATCCAGAAGCATATAGTTTGGTGCTGTCAATCTGACGAACAAATTCAGATAACAGGTTTTTGCATACAAAATCCCCGTGATGATCATACAAATCAATCATGGTCTCTTTCAGATCAGCGAAATATTCCCATGACCAATGATGAAGCGCAGGCCAACCATTTGAGTATCCTTTGAAAAGCAGTGGTTTATTCATATTCATTTGCATTAACCTACTTTTAAATCTTTCTCATCGTTATCAAAAGATTTTTCTGTCTGCATGGATACGTACAAATGGCATGACGTCATAAGCTCATCATGAGTACCACAAGAAATAATTTTCCCATGACTCACAACAACAATTTGATCAAATTCTTTTACACTTGCAACTCTATGTGTGACAAATAACAATGTTCTTTGTTGAGGATCTTTCAGCAAGTTACGAATAATTCTTGCCTCTGTTTTGATATCCACTGAAGATGTTGCTTCATCAAAAAACAAGACACTGGACTCTTTATATAATGCTCTGGCAATCGAAATTCTCTGTTTTTCACCCGTTGACACAGATGTACCTTGTTCTTCAATCACAGTATTCAACCCATCTGATAGCCTTTCAATAATACTGAAGGATTCCGACTCAGAGATAACCTGCTTTATTTTTTCATCATTCGCTGTATGAGATGAATACGTTATATTTTCCTTCACAGTTCTGTTAAATAAGGGTGCATTCTGATCGCTAAAACTAGAAATGGATTTGATTGCATTCCATGAATCATCAAAATGAACATCACTCGAGATCAAAACATCACCATGCGTGGGTTTCATTTGACCGGAAATGATTTTTAACAGCGTTGATTTCCCCGAGCCAGAAAAACCAACGATTGCCACTTTACTGCCACTTTGAATATCTAAATTAACATCATTCAGAATGATCTTTCCGTCTTCCACAAAAAATATATTTTTCAGGGAGATAGAGAAAGACTCAGGCTTATCAATAGGCTCAATTTCAGTCACTGATATCGGTATCCTTCGAATATCTTTCAGGCTGGCATTTAACTCACCCAAAGAATCGAAAAAATCGACAAAGTGAAAAGCAACTGATTCAAAATGCCAGGATAGAATAATGATCAGAGTCAATAAAGTCACAAGCTGGGCGAGTGTAAACACACCTGATTCAAACTGATAGAAAGAATAGAAAATAAATAAAAAACCAAAAAGCCATTTATAGGCCGTTTCAATTGATTGCACCAGTAGCCAGTAGGTTCTGACCTGGCGACAAGCTTCAATATCTTGAGAGAGATATTTGTTGAGCCTTTTTCTTTCATATTGATTTGACAGAAAAGCAGAGATCACAGGAATATTCATAATCACTTCGGTCATTTCTGACATTAGTTTTGAGTGAGTGTCACTGGCATTTTCTACAAATTTCATCCCTGAATAAGCAAGATATGCTGAAAGGATGATTGCACTCGTGATCCATAAAGCAACGGATATAGCCAATTCTACAGACACATCCGTCAGCAGAACACTGACTAAAATCAACACAGAAAATAATTTGATTAAAGTATCTGATAATGCACTCACAACACCAGGAAGTGAGACAGAAGCCACTTCTATTCTTTCAACTAAATTCCCTAAATGATTCTTTTCCAATGCACGCTTTTCAGCAAATGTGATTCTGGCTGAAAGGTGATCGATAATCGCCCCCCGCAGATTCTGAGACACAAACATATTCGATAAAAATGAAATCATCTGAACTGCTGGAATAGAAATCCAAACCAACAGCATGACGACGCCCAACATTTTAATTTCATCATAGGCTTGAATCGAAACACTTTCAGTAATATCACCCATGATAAATGATAAATAGATACTCAGTGACACACTCAAAGCTGACGAAAAAAACAGAAACAGTGTACTCAAAGGTGCAGCGCAACGAACCGCATAACAGATATATTGAAATATACGCAGATCACGATAATGAATCGACATTTGCTGAAGCTGGAAATAATCCAGACGCGATAAGTGCCGAAAAGTTGAATGCCAGATACGATATAAAACACCTGTTTTTTCTTGTGGTGTATTACTCAACACTGATCCCTCCCATCTGGTGAACTCGATTCAGTAAAGAGACAACAATTTTCTTTAAATTGTCACCTTCAAATGGCACTAGAAATTCCCTGAGAGGTTGGCTGTTTGCAGCATTGATTCGTTCTGAAATCTGACTCATCAATCCTGTCGATTTTGACCAAATCACTCTCATTCGAACGATCAATGCTTCACGATCACCAATTTTCATCGCATACACAGGGTATATTGTTTTCGCTGAAATGGATGGATTCAAAGCAAGCGTCAGACGATCATCAGCGCGTTTCATCATGGGCGGATAAATAATACTTCCGTTACTGAGAACAGCTAAACGACGTAACTGCACTAACTCATTCAAGGTCAGGGCTGTATTCATGATTTGATCTTGATCTGTCAACTGACCCGCCATTAATCTGAGCCCTTGCGTCGATTCAAGCAGCAGATCGTCTGGATAAATCGTAACCCCTAACGTGACAGAAAATCCTTTTGTTTCAAAAATATGAAAATCTCCCTTTGGGATAAATAGTAAATCTCCCGGATATAGGGTGATCACATTCGCATGCGAGAGCAATGCTTCATAATCGGTCGACGCCAGGGTGCCACCTGTGATTGACTCATATTGCTCTCTCTCCCATATATAGGCAATCTTCGGCTCTGGGCCGACATGGAAAAGTAGCGAATGATCCTGGTCATCATGGACGCCAAACGGTGTAAAACCATAGTTCCCAATAAATGAGTAGACATCTGTACCACAATTGGGTGTTTTTCCGGCTTGTGCAAAAATGGGATGTAAAATATGCGCAACAATCGCTGAAGAGAGCACTTCTGAGTAACTACTTAAACCATTCAGTGTGATACAAAATTTTTCAGAAGAAAGCGTCTCTTTCAAAAACAATTCTAAGTTGGCAATTTGCGAGATTGATTTTGAAACCAGATCATCCGCAGCCGTATATCTTTGCCCACCGTCGATCCACACTCTTGCACGTGGAATATTTGACTCGCTGAATGTTGTAAAAACCTGCTTCAATTGAAAAAAAACGTCTTCATGATTCGTGATTGCATTTTGAATGACACAAAATTTCTTCAGTTCCTGGCTGAATGCCATGAGTTCCTGAATAGCATTCTCTCTAATATTCATGGCTTTCCCTTAGGTGAATAACACCAAATGAGTACAGCAAATCAATAAAATATTGAATATCAGACTGACTGATTTGATCAAGCACACACTCATTTAAATGATGAATCGTAAATGGTGTTGAAATTTCATGAAGTATCTGAAAGAGTTGTTTCACTGCCGGATGATTTCTGACCTTGATATGATTCCCTCTTGCAAAGACAAAAAGATTGTCCTTTTTCTCATGCAGTAAGACTCTGAAATCCTTATCCATCTCCAGGATAGTGTCATGATTGATCTCTTCGCTTCGGTCTGCTTGATATGCGTATCTCAGCCCACCTCGGCTTTTTTGAATGAAACAATACTTTTCATAATGAAATGAAAGCCACTCTGAAAAACTCAAGCATTCAAATTCATCTGAGGATATTGCATCGCTAATTGGTTTATCATAGATTTTTTCTGTGATGGCCGTTCTCATCACATTTTTTGTCACATGACTTTTAGGGTATTTTGATATGGCAATTGCGATCCCAATCGAAAATGACTCCGTATTTCCGACATGATAATAATGAGGTGGCAGTACAAAAATATCACCCGGCTGAATATTGAATGTATTCCCCATTTCAATCATTGCATCTGGATCATAGCAATTCTTGCTTGGACCATTGAACTGATGGAATAACTTGGGTTCAAATAAGGTCAGTGATTTATTTGATGGGCCTAGATGAAAATGTACCACTTGGGTATAAGGGTCATCAACATGAATCCCAAAAGGTGTATACCCGTAATTACCAATAAATAGTGTGACTTCAATAGTTGAACAGTCATATCCCATTTTATGAATCACAGGAGAAAATGTTTGTTGAGCAAACCGGCTTAATTCATCAGACCATTGCTCCGCACCATTAATAATCACACCAAACTTTCTATTTCCAGCTAACCTTAGAAAATATGCCTCAATCGACTCACATTCATTTCTGGAACTAAATATAAACTCATGCTCATCTTTTGGGCTCAATTTACCTTCGATATAAACACGAAATAAAGATGACATTGCTTTCTCTGCATCTTTAGAAATTCTTCTCATTAATTCGAAAATCACATTTTCATTGAAACGCTCAGCGTCAAATGAAGCACGAATTAACTTAGGTTCCATGAAGATTGGGTTTTCCTCTGGCTGATATCTCCGATGCGTATAAACTTCTTCATGCTCAACAATATGTTCGACAAGATCAGAGACACAGTTTTCTTTTATATTGATGAATGTTGAGATTGAAGACATAGCTTCCTCCTGATATTCACAACAAAAAGCCGATACTCAAAAGTACCGGCCAATGTTTATCATTCCATATGATTACTGCGAATATGGCGGATAGGCCGCATCATATTTACTGGTAACTCAGTTGACTCAACAACCTCAATATCTAAGTCTTTCAGCTGAACCTGCTCTTCTTTCTTAGCCTCTGACGCTTTGTTTCTGATTTCCATGCTATTTTCCTCAACAATGAATTTAAGTTAAGACAGCAATTGGTTTGACTTCAACCACATTGACCCTAGTCAAGGAAAGAATGAAACTACAGGTTGTGTTTCATAAATAGTGAAACAGATCTCATAGATAATCATATGCAATTGATTTTACTTGTGGGCTCTCTGACTTGTGAGCCTCTCAAGGTCGCATCACGAGAATAGCCCTGAACCACTTCATCAGTTGATTGATTTTTATCAGGAATAATTCGGAAAAACTTGGTTTCACCGTACTCTCATCATGACTGAGAAGCCCTAATTTAGATGCTCATACAGAACCAAAAGAAGGCCGTCATCTGTGAAAAAAACGATTTCACACCATGAATGTGAGAAAGAAGTGGAAATGAAAGAAAGGAAGATTTGGCCTGTTTGAAACCTTAGGAAAGCAATTAGAACTCTCTCGATTGCTCGAAATTTTGTCAAAGCCAAAATCCGCTGTCGTTTTTCGGACTTTGGCTTTTTATTTGATTAAGAAAACTCAGAAATAGCCATTACTTTTTGATGTTGCGCGTTATAAAACAAAATACACTCGCCGCCGCCATCAACGTACGTGGTGTAGCTGAAAGTACCGAGGTAAACAAAGTCAAGTTCGCTTTCTTCATCATAAAAGCCAATTTCCCGTGACATATAGTCGTCGTAGTTCGCACCACTTTCTTCATCTAGTGCATCAAAATACTTGTCTTCGTCATCACGCGCTTCATCCCATAAATACGCGTCCCAGTTACAGCCAAGGATCGGTTGGCCGCCTATCTGTAGCAACTCTACACTTTCGCTCTCTTCTTCCAGCGACAAAGAGAGGCGCTGATACTTTGCATAGAATGCCGCAGCACGTTCATAAAATTCGCCATAGTCTTCAAAATCTTCTAAGTCTTCATCAATGTGCTCTGCATCGTGCGCATCAACTTGCCAGCCAGACTCAGTAAGCGAGTAAGTCATAAAAGGAACATCGCCATCGAATATTGCCATGGAGACAGGCAGTGCAATCAAAACTTTGTTGTCGCTTTGTTTGTCTATTTGAGAATATGCCAGTAAGCCAATGGGCAGTAATTGATCTTGATTGAATGCGACATCTTCGTTCGTAGGGAAAGGTTTATAGAACTCCGTGGCTTTTAAAATTCGAGTTTGCGGGCAAGTAAATGCAGAATCTTTAATGTATAAGCCCATAAAATAACTCCTTTCTATGGCATGCTTGAAATGATAAACACTTATTTTTTACAACGACGGACTTACAGTAAAGATGAACTTTCAGAAAAGCAATGCGTCATTGATTTCAGATCGTTATTCGTGAGACATTGGTGCGAAACAGAAAATGAAATAAGACTTCGCTGATACTTTTCATCCAGCTTTAACAGAAGAAACAGCCCAGAATAAACAAACCAAAAGAATCACTGAACTGATTTGAATTTTAGCTATCAGAGCTGAGCAAAAGTTGATAAATAGATGATAAATATTTGTCGCATTTACTTCATCTTTCGTTATCGAATACCACTGCTCGGTTGATTGGCAAACCGAGTGCACTGACAAAGCCAGTGCACAACAGAAAGATTCATGCGGCCCTTTCACTACAGAATCCATGATATCCGCGTTTGTTAACCCGCGATTTGCTCAGCTACGTTTCCCGGTTTGCTTTTCGACCAATAAGCCGCCAGCAGTGAACCGGAGATATTGTGCCAGATGGAGAATAAAGTCCCTGGAATTGCCGCAACCGGGCTAAAGAACTTCATCGCTAATGCAGTCGCAAGACCAGAGTTCTGAAGCCCCACTTCAATTGCAATCGTCCGGCTGATGGTTTCATTAAAGCCCAACAGGCGACAGGCAAAATAACCCGCGGCAAGGCCAATGCTATTGTGAAGCACAACAGCCAGTGCCATCACCGTTCCCACTTGCACCAGACTTTCGGCATTCAGTGCCACGACAATCGCAATAATCACCACAATGGCAAAGACAGACAATAAAGGAAGCACAGGCGCAAGTTTGGCGGTGACATTGGAGGCGTAGCGATTCAGCAAAACGCCTCCAAGAACGGGCAACAGCACGATTTTCACCAGACTGAGTAGCATCGCCGCCATGGGCACTTCCACACTGAGTCCAGCCAGAGCACCGGTCAAGACAGGAGTGAGAAAAACACCCAGTAGGGTTGAAATAGCGGTCATGGAAATCGACAGGGCAACATCGCCTTTGGCGAGATAGCAGATCACATTAGATGCAGTACCGCCAGCGACACTCCCCACCAACACCATGCCAACAGTCTGCTCTGGGTTAAACCCAAACGCCAGGCTGACCACAATGGCGACCATCGGCATGACCGTAAACTGAAGCAATACGCCGACACTCACTGCTCGCTTTTTCTTTGCCACATCAAGAAAGTCTGACGGTTTCAGGGTCAGCCCCATGGTCAGCATGATCACCGTCAGCAATGGCACAATCGCCGTTTTCATCTCAATAAAAAAAGTCGGATATACCAAGGCATAACCCGACAGTAATACGGCCCAAAGCGGAAAAAGCCTGATCACCATCCCTAGCATATTTTGTCCTTTGATCTGGCGTTGTTATTCCATGACATTCTGACAGAAGGCCAACAGTCCTTCGGTCACGATTTCCGGCTGTTCCAACGGACACAAATGCCCGGCATCTGCAATTACCTGAAGCTGGCTACCCGTGATCCCGTCAAGCATCAGGTGAGATTCCAGAACAGAACGAATGCGATCTTCGGCCCCAACCATCAGCAAGCAAGGCAACGCCAACTTTTCTGCATCCTCAAAACTGTCCCGGCGACCAAACCACATTTGTCCCGCCTGAGTGATAGCTGTCACCTGCGCTCCCTGCCAATGTGCCAGTCTGCTGCGAAACACCTTGATCAGTTCAGGATGTGAACTCCCGGCATTGCGGCCAAACTGCAAGGGTGTGAAGGTGTCAATGCATGTTGGGGAAAAGCTCTGGTTGTCCTCAGCCTCACGCAGCATGGCCTGATATTTCAGATTCACCACTTCCGGTTCCAGACCGGCAAAACTGTCCAGCAGCACCAAAGCCCTGACTCTGGCTGGTGCTTGAACGGCAAACTCAATGGCCCAACTCCCCCCCATTGAATGACCAATCAGACCAACCGTTTCAATCTCTAAATGATCCAGCAGTTCGCACATAACCTGTGCATAGTCAGCCAGTGTTGCACTAGCCGCAGGTGCTGGCTCTGACGCTCCATGCCCCCAGAAGTCCGGTACAATGCAACGAAAATGCTGACTGAGACGCGCAACCTGATGATCCCACATTCCGCTGTCCCAAAGAAAAGCATGTCCTAAAACCAGCACCGGCCCTTGCCCGATATCCAGATAACTGATCCCTTGAAAACGCTGTCTGTTTGCCGGAAAAATACCGCTCATGATTACTCCAGGTTAGATTCGTTTTATCCGTTTGATTCTGCCATCACACGTGGAGTGAACTTCGCCACCACCCTGTGCATCCCCTGCTGAAAGCAAAGCCAGGCCATAATACCGGCGGCAAGATTACCAAACATTGCGCCAATAAACAGACCTTGAATACCACCAGTCAACGCCCCCAGCCAAATCAGTGGCAGAAAACAGGCAAACAGCCGCAGACAAGAAATCACCAGAGCACGCATTGGCATGCCTAGCGCATTACTGACCGAAACCATCAGCATGCACACGCCCAAAGGCCCCAGACTTACAGGAACCCATTGAAGATGAAGCGTCAGAATGTCACGGACTGAAGGATCACTGCTCAGTAGTGTCGGTAACCAAAAACACAGAACAAGAAGAATCGCCGCAATTCCCAACTGCCAGATCAACACGAACTTCACGGCCAGTTTGATCAGTGTGGTAATGGCAGAGGTGTCCTGACGGCCCAGAGACCGGCCCACCATCGGCGGCAGTGACATCGTTAACGCCAGAACGACAACAATAGAAAAGAATTCAAGTCTGGAACCCAACGCCCAGGCAGCAACCGCAGCAGCCCCAAAACCAGCCACCAGTTTTGTCGCCAGCATTGAAGCCAGCGGCGGCATCAACTGACTGAGCATTGCAGGTGCCATGATATGAATCAGTTCTTTCACAGAACTGAGAATTTTCAACCCGTGCCAATTGAATGTCATCCAACGACGTCGAATCACGGCCGGAAACATCACCAGCATCCCCACGCCAAACGCCACGATCGTTGCCAGTGCAGCCCCGACCAGCCCCATATCCAGAGTAAAAATGAAAATGGGATCCAGAATCATATTCAGTACACTGGTCACCACCATCATGATACCGGGCAACACCGTATTCCCATTTGCGCGGCACAGACTGTAGGCAAAATACACCATGGCACCAAACCAACTGCTGATCAGCCAAGCGGGCCAGTAGGCATCAATTAATGGCCAGACTTCACTGGGTGCACTGAGCAATGAGAGGATCGGGCCGCGCAGCAACCAGATACACAGTCCAATCACCGCCACAATGACAGCGCCGGTCAGAACCACCAGACCGCCCAATTGCCGGGCTCGTCTTTCATCCCCACTGCCAAGGACGCGGGAAATGACCGCTGTGGTTGCAATGCCCAATCCAACCTGAAGGCCGATAATGATCATCTGCATTGGCAGAGTGAAACCCTGAGCTGCCAGAGGCAAAACACCCAACTGGCCGATAAAGGCACTGTCGACAAGCTGAAAACTCATCAGGGAAAGGACACCGAACATCATCGGCCAGGTCATCGAGAAAAGCTGTCGCGACAGCGCGCCTGAGTGCTGAGAATCAGCGGCATTTCGTCGGAGCATAAGCAACATTCATTAGATTAAAAAGGTAGTGTAAAGCGTTTGGTCGACAGTTCGAAGTCTGTCAAGCAGGTGTCTTTCAGACGATCCCTGCATTCTGGCAGGGATCAATAAATGATGAAACAATGTGATTAGTTAGTTACAATCTTCACCAGATCAGCCGGGCGATAGTATACAGATTTCAAGACTTTACCCTTCCGAATCACTTTATCTTCCAGCTCAACATCTTTTGCACACTTCGCAATGATGTAATCCCCTTTCTGACTTCCAGTGATTTCAACACCCTGCTGCGCATAGAAAGCCTGAGTTTCAGAAAATTCCTGCTCATTCCGGCAGACTTTGCTCATATTGCTGGCATGGACCTCATCCCAACAAGGTACAAAATCAATATTCAATCGCTGAGCAATTTGCAACAGCAAATCAATCATATAACTGACACCGAGGTTATCTTCGAGTTGCGCATGTCCCAGATGAACCAGGCGTCCCATCAGGACATAGACTGAATCTACAATGGCATCCGCCTGTTCAACCAGAGAATCAGCTTCCGCAAGTTCGGTCAGCTCTTCCACTGCCAGTGAAGTATGCAGCTGATCCATTTGCTCATTCAGGGTCGACGGGCACTCAATGTCCAGATCAAACGTCGTACGAAACTCTCGAATGTCACGATACAAGTGGTCAAACAATGCCTGATCCAGCACAGTCAGCTTCATACTGAAATTCCTCATTTTTTCATCATTATTGTGCAAGCCAGAGAACCGCTGTTCACAGGGTGCAGGCTGCCACAGTCATCAAGTGGGCGCATGGTATCACACTTCCTGTCATGCTTTCATAGTTCTTCATGATGCCTGACACCCTTTTGACAGCCTGTCTATCCTTTGCGCAATATGCGGGTATTTAAATAACATCCTGCTTAATATGCAACAATATTTTGTGACGTAACTCCCAGAAAATATTAAATTCTCACCTAAAATGCGCCCATTGTTTCACAAAAAAGGTGATTGCATATGTGCCCTCACTGCAAAAGTAAAAGTGTGCCTCAACGGATCCGCCGCTCTTTTCTCGACAAACTTGTTCATAAAAACAGCCACAAATTTCAGTGCAGCAACTGCCATCAGCAGTATTTCGTCAAGCTGGGCAGTTATGTTGGCAATGCCACGGCCGGACGCTAAAGTAACCGATTCCATTTCGTCATCGAATTGTTATATTTCAGGCGCATACTTCAGGCTCAATGATCCTGATTCACCAGCCTTCTTGTTTTTGACGGTACTGAGATACTTATGATTTCCGGACATCGCGGAGCCGCTGCGCTGGCTCCAGAAAATACACTCGCCGGGCTGCAGGCAGCAGCCAGAAGTCACCTTCAGTGGGTTGAAATGGACACCCAACTGTGTGCTGACCTCATTCCGGTCATGTTCCATGACGCTAAAGTGAACCGCTGCACCAATGGCCGCGGAAAAGTGCGCGAACTGGATCTTGCCCAGCTCAAAGCACTGGATGCCGGTTGCTGGTTTGGCCCTCAGTTTACCCATGAACGGATTCTGACCCTGGATGAAGCACTCAATGCCTGTCATGAGTACGGTTTGAACCTGAATCTGGAAATCAAAGTCCACGATGATCATGAAGCTGAAATTCTGGTTCAACAAGTCGCACAAACCATTGCCAGCAATGGTATTTCTGCCGATGAGCTGGTACTGTCCAGTTTTTCTGCAAACGCCGTATCCCATTGCCAGAAAATGATGCCTCATATCCGCAGAGGGCTGATTTGCGACAAACTGCCAAAGAACCTTTTTGCTTTAGCCGGCCAGCTCGAACTCTTCAGCCTGCACCTGGATTACCATTTGCTGAATGCGTCGCTGGCGAATCAAATTAAACAAGCAGGACTGGATCTCCATATCTGGACCATGAATCAACCGGAACTCGTTGACCAATTCTATCAATGGGGTGTTGATATCATCATCACAGACAATCCCCCCCTGCTGTTGAAAGCCTGATAATGGCCGGGATCTGCCCGGCCTGTTTTCATGATTTCCGCTTAAATTTTCAGCCAATACGTAAATCTGCTGCCACAGACGATAATTATTGCTCTATAATCCCCGCTTTTGGTCTGTCATACCAAACGGAATCATCTAACCTGAAGGTTGTTCCGTTCGGTATACCGTCTGTAGGAATCTAAGATGTCTTTTGCTTCACAAAATTTTGCTCCGGAAATTGTTCGCGCACTGGATGAGTGCGGTTATGAAAAAATGACCCCTATTCAACAGAAAGCGATTCCTGCTGCCCGCCGCGGCGAAGATATTCTGGCGAATGCCCAGACAGGTACGGGCAAAACCGCAGCGTTTTCACTCCCCATCATTCAGCGTATTGCGGATCAGCCCAAACCGCGTAAAGGCTTCAGTACCCGGGCACTGGTGCTTGCACCGACCCGTGAACTGGCAGAACAGATTGCCCGTAATATTTCAGATTACAGTCAGTTTCTGGACTTAAAAGTGCTTGCTGTTTTTGGCGGAAAAAAAATGTCCAGCCAGGAAAAACAGCTGGAAGCTGGTGTGGATATTCTGGTTGCTACGCCTGGCCGACTGCTTGAGCATATCGAGCTGGGCAATGTGTCGATGGCCAACCTGGAATTTCTGGTCTTCGACGAAGCAGACCGGATGCTGGATATGGGTTTCGTCGGCGATATTCGCACCATCATGAGCGGTATTCAGGGGCACCCGCAAACCATGCTGTTCTCAGCGACTTTCTCAGGCATGATGAACAAGCTGGCTGGCGAAATTCTGCAAAAACCAAAACGTATTTCAGTCACCCCGGAAAACTCAACCGCTGAAACCGTTGCACACGTGGTCTACCCGGTTGATGAAGATCGCAAGCGCGAATTACTCTCTGAGCTGATCGGGAAAAAGAACTGGCAACAGGTTCTGGTCTTTGTGAACTACAAAGAAACGGCGAATACCCTAGTTCAGGAACTGAAACTGGACGGCATTAAAGCTGTAATTTGTCATGGGGATAAAGCACAAAGTGCACGTCGCCGGGCACTGGAAGAATTCACCACAGGCAAAGCCCGGGTGATGGTTGCCACTGAAGTTGCAGCTCGCGGCCTGGATATTCAAGGCCTGCCACATGTGGTGAACTATGACATGCCATTTCTGGCCGAAGATTATGTCCACCGGATTGGCCGGACTGGCCGTGCCGGACAACAAGGCCATGCCGTGTCCTTCGTCAGCCGCGAAGAAGAGCTGACGCTGTTGCAGGTCGAGAAGATTATCAAACAACGGATCCGCCGCGTGATTCTGGAAGGCTACGAACCAGCGAAACGCGATGCCCTGATCGAAAAGCTGAACACCAAAGCTTCGTACCGGGATCGTAAAAGCCGTACCAACAACCCGGATCAATCTGCTGCTGAGCGCCGGATGCGTTTACAACGTGCGATTCGTAACCGGAACAGTGCACCGAAAACGCTGAAGAAGTAAATACAACTCTCGGCACTACGTTCAAAATGGGGCAGTCATTCTGCCCCGTATTCCTTACGAATACCTTGATGGTATTCAATACCTGTCTCATAAGCAACGCAGGATACAACAGCCGTTCACATCACCGGATTATCAATCCGATTCCAGAAGCAGACTTTCTGATTACTGCGCTGATCCACCAGCCAGCTGTAGTTACAGTTGTCGTCGTAACTGTAGCGGCCCGTTTGAACCTGATACGGCCCGAAGCTCGTGCCCTGCATAGACTGGAAGCGCCCCTGATACAGCAGCGAGAAATGTAAGTGAGGACCGGTTGATGAACCGCCTTCGCACAGTGCGACTGATTTCTGGCTGGCATAGACACCTAGTTTGGTGTTCTTATTCACCCACTGTCCGTTCGAAACCTGAACCCCATCCATATGGTAATAGTTGGTTCCCCAGCCATTGGCGTTGGTGACCCGAACCTGACAACGGGACAACACAGTCACGTAACCATCATGTGCCGCCGTCACACTGTAAGTCGTTCCACCCCACCTCGGCCAGTCATAAGACACATCAATCGAAGACAGTGGAAAACCAGAACCACTGTGTGCATGCGGACCATTCGGCACCCAGTTATAGCCCTGACGCCAGGGCATTTGCATGAACTCATTCGGTGGTGCAATTGTCTTGAGTGAGCGCGCTTCCGCCCTGCTTTCTACAGCAGATACAGGTTCGCCAAACCAAGCGACATACTGCTGTAACCATGCTGATGCAAGCTGACTATCGTTCAGAGTACTAAGAATCGCAAGTGTCGACGCATTCGTTGATGTCAGCGTATCCGCGTCATAGCGATAGAAATATTGTGACAGGTGATTTGCAATTTCTTTGATAGCGACTTTCAGCACTTCCGAATCTGTTTCAGTATCCACCGCATCTGGCTGCCAGTTTTCAACGATTTGCAAGGTCACCAAAACCACTCTTGGATCAACCCCGGTCGCGCCACTCCAATGCAGTAAGGTTTCTTTCAGCGACGACCAGTTCGGCGCATTCGTCTCGAAAAATGCGCTTGCGTCAAACGGATGCTGATAGGGTCTGAACACAAAGTCGGCATCTGACAGCAACGGCTGAATCTGAATGCCCTGTTGCTTGATTTGTTGCGGTACGGATGAACTTGGAACAGCAGGATAAAGATCATGCGCCTGTACAGCCTGGCTGGCGACAATGGATAAAGCCACTAACGTAATTAACTGATTCATGATTATATGTTCTCCAGTTGCATGACATGCAATTAGGAGTCTGGCAGGGAAGAGAATAATCAGTGAATGTGTCTGAAAAATTGCGAGTTAATTTGAATTAGTTTGTATGCATATGTAATGGGAGCATTAAAATATTGAAGTCAGTCTTGAACACCCCGAAAGCAAACATTCAATCGCTTACCTAGATGACCTCACAACCACCGTCTGACCGTCATTTGATACCGTAAATACTTCTCGCCAAAACACTGAATCATGGCCCGTTCTTCAGGCAGGATCTGAAATCGGTTCATATAAAGAATGAAGGCAATCACCCCGAAGAACAGGAAAGGTGACTGCAAATAAACCGCTTGCGCGACCAGCAAACTCGCAAAACCAACATACATAGGGTTGCGGGAACGCTGATAAACACCAGAAACAACTAATTCAGAGGCATTTTCCGGCTGGCGTGGATTCACCGTCGTTTTACTTTTCCGGAATTCTTTGACACCAGAAGCCGCAAACCAGCAGCCAAATATAGCAATCAGTAAGGCGACACTCACCGATGGCACTACGCCTAACGCCATTGAAGGTAAATAGGGTGAAAGCAATCCCATCAGCAATGAAAAGATGCCCATCACCACAAGCGGTGGGATCTTGTTTTCCAGTGTTTGCATTCAACCTCCTTGAACAACATTGCTCATGTCATCATTCAGGCAAGACTTACCGTTGCTTTCTTTTCAGCTTTGACCGTCAACAGGATATCCTCGCCTGCCGCAGAAACCCGAAAATAGCCGCCATCCGCGGAGAGCTGATCAACCTCTAATTGTTCCTGCCCGAGCTTCTCCAGCCAGTAGGGTGCCAGCGAACATTGCGCCGAACCCGTGGCTGTATCTTCATCGATCCCAATATTCGGCACAAAGTTTCTGAGCACATATCCCCCACTCCCGCTTGCAGCGGTCAGAATAACCGCATGGTGATGATTCAGGCTTTTGATCTGTTCAAAGTCTGGCTGGTAATCAAGAACCTGCTGCACACTCTCCAGCACGATCACTAAATCACGGGTTGCATAAACATCAACAGGAGTCAGTCCAAGCCGCTTCGCATCCAGCCAGTTCTGTTCATGTCGAACCGCCTGCCAGGCAGGCATTCTCATGCTGTAAGCATCGTCGTCACAATGAATCACCACAGTGCCATGCGGGCTGAACAGCGTCACTGAATTCTCTGGAGATGACTCAAAAATACATGCGGCTGCAGCCAGGCTGCCATGCCCGCACAGGTTGATTTCCGCATCAACGCTGAACCAGCGAATGTGATAACCCTCAGCGCATTCCACAAGAAATGCAGTGACGGGCTGCGCCAGTTGCTGACTCATACAAAGCAAGGCAGAATCTGAAAGCCAGTCCTCCAGAAAAACAACAGCGGCAGGGTTTCCATTGGCATAATTCCCGCTGACAGCAAATCCGGTCTTAGCATGCCCGGTGAAGGCATGAATAATTTGTGCTTTCAGCGCTGTTTTCTGATTTTCCATGCCGATCCTTTCTGCTCAACATCAGCAAAGTTTCAGACCTTGCTGATGGCATTGATGAAATTTAATTAAGCGCGTTCTTCAACTAAGAACTTCTTAAAAAAGTCCGACAAGTCGATTTTCGCCAGATCTTTAAATTCACCAGCATCATAAAATCGGCCTTTACAGGTCGGACAGCTTTCAAACCAGATATGTGGCTGTTTCGGTTCAACGAGCCGTAACAGCTTGTTATTCGGACACACCGGACATTCAATCTGATCAATGGCGTTGAAAGACTTCCCAATGCCTGCATCACCGATATCCACGGTATCTGCCAAAGGTTTCATTTTTTCAATTTCATAGGCATCCAGCCACAAGCCTTTGCAAGCGGTACAACGTTCAATATCACCCAACGGGGTTGTCACATGCTCAAATTTCGAATGACACTTTGGACACTGCATTCGAGACTCCTTTCATTATTATCATGAATTTCAAGCACATATTACATTCACCCGAACATACAGCGATAGGCAAATTGACTCATAAGTCATGATTTTGTGATGCAGAAGCAAGAAAGAAGAAATGTCGTCCACACTCAGGCCGTCCAGAAGGACGGCCTGAAGCGCAACAGCGCTGTTGTCATTGAATCGCTCGCAGGGCTTCCGTCACCAATTGGTGATCGTCTTCCTGCGGTAAACCGGACACAGTCACAGCGCCAACCAGCCCGCAATTTTTCACACGGATCGGAAACGAACCTCCGTGAGCACAGTATTCCTGTGAGTCAATATGGGGCTGATTTTCAAACTCACGCTGCTTTTGGGCGTTATAGCGACCGAGATAATAGGAGCTTTTCCCATAACGCAAGACACTGTTGCGTTTGCGGCGAATCCAGTCCAGATGGTCACTGCTGGTATTTGGCATCGCATATGCAAACAACACTTGTCCAAAACCATAGACTTCAATTGCCACCGAGACCTGCTTGGCTTCCGCGCTGCGTTTCAGCCAAGTGCCTAATGCCCAGGCTGTCGCATGATTAAATTCGTCTAGCTGCAGACAGGTTTCCTGTTCAGCCAGCACTTCCAATGTCAGACTCATACATCCACCTTTAAGGTTTGGCCCAATTGGCTGCTTTCCAGTGCCAGTTGGATCAGTCTGATATTCAGCAACGCTTCCTCTGCCGGAACCGGATTGGGTTTGCCCTGGCGGATCGCATCTGCAACACCAGCAAAATAACACTGATAACCACCCAGCTCAGTTGGAATCACCTGTGAGTCCGTTTCCTGATGAAACTGACCATAGTGTGAAGATGGCTCCTCAGCCCAGGTTGGCAACTCAGGTTTCACGCCAGCTTTCAGGTACTCTTCCTGCGGATCCAATCCGTATTTTTCATATTTCCCTTGTGTCCCCAGCACCTTGTAACGCAAATTCGGTTCCGGGCTGTACAGATTGGCATGCAAATGCACAAAGTGCGCCGGGTAATGCAGTACCAGATTGAAATAGTCGATTGTACTTGCACCCGGGCGCATGATTTTGCACTGCGCGGTCAATGCCTGCGGTGCACCAAACAGGGCCAGCGCCTGATCCAGCAGATGGGGTGCCAAATCAAATAAAATCCCACCGCCATCCTGTGCTTGCTCGCGCCAGCGCTGACGCACTTCCGGCCGAAAGCGATCAAAGTGAGATTCGAAGTATTTCACATCGCCCAGCTTGCTTTCTTCGATCAGCTTTTTCACGGTCAGGAAATCACCGTCCCAACGACGGTTGTGGAACACACTCAACACCAGCCCTTTCTCTTCAGCCAGTCGAATCAGTGCCTCCCCGTCTTCCACCTTGGTCACAAAAGGCTTTTCAACAATCACATGCTTGCCGTTTTCAAGCGCCAGTTTAGCCAGACGAAAATGAACATCATTCGGTGCGGTAATGATGACCAGTTCGGCATCACTCTCCACCAGCATGGTGTCTGCATCATCGTAACAAGCCACACCCGGCCAGTCGGCCTGGACGGCCGACTTCTGGCTGCTGCTCAAAGCCGTCAGTTCGAGTTCCGGTAGGGTTTGAATGAAAGGCAAGTGGAAAGTTTTTGCAGAAAATCCATAGCCAACAACGGCCGTTTTTACGGGAGCATAAGGCATCAGCATTGTCCTTTTGTTACGTTGATCACAATCACCTGAATATCATGGTGATCAAAAAGTTCGGCATCAGTCGTTGTCAGGGGTTGGTCCGTAATGAGGACGTCAACTGCATCCAGTGAGCAGATGTGATGAAAGTTATCCTGTCCGATTTTATGATGCTCACAGACCAGAATGACCTGCTGTGCCTGCGCCATCATGGCCTTTTTCAACGAAGCTTCCTGCTCATTATTGGTCGAAAGTCCGTGTTCCGACAATGCACACACACCAATAAACGCTTTGTTCACTCTGTACTCGGTCAGCTGTTTTTCTGCCTGTGCCCCGAGAATCGCACGGTGAAAGGCATCAAAATGTCCGCCCAGCAGATGAACCTTCATGTCAGGATTCCCAGCGAGCTGCTGAAGAATATCGACCGAATTTGTCACCACAGTTGACGGCTGACTGAGCTGGCCAGCCAGCAACGTGTGCGTTGTGCCTGTATCCAGCAATAAGGTGTCATTCGCTTCAACCAGTGAGGCCGCACAAAGCGCGAGCTGCTGTTTCGCTGCACTGATCGCTTTACCGACATAGGGCTCCGACCGAGTCGAGACGGCAGCCTTGACTGCACCACCCCGAATCCGCTGAATACCGGGTCGCTGCGTTAGCTTGACCAAATCTCGGCGTGCAGAATCGCGTGAGACATCGAACTGTTCACAAATATCATTGAGGGTCACTTTACCTCGCTGTTCAACCAGCGAAGTTAAATGGATGAGACGTTCTTCCTGTGTCATTAGCTTACAAACACTTAAGTAATTTTGAGTGATTATGCGTGAACTTCTAACCTTTGCCAAGAGACAACAGCCAGTCGGGGCCAGAAATCAAACAGCTATGGCTCTAAACAATACGGAAGTCGACACAGAAGAGTGATTGAGTGAAAGGATTAAAATGAGGAAGGCATTGAACATCTGAACAACCATGTGTCAGGGAGGCTCAGGCGATCATCCCTGAGCCTTGGTTTGAATTGTTCACACACTCACGCGTTCGATAATGCCAGCCGGGCTGCAAAGCCAATAAACAGTGTCCCCATCAGCGTATTACCAAATCGCTGGGCTCGCTTGCTCGCTTTGACCAGCCGGGTCACATAAGAGCCGGCGACTATCAGAACACTGAGAAAAATCAGGCTGAAGCATTCCAGTACCGCAGCCAGGATCAGGAAGGGAATCCCGGGGCTGTCGTATGTCATATCAATAAACTGCACAAAGAAAGAAACGTAAAACAAAATCGCTTTCGGATTGGTCAGACTGAGGATGAGCGCCTTTCGGAAGACCCGCTGACCGGCAGCAGTCGGTAAGGCATCTTCAGACGCACCGGACTGAAAGGCGTTGTAAACAATCTTCCCGCCAAGAATCAGCAGATAAATCGCCCCCAGATAACGTACCAGTGTAAAGAGGATCGGCGTCGTCTGAATCAGGGTTGCCACGCCCGCATAGGCGCAGAAGATCAACGCGGCATCCCCGATAAATACCCCCGAAGCCGCCAGATAACCCGCACGGATTCCCTGACTCATGCCGGTTTTCAAAACAAACAATGAATTAGGGCCAGGTAAAAGGACGATAAACATCGCCCCGACAACATAAGCCCAGAAATTCAATACGCCATAATCTGCAAACATCGCCCCTCACCTTCAACGATCCGAATTCTAACTGTTTTACAGCACTATAAACCGTTTCAACAGGGATGCAATTGAAGCTTAAACGTGCGATTTCACAGCATGAACACAGCATCAGACCGATGACACGAGGTGTTGCCAAAGCGGGTTATCCACCAGCAACCAGATCGCGACGACCATCATCAGGGAAAAATAGATGAATCCCTGAATTTTTTGATTTTTCCGGTTCCCAGAAAGTTTTGCCAGTAAACCGCCCGCCCAAATCCAGACGAAGTGCATGGAAATATTCAGAACCGCAAGCCATACAATCAGTACCCAGACGGCATGATCGCCGAATTCATGCTGCGCTTTCTCTGAAAACAGGGAAAACATGAGCAGAACCAACAACCATCCTTTGCTATTCAGCAATTGAATGAGGACACCATCGGTAAACCCCAGATGTTTCAGTGGCCCATTGGCCTGATGCAAACTGGTTTTCAAAAAACCCTTGGCCAGATACATGATATAGCATGCGCCAGCGACCTGCAGAAGCTGCAAAACCATTGGGTGTTCGTGAATCAGTGCCCCTAAACCCAGCCCAATCAACAGAGACTTAATCACGAATACAAAATCAATGCCCAGCAATAAAGGGATTGAGCGCCGAACACCAACACTGGCTCCGGATGCCGCAAACACGATATTGGCCGGCCCCGGACTAAAAACCAAGGGAAACATCACCCCTAACCACAGCAATAAAAAACTCATGAATTCACCTCCAGATTCAACAGTGACCTCATGGTATTGCTTGGCAGTGATTTGTTCTTGTATAAAATTGCAGGCGAGCAGGTTAAACCATGTAATGCTTGGGCGGTACGCCAAAAGCACGTTTGAAATTGCGGGTGAAGTGGCTTTGGTCGAAGAAGCCACAGCTTAATGCCGTGTCGACACAACTATGACCACTCATCAGTAACCCTTTAGCTTTCTGTACTTTCAACAGCAGCAAAAACTGATGCGGTGTCAGCCCATAATGGGCTTTGAAATAACGAATGAGCTGAAATTTCGTCAAACCGCTGACTGTTTCAAGCGCTTCTAACGAAACATTCTCCTGCCAGTGGTCATGAAGATAATCCCGGACTTGTTTCGTCCGGTCCGTCGCTTTTCCTGTGATATCACGATCAGACTTTGCCGTACCATATTGGGTAAAGAGTTGTTCCAGAGCGAGGGTTAACAGCGACGACTGTGTTAAATCCAGACTGGGCACTTCTAAAGCCATATGACACTGTAAAAGCAGGCCGAACAAAGCCGGGTCTCGAATTAAAGAGGTGTTAATCACTGGCTCGACATGTTTTTCACTGGCCTGGAAATGACTCGCGATAAACTCTGGCGGTAAATAGAACATTCGATAGCGCCATCCCTGCTCACAGCCAGAAAACCCCGTATGGACTTCAGAAGGATTAATCGCAACAATTTGATGTTGAGGGACAACAAGATTATTCCCCCGATAAAAAAGACCTTCCGCGCCAGACTCAATGACACCAATCGCCAGTTCATCATGCCAGTGCCGGGAAAACTCAAACCGCTGAAACGAAGCCGACAAAAGCTCAATCTCAGGATTCTGTGCCGGTCGCCAAAGCTTCGAAAATTCCTTTGTGCTGTGTGTTCCCCGCAAGGTTTTTCCTTCTTTACCTAGAACCATTTTTACCGAAAATCATTTTTCCTAAAATCATAGAGAAATGACCTCACAACGTCCGACCATTTGCCCCATTCTTCCTTGTGCAACAGAATACATCATCACATCCATCCATATGGATTACAACGTGCGACCATCGAAATACTTCACCGGGATAGCATCCAAATCAAACTCGTCCAAACAACGAATATTCACCGCAACCATCGCATTGCCTCGTTGATCTTTGCCTTCAGCGTAAGGATGAATACCACAGTTCGGACAGAAATGATGTTGAATCACATGCTGATGGAAAGTGTAAGTGCTTACTGCATTCTCTGGTGTGAGTAGCCGAAACTCACTGCGAGAAACAAACCACAATAAAGACCCTTTTCGCCGACAAATGGAGCAATTACATGCCAGCGCTTCCTGAATTTTCCCTTCGACTTCAAACGCAATTTTTCCGCAGTGGCAGCTTCCTGTGTATTTCATGACTTTTCCTCGATCAGATTCATGATGAACTCAGACTGCTACTGCTTCATGCAATCGGTTTGAGTATAGCTGGCACACAGAACCCAAAGCATGAAATAGCTTCCATTGATTCTCAAAACAGTTTTTGCATCCAGAGAGAACTGATGCGCTCACCGTTTTTTCTGGCGTAGTTTTGAAAAACGCCCACTTCTGTGAATCCGAACTTTTGATGCAACGCCACGGAGGCGTCATTCGGTAGCGCGATCCCTGACAGCACACAATGCACCGACTGACTTGCCAGCGCCCCGAGAATTGCCTGCATGAGTGCGCTGCCTGTCCCTTGCCTTTTAGCATCCGGATGGAGATAAATGGTCACTTCAACCGTTTCGGCGAAAGCCAGGCTTGGTCGATAAGGCTGACTGCAAGCAAAGCCAATCACGGTCTGATTTTCGACCGCAACAAAAAGTTGATGCGGGGAATCTGGCTGAAACTGTGCAAACCAGTTATTACGATTCCCCAGCGTCATCGGCTCGGTTTCAAACCGCGCGTTTGTGTGCTCAATGTAATGATTCAATAGGGCTGTGATTGCCGGGACATGCGTGATGGTTCCTGTTTGGATTTCTATCATTTTTCATTCATCGTGAGCTTGAGAGAAGTCAATCATGAAGAACGGGAACATCTGATGCAACCACAAATCCTTGAGGCCGGAAAGCGATGTTATACATATCAACCTGCGCGCAGCCAAAATCATAGCGAACGACATCATTTCGAACTTAAAAGAACTCGCACTAGAATATTTACTGTTATCAAAGCAACAGCGACATCCTGATGTCCAAACCTCGTTCAAGAGTCACTTTCAATCCATTATTATGACCCTCCACATACGCCACAGTAGTTTTCATTGCAGTAAACTGCTCAAAAACCGCACACTGATGACTCAACCATGACATATCTTCCCCTTCAATAACGGTATGGAGTTGTGCTGACTGAATATCGGAAGTATGTTCCTGTGGTTCAGAAGCTTTACCTTTCGAATAAACAGAAAGTTCATCCAATGCGTTGCAGCGGCATCCAGTTTGGCCGGATCACCTTTCAGGGCTTCAATTTGTTGATAGGTTTTTTGCACAGAGGAAAACATTGTCACTTCCTATTTTTCAAAACTGCCATGATTTACAAAAGCATTATAAAGTGAAGCATCTGTAGCACTATGGCCTGATCCAATTTGCAACCATTTTTCTTCGCTTCCAATTTTCTTATCATCATCCATCTTAAATTGGAATATCTGTGCACCGCCTCCACTACGTGCATATTTCGCCTCATAACCAAGAATATGCAACATTTCAAGATTACCAGGAACAGAATTATCGATAACCTCAGATTGAAATGATTTTTTATAAGTATCTATTAGGTATCTCCGCTCGGAGGTCTGTGCCCATACATACCGTCCTGTTGGACTTATAGATTTTTTAAGAAATTTTCGTATATTAAATTCACTTTTATCATCAGGAACTATTGAATACAACTTTTCTCCTGCTTCTTCTTTATAAACACCAACTCCCAGTTCAGACGTTACATATCTTCGACCATTATATATTACTGAGTTCTCATTATAAACCGCATCAGTTTTTTCAACTTTATTCGAGGATAGTGTGTACTTCCAATCTTTCCATTGGTCTGTGAAATATAAATAGCTGCTATCTTCTGCCCATAAAAACTCTGGATAACCACGAGATTTACCAAGTTCAATGTACTCTCCAGTTTTCAAATCTTTAATGACTTTAAACATGCCTTTATCATTTGTGTATGCTAAAGCTAGATAGCGATTATTAGGTGATATACGCATCAATCGAATCTGACCATCAAACTCATCTGCAACAAGTCTTAGGTCAGTCCCATCCGTTTTAATACTCCAGACTTTATCTTTTCGTTCATAATAATCATCTTTTGGTGAGCTATCTCTGCCACCATTATCCCAGCGGAAAACAACACGCGGTAAGTCATATGAACTCTCATTACTCAAGTCTTCACGCGGCCATTCTTTGGCTTTATAAACATAGTATTTGGGCTTTCCATTATTATCCTGATAGCATAATATAGTTATGCTCTGTAATATATATCCGACCATCTTCCCTTTTTTGAGCATTTTTTTGCTCTACAATAGTCAGTTCTTTTTTCGGTTGCTTACTTTCAACGCTGGCCTCATCTTGCCAGCAACCAACAAGCAGCAAAGTACTTAATAAGCTTAATTTCAGTGCTGATTTTATATTTTCTTTCATAACAATCATTCTTTCCTGTGCCAACGTTTAATTGAATAACTCACTGATATCTATATATTTATAAATAATTACAGGTTCAATCACATCAAACTCTTCACTGCCTTATTCGTTCGGCTCAATGTGACTTTTTTACTTCACTCGGCCAACCAGAAAAGCGGAACATTTGATGCTTTTTATCAATGAAATCACAGCTTCTCAGATAACATGTATCGGGTTGGAATGCGAAAGAATTGAATGATTTTTATCCATTTCACCTTCTTTACCTTAATTACCATGTCTCAGTGAACACAAACGATAGTTGGAGTCCGTTTCCCATATATCATGTTGACCACTATTATTTAAAGAAATAACAGGAATCAATTGGAAAAGTCGAACATTTTTCAGCTCACTATCTTCTCTAATATCTGATTTATCATGTCAACTAGGATATTCAAATCTTGCATTTTTTATTAAATACCTTTTTGAAAGATACAGGAAAAATATAATAATTTGGCGCTAAACATACTTCAAACAACATAGTTACTTCCTATTTTTCAAAACTGCCATTGTTCGCAAAGGCATTATATAGGGAAGACTCAGTTGCACTGTGTCCAGTACCAATTTGCTTCCAAACTTGAGATTTTTTTATTCTTTTTTCCTCATCAAGACTAAATAAGAAAACTTGTGCAGATCCGCCGCTTCGTGCAAATTTTGCATCCAAACTTAAAATATTTAACATTTCATAATCACCCGGTTTGGAAAGATCTATTTTTTCTTGATATATTTTCCTATTATTCACGTCAATTAAAAATCGATACTCACTTGATTCTCCCCAGGCGTACTTACCTCCCGGGCTAATTCCTTTCTCTTTAAAAACAAATTTTTCTAATTGTTTAGAGTTAAGATCCACACTAACACTATATAAAAGCTTATTATTCCCTTCATTATATACAGCGACCCCATGTTTATTGACAACAAATCTCTTTCCATCATAAATTACTGAGTCTTTATTAAACTGAACATCAACTTCAGTAATACTTTTTTCTTGAATGTTATACTTATAAGTTTTTCTGTTTTCAAAGAAATACAGATAGTCACTTGTCTCCGACCATAAAAAATTCGGAAAACCATATTCCTTACCCAAATCAATATATTCACCTGTTTTCAAGTCTTTTATAACTTTATGTACACCAGAGTCTGCCCAATATCCCAATGCTAAATATCTATTATTCGGTGACATCCGCATTGCTCTTACACTACCATCAAATTCATCCGCGACGAGTCGTAAATCAGTCCCGTCCGTTTTAATACTCCAGACTTTATCTTTTCTTTCATAATAGTCATCTGTTTCACCTTCCCCATTATCCCAGCGGAAAACAACACGGGGTAAATCATATGAACTTTTATTATTTAAGTCTTCACGCGGCCATTCTTTGGCTTTAAAAACATAGTACTTGGGCTTGCCATTATTATTCTGATAACTAATATAGTTATGTTCTGTAATATATATCCGGCCATCATCCCAATGCTGTGCATTTTTCTGTTCGACAATGCTCATGGGTTTATCTGGCGTACTATCGAATGTCGTACTCTGCTCTGCTAAGTCATGCTCTGTATTCGATGACGTCATCGTTTCTTGTTCACAACCGGATATCAGTATCGCAGCGACAACACTTAAAATTATCTTTCTTTTCATTTTAATCTCACTTGTTTCGTGAACCACCAATGATTTCCACCTTTTTGCATACAATAACGAATTCATGTTTTTGGCTTCATTCTGCACTGTTTACCCGACAGATTCAGAACTGAACAAATAGTTGATAACTATTTTTAATCAAATCATTCCTAAACCATCTTAAAGGCGGTGGTTTAGGGATGAAAATAAAGCCCTGATAAACAGGGCCTTAAAATTATGATAGTAAACTCGGATCGGGGTCTGCTGGAGCTTCCAATACCGTTCTTTGCTCTTTAATCCAGTGTTGAACAAGAGTTCTCTTCTCAGATTTGGAAAGCAATTTCCATCTTTCAAATGCATCCCTGTTCATGTCTTTTTCTGACTCTGGTTCTTGCAGCCAAGGCGCATAAAATAGGCCATTACCAATAGGCTGGATTTCAACACCAATCTCACTTAACCCAGAATAGACATCCTGATTTGCTGTATCTGACTGAGAAACAGCCAGAGATAGTGTGAGTGTACCACTTGATAATATATCGCCAAATGGTCTTAGTCCGTTCACTTTCTTCCCAGTCGGTGAGAAATAACTTAAAGGTACTTCCATGGCGTACATTGTATAAATTTTACTTTCATCTAAATCATCTGACTCTGATTTAATTTTGTCCATCGCATCTTTCACAAAACTCTGTAATTCATCACTATAATGAACTTTACCACCATCAGATATTTCATCTTCCCAACGCCAAACTTCATAGTTAGTCCCATGAGATTTATTCATATTTTCATAATATTCACTAAAAGATAATTTCCCTTGGAAACATAATGCTGTTCTAAAACTTGGACCATGATTTATTTTCTCTGCTGAGAATACCGCATCATCCATACCAAGAATCAACTGTAAAGACATATCCAGTTTGTCCCATGCAAGATTAGTTGTTTTGTAATGCTCAATATTATCTTTCTCTGCCAAAAACATGACAAATATTGATGTAGGGTTTTCATCTATTGGGGTGAGATCTGCAAAGGAACTCCTGTCAGCAAGTCTATGCTTACTTAAATAAAAATCATTTAATTTTCCAGATTTCGTAAACATATTCAAGCCAGTTTCTTTTGACTTAATTCCGACTACGTAAGTTGAAATATCCTCAATAATCGGAACTGGCTGAGAATTTTTCGTATCTGTGGTCAAGGTAAATAATTCATGAAGCGTATCTTTCTCTCTTAAATGTAACGCCTTCTCACCGAATCTCCTATAAACGGTAACCTCAGATTTATTCTCAGAATGCACTCCAACTTTAATATCCTTATTCAAAAGTCTAATGATCTTCGTCCCATACTTTTGATCACTAAACCATTTCGGCAGGTACATTTTAAAATCCCCGTCACTATCACTAATCCATAAGCGATACTTCATTGAGCGGAAACCACCTTCATTTACATAGCGTTCAAAATCACTGACTTCCTTATCTTCTTCAAGAATATCTAAAGACAGCATCAGCTTATTATAATAATGAAAAGTTTTAGTCGCAGATTCTTTTAAATCATGAATAAACTCATTAAAGATAATCCTTCCTTTAGAAGTCAGAGGCTTGATGCCAAATATTTTAGCCTCACCAAAATTATAAAATGGTGTAAACTCTACAGATGAAAGCGTTTCAGATTGTTGTTTTTCAAAGTATTCTGCTAACTCACCACCTGGATCGCAAGTAAAATCAGTAATCTTCATTGGATATATTAATGCTTCATAAGATGGGCCATCTAAATTCCACAAACCATCAATTCGATCATATCCAAGTTTAACTGCCATCACCTGGTCGTATTTCGTGTTTAAGACTAATTGCAGCTTTACTTTATGATATGGTGAAATACGGTTCGATCTATTTTTGCCTAACCAATCATGATAAGTCTTCCAATTTTCACTATTCGGATCAGCAATGAGCAGCCTGCAAAACCCAATATTATCTTCTCTTATCGCACCCTTGATAATGGAAAAGTTATTTGCAAATTCAACAAAAAGACTTTCATCTCCTTGTTCAAACAATTTTGTCTGAACAGGAAAAACCCGATTGAATGCACCAGAAATGTAATTGTCAGGTGGTCTGATGCATATTTTATTATCTATCGGTAATGGTGCGACATATACACTCAATGAATTATTTTTTTGTAATTCACTTGCATAGTTGTATACATCATATCTGATATTTTCTAGCTCTTTAACCTTTCCATCATCCATATCACCAAATCTAATGCCATTAATCCAAGCAAGGCCTAAATTCTGTGTCATGGCGTTTAATTTCCAATCATCACTAAATATATAGTTTGAAAGATATTCTCTGACTTTATATTTTTCTAAGCTTTCTTGATTGATTTCGTCACAATTGAATTTTATCCATGCAAGCATTTGCATCAAACCATTCAATGCAAATGCTCTTAATTTAAATCGCTTCAGTAACTCTTTGTTTGTTTTTTTATCCTTCAAGAACTTTTCAACGTCTTCATATGTCGAATGAGATTGATTTAAATTAATATTTATATCTTTTATTTCCCTTAGCATTTCCATATTTAATCTAGAAAGATTAACGAGACTATTAATTTTTTCTACATTTTTGAAATACTCTTTGATATTGTGATCAAACAAGGTTTCATCCAATACAGTCAACGCTGATTTAACCACATCACCAGATGCTGAAGCGAGCATTAAACCCCGCGCGAATGGTGCTAATACAGGAATAAATTGTGCGACATTCAAAAAGCTGTCGAGAATTGCAAGTTGTAATGCAGTTTCAGCATCGTCTTCATTCTTCATTGCATCTAGCGAAGACAAGCGATACCTTTCCATCGCCTGATAGCCAAATCGACTTGGACTATAGACAACATCTAAAGAGACTAAATAAATCTTGATAACAACGCGTCTATTTACTGCAAGTTTTGGATTATCTCTGCGAATATCTTTCGGGTCATCTGGTATATAAATCGGAGCAGACTCACCATATGCCCTTACAGTAATAAATTGATGGAGTTCTTCTGGGAACAGTGCTTTGGCATTTTCAGCTCGCTCTTTCGATACTCTCATATTGATAGCATCTGAACTCACTTGACATGCATGCCCTTCAATTTCTATTCGCAGCTTTCTTTCACTCTTCAGAGCTTCGACTAAGACGTCAATCACGCCTTTATTTTCATCTAATTCACGCTTCCTGGAATTAAAGTGGAATAGTACTTTAATGCCAGTACCGCCTTCATCTGTCATTAATTCAACTTGATCTTGCGCTTCTGCCTGATCTTCATTCGATTTTGATGAATCAGCGATCTTTTCCTTTGCACATGCTAAAGCTTCATTTATTTTTTTAGCGTCCTGGAAAACATTTTCACGATAAACAGGAATCTTATCGAGATAGTCCCCTGCAATCGTCGATAAATCTTTTCTGGCATTCTCGGTTTTCTTTTCAGCATCAATTAAGTTTTGATAATTATCATATAAAGACTTCATCGATTGAGCGGTCGAAATAAAATTCAAACCATTATCTGCAAGCCCTGACAGTCCCCCATTCCAGGTTTCAGCAACACGCCCACTTAATGATCTGAAATCTTTATGTTCAAAATCATTTACAAATCCCTGGAGAAACTCTTTCCCTTGAGATATATTCAGCACCTTCTCCGAAAATAAAGCCCTGGCGCCTAACCCACGCTCTGCATATGTTAAGTTATTATTAAATATTTTTGAATAGTGCTCCCATGCATCTTTAACAGTGAATATACCATGATACAGTTCACCTGTAGCACGCAATGCTTCCGGCATATCATTATTAACGCTATCCCAAAACACTTGACTCACTGAGTTTAAAGCTGCTTGTTTTCCAGCTTCAATATATTGCCCCTGTAATCCACCTATCAGACTATCAACGCCAAATTGAACGGATGCATCACGAATAGATTTCAATGTTGACAAACTATTCAAAGTCGGACTTGAAGCACCTTCTGCGCCTTTATCATTTGATAAATATCGCTTCATTCCGTTCAAATACTGTGGAAATTGGTAGATGAGTGTTTCTTCAAGAGAAATCATATCCCCATTAACAATTGCTAATTTCCCAAGTGGTGAATCAGAATTGAATTTAATATACTCTCTTAGTTCATATGAGTATTCTTTTTTTAAACCATTCGACTCATATTTTATATTTGATTTGACAAATAGGTTAGGTATATCACTTTTACCCACTGTTTCTGAATTAACTTTCACACTTATTGTATATAATCCATCATCTATTTCATCAGGACTTAAATGAAAAATTGCACATGGCTTAGAGTCTTCATCACCCTCTTTAGATTTAAACACATTAGCTCTTGATATAAGCTTATCATCGAATTTATCCTTTCCAAACTCATCATATGAATGTAATGAAACAATTGCATTCTGGTAATCTGCATGCGAAAAAACAACAACAAGAGTTGATACAGTCGGTAAGATAAATCCTTTTAACGGTTCGCCTTTTTCTTTGACCTCCATTAACCAAGCATTATACTTTTCCTGTTCATTAGTTAGCCCACCATTTATTTTAGCTTCAAAAGGTTCAGCTAACTGGTCTAAACTAATTGTCGTCAACTTATAGCTTAAATCCTTTTGATTAACTTTCTTTGATATTTTTTTAATATTCTCACATAAATCTTCATAACTGGTTCCACCCTGTGTTAGTTTCGCGAGCATAGGCAGTGGTGGAAATTTCAACTTATAATTTTCATCTGACAATGAATGTATCGGGTTGGAATGTGCAAGAATTGAATAGTTTTTATCAGACTCCCCTTCTTTCCCTTGACTCCCATGCCTCAGTGAACACAAACGATAGTTGGAGTCCGTTGCCCATAGCTCATGTTGTCCATTGTCGTCTAAAGAAACAACAGGAACCAATTGGAGTGGACGTATATTTTTGAGCTCACTTTCTTCTCTCAAATCAGATATATCATGCCAGTCAGGATATTCATCTAGCTGCGTTTTATGATTATGAAACTTATTAAAATATGCACTAAAGATATAGTAATTTGGTGCTAAACACATTTCAACCAACATTGTCACTTCCTATTATTCAAAACTGCCATTGTTTGCAAAACTATTATAAAGTGTAGAATCTGTGGCGGAACGACCAGTCGCAATTTGCGCCCATTTTTTGTAGTTATCGTCAATTTCTTTTTTGTCGTTTAACTTAAATAATATAGTATTCCCTGCACCAGATCGTGCATAGTTAGCATTCAATCCAATTATATCTAAATATTGATATTTCCCTATTTTATTATTGTCTATATCTTCATAATTGAATGTTTTCTTATGTGTATCAATCAGGAAACGCTTTCGACCACTTTCACCCCAGGCAAATCGACCTGTAGGACTAATTGATTTTTTGATAAACTTATATTTACCAAGTGATTTCTCATCCGGGTTTACGCCAACTGAATATAACCATTCGTTCGTCTTTTCATCATATACAACCACACCATAATCATTCAGAACATATCGTTTCCCAGTATAAATTACAGAGTATTCATTATATTGAACCTCTACTTCCTTAGTTTCTGATGTCTTCAGATTATATTTCCAGTCCTGCCATTGATCTGTAAAATACAGATAACTACTGTCCTCAGCCCATAAAAACTCAGGGTACCCTCGCGATTTACCCAATTCGATATACTCACCCGTTTTCAAATCTTTAATCACTTTAAACATACCATCACTGTTGGCATAAGCTAAAGCAAGGTAACGATTATTCGGTGACATTCTCATTAAACGAACGTTTCCATCAAACTCATCCGCGACGAGACGCAAATCAGTCCCATCCGTTTTGATACTCCAGACCTTATCTTTTCTTTCATAATAATCATCTGTTTCACCCTCACCATTATCCCAGCGGAAAAGCACACGTGGTAAATCATAAGAACTTTCATGACTTAAATCTTCACGTGGCCATTCTTTAGCTTTATAAATATAATATGCGGGCTTCCCATTATTATCCTGATAGCTAATATAGTTATGCTCTGTAATGTATATCCGACCATCTTCCCATTCTTGAGCATTTTTTTGCTCGACGGTAGTCAGTTCTTTTTTCGGTTGCTTACTTTCAACGCTGGACTCATCTTGCCCGCAACCGACAAGCAGCAAAGTACTTAATAAGCTTAATTTCAGTGCTGATTTCATATTTTTTTTCATCACAATCATTCTTTCCTTTGCCAACCTTTAATTGAATAATTCGCTGATATCTATATCTTTATAAATAATTACAGGTTCAATCACATCAAACGCTTCACTGCCTTTATTCGTTCGGCTCAATGTGACTTTTTTTACTTCACTCGGCCAGCCAGAAAAACGGATCATTCGATGCTTTTGATCGATAAAATCACAGCTTCTCAGATAAACCTTTTGTGTCCATTCACTTTCAGAATCTGATAATTCAAAATAATCATCCGGTTGATCAACCTGTGGATGGGCATAATAGGTCAGGCGAATTTCTGGCTGCGGTGCATTCAGATAAACAGCTGCAATATTTCTGTTTATCTGTTTATTCACAAAACTATATTTTTTGGAATCTGGCGTGAGTGATTCCGGGATTGTCAGGTTCTGAATCACCGAATTTGCATCAGTGAAAGATTTATCCTTTGTGTAGGTAGCCATGCCTGTAATTTCAGTCGCTCTCGATTCATAGTTCTGTTCAAGTTCTGAAAGCTGACTGCTCGTCTGCTGCTGAGTACAAAAAATCGCATGCAACTGAACCGTTTCTCCATTAATTTTATAAGGTAACCATATATGTGGCACAGACATCCCCTCAGGCTCCCGCAGAACAATCCGGCCGCCTTTTTTAGGGCTTTCTTTCGTAGAAAATGTAAAAGTCTTTACCGGGGAATAATCGGTGAGAACAATCTCAACCTCTTCTGCCGTCAGGCCAAATACACGTGCCATACCGGATGCATCGAGCCTGGAGGTCAATACAGTTTTACCGTCTTGCTTCACTTCGTAAGGTTCATATGAATAACGCGCTCCAGTTTCTTCACTGACTAAAGTAATATCAACATGTCTTTCAACAACCATTTGCCGTTGTTTATCGTTGCATACCTCCAACGTCAGGTTTACTTCACTAAAGTAACCGTGCTCCGTGATGTAGATTTCACGCCATACTTTACCATCACGAAGAATGTACACATATCCCGGTTCATATAATGACGCTTTCGCAGGATCTTTATCTTCTGTCGTAAAATACATGGGAACTACAGGAACAAGGACGGTTTCCCACTCATCCATCTCGGTTTGTTTCACTACAGGCATCATACCTTTTGCCAATAAAATCTTAATCGGCATTGGGGTTACAAGTGAGGGAATGGCGAGGTATAAATTCTTCGCTTCATTCTCAAGCTCGTCAAACTCAACCAAACTGCGATGATCCTTTTTTGAATCTGCCCGAGGCTTTTCAATTTTCTCACTTTGAGTTTCAGTCTTAGCCAGAATTAAATAAGCCCGGTTCCCGGGCCACTGACCGGCCAGTTCAACCACCAGCTTGTGATCAGGAACAGGCTCAACTGGCTGTGTCACGACATTGCGGTGTAATGGAGTGATGTCTTCCAGTGGCGTGTAACTCGCCTTTACATATCTTACTTTTTCCATATCAGTCGTCTCATTTTTATCGTACTGGCAAAGCGGGATCATATTGTTTATCGACATGTTCTTTGCTCAGGGCAAAGTACGTCCTGACAAACCACATGACAGAAACAAGCCCGTTGTCCGGTTCAGAGAACAGCAGGCACCATGTTGTATGATGTGAGAAGAGAGATGGACAGTCAGACTGGCGATTCAGTCTCTGTAGACGGCTTATCATAATGACAATCTCCACAGCGTTTTTCCGTGAATTCATACTGGCTGCGGCTTGCTGATGCCAAATTCAGACATGCACCAGCCAGTATTCACTTTTAGAAGATCCGTTCAGAGAATGAACAATGGGTACAGTCATCCAGACGTACAGCGAAAAACCCTAACAGATTGAATGACCTAATCAACCGATTTAATACGCCGTCCGTGCGCAAAGCATCACTTTGTGGCCTTGAGCCAAAAATTACGCTTTTTCTCTTCTCATTCAATGTGTTCACTGCTCATCCGGCAGGGTTCAATGATTCAGAAAGCGACAGCGTGAGCATGGCCCGACCGCTGTCTGCACCAAACAGAAACAGGCTTCGTACAAAGTGCTGATCTTGATGATGTACCGCCAGCGCGAGCGTCGCGAACAGTGATGCATCCCCCAGATAGCCCCACAGCGTATGACTAACGATGATCTGCTCCGGATTGACGAGCCGTTCGCCCCGGGCGCCAACCGCAAACCCATAATCTTCCTGATGATGTCTCAGGTTTGTCATGTCACTGAACAGCAAACCAAAATCATCCACGGCTTTCGATTGTCTGCGCAATACCCGAGACATCAGGTGAGTGGATTCACCCGTTTCGTAACACCAATTGTCCAGTGCTGCCAGCGGCTTGATTTTCATGGCTTCGACGAAGCTTCGGCTTGCCAGAATGGCACCACCAGCACCTTCACTGGCAATCACACCCCACGGATGCTGGTTCGTTTGCAGCCACTGCTGCTCTGCCAGATCGTTCAATCTTGCCATCGGTGAATCCACCGACACCGCAATCAACACCTCCTCATCGTTCAGTGCTTTCTGTACCTCTGAAAAATGCTGATGGCCTGAGGCATGGCTGAGGACAACGCGGGATATCGTTTTCTGGGAATCTTCATCCTGCTGTAACTGCGTCAGCCATTCATCGATCAGACGCTGCGTCACGCTCTCCGGCATCCGGACATACAGCGGGACTGCCGAGAGACTGCCCGGAAGCTGAACCGTCAGTTGATTCACCAGCAAGGTCAGCATGCCCAGCATTCTGTCTGTCTCGGATTCCTCCGTGTCCAGATAGGTCACAGGAGCAACCGTTGCTTTTTCATCTCCCTCACCCAAACAGCGGGTTTCATACATATCCAGACTGGCTCGAGCCACAGCAACAGACACATCCAGGTTGAATCCGGCTGCTGTTACTGCGTCGGCACATAATACATATCTTGCTGACGAAGAACTCATACAGTGGCCTTCTCTTCAGAAATGACGGTATTGTTGAGCTGTGCCACTCTCCCCTGACATGGAAAAGCGGCAGACCAGACCGCCGTGACAACCAAGGTATCGGCATCGACCGAGAGGGTGTGTAACGACATCGGCTGCTTTTCTTTGTTATCAGCAAAGATGGCCTGCGCCACGAAGCGACGGCGAGGGACGGTAAAATACAGGGTTTCTTCATGGCTGAAACCGGAGACAATCAGCCGTTCGCCCCCTGCTAACAAACCTTTGGTTTGTTGATCTGCAGGGGCTGACTGATAAAACGCCGGATTGAAATCCACCGGATAAAGCGGACGACGCTCTTCTTCCCATACTTCATCAAACGTCCCCGCCAATCCAGCCCGTGGCTGATCGAATACGGCAACCGGGCCAAAACTTGCTGGCCTGACTTTCGACGCTTCCAGCTTCCAGTCTTGATCAGGATAAAAAACGGAAGGGACGTTCTGAGTCAGCAGATCTTCTGTTTTCAGAGCGATACCACAACCCGCTCGGTTGCGTTCATCTTCACCCCCCATCGCTTGCGCATAAGACACAGGCTGTTCAATGAATGGGGACGGAACAGTCACCCCCACCTGACCCGCCTGAGTGATCCACTGGCGTGCCCCCAACACCTGCACGGTTTTATCAATGTGCCCCTCGATCAGCAGGCGGCAATTCATTTTCGTGACAGGCTTTTTGCCATAACTTCTGGCATGGCCGTTGACCAGCACATCGGTGTTGGTTTTGGTGACCACAAAGTCCTGATCGGCCAGCAGCGCAGAAAATCCGGGTTCACCGGCAAAGGCCGGCGTCGAGTAGATCTCTGGTTGCGTGTTCAACGGTTGCCATTGCCCGCCCACCAGCTGCCAGCCGGTTTTCAGACAAACTACCCAGACAGACTGTCCGTCATGATCCCGGACAAACTGGCCTTTCATGGTATAGGGCAAGGAAGATTCAACGTCCCACAGCTGCATCGCGTATCCTCTGGTTATACCGCTCGGCGGCAGTCGTGTTATTTGAAAGTGTGTAAATCGCCCGGCGCTGACGCTCTGGCCAGCTCATGGGGTCATAAGCAACATAAATACCGCCGTTCAGGCACAGCTCTTTCCAGACCCAGGTCCGAAACTCAGCCGGTAACGACTGACTACGTAATGCATCAATGCTGCTGGTATAACTCAGCGCGCTGCCCATCCGCATCATCGGCGATAAGGTCAGCCCGCCATGGTTGTTTTGCCACCATATCTTCAGTATCTCTGCGGCTTGCTGGCCGTCATACTTCACATCTAAATCTGCCACCCGCACCGGAAGCAGCTCTCCCAGCATTAGCGTCAGTGCATGAACCCAGTTTTCAAGACGTGTGTCATTCGTTTCTATCTGAATCGCATCAATGATGGGCTGAACAGCCTCAGGATCCCCTGCCAGTGCAGCTTTCAGGTAAGCCTGCTGGTCTTGCTGAAACGCTGGCAGTTCGAATGATTCCGGCAGGCGGTTAAGAATGGCATAGACTGAAACGTCGGTCAGAGCATCGGCCTGCGGTAACAACTCACGCCGCAGCCAGGCGACTTTATCTTTGCGGACCAGTAAATGAGTGAAGAGAGATTTAGATGGATCGCCGTGTTCATTGATCCAGTTGATACCCGCCTCTTGCCCCATCCGGGCCAGCTGATAGCGCGCAAGCACACTGACATTCTCTGTTCCTTCGCGGATACACAACGAGGCAAATGCTTCGGTTAGTTCCCCTCGACGGATCAGCGCCTGCATCGCCAGTTCAGCCTGACTGAGTTCACTGATAGCAGCCGACTGCAAAACCAATGGCACGCGGGTCGATGAGGCCAGTGTTACGATCTGCAACCACTGTTTCGCTGGCAGTTTATCCACCAGCAACAAGGCAAACGCACAGGCTTCCTCATCCAAAGATTCGAGATCAGCAGAGGTCAGCACCCAGAGCAACACCTGCGGATGACTGTCGGCCATCCAAAGAATATAACCGGGTTCACACCGATACAAAGCAATCAAAACAGCCAGATACCGATTCAGCTTACGGTTCACCAGATGGTAATATTGACTGCCTGTATCCGGCAGACCCGCGTTTAAATTACGCTCATGCTGCATCAGTAGGAAGCGAATCTCAGTCGCAGCCGTTTCCGCTTTCTCTCTGGCAAAATTCAGAATACCCGGCGACGTCGCACTCGCCTGTGTTATCGCCTGTTTCATGCGCGCTGCCAGTTGCTGAATATCTTCATCCTTCAACTGGGTAAAATCCGGAGTTTCCGGCTTAATCAGACTGTTCATTATGGTCTGCATCCATCAGTTAATCGCTATGATTGCACCCTGAATTTTCTGGGATTTTTCCGCCTGGCTATGAATGTACTTGCCTTCAGTCGTCACTCGCTTCTGTCCGGCTTCATAACGGGTCTGAGCACCACCACTGGCTACCACCAGCTCATTGTCTGCCTCAATCCGAATATTTTTCGCCTTCAGCACCAACTCATCCCGTTGTTCAATCAACGAGAAGAAAATGTCTGTGATTAACGGCAAATTCGGATCCTGCCCGACAAACTCAATCCGGCAGGTCAAAGCGTTCTGCTTTGCCAGCTCCAGTTCTGAAATAGAGAATTGGCGACCAAGCCGCGCTGCCATACCCGATGGCATATCGCAACCATCGTATGTCACCCGAACACTGTCGCCTTCAATAGCCAGAATCCGACCAAAGCGGGGATACAAAGACGCCGGGGATTCCCCGGCACCTGCTTCTATCAATTGACTGGGTTGCGTCTGCTGTTTCTGCATTAGTTCACCGATACTTTTCCGCCCTGAGCGACAACTTTATCTGAACCATTAATCGAAATGGACGAGCCCGTAATCTGAATCGAGCCATCACTGTTCAGCACAATTTGAGACTGGCCGGCTTTCAGGACGATCTTGTCTTTACTGATAATCTGGGTCGTACTCTTTGACTCTGAAGTAATATTCCCAGTCACTGTGAGCGTCGAGTTTCCATCAACACTCAGGTTATTGTCTTTATCGACCTGAGTTTGACGCGAACCATGCACGGTAATGGTCTGATTCTCCATCACCGTCAGCTCATCATTCTTGCCGATCTCCGTAGTCCGGTTCTGATTCACCTTCAGGTCTGCATTCTTCACGACAGTCACGGACTCATGACTGTTGTAAGTCACCGTGACATCGCCATCGACGGTTTCCGTGAAGGTGCCCTTCACTTCAGTCGTTTTCGTCCCTTTAATGGTTTCTTTCTGGTTCTGACCAATCTCATTGGTTTGATGACGCGCCACGGTCAGCATGTCATCATTGCCAATCTGCTCGAAACGATCGTTCAGCACCTTGACGGACATGTCTTTTTGCGCCCGCAGGTACAATTCTTCCTGATTGGTTTCATCATCCAGGCTGATTTCGTTGTAGCCTTCACCCTTATGGGTTTTGGAACGCAGCGTGGTTCGGGTTTTCTTTAACGGCAGATCATATGGCGGCCGATGCAAACCGTTATAAACAGAGCCGGTCACCAGCGGCTGATCCGGGTCGCCTTCCAGGAAGGTCACCACGACCTCATGGCCGATACGCGGCAGGAACACAGCACCCCAGTTCGGCCCTGCCAGCGTCTGACTGACACGCACCCAACAGGTCGAATGTTCATCCATACCGCCCAGACGATCCCAATGGAACTGCACCTTCACTCGGCCCAGATTATCGGTATAAATCTCTTCGTTCGCCGGCCCAACCACCACGGCCGTTTGCGGCCCTTCAACTCTGGGGGCAGGCAGCGCCGCTGCGCGATAGGTCATTTCAGCCGGAAATGCCTTGATTTTGTTGTGATAAGTGGTCGGTTTGCCGCTTTTTTCTTCTGCATGGACCTGGGGGTCACTGCCAACATGCTCCACTTCCAACAGAATGAAGTCCCGGTTCAGAGACTGACGCGGATGACTTTCCATCACAAAGCTGTAGCCGGGAATGAAACGCATCACACAGCTCGTCGCTTTCAGTTCAGTCCCGGTAATTTTGAGCGCAGATAAACGATAATCCGACTGCAATTTACCGTGCGGTTGCTGACCGTAACGGCCCGGATAGTTGTAAATCGCCAGATCGGTGTACGCTTCTGATTCATTTGACTCTGGCACATTGGCCATCAGGCTGGTTTTCGGTGTCAGGTAGTTATAATCCGTCTGAGACACCGCGCCTGTGTGGACTCGTTTGCCAAAATCGGCTTCAAAGATATGTTCACGATCCGGCACCCCCCCGCCTGCGCTATGAAACAAAATGGTATGCAGTTCAGCATTCGGAACCAGGGTGGCGTTCTCAGGCGTACTGGGCAACTCGCTGACCAGTTCATTTTTATCAAGAATCACCAGTTCATGACCGGTTTCCGTATGGTCAAAGAAGTACCACAAGCCGTGTTGAGACATCAGGCGATGGATAAAATCCAGGTCTGTCTCGCGATATTGCAGAATGTATTCCTGCTTTTCACCCACTTCAGCCAACATCCGGTATGACGTCACACCGGCTTCTTCCAGCACAGATTCAATGATCTCGTTGATGGTCAGATCCTGAAAGATCCGGCAATCGGAACGCTGTTCCAAGAACCACAAATCCGGCACCAGAATCAACTCGTACCGACTGAACTGACGCCCGGTGCCGAGAAAACGCACTTCACGGACCACCCCGTGAAAGAGTCGGGAAACATCGCGCCCCTGACCAAAGAGCTTCAGGACACCTGCTTGACGAACCAAATCATCGAGCGAAATATCAGCATCACGTGAAAGCAATGACACCTTCATTTCGAAGGGCCGAAACAGACGCTCTTTGATTTCAAAACTTTCAACACGAAATTCGTGTTCTGATTCTTCGATTGAAAACGAAAATTGGACCGAATTACTCATTACTTTTACCTGATGCAACTAAGACAAAAGGGGCCAAGAATGGCCCCGGTATTTCAGCGAAATTACGCTTCGCGAGGCGTACGCCAATCATCGTTACCCGCCGTACCACACACTTCGTGGGTGACTTCGATTGCGCGGTAAGTAAACTTCAGCACTTCTTCTACGACACGGTCAGAAGTTGCGGCATCCTGGCAGTGCGCCATGCGAGTTTGCATATCGACCAACAGTGCATCAATCAGCTTCACCGTGTAGTAATGCTCTTGTTTACCCTGAGTCGAAGTACGGTAGAAGTTGATGTAAGCTTCTGGCAGCTTCTCACCACTCACCAGGGCGTTGAACAGCAGCGGAGAAGTACGATCTTGCTGTTTGGTCACGATAACCGGACGGTGAACACGCTGACCTGTCGGCTGACCGCTTTGTGGGTCACGTGGCACAGTCAGAACATGGTCCAGCTCCTGTACCAGGAATTCATCTACGTGCGCTTCCTGCCAGGTGTTCCCAACAGAATCTGCTGTGTAAGCATCCTTGGTAATATGGCCCTGAGTTTCACCGTGAATCGACATATAAGCTGGAGTAGGCATATCGCTTTCCTTTCAAGTTCAATGATTTTGATGAGTTTGAGCATATCGCTAATCGTTGCGATGATGACTTTATTGCAACTGCCATGCCAACTTTCAAACCCATTAAAATCAATGACTTACGATATTGGCATTTTCATGAAACCAGCCAAGCTTCCAATTTCTTAGAAAATTTTCTCATTTTTTAGAAACCCGTATTTATACCCGAGTCACTTCTGTCTGTGAGATTCAGTACGTCGTGATGGGGTTTTCGTTCAAAGAAATTCAGTTCACAGACAATGATATCGTGAAAGGAAAAGCGCGGATGACAGGAAGGCGCGATGAAGAGAAATGATGAAGAGCCTCCCAGGAGAATATTTGGAAGGCTCAACATATTCACAGAATGGCGAATGAAAACAGTGGAAAAGCAAGACAGAAGACATATTTTTCCAGGCAGCGGCATGACGCACGTTCTCTCACGCATCAGCCCCTTCCTCATCGCTTCACTGGATTCACTCTGCTTTTTTCAGTGCTCGATGTATTTCTAACATCACCGGTGCTTGTGGCTTTTCGCCCCAAAAATGAAAAAGCAAGAGAGAAGCATCATGTACCGAAGAAACACCGGGAGCGACGAGTCTGTAATATTGATCCATCGTGACACCATCGGCAAAGTGAATCACTTTTTCTGTTGGAACATCACTATCTACAATTGCACCATAAAAGTTGATGGCATATTTTGCAGACATTGTGCTATAGGGATGGTTTTGATATTTCTTCTCAATGTTCAGCATCTTGGTTTGCGTATTCGGAGCAAGGTAGACTTTCACATTTGCGATAAGCCGCTTCATGGGTTCACTGATAGTGCCCTCTTCTCCCTTCACCCAGTCGGATTGAGGCGATTGATAATTCTGCCTGACTTCAAGCTCGATCCCTAATTCCGGAAAAATAAACAATTCTGAACCTAATCCGACGACTGAACCAAGGTGACCCTGAATATAATATTCTCCGAATACATCAACCCAGTCTTTCAGTGGTTTTTCAAAGCTTAACCTTTGACCATCAAAGGTTATTTCTTCCGGGGTGATCACCAGGCGGACCGGCTTTTCACTTGTATTTGTTATCTCTGGTTGAAAATAAGGGATTTCAGAAACAAATGTCAATAAAAGAATAAACACCTTGATGAAAACCATATGAAAAATAAAATAATATAGTGTCATTGACATGACTGATTTACCTGTTCAATCCATAACATATACATTAACGAGTAACCACCTGACCAAAGTACTTCACTTCATTTTCATCTTTTAACTTCGAAGGTGGATAAATTTCTAACATCACCGGAACTTCGAGTTTTCTTCCCCAGAAATCCTCAAACGATATCATTGCTTGATGAGTCGCAGAGGAACTGGCATTGACTGAATTGAAGTGCCGGTCCATCGCAACCTTTACTATATTGAATCACGTTCTCTTTCTTTACTGAATGATCAACAATTGCACCATAAAAGTCGATGGCATCATCTGCAAACATCGTATTGTATGGATGGTTTTGGTATTTCTCCTCACTCATGCGAGGAGGATCAACTTGGTTCTTTGGATTGAGACTAATCTTCACATCAACAATAAAATCGTGGCTAAAAGTTGAACGATGTTTGATTTCATCCATGAAGTCATCACATGATATACATTCTGTATGCGATTTGCCCCATCACACCACGCATATATTGAACTGATGCCAAAAAATAAAAAGGGGCCCAAATGGCCCCCCTATTCCAATCCGCACGATCACGCCCAATCCGCATGATTACGCTTCGCGTGGTGTACGCCAATCGTCGTTACCCGCCGTACCACACACTTCGTGGGTGACTTCGATTGCGCGGTAAGTCAATTTCAGCACTTCTTCAACCACACGGTCAGAGGTTGCGGCATCCTGGCAGTGCGCCATGCGAGTCTGCATGTCAACCAGCAGCGCATCGATCAGTTTGATGGTGTAGTAATGCTCTTGTTTACCCTGAGTCGAAGTGCGGTAGAAGTTGATGTAAGCTTCTGGCAGCTTCTCACCGCTGACCAGTGCGTTGAACAACAGTGGTGAAGTACGGTCTTGCTGTTTGGTCACGATAATCGGACGGTGAACACGCTGGCCTGTCGGCTGACCACTTTGTGGGTCACGTGGTACAGTCAGAACGTGATCCAATTCCTGAACCAGGAATTCGTTCACATGTGCTTCCTGCCAGGTGTTCCCAACAGAATCTGCTGTGTAAGCATCTTTCGTAATGTGGCCCTGAGTTTCACCGTGAATCGACATATAAGCTGGCGTTGGCATATTGCTTTCCTTTCAATTGATTTTATTCGTTTGAGCATATCGCTCATCGTTACGATTGATTAAAAGCAAAAACAATGCCAACAATTTTAATCATTTAAAAACAATGGCTTAGTCTATTTATTTGGTTTTGGAGTCACGACAACTTTCTCATTTCTTGGGATATTTTCTCATTTTTTAGAAATTCATTTTTAAAAATGAGCAACACATTCAGCTTTACTCTTTACCTCGTTTTATGAATATCCCCTTTTAAAAGTGTGCTGTTGATCTGCCTCAATGAGTCAATTCTGAAACCCCTGCCACACTTTTGAATATCCGTGAATTTCACAGGGTAAACTGTCATTTCTCCTATCAAAAAGCTCACATCGAAAGTCTCGGTAGCCATGTCCCTATGCGGAATGTCATTCCATCATGAAATAGTCACTAATACAGCGACTTAGAGTCAGTCTCTGCGCCGTCAGCAATTTTTGAATCTGCTTATAATCAAGGCTTTCCTCGACTCGAATTTGATGGACCTATGATTAACGTAAATTTAGCTTCTCTGATTCAACGTCTGCATCCCATTGCAAAAGTTGCCCTGGAAGATGCAGCCGCACTTGCAGTGTCTGAACGTTCAACAGAAGTGTCGATTGAGCATTATCTGCTGAGTCTGCTTGAACGCCCGAACAGTGATTTTGACTGTATTCTGTCGAGCTTTGATTGCTCGGAAAATTTAATTCGTCAATCACTGAATGCTTCTTTACAACGCAGTGCAAAAGCCGCAGGGGGTAAACCGGTTTTTTCTGCCCTGCTGATTGAATGGTTGCAGGAAACCTGGCTGATGTCGTCGATTGACCTGGGCCAGCAGCAAATCCGTACCGGCGCCCTGCTGCTGACACTGGTGAAAAACCCAATCCGCTACGGACAGCACGACATTCAGGATCTGTTTGAACCGATTAACAGTGAAACTCTGAAACGCAACTTCGACCAGTTTACGGCGGAGTCGATTGAAGCACAGGTTGCCAGCACTGAAAGCAGTGAACCGCGTCAGGAAGGCTCGGCACTGAGCAAATTCACCATTGATTTCACCGGCAAAGCCCGCGAAGGCAAAATTGACCCGGTGTTCTGCCGAGACCGTGAGATCCGCCAGATCATTGATATTCTTGCCCGTCGCCGTAAAAACAATCCCATTGCTGTCGGTGAGCCGGGCGTGGGTAAAACTGCCGTTGTTGAAGGGCTGGCCCTGAAGATTGTTGAAGGCGATGTGCCAGACATTCTGAAAGGCGTCGAGCTGTTCGGTCTGGACATGGGCTTACTGCAAGCCGGTGCCAGCGTCAAAGGTGAATTTGAAAAACGCCTGAACGGTGTGTTAGAAGAGGTGAAAAATTCACCGACGCCAATCATTCTGTTTATCGATGAAGCACACACCCTGGTCGGTGGCGGAAATCAGGCCGGCGGTAGTGACGCAGCTAACCTGCTGAAGCCAGCGCTGGCCCGCGGTGAAGTAAAAACCATTGCCGCCACAACTTGGTCTGAATACAAGAAATATTTCGAGAAAGACCCGGCGCTGGCCCGCCGATTCCAGCTGGTCAAACTGGATGAGCCTTCTCCGAAAGAAGCCGCACTCATCATCCGGGGTCTGCGCCCGGCTTACGAAAAAGCCCACAATATTTATGTGCGTGATGATGCCATTGCCTGCGCTGCAGAAATGTCTTCCCGATACATTTCAGGCCGTCAGCTCCCGGACAAAGCCATTGATGTACTGGATACAGCCTGTGCACGGGTGAACATCAGCCTGCGTTCAACCCCTGCCCCGGTAGAAAGCCTGCAACAGCAGATTGCCTCACTGCAACGTGAACTGGATGGTCTGAAACGTGACGAAATTCAGCAAACCGGTGATAAGAAAAACGCCACGCTGATTCCGCACATCGAAAGCCAGATCGTCGCACTGACGGAAGAGCTGGCCGAACTGACCGCGCAGTGGGCCGAAGAAAAAGCGCTAATCGACGAAATGATCAGCCTGCGTCAGAAGCTGCATATTGCAACCGGCGAAACAGAAGCCGATGCTGCATCAGAAGAAGCTGATGAAACAGTGGATATGGATGAAACATCGATCCGCGAAGCTATCCTGCGTTGCCAGCAAGCACTGGACGAATGCCGCGGTGACGAAGCCCTGGTTCACTTTGAGGTCGGCCCGGCGGAAATCAGCCAGGTGATTGCTGACTGGACAGGCGTCCCGGTCGGAAAAGTGCTGAAAGATGAATCCGCTTCTGTGCTTAACCTGAGCGATTCTCTGTCTGGCACCATCAAAGGCCAGCCTTTCGCCATCGACTCTCTGAGCGAAGGAATTCGTGCTGCGAAAGCCGGCTTGATGAACCCGGACGCACCAATGGGTGTGTTCCTGCTGGTCGGCCCAAGCGGTGTGGGTAAAACCGAAACCGCACGTGTGATTGCCGATCAACTCTTTGGTGGTGAACGCTTTATGACCACCATCAATATGTCGGAATTCCAGGAGAAACATACAGTTTCCCGGCTGATCGGCTCGCCTCCGGGCTATGTGGGTTACGGTGAAGGCGGCATGCTGACGGAAGCCGTTCGCCAGCGTCCTTACTCCGTCGTCCTGCTGGATGAAGTGGAAAAAGCCGATCCTGAAGTCATGAACCTGTTCTATCAGGTCTTTGACAAAGGTGTGCTGAACGACGGCGAAGGCCGGGCGATTGACTTCAAGAACACACTGATTCTGATGACCAGTAATCTGGCCACACAGGAGATTGAAGCGCTGGCGCAACAGAGTGACGACATCACGGCATCGCAAATTGGTGAAGCCATTCGTCCGACACTGAATCGTTATTTCAAACCAGCCCTGCTGGCGCGGATGAATGTGATCCCTTACCTGCCGCTGGCTGATGATGCGATGACCGACATCATCAGGCATAAACTGGGCAAACTGGGCGAGCGACTGAAGACACACCATGACCTGACATTGGCCTTTGAGCAGGATCTGGTCGATTTCGTCCTGGGCCACTGCCGCCTGAGCGAAACCGGCGCCCGCAACATTGATGCAGTAATTAATCGTCAGTTGCTGCCTCAGCTGTCAACCGAGCTACTGTCGCATCAGGGTGAGGAAAGCACCCATACCACACTGACGATTTCCGTCGATGAACAAGGAATGATCGAGTATGCCTTCAGTTAATTCTGGAGAACTCAATAACCTGTTACTGGCCATCAGTCAGACTCTGGCCGATCGTACCCAGCTGGCGTCCACCATGGACGCCATCCTGGGGGCGGCGCGTCAGCTGACACAGGCCCGGCATGGCATTATGTATGTGCTGGACCAGACCGGACAGGCATTGGTTCCCCTCAGCGTACACAAACACGAACAGCCACTGCACGAGCACCCCTGGGTACCGTTGCAGCTGGAATTGCTGAAAGAAAATGATCCGTTTGGCTACGCCATCACCACCGGCGAAATTGTCCTGATCAACGATCTGTATGCCTACTCCGGCTACAACTGTGATGCGATCTATCAGAACGAAACAGCCATGGCTTTACGCAGTACCAACCTGCTGGCCTGGCCGCTGAAAGATCACCAGAACCTGACCGTCGGCTTGCTGGTGCTGTTCGATCTGTGCCTGATTGAAGATGAGCAATCGTTATCTGTTTTCACTAAACTCGCTGGCACCAGTATTCGTCAGGCCATCCTGCTGGATACCTATCACACCAGTCTCCGTGGCCTGGAAGCTGATAACGCAGCACTCAACCGGGAAAATAAGCAACTGAAAGCCCGGAAGAAAGCCGACTACAACGGACCGATTGCTGAAAGCGATCCCATGCGTCAGGTGCTGGAGCGCTTACAGCGCATTCTGGCTCTGCCCGTTGACGTGCTGCTGCGGGGTGAGACCGGCGCAGGGAAAGAAGTCATTGCCCGTTATATCCACGACAATTCAGACCGTGCCAAGAAACCTTTCATCGCGCAGAACTGCGCAGCGATCCCGGAACAGCTACTGGAATCAGAACTGTTCGGTCACAAAAAAGGGGCCTTCACCGGCGCTGATAAAGACAAAAAAGGTCTGTTTGAAGCTGCCGACGGCGGCACGCTGTTTCTGGATGAAATTGGCGATATGCCACTGTTATTGCAGGCAAAGCTGCTGCGTGTATTGCAGGAGCGTAAAATCCGCGCCATTGGCAGCAGTGAAGAACGTAGCATTGATGTTCGTGTTGTGGCAGCAACGCACTGTAATCTGAAAGAGAAAATTCAGAAGAACGAGTTCCGCGCCGACCTGTTTTATCGTCTGAATGTTTTTCCGATCACGCTGCCACCACTGCGGGAACGTCCGGCTGACATTCTGCCGCTGGCTGAACACTTTATTACTCTCACCAGCCAGAAACTGGGTCTGGACAGCGAGCCGGTCATCAGCAAAAAGGCCCGCCAGAGCCTGATGGATTACCCTTTCCCGGGCAATGTTCGTGAACTGCGAAACATCATTGAACGGGCTGTGCTGTTATCTGATTTCGAGACCGTCGAGAGCATTGAACTCGGTGAAGGAGACACTTTTATTCCGGACGTTCAGGCAGACATTCCGGAAGACAGTGTATTCGACAGTACGCTTCCTGACGTGGATATGGCTTCCCTGAAAGATTCCGTGACTCAGTATGAGCGCACGGTGATCATGAAAACGCTGGAACGCTTCAACTGGCAAACCCGTAAAGCTGCAGAATCACTGGCGGTGCCGCTCAGCACCCTGAGCCACAAGATTAAAAAGTATGAAATCATGCCTTAGCCTGCTCCCGCAAGGGCGTGACCCCGCAAAGCCCGGGGTTCTGCTTCAACACAGACTGACAAACCAGGAGATGAAGATTCATCTCCTCGATTTCCCGGATCATTGTTGCTCTTGACTTGTATGCAGCTCAGCCAAAATCAAAATCAAATGTCTGGTAAAACGCATTTTTGGTATCGGCAACCAGCCAAAGCAGAACCACCACATGGTAGCCTTGCTTATGATCGGGCAGCACCAGTTGATGATGCGTTTTTGCAGGTAAATCATGATCCCAGTAGGGTGCCTCAGGATAAACGTCTTCAAAGAATGGCACCGATTCCAGTTGACTGCGGGTGATCACCTGCTCCGGATTCCAGCCGTCTTTGGTCATAAAAGCAACATAGCCACGGGTTTTATGGGCTGCGGTATATTTCCATTCAATATCAATCACTTTCGAAGCCGGCACGGCTAAGCGCGGCCAGGGCGTTTTACCTTCTGCGATTAATTGCTGATCCGTGTAATTCAGTTTCTGGCGTGCATCTTCATGGCCGCCGCTCAGGATCAGGCCATCAACAGGCGGTTCCCTGCTCTCTACGTCGGTCGGTTCGTAAAAGGCGCTGCCGCCCTCGTGCGCTGGAAAGTTTTTACCGCCTTCCAGTTCAACCACTTGCCACTCTTCTAAATTCCACCAGCCTTGATCAGCCGCATAAGCGCCACGAGATGGCGGGCTGATGATATAGCCATGTTTCGGCTTGAATTGATTGATATTCAAAACGGGCTGATTCATAAATCACCTGACGTTGTTTGTGGATTTCTTACAGGTATAGAACGTCAGAACAAAATAAGCATGTGAATGCATACTTTTATTGAGGAAGGGTGAAGTGACTCGCATGGCAACAGCGCCAGAGTCTCCGATAGTGACCATTTTCGATGTCAGGAAGCGACCGATCTTACCCAGTCATTATTCTTCGCCATCTGACCCGTCCAAAGCAGTTATATCTTTAACTTAACGCAGTCCTGAATTCTACGGATGCAATCGACACTTCATCATCATGATTATCAGCATAAGCATGACCACAAAATGCAATAATGAGTGTGGCAAACAGCGCTTTTTGATTCATTTTTACATCTTTTTGAAACACCTGAAATAAATGGATGAAACTGTATTATATCCGCATACACATATAATTTTAATGCATCTTGTTTTATCGCAGTTCTTCGTTGGTAACAGCTCACAATAATCATCTGAAACAGAAAAACCTAGACAATCATTTGGGGATAGGATTTCTGGTATTTTTTGTGATAGAGGGGATAAAAAATCACCGCCGGATGGCGGTGATTTTTTAAAGAGATAAATCAATTTGTTACATTCACTATCACTGTTGTTTCTTCAATAGCGTTTCCATAATGGTCATGAAGATCTGAGGTAATTCCGACTTTATGCCTACCCGGGTATTGTGCTTCATATGAAAATACTAATTTCTTAGCATCACCTGACCAACGGTCTTTCCAAGCATCTCCACCTTCCTCTATATAGGTTTCATAATCTTTAATTGGTCTATTAAAAATGATTGTCCCTTGGATCCTTTCTCCGACCCTCATTGAATTTTTATTAACACTTATTGAGCTCACCAGCGGAGAAGCAATCACATTGAGATTAGTGTTCTTTAATTTACCTGGCATACCATCATCTTCAGCAACATAGCTTCCATTCTTTAAATAGATGGTGACATTGGTATCTTCTCCGCTTGGTGTCACATATTCGACATACCAAGTCATATTATTTCTACCACTGCTTACATTTTTGAAATAGCCATGCTCACTTCCTAAATCAGCAATTGCCTCAAAATCATCAACAGTAATATCCGTCACGGGCTCTGAGAATTCCATCGTCACCTCAACTGTTTGATTCCCTCCGACAACAGTATTATCAACATACATATTGTTAACAACAGGCACACTCCACGGCTCAACAACAACATTAGAGACCGGATAGGTGACTTCATTGTCTGCATAGTCTGTGGCTTTAATCGTCAGAGTATGAGTGCCCACGGCCGCTTTAAAGTCGAAAGTGTACACGCCACTCGCTTCCGCCGGCTTGGTGTAATCGGACGGGTTCGTACCACCGTCCAATGTTGCCACCACCATGGTACTGTTCAGGTTTGCGTCCTGAATGTTAGCAGATAAACGGAAAGTATATTTACCATCCGCGCCAGGCTGTACAGGTAGCTGTTCAGTCTGCACATCAAGAATGATTGGACTCGCCATATCAATAATCAGTGGTGACATGGTCACTGGCGTACTTTCCCCTTTCAGGGTATAGCTTGGCAGTGAACGGCCCAGAGTATCCAGAATCGTCAGTTTCAGGTGATATGGCCCCTGCATACTCTCTGCCAGCGTCGCAATATTAGTTGCAGTTGTCAGACCATTGAAATCACCGGTCAGGGTAATCGGACTCAAACCCGCAGCCTGTGGATCCAGTGTCACCACATACCCTTTCACTTTTGCACGAGAATTCGGATCCGTAACAGTACTAATATTGAACGTCTGCGTGTTACTAGACAGGACGATATTCGAGCCTTTCTTCTGCGCGCCCAGCAGCTCAAGTGTTGCTTGCGGCTTGATAATATTGACGGTGAAATCTTTTAGTGCCTTCTGACCCACTTTATCGTATGCAGTGAGAGTCACTCGGAAACTGTCATTATTACCCAGCAGTGCAGGGTCAAATGTCAGTTGCTCAATCGTGTCATCTCCAGAGTATTTATCTACAACGATAGTATCACCAAGACCTTTTATTGCATATTTCACCTGACTGAGGCCACTTGCTTCATCGGAAACATCGAATCTCATTAACACATTACCATTGCTGTCAGAGCCAATACTATATGCATCTTCAATGACTGGAGGAGCCTGATCGATGCCTAGTGTCAGCGTAGCCACAGCGCGATTTTTCCAAGAGTCAATCACCGTAACCAAGACTGGTACTTCAGTCGCTACATAATCTGCTGGAAGTTGTTCCGTAAAAGTTGTGCATCGATAACTAGGATCATCTATACATTCATTTATATTGCCGCCAAATTTACCTGGCTCAGTATTGAAGTCAGTTTCAGTATTACCCGTGTTAGTTCCGCCTAATTTAACTTCGACATTTCCAATTCCTGCCTCAGGCCCTAAACCTATTTTCAAGCTGAATTTCACTGTTTTAGTGTCAATATAATCATCATTTTTCCTATCCGTGATCACGACTGTTGGCTTTGTATCTGGTACATACAATTTAATGGTTGAATCCACATCCAGAACTGCATTCCCTGCTATATCTTTCAGGCCATTGATCTTCACAAAATGCTCAATATCACCAACACGGACTAAATCATCATATTTGCCAGTAAATGTGTATGTAATCGTCTTATTACCGTTACTCCGCTGAATAGCCGTCGGCTCGTACTCTTTCAGACCTTTCAAGAGTTTGACTGGCGCTGTGTCATCCATCCCAGACAAGGCATCAGTGACCGTAATACTCAAAGAGAGCATTTTCACGCCATCGACTGTATCTACCTGCTCTTGTTTCAGCATGAAACTGTCTTTATTCGCGATTACAGGCGCATCAATATCCACCATGTTGAACGAGAAGATTTGATCAACTTTGGCATCATTGCTCGCTGTAGTCAGCGTAATCAATACCGGATTATTCGCCATATTGCGGTCGATATTATCGAACTGACACACAGGTGTGGCGGTATTGGTGTACACCTTGTAGTAACCCGATGTATCGTTCTCCGGGGCTTTGTCGCTGGTGTAGTCTTCACGCAGCCAACATTCCAGCTTATTCAGAACAGCACCTTCTGCATTCTGAATGCCAAATTCAGCTTTCAGGCTCTGACCAAACGTAGACGTACCGAAGTTCGCTGGTTTCAGAACGGTCAGGCTGTAACCTTCACGCTGAACGGTCAGTGATCGTACTATGGTTCTTTTCTGGCGTGATTTACCTTTGTTCACCTTCGTTTTGTTGTACACATCCACCACCAGATTATATTTACCATCGTTGGCAATCTGGGTGTTCAGACTGGCTTTACGCTGTGTTTCGTTGCCTGCGACCGGGCTGAAAACAATGGTTTCGCCCTGTTCAGTCCCCACGCGGAATAGCGTTGCTTCTACTTTATCAATGCCACTTTCCGGATCAGTCGCATTCAGGTAAAGATCAATCGTCCCGGCTTCAGTAATGGTTTCTGCCGGACTGATTTCAAAGTTACTGCTCTGATAGCGTGCCGTCAGCGAAGCATCAGGCAACGTGGTATCCACCTGAATGGCAAAGGTCGCTTTATCCTGAAGATTGCCGCGAATATCCTCAGCATTAATTTTCAGCGTGAAATCCTGCTGCATATTGGTTGCAATTTCATTCGGATTGGTTGGCTGCGTGCCAGCCACGCCCGGCGGTGGGGTTGTGCCGGTGTAAGTCCAGTAAACGACTGAACCCGGTTTGATCGGATCTGTGCCCTCGTCCTGAACAGAAATGCTGAACACATAGCCGGGCTCCACATAATCATTCACTTCATCAAAGTTGTTCAGCGTGATCGTCGGACCTTCATTATCGAAGTACGTTGAGACCGCATTCGAGCGGCTCTCGAAGCCATATTTATCAGTCGCTTTGACAAAAACTCTGATCTGATGGCCTTCCGTTGTATTGATCAAAGCCGTATTCGCTTTTTGCAGATCAATATTAATATTGGTCAGCCCTTCCGGCTTAAACGGCTCCACCAGTATGACTTCACCGGCACTCAGTTCCTGCCAGAAGCTGATATCTTCGACACTGGAATCATCTGTAATGCTGGCAACATTGGCGATAAATTTCGTGCCCATAATGTTGCCGGACAGCTCAGGGGCAGTACCATCTTTCAGGGTTGGGGTTGAAATACTTGGCCCCATTTTGTCGATCTTAAATTCAAACTTACCTTCACCCTGATTCGGCGGATAAGCAGTATCTCGCGCTGTGATATAGAGGGTATAGGTTTTACCGTGCTCAAGATTTTTTGCGACCAACTGCATTTTAGTGTTCGCTTTCTCGCCCAGTAAATACGCCGGAACGGTTGAGCAATCCGTCCCACAAGGTGCCAGATCAATCAGTCCCGCACCGGTATGCAGTTTGAGTTCAATATCACCCAGCGCACTGACATTACCGATACCATTATTCAGCACTGCAAGTGGCGACCACTGGCTGTTCCCGCCCAGCAGTTCCACGTTAGAAGCCAGCACTTCCGGAGCCTGATAATCAATATTCACCCGGAAACGTCCAACATTCGGATCAGTGGCAGGAATGAAGTTGCCCAGCTTATCCGCACCTTCGGTGATCAGCGTCCACGAACCCGCATCCAGATGAACCGGCTTCGGAATTTCCAGATCGTCAGCACACTGCGTATCCAGACACAGGTACATAATGACTGTGTTGCTCTCAGATTTTGATTCTTCCTGCGTCACCACACGCTCTTTCGTTCCATTACGGAAAATGAAACGACGCCTGGCCGGATCCTCACCCACTCTTTCATCCACTTCAAACTTGAGTGTCTGTTTAAAGTTGGTGTTGATATAAGTGTTGTCCGGCAGATTGTCGGCTTTAAACGGCGGAATGAAGGTATATTTGGGCGGATCGTTATCAATAATAAAGATCGTGGCTTTCTTCGCCTTACCATTGTAACCATGGCTGTTGCCTTCACGGTCCGTCGCGCTTAGTAACAAATCCAAACGGGCAATCCCGGGAAAATCGCTGACCGTGTCTAAACCAAACTGATGCTTTTCAGCATAGGCATCGTTATCAATCTTATTTGCTGTAATCCCGGTTGGTGTCGTCGCATTGCTTTCCGTATCCATACCCCAAAGCAATTCCAACTTCGTTGGCTGCGCACTTTTATCCAGACCGGATGGATCCGTCACGGTGACGATCGCACTCAGGTCACCACTGACATACCACTTATTAAAGAGTTTGATAGCATTGCTGGCCAGCGGATCCAAAGTTTCCTCTGGCGGCTCCTGATCGACTGCTTGTACAGGCGAGTTAAACACTTTCTGACCCTGCAACGTCGGATCTGCTTTCGCGAAGCGGTTGGCGTAGTACATCGCCACTTTATCATCAACGATACCGGTGAAGTTTGATTTCAGAAAATCATAAAAATGTTCGCCCAGTTTCTCGCGGTAATAACGCTCGTTAAGCGGGTCACTCTCAAAGTACAACGGTGCCCCTGAAGCATTCTTCCCATCCGGCTTACCATCACTGGAAATATCTAAATAATAGAGTTTTGCCAGATCCGTGCTGTTCTGAACCGCACTCGCATTGGCAATATCCCCCATCGCTTCCAGCAGGAAACGATACAGATACTTATTGGATGGCGGGTTTGGAATTGTCAGCAACTCATCATTATTCGCATAATAGGTTGTCGTTGGGTTGAAGCCAAAGAACTGGCTATTCTGCTCACCAAACAGGGCATTCACATCAGAGAGAATTCCCTGTGCAGTGCCTTGCGTTTTATTCGACTTATCAAACAGGTAATCAAAAAAGCCGGACTGAAAAACCGACAGCTCAGTCACAATAAACTCACGATCGCCATGCTCGCCGCCGACAATACCATAGCTACGTAAGCCATGATCTTCTGTCAGCTCCAATTGCGTCAGCGACTTTTTGCTCCATTTGTAGAAATCAGCTTTCTGTGTCACTGTCACCCGGTGAATTTCACCCGAAAACTGCGAGTAAACCTGGCAACTGGCCGTATCTTTCAGCGTACCACCGCCTGATTTCGAGGGTTCAGCCAGCATGGTGCACGACGCAACGGACGCCCACTGACCGGAACCATTTAACCGTTCGACGACCGCTTTCGCGTTGATATAAGGGGATGTCACCTTAATCGCAGGCAGATTAAAAGTTGATTTAAACTGGAATTTATAAGGCACTGAAGTATTGCCAGAACCATCTTCTGTCACAATGGTGATGGTTTGCGCATACCCTTCATCAACCCGGGTAAAATCTGCGCCAAAAATTTCTCTGACGAACGGAATGAAATAGCGAACTTCACTGATACGCCCTTCTGAATCTGGTGCCGGGAAAGCCTCATGCGGAATCTGGTTCAGGCTGCTTTTCACCGTTCTGGTGATTTTTGCCGACTCACCAATCTTACCCGCCTCATAAGTCACAATGACATTCAGCGCTTCGGCTGAAGAACTGGTCACTTCTGAATTGCCTGTGGCGTCAGAGACACTCAGCGTCAGATACGGAATCTGATTCTGATCCAGGACCAAGGTCGTAAAATCAGCAAAATCGACTTCCGAATGAACGCCTTTCAGCCCTTGCTGGGCATAAGCAAAATTCAGGTTCAGAAACTCTTTTCCGTACAGATCCTGAAAATATTCTTGTGTCAGATTGTCCTGATACTCACCGGTGTCTGAGTGGAAGAACTTCATCGCGACTGCAGGAAATGCAACACTTTGCGTGGGTGCTGTCGTATCCGACAGAATCAGGTGCTGTTCCTGACTTTTATTCCCATTACCATCTGTTGCGGTGAGGAAAAAAGTGGTCTGTCCGCCAATGAACAAACCCCGGTCGAAATTTTGCGTAAATGCACAAACCTCTTCCTGAGTCTGCGGATCTTTCTGCATGGTGCAATTCAGCACTTCTGGCGCACCGGCATTCACAGCAATAGTTGCAGCAGAAATCTCTGACCCTGCGTCTTTGATCGTACCGAGCAGGGTATAAAATGCGTTGTTGGCCGGGTTAAACGTTTCCGGTGACGTAATATTGATGACCGGTGCAATGTTATCCCATTGAAAAGAGACATATTGTTGGTCATCGGCATTCCCGAGCACATCAGCCACTTTCAGCACCAAACGGGCTTCGACCGGTTCCGCAGAAAGTTTATCGATTTCCCGGGTATTTACTTTCGTGACCACCAAAGTTTCACGCACACCACTGTCAAACGCTTCAGATTCCACACTGCACAGTGCAGAAATGCCAGACTTACAGTTTTCTAATTCTCCCCAGCCGTTCTCTGCTGTTTTGGTTTGCAAGAACACTTCAGCATACTCAATGCCAATAAAATCAGTCACTTTTGCAGAAACCAGACCCGTACCTGATAACACTTCATTGCCAAAACGGGTCACTTCCGGGGCATCATCATCAATCGAAACTGGTGCACGCGGCGCGTAAATACCACCCGAAGCATTATTCAGGCGGTTAACCAGCAGAGAATAATCACTGGATGGTGTGCCAGACACATTCAGGTCGGTATTATTCACCACCCGGAGTAAGTGCTGCGCCATGGTATTGGTATAGTAATCCACATTCAGTCGCTGCAGACCAAAAGACAGCGCCGTCGGCAGTGCAGAGATCTCATCTAAAGACCAGCCATCCAACTGACCCGTAGCCCGAATGTCGCGGTACTGTAAATCTGACAGGTTATAAGAGGTATAAATGACCTTTTCGCTGTCGCTGCCACCCGATTTTTGCAGCAGCTCGTAAGCCAGAGAAGAGTATGCCAGGAGGAATGCACCATACTGATGTCCCTGTGTGGCCGTTGCACTCCAGTTCCCCATTGAGATATCCAGGGGCTGAACAGCAAACACGTCAAAACCATACTGACTATTGACCGCAGCATTGGCCGAATCAATTGCTGCTGCAGACTGCTGACCTAAGCGCTGAATATTATATTCAGCCAGACCTGCGGCAATGTTCGTTAAGGGTGTCAGCATGACATTCCGATTTTGTCCTTCGACAAAATTGATATATGCGCGGAATTTTAATGGCCCCCGGTCATTAACGACGACCACATTTTTGGAATGGGGATCTAAATATCCGCCGCCGGAAGCCTCAATATAAAGCGGTTCAGTACCGGAAGTCAGTGCAATCGAAAACCGACCATCCGGATTTGTATTCGTTGCCGCTAATAAACGGCCCAGTTTACCATTGTGATATTCATAGACGCTCACTTTGGCATTCGATACCGCTGCATCAAATACCACACCGCTAATCATGCCCTGTTGGCGATCTTTCGGATATTCCGGATAGGTCTTTTCTTCACCACATGCGGAAAGCAATACAATAAGCAGAAACAAAGTGATTCGTCTAAACACAATAGCCACACTGAATTATAGGTCAATAACCTGACATTATATTCACTCCAAAAACCAAGACAATCCAGTAAAAACAACAAGTTATACTTTCACTTTCACTACACTAACCGTCGAAATGACAGGCTGAACAGTCAGATGAACAGTCAGATATAAACCCTGAATGCCCAAAATGACACTTTTTCACGGAAAAGTTTCACGAAAAAATAACGTCTAAATCTAATTTTTGTGACATGCCACCAAGGTGCTGAACCATGCTCTAATTTAGGGAAGTCTGTCATTTCGGGGGGGAGAGAAAAATAACGTTGGTATTCACTGCGTTTGGTTGGAAAGATGTTATTTGATGTGACACTGTTCCAAAAATAAGAGTCTAGGTCTATCGCGATGTAATTCAACGAAATGATATTCGACACAAAGGTATTCAACGTAATCGCATTAAAAAGGGCACAACGAAACAGAGCTGAACTCGATTCGTTGTGCCCAAAACATGATTTCAGGATAGAATTTTAAATCGTGATTCTATTCACTGATGTTATTTACTTTTTTGCTTTTTCACGCTCTGTATATTGTTCAGACTTATCTAAAATACCCAGCGCACCCAGTCCGGTGATAATATCCAGATTTGTCGTCATCTTGCCGCTGTCACTGCCGCCAAAATAGTTTTTCGGCATTTCAATCTTGTAGTTTCGCAGGTTCTGATACAGGGCCGTCGATACATCTCGGTTCATTTCAGCAAGATAGACGTCTTTGTTGGCGCCCAGCGCATCATATTTCGCCTGCAAGACTTCAGCTTCCGCCCGGCCTTTCGCGAGGATGGCTTTCGCTTCATATTCTGCAGCCAGTGCATTGGCTTTCTGAATTTCCAGATTCGCTTGCGCAATCGCCAGTTCTTTCTGTTTTTCGACCTCGGCTAATTGCTTTTTCTTCTGAACGTCCAGAATTTTTCGGTCCGCGGCGCCCTTCGCAATTTCCAGTTCTTTCTGCTGAGCAATCATCACCAGTTCTTTATTACGCTGGGCATCCTGGACGGCACGCGTTCTCTGGATCTCTTTTTTCAGTTGCTCCGTTTCAGACAGCGCTTTGGAGGTTTCCTGCTCCTGAATAGCACGAATACGCTCCGCCACCAGGCGTTTTTTATCTGCCAGCAGTTTCTCTAACTGCTCCTCCGGCTTCGGATCACCAATGGTGATTTGCGTGACCGCAATCCCATATCGCTGCAGCGGATTTTCCTGACGACGTGGGATGCCTTTCTCATCCAGAACCGGAATGGTTTTCCAGACCAACTGTTTTTTGCGCTGGAGCTGATTTGCGTCACTTTGATTAAAACTAACAGGTGCCAGATCAGTCTGTTCAACTTCTACCTTACGACGTTCCGTCATATAAATGCCGTTTCTGAGCTGATCATCCAACTGCGTTTTAAACTGGTTCAGACCGCCCTGAAAGAATTCTTCACCGGTGTACTGCGTCGCCGTAATCACGGTGACATTTCGGGCATTTTTCACCAGCAGCGCATCAATCAGATTGGTGTTGTTTCTGAATTCGCGGTGCATTTTCTTGATCGCTTCCGGATCCTGAGACAATTTAAACCTGAATGTCACAGGGATATTACCGACGTAGGTGTCCGCAAAACTTGCACGAATCAAAGGTAGGCTCTGTTGAGAGTTTTCTCCTACAGTACTGCCATAAGACACCGTAATCACCTGATCATACATAGTGATTTTAGACAAAAACGGCGTTCTGAAATGAATACCAGGGGTGGTAAATACATCCAGATCCCCGGTCAGGTTATTCTGATGAACATAGGTGTAGCCTGCATCCGTCATTAAAATAGAGCTATTCGCTAAACCTGCGATCACTGCCAGAGTCAGCACCCCGCCAATCAGTTTCGCGATGGGCTTTTTCGTTTGTACATGTTCGATAGTTTTGCTTTCCATGTTTCAACTTTCTCAAGAAATTCAGACCTTGGCCACATGCGACCGGCCACGGTAAAAAATGAACAATAAAATAATTAAAAACAATCACTTGAAATGAAAAAGCGCGATCGCGCCGCGCTTCCACAAAAGAGTTTGAAAATCGTGCACCTTTTCAATTCATCAGTTGATTAAACTTAAAGTCAATCACCCAATAAGTTGCGGCATACATAGCCGCAAGCAAGGTAACAGTCAGCCCGACAATGAGTTTCGGGGGAATCACCCGCTTCAGCGGTCTGCTGATAGCGGCAGCTTTCATATTCACCAGTTGCAGCTTTTCCTGATCAACCAGTCGGTCTTCTTGAATCAGCCGGTAAATTGTATCTGCAATATCGGCAATTTTTTCATTGCCCCGCTCGACACGACCATACTTTCCTTTAAAACCCACCTGAAGCAGAAAGTACAAAAATTCAATCAAGTGCCGGTAACGTTTCGGATCCTGACGAAGCCTGTCGAGAATGGTATAAAACTTGTCACCGCCTGAAGTTTCATTATGAAACTCGGCCAGCAGGCTGTGCGTACTCCAGTTACTTTTCTCTCCCCATTCCTGACTGTATACAGCCTCATCAACCGCCGAGCATACACAGTAACGCATCACCAGCAATGAAGCCCGGTCTGTATTCGCCAGCAGAAGGCGTTTTTCCGCCTCCTGAATTTCGCGGCTGATCTGCTCTCGCAAAGGCGTTGGATCATCCAGCCAGGGGATCGATGGTATACACGTCAGGCAAGCCAGTACCCAGGTAAATTCATCCACCAGCTGATTAATCCCCAGTTTTTTGATTTCCAGCTGCTTGACGGCAATATTTCGTGGAACTTCCGGAGGCGGCATGACCTCCATCGGTTTTCCCGGCTCCGACTGAAATAATACGACCGTTACATCATCGTCTGCCGGACTCATAGTCTAACCGCCCATAATTGCAGTTCCAGATTCGGGAAATCGCCCGAGACATGCATCGCAATCCCCGAAGAAGAAGACAGTGATTTCCACTCCTCAGAGGCCTTGTCCAGCTCAAAATATGTGAAACCAGCATGGTAAGGTAACTGTCTTGGGACAACCGGCATTGGCTTAATGGCAATGCCCGGCAACTGATAGTTCACCAGATCACGGATATTTTCCAGGCTGCCGACTTTCACCTGAGACACAAAGCGTGTATGCAGCACGTCCAGCGTAACATCAGCCTTCACCGCCAGAATAAAGGTCGTGGTTTCAATAATGTCGCGATCGGCGATATTCGCAACCCGAACGCCGTATCCCTGCTCTTTCAGCACCAACGGAATCGCTCGCTGCTCAGACATCACCGTCAGGCTGCTGCGGTTGCGGTTGATCAACGACCACATACATTCAGTCAGTTCAGCATGATTATAAGGCAGATAAGCTTCCGGGCGACGCGAGGATGAACACAGTGTTGCCAGTTCACCTTCCGCCTGAAGTAAAACGCGGTACAGCGCTTCAGGGTGAACGCCTTCCAGACTACCGATATGCCAGAAAACCGGTTCTAGTTTATTCACTGCCTGCAACAGCATGAAATCGGCAACCGAGGAAACGCCCTGCTGATCCACCACACCCAGGCGAGAGACAATGGATTCAGCCCGGTGCTTCAGCAATGATGCAAATTCAGTCACGAATTTTGTCAGAACCGCAGAAGCTCGGATATCCAGACAGGTCGGAATGAACTTATCATCCAATACAACTGTACCGTCACTTTTCACTTCGGAAATTTTCAGGATGGCTATCGAGGTGTAAGCCGAACGGTCGTCGCTCTCAAGCATCAGACGGAAATTCAGGCTGCCGACATGAATCGTGGTTGTGTCTTCACTGTCATACAGACAATCCACCACCTGCTGTTCCTGAAGACAATAACGCGCGCCCTCACCCGCATTGGTGTACAGCTCCCCCTGTTCAGAAGGCAGCGGACAGCACAGGTACACCACTTTATCGACCGTTGAAGAGTCTACCTCAAGCACTGCCGGTGCCGGCGCTTCCGCAGGTAACGCAAACGGCGTGCGGTCTTGCAGAATACCCTCTGCAACCGTCACACCAATTTTGCCCATTTTCAACAGCTCGCGGTTCATCTCCAGGCGGCTGATGCCCCAGCTCAACGGTGAACTCAACGCAGTACACAAACTCACCTGCTGGGAATGAAACCGATCCAGTTGCTGGAAGTGTTGCGGTTTCATAAACATGCCGTCTTGCCAGACAACAGGGTTATACAATGACATAATAACTTCCTTAGAAATAAATCTGCTCTACACCTTTCGTGCGCTCTACCGACAACACGTTATTCACTAAATTCACATCCAAAAAGTAGCTTTTACGCTCTTCAATGGTGTGAATTGTGCGCCAGCTGGTGCCGTTAATATCCCGGAAGGCAACTGCAAATCCGACCGCGCGCGTTTCCGGCTGAAGTTTTAAAAATTCGGTCAGTTCCTGCCCCGGCTCTAACTGGTACTCATAACGTTTGATGTACTCGTCACCCAATGCGGATTTGTCGTTCTCAAACAGAGAGAAGAAATCCAGACTCCGGAACAGTACCGGAGAAGACAATTCATAAATCCGCAAAATAGCCGGCGATGAAGACCCATTGGGCCGGACATTCAGACTTTTATCTGTCGTAATATGCACTTCAATCTCAGCGGTATCCGGAATCAACCCTGCCGTATCTTTAAACTGTTCCCACACGGCACAACCAGACAAAGACAGTGCAACCATAATAACCAACAATAAATTACGCATTTTGCCCCTGTAATATTTCCCTGTATTTGGTTGCCAGATTGGCATCAATGCTCTCTTGCGCTTCAGACTGAATATTTGACTGCTGCTGTGCAAAGTGATCCTGATACGATGTCCAGAGTCGCTGTTTTTTCAGCCAACCGACCCCATTTTTCTGCGCTCCGGCTTCAAAGGCTGCCGGAGAGAACGATGCCAGTTGCTGCATGAACAACGCTTTTCTGGCCTCATTCAAACGTGCACGATGCGTGTCCAGTTCTTCATGAATATGCTCAACAAGCTCAACCGGTTCGAGAATGGACTGCTGATAAAGCGTCAGCATGCTATCGAGCAAATGCGCCTGAGATTCATCGGCTTCACCCGCCAATGCCAGCGACTCGCGCAGCTCAGAGGTCATCGCATCCAGGCACCAGCGCAGGCAGAGTCCCATCTGCCGATGCCAGTTTTCGTCACATAACTGTCGTTGCTCAGCCGACACCCCCAAACCTTCCAAAAAGGCAGATTCTGCCTGGCTGCCTGAAAAAGGCGACACCTCAGCGTGACCCAGTAAACTGACGGCCGATGACTCTGCAACAGGGGCAACGCTTTCCGGTTTCGGAACATTGACGGGGGGAGTGTCGGATTGGTTATCAGAACGAACACCTGAGTGTAAAGCCGCTTGCTGATGGCTCGGACTCGGCGCAGGTTTCGGCACTGGTGCGGTATGCTCATCACCGAAATTCCAGTCTTCCGGAATCAGGTTGGGAACATCCATTTCGGAATGAATACTTTCGCTGTCATCCAGCATCTGACGGTGAGGTGGCGTGTAATCCACTTCCGGTTTAGGGGTTTCATCCTCGATCAGTGCTTCCGCTTCGTCCTCTTCTTCCTGCAAGTGGTACAGAGGCTCTGTCGTGTCAGCCTTTTCATCTGGTGGGAAGAAAAGCTCTTCAACTGTTCCTCCTTCGGCCAATTCTTCTGCTTTTGGCGGTAACACCACATTCAGTGATTCAACGGGATCACTGCTTTTCATCTCCGGCATAATATCTTCAGCCAGATTGATGTGCTGCACTGCATTCTCGAAGCCAACCGTCAGCTCATAACGCCCCAAAGATACCGTATCGCCTTCCTGCAAGGCAGAAGGCTGATTTTTCAGGGCTCGCTTGTCATTAATGAAAGTCCCATTGGTACTGATGTCATTCAGATAAAACTCACCGTTATAGCTGGTAATGAGGGCATGGGTGCCAGACAGATACTTGTTATGATCTTCCAGATGGAAGAAACTCTGAGGGCTGCGACCAATACTGCCTCCCAGACTGTCAAATTCCATTTTTTTGACCCCTGCATACTCATCAGGGGCGCTGTTCACAGTGAGAATGAGCGTTTTATGCGTCATAAGCAATTTTAGAAAAGAAACGATAAGGAAAATTCAACGCCACCCAAGCCCTGATTGACAGGGATGATCAGCGTTGCCTGCGGCACAACCTGCAAATGTGCATCCGGGTTGCTGCCAATTTTCAGGACGGTTCCGGCATTGAGTAACAACCCCGCCTCAAACGCATTGTTATCCGGCAACTGGCCGCCATATTTGAATTCATCTGAGTCGACATACCACCGCTCTGAATACTCACTGTATGCCAGTGACAGACCTGCGCCGACGTAAGGCGTTAACCAACTGGCCACCGGGAAAGCGTATTGAGGCAGCACCCTGAACTCATAATTTGTCACTTCCTGATAAATACCGTTCTGAGGAGCAGGGATGTTGTCATCCAGGTAATTCAACCCAAACCACCAACGCCAGCGTGCACTGTTATCATCAATGGGTCGGGTATGAACAAGCCCCCACCGCAGACTCTGGTTTTCGCCCGATTCCCCTTCTTCTGCACTCGAAGTGAAATCATAATAAGCCGCCGTGACACCAAAACGCTCCCCTTTTGAAAAAGCAGGCGCAGAAAGTATCAAACCGATTAATAAAAAAACTGAATGTTGAAGACGATTCATAATGTTCGCGTTCACTAAATTAAAAACATCTGAAAGATAAACGCATGAAATAATGAATTCAAGCGTTCAAATGGCCTCTCATGAAATTCAGTTAATTTAACTAGTGATAGTTTCACTTTCACTAAGATTGATGTCGATTTAACACCTGAGACATGCCACAAACTGAACTCAATCGTTTCACTTAAAGAAATTACCGCATCCGCTGCCCTGTGAACTTATTCCCAAAACACGCAAACCAAAAACATTAAATACAGAAAATAATATATGGAACAGGAATCACAATAATATTTAATTCATTTAAAAACAGTCAGTTACCGTTGACACAAAACACAAACAACATGGCCAACCACATGTAAAAAAACACCAAACTTTAATTGAGCCCAAGAAAAACAAGCACCTGATAAAACACTCACACATCTTTTGTGATCTTTATCCAGCAAACAAATCATCCACTTAGTTTCGTATGCCCGATATGCTTAGAATATTCTCAATGTCAGGGGTTTCCGTGAAAATGCACCTTGATATTTGTAAATGGACTGCCCAAAGCGACAAATCGCAAGTGGCTCAATTCTGGAAGCAGATTTAATTCCAAAAGGGTATTAATAAAAAGACAAATCATTCCGCCTTATAATTTAGTGTTTACTAATAAACCAGACATTAAGAAAGCGATTGGAAACGGATTCTCCAAACGTCACGATTTTTGTTTCTATAATTTTTGAAGTTGGCTTTGAAACCATGAAATTCACTGATATTGCACTCAGGCCAATATCGGCGCAATCGCCCGTTGGCCAGGATCCGCGTACGCTGGATCTGTTTTCTGATCTCAAAAGGAATGTAAACCGGTTAAGCAGTTTTGTTTCTCCTGCACCGTGGAAAGAAATCTATTCCTCTGCTGAAACACTGCTGACCTCATATAGTAAGGACTTTCGATGTGCCAGCTATTATTGCGTCGCTGCATGCCGGGTTGACGGTCTGAAAGGCGCTGTTGTCGGATTAAATGTCCTGAATGACCTGTGCATTGTGTACTGGCATTCAGCTTATCCAAGCGTCAATAAACCGAACGCCAGAGCACAGTCTTTCGATTGGGTTGCTGAGCAGCTCCCCACCGCGCTGAAAAAAATTAAAGTCACTCTGAACGATCTGGCACTGGTTGAAGCCGGTCATCGTTTCGCTCTCAATCTTGAGCAGGAACTGCAACGCCAGCTGGGCCAGCAGGCACCATCGCTGGGGCCGGTGCGCAAACAATTTACAGAGTGGAAAGATCACCTGGAAGAACTGGCAGAGAAACAGGCTGCCCGCCAGCAGCATCAACCCGTGGTTGCTCAACCACGGCAACCAACAGACACAGCCGAAAGCGTTCAGAACGAAACAAAAGAGACGGAGAACAAGCCCAGGCTTCCCGCCTGGTGTTACTGGCTCGCGACCGTATTCACCTTGTGCTGTCTTGTTTTTTCAATTGCCGCTGTTCGTCAGTATCTGTATCAGCGTGATATTCCGGCAGCATCTGCCGTGCAGTTGGAAAAGATCACCACACGATTAATCCATGCAGAGCCTTACTTCAAAAATCGCCTGAAGGAAGAAGTGCTCACACGGACCCGTGAACTGATGCAAGACTGGACAGCCTATCCTGAGCGTGTTTACAACCATCAGGTGCTGGAAACTCTGGCAAAGAATGTGAATACACTTTATCCGGATTCCATTGCAGCCAAAACGTCAGTGTCTCAGTACCAGGCCGGCAAAACAGCGCTCGCCAAGGATTATCTGGCCATCAACGACCAGTTCAAACGTGCCCGGACGATGATTGCCAACGCCGCACTGGTCGATGACAGCGACAATATCACTGCTGCTTATAAGTTTAGTAATACTCTTTTTCCATTTCTTGGTCGCCTTGATTATTTGGAGAAAGGTCACATTGAGCGTGAGGATATTATCAAAGCGCAGAAAACCCTTAGTGCTTACCAATACCGCCTGATGGAAATATCAAACCAATTCGAACAACAAAACCAATAACAAAAACTGGCAGGTTATATCTTGATTAGAACACTCAAAACACCGAGGGTATTCATCATACTCTCCGCTGTACTGCTCTCTGTACTGTACGGCTTATTCTCTTATTTTGTGATGGACCTACCGTTGCATCATTATCTGACCTGGGGCCCAATTGCCCTCGTCTGCACTGCGGCCATCCTCATTTTGATTGGATATGAAGTCAAAAAGCGCAAGTCACGGTCAAACAGTGATATTGAAACAGAAGAAGAAACACTGAAAGGTTTGCTGACCTCTTTGTTGAAAGGGTCCAGCCAAAAGCCAATTTACCTGATGCTTGGCAATAAAAAATCAGGTAAATCATCGCTGCTGACCAGCTCGCATGCGATCAAACCGATTGATCATAAAAACACGCTGCAAACCGATTATTTCATCTGGTATGAGTCGGATAAGGCGATCTTTATCAAGCCGGCACCCCGTTTGATTTATCAGGACACCTCCAATACCGACCAGACACTCTGGAAGGCGTTTCTGGATCAAATCATCCATATCAAGCCAAGGAAACCTTTCGCAGGCTGCCTGTATGTGGTTGATCTGGAATTTTTGATTACCCAGGAAGAAACACAGCGTGAATATATTCTGGATATCATCAATACACGCCTGAGTGATATTACAGAAAAAACATACAGCGCCCTGCCCGCGTATGTCTTCCTGTCGAAAATCGATAAGCTGAAAGGCTTTAAAGAATTTGTCTCACTCAGCCCGCTGAAGGCCCAACTGGAGCACCTGTCGATCTCTCTGAAGGATGCCAAAGGAACCATCAATGACATTTTCGACCATGGTTTTGGCGCCATTCTGAGCAAGATGGAACAAAGCACGCTGGACTGTGCTGCCATGGAACGTTCACTGATCAACAATAGTGCCTTGGTCACCTTCCCAAAACAGTTTGAGCTCTGTCATCGTCTGATTCGAGACACGCTGAATAAAGTGCGACTGGAAAAAGATGGCTTCCATATGGTGGATCTGCGTGGCCTCTACTTTACCTCCAGTCATCAGGGTGGCCGGAAATATAACCTGCTGGCGAAAGGTTGCAGCAATCATTTCAACGTACCGATGATTGCTTCCGAGCACGATCAGCTTTCCGAATCGCCTCTGTTCACCCGCTTCATTATTGATGAGCAAGTCTTGCCAGAGGCCAACTTTGCCGGTGAAAACAAACGTCACCTCAAACAACTGATCCGTAAAAGCCGGATGACGATGGCTGCCTGTGTCACTCTTTTGGGGGTAAGCGGTTACTATTTTCTGACCACAACCCAACAGAACATTTCGATTATCAATCAGTTGCTCAATGTTGCTGAAAATCCGACAGAGGATGAGGCCCAAGCTCAGCTGAGAAGGCAGCTATCGCTTACCTCAAGCGGAATTCAGCCTTTGTATCAGGCCTGGGTCGATGCCAGCCGTTTACTGGATGAGAAGATCATTGATATTAATGTCGATAAACTCGACAAAACCACTCAGATTGCTTATCGCCATCTGCTGGACAGCATCCATCTGCAACTGATGCCCCTGATTGAAAAGCATATCCGTCAGGAACTGGCTCAGAGCCGCCTGTCTCATCAGGAGAAACTGCACCTGTTGAAAACCTATTTGATGCTGAGCGAGAGTGATAAACGGGATTACAGCTTTTTGCTGAAATCCATTACCAGGATGATTGCCGATGATTTTGGGACAGATGGCAATTACGCCAACATCAAAGATTATCTGGCGGTTTATTTCAAAACGAATTTCCCGTCGCACAACATTAACTGGGATCTGGTGCGGACCACACGACGTGAACTGCTATCTCAGTCGAAGATCGATATCGCTTACAGCCAGATTCTGAACAGCGGCAGAGATGCTGATCTTGGCCAGCTCAGTATTCCAAGGGCGATTGGTTTCAACTTCGGTGAAATTTTCGATATGGAGAAAAATCACCAGGATGAACTGAATATCAACAAGATTTATACAGCCACCGGTTTTACCACCTTCTACCGCCCGCTGTCAGAGTCGCTGTCGCAGGATCTCATTGCAGATAACTGGGTGCTGGGTCTGTCGAATAACACACAGCCATCGGAAGAAGAACTGAAAGCGTTTCAGGCGAAAGTTCGCCGGAAATATACCGATGACTACATTAACATCTGGCGAACAGCCATCAGTGATCTGCGCTTCAAGCAGTTCGACAATATTGTCGATATGACCAATGCGATCGACATTATGTCCGGACCCGCGTCACCGTTGAGTACGATCCTGAATCTGCTGTATACCAATACAAAGTATTCACCGGATACCTCTGCGCTGGCACAGCTTGTCCCTCAAGATCAGCGCCTCAATCAGGCTGTCGATGCGTTAAAAGCCACGGCAGAGAAAGCCATTGAGCCGGATTACGAATTGATGAGCCGGGTGGAAAAAACCTTTGCTGTAATCAATAACCTGCAAACCAGTGAAACGGAGAACTCTCAGGCGCCCTGGGATCAGGTCATCAGTTCGCTCAGTAACCTCCGGGCTTACCTGAAGCAAATTACAGATGCACCGAATGTTCAGCAGGCAGCCCTGGCGGCAGCCAAGGCACGCATGCGGGAAACCGATGCCGATCCGATCGTTCGTCTGAAACAAGTCGCCCAGAAAACACCGGAACCGGTCAAAAGCTGGCTGAACGAAATTGCCCATCAGGCCTGGGCCACTCTGCTGACCGAGTCAGAACTGGGGATTCAGGAGCTATGGACCAGTAACGTATACAGCAAGTTTGCCCTGATTGGACAAAATAAGTACCCGTTCAGCAAACAGGCAGAAACTGAAATCTCACTCACGGATTTCGAAGAGTTCTTTGCTGCACAGGGCACCATGGACGGTTTTATTAAAGATAATCTGTCGCCGTTTTATGACACCAACCTATGGCAGGCCAAGCGTGTCGACGGCGAAACCCTGCGACTGTCGCAGGAGATGATCACCCAGATGAAGAACTACACGATGATCAAAAACGTCTTGTTTGACCCGACATCAAACAAGTTCAACATCGATTTCAGTTCACGCTTTATCGATCTGGACTCCAGTGCCATTCGCGCAAGTCTGGATTTTGGTGGTGAGTCACTGGATTACTACCACGGCCCGGCCAAGAGCAAGCAATTTACATGGCCGCCGGCGAGCAATGAGTTTTTCGTGAATGTGAATATTCAGGACATCACATCCAGCGGAGAGCAACACAGAATTGCAAAAGAGGGATTTTGGTCCATCTTCCGGCTGTTGAACGAGGCACAACTCGAACCAACATCCGATGGTGGATTCAATGCAGACATTCTTGTTTCAGGTCGACATATGACGGTCAAAGTTAAACCGTCGAACTCTAATAATCCGTTCCTACTGCAAGAATTATACAACTTCTCTGTTCCAGAACAGATTCAGTAAGTTGGTAGCCTAGGTTAGTCAAAAGTCGAGAATAAAGATAATGAGTACTTTACATAGCAACACCGTAGACCGAATTGATAGGAAGATATTGTCGAGTCTGCTGATTAACGGACGAGAATCTATCGCGAATATGGCCCGCAGTGTGGGCCTTTCACGAACCGCAGTGGCCGAGCGTATCTCCCGAATGGAGAAGTCTGGTGTGATTGAAGGATATACCGCAAGAATCGGGACAAAGAAAAACGCAGATTTAACCAATTGTTACCTGCTGATTAAATGTAAAAATGGCTGGAAGAAAAAAGTGTGTGACAGTTTGAGAGAAATCCCTGAGATCAAAACCATCAGTGTGGTGGGCGGAGGATTTGACATCATTACCCTGCTGGAAGCATCGTCACTGCATGTCATGAATGAGCTGTGTGACGAAGCCGAGAATATTCCCGGCATTAAAGAACTGCATTCAACCGTCGTGTTCCATAGCCCGACCTGTCGATAAGCGTTCACCCAAAAGTTCGCATTATTTCGACATTGAACCCCACCCCCGACTGCACCATCATGATGGCCAGCAGTTGGGGGCACTGCTGCAATCATCAGATCGCACCAATCACAACAACCGTCTGTTTTTCACCCTGTACATTCCCCAGCCAACTGACCTGCCCGAGCCGGTTCGCTCCCTGCTCGCCCAAAATACTGGCTGGCAAGTCATTGTTGCGCACTTCCATTTTCAAATCCCAGGCCATTGGATCTCGCAAGACGAAACGCATCAATTCCTTCAGCAAGAGATAACCCTGTTCACCGGGTAAAAAATGACAGTACTGTTCGAAGTTCAAATCATGAAAAACCAGATTAAACTTCCCGGTGATATCCGTCAGGTGATCACCCAAGTGATAATCCCGCCCAAGAACACAGTTCACATGACCCAGCCGGTTTAATTGGGAAGGTGCTATTTTAACTCTTCGCGGCACCCACTGCTCAATACTGACTTTGTTCAGATTAAAACAGTGTGCTACCACCCCAGAGACAAGATTCGGAGAACGGGTTCTGGAAGATAACTGACCGATGTAAGAAAGCAGTTTTGCCCTGTCAAAATGAAAGTCACTTTCTTCACTGAGATCAGAAGAGATACCGACCAGATTAAACAGATTCCGGGAGAGCGGATCGACAGCCCCGGATTCGTAACGCACATGGTATCGGTACTTTTTCCATATCCGGTAGAGATTCGATAAATAACGATGATGAAAGAAGTCAAAGAAATCTTTCACCGGGTTATCTTCTCCTTCTCTTCCGGCCAGCTTTTCCGTATAAGCTGTCGGCAATGGCGAGCCTGTCCCGTGCAGCCCCCCAAAGTTGACTGTCAGGCTAGGCACCTCTTGGTCACACCAAGAGACAGTTTCAAACCGTGCAATATCCGACCGTGGAAAACCCAACTCTGGTGAAACGCGAAAGCGGATAAATTCTTCAGACTGTGTCTTTGCCAGACCCGCAGATTTGAACTGTGCCGGATTCTTCTTTCTTGCATGCGCTTCAAGCAGATAAACCGCCTGGAAGAACGCATACTCATGGCTGGATTGTTCAATCTTGTCGATCATATCACTGCCTGCTTACCCTGATTGCTTTGCCAGCGGTAGATTTCACCGGTTTTGACATCCACCACTTCCAGCTCGGAAAATGAGTTAATGCTGGAATACAACGAGAAAAACTCATTCAGAATCGACACCAGCAAATACATATCCCCTTCATTGGCAAACATGGAAGAGTCCATTTGCAGTTCAATCACATTGCCCCGAATGGGAAGACCACGGAAGATCCGCTCTACCGGCTTCATGCTGATACCTTTGATCCCATTTAACCGGTTGGCCGAGGCGCGCTGGGACTGACGATCACTACGCGAGTGAAAGTCGTAAATACTCAGCATCATTTTCAGCACATCCGCATCAATCAATGACAGGTAATTGAGCGACATATTGGCAATCAGTTGCCAGTGTAAACTGCTGTCGATTTGCGGGCTGACGGACACCGTCGGCTTCGTCAGGTTCGTAAAATCTGCATTATTCGTTGACTTATGGGTGGTCAAGGTGAGATCACCCGGTGCCAGCCGCTGCGGCAATTTACCATTGGTGCAGGTCAGCTTGATGAGCACGCTTTCCGTCTCAAGATTCGCGACACCAGCGTTGTGATCAAAGAAAGAAATATAGTGAGACAGCCCTTTGCCGGAAACATGCTCCGCCACTTTCACATTGTAATAATGCTGCTGACTCTCAATTCCTAGCTGGTGTTCAAAAGATTCAAACGGCAGATAATCAACCTGTCGGCGATTTTCAGGGCTCCAGCCCCGCACCTGATTGACAGAATACACCTCATGGTTGTGTTGTGTGTTTGACTGAGGCCGAACACGGTATTCCGTTCGTTTATGATCCAGACGAATCGGATCGGCATCCAGCTCGAAAAGGTTCGCCACAGGTGTACAAAACAGGCGCAGGTTTTTCTGGCGAATCGTCACTTCTGATGGCAGAGATCTGGAGAAATTAAACACCAGGCTCATCGTGCTCTGATTGGGTACCCCTTGAAGCCATTCCAGCCCGTCCACATCAAAGAACATGAATTTATCGGGCATTGCGAAATATTCCTGAACCAGACGGTATCCAGAAAAAGAATTCGGCCCGTAAGGGAGCAGTGCTTCATCATCGGCAAAACCCACTTTCTTAATGCAAGATGCGGGTAATCGCTTACTTCCGCCACCAGCTAACTGCACATCCACACTGTCCAGATACCGAAACAGCCACAAGTATAAAATGCGGGATACATGCAACTCGCCATGAATATGGAAGCGCAGGGAATCTAACCCAATCCGTGATAACTCTGAGCCACTGTCTGTCGACAGCGTCACATTCAGGTGACTGTTTGAACGTGTGTTATGCTGCGTGACCGAATTAATTTCCAGCGGAAGCAAATCAACATCGTAACAAGTCCGGAAAACACATTGCGTATTATCCACTGGCTGGCTGGCCATTTCATGCCCGCGCGTGATGGTCGTCTTTTCCGACACACTGCCAGTATGGGGGCTGAATTGCGCAATACACATTGAAGGCACTGAACGCAAATAGTGCGGCCAAAGCAAAGCGATCAGGGATTGAGTCAGTTCAGGAAGCTCATCATCCAGCTTCTGACGAAGTTTACCATTCAGAAAAGCAAAGCCTTCCAGCAGCCGTTCGACATCCGGGTCATTACTGTTTTCTGAGAGAAACTTGGTTAATTGCGGGTGACTTTTGGAAAACTCTGAGCCCGCTTCTTTTAAAAACGAGAGCTCGTCCTGGAAATACTTGCTATAGGTCATGTTCGTCGTCTCTAAACAGAAAACTTACCGTCGACACCCACGGATAAGTCGATATTCATCATGGTTTTCTTGTCGTTATGTAACACTTCGCCACTCACGGCAAAATTCAGTTGTAGCGGGTTATCCACATGGGGGATATAGCGGACAATAACGCCAGATAATCGGGGCTCATACTTTTCAATGGTACTTTTCACACTGTTTCTGATTTCTCTGACAATATTCGATTTATCCGCCAGGACATCATTAAAATCAGGCAGCCCGTAATCATTCGCAATCATGGCATTCCCCGTGTGGGTATTGAGTAAATCTGCAAGATGATTGTGAATGGATTCAATCAGGTGCTGTGTCGAACCCACAGTATCGTAACTGTTTTTGGGCTCACCCAGCTCAATGCGTTCCAGTAATCGGTAACCTTTATCCATCGTTTATTTCGAGCGGCCGGCCTGCGAGGAAGCATCGGGCTTACCTGACAGCGACCGCTCGCCTTCAATTAGTTCTGATCCAGTTTGCCGACCAGAGACAGCTCAAAGCTTGCGCCCATGTATTTGAAGTGCGGACGAACCGCCAGTGAGACACGATACCAGCCCGGATCGCCTTCAACATCAGAGACTTCAACGCGTGCAGCACGCAGTGGACGACGGCCACGAACTTCTGCTGGTGGATTCTCCTGATCAGATACGTACTGACGAATCCATTTGTTCAGCTCAATTTCCAGGTCAGTCCGCTCTTTCCACGAACCAATCTGCTCACGCTGCAGCACTTTCAGATAGTGTGCCAGGCGGTTGATGATGAACATATATGGCAGCTGCGTCCCCAACTTATAGTTGGTTTCTGCATCTTTGCCTTCTGGCGTATTGCCGAAGAATTTTGGCTTCTGAACCGAGTTGGCCGAGAAGAATGCCGCGTTGTCAGACCCTTTACGCATGGTCAGCGCAATAAAGCCTTCTTCCGCCAGTTCGAATTCACGACGGTCAGACACCAGCACTTCCGTTGGGATCTTGGTCTCAATACGGCCCATGGACTCAAAGTTGTGAACCGGCAGATCGTTCACCGTACCACCGCTCTGAGGACCAATGATGTTCGGACACCAGCGGAATTTCGCGAATGAATCGGAAATACGGGATGCCAGTGCATACGCCGAGTTGCCCCACAGATAGTGATCGTGGCTCGCTGAGACATTCTCGTTATAGTCAAATGCCTTGATTGGGTTATCCGCGACTGAATACGGAGAACGCAGCATGAAGCCCGTGGTGCACAAACCCAGATAACGGGAATCTTCGTGCTCTCGCAGACCGCGCCACTTGGTGTATTGCGGACCTTCGAAAACAGACTTCAGATCTTTCAGGTTTGGCAGCGCTTCATAGCTGTCAACACCAAAGAACTGAGGGCCGGCAGAGGTGATAAACGGTGCATGAGACATCGCACCCACGTTCGCCATGTATTCCATCAGCTTGATATCTGGCGATGCAGCAGTCATCTTAAAGTCACAGATCACAGCACCGACCGGCTTACCACCGAACTGACCGTATTCACGGGTATAGATTTGCTTATACAGACCCGATTTCACCACTTCCGGTGCATCATCGAAATCATCCAGCACTTCATTTTTCTTCGCGGAAATCACTTCGATCTGAATGTTTTCACGGAAGTCTGTCTGATCAACCAGATACTTCAGGCCACGCCATGACGATTCAATCGCCTGAACTTCTTCAGCATGCAGAATTTCATCAACCTGTGCCGAGAGTTTCTGATCGATTTCTGAAATCATCAGATCAACCAGCGACTGATCGACTTTATCGGAAATGTTCTTGCTCAGCAGTTCAGAAATGAACGCTTCCACACCACGTTTGGCGACATCAAAACCTTCTTCCGATGGATTCAGGCGGGTTTCATTTAAAATACTGTCTAACAGAGAACCGGACTCAACCAGTTGTGCATCCTGTTCCGGTGTCATTGCTTCAGTTGTCATGCGGCACCTGCTTATTCTTCGTTGTCTGTATTGATGCTCAGTTCGCTGAGCAGTTTATTGCGTGAGTCTTCATCCTGCAGAACCTGCGCAATACGCTTCCGGAAGGCAGGAACGTTCCCCAGCGGGCCTTTCAGAGCCACCAGTGCTTCACGAAGTTCCAGCAGGCTGCCTAGTTCCGGGACCTGGCGGGCAATCGCTTCCGGCGAGAAATCTTTCATATTTTTGAAGGTCAGATCGACACCCAGCTGCGCGCCTTCTTCATCGCTCAGACGATTCGCGACATTCACTTTCACGTTCGGTGCCTGAGCACTCAGCACATCGTTAAAGTTGTCTTTATCGATGTTGATCGGATCGCGGTCTTCAATCGGTGTTTCATTATCACGGCCGGTGAAATCACCGACGACCATCATACTCAGGGGCAGCTCTACCTCTTCCTGGGCATCACCGGTGGCAGGTACATATCGGATATTAATTCGCTCTTTCGGAGCGACTGAACCATCTTTAGACATCATTTGTCCTTACTTAGCAGCTATATGTTAATGAACGGCTGTCAGCCATTCTCTGTACTTGGCGGGAAAAGCCTCTTCCCGTGAATAAATCTGAGTCAGCGTTGAAGACAGTAACTGCTCCAGTTCTGTATCCAGATGCGGTTCCCAGTAACTCAAATGAACCCGTTCTCTTTCTGGCCAAATAACTTCCAGATGTGGCAGCGCCAAACTATGAAGGCCATTGTTGTGCAGTAATTTGGCCAGTTGCAGGTGCAAGAGAAATCTGGTGCGCCCGGACTGGGCGTCATCCAGTTTGGAAGAAGCAGAAACCAGTAACTGGCCCAGCACTGCACCTTCCAGATTTTCACCGTCTAAATCACCCAGCAATTCAGACAACCCTTCACTGACAGCACTGCCTGCACCCGCAGGTGCAGCAGCCAGCCATTGCTTCGTCGCTTCATCAGCAAACGGGGTTAAATCATCAAAAGACAGACCTTCGACGCCTTCCAGGCGTGTGATAAATCGTCGTGTCTCTTCGCGCACAGCCTCCGCCGCCTGTTCAAAACCCATCAACTTCAGCATGTCCGAGATCAGACGATGTCCGGTCAGCCAGAACGGCGTATTGCGAAGACTTTTCTCAAGACGGCGGTAATGATCTGCAACCGCCTTGTTTGACAGCGCCGCTTCGTAATCACTGAGCGTGTCCTGATTTACAGGCAAACGAAGCGGTGTTTTTCCGTTGCTGTCGTGTGGCGGCAATTCATCGACCGCCATCCAGGTCAGAAATCGACCGATCTGATAGCCCAGTGGCATCGACGGGTCCTGATGCAACAGGTGTTCTGCCATTTGCTCCAGCGATTTTTTATCGGTGTCACCACTGAGCGATACACTCGGCATCGTGGACGGACTGGCTAACGGTGTTGCCGGTTTTGGTGGCGGCGAAACCGCTGTCGGTGCCGGAGCCGCTGGCTTGACAGGCTCAGCAGTTTTTTCTTCAGCAACAGGCGCAGACTGTACAGCCGGTTGCACAACGGGTTGCGTTTCAGGTTTTACCGGAGCACCCAGACTGCGGCTTTGTACAGCCAAGGCATCCCGAGCACTAAACAAGGAAACATCCGAACCTTCAAACACTTCACCCATGGCGAAGCCGATGTCCTGACACAGCGCCGAACTGGCATCCAGGTCCTCATAAACCGGGTTCTCCAGTTTTGGCGCAACCAGCTCAATTTGCTTGTCCAGCCATTCAATCGCACCATCCCGTGCTCGGGCACGTGACGGATACAGTGCAGAGCCAAACTGTTCCAGTGCGGATTTCAGCAAAACCAAACCAGCTTTCAGGCCCGCACTGCCATAATGTTCCGCCCAGGCACGGGCGATATAAGCCATGGCTTTCAAGTCTTTACTGTGTTGCAGCAGGACAATCTCGGCCTGCTTCTCCACTTCCAGCCAGTCAACTGTTTCACCAAACAATGAACCAAACTTCTTGACTTCAGCTTCCATCAGCTCATAACAAAGCTCATAGCGGGCATCTTCACCCACAGGCTGATCTGCACTGATTGGAGACAACAGTGCATCCAGCCGAGTATTCAAATCACTCATGCTTCCCACTCCCAATCCGGCAAAACAATGGACGTGACATTCTTGGCATTAATGCTCAGTGCGCCGGCTTTAAATCTGGACTCACTCCCCTGCGCAATTTCTTCTTTCAACTGCGCTTTCACTTGTTCCAGCCGCTCAGGTGCAAAGGTTTTCACGTCCTGATAAGCCTGTTGAATAATGCTTTTATCGACGACTAAATCTGAGTGCAGTGATTGCTGGAGAATGTACTCCCCTCGGCGCGCATAGAGTAAGGCTCCCATCTGGCGAATCTCTTCGCTCTCGGGAAAAACTTCCTGCGCGTTTTCGATCAGGCTGGATGCATCTTTAAACTTGGTTTCATCCATCAGCGAGGCAACACGTGCCAGTACCTTCACCACCGTCTGATAACGCACTTCGTGTGCATAGTAATAAGCGTGTGCCGTCGCTTTCTGCCAGGCAGATTCAAACGCTTTCCGGGCAAACACCACATCCCCGACTTCCAGTAAATTCAAGGCTTCTTCAGGGGTTACTGCATTTTCACTGTATAAACTTTCGTTTTGCAGGAGCGCATTCACCCTGGCCTGCGCACTGGAAAGCTGCTTTTCAATGTGAACACTGTCCCCAGCCTGCCCGCCCTGCATCAGGCGGCGAATGGTGATCAATTCATTTTTCACCGCATTCAGTTCTTCACGACGTGTCATGTCGGCCTGACGCTCGTCTTCAAACACAGGATTCAACTGCTGATATAGCTGTTTTTCACGTTCCGATTTTTTGCGATCGTATGCTTCAACCACAGAGATAGCCGTCTTGGATAGCTCGGGGGTCTCGGAGGTAAACTCATTCAGAAACTGATAAGTAAACCAGGATGTATCATCCGGCTGAAACACCTGACCGTCATACGTAAAACTGGCAGGCTTGACCGGCGCTGATGAATTCAGCTCAAATGCAAAAGAAAAAACATTGCGAATCACCAGAAAGGCAACCAGCACCAAAGTGGCACCAATCAGGGTGATTTCCAGTGACTTCCAGCCATCAATGGCACTGAATACATCGGCCTTTTTCTTGCTCAAAACCAGATCGGCATTTCGCATATTGTTGAAAATAGGCGCATTTGACAGTGGTGTGTCGGTATCAATCTGGCCCAGCACCTGCGCGAACTGAATCGGCGAGTAACCGTGATAACGAGGTTTCGTGATCACGGCTTTAATGGCTTTCCATGCATGCGGCGGGATCACCACAGGCCGCTTCTGCCCCTGAATCACCATGCCAATATCAGCACTGGCTGCCACCCCAAGGAACAAGCAGTACGTCATCACCGCCAGTGAATACACATCATCTTCCGGTTGTCCGATACCGGTCCGGATATAGTCAGGTGAGGCATAACTCAGGCTGGCCTCGACATATTCGTTGCTTTCACCAACATATTGCGCTGCGCCAAAATCGACCATGCGAACCGCATCGTCAGCACCAATCAGCACATTCGAAGGCTTGATATCCAAGTGGCACACGCCCTGGGTATGCGCATAGTCCAACGCACCCGCCAACTGATAAATCAACCAGGCGATGTGATCCGCACGGAACCCCCCGTTGCTGTGACGATTCACTTTCTGAGCCAGATTCTCGCCACTGACCCACTCCATGAAAAAATAAGGCGTGGTAAATTCATGCCCAACCTTTATAAATTTCACAACATTCGGGTGCTGACAGACTTCAAGCTTGGTTGCTTCACTCAGGAGCGCATTTTCCGCCGCCTCGTTCCCCCGCTCTAAAATAGACTTACAGCAAAGGACTTGATTGGGATCATCTTTATCAGCCAGCTTGTACACAACAGTCCCACGACCCGGTTTCGTCATTGTTTCGAGAATCACGAACCTTGCCCGCAGGCTTTCTTCAAGAGAAGGTTTGCTTGCAAGCTCCAATGCCTTTTGACGTTTCTTTTTTTTAATGAGCGCGCGATGAATCACACCATCAATCGCAGACACTTTTTGATTGCCAGACTCAGACAAAGGGATATACCAGCCATAAAATGAATCGATGACCAGAGTTTAGAGTTCTCTTATAAAGCATTTCAATAGCCTATTTCAATTCCGACTTTTCGATGGTCAAAAAAGTCATTTTGACTATAAAAAAGCTCATAATGAAACATGCCTTTATCCCTTACCTGCCATGGGATAAACCTGAACAAAACATTAAATTTGACCTTCCTCACAAATATTTTTCACTGAGCCGATCGGTTTTTAAATTCTCTGATATTTCAATACCATGAAAAATAAATTTAATATTTTCAGAGGTTCGTCGCATGAATTTTTAATGGCTCAAATACAAACAAAAGAATAAGTCGTTCTCTTCCGGAAGATTAATTTCCGCCCTTTCTCTCAACAAACAAAAATAAATAAAAGCAAACAAATATCCATCCTCAATCGGCCCTGTATAAAACACCCGCGTGAAAACAAAAAGCGGGCTCATTTGAGCCCACGACATCAACAATGCCAAACGCGGCAGGATTACCCAAAATGGTTCGTTTAAACAATCACCAGTTCAACACGGACATTCCCCCGTGTCGCATTTGAGTACGGGCAAACCTCATGCGCTTTATCTGCCAATTGTGTTGCGGCATCACGATCCAGGCCCGGCAATGCAATATGTAATTCGACATCAATCGCGAAACCCACACCTTTAGGATTTTCACCAATACCAACCTGCGCCGTCACGCTGGGCTCATTCGGAAGTTTGATCCCATCCCGTGCTGCGACAAATTTCATTGCCCCGATAAAACAGGCCGAATAGCCCGCCGCAAAAAGTTGCTCTGGGTTCGTTCCGCTGCCACCTGCACCACCCAGTTCTTTTGGGGTGCTCAGTTGCACTTTCAATTTGCCGTCCTCGGTCTGGGAAGCACCGTCACGCCCGCCAGTCGATGTTGCTTTTGTTGAATACAGAACCTTCATTCGATTTCTCCAGTCAGTCAATGTGCTTTCAGACAAGCGCAATGACCGCTGCCTGCAAAGCCTGTCGTTTGTTACATCCTCTCCTTCTCGCAACGATTCACGTCACCAGTAGCTCTAACTGTAGCTGAGTCTTCGTCTGATGGCGGTGAAGGCTCAGCACGAAGCAGGGACCGAAACTATAGTTATGGAAGAAAAATAACTGACACTGACGATGCTGATTATCTGAAGGAGGCACCATGCAAGCCCCCAACACCCTGATGAAAAGGCTCGGGTATCTTGGCCTGCTGCCTTTTGTGGCGACCCTGCTGCTGGCCATGACAGATATCAGGCTCTTTCACCTGTCCGGACAACAGATGTTCATCGCCTATAGTGCCGTCATACTGAGTTTTTTATCCGGGATCTTATGGGGCAACGCAATTGATCATATCGCCCATCAGCTCAGTCGGAATGCGCTGATCCTGAGCAATCTGTTTGTCCTGCTGGCCTGGGGCGCAATTTTGCAGGGCAATAAACATGAACTGACCGCTGCCGGACTGCTGGCGATGGGCTATCTGGCCATCTGGTTTGCAGAAAAACTGATCCGGCAGACGGAAAGAGAAAACAATCCTCAGGAATATCAACCGCTGCGCAGCAGGCTGACCGTTGCTGTTATCCTGCTACACGCCGTTCTCATGCTGACTTAACGAGATCCACAGCCTGATCCGCAACCTGAACAACGCCGAGAGACCGCCATTTCAGGAGGACTTTCGGCGCTCACGGTCACTTCACGCATCGGGTTTGATATTTTGATTCATTCTGAACAGATTATTCGGATCGTATTTTTTCTTGAGTTCCACCAGCCGTGTATAGGTTTCGCCATACGCAAATGCAACCCGATCGCTTTCGTCCTGAGTCAGGAAGTTAATATAAGCGCCACCACTGGCGTAAGGCTGAGATTTTGCAAAGAATTCCCGCGCCCAGCCAATACAGGCTTCATCTTCTTCCGGGGTCTCCCAACGGCCATGAACGTTCATGACATATTTTGCATCACGACTTGAATAAGCCATCGCATCCGGTGCGACCCGAGTGGTCTGTCCGCCAATGGTCCCAATGAAAATTTCACAATGAGGTGAAGGCAGCTTTCCGGCATATTCAATTAGCACATCGAGGGCATCTTCACTGAGACTTGTGAAATTATGTGACTTCCAGTAATTCCGGGCACCTGGGGTTAACAAGGGATCAAACGCCTGCTGCCAGGCCGTATAAGGTTGCACACCAACATGTTCCCCATGTGCTTTCCCGAAACTGCGCAGCGGCGCAATCAGTTTTTCCCCTTCAGCCGGGTCGCCGAAATAACACAGAGCCAAAGCGACAATTTCCTGACCATGAACCGCTTCCGGTAAGAATGGCAGTGGTGGGGCCTTACGGGTCACCATCCAGACGTTCAGTGCCTCCGGCATCGATTGTGTAAACTCTGCAAACTGAGTCAGTACTGACTTCGCCTGATCAAAGGGGAAGACAATCAACCCGCTCAACACATCAGGGCCAACCGGATGGAGCTGGAATTCAAAGCTCGTGATGACACCAAAATTACCGCCGCCACCCCGGATCCCCCAGAACAGATCAGCATTTTCAGTTTCGCTGGCTTTAAGCTGCGTCCCACTGGCTGTAACCACATGGACTGACAGCAGATTATCAACGGTCATGCCATAAAGGCGGCTTAACCACCCAAATCCACCGCCCAGTGTCAGACCTGCAACCCCAGTCGTTGAATTAATGCCCAACGGCGTCGCGAGACCATGCTTCTGAACCTCAGCATCTACGTCCCCCAGGATACATCCGGGCTCGACAAGCACCCTGTGGGTATTGGGATTCACATGTACTGCATTCATCAGCGACATATCAATCATTAAGCCGCCATCACATACGGCGTTCCCGGCAATATTGTGTCCGCCACCACGCACAGACAGCAGAAGATCATGCTCTCGCGAAAAATTCACGGCCTGCACTACGCATTCCGCAGACAGACAACGCGCAATGATGGCGGGTTTTCGGTCAATCATCGCGTTCCAGATCTGACGGACTTCATCATAGTCATCATCTGAGGGAAGCACGATTTTCCCTTGAAAGTGTTTTTTGAAGCTCTCGATGGATACGGCCTCTAGCTGGCTCATACCTTGCCTCCAATTCTGTTTCACCTCGCGCTGCATCCACCGCCGTCTATTCGGAAAATATTCAGTCTCAAAAAACCTGAGCTCCGCTGTCTTCATGCCATGTCGCCAAACTCACCGCTCAAGTTGATGACACAACACATGATTCTGGTGCCGCAGACACACTTTCAGGAGCCAAACCAGGCTCCTGCTTCTCAACCATTTAATGAGTAAAACGCAAACGCTCTGATGGTGCTGTCCCTTATTGAGACAGAAGGCAAGTTATTGAGAGAGGTCGGCGCTGACAGAGACAAACCCTGTACACTTGTGTCGAGACAAACTGCATGCAGCGCTTGCGAATCGACACCTCTTGTCCCTGTTGCGCCTTTTCAGATAATGATCCCAAACGTGTTCGAATGAATGGTCTAATGAACAAGCGATGGCGTGACAGTAATGGTGATGACATCCTCATATTGTCCGGCTGGTTTCGAATTCACATTGCCGACACGGAACATCATGGAATACCGGTCTCCGACGGCACTGGCCGGTTGCCTGAAGCGCGATCTGTGTCCACCGGCAGTCAGAGATATCGGACGATGATTCACAAAAAAGTCATAGTCGACATCCCATGTCGAATCACCGGAACGATGACGAAGATGGCCATGATTTTCAGACTGGAAATCTATCGCATAGTCTGCCGTACTTTGAACCAGCAGCTGAGGGGCCAGCTGCAGGGTTTTGCCCGTTTCCAGCTCGCCAAAATCAACCGTGTACTGATACCGCTCATTGGTTCCCCATAAGCTGATTTTCGCTGATTTATTCACACGGACTTGAAAGTCATACGCCGTCTCATCATAAACATTGGTTCGATTCAACGGGAATTCGACGGCCGAATAGTCAAACAAGTTTCGGTACGGACCATGAGAAACATATTGGCCCGCAGCAAACTTCAATTGATAGGAAAGCGTTCTTTTTTCTTTGGGCTTCAGATTTCTGACCACCATCGCCAGACCATTTTCATAAATCGAGGCCGAATTTCTGCCCGACAGGATCTGATATTCCAGCCGCTGCCCGCGCTGAGAACCGGCGAAAAAGTTTTGTTTGGGTTGAATCAGCACCACGGTATCGCAGGTTAAATCACTACTGTTATTTTTAATATCAATCAGATGATTCTGAATCAGCGCAAAACTGCCGGCTTCAAAGATATCATAAGTCACATTTTTGCCCGTATTCTCCAGGCGAATGTTCTGCAGAGAAAGATTACAATTTGACGCAGCCCATGCATGACCGCCTGAAAATACAGCGACAACAAGGACATAAAACATCAGATACGATTTCATCATCATTTTTCTACCCTTATGTCACCCAATCGAATAATGTTCTCAGCATCGTCTGGAATGGAAAGGTTAAACTCATGCGGGGGATTGCTGAAGACGCTGACCTGATACTGGCCCGGTTTCAGACCAGAAATCGCAAAACGACCTTTACTGTTCGTGAAAAAGTCAATCGTTGCAAACGAAGGGTCACTTTGGTGTACCGCCTTCCCTTCTGTTAAAGGCACAGGCTGTCCATCTGCGTGATACAAATATCCCAGTGCGGTGATATTGGCATCCGATCCAATGGTTAAACGATAGCTGTTACCATGCTCTGGATTAATTGTAAATCCGCCTTCCCCGAGGTCATACCCAATCGGTAAGTCTTCAACGTCATACTCTATCCGCTGGGCGCGATAAGACACGATATCCGGTAAAAGCATTGGCCCCAGAAAATCGGAACGCACCGCATAGCTGCCATCCACTTCCTTATTCACCATCACAGGGCTTTCATTTAACGAATCATGCACACTAATAATTGCGAACGAATCACTGATTGGCCGGCCAACAGCGGCACGGTTTCCACTGAATGCAAGTGCACCTTGAACACCGAGGCGGTTCAGCGTTAAGTACTCTCCGTCAATATCAACCAGACTGTCATGATCAAACGTCAGCAGATATCGGTTCCCGGTATAGTTCGCGGATAAGCTGCCGACAAAATCTTCATCTTCATTATTCTCCGCCAATGCAAACACACCAACACCACCCACAGTCCCGGTATTTTGATTATAGCTATATCTCAGTTGGGAACGCTGATCGACAGAGTCGTAACTTGCACTCATCTGATGATTGGGGTTCAACCACGCACCAATTGGAATGGTTGTTGAAACAAAAAAACGCCATTCATCGGTTTCCGGGTCTTCATCTTTTTCATAAGTCACGCGAACATTCCAGCTCGCAGGTGTATCAAACCAAACCCCAGCCATGGAAGGGCTCAGTGCATAGTCAAAGTTATTTCCGTAAAGATATCTTGCATTCGCTGACATCCCGACGGATAAACGCTCTGATAACAAATGGTTATAAAACACATCAAAACGATGCTCGACACCACTTGGATTCTCAACAAAATTATCAATGCCTGTGTCACTGATGGTTGTAAATTTAGGCGTGAAATATTCATACTGTGCATTCAATGAATGAACATCGGAGTCAAAAAAGGCGTCATATTTCAAGCGTAAAGCAAAGCCTGTATCAAGCGCCTGATGTTGACTGACGGCACCTTCCACCCCAAACAACCCCAGTTCAGTTCCAAAGCCTGTTGTCGCACCAAACTGAAAAATGTTTTTTCTTACCTGAAAATTCAATCCGGCTGTCCAGGATTCAGTAATCCCATAGTCTCCACCGACAGAGAATATATAGTCATCCGTATCATATTCTAATTGATTATTTGAAAGCTCACTGCCCACCCCCAGAGAGGCCGAGTATTCATATTCCCCGGCAGCGAGTAAGCTGATCCCAGTTGCGATATTAAAGTTGATCACTTCTTGCCGGCCGGAAGGATCAGTGATCACCAATTGAATATTGTTGACCCCTGTCGTCAAAGGTAAGTCACGAATATCGTAAGCACCGGGTGCCAGGCGAATACTTCGCATTAATACACCGTCAATATACACATCGACGGATGAGGCTCGCTCCAGTACAAATTTCTGATTGGCTATCGGGCGGACGTTTTTCGTCGGTATGACACCAAAATCTCGGCTGACATTCAGCCCAAGAATACTCTCACCACTTTGAAATCCAAAAGCCTGAAACGACAAATCTCCCAACGTAATCCGTGTCCCTTCATCAGGAAAATCATAAGTAAGCTGGGACAGTAAACGATAAAAATCAGTTTCTCCGCCACCAACATCCAGTGAGAAATCATTAAACAGATTATATTTCTGATAACGCAAACCGGTTTCCAGCACATTACTGGAGAACCAGTCCTCTCCATTCCCCCCACCGGTCAAATAACTGCCAGAAAGGTAGTAGTTCATAAAACCGCTGAGATCATCTGCTTTCACGGTATTCGCAATGATTCCATCGGTCTGGAACAGATAAAGTCCGCTATCTTTCAATAATTCTTTCGGAATCGTAATCGCCGTTTCTAATGTTGTTGCGCTGAGTTCGACACTCATCTGGTGGGCTGCCAAATCTGCGCTATTCAGATAGCCGTCCTGAACGAAAGTTTGAACCTTGATCAAGGCGTCTTCATTCAGCTTCTGTTTCAGGAAGGGCTCAATGGTGTCATATTGAATGAACAGCTCCTTTTTTGGCGTGACTTTCACCATCACCTCCCCAACGGGCTGACCATAAAAGTTCAGCAGACTTGTGAAGGTAATGACTCTCGGCGTGACCAGATCGGTGCTTGCATCAACAAAGGGTACCCTGACAAACAGGATCATGATCGCGATAAAACACACACTGAGTCTCAACCTCATGGCAACCTCGGTTCAAGTGTTACCTGATCAAATTGAAGATCTGAAAAAAGAATCTTCGGCAGGTGAATTTCAGTCGCTTGTTTTGCCGGAATAAAAACATCATATTCACTGTTGGCAATCTGTTCACCTGTCAATCGATACGGTTCTGATTTTTCCTGATTTCTAAATTCAAGATTGTAGTGACTTAATTTTGTATATTTTGTACCAAGATTATTCACAACAAATTGAATACGATGCTCTGACTGATGAATTTGAATCGGTAGACTCTGAATATTGGCGGTATGCTTTTTGCTGGACACATGCACAATCACATTATAATTAATCAGTATTGCAATATTGTTTCGTGTTTCTCCTGTTTTCTGATTTATCGCAGACAATTGCACACTGTAACTCCGCGATTGTTTCAAGGGTTCTCCGCCACTCCAAACCACCATCAGTGACTGACTGTGACCGGGTTCAATTTTAAATGCTGGTGGCGTCACAATCATTTCATCGCCAGTGACTGGAGCGGCAGTATAGCCGCTCTTGTCAAAATGCAGTGCCATCACTTGTGCGTCGACCAACTGGGTGTTGGCAGAGTTATTTTTGACCGTAACTTTGCTGCTACGCATTGCGGAATCAGACTGGATTTCATGGACCAGAGGACCAACTTCCAGTGCCTGACATACACTGGCTACGCTACTGAATAAAAGCGCGATGAAAATCCATTTCATTCCATTTCCCCTGCAACCTAGTTTGTGTTTTTCACTTCAAGTGACAATTGACGACTAATCGCTATGTCTTTGTTTAACTTAAATGTAGTCTTGGTTGCACTCAGAGGTGGAAAAAAAGTTGCATCCATGTGATTGGCAATTTCTTTCCCCGGGATGGTTACTGGTCCCTTGTCGGTCTGGATAATCCAATCCGCTTTCGTTGCCCAGCCGTGTTTATTGCCTGCATTTTCAATCAAGACTTCCCATTGACCATCACCAAGCGATTTGGCACTGGCAAGCTGTAAATCTGAGGTCGCCTTATTTGGCGCGACTGTGACCACAGCATCATAACTGACAGCCATAGACACCAAACTTCCGTCGGCCTGTTCGTTCTGACTATTTTCCGTCATGACCTGATTAAACTGAATGACATAAGCTTTTGAGCGCGATAAAGCTGGTTCGCCGAGATACCGTACCATCACTGCCTGGCTGGCACCGGGTTCGATCACAGCAGTATCTGGCAGAATCAGGATGTCCTCATCCGCCGGCACGGCCTGATAGCGGCCATCTTTCCACTCTAATTGCAGCGGAACGACTTCGACCTGCAATGGTGTTTCAAACTGATTAGAAACAGTAAATTTCTGCTGTGCTTTACTGCCAGATGCACCAATTTCGACCGTCACAGGCATAATTCCGAAAGCAAAGCATTTAAAAGAGAGCAACAACAATACAAGCCAACGCATACATCCTCCTTTTGAAAAAAGTGGGAGCATTGCTCCCACTCATTTTCAAGCCATAACGTTATTAATAGTATTTCACTGGTGTTACTTTGAAGTAAGCGATGTCAAATTTATGACCTGGTTTCACTTTCTTAAAGTTATATGGCTTGCTTTGAATCATGATATTCAAATAATCGCCCATAAAGTTATTTGCGAACATCTGATATCCTTTGTGGCCATCTGCGTTAGTGTCAAATTGATAACCACCCGCTTTGATGATGTAATCAACATCTTCATCACCATAGTGATCATGAAGGCCTTTCAAGCCATCGTTCTTTGTTCTCACCTGAACATCTGCTTTACGTGTATTACAGTAAATACGCAGTTTTTTAGGCTGTGATGTTGTTGGTCGCCATGCATTCAGTTTACCCAGGTTGACATAGTCACGCCCTTCAAATGAGCAGTAACATTTTTCTTCAACCTCAGCGATAATTTTCAAGTCACACACATCGCCATTACAGCTTCTTCCATCACGTGGGCCATGTGAACGCTCACCAGCACTGACAGACATAGACAGAGAAGAAAGAACAATAACAGCTGCTGCAGATAACATGAACTTATTCATAACATACTCCATAACTACTAATTTACATACATTAAGGATATTTTATTGTTTTTTACTGCTTTGAAATTATGAATACTCAATGGATACAACACATTCAATATTCATAAAAAACGCTTTGGATATAAATTTATTCTCAGTATTTCTTGGTAATGCCCTGATATTTCTAATTGATCCATCAAGCTAACTTTTATCTCTCCTCTGCTGTCGAAAGGAATTTTCTCAACATTCACAATCTTCGCGTTCATCACACTTTTCTCGCTATCACCATGAATGCTTATTCCGGCTTTTGGAATATCCAATGCATAATGATACCGAACCAGATAATTTCCATTTTTTAACCCACCGTTCTGCGATGTAACAGAAATATCAAATGGTGAGTTACAATAAAACTTAAATGCGACAGTTTTCGTTTCACGTCTGGATAAATCAATCAGGTCTGACATATGATAAATACTGCATTTCTGACTGATTTTACCCTTCAAGTTTAATTTCACCGCTTCACCGGATATCGCTGTTGAAGAGAAGAAGCAGAGCAACAAAACCAACTTATTTTTATGAATCTTGATGTTTGCCATCTTTCCAACACCATCTCCCGTTCGCTTATTTTTATTTTAGATCGTGGTTCTCAATATAAAGTATGAGAAAAGTATGATTTAAAGTAGAACCAAGGTTAAATCACGGAACTTCTTGATAAATCATCACTTCCTTATGAAAGGCAAAAGCACATCATTTCATGACACATATAAACAATTACAAATCATTAACTTACAAAAAAATACCATTCATACCAAGAAATTTCAGACACAAAAAAAGGGAGACAAGCTCCCTGATTCAAAATACCGATGATCAATATTCGAACAATAATTGTTCCCTCGCCCAATCCCGGGCTTGCCTTCTATTTTTCACATCAATCTTTTTAAAGGTATTGTATAAATGTGTTTTCACTGTACTTTCACTGACAAATAAGGATTCCGCAATTTTGGCATTACTTTCCCCTTGAATAATCAATTTCAAAATATCTTCTTCTCTTTTGGTTAAATTTAATGATTTCCTGTCTTGTTTTATCGGCTCAGCATTCCCCTGGTTACGATATGAAGCAATCATATCGGCCATAACCTTACGCGTGAACCAAAATTCACCGGTAGCAACTTTTTTTAAGCCTTCAAGCCAACAATGATAGCTTGCATCCTGAATCAATACACCGCAACACTGTGGCCATGCTAGAACATCCCGATAATCATAGTGAGCACTCACATTAGACAACACAATTTTATCTGGCCGTAGCCAGTGACTTTGAATCAAGTTATGAATCATGTCTATATCTGATGCTTTCGTGTCAACAATCAAGGTGACATGACCTTGATTGACAATGGGTTCTAGTTGCTGAACATCAGCAATGTGTAATAACTCAAAGCCACCATTTTTTCTCAATATATTACAGAGTGCATCGCAATGAATGCTTTTGTCTGAAAACAACACAAACTGAGGATTACGACTCATGACTGCTTTCCTATATCACTCAATCCATGTAATTATCTACCTGACAAATAAATCCAGACATCTCAATTGTGAGAAATTAAGACAACAGAAAGTAATCCATTGAATAAAAATAAGATTTCAATCAGCCAATGACATTTTTTGTTGAATAGACAGATCGCCTCTGAAACGGATAACACAAAAAAGTACACACAAAATATCAATACTTTAGCTTTCGCTGTTATACGCATCCCGTCTCTGACATTTTCATTCGCGATCGTTGAATCAACAGCCGATCCGGTCAAGGTAAGCGATCGACTCTCAGCAGCTTATGTCCAAATGTTGTTGCTGCCAGATAAGCGAGCGGTGATTCAGAGAAGAGCTGATCAAAGTCCACACGTCAGTGATCACTGATTTCAGACGGCATCTTCCCCGGCATCAACGGAAAAATCGATTTGCAATTGGCTACACTTAGGTGGGATTCGCACTATAAGCAGCAGTCCACTCAGGGGAGTCAGTTATGTTATCCGATCAGCAAGGTAACAACTTGTCAGGCGCGTCGGCAGAAGCGGTACAGCTCTATGACAGGGCTGTGACGACTTTCAACCTCTATCGTGGTGATCCTTTTCATTTATTAGACCGTGCCATTGAGCAAGCGCCATGTTTTGGGATGGCTTATATACTCAAAGCGTATCTGTGCGCGATGGCGACAGAACCCAGTTCGATTAGTGCCGCTCAGGGAATGCTTGAAAAAGCACAGGCACTACCCGTCAATGAAAGAGAAAAATCCCATATCAACGCATTGAATCATTTGCTTAAAGGCAACTGGAGCAAGGCAGCCGCCCTATTAGATCACCATAATATCACCTACCCACACGACCTGATTGGCTTGCAGATTGGCCATTTGATCGATTTCTATCGGGCAAATTCAAGAAACCTGCGTGACAGAATCGCTCGTGTATTGCGTCAGTGGTCTCCTGAGATACCGGGTTACGCCATCCTGCTTGGCATGCACGCCTTTGGTTTAGAAGAATGTGGTCATTATGCGCAAGCAGAAGAATCCGGACGTCAGGCGATTGAGATGGAACCCCTTGATTGCTGGGCGCACCATGCCGTGGCCCATGTCATGGAGATGCAGGGGCGTGTCCAGGACGGCATCGGTTGGATGACGACCAGAGAGTCCTACTGGTCTGGTGAGGATAACTTTTTCAAAGTCCATAATTGGTGGCACCTCGCACTTTATTATCTGGATCTGGGTCAATTCGACACAGCGCTTGCACTCTATGACGGGCCAGTTCGTGAAGATCGCAGCCGTGTTGCCCTAGACATGGTAGACGCCTCAGCACTACTGTGGCGACTGGAATTATTCGATTGTAATGTGGGTAACCGCTGGCAGGAGCTGGCGAATCAGTGGGATCAACATGCGGATGGGAAACTGTACCCATTCAATGACTGGCATGCCGTGATGGCCTATTTGGGGGCAGGACGAAATGAAGACATAGAACGGCTCCTGACCATCATCCAGTCACAGAGCCGCTCGTCGAAGGAGGTCGCAATATGGGCTCATCAAATTGGATTGCCTCTGATTAAAGGATTTAAGGCGTTTTGGAATGGAGACTATCAAGCCGCTGTAGAGCAGCTCTACAGTACGCGTTACATCTCGAATCGCTTCGGTGGCAGTCATGCTCAGCGCGATATCATCGATCTGACGTTGACAGAGGCAGCTTTACGAGGCGGTATGAGAAACTTTGCGCAAGCTCTCGCGAATGAACGTTTGGCATTAAAGCCTCACAGCGCCATGAATCTGAACTTTCTTTCCAGAGCTGCAATGGAGCAGAACTGAATGCCAGACTAACCGATTCGCCTCATGAAAATGACGGCTGATTCATCAGGCAGTCACTAACGATATGGTATAAGCATCACCCAATTGCGTTGATATCACGGCTCTGGCGAAGATTCAGATGAAAAAAAACCGCTGAAAGTTCAGCGGTTTCTTCGAATGTGGCGGAGAGATAGGGATT
>NZ_JMIB01000025.1 GCF_000695255.1 Photobacterium galatheae | reverse complement strand
TATGAGGATTGAATCAACTGTTTCGAAAGAAACAGAGTTCTCAAGCAAAACACATTCAAGTGTCTTGTATTTTTGCCTTCACTTTCAAAGTGAAAGCAAAGTTGAGTCCGGCGAAAAATCAAACCTTGGTTGTTTGAACATACGAAACCTCTTGGGGTTGTATGGTTAAGTGACTAAGCGTACACGGTGGATGCCTGGGCAGTCAGAGGCGATGAAGGACGTACTAACTTGCGATAAGCGGTGATGAGGCAGTAAGAGCCACTTGAGTCACCGATTTCCGAATGGGGAAACCCAGCCGCATAAGCGGTTATCAATGCGTGAATACATAGCGCATTGAGGCGAACCGGGGGAACTGAAACATCTAAGTACCCCGAGGAAGAGAAATCAACCGAGATTCCGGCAGTAGCGGCGAGCGAAACCGGATTAGCCCTTAAGCGAACTTGGTGTCAGGCGAACATGCTGGAAAGCATGGCGATACAGGGTGACAGCCCCGTAGCCGACGACACCTTGTCCGTGAAAACGAGTAGGACGGGACACGTGTTATCTTGTCTGAAGATGGGGGGACCATCCTCCAAGGCTAAATACTCCTGACTGACCGATAGTGAACCAGTACCGTGAGGGAAAGGCGAAAAGAACCCCTGTGAGGGGAGTGAAATAGAACCTGAAACCGTGTACGTACAAGCAGTAGGAGCCCTTCGGGGTGACTGCGTACCTTTTGTATAATGGGTCAGCGACTTAATTTCAGTAGCAAGGTTAACCGTTTAGGGGAGCCGTAGGGAAACCGAGTCTTAACTGGGCGTACAGTTGCTGGGATTAGACCCGAAACCAGGTGATCTAGCCATGGGCAGGTTGAAGGTGAGGTAACACTTACTGGAGGACCGAACCGACTAATGTTGAAAAATTAGCGGATGACTTGTGGCTAGGGGTGAAAGGCCAATCAAACCTGGAGATAGCTGGTTCTCCCCGAAAGCTATTTAGGTAGCGCCTCGGACGAATACTACTGGGGGTAGAGCACTGTTAAGGCTAGGGGGTCATCCCGACTTACCAACCCTTTGCAAACTCCGAATACCAGTAAGTACTATCCGGGAGACACACGGCGGGTGCTAACGTCCGTCGTGGAGAGGGAAACAACCCAGACCGCCAGCTAAGGTCCCAAAGTATCACTAAGTGGGAAACGATGTGGGAAGGCTCAGACAGCCAGGATGTTGGCTTAGAAGCAGCCATCATTTAAAGAAAGCGTAATAGCTCACTGGTCGAGTCGGCCTGCGCGGAAGATTTAACGGGGCTAAGTGATACACCGAAGCTGCGGCAATGCATTTAATGTATTGGGTAGGGGAGCGTTCTGTAAGCGGCTGAAGGTGTGCTGTAAGGCATGCTGGACGTATCAGAAGTGCGAATGCTGACATGAGTAACGATAATGGGGGTGAAAAACCTCCACGCCGGAAGACCAAGGGTTCCTGTCCAACGTTAATCGGGGCAGGGTAAGTCGACCCCTAAGGCGAGGCCGAAAGGCGTAGTCGATGGGAAACGGGTTAATATTCCCGTACTTCTTACTATTGCGATGGGGGGACGGAGAAGGCTAGGTGGGCCGGGCGACGGTTGTCCCGGTTCAAGGGTGTAGGCTGATGGTTTAGGCAAATCCGGACCATCTTAAGGCTGAGACCCGATGTCGAGCTGCTACGGCAGTGAAGTCATTGATGCCATGCTTCCGGGAAAAGCCTCTAAGCTTCAGATAGTAAGGAATCGTACCCCAAACCGACACAGGTGGTCGGGTAGAGAATACCAAGGCGCTTGAGAGAACTCGGGTGAAGGAACTAGGCAAAATGGTACCGTAACTTCGGGAGAAGGTACGCTGCCGGCGGTGAAGAGACTTGCTCTTGGAGCTGCTGGCAGTCGCAGATACCAGGTGGCTGCAACTGTTTATTAAAAACACAGCACTGTGCAAAATCGAAAGATGACGTATACGGTGTGACGCCTGCCCGGTGCCGGAAGGTTAATTGATGGGGTTATCTTCGGAGAAGCTCTTGATCGAAGCCCCGGTAAACGGCGGCCGTAACTATAACGGTCCTAAGGTAGCGAAATTCCTTGTCGGGTAAGTTCCGACCTGCACGAATGGCGTAATGATGGCCACGCTGTCTCCACCCGAGACTCAGTGAAATTGAAATCGCAGTGAAGATGCTGCGTACCCGCGGCTAGACGGAAAGACCCCGTGAACCTTTACTACAGCTTGGCACTGAACATTGACCCTACATGTGTAGGATAGGTGGGAGGCTTCGAAGCAGGTACGCCAGTATCTGTGGAGCCGTCCTTGAAATACCACCCTTGTAGTGTTGATGTTCTAACGTCGCCCCGTTATCCGGGGTGCGGACAGTGCCTGGTGGGTAGTTTGACTGGGGCGGTCTCCTCCCAAAGCGTAACGGAGGAGCACGAAGGTGGGCTAATCACGGTCGGACATCGTGAGGTTAGTGCAATGGCATAAGCCCGCTTAACTGCGAGAATGACGGTTCGAGCAGGTGCGAAAGCAGGTCATAGTGATCCGGTGGTTCTGAATGGAAGGGCCATCGCTCAACGGATAAAAGGTACTCCGGGGATAACAGGCTGATACCGCCCAAGAGTTCATATCGACGGCGGTGTTTGGCACCTCGATGTCGGCTCATCACATCCTGGGGCTGAAGTCGGTCCCAAGGGTATGGCTGTTCGCCATTTAAAGTGGTACGCGAGCTGGGTTTAGAACGTCGTGAGACAGTTCGGTCCCTATCTGCCGTGGGCGCTGGATGATTGAAGGGAGTTGCTCCTAGTACGAGAGGACCGGAGTGAACGAACCGCTGGTGTTCGGGTTGTGTCGCCAGACGCATTGCCCGGTAGCTAAGTTCGGAACAGATAACCGCTGAAAGCATCTAAGCGGGAAGCTGGCCCTGAGATGAGTCATCCCTGAGACTTTAAGTCTCCTGAAGGGCTGTTCGAGACTAGAACGTTGATAGGCAGGGTGTGTAAGCGTTGTGAGGCGCTCAGCTAACCTGTACTAATTGCCCGTGAGGCTTAACCATACAACACCCAAGGGGTTTTTATACGGACTCCGAGCACACTTGAATGTGCTGAGAACTTAGTCAGATTTTTCCGAGATTGTTAACAAATTTTGCCTGGCGACCATAGCGCTGTGGAACCACCTGAT
>NZ_JMIB01000024.1 GCF_000695255.1 Photobacterium galatheae | reverse complement strand
ACTTTATGGGGTCACTTCAACTGCTGAGGCTTTTTTGTATTTGCTGTTTGGCTAGGCTGAGTGGCAACACGCCACATATCCTTTCTTCGTTGATTGTCCAGCAAGTGACTGGGCTCGAAAATGAAGGGGTCTATCGTAAATTCAAGTTTCCTGCCTCCTTTGCCTGATGATCTTCGGTGAAACAGAGCCATAAACTGTGAATGTGTACATCTGCTGATGATAAAATTCAAAAATGATCAGGGAAATTCATCGCTGTTCTTATCTATTTCGTGTGAGTAAACCACAAGGCTGTAAGATGAAACAAAGGCTGAACAGGGAGCCTGAAAAGCGGGATATCGTCATTTAGAAGGAATAAGGAATGCTCAGACGCTTAATATGGTTGATGGGAATTGCAGTTATTTTGTCCGGAGGCGGAGCATATTTTTCATTCGATGTGCCACAGCAGCCCGAGTTAACGGTTGGCTCAGATAACACTCATGCGAACGTTCGCTGTTATGAGGCAGATTCAGATGCTGTCATCGATCGACAGGGCCAGTTGCAAGTGACTGTCTGGAATATTTACAAAGAGCAGCGGGAGAACTGGCGTACGGCATTAGATGCTTTTAGTCAGGGAAGCGATATTGTGTTGTTACAGGAGTCGAGTCTGACAGCTGAATTTCAGCAATACCTGAGAGAAAGTCAGTGGCAGGTGGTCATGGCCAATGCTTTCTCATTTCTGGACACACAAGCTGGTGTGATGAATTTGTCTCGCCATCAGGCAAAGACGACTTGTGCTTATTTAGCCATGGAGCCCTGGTTGCGTTTACCGAAGTCTGCCTTGTTGGCGATCTTTCCTCTTTCTGACGGGACGACATTGACTGTCGTGAATCTGCATGGAATTAATTTTGCTTGGGGGATGGATGAGTATGAGGGGCAATTTAAAGCCTTAACGGCCCAACTGGAGAAAACGAAAGAGCCGGTTCTATTGGCCGGAGATTTTAATACCTGGCGGCAAGAAAGAATGGATGTACTCACTCGATTTATTGAGCAATTGGGGCTTCGTGAGGCCACATTAGAACAAGACCTGCGGGTCAGAGTTTTAGGATGGCCTTTGGATCACCTATTTTACCGCGGCATGCATCTGGAAAGTGCCAAGGCGCCTGCGACAGACGCCTCGGATCATCATCCAATCATTGCACGTTTCAGGTTGTCAGAATAAGCAGTGGCCAGACAACCAGCACTAAAAGCCAGGGTAAGGCAGCGATGACAATAGCTTTAGCGCGATCAATCCCACACCACAGACTGACGGCAATATAGGTCAAGGCTATATACCAAGGTGTCAGCAATGGGATACTGGATGCGAATGCCGCCCAAGGATTGTCCATAGGGAGCTTCAGAAATGCATTCAGACTGTTCAGGTCTGCAGTATTCGGTAAAGCCTGGGTCGGATTGAACAGAATATTCAGATAGCTCGCGAGATCGCCAATCAGTCCGGGAAGCATGATAAAACAGCTCGCTGCCAGCCATTTACCGAAGGTCTGAGGGGCGCTGCTATTTTTGGTCGCGAGATTCAGCCAGAGCGCCAGAAGGAGCAGGTTGGCCGTACGGCCGAAAATATCGCTGAATACCTCACCCGCCAGTAGTACTTCTTTGGTGAGCCATTGCAGCTGACTTTCGTCAGCCAGAATGGAAAGTTGGCTGCGGAGTGTTTCTTGCAGCCACGCCAGATCAACCTGATTAAAATAACTGCCCCAGAGGCCGAATGGTGCCAGTATGAGCAGTAGATAAGGCAGCAGCGCCCATTTGGGACGCTGATGCACTGCGGTGAAACAGTCGACCGGTGAACGGAAGACATCCAGTATGGCTATGAATGGGTTTGCTGAGGGAGTCATACACTTACCTTGGTCACGTCAACAAACAGCTTGAGTTTCTGACCGGGTTGCAGATACTTTTTGTCACCGAGCTGGTTCCATTTGATCACATCAGCCAGTTTCACTTTAAACTTATCTGCAATGACGCTGAGGTTATCGCCTGAACGAACTTCGTAATACACCGTCCGGATCACCCCCCCATTCTTACTGGTTTTCCAGATATTCAGTTTCTGGCCAATTTGTAGCGTAGACTTTTTGCTCAGGCCATTCCACTTCATGATCTCTTTAATGCTGACTTTTTGTTTTTTCGCGATGGTCCACAGGTTATCGCCGGATTCGACTTTGTAAATTGTGCGATAACCGCCCCCATGACTAACCTGAGAGCGCACTTGATTGGTCAGGCTCGGAAATGCATTTTCGCCGTTCATCGCCACTGGGATCAGGATATATTTTCCAGCACGAATGCCCGAGCCATCGATTTTGTTCGCCCGTTGAATCAAGTCAACCGAAGTACGGTGTGTTTTTGCCAGAACACTTAGGCTATCACCTGACTTGATCTGATAGCGGATGACTTTCATGCCCTGACGACCACTTTTTTCGAAAGCTTGGTTGAATGTGTCGACTTTATCTGAGGGAAGTAGCAAGTGAGTTTGGCCATCAGGCGCGGTTGCCCATTGGTTATAGGCCGGGTTCAGTGCTTTCAGTTCAGATAGGGAAAGTCCAGCGTATTTCGCTGCCATTGCCAGATCCATTTGGGTCTTAGGATCGACAGTTTCGACAGCCGTTTCATTGGCGATGAAAGGGACATCGACACCATATTTGTCTTGATTCTTAATGATGTCAGCGACTGCCAGTAATTTCGGTACATAGCCGCTGGTTTCCCGAGGTAGATCCAGCGCCCAGAAGTCAGTCGATTTTCCTGCTTTTTTATTTTCTCGAATCGCCCGGAACACACGTCCTTCCCCCGAGTTATAGGCGGCGAGTGCATGAAGCCAGTTCCCGTCGAAACGGCGATTGAGATATGCCAGCAAATCTAAAGCAGCTTCAGTAGATTGCACGACATCACGACGACCGTCATACCACCAGTTTTGCTTCAGGCCAAACTGTCGGCCCGTACCAGGGATAATTTGCCACAACCCGGCCGCTCGGCCATGGGAATAGGCGAACTGGTCGAAAGAGCTTTCTACGATTGGAAGCAGAGCCAGCTCAAGAGGCATCCCTCGTTTTTCGACAGCTTCAGTGATGTAGTAGAGGAAAGGCTCGGCACGGGAAGAAACAATGGAGAAATGGCCGGGATGTTTCAGATACCAGTTTCGATAATAATTCACGCTTTTATTATCTGGTACATCAAGACGCAATTGCATCGCAATTCGTTGCCAGACATCATCCTGTTCCTGGGGCGTAATGACCGGTGCGGGCACTGGTTCCGCCACCTGGGGCTGCACTGCAGTTGCAAGTGGAGAGGGGCTGACGACGTCGTTTTGTATGGAAGTCGGATGACTGTTATCTTGCGCAGTGGCTGCACTTTCTTGATTGGTTGCCACAGATTCTTGTTGTGAATTTTCTGTGATCTGACAACCCGCCAACAGCAGCGCACTTGCTAAAAAAAATCGGGATTTCATGTAACCTGCCTTTAACCAAAATCGCAGGTGATAATACTTGGCGGAAGGTACAGGTTACAAGTGACAGCCCTTCAAAAAATGTCCTTCCATCGGCGCAGGGCAGCGAAGGTTTCAAGGTCACTGTCATTAAATGCTTTATCGGCCACCGCTTTTTTGATGCTTGGCTGATCACAGCGCAGGAAAGGATTGATTCGTTTTTCCTGCCCCATATTGGAAGGAATGGTACTGATTCCACGTGCACGGCGCTGGCTGACCTCTTCACGATAGCGCTGCAGATGTGGATTATCCTGTTCAGCCACTAAAGCAAAAGCTAAATTGCTGCTGGTATATTCGTGTGCACAAAAAACTTCAGTCTCATCGGGCAGGGCTGCCAATTTTTGTAACGAATTGTACATTTGAGCGGGTGTCCCCTCGAAAAGGCGACCACACCCTGCGGAAAATAAAGTATCGCCGCAGAAAAGTTTGCCATCGCCCACATACGCAATATGGCCGGCCGTATGACCCGGTACACTTAACACCATGAAGCGCTCGCCAAAAATATCAATTTGGTCGCCATCTTCAACAGATTGAGTTAAACCGGGGATAGCTTCGCTTCCCGGGCCTACAATATTGCAAGATGGGAAAGCGCGCTTGAGTTCGCTGATGCCACCGACATGATCATGATGGTGGTGAGTAATTAGAATGGCTTCCAGTGTCAGAGCATCTTCGCGCAGTCGGGTCAGAACCGGCGTGGCATCCCCAGGATCAACGACAACACAACGGTTATCTGGTCCCTGTATGAGCCAGATGTAATTGTCGTGAAATGCAGGTATGCTCTTCATCGTTAACATAAAATTGTCTCCAGTCCTTGATGTGGTGAATCATCATTTATGAAGCCAGCCCGCACGATAAAATCCATCGACACACCCTATTCCTGGTCTCAATTGGTACAGGGAGAATGGGCGGCGCAACTGCTGCAGGCCCAGCTGGACGAGTGGTGGCCGAGACTGTTTGGCTACCATTTACTGAAACTGGGAGGCCTGAGCTGCGAACTCGTCAGTGGCCATTGTAACATCAGGCATCAGGTTTGTATTGATCGCGATAATTCGCTTCGTAACCTGGAAGCCGATCCGATGGCACTACCGTTTCTGGAAAAGTCTTTTGATGCCTGTGTCTTAGCGCATCAACTTGATTTTTGCCGGGATCCTCATAACTTGCTTCGGGAAGTCGACCGGGTTCTTGTTGATGACGGTTACCTGCTGATCAGCGGTTACAACCCGCTCAGCCTGCATGGTTTGCGTGGTTTGCTGCCCTGGAACCGGAAGCGTGCGCCTTGGTCTGGCCGGATGTTCATGCCGATGCGGGTGAAAGACTGGCTGGGCGTGCTGAACTATGAAGTGGTCTTTCATGAAAATCTGGCAATCTTGCCACCCACCCGATATCCGGCATTTTCTGCCTGGGCGGAAAGCATGCTCTCTGGCTCTTTATCCGGTATTGGCGGGATGTACCTGATTGTGGCCAGAAAACGTACTTTTCCACTCAAACCCATTAAACCGAGCTGGAAGCTCAGACGACAGCTGACACCGATTGGTGTGAACTGCCGTACGCAGGTCAGCGAAAAGCAATCGGGATAATCTGACTCGCTTTAACTGGCTTCCTGATAACCATGGTCATCTTTGACCGGGGATTCTGCCGCCTGACGGGCAAGCTCGTCACAGCGCTCATTTTCGGGGTGTCCTGCATGCCCTTTCACCCAGTGCCAGCGGACCTGATGGCGTTGTGTTTCTTGATCCAGCTGCTGCCAGAGATCCGCGTTTTTGACCGGCTTTTTATCGGCGGTTTTCCAGCCGCGTTTTTTCCAGTTGTGAATCCACTGAGTGATGCCCTGACGGACGTACTGGCTGTCTGTGGTCAAATCAACGCTGCATGACTCTTTCAGACTCGCCAGCCCGACAATGGCCGCCAGCAGTTCCATCCGGTTGTTGGTTGTCATGAAAAAGCCGTCGCTCAGCTCTTTGACATGGCCTTTATAGCGTAAAATTGTGCCGTAACCCCCCGGGCCCGGATTACCGAGGCAAGAACCATCGGTGAAAATCTCTACCTGCTTGGTCATCTTTGGTAGTATTCGTCTTAAGATAAAAAACCAAGTCTGACATAACCAATACTATGAATGCCACCAATGAACGCATAATTGTATTCGATACCGAAACAACCGGTATGAATATGACCGGCCCTCACTACGAAGGGCATCGCATTGTGGAAATCGGTGCGGTGGAAATTATCAACCGTAAATTTACCGGCCGGACCTTCCACGTCTATATCAAACCTGATCGACCGATTGATGCTGAAGCGGTCGCGGTTCACGGGATCACCGATGAATTCCTGCGTGATAAACCCACTTACGCAGAGATTCATCAAGAGTTCATGGACTTTATTCGCGGTGCTGAGCTGGTTGCCCATAACGCGCCGTTCGATATCGGGTTTATGGACTATGAGTTCCGCAAGCTTGACCCGTCGATAGGGAAGACCACGGACTACTGTTCCGTGACCGATACCCTGGAGATGGCAAAGAAGATCTTCCCGGGGAAACGGAACAATCTGGACGTGCTCTGTTCGCGTTATGGGATTGATAACTCGCACCGGACGTTGCACGGCGCCTTGCTCGATGCCGAAATTCTGGCCGATGTTTATCTGATGATGACCGGTGGCCAGACGTCACTGGCCCTGCATGCAGCCGGAGAAGAAAGTGACAGTGGTGCAGAAAGTGGCATACGACGTCTGACCAGCGGACGGAAAACATTAAAGGTTATCCGGGCTTCTGCCGATGAACTAGAAGCGCACGAAGCGCGTTTAGATATCATTGAGAAAAAAGGTGACGTCACACTCTGGCGTCAATAGGAGAACTATGCGAAGGCTAGCGTTACTGTCTACATTGATTCCGGCGCTGCTTGGCACACAAAGTGTTCAGGCGGCGTCTTGGCTGGATAACCGTTTCAGGGTTGATCCAACCGTCAAACAGGTGGCCTTCGTGGTGGAAAGAGAAACCAAGAATCAGAATGTGGTTCTGGTGAGGCCTGATGGGGTGAAGTATTACCCGTGGCGGCATCCTGACAATGTGGCCTGGCACGAAGAGTCAGGCATGGACATCATTACCATTGAAAATCCCATGCCTGGCCCCTGGCAGGCTGTGGGTCGGGTCAGTCAGAAGAATCAGGTGAAGGTTCTTTCAAATCTGAAATTGAATGTAACCGCTCTGCCTGAACGGCTTTACCAGAGCGAAAGCTATAAGTTTACCGCGCGTTTGACGCAGGATGGTCAGTTGCTGACCGATCGTGATTTTCTCGATCGGGTGAAAATGTCCGTGAATTTCTACGAATATGTGGATCAGCCGGAAACGCTGGCAGAGGATTCCCTGCCAACGCCTCTGTCGCTGGGAGAGTTTGCGGATGACGGACTGGGGCTGGATGAAGCACCGGGTGATGGCGTCTTTACCGTTGCGCTCCCGGTGGATATTCAGCCCGGCCGTTACCGGGTGAAAATCACGTCCGGAAATGGGATATTCCTGCGGACTTATGAGCAGGAGGTCTTGGTTTATCCGCCGCCGTTGTTACCGACCTTTATTCAGGCCCGAACGACAGAAGAGCCTCATCAATTGGTGGTGACTTCAGATGAAGGCATGATTGGGCCGGGTTCACTCTCGGCTCATATTGAGCTGGAAGCTCCGGATGGCAATGTGATGGTCAGTCAGGAGCAGGCTGAACCGGAAATGACGAGCCTGGAAATGGTGGTGCCAAACCGCCAACAGCCCGGGAGTTATGCCTGGTCTGGCTGGCTTTATGCCACAGACACATTCCAGCAACGCCCGTTGGTTTTCCCATTGCCGAAAAGTCATTTTGCGATCACTGCTGTTCTGCAACTGGATAAAAATCTTGAAGAGTACCGGGCTCGTCAGGAAGAAAAAGCACGGCTAGAGGAAGAAAAGCGCCGGCTGGAAGAGCAGATGGCTGCCCGAAGTCAGGCGTGGAAGCTGATTCTGGGTGGAAATGGTGTCATTGTTCTGATTGCGGCGGTTTGGGTCTTGCTCAGAAGACGCCGAAACAAGCCGGTAGCACTTGAATCTGACGCAACAAAGCTGGAAATTCCGCCGGATATGAAAGTGTAGTCCTGGGATTCAAGGTATTTCAGACAGATTCAGCACGGGACAGTTAAAGGTAAAGAAAAGGGAAGCATTGCGCTTCCCTTTTTGATGATTTTTTCAATGCCATCCTTGCGGATTACGCGGCGTCCTCAATGCCTTTTGGCATGTCTGAAACGCCGGCGATTAAACGCTGGGGGTCGAAGTCATCGACGTTGATGGTACGCAGGCGTCCTGCTTCGGCACGGCGCAGCAGTGCGGCTTCATCTTCGTTAATCGCTTTCAGTTCAAGACCGGTTTCAGCAACTAAATCCAGCTGCATGAATGGCAGTTTCTTGCCAGCAGCCTGACAGACGCGGTCATACAGTGGCTCTGCCGCCAGAATATCTTTCAGTGCCGCTTCCATCATACCCACCGGGTTGCTCTCAATCGCTTCCAGGAATTGGCCACGACCCAGACGGTCACGGGTTTCACTTGGCGTTTGCAGCATCACGGCCAGTTTGTGATCCAGTTTGTCGCTTGGCTGAACGCGAGATAGGCCAAGTGGCAGGATCATGACGCGTAGCAGACCTGCAACGATACGGCTCGGGAAGTTACGCAGGAACTGGTCGATTGCCTGTTCAGACTGATACAGCGCATCCTGCAAACCCCAGTGAACCAGAGGCAGATCTTCTTGCTTGCAGCCATCATCGGCATAGCGTTTCAGCGTCGCAGACGCCAGGTACAGTTGGCTCAGGATGTCACCCAAACGGGCAGACAAACGTTCTTTGCGTTTCAGTGAGCCGCCCAGCACAGCCATCGACATGTCAGACAGCAGAGCCATGTTGGCACTGTAGCGGTTCAGTTGCTGGTAGTAGCGTTTGGTTGCATCTTTACGCGGTGCAGATGAACCGCGACCGTCTGTCAGACCCAGCCAGAAAGAACGAACCAGATTGCTGATGACAAAGCCCACGTGGCCAAACAGGGCACCGTCAAAGTCAGTCAGCGCCTGACGCTGATCTTCGTTGTATGCGGCGTTCATTTCAGCCAGAACGTACGGATGACAGCGGATCGCCCCCTGACCATAGATGATCATTGAGCGGGTCAGGATGTTGGCCCCTTCAACTGTGATGGCAATCGGCGCGCCCTGATAACCACGAGCCAGGAAGTTGTTCGGACCCAGACAGATCCCTTTCCCGCCGATAATATCCATGGCATCGATGATGCCGCGCTGGCTACGGTGAGTACAGTGGTACTTCACGATCGCAGAGATCACAGAGGGCTTCTCACCCAGATCAATTCCGGAGACGGTCAGTGCACTGGCTGCATCCAGCACATAGGCGTTACCCGCGATACGAGCCAGTGGCTCTTCAATCCCTTCCATCTTGCCGATTGGCAGTTTGAACTGACGACGGATTCGTGCATAAGCACCGGTTGCCAGTGCCGTGGTTTTCAGACCGCCTGTCGTGTTCGACGGCAGGGTAATTCCGCGTCCAACCGACAGACATTCAACCAGCATACGCCAGCCCTGACCGGCCATATCCTGACCACCAATGATGAAGCTCAGTGGTACGAAAATCTTGTCGCCTTGTGTCGGTCCGTTTTGGAACGGGACGTTCAACGGGAAATGGCGGCGGCCGATTTTGACGCCTTCCAGATCGGTTGGGATCAGCGCACAGGTAATACCCAGCTCTTCTTCGTCACCCAGCAAATGCTCAGGATCGTACAGTTTAAAAGCCAGACCCAGCACTGTGGCAACCGGGGCAAGCGTGATGTAACGTTTATTCCAGGTCAGCTCCATCCCCAGAACTTCTTCACCCTGCCATTGGCCTTTTTTCACAATTCCGAAGTCAGGAATGGCACCTGCGTCAGAACCAGCTTCCGGGCTGGTCAGCGCAAAACAAGGAATTTCCTTACCGGCTGCCAGGCGTGGCAGGTAATGGTCTTTCTGATCTTCAGTACCATAGTGTTGCAGCAGCTCACCCGGACCTAAAGAGTTCGGTACACCGACGGTAGAAGACAGCACCATAGAGACACTGGACAGCTTTTGCAGCACCAGCGATTGGGCATAGGCAGAGAATTCCAGACCACCATATTCTTTCTTGATGATCATGGCGAAGAATTTGTTGTCTTTCAGGTATTGCCAGATCTCTGGTGGCAGATCAGCCAGGTCATGGGTGATTTCGAAATCGTCGACCATACGGCAGACTTCGTTAACCGGACCGTCCAGGAACGCTTTTTCTTCAGCGCTCAGGCGAGGAGCCGGAATATCATGCAGTTTGTTCCAGTCTGGCGCACCCCGGAACAGATCGGCTTCCCACCAGACTGTACCAGCATCAATCGCTTCTTTTTCAGTGCGTGACATTTCAGGCATCACACCTTTGAAGGCTTTTAGCGCTGGTTTACTCAGCAGTTTTTGACGCAGCGCCTGCAGGTTGAGTGGCAAAGCGATGATCAGGAATGCCAGCCAGCTTAATTCGCCTGTGATATCCAGCAGTGTGCCGACAGCCAGTGCTGCCGCAAAAACCAGGGTAAAGGTTCGCAGACTGGCCCTGTGATAGGCGAGCAGACCGGTTATCCCTAATAACCCCAGCAAGTACACGAGTGTAGCCATTCTATCTTCTCCTTAATCAGGAATATTCTCTTCGGGTATTATGTGTTTTATTTAGCGATAGGTAAGAGGTCATACCACTTGGTTTAAGTGTAAGATGAAGTTTGCCGAAATGTAAAAACTTTTTTTGTGATTTGATGAGTAAGTTCGCATTGTGGTTTGATGAATAAGGCGACGAAAGGGGCGAAAAAAAAGCGGGGAAACGGTTTCCTTACTGGTTTAGCCACTGATATTGGGCGTAAATCACTGGTTTTGCCGTTCAGCGAGTCGACACTTCCTAGGGTTTGTAGGTAAACTGCCAGCCAGGGCATATCCTTGCATCATCAATCATTCACAGAGAAAAGCCTATGTACCAAGATCTCATTCGTTCCGAGCTGACTGAAGCGGCTGATGTACTGAATCGATTTATCAGTGATGAAAAGAATCTGGCAGATATTGAAGCGGCAGCCAAGCTGTTGGCTGAATCATTCAAGCAGGGAGGGAAAGTACTGTCCTGCGGAAATGGTGGTTCACACTGTGATGCCATGCATTTTGCCGAAGAGCTGACCGGCCGTTATCGTGATAACCGTCCGGGCTACCCTGGGATTGCGATTTCTGATCCAAGCCATCTGTCTTGTGTCAGTAATGATTTTGGCTACGAATATGTTTTTTCACGTTACCTGGAAGCGGTCGGCGCAAAAGGGGATGTGCTGTTCGGTCTGTCGACTTCAGGCAATTCTGGCAATATTCTCAAAGCCATTGAAGCCGCAAAGGCGAAAGACATGAAAGTGATTGCACTGACGGGGAAAGACGGTGGCAAAATGGCTGGACTGGCCGATGTGGAAATCCGAGTGCCACATTTCGGCTATGCTGATCGTATTCAGGAAGTACACATTAAGATTATTCACATTCTGATTATGCTGGTGGAAAAGGAAATGGCAGGTGCTGAGTAATTCAGCGTTGTACTGAGGAAGAAGGAAATATGTGTGAGTTGCTTGGCATGAGTGCCAATGTGCCAACGGATATTTGTTTTAGTTTTACTGGCTTGATGCAACGGGGCGGCAGAACCGGTCCTCATGCGGATGGCTGGGGGATCACTTTCTATGAAGGGAAGGGATTTCGTACTTTTAAAGATCCGAAGCCCAGCTGTCATTCGAAAATTGCCGAGTTAGTTCAGCAGTATCCGATTAAAAGCTGCGCGGTGATCAGCCATATTCGCCAAGCCAATCGGGGCGGGGTATGTCTGGAAAATACCCATCCGTTTACCCGTGAATTGTGGGGACGTTACTGGACCTTTGCCCATAATGGCCAGTTGTCTGGTTATGATTCACTGGAAACCGGCCGTTATCAGCCGGTGGGAGATACCGACAGTGAAATTGCTTTCTGTTGGTTGCTGAACCAGATTGATTCACACTTTCCTCAGCCACCGGAAGACTGGAGCCAGATCTTTCGGTTGATCGCCGAGCGTTGTGATGACCTGCGAAAGCTTGGTGTGTATAACATGTTGCTCAGTGATGGCGAATTTGTCCTGACTTATTGTTCCAACAATCTGCACTGGATCACCCGAAGGGCACCTTTCGGGAAAGCATCCTTGATTGATGAAGACGTCACGATCGATTTTCAGCAGGAAACCACGCCTAATGATGTGGTGACTGTGATTGCCACCCAACCGCTGACCAATGATGAGCGTTGGCACAACATGGAAACCGGTGAATTTGCTGTTTTCCATTATGGGGAGCTGATCCACTGTCGGAAACTTGAGGTTCCGGAAGCACCGCCGCCATCACCCGGTCAGAACGAATCTGTTTAAAACACCATCAAAAATGCGGCTGTGAAAGCCGCATTTTTATATTCAGAGGTATCTCAGGTGAGATTATTCGTCCGCAGCGTAACCATGTTGTGGCAGTCGCACACCATCCAGATAAGCGGCATCATCTTGCATGACGACCCGACCTTCCAGGAACCACTGACAGACCAGCGGATAAATCCGGTGCTCCTGTTGCTGCACCCGCGCCATCACCTCTTCGGCGGTATCGCCTGCGAAGATTGGCACTTTGGCCTGCAAAATGACGGGGCCGCCATCCAGCTCTTCTGTGACGAAATGAACACTGGTACCGTGTTCTGTATCACCGGCATCCAGCGCCCGTTGGTGGGTGTGCAGGCCGGTGTATTTGGGCAGCAGTGACGGGTGGATGTTGAGCATCCGTCCTTCATAGTGGCGAACGAATTCGCCACTCAGGATCCGCATGTAGCCGGCTAAGACGACCAAATCTGGCTGATAACCATCCATGATTTCAGTCAGAGCCCGATCGAAGGTGTCACGATCGGCATAATCTTTAGCAGCCAGATGAGCTGTTGCAATGCCAGCATTGCGTGCCCGCTCCAGACCATAAGCATCGGCTTTATTTGAAATCACTGCGGCAATGCGGCCGTGTGTGATCACATCACTTTCACAGGCATCAATGATCGCTTGTAAGTTCGAGCCGCTGCCGGAAATCAGGACAACAATGTTTTTCATTGCTTAGTTGATCTCCACCTGGGCTTCTCCCTCAGCAGCCTGTGCAATGGTGCCCAGCAGCCAGGCATTTTCCCCTTCAGCATTGAGCAGCTCGACTGCTTGTGCAGCCTGAGCCTGTGGCAGAGCGATGACCAGGCCAACGCCGCAGTTGAATGTGCGGTACATTTCGTGGGTTTCGACGTTACCGGCTTGTTGCAGCCAGTTGAAGACTGCTGGCCATTCCCAGCTGTTACCGTCGATCACAGCTTTGGTGTTTTCTGGCAGGACGCGAGGAATGTTTTCCCAGAAACCGCCGCCTGTGATGTGCGAAATCGCGTGCAGTTCGCAGCTTTCCATCAGCTTCAGAACAGATTTGACATAAATACGGGTGGGTTCCAGCAGGTGTTCCGACAGGGCTTTACCTTCAAGGTCTTTGCTCAAATCGGCCTGAGAGACTTCGATGATTTTACGGATCAGAGAATAACCGTTGGAATGAGGGCCGCTGGAGGCGACTGCAATCAGGGCATCGCCTGCCTGGACTTTGGTGCCGTCAATCACTTCAGCCTTTTCAACCACACCGACACAGAAACCCGCAACATCGTAATCTTCGCCATGGTACATACCCGGCATTTCAGCAGTCTCACCACCAATCAGGGCACAGCCGGCTTGCACGCAGCCTTCACCGATGCCACTGACGACACTGGCCGCGGTCTCTACATCCAGTTTTCCGGTTGCATAGTAGTCGAGGAAAAACAGCGGTTCAGCACCTTGTACAATCAGGTCATTGACGCACATGGCCACCAGATCAATTCCAATGGTGTCATGTTTTTTCAGATCCATCGCCAGACGCAGTTTCGTACCGACACCGTCTGTTCCGGAGACCAGAACAGGCTCTTTGTATTTCGTCGGCAGTGAACACAGGGCACCAAAACCACCCAAACCGCCCATGACTTCAGGACGCGTCGTGCGTTTGACCACCCCTTTGATTCGATCAACCAGGGCATTCCCTGCATCAATATCGACACCTGCATCTTTGTAACTTAGAGAAGAATGATTACCGCTCACAACAGATCCTCACCGGTTAAATCGTAAAATCCGCAGTATGATAACAGTAGTCAGGGCGGAAAGGAAAACGTTTGCGTCAAATATTCCCGGTGACGGAAACCTGACCAGAGAAGTCGCTATTTCCTACCTGTCAGAGGATGGTCTAGTGTATAATGGATCGATTTTTTTGAAACTTTGTTGTGTAGGAGTCCAAGATGAAAGTCGTTGAGGTAAAACACCCGCTGGTGAAACATAAAATTGGTCTGATGCGTGAAGGTGACATCAGCACCAAGCGTTTCCGTGAGTTGGCGACGGAAGTGGGTAGCCTGCTGACTTATGAAGCGACGTCTGACTTCGAAACAGAAACCATTACCATTGAAGGTTGGAACGGCCCGGTTCAGGTCGAGCAAATCAAGGGTAAAAAAGTGACCGTTGTGCCGATTTTGCGTGCGGGTCTGGGTATGATGGATGGTGTGCTGGAGCACATGCCAAGTGCTCGTATCAGTACAGTCGGTATCTATCGCGATGAAGAAACACTGGAGCCTGTGCCGTATTTCCATAAGTTGGCTTCTAATATTGATGAGCGTATGGCGCTGGTGGTTGATCCGATGCTGGCAACCGGTGGTTCGATGATTGCGACGATCGACCTGCTGAAAGAGCACGGTTGTAGCTCTATCAAGGTGCTGGTTCTGGTTGCTGCTCCTGAAGGGATCGCCGCACTGGAGAAAGCGCATCCGGATGTTGAGCTGTACACTGCAGCGATTGACGAGAAGCTGAATGATAAAGGCTATATCGTCCCGGGTCTGGGTGATGCGGGTGACAAGATCTTCGGCACCAAATAATTGGCCGAAATGTAAAAAAAACCGGCATTACGCCGGTTTTTTGTTTCAGAATCATTCAGGTATTTTATGTGTCTGATGATTCCATCTGTGCATTGTCGACGACGTGGTTTTCGCCTAAATCTTTTGGCAGGACCAGATTCAGAATAATCGCAACGATACCGCACAGGCTGACCCCTTGCAGGCTGAACTCTCCAATTCCGAAGGCCATGCCGCCGATTCCGAATACCAGTGTGACCGCAACAATCACCAGATTGCGTGACTTGTGTAAATCGACCTGATTTTTGATCAGTGTATTGAGGCCGACAGTCGCAATCGAACCAAACAGCAGGATCATAATCCCACCCATCACCGGCACAGGAATGGTTTGCAGGATGGCGCCCAGTTTACCGACAAAAGCCAGAACAATTGCAGTGATCGCACTCCAGGTCATGATGGCCGGATTGAAAGCTTTGGTCAGCATGACTGCACCCGTAACTTCAGAATAAGTGGTGTTTGGCGGCGCACCGACCAAAGAGGCTGCAATGGTTGCGACACCGTCGCCGGCCATGGTGCGATGCAGACCCGGCTTCTTCAGGTAGTCTTTCCCAGTAACATTGGAAATCGCCAGCATATCGCCGACATGTTCAACGGCCGGGGCAATTGCAACCGGGATCATGAACAATACGGCATTGATGTTGAATTCAGGCATGGTGAAATTTGGCATAGCGAGCCAGCTGGCCTCCTGCACCGGCGTGAAATCTACCACACCGAAAAACAGGCTGGTGCCGTAACCGGCCAGAATGCCCGCCATGATAGGAACCAGTCTGAACATCCCTTTTGCGAACACGCTGACCAGAATGGTAACCAGCAGAGAAATACAGGCAATCCACAGCGCAGCATCCCCGTTGACAATCTGGATAGAACCGTCACCACTTTTTCCCAGCGCCATATTCACTGCTGCCGGCGCCAGTCCAAGTCCAATCACCATAATGACCGGGCCAACGACAACAGGTGGCAGTAATTTATGGATGATACCGACACCGCGAACTTTGATGATTGTGGCCATCAGCAGGTAAACCACACCGGCCATCATCAGACCCCCAAGTGTTGCGGGGATACCCCAGGCTTGCACACCGTAAAGAATGGGAGCGATAAAAGCGAAAGAGGAGGCAAGGAAGATAGGGACACTGCGTTTCGTGATGACTTGAAAAAGAAGCGTACCGATACCGGCACCAAAGAGGGCAACATTGGGATCCAGTCCGGTTAACAGCGGAACAAGAACCAGTGCGCCAAAGGCTACAAATAGCATTTGTACCCCTTGCAATATCTGCATCATTGTCACAATTCTCCCTTGGTATAAAAAAAATCGCGCAATGCTAGCACAAGAGCAAACGTTTCCCCAGAGATCTGGCACATTAATTTATGAACTTCTCACTGAGGGGGCGTATGAAAGCGATCAGTCGACGACGATGTTCTGTCGTCTTTGCTGCAACGGAAATGCGTGTTGTTCTGAAGAGTCAACACGCATTCATCCTGTTTTTCGCCCAGAACTTTAACGTCTGCCCGTTTTTGGTATTTTTTTATGGCAATTAACGTTATTTGGCTGAGCCTGAGGTATAGTTAGGCCTGTCAGCGAGTCTGGTCAGGAAATGGCAGACAGCGATGGATAAAAACGAATTATGGGATGTCTGACATCCTTGACTAACACTGAAATTCTACGAGTGACTTATGTGGCGTTTTGCTTTTTTTCTTGGAGCGCTAATCGCGTTACCGCTACAGGCCGCAACGGTTGAGACCTTATATCAGGCGCAGGTTTCCCTGCCGGATACAGACAGTCAAACGACGAGGGCTGCACGGGCAACGGCCTTACAGCAGGTGCTGGTGAAGGTTTCTGGCCAAAGCAATATTTCTGACAACGAAGTGATCCAGAAAGCGCTGGAAAATAACAGCACTTATGTCAGTCAGTTGGGTCATAGCAGCGTGAATGGTCAGCCGACGTTGGATGTCAGCTTTGATCGTGAGAAAATTCGTACCCTGCTGACTCAGGCGAATGCAACGTTTTGGTCAGAGCAGCGTCCGACGATTTTGGTCTGGCTGATTGAAGATAAGCATCGTGATCGTGCGATTGTTTTCGATCAGTCTGATAATGCACTGCAACGTCCGTTGAATCAGGCTGCTGCACTGCGGGGTGTACCGTTGTTGCTGCCAATTGGTGACTTTGAAGATGTGACGGCGATTAGTGTACCGGATCTCTGGGGCGGATTTGTGCAGCCCATTGCGAAGGCGAGTACTCGTTACCAGCCTGATGCTGTGATGGTTGTTCGCGTGAAGGGGAGTGATGCGAAGACTCAGCTCACCTGGCAGCTGTTCCCGGGTTCTCCGTCAGCCATGCTGGACGGTCAAGCAGAACCGGTTGAGGGGCGCACCAACGGCTCGGTGGCGATTCAGGAGATGATGAATACGGTTGCCGATCATCTGGCTGCGCGTTATGCCATTCAGTTGGGGGGGGCGACAGAGGGCGGATTTGCGATTGAAGTAGCGAATATTCGGCATGTTGAAGATTTTTTTCAGCTGGAATCGTTGCTGAAGGCGATGAGCTCTGTGGCTGAAGTGAATGCAACTCACCTGCAAGGGGATCGCGTTCGTTTTTCCATTCAGTTGTTGGGTAACGAACAGGCTTTTGCCCGTGAACTGAGTATGGAACCTCGCCTGCAGTCGCAACCGGTGACTTCTCTGGTTCGTGAAATGGCTGTGGAAGGCGCAACCGGTGTTGCACCGGAAGGTGTGATTGTGCCGACCTCCCGTGAAGGTTCTGCCTCTGAACCACTACCTCAGCTTGATGTGTCTGCAACTCGCAGTGCGACTGCATCTGGAATCAGCCAGTATTACTGGAATCCGAATGCCTAATGGCTGCGGATAGCGGATTCAAAATTGCAGATTGAAAAAAGAACCCCGGCCAACTGCCGGGGTTCTTTTTTACATTGTTCCTGTGAAACCAGCCGATGGTCGTGATGGTTTGAAGGACAATTATTGATCGCCGTGTGCTTCGCGCTCTTCACGTTCGACCTGAGACAGCTTCTTCAGTTTATTCCCAAGTTCCCGTCCGCGTGCTCGGGCAAACAAAATGTTGCCGAAGAAAGCGGCCGTGGTCAGCCCCAGTTCGACCAGTGCCAACCAGCGTTCACCGCCGTCCACCCAGAGCAGCGTCAAGGCATGGAGGAAGTAAAACATCAGGATGAAGTTGGCCCAGGCGTGGGTGTAAGGCTTACCTTCCAGAATGCCTTTCATCGGCAGCAGCAAGGGCAGGATCCACATACCGGCAACAATATAGTTATTCAGGTGCGGGTGTGGCGAGATGACACTTTGCCAAAGCGCAACCCATAGCAGCAGTGACAGGTTCGCGGTCAGCGCAAAATAGCGCAGATTCTGGGTAGATGGGCTCATAGGTTCCATGATCAAATCCTTTCGCTGCGGTTTCACGCAGGCGACACTGATTGCAACTTGAGGGCTGTCTGTGCCAGCCTTTTGCCTAATGCCTGTGCCAGCGCAGCTTCTTCTTCTGTCAGTCCGCCTTGCTGATTCAGGTGAGATGCCCCATAAGGGGTGCCACCGGATTGGGTGGTATGCAGATGTGGCTCAGAGTAGGGCAGACCCAGAACCAGCATGCCATGGTGCAGCAGTGGCAGCAGCATGGACTGCAATGTTGTTTCCTGCCCGCCGTGCATGGAAGATGAGGCGGTAAATACACAGGCCGGTTTACCAATCAGGCTGCCAGACAGCCATTGTGCACTGGTGCTGTCGATAAAGTGTTTCAGCGGCGCTGCCATGTTACCAAAGCGTACCGGACTGCCCAGTGCCAGCCCCTGACAGGTTTCCAGATCGGTCTGAGTGACAAACGGGTCGCCGTCAGAGATAGCTTCCTGTTCACCATTGGCACGGATATCTGGCACAGTGCGCAGGATGGCTTCACAGCCTTCGATTTGTCCGATCCCTCGTGCGATCTGACGCGCCAGTTGCCGGGTGCTGCCGTGCCGGCTGTAGTAAAGCACCAGAATCGGCAACATTACAGAATATCCAGTACTTGTTCCGGCGGGCGACCCAGCGCGGCTTTGTCGCCATTGACCACAATTGGGCGCTCAATCAGCTTTGGGTTGGCTGCCATGGCTTCCAGCAGCGCCTGCTCAGAAACAGAAGCATCGCCAAGGTTCAGGGTTTGATAAACATCTTCCTTGGTGCGCATCATCTGGCGGGCAGAGTCGAAACCAAGTTTACGCTGAAGCTCAGCCAGCTGAGCCGCAGATGGCGTTTCTTCCAGATATTTGATGATATCCGGCTGAATTCCTTTGCTTTCGAGCAGGTTCAGCGTTTCACGGCTCTTGGAGCAGCGCGGGTTGTGATAAATCGTGATAGACATAGTTTCTCCTGAGAGCATCAAAATGGATATGCCCGTCGGATAAGACGGGCTAAATGACTGATATTGTAGTGGACTGTCCGGCAACAGGAAAAGGAAATGCCGTGAGACTGTTAGCCGGATCGGTTTTGTGGCGTTCAGGTGCGGTTACAAATCAGCAAAACGGGCCCGTGCCAGACGTAACTGGTCAATCCGGGCATCGTAACGGGCTTGATCCAGTGAGCCGACTTCCACAATCTGACTGGCCTGAATATAGTTTTGGATTGCTTTTTCCCAGTCGCCGCGGAGTGCCATCATTTCGGCCCTTGCGGCAAGTTCACCATCACGGCGTCCTGTCCCGGCATAAGCTTCAGCCAGCATGCTCCAGCCGTTGATATCCTCAGGATTATCATAGGTAAAACGGCTCAGTAGCGTCAGGCTTTCTTTTGCCCGCCCGGCTTTTAAATACGCGTGTGCCAGATTCAGCCTTAGCACCGCATTGGCGGGATTGGATTTCAGCGCCTGTTGAAGACGGTTGATGGCATGGTCATATCGCTGCTGGAACAGATCCAGATCGGTTGCGGAATCAAGAAAGAAACGATTCCCGGGTTCGGCTTTGAGCAAAGGCATCAGGAATGCTTCTGCTTCTTTGTATTTGCCGCTGTCCATCAGCACCAGTGCTTTTCCGTAGTTGACGGCCATTTTTTCGGCACCACGGGCTTTTTTGCCTTTTCGTTCAAACCAGTCCAGCGCATTTTGGCTGTCGAGGTTGGCATAACGGGCAATCACTCTGGCCTGCGCCAGCAGGTAGCTTTCGGATATCTGAACCCGCTGCAGAGGATACTGTGCAGCGCGGTTGCGGGTATCGGCGATACGCGATTCCGGCAAGGGGTGAGTCAGCAGCATGGCCGGTGGGGTGCTGGCGTAGCGGTATTGATCGGCCAGGCGGCCAAAAAAGGTTGGCATGGCCTGAACGTCAAATCCGGATTTTGCCAAAGTTGCGATACCAATCCGGTCGGCTTCCATTTCATTACTGCGGGTGTAGTTGATCTGCCCCTGAACTGAGGCAGCTGTGGTGGCTTGAATTGCCGCAATACCGGCTTCAGGAGAGGCGATGGCTAACATCAGTGAGCCAATCAGTGCTGCCATGGTGGCCGGTGATTTTTTGGCCTGATCTTCCATGCTGCGTGCCAGATGGCGCTGGGTGATATGGGCAATTTCGTGTGCCATGACCGAAGCCAGTTCACTTTCACTCTGGGCATGAAGAAAAAGACCAGAGTGCAGGGCCACGTGGCCACCAAAGAAAGCGAAGGCGTTCACTTCGCGGTTCTGGATCAGGAAAAATTCAAATGGCGTGCGGACATCCTGCGCATTGGCAACCAGTTTATGTCCCAGATCCTGTACATATTCTGTGAGCAGCGGGTCATTGATGATCGGTTTGCTGGCTCGTAGCATGCGCATATAGGCATCGCCGTATTCCAGCTCTTTTTCTATGGTCAGTGTTGAAGCCGCAGTGGTTCCGATCTCTGGAAGCTTTTCCAGAGGAGCTTCCGCCTGAATGACAGACGGGGCCGAACTCAGCAGTGCGCAGAGCAATAGGCAAACTGGCTTTTTAGTCAATCGAAGCATAGAAATGGTGGTCGCCTTCCATTCGGGTTGTTGTTATGTCGATTACGGAGCTGATAACAGTTAAATAATCGATGAATCAACTGATATGACAACAAAAGATCCAGTCTGTTTCTTTCTTGTCGTCATCATGTTATTTACAATAACCTGTTGGATAATAACCGCCCGTGCATAAGAATGGAAATACCCAAACTGGATTTAACCGATGCCCGCTGTCCGCTGGCGTTATTAATTGCGAAACGGGCCTGTCATGGTCTGGGTGTCGGGCACACCCTGGATATCCATGTTTGTGACACAGGGGCCCGACAGGATATACCACGCTATCTGTTGCAACAGGGCTTTGACGTCCGGGTGCAGTCAGATGAACCACAGTTACTTGTGATTACCGTTACGAAAAGGTTGTGACGCTTCTATGCTGGAAATGATTAGTCGCTGGTATCAGCGCAGGTTTTCTGACCCTCATGCGGTCAGTCTGGTGGCGATTCTTGTGATGGGTTTCATCACCATTTATTTTTTCGGCAACCTGATTGCGCCTTTTCTGGTCGCGATTGTACTGGCTTATTTACTTGAGTGGCCTGTGATGTTCCTGACCCGGTTCAGGCTTCCCCGCACTCTGGCAGTGACGCTCGTGTTATTGCTGTTTTCCAGCCTGATGATCATGGCGGTGTTCGGCCTGATCCCGATGATCTGGCATCAGGTCAGTAATCTGCTATCTGATGTGCCCAGTATGTTTAATGATCTGCAGCGCTATGTTTCCAGCCTGCCAGAGCGATATCCGGAACTGGTGCAGCCTGAGCAGATCACGACTGTGATGAACAGTTTGCGAACTAAAGTGCTGGGGATGGGAGAAACCGCTCTGAAAGGTTCGGTGGCCTCTCTGCTGAGTCTGGCGACACTGGCAGTCTATTTGATTCTGGTACCGCTACTGGTCTTTTTCTTGTTGAAAGACAAGGACGAAATGCTGAATACCCTGAGCCGTCTGTTACCGAGAAATCGTCGTCTGGCGAGTAAGGTCGGTGCAGAGATGAACGAGCAAATCTCGAACTATATTCGTGGCAAAGTGACGGAAATTATTATTGTCGGCGTGGCCAGCTATATTACGTTTGCGCTGCTTGATCTGCGTTATTCTTTGTTGCTGGCGGTGCTGGTCGGGCTTTCTGTACTGATCCCTTACATCGGTGCTGCGGCTGTGACAGTACCGGTTGCGATGGTGGGCCTGTTCCAATGGGGGCTGACCCCGGATTTCTGGTGGTTGCTGGTGGCTTACGGCATCATTCAGGCACTGGATGGGAATGTGCTGGTTCCGGTCTTGTTTTCTGAAGCGGTGAACCTTCACCCGGTTGCGATTATTGTATCAGTTTTAGTTTTTGGCGGATTATGGGGCTTCTGGGGGGTCTTTTTCGCGATCCCATTGGCTACACTGGTGAAAGCGGTCTGGCATGCGCTGCCAGCCACCGATCATGCTGAAGATATGCCATAACAGATGAAGAAAACCGGGAGGGAGCATGCCGATACCTTTCAGAGTATTGATGTTCACCTCCTTGGCCATGTTGGCTTTTGCTGCCAACTCCCTCCTCAACAGAGTTGCCTTATCTGAGACAGACATTGATCCCGCCAGTTTTACCCTGATTCGGTTAGTATCGGGTGCTGTGTTGCTGTGGCTGCTTCATCGGCTGAAAACCCCGGTTCACACACGCACCGTCAGCGTGGCAGGAAGCTGGATCTCTGCTTTCTCATTGTTTGTGTATGCTGCCGGCTTTTCTTTTGCCTATCTGAGCCTGACTGCGGCGACTGGTGCCTTGCTGCTGTTTGCTGCCGTACAAATCACCATGATGGCTGTGGCGGTGTGGCGCGGAGAACGAATGACGTTCTGGCAATTGACGGGGTTTATGCTGGCACTGGCTGGTCTGTCGGTTCTGTTGTTACCCGGCGTATCTGCACCCTCCTGGCAAGGTGCATTGCTGATGATGACGGCCGGAGGCGCATGGGGAATCTATACCCTCAGAGGACAGGGGACAACGGATCCCCTGCATGTTACGGCGGGTAATTTTTTGCGGGCGGTGCCAATGGCAGTGGTTTGTTGTTTGCTTGTGGGAAGAACGCACTTTGACAGCCTCGGCGTGATGTATGCCATTTTATCTGGTGGTGTTGCATCCGGGCTCGGGTATGCCATCTGGTACAGTGTGCTGCCTTTTTTACCCGCGATGAGCGCGGCAACTGTGCAGCTCAGCGTGCCTGTACTGGCTGCTCTGGGGGGCGTTATTTTCCTGTCGGAGTCGGTGAGTATACGACTCTTCATCGCATCCGTTGCTATCTTAGGCGGCATTGCTGTGGTTTTGTGGGGCAAGACAGCCCCTCAACCGGAGTAGGCCGTTTGGGTTGCAAAAAAAGGCCGCATCGAGCGGCCTTCTGATGAGCAGAGAATAAACTTAATTGTTTTCTTTCAGGTAGTTCAGCACGACTTCGTGGTGATCTTTGGTCTTAAACTTATTGAAAACATGCTCAATCACACCCTCTTCGTTGATCAGGAAGCTGATGCGATGCAAGCCATCATAGGTTTTCCCCATGAACTTTTTCTCTCCCCAGACACCGAATTGCTCAGCAACGGCGTGGTCTTCGTCTGACAGCAGGGTAAAATTCAGGTTGTCGCGTTCGATAAACTTCGGCAGACGTTTGACTGGATCAATACTGATCCCCAGGACCACAACATTTTGGGCATCCAGCTCAGCTTTGCTGTCACGCAGCCCGCAAGCCTGCACAGTGCACCCTGGCGTCATTGCTTTGGGATAGAAATAGGCCAGCACCTTTTTCCCTTTGAAATCGTTCAGGCTGACAGGTGCACCATTTTGATCCAGAAGCGTAAATTCAGGTGCAGGGGTACCTGCAGTCAAGGTTTGCATGTGTTGTTCCTTATTTTTCTTTCGGATTATGGCCGGTAAATGTCACGGTGCCTGCGACTTGCACCGTTTGGCACAGGTCTTCAAATTCTTCCTGTAAAGACATCAGGTTGCAACCTTCCGGCAGGTTCGTACTCAGTTGCAGGGTCAGTTGGTCTTCCCCATGGTTGTCTTCGTTATCTTCAGCTTCCTGTGAGTGGGCGCTGAGTGCCGAAATGTCTATCTGGCGCGTGGCACAGAAATGGGTGAACTTCTCAATGAGCCCCAGCGCATCGTTTCCCTCGATATGGAATTCAGCCGTATAAGGGTAAAAACGGTGTTCGTGCCGGGTTGTACGTTTCATCATGGTCAGCAAATCAAGCTGCTGGGCCTGCAATGGGAGTGTTGCCTCAACCCGTGCAATGGACGAGGCTGTGCCAGACAGGAGCAGGATAAAAGTGAATTCGCTGCCGAAAATCGCCAGTCTGCTGTCTTCAATATTGCAACCGCTCTGGGAGACATGTCGGGTGATTTCATCGGTAATGCCCGGCCGGTCGGTGCCAATCGCGGTAATAACGAGGTAGTGTTCCATACAGTTTCACATTGATGACATTCATGCATGCATGGTAGCACAGCAAACTTATCTCCTGCCATGAAGTTACCGGAACAAATGATGATATGGTGAGGAAAGATATATTTTGTTGCGTAATGCCCTGCAACTGGCGTAACTCACTGGTTTAATCGACTTTTGACAGGGGATCACAGGCTTGGCAATAGCGGATACATTCTGGGCATCTATGACAGCTATTTTACATTCTGCTCGCTTGTGTTTACTGTCACTGAAAAGTACCATGAGAAATCAATAAAAAAGGGAGATCGACATGTTTACTGGTAGCATGGTAGCGCTAGTTACGCCCTTGGATGAAGTCGGTGAAGTAGATTACGCCAGCCTGAAATCCTTGGTTGAATATCATATTGCAGCAGGCACAGATGCGCTGGTTGCTGTAGGAACCACAGGCGAGTCCGCCACGCTGACGGTTGAAGAGCACGTGAAAGTCGTGCTGAAGACAGTTGATTTTGCTCAGGGTCGTATCCCTGTGATTGCCGGTACAGGCGCAAATGCCACCCATGAAGCCATCACTTTCAGTAAACTTTTCTCCGGTACGGGTGTTGCGGCTTGCCTGACTGTGACGCCTTACTACAACAAACCGACACAGGAAGGTTTGTATCAGCACTTCAAGGCGATTTCTGAAGCCACCGACCTGCCACAAATTCTGTATAACGTTCCGGGTCGTACTTCTGTCGACATGCTGCCGGAAACCGTGGCGCGCCTGGCGAAGCTGGATAACATTATTGGCATTAAAGATGCGACCGGTGATTTGTCCCGTGTCGTAAAAACCCGGGAACTTTGCGGCGAAGATTTCCTCCAATTTAGCGGTGATGATGCAACAGGTCTGGAATTTGTCGCACTTGGCGGCCATGGTGTGATTTCGGTGACGGCAAACATTGCTGCGCAGGAGATGGCAACCATGTTCAAACTGGCCTTAAATGGCGAGGTTGAAGCTGCGAAAGCCATTGACGCGAAATTAATGCCACTGCACAAGAACCTGTTCATTGAGTCCAATCCCATTCCGGTGAAATGGGCAGCGCATAAAATGGGGCTGATCCAGTACGGGACATTACGTCTGCCGTTGACGCCACTGAGCAAAGAGGCTGAACCCGTTGTGTTGCAAGCGTTGAAAGATGCGAAACTGCTGCCTTCACTGGCTACCGCATAGGAACGTAAGAGCTCTACATGAATGTAAATTACAGGCTGGCAGTTACGGCTGTCATGGTCGCGACACTGGCTGGCTGTTCGGGTGGTGCTGAGCGCCGCCGTCAGGCAAATCAGGATTTTAATTATCTGGAAACTGCACCGCTCAGCAGCTGGAACAGCCCAAGTGGCGGCGCGGCAACGGTGTCGGGCGAATATAGCATTCCGGCTGCCGAGTATGCCGGTGTCATTGGTAAAGCGGTCGATATCCGTCCCCCGCAACAGGTGCTTGCGCTGATTCCGGGAGCCAGAGCTGTCCATAATGCTGATGGGACGGTGAGTCTGCAACTAGTCAAAGCTGAAGAGCTGAATGAACTCTGGACGCTGACAAAGCGTCTTGGCAAAGAGAGAAATATTGCTTTTGATGTTGACACCGCACAGACGCTCGAAACCAGTTGGGTTCAGTGGAACAACGAAGATGAAGACACTGAAATCAGCAGCCGGTATCGGATCACCCGCTCCAGTGAGAATGGCCAGAACCTGTATACCATTAAACTGCTGGACTGGCGTGAAGCCGGTGTAGACAAATCTGTAAGCCTGGTGAATCAGGAACGCTACAGTATTTTGATGACCAATTTGGTCATGGCGAAATACGACGCTTACGAGCGTGAGAAAGCCCGCTTGCGTGCGCAGGAACTGGTCAAACAAATCCCAATCAGCATGGGGCGTGATCGGAGCGGCCTGCCCGTGATTATTGCGCGTGCGCCTTATAATGTGTTCTGGGAGCGTTTACCGAGCCTGTTGCAGATGCTGGGCTTCACGGTAGACAGCCGAAATCGTTCACAGGGAACCGTAGATGTCGCTTTCCGTGCCCCGGATGATGATTTCTGGACTGAGCTGGGCATTCAGCCGCTTCAGCTCACGAACCGGGATTACAAATTACAGCTGGGTGATCTGGGGAACCGGACATCAATCACCGTCACGGATGAAGACGGTAAGCCGATCACTGAGGAAGCGCTGGAAAGTTTAGCGCCGGTACTGGCGGCCGCGATTGATAAAGAGAATCAAAGTTGATGCTTTCAGGCTGTAGCGTTTTTACAGCCTGAACCGTTTCAATTTTTGAAACAGAGACAAAAAACGCTTCGGATTCAATGATCCCGAAGCGTTTTTTTATGGCTGAAACGTTTTGATGTGCTTAGTGAGTAATGCTGAGGGACATCAACAGGCAGTGGTGGCTGCCTGTTTGAGTCATGATTACTTCACTTCTTCACCTTTCGCCTGCAGATCGGCATGGTAAGACGAACGAACAAACGGACCACAGGCCGCATGGGTAAAGCCCAGCTCCAGTGCAATTTCTTTCAGCTCATCAAACTCTGATGGCGGCACATAGCGTTCAACGGGCAGGTGATGGCGGCTTGGTGCCAGATACTGTCCCAGTGTCAGCATGGTCACACCGTGTGCACGCAGATCCTTGAGGACTTCAATGATCTCTTCTTTAGTTTCACCCAGACCCATCATCAGGCCGGATTTCGTCGGTACGTTCGGATGCATTTCGCCGAATTTCTTCAGCAGATCCAGCGACCACTGGTAGTTCGCACCCGGGCGGGCCTTACGATACAAGCGTGGCGCGGTTTCCAGGTTGTGGTTGAAGACATCTGGCGGATTGTCACGCAGGATATCCAGCGCACGATCCATCCGGCCACGGAAGTCAGGAACCAGCGTTTCGATTTTAATTTCCGGACTTTTCACGCGAATTTCACGGATACAGTCAGCAAAGTGCTGTGCACCACCGTCACGCAGGTCGTCACGGTCAACTGAAGTGACAACAACGTAGCGCAGTTTCATGTCAGCGATGGTCTGTGCCAGATGAACTGGCTCTTCGGCACTTGGTGGCAGCGGACGGCCATGGGCAACGTCACAGAAAGGGCAGCGGCGGGTACAGATGGCACCCAGAATCATGAAGGTGGCCGTGCCGTGGCTGAAACACTCTGCCAGGTTCGGACAGGATGCTTCCTCACAGACCGAGTGCAGGTTGTTCTTGCGCATCGCGTCTTTGATGTCCCGGATACGCTGGGTATCAGCCGGCAGTTTGATTTTCATCCATTCCGGTTTACGCAGCATTTCGCGGGGCTTTTCCTCCGCTTCCATGTTACGAACTGGGATCAGGGCCATTTTGTCGGCGTCACGATATTTGACACCTGGTTCTATTACGATCGGTTTGCTCATGATTAATTGCTTTCCGTTGTCCACTCAATGCTCTGGTAATCGAGCAATTTCACTAACTCATCGACAAGTATAGGTTGTACATCAGCCATTTCTGTTGGGCCATTGAACATAGCCAGCTGAGTCATTTCCATACCCGCATAGCCACAGGGATTGATGCGCATAAAAGGCGATAAATCCATGTTGACGTTGAGGGCCAGGCCATGAAAAGAACAGCCGCGACGGATACGTAGACCGAGTGAGCAGATTTTTTTGCCGTCGACGTAGACACCGGGGGCATCCGGACGGGCATTAGAAGTTACCCCAAAGCGGGATAGCGTGTTGATTACTGTGTTTTCAATGTGCGTGACCAGTTCACGAACGCCCAGCTTGAGGCGGCGCAGGTCGAGCAGTAGATACATCATTTGCTGCCCCGGACCATGATAGGTGACCTGTCCACCGCGATCACTCTGAAAGATAGGGATATCGCCGGGATTCAGCACATGCTCGGCTTTACCAGCCTGACCCTGAGTAAAAACGGGAAGGTGCTCGACCAGCCAGATTTCATCGACGGTGTTGTCATCGCGATCGGCGGTAAAATCATGCATGGCCTCATAAGTGACAGAATAGTCTTTCAGGCCCAGGTTGCGGACAATGAGATTTCTTTGCACATTCACACCCATGTTGTCTGTCGGTCTCTGCTGCGTATCAGAAGAGACCAATAATGGTGCATTATAAAACTTGGCGGCTGAAATTTCAGCCGCCAATTGCTCGGTAGGACCAGGTATCAGAGGACGACACGGACGATGTCGATTTCACCCAGTTCTTTATAAAGCGTTTCAACCTGTTCGATGTGAGTCGCAGTGATTGTAATCGACACTGCGCTGTAGGTACCCTTGCCACTTGGCTTTACAGATGGCGTGTAGTCACCCGGAGCATGGCGTTGAATGACTTCTACCACCAGGTCCGGCAGCTCAGGCTTATTAAAGCCCATTACCTTGTAGGTAAACTGGCAAGGGAACTCGAGTAAATCTTTAAGTTTTGGCTGTTCTTGCTGTTGCATGCTGAACTCCCGGAAAGGTATGCGGTGTATCACAATTAAGGGCAGCATATTAATGGCTCGCCGTCCATAACACAAGTCATGTCAAGGGAACGGGATGGTGCGAATAAGGTCATGAATCGAGCAAAAAGAAAAAGGACAACATGGCTGTCCTTTTTCATGTGGAAGCGATTAGCTCAACCAGCCCTTAAACAACAGGACGATATAATCAATCAGACGGCTGAAAATACCTCCCTGATTGACATCATTCAGTGCAAGCAGCGGGTATTCTGCAACATCTTCTTCGCCCAGGCGGTAGTACAGTTTCCCGACAACATCGCCTTGATGAATTGGCGCTTTCAACTCTTTTTCCAGGACAAAGTTGGCTTTCAGATCTTTGACGGAGCCACGCGGCAGGGTGACGTACGTATCCTGATTGACACCCAGAGAGACTTCGTCAATGTCACCCATCCAGACTTTTTCAGTCACAAAGGTTTCATTGGCTTTATGCGGCGAAACAGTTTCGAAAAAACGGAAGCCATAGTTCAACAGCTTTTTACTTTCAGCTTTCCGGGCGTTGGCATTTTTGGTGCCCATCACCACAGCGATCAGACGCATCTGGCCTTCGGTGGCGGTACTGACCAGACTGTAGCCTGCATTGTCTGTATGGCCAGTTTTCAGGCCATCGACATTCAGGCTCTTATCCCACAGCAGGCTGTTTCGGTTGAACTGTTCAATGCCGTTATATCGGAAGGATTTTTCCTTGTAGATTGCAAACTCGTCCGGCACGTCACGGATCAGGCCCTGAGCCAGCAGCGCCATATCATAAGGGGTGGTCATCAGATTTGGATTATCCAGGCCGTGTACGTTGGCAAAATGGGTTGAATCCATCCCCAGCGTTTTTGCCCAGCCGTTCATCAAATCAACAAAAGAGTCTTCAGAGCCGGCAACATGCTCAGCCATGGCAACACAAGCATCATTGCCAGATTGAATGATGATCCCGCGGTTGAGGTCAGCCACTTTGACTTCACTGCCGACTTCGATGAACATTTTGGATGACCCAGGGAAGTTTTTTGCCCAGGCATTCTTACTGATCACCACTGTATCATCCATAGAGATGTTACCGCGTTTGATTTCCTGGCCAATGACATAGCTGGTCATCATTTTGGTCAGGCTCGCAGGCGGCAGCTTCTGGTATTCATTTTGTCCGGCCAGAATTTTTCCTGAATGGTAATCCATCAGGACATAACCTTTCGCGGCTATCTGCGGGGCTTCTGGAACAACGGCTGGAGCCGCTGTCGCGGAAAGGCTTGTCACCAATACGGCAGAGATTGTGACAGAGCGAAAAAATGCAGCAGATTTATTCATGATAGTTGTTACTTGGATTGCGGATAACAAAATTGGAACCACTATAGCAGATTGAGTCCTGATAAACAGTTCTCAACCTGTCGATATAATGGGCCATACAGGAATCTTGAGAAATTTTTACATTCTTTTGTCAGACTTGAGGTTGGCAAATTAGTTCAACTCGCGCAGCTCTGAGACCACAAAAGCTTCCGGAAACTGTGAAGTTCTTGCCTGATCTCGCAATTGCTCAGCCTTCTGTGAGTCCAGAAATGGTCCCAGACGCAGTCGGTAGATGGCTGCGGAGGTCGCTTTTTTCAGCTCAACATCGGTGTTGAATTCAGCTTTGAGTTTCTGAGCAGCAGCCTGAGCTTTGCTCAGATCGCTAAAAGCAGCAAGCTGGACGAAAAACCATCTCGGGTTGGCACTGTGCCACTCAGCTGTATCAGGTTTGGGCATCTGGATCAGTTCAATACTGACAGGAGCGGTGCCATGGCCGATCACATCCAGTTTGGTTGCGGCAGCCATACTCAGGTCAATAATTCGCCCTTCGTGGAATGGGCCGCGGTCGTTCACCCGGACAATCGCGGTTTTACCGTTATTTTTATTTGTGACTTTGACATAGCTTGGCAGCGGCAGCGTTTTGTGTGCTGCTGTCATGGAGTACATGTCGTAAATTTCGCCGTTTGAGGTTTGGTGCCCGTGGAACTTCTTGCCATACCAGGAGGCCAGACCTTCCTGAGTGAAAGGCTGATCCGTCGGTAATATCGTGTAATGCTGGCCATTCAGCTTGTAGTTCACATTTCCGGCCAGACTCTTGGTCTCATATCTTGGCTGGGCATCTTCAAGATGATCCAGTGTGGGTGAACTGTCCGGGGCACGATCGTCTTTGATCTGATACCGCTCTGAAGTGGATGTGGTGCTACACCCGGCCAGAAGCAAGGTGAAGCACAAAGAGAAAATCATCGATTGAGAAGCAATGCGCATCAGTTCGCCTTAGACAGCATTTTTCTGTGAGTGTGAATAGACATCAGAATTCCAAAGCCTGCCATCAGGGTGACCATGGAGGTTCCACCGTAACTGACCAGCGGCAGGGGAACACCAACAACGGGCAGTAAACCACTGACCATGCCGATGTTTACAAAAACATAAACGAAGAAACTCAGGACAATACTGCCTGCCATCATGCGACCAAAGGCTGTTTGAGCGCGGCTTGCCAGCAATAGCCCACGGCCAATAATGAACACATAGAGTGCCAGCAGACCGACGACACCTGCCAGCCCCCATTCTTCAGCGATCACGGCAAAGATAAAGTCGGTATGGCGTTCTGGCAGAAATTCCAGCTGTGACTGAGTGCCGTGCAGCCAGCCTTTCCCTGTGATACCACCTGAGCCAATGGCAATTTTTGACTGGATAATGTGATAGCCAGCACCCAGTGGATCTGACTCAGGATTGAACAGAGTCAGTACCCGGGTGCGCTGGTAGTCATGCATCAGGAAGAACCAGAGAAGCGGGATAAAGGCAGCGACCAGCAGACCGGCTAAAATGATGATGCGCCAGCTGATCCCAGACAAAAACAGCACGAAGACCCCGGAAGCAGCAATCAGGATTGATGTACCCAGATCGGGTTGTTTGGCAATCAGAATCGTGGGGATAAAAATCATGAGCGTGGCGATCACGATGTTCTTCAGGCTGGGCGGCAGCGGATGATTCCCGATAAACCGGGCGACCATCAGTGGCACAGCCAGTTTGATCAGTTCTGAGGGCTGGAAACGAACCACACCAAGATCCAGCCAGCGCTGAGCACCTTTGGAAATTTCTCCGAACAGTAAGACACCGACCAGTAAAAGCAGCCCGACGCCGAACAGGTAAGGGGCCCAGGCTTCATAGTGGCGGGGCGCGATCTGGGCGAGGATGAACATAATGGCCAATGACAGCAGCATCCGGACAGCCTGTCTTTCCATCATGGCCAGATTCTGACCACTGGCACTGTACATGACCACCAGTGCAAACCCCATGAGGGTCAGGATCCCCAGTAACAGTGGTACATCAATATGAAGTCGGTCACTCAGGGTCGTTTTACTGCCTGCGGCAGCCATGATACTCATCGTGTTACCTCGGCAAGTGTTGATTTGTTGGTGTCATGTTCATCACGGTGATCCAGTAACATGTGATCGAAGATCTGTCGGGCGACCGGACCACCGTTTCTGGAACCGCCACCGGCGTTCTCCAGCACCATGGCAACCACAACCTGCGGATTCTCAAAAGGTGCGAAAGCCGTAAACAGTGCGTGATCTCGCAAGTGCTCTTCCAGCTCTTCCGCGTTATATTCTTCATCTTCAGCCAAACCGAAAACCTGCGCAGAGCCTGATTTACCGCCGGCCTTATACTCAGCGCCGTAGAAAGCACGACGTGCTGTCCCCCGGGTGCCGAAGAGTACGCGGTACATGCCGTCTTTCGCAACCTGCCAGTATTTTGGTTCCACGCCAGTGACCGGCGGGAAGACTTCGTACTTGGCCGGTGTTTCGCCTTCTGGCCCAATAATATCTTTCAGCAAATGAGGGGCACGAACCGCACCATTGTTCACCAGAACTGTCGTCGCTTTGGCAATCTGCAATGGGGTCGCGGTCCAGTAGCCCTGACCAATCCCGACTGGAATTGTATCGCCCTGATACCAGGGCTGGCGGAATCGAGCCTGTTTCCATTCCCGGGTTGGCATGTTGGCTTTGCTTTCTTCGTAGATATCAATGCCAGTGTATTCACCGTAACCGAATTTGCTCATCCAGGAAGACAGGCGGTCTATCCCCATGTCATAGGCGATCTGGTAGAAAAAGGTATCTACCGATTCTTCAATCGCTTTATGAATGCTGACCTTGCCGTGTCCCCAGCGCAGCCAGTCACGGAATGGCCGGCTCTTGGAGTTTGGAATTTTCCAGAATCCTGGGTCATTCCGTGTGGTGCTGGTGGTGATCACACCTTCAGATAAAGCTGCGACGGCGATGGCCGGTTTGACGGTTGATGCGGGTGGATAAATCCCCAGGGTGACTCGGTTCACCAGGGGCCTGTCTTTATCATTCAGCAATTCCCGGTATGCTTTGCCGGAAATACCATGAACAAAGAGGTTCGGGTCATAGCTCGGGCTGGAGACCATCGCCAGAACAGAAGAATCTTTCGGATCCAGCACGACGACGGAGCCACGTTTAGGTTTGATAAATTCTTTGCCGGTGTCCGGATCGACTTTTTTCTCGGTCAGCAGTTGCTGAACATAGAGCTGCAGATCAATATCCAAATTCAGGCGGATATCTTTTCCTGGAACCGGCGGGACATATTTCAGCGTACGAATAACACGACCCCGGCTGTTCACTTCGACTTCCTGATAACCCGAGGTGCCGTGCAGCATTTCTTCGTAGTATTTTTCAATCCCGAGTTTGCCGATATCCCGGGTCGCCTTATAGTTGTTCAGGTGGCCCTGACGATCCAGCATGTCTAAATCACGATCATTGATTTTGGCAACATAGCCCAGTACATGGGTCAGGGCATCGCCATACGGGTAATAACGCTTCAGATAGGCTTTGACTTCAACACCGGGGAAACGGTGTTGATTGACAGAGAACAGCGCGACTTCTTTTTCAGTGAGCTGGTTGCGTAATGGAACCGAGTTGAAACGGCGTGTGCGGCGGCGTTCTTTTTCGAAGCGCTCAATTTCTTCATCCGTGATGCCCAGCAAGGCTCTGAGCCGTTCCAGGGAATCGTCCAGCGACGGAACTTTTTCAGTTACGACTTCCAGGGAATACACGGGCCGGTTCTCGGCAAGTAGCACGCCGTTACGGTCGTAAATCATCCCCCGGTTTGGAGCGACCGGAACAACTTTGATTCGGTTGTCATTGGAGCGCGTCTGGTAATCATCAAACTCGCTGACTTGAATATGATACAAGTTGGCAATCAAGACACCAATCAAGACAAGGATACCGGCAAAGGAGACGATGGCACGTCGGAAAAAGAGAGACGATTCTGACTGATGATCGCGGATCTGAAGTCGCTTCTTGCGCATGCCGGTTTATTCCCTGTGGTATGGATGATTGGCCGTGATGCTCCATGCCCGGTACAGGCTTTCCGCCATCACGATACGCACGAGAGGGTGTGGCAGTGTTAACGGAGACAGTGACCAGCTTTGTTCTGCCGCGGCCTTACACGCTGGTGCCAGACCTTCAGGTCCGCCGATCAGAATCGAGACATCACGCCCGTCCAGCTTCCAGCTTTCCAGTTGTCCGGCAAGTTGCTCGGTATCCCAGCGCTTTCCGGGAATATCCAGCGTGACGATGCGGTTGCCTTTGGCCACTGCGGCCAGCATGGCTTCCCCTTCTTTTTGAAGAATACGTGCAATGTCTGCATTTTTGCCACGTTTTCCTGCCGGAATCTCAATCAGTTCCAGTGGCATGTCTTTGGGAAAACGGCGTCGGTATTCTTCAAAGCCGGTTTCTACCCATTTGGGCATTTTGGTGCCGACAGCAATCAGTTGTAACTTCATCTGTCATTCAGCCCCAGAGCTTTTCTAATTGATAAAGCTGTCGGGCATCTTCCTGCATGATGTGCAGCATCACGCTCCCCATATCGACGACAACCCACTCGCCGTCTTCTTCACCGCTGATACCAAAGGGTGGAAAATCGATGAGCTTGGAGGCTTTATTGACATTATCAGCAATCGAGGCAACGTGTCGGTTCGAGGTGCCGGTGCAAACGACCATGAGATCAGTAATGCTGGATTTACCGCGGACATCCAGGGTGACGATGTCCTGCGCTTTCATGTCATCAATTTTATCAATGATAAAGTCGTGTAGTTCTTGTACCTGCAAAAGGGTCTCCCTCATTTCAGTTTGCATTCCGGGTGAACAGGCTCTGTTTGTTAGAGTCGGATGAGCCGATCGGGTTCACATTTTAACGCCGGAGTATCGCATGCTCAATCGGTGCTGCGCTTTGCCGGGCTTGCGGAGGTTGTTTTTTTGAGCAGTAGCCAGATTTAACAATAATTTGCCTTGCTCAAAGCAACGGCAATCCTCTGTTCAGGCCACACATCAGCGTGCTTAGGGTGCTTAATCCAGACCAGATATGGCTGTTGAAGTCTGTTTTCACCTGTCGTTCCAACTGGGCAAGCAGGTGGAGTGCCTGGAGTAGCGTAGGTAAAGGCAGACGGTGCAGGGCGCCAACGTAAAGCTCGCGCCGGCTTTGCCAGACCCGGAAATTTTCAAAGATCCGGTTCAGGGGAGTCCCTTGTCGTCCCATTTCCTGCATTCGGTATAGCTGGGTCAGTTCACGCTGTAGTGTCCGCAGAATGATGATCGCTTCGACACCTTCTGCTTCCAGCTGACGAAGGATTCGCTGGCTGCGTTTCGCCTGTCCGGCCAGCAGGGCATCCAGTAACTGGAAGGGGGTATAGTGGTTGTGCCGGCTCAGCGCATCCTGAATACGCGGGACTGTCAGTGTATTGTCCGGATAAATCAGGGTGAGTTTGTACAGGCTTTGTGTGAGCGCTAACAGGTTGCCTTCATGCCACTGGGCCAGTAGCTGGATCGATTCGGCATCGGCGTTCAGTCCAAGCTGTTGGCAGCGTTGTTGAATGAATCGGGGTAACTGACGGGCATCCGGTGTATTACAGGGGACGTAAATGCCCAGTGCTGTCAGTGCTTTGAACCAGGCGCTGCTTTCCTGCTTTTTATTCAGACGGGGGCCGAATACCAGTAACAGAATATCCGGGTGCAGTGCATCAATCACCGTTTGCAGTGATTTTGCCTGATTGGCATTGAGTCCATTGTCCGGCAGCGTCAGCTCTATGATCTGACGGTTTGAGAATAGGCTCAGTGCCTGACAGTTATCCAGAACCTCATGCCAGTCGAGCTGGTTATCAATGGTGTAGCTGTGACGCTCAAGGAAGCCTTCCGCTTTGGCTTTCTGTCTGAGGCTGTCCGACGTTTCCTGCAGTAAGAGCGGCTCGTTGCCAGACAGCAGGTAAGCGGTTGATAATCCTTGTTTTAACCGCTCACTCAGTTGTTCCGGGTAGATCCTCATTGTGCAACAGTGCCTTTGGTCTCAAAAAGCTGCTCTGCTGCCTGTTTGTCGGCATCCGTTTCCGTTTCAATCGTGGATACGCCCTGTACGTTTTCAGTCTCAGTGTCTATCTGATTGAGATCGGCGGTCAGACGAGCCAGCTGGCGCATGATCTGGCGGGCGGCCTGCTGGCGCATTTCATCCAGCAGCATGTCGCGTTCGACCGACTTTGCCAGTGCAGTCAGCGGGTTGTCCAGAAAGCTGCGGTTGACCTTGGTGGTAAAACGCTTTGCGCCTTTTTCCGGCACAACAACCTGATAGTTCACGGTATACGTCAGTTCGTATTCAGCTGCCCGGCTGTTTTGGTACAGCGAGAGTGTACGCTCTCCCTGAGATTCGCTGAGCAGATGCAGATTCGGGATCTGAGCCGATGGCGGTACTGCTTCGATGCCATGCAGCTTAAACTGAGACTTGACCATACGGGTCAGCGGGCCGTATTGATCAAAACTGGTCAGAGACAGGCGGGCAATGTCGTCGGGCAGCATGTAATTCCCACGCAGGTGGAAACCACAGGCGGTGGTTGTCAGTGCCAGCACAGCGATAATGACCAGACGAAAACGGGACAGTAGGGATGAAGCGGTGCTCACCGTGTCTACTCCTTGTTTAATAGCAACAGAGGTAAAAGAGAAAACGCCTTCCCGGAGGAAGGCGTTGTTCGTTTGCCTGAATTAGTTGGCAACGATGTTCAGCAGCTTGCCCGGCACGTAAATCACCTTACGAATGGTTTTATCGTCGGTGAATTTCGAAACGTTCTCGTCAGACAATGCTATGGCCTCAACCTGATCTTTGTCAGCATCGGCGGCGACCGTCAGTTTGGCACGCAGTTTGCCATTGACCTGAACGATGATCAGCTTCTCATCTTCGATCATGGCTTTCTCGTCAGCCACAGGCCACTCCGCCTGGTCAACATCAGACTCACCCAGCGCATGCCACAGCTCGAAGCTGATGTGCGGGGTAATTGGGTACAGCATCCGAACCACAGCCTTCAGGGCTTCGTCCAGCAGGGCACGATCCTGAGCTGTTTCCTGCGGTGCTTTACCCAGCTTGTTCATCAGCTCCATGATAGCAGCAATGGCTGTATTGAACGTCTGACGACGGCCAATGTCATCACTCACTTTGGCAATGGTTTTGTGAACGTCACGGCGCAGGGCTTTCTGATCGGCGCTCAGTGCTGAAGCATCCAGTGCTTCGACCGCACCTTTTGCTGTATGTTCAAAGACCAGTTTCCAGACACGCTTCAGGAAGCGGTTAGCTCCTTCAACCCCAGATTCCTGCCATTCCAACGTCATATCCGCCGGGGAAGCAAACATCATGAACAGACGCACGGTATCTGCACCGTACTTATCGACCATTTCCTGCGGGTCGATACCGTTGTTCTTCGATTTGGACATCTTGGTCATGCCGGAATGCACCAGCGCGTTGCCATCCATATCGGTTGCTTTGGTGATGCGGCCTTTCTCATCGCGATCCAGCGTTACATCTGTCGGGGAGACCCAAACTTTGGCACCTTTGTCATTGGTATAGTAGAAGGCATCTGCCAGTACCATGCCCTGACACAGCAGTTGCTTGAATGGCTCGTCGCTGGTGACCATACCGCTGTCGCGCAGCAGTTTATGGAAGAAGCGGGAATACAGCAGGTGCATACACGCGTGCTCAATCCCCCCGATGTACTGGTCAACCGGCAGCCAGTAGTTGGCAGCATCAGAGTCCAGCATTTCATCCGCTTGTGGCGAGCAGTAACGTGCGTAGTACCAGGACGACTCCATAAAGGTGTCGAAAGTATCGGTTTCACGCAGTGCAGGCGCACCGTTGAAGGTCGTTTCTGCCCAGCTTTTATCTGCTTTAATCGGGCTGGTGACGCCGTCCATCACGACATCTTCCGGCAGGATCACCGGCAGCTGATCGGCTGGCACCGGATGTACTTCGCCGTCTTCAGTGGTGACCATTGGGATAGGGGCACCCCAGTAGCGCTGACGGGAAACACCCCAGTCACGCAGACGGAAGTTCACGGTTTTCTTGCCTTTGCCTTCAGCTTCCAGTTTCGCTGCGATGGCATCGAATGCTGCCTGGAAGTCCAGACCATCGAATTCACCTGAGTCAAACAGCACGCCTTTCTCAGTGTAAGCGGCTTCGCTGATGTCCAGCTCGCTGCCGTCAGCCGGTTTGATCACAGGCACAATGTCCAGACCATACTTGGTCGCGAATTCGAAATCACGCTGATCGTGGGCCGGCACAGCCATCACGGCACCTGTACCGTAATCCATCAGCACAAAGTTCGCGACGTAAACCGGAACACGGCGGCCGTTCAGCGGGTGGATGGCATACAGGCCGGTGGCCATGCCTTTTTTCTCCATGGTAGCCAGTTCAGCTTCAGCAACCTTGGTGTTTTTACATTCCTCGATGAACGCAGCCAGTTCAGGGTTGTTTTGTGCCGCCAGCTCAGCCAGTGGGTGGCCCGCTGCGATGCCCACGTAGGTCACACCCATCAGGGTGTCCGGACGGGTGGTATAGACTTCCAGCGGTGCATTCTGACCTTCCACTTCGAAAGACAGTTCTACCCCTTCGGAACGGCCGATCCAGTTGCGCTGCATGGTTTTCACCATGTCAGGCCAGCCTTCCAGATTATCCAGATCGTCCAGCAGCTCCTGAGCATAAGCGGTGATCTTGATGAACCACTGCGGGATTTCTTTTTGTTCAACAGGTGTGTCACAGCGCCAGCAGCAGCCGTCTTCAACCTGTTCGTTTGCCAGTACGGTCTGGTCGTTCGGACACCAGTTCACAGAAGAGGTCTTCTTGTAAACCAGGCCTTTGTTGTACAACTTGGTAAAGAACTCTTGTTCCCAGCGGTAGTATTCTGGAGTACAAGTGGCAAATTCACGGTTCCAGTCGTAACCGAAGCCCAGCAGTTTCAGCTGGTTCTTCATGTAGTCGATGTTTTCGTATGTCCAAGGTGCCGGCGCTGTGTTGTTTTTCACGGCGGCGTTTTCAGCAGGCAGGCCGAAGGCATCCCAGCCGATTGGCTGCATGACGTTTTTGCCCTGCAGGCGCTGGTAGCGAGAGATGACATCACCGATGGTGTAGTTACGAACATGACCCATGTGAAGTCGTCCGCTTGGATAAGGGAACATCGAGAGACAGTAGAACTTCTCTTTATTCGGGTCTTCACTTACAACAAAGGTTTTATTGTTGTCCCAATGTTCTTGAACTTTCTGTTCAATGTCCTGAGGACGGTATTGTTCTTGCATCGATGACATCCGGGATTTTTGTGAGTTGAATACAAACACAGTCAAAATAATCGACATAGAATAACTAAAGGTAAAGGGAGCAACAATAGCTGAGACCGAATCGGTGCGCTTATTCTTGTGATATTTCAGACAAGGAAGACCCGAGTTGGCGGTTTAGCCTGGGAGAACTGAGATGGTGAAACAAAAAGCAGCCTATGAATCCATGTTGGAAGAGATCACGGAAACGCTCAGACATAGTCCGGAAGAGTTAAAGCACTGGGTTGATACCAGTGAAAAATACCGGGAAGCTGCCGGTGATATGACCAAGGATGAGCTGGCGTTGATCCGGGAGTATTTCAGACGGGATTTGAATGAGTTCGGTCAGAACGTGCAGGAAAGCCCTGAGCCGTTTTCTGAAAGTCCGTTTTATCAACTGGTGTCAGAAACGATCTGGCGTGGTCTGGCGGAAGTGACGGACAAGACACAACTCGAATGGGTTGAAGTCATGGACGATCTCAAGCATCGGGGCGTGTACAAGGCCGGTGAAATGGTCGGGCTGGGTAATCTGGTGTGCGAGAAATGTGGGTATCATGAGCAGTACACTCATGTTCGTGTGATTGAACCTTGTACGCAGTGCGGCGGGACGCAGTTCACCCGGCAGCCCCTTGCACCTTAGCGTGCTGCTGTTCTGATGATGAAACAAACAGAGGGCCGCTGGCCCTCTGTTTGTTTTTTAATGTGATGCTTGAGATCAGTGAACCCCTTCCTGTGGGTTGGTTTCTCTGAAATCTCCCCGGCGTCGCTTCACGAGCAGCCAGGACAATGTGACCGACCATAGCAGGTAAAGATAGAGCGGCCAGCTTCCCAATGAGGTGTAAGGTGTCAGCCCTTTGGTCGGCGTCACGGTGGCGCGCAGGACCCCGGTCTCAAACTGTGGCAGCTCCGCAATGATTTTGCCCTGGTAATCGACGACAGCGGTCACGCCGGTATTGGTAGCGCGCAGTAAAGGTTTTCCGGTTTCCAGTGCGCGCATCTGAGCGATTTCCATATGCTGGTGCGGGCCGATGGAACGGCCAAACCAGGCATCATTGGATAACGTCAGCAGTATGTCTGTCCCTGAGCCGACGTTCTGGCGAACCTGTTCGCTGAACGCAATTTCATAGCACAATGCCGGTGCCAGCGCATAGCCGTTAGCTTCCAGATTTTGCTGGATAAAGTTCCCCCGACTGAACGATGACATTGGCAGGTTGAAAATCGGTGCCAGTGGCCGCAGTAAGTCGCCAAAGGGCACAAACTCACCGAACGGCAATAAATGATGCTTGCTGTACCGGCTTGTCGTGTCGTAGTGGTATGCGCCGTCTCGGTTCACACCCAGCGTCAGGATATTGTTGTAATACTGACCTTGCTCAGTTCTGTCCAGCACACCGGTGATCACAGCACTCTGATTCATCCGGGCCGCTTCATCAATGCGACTCAGAAAGGTGCCGACCTGTTGCTCCAGTGCAGGGATCGCGGCTTCCGGCCAGACGATAATATCGGCATCCCAGTTCTCACGGGTCAGATCCAGATACTTCATCAGGGTCGGCCAGCGTTGATCCGGTTGCCATTTCAGAGCCTGTGGAATGTTGCCTTGAACCAGCGCGACTTTCACCGGCTTGTAGGGTTCAGGCTGAACCCATTCAATCCCTTTCGTTTGATAAGCCAGAAACAGCAGCAGTGCCGGAACCATCAGTGGTTTCCAGTTCCGGTAGTAACCGGCAGCAACCAGAGCACCACAGCTCAGAACCAGTGCAAGGGTCAGGCCTTCAACCCCCAGGATCGGAGCAAAGCTGGCAAATGGTCCGTGAATCTGACCATAACCCAGCCAGAGCCAGGGAAAGCCGGTGAACAGCCAACCGCGTATCCAGTCAAGCAGCAGCCAGAGCACCGGACCGATGAGCATCAACTGGTGGAAAGGGCGTCCAAGGCCAAATCGGGCAAGGAGTGCGCCAAACAGGGCCGGATAAATTGCCAGATAGCCAATCAGCAGGGCCATCAGGAAGAGTCCGGCAGCAATGGGCATGCCGCCAAAGTCAGCAATACTGACGTGAACCCACCAGACACCACTGCCGAAGAGGCCCAGTCCCCAAGCGAAACCGGTCTGGAAAGCCGTTTTTGGACGCTGGTTTTGCAGCAGGGTAAAGAAAATAATGAGGGAGAGCGGTGCAAGGAACCAGTATTGGTAAGGGGCGAAAGAGAGTGTCGCCAGCGCACCGGCCGGGACGGCCAAAAGCAGCCGTCCCAAAAGGTTTAAATTGTCGATTCGTCTCATCAGGGCGTCATCGTTGGTTGATGTGCCTCCTGCGGCACCGTCACTTGTAACTGAATGATCCGGCGGCTGTCCGCAGCGGTAACCTTAAATGCATACCCTTCCAGTTCAACGACTTCGCCACGGCTTGGCAGGTGACCAAAACTGGTCATCACCAGACCGCCGATAGTATCGATGTCGTTGACGCTGAAGTTGGTCTGGAACAATTTGTTGAAGTCATCAATGGTGGTCAATGCCTTCACATTCCAGGTGTGTTTACTTAATTGACGGATTTCCTGTTCTTCTTCGTCGTCGAATTCATCTTCGATTTCGCCAACGATTTGCTCCAGAATATCCTCAATGGTGATCAAACCGGAGACACCACCAAATTCATCGACCACAATGGCCATGTGGTAGCGCTCTTCCCGAAATTCTTTCAGCAGGCGATCAACCCGCTTGCTTTCCGGCACAACAACGGCCGGACGCAGGATAACGTCGAGGTCAAACGGCTCACTGTCCGGGCGTAGATACTGCAACAGGTCTTTCGCCAGCAGAATGCCTTCAACGTGGTCTTTGTCATCGCTGATTACCGGATAGCGTGAGTGCTGGGCATCAACAATGATATCAATGAGGTCTTCAACCTTCTGAGAACGTTCAATGGTGACCATTTGCGAGCGGGGGATCATGATGTCGCGAACTCGCATTTCAGAGATCTGCATCACGCCTTCCAGCATGTCGCGGGTGTCGTGATCGATCAGGGCATTCTCTTCAGAATCGCGGATCACGCTGACCAGCTCTTCCTTATTTTGAGGCTCGCCCTGAAAGAGCTGTCCAATACGTTCAAAGAAGGTCTTTCGACTCGGACCGTCAGAATTTTGGGGGTTATCGTCGTTCATTGCTTTCTATTCAAATAGGTGGCCGGAGCCACGGAAAGCCGGCAACTGAAAAGTGACCGACTGTATTTGGCGATGACTGCCAAGGCTGATGTTAGTATTGGTCAGCCGCGTAAGGATTGGCAAACCCTAAACCTTGCATAATTTCGGTTTCCAGCGCTTCCATCTCTTCGGCTTCGTCATCTTCAATATGGTCATAACCTAGCAGATGAAGCGAGCCGTGTACAACCATATGTGCCCAGTGCGCGAGCAGGGGTTTATTCTGTTCCTCAGCTTCTTTTTCAACGACCTGACGGCAGATGATCAGATCGCCCAGCAGTTCCAGTTCAACACCCGGTGGGGCTTCGAACGGAAATGACAGCACATTGGTCGGTTTGTCCTTGCCCCGGTAGTCCCGGTTCAGGGTCTGGCTTTCTGCCTCGTCAACCAGTCGGACGGTGACTTCTGCATCGGCCTGAAACGGTGTTACAGCAGCTTCGAGCCAACGTTGAAAGTCTGCTTCCGTTGGCATGCCACCTTCTTCAGCGGTGGCAAATTGTAAATCCAGATAAATTGACATCTGTTTGATTATTCCGTTTCTGAGCTGACCTGACGCGCTTCCTGTTGTTCTCGGCGACGCTGTTCAGCCAGTTTACGTTGTTTCTGATCTTCCGTTTCCCAGACTTCGTACGCTTGCACAATACGGGCGACAACTGGGTGGCGAACCACGTCGGTGGCCTGGAAGAAGTTAAAGCTGATCTCATCGACATCGGCCAGCACTTCAATGGCATGGCGCAGACCGGAGCGGGCACCACGCGGCAGGTCGATCTGAGTCACGTCGCCGGTGATGACGGCACGGGAATTAAAACCAATCCGGGTCAGGAACATTTTCATCTGTTCGACCGTCGTATTCTGGCTTTCGTCCAGAATGATAAAGGCGTCATTTAAAGTCCGGCCACGCATGTAGGCCAGCGGGGCAACTTCAATGACATTGCGTTCAATCAGCTTTTCGACGCGCTCGAAACCCAGCATTTCAAACAGGGCATCGTAGAGCGGGCGCAGGTAAGGGTCGACTTTCTGGCTCAGATCCCCGGGCAGGAAGCCCAGCTTTTCACCGGCTTCAACCGCAGGACGGGTCAGCAGGATCCGTCGGATTTCCTGACGTTCCAGTGCGTCAACAGCCGCTGCAACGGCCAGATAAGTTTTCCCCGTCCCCGCAGGACCCACACCAAAAGTAATGTCATGACCGACCATATTGGCGATGTACTGAGCCTGATTCGGCGTTCGTGGCTTAATGACACCCTTTTTGGTCTTGATGTGAATTTCTTTACCGTAAGGGATGCTGGAGCTGACATCCTGCTCCAGAACGCCTGATTCTTTAATGGCCAGGTGAATTTGTTCCGGCTCAATATCCGGGATCAAATTGCGCACCGGGGCGGTGTCAACATACAGGTCTTTCAGGATATTGGCTGCTGCTTCGGCGGTATGGGGCTGGCCGACGATACTGAAACTGTGGCTGCGGTGGTTAATTTCAACGCCCAGACGGCGTTCCAGTTGCTTGATGTTGTCGTCGAATGGACCGCAAAGGCTGGCCAGGCGGTGGTTATCGGCGGGTTCGAGATTCAGTTCAACAGTAATAATTTTGCTCAAGATTTGCCTCTCAATAGGCCGCCCACTGTGACGGGCGGCCGGAATAACTGGGCATGGGCAGATATTTCTGTCCTCTTATTAAGGAGTATAAACGCCTACACCCAATTCATCTTCTTTACGGGTTTTCTCCATGACCTCGCTTGGAGACATGGCAATACGCAGGTTCATGTCTGCTTCTGTGCGGACAAGTTCACCACGCAGGGAGTTGTTGAATACATCGGTAATTTTGACATCGACAAACTGACCGATCAAATCCACAGAGCCTTCAAAGTTCACGACCCGGTTGTTTTCGGTACGACCGCGCAGTTCCATGATGTTTTTCTTCGAAGGACCTTCAACCAGAATGCGCTGCTCTGTATCCAGCATCTGACGTGAGTAACGCATGGCCTGGGTATTGATCTGCTGTTGCAGTTCATACAGGCGTTGTTTCTTCACGTCTTCTGGCAAGTCGCATGGGTAGTCTGCCGCTGGCGTACCCGGACGTGGAGAATAGATGAAACTGAAGCTCATATCGAAATCGATGTCGCGGATCAGCTTCATGGTGTCCTGGAAGTCCTGATCAGATTCACCCGGGAATGCCACAATGAAGTCTGAGCTGATGGTGATTTCAGGGCGAGCCTGACGCAGCTTACGGATTTTCGACTTGTACTCAATGGCAGTATGCGGACGCTTCATCATCGCCAGAATCCGGTCTGAACCACTTTGTACCGGCAGATGCAGGAAGCTCACGACTTCTGGGGTGTCTTTGTAGACTTCAATGATGTCATCCGTAAATTCAATCGGGTGGCTGGTGGTGTAGCGAATCCGATCAATACCGTCGATGGCGGCAACCAGACGTAACAATTCAGCAAAAGACGCAATTTCGCCATCATGGGTTGCACCACGATAGGCGTTCACGTTCTGGCCCAGCAGGTTGACTTCACGAACCCCTTGTTCTGCCAGTTGTGCGATTTCGAACAGCACATCGTCCAGTGGACGGCTGACTTCTTCACCACGAGTGTAAGGAACCACACAGAAAGTACAGTACTTCGAGCAGCCTTCCATGATGGATACGAAAGCCGTCGGCCCTTCTGCACGGGGCTCCGGCAGACGGTCGAACTTCTCAATTTCTGGGAAAGAGATGTCCATCACTGGCGCTTCAGAAGATTGCGACTGGGAAATCATCTCTGGCAGGCGGTGCAGGGTCTGAGGACCAAAAATGACGTCGACATACGGCGCACGCTCACGAATGGAATCCCCTTCCTGAGTCGCGACACAACCCCCGACACCGATCACCAGACCCGGCTTTTTGTCTTTCAGGGTTTTCCAGCGGCCAAGCTGGTGGAAGACTTTTTCCTGAGCCTTTTCACGGATCGAGCAGGTGTTCAGCAGCAGTACATCTGCTTCTTCTGGTTCTTCTGTTAATTCATAACCGCCATTGGCGTTGAGAAGATCGGCCATTTTGGATGAATCGTATTCGTTCATCTGACAGCCCCAGGTTTTGATAAGCAGTTTCTTCGCCATGTCTAACTCTTCACTCGTAGTGTTAATTCGGTGCATTTTCTGCTGCTGATGCAGCGTGGGCCGGGAGTTGAAGGGCCTTTGATCCCTCGACTGTGGGCCAGCTTAAATTGCAAGCCGCGTATTGTACTGCTTTCGACACGGCCTGACTAGATCATCCATGCTGATTATAAAACGGGCAGGCGGTGTGTTTTGAAACGGAGACAGTCGGGCTGAGATCAATCTTCGGGGACAAAGCCGCCGGAATTGACAGCGGACATCAGGTTGATGGTGGTCAACTTGCTGAAAGCCGTTAGAATGTCGGCAAAGCAGTGAATTGAGATACCAGCATGGAACAGTTTGATGTGGTGATCGCCGGCGGCGGTATGGTGGGTGCGGCAGCAGCACTGGGGATGGCCCGACAGGGGCGCAAAGTGGCTGTCATTGAAGGAGAGCAGCCAACACCTTACAACAATAGTCAGGCGATGGATCTGCGGGTGTCCGCGATATCGGCACAGTCTGTAAAACTTCTGAAGCGACTGAATGCCTGGGACAATATCAGCGCTATGCGACTTTGCCCCTTCAGACGGCTGGAAACCTGGGAACATCCGGAGTGTCGGACCCGTTTCAATGCGGCGGATCTGGCATTGTCAGAGTTGGGTTTTATGGTGGAAAACCGTGTGATTCAACTGGGTTTATGGCAGGCCTTTGAAGGGGTGCCGAATCTGACACTCATTTGTCCGGCACGGCTGGCTCAATTTGAACGGAATGAAGCTGGTTATCAAGTGACACTGGATAACGGTCAGGTTCTGCAATCGCGTTGGCTGGTTGGGGCAGACGGTGCGAATTCCCGAGTGCGCCAGCAGGCCAACATTGGGATTACAGCCTGGGACTATCGCCAGCATTGTATGCTCATTCATGTGGAAACTGAATTGCCGCAACAGGATATCACCTGGCAACAGTTTACCCCGCAGGGGCCGCGTTCTTTTCTGCCCTTACCTGGGCATCAGGGGTCGCTGGTCTGGTATGACAGTCCTGCCCGGATCAAACAGTTATCGGCGATGACATCAGCCCAGTTGGAAGCGGAAATCCTCAAGACGTTTCCGACTGAATTGGGGCCGATTAAAGTGCTGAACAAAGGGAGTTTCCCGCTCACCCGTCGTCATGCGCAGTCTTATTATTCAGAGGGCATCGTCTTGCTGGGTGATGCGGCACATACCATTAATCCACTGGCGGGGCAGGGGGTGAACCTGGGCTTCAAGGATGTGGATGTCTTGCTGGATGAAATGGCGAACGGCGGTCAATACTGGTTCGAAACACAGGTTCTCAAGCGCTATGAGCAACGTCGTCGTCCGGATAACCTGTTCATGCAAACGGGGATGGATGTGTTCTATAAAGCGTTCAGTAACGATCTGAAGCCTGTTGTTTTCATGCGGAATTTGGGTTTGAAACTTGCGGAGCATACAGGCCCACTGAAGCACAAAGTGCTGCAATATGCTTTGGGACTGTAATTCCGAATGCCGCAGATACGAAAGCCACCGTGGTGTGGCTTTTTTCTTGTTCTGAAAACGGACAAACGATTTCGACAGAGACAAAAAAAACCAGCTTTCGCTGGTTGATTGTATGGATACGACAATGAAGTCTACCCGAAGATGAATAACTTTCTGAAAGAGAGAAAGTTGGTGCGGAGGGAGAGACTTGAACTCTCACGTCCTTGCGGACACTAGCACCTGAAGCTAGCGCGTCTACCAATTCCGCCACCACCGCACGTGGTATTTACCTGTCGGATCAGGAAAGATATCGAGATGGTAAAGCTCGTTACCTTAAAGTATGGCAGGGCTACCTGGATTCGAACCAGGGAATGGCGGCATCAAAAGCCGCTGCCTTACCGCTTGGCGATAGCCCTAGAATGTTACTTATTGCCTGATGGCTTCATCAGGCTTTTTATGAAGAAGTCAATTGGTGCGGAGGGAGAGACTTGAACTCTCACGCCCTTGCGGGCACTAGCACCTGAAGCTAGCGCGTCTACCAATTCCGCCACCACCGCGTGTATTGACTTTTTCTTTCCATTTACATCTTAGTTTCGAAGTAAATGGTGGCTACGACGGGATTCGAACCTGTGACCCCATCATTATGAGTGATGTGCTCTAACCAACTGAGCTACGTAGCCATTTTTCAAACGTTCGAAACGCTTTGAAAATGGCAGGGCTACCTGGATTCGAACCAGGGGATGGCGGCATCAAAAGCCGCTGCCTTACCGCTTGGCGATAGCCCTGCAGATGATCTGAATCAGATCGAATGTTGGTGCGGAGGGAGAGAC
>NZ_JMIB01000023.1 GCF_000695255.1 Photobacterium galatheae | reverse complement strand
AACTGATCGCACTGTTCGAATCGAACACCAAAGGGCTGAAACTCTCTGCCGAACAGCACACCGCTATGGTTCAGCTATTGAAAGACTCACTCACAGGGGTCAGCGACGAAGCCGCCGCCACCAAGCTGCGCGAGCAGATTGAAGGCGTTGCCAAGCAGCTTTCAGAATCTGGCAATACCAGTGCGCCGGTCATTAACCTGAACGGCGGTAATTTAACTCAGGAAGACGTGGTACGCATTCTGGCCGAACAGCAAACCGCCGCCGAAAAGGAAAAAGCCGATCAGGCCAAGAAGCTGACTGACAAAGTCAAAATCTTCACCGATGCCATCGACGCCGCGGAAGGCCTGAGCGATGAAGTCAAAACCGAGCTGAAAGAAGCGAAAGACCTGATCTCGGCCGAAATGTCCGACGACCAGGTGAAGAAATTCGCCGAAAACCAGATTACACACGGCAACCAGAAAATGGTCGGCATTCAGCTTTCCGGGCTGGGCTTTGGTTCTGCTGCTGGTTCGCTGACCCAAACACCCGACCAGCAGCGCGAAAGCCTGCAACTGCAACAGCAGATTCACGCCAACCTGCGCCAGACCAACACCTATTCACTGGGCCAGCTGAGCCTGATGGAAGAGAAAGACCTGCCTGTATTCGCACAGCAGGTGCTGGCTGAGTTCGACCGCCTGAATCACCACCGTATTCATCAGGAACGTCTGGTGCTGACCGGGCAGGGCAGCGCGAACGTGATTTCAGATACCGACCTGCCAGTCTCGGTACAGCGGGAAGTGATTCGCGAAGCCCTGTCAGATCTGAATGTGCTGCAACTGGTGCAGACCCTGACCGACTTCAGCGCCAGCGCAACCACCAATATTCCGTACGAAATGCGGGATGTCTCGGCGGTGCTGGGCGATGGCATCGTGTTCGAGAACGGCACCATCCCCAAGGTGAAAAACTCGCAACGCATGGATCTGGCCTACGTGCTGCCCATGAAAGTGGCATTCGAAGTCTCGAACGAGCTGATGCACTTTTCCCGGTCATCTGCCATCAACTGGGATGCCTGGGGCCGCAACGTTGCCACGGCCAGCCGCATCATTAAAGAACTGGTTGCCCGTCGCATCATGAACTCGATGCAGCGGGTCTCCGACAGTTATCTGGCGGCCAGCGTGGCCGATGAAGACATTGCCACGCAGTTGCAGGACAAAGCCCTGTTCAGAACCACGCAGTTCCCTGTGGTGGCGCAGCATCAGCAGTACGACCTGCAGGGCAACACCATCGGCGCACCGGAAAACCCGATTGTGTTACTGATCAACGGCAGCGAAGTGAAGCCCTGGGACGGCAGCGGCCAGCAGGCAGCGGGCACGTATTACGTGGTGCGCTCTTACAACCTCGGCCAGTTTGCGCTGGTTGATGAATCTGGCGTGCCGAAAGCAGTTACGGCCGCCAACGCGAAGATCAGCTACAACTACGCGACCAACATTCAGAAGGTCGACAGCGATGTGCCGAACGGCCTGTCACCCGAGAAGCACTACAACAAGCTGATGCAGGCCATCGGCCGCCGCAAAGCCATCATGAAGGATGACCGCTTTGTGACGCCGGATTTCCTGATCATGTCCAACACCCTCAACGATACCTGTACCAATGCCGAGCAGTTCATTGTGTCGCAGCGCCGTGATGGGACACGCACTAACGCACAGGGCGACCTGGAAGCCGTGAAGTCGCTGCCTGCGTATTCCACCAATGCACCGGGCACCCATCTGGGCGATGAACGCATCCTGATGGGCCAGCGGGGCGCACTGACGTACACCGTGGTGAAGCCGTACACCCTGAGCGAAATGCAGGAAGCCCGCGACAGCAACGGCCAGCTGAAAGGCGGCAAAGAAGCCTATGGCGAAGAGTACAACGCCATTCACTGTCCGAAGCCGATCCGCAACCGCTTTACCAGCGTGCTGTTCTATTCCGCATCCGGACGATAAGGGCGTCGATTCCCCGGCCAGCAGTGGCCGGGGCTTTTTCTTCTTTGCATACCGGACATGATTAAAGGAAACCGAGATGAAACCTTCCATTGCTTACACCAACACCACCAATCAGCCGCAGAACATTGGCGGTAAAACCGTGCTGCCCGGCGAAACCCGCGAAGTCGATGCCCGCTTTGTGAATGCCACGGCGCTGGTCAACCGGGATCTGATGATTCTGTTTATCAATTTTGATGCGTCACCGCGCTTTTTCGGCACCACCAAAGTTTTGCCGGGCGAAGCGGTGCGTGTGTCGGTCATCCATTTTGAAAACCCGAACCGCGAGAATGCCGGCGCGGTTCAGGACCGTATTTTCGAGCAACTGCTGGAGAACAAAATCGACGTCATCAAGCCTTATTTTTCCGAGCTGGAAGACGGGGAACTGAGCCGTCTGGCAGAACTGGAGCAGGCAGGCGACAAGCGTAAAACCCTGCTTGAAGACATCGACAACGAACTGGCCGTGCGCATGGCAGAACGTAACTTCAGCCCGGCTGAGTATGCCCAGCGACTGGATGCCATGACCGATGAAGATCTGCAGCTGGAACTGCTGTCCGTCGGCGATGACAGCCGCAAGATTGTGGCGATTCAGGACGAACTGGCAAAACGCAGCGACCAGCAGAAGCAAGAGGAATAAGCCATGTGGGACAAGGTCAAAGCTCTGCTGGCAGGCTCTGCGCCACTGGTTGGCAGTCTGCTGGGTGGTCCGGCAGGCGGTGCAGTCGGAACCATGGTTGCCAGCGCACTGGGTGTCGAAAACTCGCCCGAGGCGATTGAAGCGGTACTCAGAACGGATCCGGATGCTTTGCTGAAAATCCGTCAGCTTGAAAGCGATGAACGGGTCGCGTTGCGCAAGCTCAAGTTGCAGGAAACTGGCCTGTTGTTGGATTTCGAAAAGGCCAAGCTGGCCGATACCCAGAACGCCCGGCAGCAGCACCGCGATCACTGGATGCCCTGGGCGCTGACCTTAACGCTGTCCGTAATGGTCAGCGGCATGTTTGCGTCGCTGTTCTTCGGTAATCCACCGCAGGACTATGCGCAGGTGCTGATCATGATTGCGGGTACCGTCATGGGCGCTTTTGGTACGGGCGTTGCGTTCTGGCTGGGGAGCAGCCAGGGCAGCGTCACCAAGAGTAAGCAATTAGTTGGAGGGGTGAATGGCCGACAGTAACGAAGGCGGCATTACTCAAAGGGAATTCACTGCATTTCGAAACGAAATGCGTGAAAACATGCAGCAGCAAACAGAGCTGATGCGGCAAATGGTTGAGCTTCAGATGAAGCACAATAACCTCGAATCCCTCGTTGGCCGTTTGGATCGAACGATTGAAAAGTTAGCTGCCCGCATTCTGCCACTGGAGCAAAGCCTGAGCGGGAACAACGAGAAAACAAAGTACAACCGGGATCTGATTTGGGTGTTGCTGCTGTTTGTTGTTGGCATTGCGTCTTGGAAATTGAAAGGGGGCTGAGCATGCAGGTATCAGACTTAATCGTGAAACTACAGGCGGCGCTGATGGACAGCGCCGAACACGTTTCAGGGCATGAACAGCAGCTGGTTGAAATGGCCCTGGCAGATTTCAGCCGTTATCGGCCGCATCAACGGCTGGGTACAATCGAGTTGCAGCATAATCAGGCATGCTATCCGGCACCGGCGGATCTGATTTCAGTGCGTACCTGCTTTTACGGCCAGTCGGCACGGAAGCGATATCAGCCCTGGGAAAGGGGTTATCCCCGCGATTTACCGAATCTGAGCCGCATCGACGATGAACAGGGCAAGCCAATGCTGAGGCTGTCTTTTCTTCCCGGCTATCATCTGCTCAATCAGGTCGGATGGACCTACAGTTTCAGCTATTACGCTGCCCGGACGATTCAGAACGACGCCATTACGATAGACAGTCAGGATGAGCCTTTGTTGCTGCTGCGTGCCATTGTCGAAGCGGTGAAATACATTGCCGTGAATCACCTCAGCAAAACTGTTTCCGTGCGGAACAGTATTGGTGGTGAAGCGAAAAACGGCACGCCAGCCGCGATTCATCAGCAGCTGATGGAACAATTCGAACGGCAGGTGCGCCATGCGTGAAATATCGGTCGACCTTCAAACCTCAGCGTTGGATGAGGCATTCCGGGAAGCGCCAGAATTGCTGACTAAGCATTTGAAATCAGGTGTGTCTTTTGCCGGATCGTTAGTGTCCCGTACTACCCGGGAAGAAGCGCCTAAAGCCGAAACCACGCTCACACACTCCATTCGCAGCAATGTGGTGGGTGAACTGCAACGGATGATTACCAGCAATCAGAACTACAACCAGTACGTCGTCGCAGGGACGGGGCGGCAGGGCATGCCGCCGATGCAGTCGATTCTGGACTGGGTGAAGGTGAAGCGTCTGCAGCCGAAGGACTCAAAGCAAAATCAGAGTGATCTGGCATTCATGATTGCCCGCGCTATCGCTCGTAACGGCACCGCGCCGAATGACTTTTACGACCGAGCCGCAGATCAAACCGCAGACCGGGTGGCCGATATTCTCAATGCTTCGGTTGCCGCTGGCCTGCGCGAAGCCGGGTTAAGGAGCCTGTAATGCCGGATGCTTCCCGTAACGTCGATACCATTCTGACAGCCATCACAGAGGGTTTCGCTCAGCGTTACCCACACCGGAAAACGACCCGGAACTGGCAAGACCGAAGCGCGTACAACAACCGGGATTTAGAACCCGGTTTGCTGACGGTGATTTATACCGGGGAGATCCCCAACGATGTATATGACACCCACATTAAAATGCTGGTCATTGGCCGTGTCTACTGCGGCGCGAAAGCGACGGCGCTCGAGACGGAACAGGCCGAGCTGGCGTTTCTGCAAGAGTGGCGGGAGTTCTGTACCAGCAGTGCATTCGGGAACATTTCGACTCTGTCGGTCAATACCTCGCAGCAACAGGAAAAACCGGATGGCTGGTTTCTGGCGGAATGCCGCAGCGGCCCGTACGACCTGGCCGCAGAAATCGACTGGTTACCGGTAGGGCCGACTGAGTTGCCGGAAGGGGTTAAAGCCTCACAGTCACCGGATATCGGAACGCCCAATGAATCTAATTATTTCGATGTCGATGAGAACTTCTGATGGGAATGACAGAAAGCCAGTTCGTGCGCCTGCTCAGCGAGATGATTCAGTTCGGGACCATCATCGACATTCAGGCAAAGCCGCTTCGCTATAAGGTCCGGTTCGATGCCAACCGAACCAGCGGCTGGCTGCCTTCCAATGTTGGCCATGCGGCAGAAGTGAAAGACTGGCACCCCATGCAGCAAGGCGAGCAGGTGATTGTTCTCAAGCCCTTCGGCGCACAGGGTGGCGTGATCATCGGCAGCCTGAATCAGGCTCAGTTTGACCAGCCGAAAGATAACCTCGAGCTGTTCTATCGTGAATTCCCGGACGGCACCTGGCTGCAATACGACATGGAAAACCACGTTCTATCAGGCGAAGTCAGTGGCAGCGTCGAACTGAAGGCTGAGCAAGCGTTTAAGGTGGAATCGCCCAAGATTGTGCTGGTCGGGGATATTGAGCACCAGGGCATGCAAACGACGACGGGTAATATTTCATCTGGGGCCAGCATTACCGCGGCAACGAACATTTCCGACAGCGTTCGCTCCATGGCGGATGACCGCAAGATTTTCAACCAGCATCAGCACCCGCACGATGTACCAAATACGCAGAAGCCGGTTCAGCAGCAGTGAGGACATATGGCAACGGGACTTGATGAACGCACAGGCCTGCTCATTGATGGCGTTGCAGAACTGAAGCAGCGCCTTCAGCGTTGTATGCGTACCCGAAAAAGCACGCTGCCTCTGAGCCGGGGGTATGGTTCGAACCTGCCACATCGCATTGATCGCAAAATCAACCCTGAACTCGAAATGGACTTGTACGCAGACGTGGCCGACATGATTGCCGACCCTCTGAACGGGTTTACCGATGAGATAAAACTTAACCGTGTGTGGCTGGAACGGGGAGACAATCGCGTGTTTGTGGGTGTGGAAGTGACTTTGCGGTTCGACGGCAGCGTCGAGAAAATTTCAGGCCTGAGCGTATGAGCCAGATTGACCTGTCGAAGCTGCCGCCACCGGAAATTGTCCAGCAGCTGGACGCCACGGCTATCCGAAGCCGGATGCTGCAGCGCTATGCTCAGCTGCAGAACGTCGATGCGCCGAAAGTGGGTGATCCGCTTTACAACGCGATGTCAGCCATGGCCGAAGAAGTCACCCGGGCCCGTCAGGAATTTCAGGATATCAGCCTGAATAACATGGTGGCGTTTTCTCATGGCGCCAGCCTGCAGCAGCTGGCAGCACTTCGTCCGGTCGAGAAGTTTGAAAAAGAAACCGATGATCAGTTTCGCCGACGTGTGCAAATGGCACCCGATGGTTTCAGTACTGCCGGGCCGGATGGCGCTTATATTTTCCATGCCCTGAATGCGCATGAAGATGTGCTGGATGCTGAAGTTCTGAGCCCGTCACCCGTCAAAGTTGATCTCTATGTCCTCAGCAGGCAGGGAGACGGTACGGCCTCAGCTGAGCTGTGTCAGCAGGTGTTTGAATACATCGACGGGCAGACAAAGCGGCCACTGAACGATCATTTCAATGTGTATCCCGCAACCATCAAACCTTACCGTATTGTCGTCGAGCTGGATATTCCCTACGGCCCCGGTGAAGGACAGACACTGGATATTGCCCGTCAGCGTCTGCAGTCGTTAGCCACTGAATCCCATGTATTGGCGGGCTGTGTCGCATTGTCTGCCATTGATGCCGCCGCTCATGTGAAGAATGGGGAAGCAGACGGCAGTTATCAGCCGGTGACTGAAGTCTTCATCCTCGAACCCGCCCAGACCATCAAGTGCACCAAAGCCCAGGCTCCGTACTGCACCGATATTATTGTCCGGTTGAAAGGGACGTGAGATGGCCTTCATCAGCACTTTGCCGCCTTCAGCTTCTGCCATGGAACGTGCACTGGAACAGGTGTTCTGGGAAGAAATTCAGCTGATTGAGCGGGATATCCAGAACTTTCTGGATCCCTGGAAATGTCGGTTAGATTTGCTGCCTTATCTGGCCTGGGAACTGAGTGTCGACGACTGGAACGAAACCTGGGATGAACAGACAAAGCGCAAAGTCGTCAGCAGCTCGCTGGAGATTCACACCTACAAAGGCACCCGGTACGCCATTGATAAAAGTATTGAAGCCATTCGGGCCGATTCGCTGAACGTCATCGAGTGGTTTGACGATCCGGCAACGCTTGCGCCGGCTGAATTTCGGGTTGAGTTGGTTTCGAAACAATCACCGGTCGATGCAGCAACCATTCCCCAGATTTCCAGCGCAATCCGGAACGCAAAGAACACACGCTCACATCTGACCAAAATCCGGATCACCAGTCACATCAATACACCCGAAAAACTTGCGACGGTAAGTCGGCAGGGGATTCGGGTTGGCTCCGGTCCCTGGGCAATCCGGTCAGTGGCCAGCGTAGTGAATCGGTCCGCTTGTTGTTTTTCCCGCCTTGGCGTCGTCGTGCGCTCCGGGCCTTTACCTCGATAAGGAATATTGTTTATGGCTGATATCCCAGAATCTCAGCAGCAATATGGCTCCATTCTGACCATTGCCGGCGAGAACGCCGAGCAGAACGGCAAGCTGCTGAAAAAGCCTATTGAGTTCACTCACATCGCTATTGGCGATGCGAACGACACCTATGTACAGCCAGACCGGACACAGAGCGCCCTGGTGCATGAAATTGCCCGCTTGCCCGTAAATGTTGTGGATGTCGTTGAAGGCACGCAGAACACCGTACCCACGTTGGTTGTTGAGGCCTTGTTGCCAGACACTCTGGTGAATGTGGTGATCCGTGAATTTGCTGTGGTAGCCAAGTTCAATGGCAACACGTATCTGCATGCCGTCGGCAACTGCGCCCGGGTGTATGTGCCGGCACCGCAAAACAACGGCGGTGAAACCAACGAAGTCGCCGTACAGATGACGTTCACCGTCACCTCCGTCGACCCGATTGTGATGATCAACCCGAATGTCGTCACCGCCAGCCGGGAGTACGTAAACAAGCAGATGGCAGCGCATCTGGCGGCTGTGGATCCGCATCCGCAATATGCACTAAAAGAAACTGTTTTGCCTCTCGAAAGTTTTAGGTTTTCGCGTCATTTTCAACGAATGGCACTATTGCTGGTTCCGTTTGCTCAAAAAGGTGATCGCTATGGGAAATCGTTTATTTCTGGTCGGTTAATGTTTGCACGAGGTGCTGCCGACTACTCAGAGAGATTACTGGATATTGAAATCACAGCTAAGAGTTCATATGAGATAACTAATTACAACATGCTGATTTATAAAGAGGGATGGTCACTCAGATTTTGCACGTTGGAGTATCAAGGTGAAACGTGGCTGGCTCTCTATGACGTGAGTGTTGGCGGAAACGCTCAGGATGCAGATATCACGTTCACTGGGCAGAGGGAGGTTGCCTCAGGCTTTAATGCGTTGAATCAATTTCGCGTGATTACGTTTGAATCTACAGATCCAATCACTCAGCCGACCAATCCGGAAGTTAAGGACACAATTGTCCCGCTAATTTCGCAGAACGTTAAAGACGCCAACGGCAATCAGTATTTTTCAGATAGCTATCAACCGGGTATTGGGTCGGTTAAAGGCCTAAGTACGTATTTAAATACGCTGGAGCAATTAGCGAAATCAAAAATCAGCACTGACATTTTAGTCGGCAGTATTGTTGAATTTTCAACAGATCAGCCTCGCCCTGGTTTTGTAAAAGCTCAGCGGGTTGAATTATCACGGGCTGCGTATTCAAAGTTATGGGCTGTTGCTGAGACAACATCAAATCTGACAGAGCAATCTGTTATTGACTCTGACCCAGAGACCTATGCAGCACATTTCGGAACCGGTGATGGTGAAACGACATTCACCACGCCAAACTTTCATTTGGGCCATTTCCGGCGTGGTGCTAAAGACGGAGTGGCATTTGCGACGGCCGAGGGCCATGCTGTCGAGTTTCACTATCATAATCTGCCAACCGGCACTGGAGCGTCTGGACATAATTTCTCAGTCTATGGCATTCCCGATGTGATGCCAGATGGCACTAAAATATGGACCCGGGGAGATTCATTCAATCCGTGGGTTTCCAGCGGGCAAATCGCAATCACAGATGACACAGGTATAACTGCAAACAACAACACCGGGCAGATTGTCGGGAACTGGGCTGATGAAACCCGCCCAGATACAGCGAACCTGCATGTTTTTATTTTTCACGGAGAAATTGCCGCATGAGAGTTTTTTGTTACTCCCACGTAGATGGTCGATATGTTCGTGATATAACCGCCCACCCAGATGAAATGAACCCGGGAGAATATTTAATCCCCGGATACCATACGCCAGCGGCACCGCCTGAAGCATGGGTACAACCGGGTGAGTTCCTTACGTATCTTGACGCAAATGACATGCCGCCGCGGCGCTGGCAAGACGGGGCATGGCTAATCCGGAAAGAAAAGCAGCCGGTCACTGGCTGGCTGAAAACTGATTGCTCGCAATCAAGACAGTTTGATGCTGCTGCTGAAATAACTGATGACTATACACCGGACAAACCCGCAACCCGTTTCGATATCTGGACCGACTCCGGCTGGCAAACCGACGAGCAAGCGAAGTTCGAATCTGAAGTGCGGACCATCAATAATCTTCGCCGTCAGCAGTACGCTCAAATCGTTGACCCTCTGATGAACGAAGCCCGGATGCAGCGCATGCTGGGTGATGATGTTGGTGCAGAAAAGAACGAATTTCAGGCGCAGCAGTGGTATGAACGAATCCGGGAAGAGCATCCATGGCCACAGGCGCCGGAAGGTGTACTCCCTCCAACCACCGCATAACCTGACTACCCTAAACACAAAGCCGCTGAAGGTGTGTTTTCTTTGATCAAAGAGGAACTCACCCATGGCGTTCAAACATGGCATTTTCGGAAGCACGGATGAGGGTGGTGTAAGGCCCATGCTCATGGCCGACACCTCCTTTGCGGTGGTGTTGGGAACGGCGCCGGATGCTGACCCTTCTGTTTTCCCAGTCAATCAACCGGTTTTGATTCCGGGCGATGTCCATAAACTTGCCAAGCTCGATATGGCTGGCAACAAAGCCGGTACGCTGCCAACAGCGATGGAAGCTGTTTTCGACCAGAAGCGTTGCGCAATCTGCGTGATTCGTGTTGAAGCTGGTGCAACCGAAGCAGAAACCATTACCAAAGTGATTGGCGGTGTGGACCCGGCCACCGGTGCCAAATCTGGCATCGAAGCCATTCTGGATGTTCAGGCCATGACCGGGCGACGTCCGCGGTTGCTGGCGATTCCGGGCTTTACACACAGCCAGTCGGTTCTGACTAAGTTGTTACCTGTTGCGACCCGGTTGCGCTGTAAAGTCTTTGCGGACTGTCCCGGCAGCACTTATGAATCTGCCGTGGCATATCGTCAGCTGTGGGGCGATCGTCGCCTTGAGCTGTTCTGGCCACGGGTTCGCAACGCACTGGATAAACTGGTTCCCATGTCGGCTTATGCGCTGGGGATTGAGATTCAGAAAGACCAGGATCCGAACCACGGCTACAGCGCATCGATTTCAAATCACCGAATCAATGGCGCGCTCGGGACTGAATTCCCGATTGATTATGTCGATGGCGACACCAATTGCATGGCGCACCTGCTCAATGAAAACCAGATCACCACAGTGATCATGGACGAAGGCCTGCGCACCTGGGGCAACCTTAGCTGCAGTGACGACCCGAAATGGCAGTTCAATTCGCATGTGCGAGTGAATGACATGGTGCTGGATATGATCACCTATGGCCTCAAATGGGCGCGGGACCGCAAAATTCTGGCAACCTTCGTCGAAGATGTGACGGAGTCGGTTCAGAACGCCCTTGATGGCGAAACCCGGGCAGGGCACATGTATGGCGCTACTGCTTGGGCAGACCCCGACCTTAACCCGCCTGACTCCATCATTGCGGGGAATTTCTATCTCGATTACGACTTCACACCGCCTGGCCTCGCGCAGGCGATTCACGTCACGAGCCATTTCACCAATGACTACGCAGACGTCATTTTCAAGTAAGGAACGGTCATGGAACGCAGAGCACCGAAAACACTGGTTGATTATGCCTGGTATCAGGATGGTAACGGCATGATTGGTCTGGTACCCAAAGTGAAGCTGCCACCATTCACCCGCATTGTGGAAGAGTACATTGCCGGCGGCATGGTTGGGGCTATCAAAATTGATATGGGCGCCATTGAAACCGATGACCTTGAAGTCACGCTGGCAGAGCCGAACCCAAGCACGATCAAGATGTTTGGCCTGACCAATGGCGATGAAAAGCCATTTACTTTCCGCGCTGCGTACAAGGGTGCTGGTTCTCAGGTCGATAAGTTCAAAGTGCAGGTGTATGGCCGGGTGATTGGGCTGGAACTGGGTGAATTGGAACGTAAAAAGCTGTCTGAAACATCCTGCAAAATCACTTGGACCAAACTGAAGATGGAATATGCCGGTGAAGTACTGATGGATATCGATCTGATTTCCGGCAAAGAAGAGGTGGGCGGCGTCGACCGCCGTGCCGGCATTAATGCAGCACTGGGCTTATAAGGAAAGTTATGACCAACCAATACCAACCCATTAAGGTAACGCTTCAGGAAGCGAAGCCTTTTGATGACAAACCACAGACCGCACTCATCATGCGGCCGCCGACCACCAACGATGTGATTCACTCTCAGCAGCTTGGATCACGGATTCTGGCGGATGGCAGCAAGCATGTGGATGAAGCCGAGGCAGAAGCACATTTGTTTGCGAACCTCACAGGTACAACCCGGGAGTTTATCGGTTCACTGGCCTTTTATGACTACAGCCAGTTAGGGAGAGCCTACGACTGTTTTTTGTTGCCAGTGCCACAGTATGCCGCCAGATGTGCCTTGCTGTTTCCCGGTTCAGTGGCGTCTCACTCTCAGAACTCAGAAGCCTCAGTATCGCAGAACTCCACGACTGGCTGAATGACTGTACCGAACTGACGAAGCAGGCAGATGATGAATAAGAGGGGATGCAATGGCAGATAACACACAATCTGTCGGCATTGGTGTAGTCGCAAAGGTCGATGGCAGCGTCTCACAGGCTTTCAGCCAGATTGAGAAGCAAAACAGTCGTCTGGGCCGTGGTGCGCGGGAACTCAGTCAAGATACCCAACGCGTCGGACGGGAGAGTAATCGGACAGGTTCTCTGGTCGGCCGGTTAGGCCGCCTCTTTGGCCGTGCCGGCGCAGGTGTCCGGAGATATACCCGCGATATTGGCAGTGCAATCCGGAATAACCAGTTGCTCAGGGCCAGTCTGGATAAGGCTGGCGAAAAGCTGGATGGGCTCGGCAACCAATGGACCGGGATTGCAACCGGTGTGGCCGGTGCCGGTTCAGCGATGGCCGTGATGGGCCTTGAGGAACGCTATGAGCGGCTGGGCATTCAGGCGGGTAAATCCCGCGATGAAATGACCAAACTGCGGCAGGAAATGTTTGCCACTGCTCAGCAAAGTGATATTCGGGTTGATCAGGGCGAGATGCTGGCCGCAGTCGAAAAGATTGTGGAGAAAACCGGTGATCTCGAATTTGCCCGTGAAAACATGGCCAACATCGGTCGGGTGATGCAGGCAACGGGTGCAGCAGGTGTGGATGTCGGTGAGATGTTCGCCGACATGTCGACGAAGTTTGGCCTTAAGAACAGCGAAGATGTTCTGAAAGCCATCGACACGCTGGTTGTTCAGGGCAAAGCCGGTGCATTCACATTGCAGAACCTGGCTGCTGAAGGTGCGGCTGTGTCGGCTGCTTATGCTGCGATGGGACGTTCAGGCCCGAAAGCTGTGCAGGAAATGGGGGCGCTGCTGCAGATCTCCCGGATGGGTTCCGGCTCAGCGGCGGAAGCTGCCAGCTCGATGGAATCGGTACTGGCTGACATTCGGTCAAATTATAAGGATATTGAAGCACTCGGGATTCAGGTTTTTGACGAAGAAGCACTTGCGCGGGGAGAGAAGAAATTTCGTGATATCCCGACCTTACTGAAGGAAATCATGGATACCACCAGTGGGGATATCACTCAGTATGGTGAGTTATTCGGTGATGAAGCCATGCGATTGATGCAGGCGCTTGCAGGAAGTGATGGTCGGGCAAAGTTTGATGACTTCCTTGCCATTTATGGCGACGGCTCCGCAGTGCTCCAGGATTCAGCCAGAGCCGCCAAAACCGCCAATGCTGCCATGGTGAGTCTGAAAACTGCCTGGATGAATTTTGCCGATCAAAATCTTGCCGGGCCGATTGCTGGCTTGGCTGATGCGATCAACAGCCTCGACCCGGAAACGCTGGAAACCACTTTGAAAGTAGCCACAGGAGTGGGCGGCGCATTGGCTGCAGCCTATGCAGTACGTAAAACTTGGCAAGTGGGGAAAAGTGTTGCGGGGTTGTTCAGTCGCGGTGGTGATGGTGATGGCGGTAGCGGCGACACTCCGGATTTACCCGGCGGTGATGATGTTTCTAAGGTTTATGTCACCAATATGCCGGATTCCGGCATGGGTGGAACATCAGGGGCAGGTCGGCGACGGAAGCGAGTTCGACGCAGAGGCGCAAGGCCAATGGGTGGCGCAGGCCGTTCGCCGGGTATGTCATTCCTGAAAGGGACGGCCCGTAAGCTGCCATACCTCGGCGCTTTGCTGGGCGTTGCCGATTTAGGCAGCACCCTGATGGACAGCTCTTTAACGGGTGCTCAGAAAACTGAAGCGGTTGGCGGCACGCTTGGGAATATGGGGGGCATGGCTGCAGGAGCAATGACAGGGGCTGCAATTGGCTCAATTATCCCCGGTATTGGTACGGCCGTTGGCGGTATTGTTGGCTCTGTGATTGGTGGCTTCGGAGGTGGTGCTTTCGGTCGCATGGTTGGCAGTTGGTTGGGCGGTGATAGTGGCAAGCCCGGTGAATTAGTCGCAAAGGCCCAGCAGACACCAGCACCGACAGGCGTTCAAACCGCGTCGAGTGTTCAATCAAATCAGTCTGTAACCTTAGCACCTGTATTCCACATTCAGGGCGAAGTCAGTGATGCGCAAATCACCAAACTGGAAAAAATGGTCATGGACCTCAGCAAGAAAATCAACCAGCCCGGCCGCATCGCTGGCCCGTCGTTCTCAGATTAGGAGGTGACATGGCAGATGTCATGATGGCTCTGGGTGAATACCGTTTCTCAATCAACAGCGCGGCCTTACAAAGCATCAGTGAAACCCACAGCTGGCGCTGGGCTGATCACAATGTCGCTGGCAGCAAGCCGCGTTCTCAGTATGTGGGTGCGGATCTGTCTGCCATTCGTTTGCAGGGCACAATTTACCCGTATTTTCGGGGCGGACTGGCACAGACCGACAAGATGAAAGCCGAAGGCGATCAGGGTAAGCCGCTGCGCATGATAGACGGACTGGGCAAAGACTGGGGACTCTGGACGGTGCGCCAGTTGCAGGTTGATAAGTCCAAACTCTGGATGAAGGGGGTCGCCCGTAAAGTGGAATTCACGCTTGAAATCAAAGAATATCCGCAGGATCTGGCATGACAACTTACATCACCAAAGACGGCGATCAAATTGATGACATCGCCTATCGCTACTACAACGGCCTGCCCGGCGCTTATGAAGCGGTGCTGGCAGCAAACCGTGGTTTATCTTCCTTGCCTCATCCGCTGCAGGCCGGCGTCGAGATACATCTGCCCAAGCTTGAGGAACCCACAGCCGATGAGGAGATCAGCCTGTGGGATTAGCCAATTACAAGATTGTCGCCAACGGCAAAGACATCACCGACATCATCCGGCCGCTGTTCGTGAGTTTAACCATCACCGATGAAGCAGGCCGGAACAGCGACAGCTTCAGCCTGACGCTGGTCGATGATGGCAAAATCGCATTCCCTAAAACAGAAGCCCAACTGCAAATCGCAACCGGAAAACAGGAAGGCCGGCTCTACGACCGCGGCACGTACACGGTGAATTCGGTAAAACTGGTCAGCCCTGCAAACCTGATCATTCTGTCTGGTGATGCGGCCAACCTGTCAGGTGAGTTCAAGAATCAGCGCGATTTTACCTGGGAGAATATTTCCCTCAGGTCGCTGGTTGAGACGGTAGCCTCTCGCTGTGGTTATCAGCCTGCTGTGTCTGAGGTTTACAGCGACATTCACATTGAGCACCGTTTGCAAACCGGGCAGAGCGATGCGGATTTGCTGACAGAACTTGCCAATGAGCACAACGCCACCATGAAAGTGGCTAAGGGCAAGCTGATTTTCTTTCCCCGCGGCGATAATCAAACCGTCAGCGGTAAAACCCTGCCTGCAGTGCCGTTGCACCTGACTGATGAAGTGAAAGCCGAAATTACGCTCAGCGGGGCCGGGAAATACCAGGCAGTGATTGCCAAGTGGCACGATGGGGATGCAGCGGAGACAAAAACGGTGCGGGTAGGCGACAGCAAAGGGAAAGCCAAACAGCTCAATACACCTTATCCGGACGAGGCCAGTGCTAAAGCGGCAGCAGAATCTGCCCTGTATGAATCTCAGCGAGCGGAATATAAACTCGAAATCAGCGACAGCCCATTTATCCCCGGCCTTCAGGCCGAGCGGAACATCTTACTCAGCGGCCATTTGCGCCCACAATTTAACGGCGCATGGATGTGCGAGAGCGTTACAGAAACGCTGGATCAGGATGGTCATGTGCAGAGTGCAAGCTTTGTGGTGCCGAAGGGGAAGCTGATTGAAATACCAAGGCTGAATTGAGTTGACATTCTTGTTGCATATAAATGACACTATGAGCATATTAAAACTTGTTACGGTGAAAATATGGACTTGAATAATATTTCAATGACTTTCTCTGGAGAAGATTCGAGAATTATTGGAACTTCCATTGGTGATCTAAAAATACTCAAATTTACTATTAAGTCTTCTTCGGATTTAGAAAAGGCAATAGATGGTGAAAGTGAAGAATTAACACCACTAAATTATATGAGAAGTTTTGTTCGAGTGGTTTGCTATCCTATTGAATCATTGATTGACGGAAACAAACCTGATTATTATCCTCTATCAGTTGATGATGTGAGAAAATTAAGCATTGATGAGCTTAATGAAATCGCAGGAGAGTTTATCAGGGTTAATAAATATTTATATCGAGAAAAGAAAAGAATAGAAAACGATGAAGATGACAAGGTTTCTGTAACATATCGACCAGGGAAAGTCCTGTATTCTAAAAAAGAAAGTGAAAGCAATGTTGAGTACTTATATCGATTGCAAGTAAAACAGAAGGGAAAAAGAAGTAAGGCTGCTGATATTCTGAGGGAGTCTGTTTTAAATGAGCTTAAACCGTCTCACTTTATGAGCGGTAATGTTTTTAAAGATGTAAATCTATCTGATTCGTTCAATAATGGAGTATATGGGGTAGGTACAGGTATGGACAAAAACATGCCTTCAATAGGGGATATATATGCTAATAAACTAGGGTTTGAAAAAATAAATCCTTTTCAAGGTGTAGCTCTCACTCCTGAGATAGAGCTGTTCAAAAATGAATTTGACAACTACGGGGTTTTAAATAAGCCTCATAGTTATTTAAATATCCCTTATCCTCTACAAGATAAAATCAATACTATTGATACTATAACCTCAGGTGTATATAACATAATCCCGCCATTAGGAGATGTATTTAATAGTAATTTTGATGCTTTAAAAATCCCTATTTCTCAGGGGGTTGGTGACATCTTTAAGAATGATTTGCTCAAGGGGCATTCTCATTTCTCAGATATCTTGAATAAGGATATTGTAAACACTTTAACTTTAGGGGAATCATTAACTAATACTATACAGGGTGTGGATCCAATAACGTTAGGTGTTGCGGGTGGGGTCACAAAATTTGGAGGTGATCTTGGTAAGGATAGCAATTTTGAAAATAAAATTCATGAGGGTTTTAGAAAACAACCTACTAGATTTAATTTTAATTTACCAGATAGATATGATGAGCTTTTTTATGAGAGTAAAAAGGCTGAGATAGAGAAAGAGGAAAAACGACTTAAACCTTTAAATGATATGTCTGAAAGCTTGGCAGTTTTGGTGGAGGTTTCGACCAAAACTGCTGAGTTTACTGTTGAAATGAATAAAACTCAGCTTAAAGTAGCTGATGAGATAAAGAGTTCAGGCGATGAGTCATCAAAGCTGGCAAGAGAAGGTATCGATATTTCTAAAAAAAGTTTGGAACTTTCAGATAAAGGAATCAAACTTTCAGATAAGTCCGTTAAATTAAACTATATTGTAATTGGTCTTACGCTTTTAGGTGTTTTTGTTTCATTTGGTGGTGTTGCCTATTCCATATATCAATCTATTGAATCTGATGAAAAATCTAATAGTGAAATGGTTGTATTATCAAAAGGGCTTAATCGATTTTCTCAAGAGTTCTCTGAATTGTCAAAAACATTGAAATCTAGTGTTGAACAAAATAACCAGCAAGTTATTAAAGAGGTTGAATTGATTAAAGAGAATAGTGCCATTCAAGAAAAGTATTATGATGAGCTTCTTCAAAAACAAAGAGATGAATCGGAAAGGCTACAGAAGATAATTGAGATTCAAGAAAAAAAGATCGTAGAACTTGAACGTAAAATATCAATTGCACCTAAGCAGAAGCATTTGAATAATTAGCTATTATTACCCATAACCCTCAACATCCCCAGCACTGCCTCCTGCTGCTCATCTGTTAGCTCTGAGAACAGGGCTAACAGTTCCTGTTCCCGGGCTTCGGTTTTCACAGGTCGCATCGGGCCTTCGCCCGCTAAATACCACTCAACACGAATATTCAGCAACGAACACAGCCTTTTGATTTCTCGCATGGTTCGCGGTTTGCGCTCGGTCGTTTCCCAGGCTTTCACCGTGTAGGGTGATTTGTGCATGGCCTGAGCGACTTTTGCTCTCGAGAACCCCGCTGCCTTCCTGGCCTGTTTTAAACGGTCTTTCATCATTTTGCGGCGCATCATACAGGCTGAGACGGGCTTTGTGCGTTTTGAGCGAATCTGTCTCTGCGCGTTACTCAGCCGTCTACAGATTCGGTATATGTGTCGTTTAGCACTTCATCCGCGTGAGCGTAGCGGTAAAATCACGTCGCATCATAGGAATGTGCAATAAAAAGAAAGGGCTAGGTTATAAATGACACAAACAGTAAAGGAAGATAAGCAGGAGAAGACGCCAGAGGAAAGAGTCATTGCTCTGGCGTTTCAGGTACTGGAAGAGTTAGCGAGGGAGAAAAAAGTAAAATCTCACCTCGTTGTTAGGAAAGCATTAGTCACGAACAACGTCGATGGCTGTGCGGATGTTCTCGGCTGTTAAGTCTTCAGGTTGAAGACCAAGACGATCGGCCTGTCGGTAGACTGCGGTGATCACCCGGGATTTTTGGTCGCTGGATAAAGTTTCATTCAGTTCAGAAGCGCAATCTTCGACTAATGCGACAACGGCTCGCATGAGGCCTAATTTTATCGGTTCCTCGGTATCGGTTGTATTCGCTGTTGGTTCGTGAGCAGAATAAAACTGAAGGTCTGACTCTTTTGCTGGTCTGTTATTGGCCAGTAGAGCATTGTTGCTTTCAAATAGACGGTATGTACCCACTTGTCCTGTAGCGATTGCTTCTTCATCTTCAGGAGAAAGTAGCGGAATTTTAATGTTGCTTCTGTTCGGAAACTCGCGGAGTACTTTGGTGAGTGCTTCGCTTCCCGGACCAACCAAGACTTCAGTGATTCGAATATCAATCATCTTGTCACCTTTGTATGCCCATTGACCAGGTTGCTCAAATACAAGAATAGAACGCTCACCAAGGCTGCATATGTACAGCTGCCAGTGTGGTTCATCTTCCAGCATGGTCTGTACTTTATCGGCAAAAAACTCAGGGTTTGATATCTGGTCAACGAAGAATGGCCGACCTTCGCCTGTGAGTAGCCAATCCAGATTTACGTTCTCTGCTCTTCGAATGGTGTACAGAAATTTTTCACCAGGAACACGCCCGCCAAAGATTGCTGAAATTGTTGCACTTGGAAAGCCTAAAGCTTTGCCCCACGGAGTTTGCTTACGATCAGCAAGTAAAAAATTGAGACGAGATTCAAAGTTACTCACAATGCGATACCTTCAATGGCTTGATTTGATCATAAAACGGATCTAGTATTTGTTTTGTCCGATAACAAACTCACTTTTATGATTGTGACGTGAATTTGCTTATCTCTGTGAGTTTAACATAGGGGAACAATACATGATAACTACTCGCGGTCTGAATTCAGACATCATTGCGACCCGTGATCTTGAGTTAAGACTACGAGTTGAACGCTTGGCAACGTTAGAGGAGCGTAAGTTGGCACAGATGGCTCGCATTTTGTTGCGAAAAGCTGTGGAGCGACAGGAAGAGGAGCTGGGATTACCGCCACTGGGCGATGATGCGGAATAAGCAATTAATTTCATCAATTCAAGGAAATGAAAATGAATACAACAAAATCACCAATCAAAATTGAAGTGTTTAGTGCCGTCATTGGAAATGTGTCAAAACGTTGTGTTGATGCAAGAAGTCTTCACTCCACCCTTGGCAATGCTACGGCATTTTCTCGTTGGGTTGGTCGTCGTATTGAAGAAACAGGTTTTACTGAAGGCAAAGATTTTTTGCCAATTTTGGCAAAAAATGAAGATAAAGGACGTCCTGCCACTGAGTACACAATCACTGTCGAAATGGCTAAACACTTGTGCATGATGGATCGCTCAGATGTTGGCTATCAAATGCGGGATTATTTTATTGAGTGCGAAGAAAAGCTTATCCAGATTAATTCGTTGTCTGTAAATCAAACTTCTACTCTGAGCAGAGATCTTCTGAAAACGATTGATCGTTTGAAAGCTTCAGACAATCAGTTCGAGGAACAGGTGTGCAAAGAGTTAATTGAACGTATTTGTCTACAGCTAAAAATGCCACAGCCACCGATTGAATTGTTGGACGTGAAATTAGAGAAAAAAGCCAGTTAATAAAAAGCCCTTCCTAACGGCAATCAGGAAGGGCCCGGGAAGCTGCGAATACACAACTAACCGTCAGATGATGAGCAGAGGCAGCAACCTCTATGCTCACGGCTCACACACCATTTCATCCTTGCGGTTAAGTGTAACGCAGCCTCCTGAAAAACAAAATGTAAATAAACTCAGGAGGTCATATGACCATTTCATCTATCACGCCCATGCGTGAGGAACCGTGCTATCCGCAGGTTACCACTGCCTGCCGTGAAACCCTGCGTCAGTTTAATAACACCTGCATGTTAGAGCAGCAGCTGAACAAGCGTACGGGCGTGCTGGCCAATGAAATCAATCCCAAACAAAAGCACCACAAACTGGGTTTGATGGATGCGATCACCCTAATGAAGCTCACCGGCGATGTGCAGATACTGCGTGCGCTGGCCGCTGAGATGAACTACTCCATCTACTTCCTGGCGAATTACCAAACCATTTCCGATCTGGAACTGCTGAACTCATACAGTAACTGGCACGCTGAAATCGGCGATGTAAATCGCGAACTCGCGGCTGCATTGGCAGATGGCGATATCCAGCGTGATGAGTTCGAACGCATTGAACGTGCCTTGCAGGAATCTTTCGCTGCGGCGCTGGAGTTTCTGAGCCGCGTGCGTGCATTGGTTGTGGATTAACAGAAGGCGAAGCCCGGAGGTAAGCCATGAGTCATCAAACCGTTTTCGAACATTACTTCACAGAGCAGGAAGAAAAACACCTGTTCAAAACTATCAAATCAACCGACTGCATTTATGCAAAGCGCGACTACTACTGGATGCTGCTGATGCGGGAAACCGCTGTCCGTTTGGGTGTGCTGGCTGGGCCGGATCCGAAAAAGGCCAATAAGTATCACCTGCCAATGCGTGGTCTGTCGGTTCTGGATGCAGAACTGAGCCTGGATGAAGGTTATCTGGTCTTCGACAGTGCCAACACCAAAGGCCAGAAGAAACACCCGGTTTCTCTGAACCGCTCTGCAACCGAAGCGCTGCGTGAGTTGCTGCGCATTCATCGTGAAATGAGTGAAGGCTGGGACTGGGATACCCCACGAGAGGAGCGCCCCCTGTTTCTGAGCCGGAACCGTCAGCACATGAGTCGCCGGAGTTTTCAGCACCGCTTCAAACTCTGGTGCCGGGCTGCAGAAGTTCCGGAAGGCACCCCTCACTGGCTGCGGCATTGCTGGGCAAAGCGGTATCTGGAACGCGCAACATCACCGGACGCACTGCGACGTGTACAGGCGGTGTTGGGGCACTCAGACATCAAGACCACAGCCATTTACACCAGGCCGGATAAGGAATCACTGGCATCAGCCATGCGGGAGGCAAGTACATGTTTTCACTGATGTTAGATGGCCACAGAGCGGCCGCAAGGCTGAAGCGCGGCGACTTGGTGAGTATTTCGGGTTCACCGGCGGATATTGCGCCATTGGAAGCCATTTCTAAACAGCCAGACGGCAGTGTGTGGTTAAACCCGATTGGGCAGGGAAAATTTCAGGTGAATCAGTTTCAGCAGATTGCGGTGTATTCGTTGTGCAGAGGGACAGGAAGATGAGTAAGTCACTTTCAGCCATTGTGGTTGAACTCAGGCGTGCGGCACTGCAAGCCGCGTTAAGGAATATCAATCTGCATGTGTTTGATAGCAGAGCGACAGAACGCGAGCTGCATGAATACGTGGCGGGCGAGCTTGGTCAGTATCCCGGTTTGATTCGGTGCTGGACACGTCATGAAGGTGTACCACGTGAGTTTGTGTCGGACATGCTGTCGATTTTGAATCGTCACTCTGTGTGGGCGCGCCATCAGTTGTATCCGAATAAGACCATTGCAGCTCAGTACCTGGGTGGGGAGCGTTAATGATGTTCGCAACACGGATGACACTAAGCGAGCAGCGCTGCTTGATGAAGCTGGAGCAACAGCTGGTGAAGAATCAGGGATTTATTTCATTACCGGCGTTCGAGAGCGACCACATGGAAACTCTGCAGAGATGGCAGCAGCAAGGTCACCTTGTGCTGAATGCTGACCGTATCAGCGAGATTCCGGCTGAACTGGTAAAGCAGCGTGGGATCACGCATGGCTGCGAGTTTAGTGATGAGTTGTGGGTGGCTTCTGCATCGTTGCGCCGGATTATCGCTCATGGCCTCTAAATCACCTTCAGCTTTCTGGCCGGAGCCGTGCATTTGCCGGCTCCAGGCGCCTTGCGTGAATTTAAGCCAGTTACCAACCGACAAGAAACGGTTGGTTTGGCAGCACATTCAGAGCCAACACGCAGAGGTAGCTGAGTTACTGAGTTCAGACGATTTCAACGCGTTAAAGCGCCAGTTGTCGGCGCGTTTCGGCCCCGTAGAAGTTGGGGTGAATTTGCAAGACATTGGAGGTTCGCTGTATGGCGTCCGCAGACAAGCTAAAACGAGAGATTGACCTGCACGATCTGGCCGAACGGCTGGGTATGGAACGCCCTGAGCCGAATGGCAATTACCGGGCGCAGGGCAGGGCAGACAAGCACCCAAGCGTGAGCATTTTCGTTGCCGAAGAAGCTGGCCACATGATGTGGAAAGACCACACCACAGGTGAAAAAGGAAGCTGTATCGACCTGGTGATTTATTGCGGCCGTGCTGATGATGCCAGCGAGGCAATGCGCTGGATTCATAAGGAATACGGGATTACGGCAGATGCTCCAGAGCAGCAACAGCAAAAGCCAAAGCTGGAATGGCTGGCAGAAAAGCAGCTCGCAGTGGCAAGTGATGCGCGGCGGTATTTGTTTGATGAGCGGAAGATTCCGGCCCCGGTGATAGACCTGATGCAAAAACGGGGTGCGTTTGGGTTCAGTGACTGGACGAACTCAAAGAAGAAGTCGGGTGAAATTGGGTATGGCGGCCCGGCCATTGTTTTCCCAGCCCGCTGTGTGTTGAGCAAGCAGGTGATGGGGATTGATTACCGTTACTTTGACCCGTCACTGAATGGAGACCTGAAAACTAAGGCGCAAGGAGAGAAGCGTGGATACCCCTATATTCCCGATGCAATGGCCCTTCGCAGAGCCACGACTGTTTACGTTGTTGAATCGCCCATCAATGCCATATCAGCTGTGGCGGCATTTGACCCGGAGGGGACTGGCAAAGGTACGACAACGGCGATTGCGACCCGCGGGCTGGCTGTGGAAGACATTGACTGGCGTTTTCTGGCAGGGAAGAAAGTGGTGTGTTGTTTCGACAATGATGCGCCAATTAAAGATGGACCACGCAAGGGGCACCGTCCGGGGCCGGAAGCCGCATGGGTGGTGCATGAAGCGTGTACTGCACTGAACATACCGTGCTTTCTGGTCCGGCAGGATACGCCGCAATGGGAGGAAGTAAACGACCTGAATGATTACCTGCGTGAACATGGGCCTCAGGAAACGAAGTTTGCTTTGCTGCGGCTGGAGCAATGGCTGGTTTATGGGCAGGAAGGCCAGTTTATTTCAGGCAGAGTGAAGCGTCTGCCTCTGCCTGATCATGACCAGTATATGTATGGGTTGTTTCGGACTAAGCAGGACTTCACGAGTTTCCTGAAGATTGTTCAGAACGAGGAAGAAGGTGAGCAGCAAATCCCTCAGGATGTATGCAGCTTCAGAATCGCCGGACTTTCGAAGGTGACAATTTCTTCTGCCAATGCAGCGATGACCGGAGAGAAAGATCTGCAGGCCCACAAGGTGTACTCAGCTTCGATACAGACGCCGGATTCACCTTATGAACTGACCCGTTTCATTCTTGAAAGGGAGCAGCTTTACAACATTGATGTCTGGCGTCGCGTTGGCGGGGGGATATTTAACCCGGGAAAATTCAGCAGGATGATTTCAATACTGGAAAGGGCCACCAAGATTGGCGCACGTTCTGCCGTGAATTTTGTTGGCCTCGCCTGGCATGAAGGCAAACCAATCTTTAATGAAGGGCCGGATTGTTACTTTACGAACCCGAAGCAGCAATGCCCTTATTACAACCTGCGTTTCATTTCTGGTCACCCAAGTGATGGCAAGTCGGTTATCGAAGCGTACAGCAAGACGTTTAAACAAAGCGCCGGATTGATTCCGCTGGTTTGGGGGCTGGGATGCCATATCAAAACGTTTCTGGGCTTCTGGCCGCACTTCACGCTTCAAGCTGATAAGGGAGCAGGTAAGTCGACGCTGATTAAGCGGATTGAGCGAAGCATCGGTTTCACGATGCTTTCCAGCCAGAGTATGAAGTCTGAATTTCGTTTGGTGACTTCAATCGGGCACACCTCGCACCCGGTTGGCTGGGAAGAAATCAGTGCGCAGGAACAGAAAACGATTGATCGAGCTGTTGCGCTTTTGCAGGAGAGCTATCAGTACACCACATCGAAACGCAGTTCAGAGATGACTGAGTTCCTCTGTGTTGCACCGGTATTACTGGCGGGGGAAGACGTCCCCGTTCAGAGCTTGCAGGGCAAGCTGATTCGGTCTGATTTATCCAACAGAAAAGGCGCATTGCTGCCTGAAGATTTGCCGAGATTTCCGGTGAAAGAGTGGATTCAGTTTCTGACGACATTCTCCCGTCAGGAAATGCGTCAGCACTTTCATGAGTGTCTGGAGTACATGAAAACAAAGCGCAGTTCGGTCAACAGTGACAGTACTGCAGAGCGCATGATTGAGAATTACAGCTGCGTATTACTTGCATGGAAGCTGTTGTGCCAATTCACCGGTATGCCTTCCAAGTACGGCAAGTTCGTATCGCATCTGATTACAGAAATGAGCGCTCATGTCAGTGAAACCAATGCTTCACGGGAACCTTGGGTTTGGATTCTTCACGTCATTCTGGGTGAGATTGATTCGGGTCAGTATCGCTATCCATACCTATTTGACTGGATAGACGGAGAACTGTGCCTGTTGATTCGAACGAGCCACATGATGCAGCAACTCAGCCAGACGCCGGCATTGAAACAGACATTCGACAGTTTACCGGTGAAGTCAGACCGGGTTCTGAAACGGCAGCTAAAGAATGCCGGCGTGATTTTGAAGGAGCCTTGCGAAAAAACAATCAATACCAAGCGAGTTTCTAATCTCGTTGCTTTAGGGGTCGAGAATCTTCGTGAATTCGGGTTGTACCCGGGAATCCCTGAACACGTTCAGGAACAGCAAGTGAATCAACAATGAGGAAACAAGGATGATCAGTAATTTGCAAATCGTATTACTCAGTCAGCTGAAGAATCATTGCCATACAGGTTATGACATCACGAAGCTGATTCAGCATTCACCCTGGAAAGCTTCTCATCAGCAGGTGTATCGGGAGCTTGCCAGATTGGAGGCATCTGGCTGTGTCAGCATCGAAGAAGTCATGCAACAGGGCAAGCCAGACAAGAAAGTGTATAGCCTGACTGACCTTGGCAGAAAAATGCTGGCAGAGGCTGAGTCTCAGCAACCTGCAATAAGAAAGTTTCAGGACGATGCCAGCGCAATGTTGTTTTTGAAACAGCCTGGCTATTACCAGAGCATGAAATCAGAAATCGAGCAGCGTATTGCAGCAATTGAAGCAGAGCGTGCTTCATGCACCGAGGCGTTGTTACTGCTATCGCTGGACCGTGAACAGCGTTTGCTGGAAGCAGATGCTCAGTGGTGCCAAGGCGTGGTCAGAGCATTTGCATCCGGTTTAACACAGGCAGCATAAATCAACAGGAAGGAGGGCTGTTATGCCTAAGAAATCACTCAACCACATCGCCACTTTAATTTCTGAAGTTTACCAGGAGGCAGGGCTGGAAAAGGAATATATCGAAAGTAAAAAAGCGATTATGCGTGGTCATGAAAACAAGTATGAAACGCTCGCAAGCGCCATCAATCTGGATACAGCAAACCGTAAGCGTTTGGCTGTGAAGCTTGGGATCTCATCGTTGCATTTGGATGTGACGGTTAAAGTGCTCAATCACCATTGCTGACGTAACAGTGGTGAATTGATTCTAAATTCAAATAAATAAGGTAAATAGCATGAAACAAGAGTTAATCAACGAAGAGCCATTAGTCGAAGTATTGAACGGGAAAGCAAGCACGACATCACTTATGTTTTCGACGGTGTTTGAAATTCAACATAATGAAGTATTGCAGAAAATTCATGCTGTAGATTACTCCAACGCATTTATTGATAACAACTTCTCTTCAGTGAAGATGGTTGAAAATGGCGTTGATAAAGAAATCTTTTATATAACATATGACGGATTTTCTCTGTTTCTAAGTGAGTTCTATGGGCGATTGAATAAACAGTTAGTGGAAAAGTATCTTACGGAGTTTGAATTTCTATCGGACCAATTGCTTTGCTTGTGTGTAAATGGAAAACAGCTAAACGAAACTATTCACTAAGAGGCATTGATTATGAAAAGTCTTCCTGAACCATGTGGGAGCGTACCGGCATTAGAAATTATTGACGGTCAGCCAATGACGACGTCACTGAAAGTGGCTCAGTATTTTGGTAAACGGCACGACAATGTATTGCAAGCAATTCGCCGTTTAACAAGTGAGGAAGATTTACACTTCCTTAATTTTAAGGAGACGTTCGTTGCATCTCCTATCCCGAATGGTGGTACAAGAAATGACAAAGTGTATTACATGACAAAAGATGGATTTTACTTCCTCGTGCTTGGCTTCACGGGAAAGCAAGCATTACTTTTTAGGGCTGCATTTATCAAAGAGTTCAACCGTATGGATGAAGAACTAAGGGGTGGGAAGGCCATTGATAACTATGCTGGTCAGATGTTGATGCAGATGGCAGCCCATTACCAAAGAGAAGATAAAATGATCGTGTGTCGTAGTAAATACGAAGCAATGAAGAGCGTATTTAGTCAAGCGATGAAAACTTCTTCGCAGATCCAAAGCAACCAGCTTGAACTGCAAATGCAAACTTTTGAAGCCATAACAGATAGCATTGACTCTGAATGGCCACTTTCTGATGAGTTACCTTGAATAAGAGCATAGTGGCAAAACTATGCTTTCGGCTCACACACTGCTGCCTTCGTAAGAGGGCAGCTTCCTACTCAGATTGCTGCGGCAACAGCAAAGATGAGGTACAGATGAAATTGAAAAGACTGTCTGAACGAAGCCGATATGGTTTCTCGAATGTCAGTACTAACGCTGATCCACAGGTTCTATTTGAAGAAAATGTCCGTAACCCACGTTACTTGTGGGTTGTAAGTCTATGTTTTTTAATTTGTTTTAGGTGTCATCCACAGGTCCATAGGTTATTTCGGATCCCTCTCCCCCCGGAATCAAAAATTCCCAGCAGAGGAAATGCTCAATATGCTGGTTAAGTTGAATGAATGGCGAAAAATGCGATTCCCCGATGGCCAGGCACCCAGCGTGCGTGTCTGTCGTAGGGAAATCGATTTGGGTACGTTGCCTGGGAAGCGAATCGGGCGCTGTTATTACGTCGACCTGGAGCGGGAAAAAGACGCGACAGGGGATGAGATGTTAGATGACCTGCTAAGCCATTAAGAAACACAGAGGTGACCGTGCCCCGTCCTAGAAATAAGAAGTTCAGAGACCTTCCTGAAGGTCTCTATCATAAAGGCGAGAAAGGCTATGTATTCCGCCGCATTGACAATACCTGGAAGTCTTTGGGTAACGAGAAATCAAGAGCCATCGCTTTAGCCCGCAGATATAACGCGACCTACCGAATTGATGCTGAAATTACTCATGAAGTGAACCCAAGCCTTATCACGAGTAGAAGGAAGAAAGGCCTGACGCCATTTTCCCAGTACTTAAAACGTGTTCTCAAACGCTACAAGGAAGAAGAGAACCCATCTGAGGAAACCTATAAAAACTTCGTTTCACGGGTTCGCAGACTAGCGGAAGTGATTGGGAATAAGCCTGGCATGGTGATCGACCTGCATGATGTGAATCATGTGCTTGAAACGCTTGCTGAGGGCAAATCGAACGAGGTTTATAACCGCTGGATATCTGTGATGGTTAAAGTGTTCGACTATGCGGTTGATGACAGCGTGATGCTGGAGAACCCGGCAAAGCGGAAGAAACGGAAACCGCTCGAAAGTAAACTACGGCAAAGGATCACATTGGAGGAATACAAGGCTATTTGGCGAATCGCACCTCCCTGGCTTCGCTGTGCAATGGACCTGTCCCTGGAAACCACGCACGCAGCGCTTGAAGTCTGTGCTGTACGCTATGACCATATTGAATGGCTTGAAGAGCCTGTTGAAGAAAATGGTATTCAGGTATTTGGATACTTGAAGATTCACCGTCAGAAAGTAAAGAAGAAGGAATCGAGCCGGGTCATGATTCCAGTGACGTTGTCACTCAAGAAAATCATCGACGATAGCAAAGATAATATTGCATCAGCATATGTTGTTCATCGAATGCCAGAGAAGATCAGTAATGAAGTGAGTAAATATTGTGAGCATTTGACTCAGGTAAATCGAAAATTCTTAAGCAGAAAATTTTCACATTATCGGGATTTGGCAGGGGTGAAGAAACATTTGGATAAAACCGAACGTCCGACATTTCATGAAGTGCGTGGGTTGAGTATTCATTTGTTCGACAAAGCTGGTTATGACCCTCAGGCAAGAGCCGCTCATTCTGATGCCAGAAGCACAAAAGTGTACAAAGAAGGGCATGAAAAATGGGTACAGGTTCCGGCTGGTGAGATAGGGATTCGTACCCCGGTTCCAAAATAGTTTTGGAACCATTTTGGAACCGGCGATTTTTGAGAGGGGTAAATCAGGCGATTTACCCCTAGTTTTTTTAATGCGAAATTTGAGGGTGACCTAGATAGTAGGCAAAGAAAAAGCCCGTTCTTTCGAACGGGCTTCTCTGTGTATGGTGCGTCTGAGTGGACTCGAACCACCGACCCCCGCCATGTCAAGGCGATACTCTAACCAGCTGAGCTACAGACGCTTTTATTTCCCTGTCTAACAGAAGTAAGACAGAAACATTCAAATTTGGTGCGTCTGAGTGGACTCGAACCACCGACCCCCGCCATGTCAAGGCGATACTCTAACCAGCTGAGCTACAGACGCTTTTTGTTTCCCTGTCTAATAGAGGTAAGACAGAAACATTCAAATTTGGTGCGTCTGAGTGGACTCGAACCACCGACCCCCGCCATGTCAAGGCGATACTCTAACCAGCTGAGCTACAGACGCTTTTTATTTCCCTGTCTAATAGAGGTAAGACAGAAAAATTTAAATTTGGTGCGTCTGAGTGGACTCGAACCACCGACCCCCGCCATGTCAAGGCGGTACTCTAACCAGCTGAGCTACAGACGCGAAATTTAAGTTATTCTAATGCGAAATTTGGTACGACCGAGTGGACTCGAACCACCGACCCCCACCATGTCAAGGTGGTGCTCTAACCAGCTGAGCTACGGTCGTATCATGGAAGTGCTCTGCATCAGAACGGGGTGAATATTAGCGATTCACTCCCTTCGGTGCAAGTGTTTGAGTTGGCTTTTTTATTTTTCGTGACTGTTTGGTTGCAAGTTGTACGCCCTGATGCGCTTTCAGTCAGTGAGTGATTGTTTTTCGGGACAAATTATTGCAATAACTCATGATCCGGCGGCAACAACCGGGAAATCCAGATGGCCAGTTTGTGACGCATGTTGGGGCCATCTTCCTGATCCGGAGCAAGCGGGGTGATTTGTTTGACATCAACCAGCAGGCGGTAGATGCATTCGACTTTGTCTTTTTCGGAGATGCCTTTGCCAAAATCCTCGTATCCTTGCTTTCGGGCGAAGGCGATACCCAATTCCATGGCTTTTTTCAGTAACTTCTGCTCATTTTTTATTTTTTTCATTGCGTCACGCTCCATCGCGATTTCTGTTCATCAAGCATAGCGAAGGCTATCCGGGCTGTCCGACTTTTATCCCACAGCGTTTGAAGAGTGTCTGCCAGTAATGCACATGGTTGAGCGTGGCTTCACGAAACTGGCGGTGTAATTCGCCGTCAATGTAATAAGTTTGATAGTCAGCCATCGCTGTCGGGCGCTCAGGTGTAGCAAACAGCACTTGCAGATCGGGTGAAATTTTCTGGTACTGGCTGTCGAGCTTGGCAAGATAAGGCTGAATTTCACCGACATAAAATGTATAAAACACGTTTTCCAGGTATTCGGCTTGTTGCTGGTTTCGGTTTGGGCCGCACATTACCTGCGAATCTTCGCTTTCTAATAGCCTGGTGGCCGTATTCAGCCAGTCACGGGCGCGGGCCATGGCATAAAACAGCTGACCGAGATAACGGAAGGTATGAATGTCGGCCTGATAGGTCAGCAGGCTGTCGGCGGCTTGGGAAGTGACTGTCTGTCCTGCACTGATCTGCCGGGCGATCTCGGCTAATCCGCTGAAAACATGCTGACTTTCTGATGCTCCGGCTATTTTGTTCAATGGGAAAGGGATATGGGTCGGCTTGAATTGTTTCTGCCATTCATCACCGGTGAGCAGCATGTTCCAGAAATATTTGGGTAAATCGATTTGTTTGGTGTGCTGGACCTCAAGCAACTGAGTTTGTAGCTTCTTGTTCTCAGGCAGCGTTGCAAGGCAATGACCGATACCGTCCAGCAAGAGCAGTTCGTAGCGAAGTTGCCGGGTTCGGTCCTGAACTTTGCCCAGCACAGAGTTCCGTTCCGCAATCAATTGAAACAGGCCACATGCTCTCAATTCGTAGGCATCAAACAGGCCCATACGGACATCTTCCGTGCGTTGAAGCAGCTCGCTCACTTCCGGTAATGGGGGGATTTTTGTGTTGGGTGGCTCAGGTGCACTGGCGTCCAGAATCGACGCCAGACGCTCTGTATAATTTGCGAAATGACTGTCGGACGACGACTTGTCACAGCCACTCAGCAGGGTGAGGCAAAGTGACAGCAGGACGATTTTCAGGCTGGAAAAATCACGGATATCAAAAACCATGGCCGATTCTTAAGTCTGTTTTTTCAAAGTATACGCTAACATGCTGACTTTTCAGCCAAAGAAAAAGGCAGCCTTTGCTGCCTTTCATAAAACGTCGTCAGGTTTCAAAGCTCGGATCAGCGGACTGACAGGGCTAGCTGGAAGTCGTGGTCCTGACGCTGTAACCACAATAAACGCGTGGTCAGCATGATTGCAGCGGCAGTCAGACCGACGATGTTACCAATCCAGAAACCGTGTGGGCCCATTGGTTCGGTGATCAAATGTGTCATCCCCAGGATATAACCGGTTGGCAGGCCAAAAATCCAGTAGGCGATAAAGGTGCGGACGAAAATAGCCTGCATGTCTTTATATCCCCGGAGTGCGCCGGCAGCGACTACCTGAATGGCATCACTACATTGGTAAACCGCGGCCAGGAATAATAACTGCGCAGCAAGACTGACGACTTCCGGATTATCGGTATAAAGCAATCCGATGGGTTCGCGGAAAATGACGGTGAGTACCGCGGTGGTCAGGGAAACAGCAACTCCCAGCCAGATGCCACAATGGCTGGAAATTCTGGCGCCATCGAAGTTTTTCTCCCCCAGCTGATGCCCAACCCGGATGCTGGTCGCTGCGCCCAGACTCATGGGCAGCATGAAGACCAGCGAGGAGAAGTTAATCGCAATCTGATGTGCGGCCACGACAATGGAGCCGAGTGGTGCAATCAGCAGCGCAATGGCGGCAAAGAGTGAGACTTCAAAAAACAGTGCGGCCGCAATGGGGAAACCCAGCTTGAACTGGCGGGTGACTGTATCGACTTCAGGCTTGTGCCAGGTCACAAACAAGCCAATCCGGTTGAGCTTTTTGTTCACCAGAACATAGACCAGCATGGCAAAGAACATCAGCCAGTAGACAATGGCTGTCGCAACACCGCAGCCTACGCCGCCCAGTGCCGGTGCGCCAAATTTACCGTAGACAAACACCCAGTTCAGCGGAATATTGGCCAGCAGGCCGATGAACCCAATGACCATACCCGGTACAGTCAGGGATAAACCCTCTGAGAAGCTACGTAAAGCCTGAAACAGAAAGAGTGCCGGCACGGCATAAAGAACCGCATGCAGGTAACCAATCGTTTTCTCTGATAACACGCTTTCAAGTGCCATATAATCGATAAGCATGCCCGCGTTATAAAGCACCAGAATGACAGGAACAGACAGGAGGAGTGCCAAAAGAAAACTATGCTGAACCTGAAAAGGAATTTTGTCTTTTTGTCCGGAACCATTCAGTTGCGCGACGATGGGGACCATCGCGAGCAGCACACCGATCCCAAACAGGATCGCTGGCATCCAAATGCTGGAGGCGACGGAGACTGCGGCCATATCGGTTGCGCTGACGCTACCGGCCATGACGGTATCAATAAAACTCATCGCTGTCTGGGCAACAGAAGCGATCAGGACGGGAATAGCGAGCTTAAGCAATCGCTTTGTTTCAAGACGATAAAAATGCACAAATTGCTCCAGAGGGCAGGGATATCTTGTTGGAATGGTATTCAGTAGTGATTATATCGGCTTCCCTCAGTCAGACAACGATTTATTCAATCAGTCTCACTCACTTACCTGCGTTCCTCCAGACTGATCAGCAGTGCTTTGTTTTTACCCGATTGTTTGGCTTGATATAAAAGTCCGTCTGCAATACCAAAGCAGCCTTTACTGCCCGGTTCGCATTGGGTGATTCCCATACTGACGGTGATGGTGATCTGAGTGTCTCCCAAAGAGACAGGTATCGAGGAGAGACGCTGCAACAGGTTATCTGCAAGCCGGCGTGCGGTGATCTCATCTGGCGCGAGTGAGCAAATGGCAAATTCCTCTCCGCCAATCCGCCCAATGAAGTCAGGCTCAGTAAAGGTGTCATTACAGATGTTGACCAGATGCTGTAGGGCCAGATCCCCCACCTGATGCCCGTATGTGTCATTTAATTTTTTGAAATCATCGACATCCAGCAACATCAGCCAGCATCCTTGACGATCCCGTATTTCGTTGAATTGCTGCCAGAAAAAACGGCGGTTGGGCGCATTGGTTAAGGGATCATAAAAAGCTAGTTTCTCAAGGCGGTTGTTGGCTTCTTTCAGGGCAACGGTGCGGGCTGTCACTCTGGCTTCCAGTTCCTGATTCTGTTTCTCCAGTAACAGGTTCAGCTTTGCGGTTTTTTCACGCTCCTGATCCAGATGTGTGATGGTTTGTTCCAGATGACGACTCATATCATCAAAGGCATCGGCCAACTGACCGACCTCGTCACTGCGTTTCAGGTTCAGTGTCTGCCCCCACTGACCCCGGCTGATATTGTTAATTGCATTCGTCAGGCGCTGAATGGGCGTCAGAATGTAGCGGTTGCCGTAGTATCCGTAGATCGCAGCAATGATCATGAGCACCAGAGTCAGAACGATGGCCGTATCTTTGGCCGTCATGAAGACAGAGGTGAAGTCATTGAGCGGTGACAGCATGACAATGGTTACTCGATCGTCTCCGTCCAGCGTGTAATAGCCGGTATAGCTGAGCCAGTACTGTCCCTGACAGTGAAAGCGGTAGACTGGGCTGACATCGGTTGTGTGCCCGTATCTGTATTTCCAGACTTTATAGAGTAGCGGCGTGAGTTGCGGATCAATGGTTTTCAGTTCTCCATAAGCGGCCACGTGATCCGGTCGGGTGCTGGTCAGAATGGTTCCCTGGCGACCCAGAATGGTGATCACGCTGTTTGGACTGATCTTGATACGCTCCAGTTCATCAATCAGCGGGGTTAAATCAATATCCATTCCCCAGACACCCAGTAGCTCGCCAGCCTGATCGTATTCTGCTTTTGATAACGTCACGCCCAGCTCACCTTGCTGCTCTTCACGTTTAATGAGCTCACTCCATATAGCCTGGTCATTGGCCAGTGCCTGAAAGAACCAGGGTTGTTTACGGGCGTCATAGTATTCCTGACTGTTCAGCAGAATGTTATCTCGTTTCAAAGGGTGAATAATGTAGCGATGCAGATAACCGGCTTCCGGGCGTTCAGTTTCGATGAACTCAAAGTAATTCGAGTAGCTTTCAGGTAAGTTGAAGCGGACGATGTCGGGATCGCGGCCAATCAGGCTCAATCCGCCATTCGGCGTGGCAAAATAAAAATGCTCTATGTTTGGGTGCTTTCTGAGGGATTCGGTCAGGTATCGCTGCATTTCCGTTTTATCCTGAACGATCGTATCCAGCTCGTCTGCCATCAGATCCTGTTGCTTGTAGATCAGCCGGACATTGTTAAAGAATTCATCTAAGTGATCTTTCACCACATCATTGCTTTGGCGGTAAAATCCTTCGATCGCCTGAGTGATAGCGCGTTCAGAACTGCTGTACCAGATCATGCCTACACCAATGGCACTCAGGAGAATGACAGTGGTTAATGTGAGCTGGATGCGAAAGCCCAAGTGATTGGTGTGAGATTTAAACATGGTCAGGAAAATAAGCGAAATACCGCTGCGAAACATTACGGTTTGTAAGGATAAGTATTTGACAGGCTCAATACAATCAAGTCACAGCTTTTTGGGACAGCTGTTCTAACTTTATGGTCAAATTGTGAGTTGAAGCTTGTTTATGCTTTTACATACGGCAGGAGAATGTCGATATGAACTGTGTTTTATTGATTGTAAGCTATTGAAATTAAACAAATAATTATTTTATCGGATTTGTGTGAGGTGAGTGCCAGATGGGCGCCTTGAGGGCTTAGAAATTGGGTCATTTGGAGGACATCTTGCAGGCGGTCAGATTGAAGATACGTTAGGGCTTTCCCCCTAACGTATTTGGCCTACAGGCAGTTGGGTCAGGTATTGTTTTTCGCAACTCGTCTGATTCAGCCACATGTGTTTGAAATATCAACGAGAATGCAAAGCTGATTACGACTTATGTTCGGCATCAGAGAGCGCTTTTTGTGCAGCCTGACCAATCGATTCAATATCCGCGTTGTTCGAGGCGAGGAACTTTTCGAAAAGTGGCATCAATGCGCCCATTTTTTCGTCAATTGCATCGCGGACAGTATCGACGACCACTTGTGTGCCACGTTCAATTTCGACATTGATGGTTGAACCGCTTTGCTTTTCTTCGAAGGTCGTCATTCTGCGGGTTTCCGGGATGAGCCAGACATCGAACCAACCTTCATTTTTATTGACATCTGAAACCGTCAGGCTGGCACCATTCAAAGCAATATAGCCTTTCGGGAAGATGTATTTTGCCCAGTCACGAGAGAGAGAAATACGGATACGGTAGTTCTCGTCGATTTGTTGAACATCAAGCACAGATGTTTTGAAATCAACATGGCCAGAGAGGGGATGCCCCCCAATTTCTGCGCCGTCTTTGGCCGCTCGCTCGACATTGACGGCTTGGTTTTGTTTGTATTCGCTGAGCGTCGTAATTTCCAGGCTTTTTAGCATGACGTCAAAGGTCACTCTTGTTGGAGAGATGATTTCGGTCACGGTTAAGCAAACACCATCGACAGCAACGCTTGCACCAATCTCCAGGTTTTCACAAAAGCCAGGCTTGAATTCAATGTCAAACGTTCTGATTCCCTTGTTGTCAGTCACTGATGTAATGACGGCGACGGACTGAATAATACCTGTAAACATGCTTGTTTCCTCAACAGTGATGGCATGAGCGTCTTCTAAATCTGGCTGGTATTCTTGCTTTTATGTCGACAACTATCAAGCCATCTGAAGTGAACCGGTCATGAGGAGGTGCTTTCAAGACTGAAATTGCTCTCTCGATGCAGGCGGCTGTAAATACTGCCGAGCGGGAGGATGGCCTCACGCCATTTCAGGGTTTGACCATAAACAATTCGCCCTGCCATAGGGCAGGGCGGTGCTGATTCCTCACTCTGGGAAGTGTTTAGAAAATTTGCTCATCGTCGGCATCCACAAATAAATGAATGGTTTTGTGCAGGTCATCAACCTGCATGTTCAGATGGATGGCATGACAGCACGCGGGACAATCATCATAAAATTCCTGACTGCCAGCACTGGTATCCAGCGTAATGCGGATATGATGGCCACAATGCGGACAAATCACGCTCTGCTCGCTGTAATTCTTCATTGAATACTCCTTAACATGTACCGAACACCCATGGCACACAGACACAACTTCCAACTTCCTTTTCTGGAGAGTGGTATTTCCCCATGCATCTCAAGGCTCAGTTTCGGGAGTGGCCACAGAACCTGAACCTGGGATGAGATTGCGTCATCTCACCCTGACATGAATTGGGGAATCGATTGATAAACCGTTAAGTTAATCCTAGCGAGCCGAATTAGTTTTTGCCGTGAATTAACCGCAAACTTTGAGTTGCTGAGAAGTTTTGTGGATTGGCAGGCGGATGCCCGGCAACTTCGAGAACCAGCAATGGACATGCGTGTGAAGGTATGAAGCGAACTTGATTTTTTGGAGTCAAAATCGACTCAACAGGGAGGGAATCATTGCGTGTTATGAGAAATGAGTTGATGAGCAACTCTGCCTGTTTCAACAGAGCTGCTAACCATCACTGAAGCTGATTAAAGACCGGCGATTAATTCTTTATTTACTTCGAGCAGCGAGTTAAGTTTTCGATCGGCAATTGACCAGCGCAGGTCATCGCGATGATGGGCTTCCGGGACGGCAATACCTTTCATACGGGCAGCTTTCACGGCCAGCAGGCCATTGAGCGAATCTTCAAATGCGACACATTCATGGGGTTCAACACCCAGTGCATCTGCGGCATTGAGATAAACTTCCGGGTGAGGTTTACCAAAGCGCAGGTGTTCGGCTGAAAACAGTGCACTGAATGCTTCGGTCAGTGAAAGCGCATCCAGCGTGGCATGAATCAAACTCATGGGTGAAGAAGATGCCAGGGCAACTTTCAGACCCAGATCCTGACAGGTTTGCAGTGCTTCCTGAACGCCGGGTAGTATGGGTTTGTGCGCCTGAACCAGGGTTTCGACGCGTTTCGTGATCATCGAGTTGACTTCCTGACAGCTTGGTCCTTGCCATGGCTGGCGATCAAACCAATGATCCACAATGTGATCGATACGCAGTCCCATGGTATCCAGGGTGTCCTGCTGAGTGATTTTCACTCCCAGGGAAGAAAAGACCTCGATCTGAGCACGTTGCCAGAAAGGTTCAGAATCGACCAGAAGGCCGTCCATATCAAAGATTGCGGCTTTTAACATTTGAATCCTGTCTTGGGCTGAAATGATACAAAAAGAGTGTGAACCTTATCACTTCAGCCCTGAAGACGGTAGTCATATTGCTGTGTATGGCGGGAGCTTACCTGCTGTTCAGGTTCAGCTTGCGGACCGCATGTTCAACCTGATCGAGATACTCTCCACCAAAGAGGTTACAGTGATTTAACAGATGGTAAAGGTTATATAAATCCCGTCTCTGGTTGTAGCCTTCGTCCAAAGGAAAGACAGACTGATAGCCATTGTAAAAGCTTTCAGGAAAGCCACCGAAAAGCTCTGTCATGGCAATATCACATTCCCGATCCCCCCAGTAACTGGCCGGATCGAAGATGACCGGGCCGTCGACACTCAGGGCTGTATTGCCATGCCATAAATCGCCGTGAAGCAGGGAAGGTTTGGGCTGATGTGCGGCCAGAATTTCAATCACATTTCCGGTCATGACATCAATATTGCCAAACTCAATGCCTTTTTCTTCACAGAGCTGAAGCTGCCAGGCAATGCGCTGTTCAGCAAAGAAACGGCACCATTTGCGCCGCCATTGATTGGGCTGAGGTGTGAGGCCAATAAAATTGTCCAGATCGAAGCCGTATTCAGGCTGCTCCCCCCATTGATGTAAATGGGCCAGCTGTTGCCCCAGTGTATGTGCGGCTTCGGTATCCATACTTTTCATGGGGAGAAAATCCAGCACCAGAAAAGCTTTGTCCCGACTGATGCCCATATACCGGCTGATGGGGACCGTGACAAAACCGGTTTCATGTAACAGACGCAGACTTTCTGCTTCGGCTTCAAAGACGGGCAGATGTTCTTTGTCGTTGAGTTTGATGAAGTACCTCTGGTCTCCGTCGCTGATACAGTAGCAGTCGTTCACATCCCCGCCGGGGAGGGTATCCCGCTCTCGGATTGTAAAGGGGTGTTCGAGTACATCTGAAAGCTGATCGGAAATCGCTTGCCACATAGCATCCTCCGGGTACAAACCAGTTTGGGTACAGATCAAATAACAGAACAACACAGTCCAACCGGACTGAATTGAAAAGACAGTGACGCCAAATCTGTAGGGGCACAGGTTAGACCGCAGCACTTTCGCCGATAGTCATTGACTATGATGGTCTGATGCGATTCATTCTTTTTGATTTATATCAGTTGCCCCGGCTCTACCTCATCACAGCTTAGACTATTTCCTGTGTTTCTTCTGATTAAAGAGCAAAAACAGACCATTGGCAGTGCAAAAATTAGAATGATGTTTATTCCAGTGAAATTCGGGACTGAAATACAGAGGCTGAAATCGAAAGTTTTGAACTGCGTTGCTGGTTTATGAAGCAAACGGATGGTAAGCGAAGGGAACTGATAAGGACGTACAAAAAAGCCGGGATTTGAAGTGACCCGGCTTCGTTCTTTATGTGTCATGTCTGGTTGACTTATACACTTGGCAACAGTGCTTCAGGCATCAGATTGTTGTAACTGGCTTCCAGCAGCAACGCATTGGCTTTTTCGATATCAGGTGCGAAATAGCGGTCTTTATCGTAGAAGCTGACACGTTCACGCAAGCGAGATTTCGCTTCTTCAATGCGCTCAGAGCTTTTGTTTGGTGTACGGAAGTCCAGACCCTGAGCTGCCGCCAGCAGTTCGACGGCCAGGATACCCCGGGTGTTTTCAGCCATGTCAGCCAGACGACGACCCGCAAAGGTTGCCATAGAAACATGGTCTTCCTGATTTGCTGAGGTTGGCAGGCTATCGACAGATGCCGGGTGGGCGAGGGTTTTGTTCTCGCTTGCCAGTGCGGCTGAGGTCACCTGTGCAATCATGAAACCAGAGTTCACGCCGCCGTTGTCCACCAGGAAAGGTGGCAGTTTGCTGAGAGCACTGTCAATCAATAGCGCCATGCGGCGTTCAGACAGGCTGCCGATTTCAGCAATTGCCAGCGCCAGATTATCGGCTGCCATCGCAACGGGTTCAGCATGGAAGTTACCACCGGAAATGATGTCATCGTCTTCCGCAAATACCAGTGGGTTGTCAGAAACTGCATTGGATTCGACCAGAAGAACCTCTGCTGCCTGACGGATTTGCTGCAGGCAAGCCCCCATAACCTGTGGCTGACAGCGCAGAGAATACGGGTCCTGTACTTTTTCACAGTCGACGTGCGAGTTGCCGATTTCACTGGTGTGATCCAGCATATGGCGGTACGCAGTTGCGGCATCCATCTGGCTGCGATGACCACGGACACTGTGAATGCGCGGGTCGAACGGACGGCGGCTGCCCAGTGCTGCATCGACCGACATTGCACCGCAGACGGTTGCTGCTGAGAACAGATCTTCTGCAGCAAACAGACCTTCGAGTGCAAATGCAGTCGAGGCTTGGGTACCGTTCAGCAAGGCTAGTCCTTCTTTTGGTGCCAGAGTAATTGGCGTCAGACCAGCAACTTTCAGCGCCTCGGCACCAGAAATGATTTCGCCATTGTGACGCGCCTGACCTTCGCCCAACAGGACGGTGCTCATGTGCGCCAGTGGTGCCAGGTCACCGGAAGCACCCACAGAACCTTTTTTCGGAATGCATGGGTAGACTTCGGCATTGACCAGCGTGATCAGGGCATTGACGACTTCAGGGCGAATACCGGAGAAACCACGGGATAGGCTATTGATTTTCAGCACCATCATCAGACGCACGGTGGCGTCATTCATGAATTCGCCGATCCCTGCAGCGTGCGAGAGCACGATACTGCGTTGCAGGGTTTCCAAATCTTCCACCGCAATACGAGTGTTGGCCAGCAGGCCAAATCCTGTGTTAATCCCGTAGACCACGCGGTCTTCACGAATGATTTTTTCAACTGCGTCAGTGCTGGCTTTCATGCCTGCCAGCGCCGAGTCATGCAGAGACAATTTCACCGGGTTGCGGCTCACTTCACGCAGCTGCTTTAGGTTCAGTTTTCCCGGGATGATTTCTAATTGATACATAATCATTGTTCCTGCTCGAATTATTTGTCAGTGATCATTGGCAGATCCAGGCCCTGCTCTTTGGCACAGTTGATCGCAATGTCGTAGCCAGCGTCTGCGTGACGCATGACACCTGTACCCGGGTCGTTGCGCAGAACACGACGAATGCGCTCTTCGGCTTCGTCTGTTCCGTCACACACAATCACCATGCCGGAATGCTGGGAGAAGCCCATACCCACACCACCACCGTGGTGCAGTGATACCCAGGTTGCACCGGAAGCGGTGTTCAGCAGGGCATTCAGCAGTGGCCAGTCGGAGACAGTGTCTGAACCGTCCATCATGCCTTCAGTTTCGCGGTTCGGGCTGGAGACAGAACCTGAATCCAGGTGGTCACGGCCAATGACGATCGGAGCTTTCAGCTCGCCGTTGCGCACCATTTCGTTGAATGCCAGACCCAGGCGGGCACGGTCTTTCAGGCCAACCCAGCAGATACGTGCCGGCAGTCCCTGGAACTGGATACGCTCACGCGCCATGTCCAGCCAGTTGTGCAGGTGCGGGTTATCCGGGATCAGCTCTTTTACTTTCTGATCGGTTTTGTAGATATCTTCCGGATCGCCAGACAGGGCTGCCCAACGGAACGGACCGACACCTTCACAGAACAGCGGGCGGATGTACGCAGGCACAAATCCCGGGAAATCAAATGCGTTTTCAACGCCTTCTTCCAGTGCCATCTGACGGATGTTGTTGCCGTAGTCGACGGTTGCAGAGCCGGCTTTTTGCAGATCCAGCATCGCCTGAACCTGAACCGCCATGGATTGTTTCGCTGCTTTCACAACCGCAGCTTCGTCTTTCTGACGCATTTCTGCCGCGTGTGCCATGGTCCAGCCTTGTGGCAGATAGCCATTCAGTGGATCGTGGGCAGAGGTTTGGTCTGTGGTGCAGTCAGGTACGATACCGCGTTTCACCAGTTCAGGGAAAACGTCAGCGGCATTGCCCAGCAGGCCAACAGACACCGGCTTACCGGTTTGTTTTGCTTCTTCGATGATTGCCAGTGCTTCATCCAGCGTTGTTGCTTTACAGTCAACATAACCGGTACGCAGGCGGTAATCGATCCGGGATTCGTCACACTCAACGGCAATCATGGAGAAACCGGCCATGGTTGCAGCCAGCGGCTGAGCGCCACCCATACCGCCCAGACCACCTGTCAGGATCCAGCGACCGGAAGCATCACCGTTAAAGTGCTGGCGCGCCATGGCAACGAAGGTTTCGTAAGTGCCCTGAACGATGCCCTGAGAGCCGATGTAGATCCAACTGCCTGCTGTCATCTGGCCGTACATCATCAGGCCTTTTTTATCCAGCTCGTTGAAGTGTTCCCAGTTTGCCCAATGCGGCACGATGTTGGAGTTTGCGATCAGCACGCGTGGTGCGTTGCTGTGGGTTTTGAAAACACCGACAGGCTTACCGGACTGAACCAGCAGTGTTTCGTCGTCTTCCAGACGTTTCAGGACTTCCACAATCTTGTCATAACATTCCCAGTTACGGGCTGCACGGCCAATCCCACCGTAAACCACCAGTGAATGCGGGTGTTCAGCGACATCCGGATGCAGGTTGTTCATCAGCATGCGCAGCGGGGCTTCTGTCAGCCATGATTTGGCATTCAGTGTGGTGCCGGTCGGTGCTTTGATGGTACGTGTGGTATCCAGTCGTGAATGATGTTGTGTCATTTTGCTCTCCTTGCCGCTCTTCGATTAACGAATCGCGCGGGCGATAGTCCAGGTCAGCCGTGCAGCTAACCGTGCAGTTTGATTATCAATGTCAAATCGAGGGTTGTACTCAGCCAGATCCGCGACCAGGATCTTCGATTCACCTTTTGGCGTTCTGGCTTTTAAAATAGGTTCCAGCAGCATTTCTACGATGTCGAAAGGCACGCCGCGTGCTGCCGGTGCGCTCACGCCCGGAGCCACTGAGGCCGGGAAAACATCCAGATCAATGGTCAGATAAAGGTAATCGCACTGATCAATGAAACGTTGCAGTTCGACCAGCGTCTGTTCAATCTTCTGATAGTTCAGTTCGTGGTCATCTTTATAAAACACGCCAAGCCGGTCCGCTTTTTCATAGAGTGCTTCTGTGTTGCTGGTTCGCGCCAGCCCCAGACAGGCGTATTTGAATGGCCAGTTGTTCATTTCACAAAAACGGGCTGCCTGATGAAAAGGTGTGCCTGAGCTGCCTTTCTGAGACTGCTGACCACCCGGCGGGTTGCGCAGGTCAAAGTGGGCATCGAAGTTAATGATGCCAATACGTGGTGCTTCAGCGTTGCCTTCTGATGAGACATGCTGTTTTTGCAGCAGGTAGTGACCGATGCCCTGAAACGATCCCCAGGCCACTTCATGACCGCCACCAAACACAATCACTTTGTGTTTCTGACGCAGGGCACGGCTGACATCTTCAGACAGGCGATGTTGCGCCAGTTCCAGGTTGCTGTCGTCGCAACTGATGTTGCCACCGTCATAGATCGGCCCTTCGTGATGCCAGGCCAGATTGGCCAGTGCGCGGCGAATGGCAACCGGCGCATCATAGGCCCCGGTACGACCTTTATTGCGGGAGACGCCTTCGTCGCAGGCAAAGCCCAGCAGCATGATGCCGCTGTCATTGGCAATGTCGGCTGGCTGAACTTTCTCGTGCCAGCGCAGTCCTTTGTTCCCGTCTTCAGGATCACTGCGTCCTTGCCAGACACTCATATCAATCGGCATACAGCCTCCTGTGACTGATTTTCAGGTTGATAGAAGAATTCGCCGTCGACGACGCGGGCAATCAAATCCGGGACACCCATGCGATAAGATAATTCTGCTGGTGAACTGACTCGCCAGAGCGCCAGATCGGCAGCCATGCCTTCTCGGATTTGCCCGCATGTTTCACTCAGTCCCAGTGCCTGTGCCGCATTCACGGTGACTCCTCGGAGACACTCTTCGGGGGTCAGACGAAAGAAAGTGCAGGCCATGTTCATCATGGTTCTCAGGGAAGCAATCGGGGATGTTCCCGGATTGAAATCGGTGGAAATTGCCATCGGCACACGTTTTTCTCTTAACAACGCGACCGGCGGCTGCTGGGTTTCACGCAGGAAATAGAAGGCACCAGGCAGGAGCGTCGCAACCGTGTTGTGTTTCGCCAGTGCTTCCACACCCGCTTCATCCAGATATTCAATATGGTCGACTGACTTTGCACCCATTTCAGCGGCGAGTGCACTTCCGCCCAAATTCGACAGCTGCTCGGTGTGGCCTTTGATCATCAGGCCGTGTTTGATCGCTGCCTTGAAAACGCGCTCGCATTGGGTAGGGGAGAAACCAATGCCTTCGCAGAACACATCGACCGCATCAGCCAGATTCTCTTGTGCGGCAGCCGGAATGATTTCATCACAGACTAAGTCAATGTAAGCATCACTGCGACCGGCGAATTCTGGGGGCAGAGCATGGGCTGCCAATAGTGTGGTCGAGACTTTGATATCTGCCTGTTCACCGATACGACGCGCAACACGCAGCATTTTCAGCTCATCTTCTGTGGTCAGGCCATAGCCAGATTTGACTTCTACAGTTGTGACGCCGTCACGCTTCAAGCCGGCTAAGCGTGCCATGGCCAGTTCGAACAGTTCGTCTTCAGTCGCTTCGCGCGTTGCCCGTACCGTGGACAAGATACCGCCACCAGCTTTGGCAATGTCTTCGTAGGGCACACCATTCAGGCGTTGCTCAAACTCATTGGCGCGATTGCCTGCAAAGATAAGATGCGTGTGGCAGTCGATAAATCCCGGTGTCACCAGTGCTTGCTGGCAATCTACAAGCTCAGCCTGACTGTCAGCATGGTTGAGTTGGTCTGCCTGATACGATCCCGCATAGCTGATCTTGCCCTGGCGGATGATCACCATCGCGTTATCAATCACATGATAACCGTGATCCGGCTCCAGGGTGACAAGTTTCAGATTGGTCAGAATGCGTTCCATTGCGCTGCATCTCTTGGGGTTGTTTATGTATATACAAATTAAAGTCTGAAATGAGATAAAACTCAAGACACCATGTAATAAAAATGTGATCAATATTGAATGATTCTATTAACAGGCGCTGAGAATACAGTGTTTGTGGTGGGTAAAAGAAGGCATGTGGGTGGTAGACAAAAAGCCTGAAAATGATATTCAGGCTTTATACATCAGTCAGATAGCTGAGATGGCTTGTGGTGTCGAGTGTGAATGGAGCTGCCGCTGCAGTTTAACTGACTCGGGTTCTGGAACTGAGCTTGTATTTGTCGCCCGGATGATAGAGCAGAGCTGTACTGATGAGATTGGTACTGCTCCAGGTGCGGCGATTCAAAAGCAGGCATGGAGACGCGTCTGTGATTTCCAGCAGTGCACTGATGTGCGGCGGGGGTAAAATGGCTTCAACCGTATGCTCGATGTCACTGAGTGGGCAGGTTTGCATCAGGTATTCATTGGGTGTTTGTGTTGTAAAATCCTGCTGAATGTAGTCTGGCGCAAAATACGGATTGACCCAGCGTTCTTCGAGTTGAATCGGGACACTGTTTTCGTAATGGACAATTTGGGTAAAGTAGACCGTGGTGTCATGACGCACCCCCAGACGCAATGCGATATCATCACGGGCTTTGACTTGCTTTTGGGTGATCACTTTACTGGAGTACTGATGTCCCCGGCTGGTGACTTCCGCTGCAATATTGCGGATTTCCATCAACGGGGATTCGGCTTTTTTGTTACAGACAAAAGTACCTAAACGCGGCGTCCGCTCCAGATAGCCTTCATTGACTAACTCTTTGATGGCTTTATTCGCCGTCATCCGGCTGACTTCAAATTGTTCAGACAGCTCAATTTCGGTGGGAATTTTATGGCCCGGGGGCCACTCGCGACTCTGAATCTTCTGATCGAGGTAATCTTTAATTTGCTGATAACGCGGTGCGTTTGCCATGGTGTTGTCTCTGAGTCGTGCTCGACTTTAAATTGCCTATACAAATGAAAGCAACTTTTACCCTTTTTTGCAAGTGACTCACATCCCACAAGTCTTTTGCGGCTTTAGTTTTGTGAGTCAATCTATTACAATTCGCCTTCTGTCTGGGGTCAGCAATTTTGATTTGTACCAAAATTCAAACCGAAACAGACAATTTCTCATCACCGTACTGCATCTTGGCAGACGGTCAAACAAAAAATTGCATGTGCTACTTGGTATGTGGCACCACTGAACAAAGGATTATTGAATGCCTGTAATTACTCTTCCTGACGGCAGTCAACGCCAGTTTGATAACCCGGTTTCTACAATGGATGTGGCAGCGTCAATCGGCCCTGGTCTGGCGAAAGCCTGTATCGCTGGTCGTGTTGATGGTGTACGCGTTGATGCGTGCGATCTGATTGAAAACGACGCAAACCTGGAAATCATTACAGCAAAAGACGAAGACGGTCTGGAAATCGTTCGCCACTCTTGTGCTCACTTGCTGGGTCATGCGATCAAGCAGCTTTATCCTGATGTGAAAATGGCGATCGGTCCGACAATTGATTCCGGTTTCTATTATGACGTTGATCTGGAGCAGCCGCTGACCACCGAAGATCTGGAAAAGATCGAAAAACGTATGGTGGAGCTGGCAAAAACCAAGTATCCGGTGATCAAAAAGAATGTCAGCTGGCAGGAAGCGCGTGATGCATTTGAATCACGTGGCGAACCGTACAAGATGGAAATTCTGGACGAGAATGTTTCTCGCGATGATCGTCCGGGTTTATACCATCACGAAGAATATATCGACATGTGTCGTGGCCCGCACGTGCCTCATATGGGTTTCTGCCAGCACTTTAAACTGCTGAACGTTGCCGGTGCGTACTGGCGTGGTAACAGCGATAACAAAATGCTGCAACGTATTTACGGTACAGCATTCCACGACAAGAAAGCGCTGAAAGCACACCTGACTCGTCTGGAAGAAGCGGCCAAGCGTGACCACCGTAAACTGGGCAAACAGCTTGACCTGTACCATATGCAGCAGGAAGCGCCAGGTATGGTGTTCTGGCATCACAATGGCTGGACTGTCTTCCGTGAACTGGAAGTGTTCGTTCGCAGTAAACTGACTGAGTATGATTACCAGGAAGTGAAAGGTCCGCTGATGATGGACCGCGTGCTGTGGGAACGTTCTGGTCACTGGGATAAGTACGCTGAGAACATGTTCACCACTGAGTCTGAGAAGCGTGAATACGCGATCAAGCCGATGAACTGTCCGGGCCACGTTCAGATCTTTAATCAGGGTCTGAAATCTTACCGTGATCTGCCGCTGCGTATGGCAGAGTTCGGTAGCTGTCATCGTAACGAACCTTCAGGTGCACTTCATGGTCTGATGCGTGTTCGTGGCTTTACGCAGGATGATGCCCACGTTTTCTGTACTGAAGATCAGGTGCAGGAAGAAGTCACGGCCTGTATCAAGATGGTGTACGACATGTATGAAACCTTTGGTTTCAACAACATCGTTGTGAAGCTGTCTACACGCCCTGAAAAGCGTGTTGGTTCTGATGAAATGTGGGATCGTGCGGAATCCGACCTGAAAGTTGCTTTGGAATCCATGAACATTCCATATGACATTCAGGAAGGTGAGGGCGCGTTCTACGGGCCTAAGATTGAATTTACCCTGCATGACTGTCTTGATCGTGCTTGGCAGTGCGGGACTGTTCAGCTAGACTTTGCTCTGCCTGAGCGTTTGGGTGCCACTTATGTTGGTGAAGATAACGAGCGTCACACGCCTGTGATGATTCACCGTGCCATTCTTGGTTCACTGGAGCGTTTCATCGGTATTCTGATTGAAGAGTACGCGGGTTATTTCCCAACCTGGTTGGCGCCACAACAAGCAGTTGTGATGAATATCACTGACAGTCAGTCAGAATATGTTCGCGAAGTTGTAGAAAAACTGCAAAAAAGTGGAATCCGAGTCAATGCGGACTTGAGAAATGAGAAAATTGGCTTTAAAATCCGCGAACATACTTTGAAGCGAGTTCCGTACATGCTGGTTTGCGGCGACAAAGAAGTCGAAGCAGGCGAGATTGCGGTTCGTACTCGCAAGGGTAACGATTTGGGTAAATTTAAGATTGATGATTTTGTTGCTTACATGCAGCAAGAGATTAGCAGTCGAAAGCTCAATGTTTTGGAGGAATAAGGTATTAAAGGCGGAAGAAGAACTCAAGCACCAGTTAAGCAAAACCCACACCGTGTCAATGGCGAAATCCGTGGCGTACGCGAAGTTCGTTTAACTGGAATCGATGGCGAATCTATCGGTGTTGTTTCGATTGAAGAAGCAATCAATACAGCGAATGAAGCTGGTGTCGATCTCGTTGAAATCAGCCCTAATGCCGAGCCACCTGTCTGTCGTGTGATGGACTACGGCAAGTACCTGTTCGAAAAGAGCAAGGCTGCTAAAGAGCAAAAGAAAAAGCAAAAACAAATTCAGGTGAAGGAAGTCAAATTCCGCCCTGGTACAGATGAAGGCGATTATCAGGTAAAACTGCGCAACCTGACTCGCTTTTTAGAAGAGGGCAACAAGGGTAAAGTCACACTGCGTTTTCGCGGTCGTGAAATGGCCCACCAAGGTCTGGGTATCGATCTGCTCAACCGCATTAAGGATGAACTGGCCGACATTGCTGTCGTCGAGAGCTTCCCTAATAAAGTTGAAGGTCGTCAAATGACCATGATGCTTGCCCCTAAGAAGAAGTAATTCAGGCCTTCAAGTAGCACAAAGCGCTGCTTTGAGCAGCGCTTTTTGTTCGCCTGATTACTGTGTTATTAACTATCAACAATGCGGAGTCTCATCATGCCTAAGATGAAATCCAACAAAGGTGCTGCTAAGCGTTTCAAGAAAACTGCTGGTGGTTTTAAGTACAAGCGTGCGACTAAGCGTCACATCCTGACTAAACGTACGACTAAGAACAAGCGTCAGCTGCGTCCAAACTGCATTCTTCCAGCATGTGAAGTAGCAGCAGTAGCACGTATGCTGCCATTCGCTTAATCGTTTTTAGTTTCCGTTTAATTTAAGTTAGGAGTTTCCTATGCCTCGCGTAAAACGTGGTGTACAAGCACGTGCACGTCACAAAAAAGTTCTTAAACAAGCTAAAGGTTACTACGGTGCACGTTCACGTGTCTATCGCGTAGCTTTCCAAGCAGTTACTAAAGCCGGTCAATACGCTTACCGTGACCGTCGCAACAAGAAACGTACTTTCCGTCAACTGTGGATTGCACGTATCAATGCAGCGGCACGTCAAAACGACATGACCTACAGCACTTTCATCAACGGTCTGAAGAAAGCATCTATCGAAATCGATCGTAAGATCCTGGCTGATATCGCTGTTTTCGACAAAGCGACTTTCACCGTTCTGGTTGAAAAAGCGAAAGCTGCACTGTAATTTCAGTTCAGTTTGATGGAAAAGGAGAGCTTCGGCTCTCCTTTTTTCTTTTCAGTGATCCGTCCTGAGATAAGTTAACCCGATGACTTGTCTTCACAACCTTCCAGTTTTTTCCATGGATTGTGAGGGGTTGTTCCCGGCATTTCCTGCAGTGTCCACCATTTTGCTTGCCAGTAGCTTCTCTGATATTGCACTAAATCACCGGCATGATACGTCTGGTAAGCAGACCAAGTTTTTTGACGACAGCTCAGATAAGGCGTTGGTGCCTGCATCCAGGCCACTAACTGTCGGTGAGAAACAAAGCGAACTTCCTGCTTCGTGAGTGCGTAACGGATAAATTCGTTTAATACCGTCTGGCGTTCGGCGACTGTGGTATCCGACATACCGAGGTGCTCACCACCATTCACCTTGCCGTAGAAAGCTGAGTGCAAACCCAGGACCAGCGGGGCTCGGTTCCCTTGTAAATGAAGGTCGAGATTGTATTTGTACAGGGTGAGTACATCAGCAGCATTCAGACCATATCCCCCCCAAACGGTTGTGGTGTACAGGTTCCAGTCAAAATTATCCGCTTTTCTTGCCTGAGGATCATAATAAGCAACCCGGCTGGCAATCTTGTCGTTCAGTGAGTAGGGGAGTCCGTATGCAGTGGCTTCTTCATCTGTTGGCACCATCAATGCCTGCATTGGTATTTCCCACAATCCGGGTACATTTTTCACGACAGATTTCCAACCACCTTGCTGAGCAATCACCTGAGATGGACTGCCGTTATCCAGAGTGTGGGGCCAGTAATTATTCATGCCGTTTTCTTCAGCAGTAATACCGGCTGGAAAACTGACGTCATATTGAATGTCATTGGCTATCAAAGCATCGAATGTATTGTCGTTGTAGGTCAGAAACGGTGCACGAAACCCTGCAATCGCTGGTGCGCCGATGCCACCTTGCTCAACACTTTGTGTCAGAAATTGATTACAGCTGGCGACTTCTTGCTGCCACTGTTCTGGCGTCATCCAGGGTTCAAGGGGGTTATAGTTCACTTTGTCATCAGGGTGTGTTTCTGTGTGGTTGGCAATTTCATGGCCTGAGGCATTCAGCTGGCGCCATATGTTCACAATTTCTGGTTGATTCCTTGCGGGCTGGCAATGCATGAAGAAGCTCGCCGTCAGTGGTGAACCGGCAAACGCATCAAATCCTTGGGGGTTACTCTGGTTGTTCAGTCTATCTGTAACCCAGCGAAGGCCATCGATTTCTATATTATCGTCAAAGCCCAGCAAGATGAACAAGGGGGTTTGAGCAGTGTCTATCGGACTATGCTGCCGAGCCGGGTATGACTCGGGCTGCTGGGTAGGGGATAACCCGGCATGAATGAAGCCAGGTGATGAGAGCAGAAGGAGAGATAATATTTTTGCTGCGTGTGTTTTCATTGGGGTTCCTTTTTGTGAGTAAAAAACATATCGAAGAAAAACATCCTTCTAGAAAGGAATAACAAGCTTGCTGTTAAAGAAAGACACGATAAGCAATTATTTGAGTATCTCGACATTCTTTTTGGCAATTGCTGGTGGTTACAATTTGAAGAGTGATGGTTCTGAAACCTCTGGGTGTTTACTTTGTTCGTAATGTAACCAACCAGAGCGCCTTGTTTACAAATAATAATTATTTTCATTTAACGGTCGTCGTCCTTGATATAAAATCCCCGCACCTTTCGTTTTATGCAGTTTATTACCTATATCGCATGTTTTTATTCAGAGTAAGATTTTGTTCTGCCGCTGTTTTCCTGGCGCTATCGTCTACTCCTTTCGTTTTGGCGCAGCCAATAGATGATGAATCGGGGTTGGAAACCATTGATGTCATTGGTGCACGCATGGCGAGGCCGGTTGTCCTGACGCAGCCGGGTGAAGTCACGATGACCCTGAGTGAGATTGAAGAACTCCAGCCAATCAATTTGGCTGAACTGGCAGATGCGATCCCTGGTGTGAATTTGGATGGTGGTGCCCGTTCCAGCGGTGAGCGAATCAGTATTTGGGGATTTTCTGATCCGGATGACATCAACATCATGGTGGATGGTGCGCCGATTGGTTTCCAGCAATATCGTTATGGTAGTTTTTTCTTTGACCCTGCGTTGATCAGTGAAGTCTACCTGACCAAAGGTGCCCATGAAGTACGTACGGGGAACGGTGGCTTTGGTGGCACAATGCAGCTGACGACCAAAGACGCCTCAGATTTCCTGCGGGGAGATGATACCTTTGGTGTTCGCCTGCAAGGCGGTTATAACTCCAATGACGATCTGGAACGCTACAGTGCAACGGTTTATGGTTTGCTGGGGGAAAACTGGCAGTATTTGGTCAATGGCGTTTTTCGCGAATCAAATGATGTCACTCTCGGGAATGGAGAGAAATTAGATTATTCAGCTTATGAACAGCAAAACATGCTGGCAAAGTTGAGTTATGAAAGCCTGAACCATCGTTTCATGCTGAGCCATAGCCGTTACAAGGATACCGGGCAGAAGCCATGGGCAAGCCGGCGGGGTGGGATGCCAGAGATCACGGATTCCAAGATCAAGAAATACGGCTCCTATGAGCAGGCTTTGTATGCTTATACAGTCGATAATACCTTCACAGACGAAACAACCACCTTTAATTATCAGTATTCCCCCATCAGCCCTTGGGTCGATGTCGAACTGGTCTTGGCACACTCAAGCAATGAACGCCACTGGATACGGCCGAAAATTGCATGGGATGAGATGTATGTTGCCACGGGTAACTACGGCCATGAATCCTGGCTGAGTTATCGTCGCGACTACGCCAGTCTAACCAATACGGCTAAAGTGGGCCTGCATGTCATTGAAACCGGGCTTCAGTACAGGTCAATTGACCGAACTTCTCATGTGTACAATAAAAGTGCCGCGAAGAAGGAAAATAAGAATTTCGGCTATTACACGCCGTATTTTGAGCCATCGGGCACGCAGGATACTTATTCTTTCTACATCAAAGATGATTATCACCTGACGGAACAATGGCTGATCACGCCGTCCCTTCGTTACGATTACATTGTCAGCGAAGGGAAAGGAAATCTGGCGAGCGATTACAATGATCCGGATGCTGGCCATGATTACAGCGAAGTCACTCATGACGGCTGGAGTCCACGACTGGCGGTAAATTATCAGTGGCTGCCGACCACAGCGTTTAACTTTGCTTATGCTTATAGCCTGAAGGCACCGAGTATCGATGATATTTATTCGGTTCAGTATGCCCGCGCGAGTAAAGCCATCAGCAGCAGCCGGGATCTGAGAACAGAGCGAATTCATGCTTATAAGCTTGGCGCACTGCATCAGGAGAAAGGATTCCTGACGGCAGGGGATCATCTTGCCGCAGAGCTGACATTGCACTGGAATCAGGCTGATCATGATGTCGTACAGCGACGGGGTGAAAAGTCGGTCGAGCAGTTGCAGGGCTGGCGTACGAATCTGGATGGTTACCACATTTATGGTGCAGATTTTCGCGCCTTTTACCGCTTGAACGGCTGGTATACTGATCTGTCAGCCAGTTTGCTGAGAGGGAAACATGAAGGTTCACTGGCAGACAGTTCCGGGACGAATGAATACCTGCCGGGTATTGCGCCGCTCAATGTCAATCTGGGCTTGGGATATCAGTGGTATGAAGGGCTGACAACAGGCTGGCAAGTTCGGTGGTACGATGAACAACACCGTACCGCACCCAAGGACGACATTTTCTATCCATCCGTGAAAAGTGAGTCTTACACGTTGCAGGAACTCTATGCGGAATGGTTGCCTGTCCCTTCCAATGAAGATTTCATGGTCCGATTGGCGGTGAAAAACCTGACAGATCGGTATTACGAACCTTATCTGGCGACAGGTGTGCCGGGTGCAGGACGTGATATTCGACTCTCTGTTGCCTATAAATGGTAATCGCACTGCGCTGAGTTCATCATTCCCGGTTTCCCCTCGTGTGTTGGGAGGGAGCCGGGATGCTGTCGGCCAGCGCAGAGTTTGTACAAAGGAACGGATTCCTGCCTTTCATGCACCAAGCTGGTAATTTTTTTAAGCAAATGCGCCGCTAAGTGGCGATTGCGTTTGGATTTAGCATCAGCTTTCTTTAATATGTATCGTTACGCGAATTTATCATCTCCCTTGAAGGACGCCACCTTGTGTGGATGAGGAAACGATGCAACATCTAGAAGAGATTATTGCCAACGCAACGGCAGCGATTGAGCAGGCTGAATCTGTAGCCGCTCTGGACGAAGTCCGTGTCCAATATCTGGGTAAGAAGGGTGAACTGACTCTTCAACTGCAAAGTCTGGGTAAATTGCCACCTGAAGAGCGCCGCGAAGCTGGTCAGCAGATCAATCAGGCGAAGCAAGCTGTTCAGCAGGCAATTGCCGCTCGTAAAGACGCTTTGCAACGTGCCGAACTGGAAGCCAAACTGTCCGCAGAAACGATTGATGTGACGATGCCAGGTCGCCGCATTGAAAATGGTGGTCTGCACCCGGTGACGCGTACAATGGAGCGTATTGAAAGCTTCTTTGGTGAGCTTGGGTTTACCGTTGAGTCCGGTCCTGAGATCGAAGACGGTTTCCATAACTTTGATGCACTGAACATTGCGAAAGATCACCCGGCTCGTACCGATCACGATACTTTCTTCTTTAACCCGGAGCTGATGCTGCGTACGCATACCTCGGGTGTTCAGATCCGTACGCTGGAAGAAAACCAGCCACCACTGCGTTTTATTGCGCCGGGCCGTGTTTATCGGAACGATTATGACCAGACGCACACCCCAATGTTCCATCAGGTTGAGGGTATGCTGGTTGACGAAAACGTGAACTTTGCACAGCTGAAAGGCATCCTGCACGATTTTCTGCATAACTTCTTCGAAGAAGATCTGGAAATTCGTTTCCGTCCTTCTTACTTCCCGTTTACAGAGCCTTCTGCAGAAGTTGATGTACGTCGTAAAGGTGGCAAGTGGCTGGAAATCCTGGGCTGCGGTATGGTCCATCCGAATGTATTACGCGCCGTCAACATCGACCCTGAAAAATATTCAGGTTTTGCCTTTGGTATCGGTGTCGAGCGTCTGACCATGCTGCGTTACGGTGTAAACGATCTGCGTGCATTCTTCGAAAACGATCTTCGTTTCCTGAAACAGTTCAAGTAAGCATTAGGGGCTAGCAAATTATGAAATTCTCTGAATCTTGGCTACGCGAGTGGGTGAACCCTGCGAACAACAGCGAAGAACTAGCTCACCAGATCACCATGGCGGGCCTGGAAGTCGACAGTATTGATCCTGTCGCGGGCAGCTTTACTGGCGTCAAAGTCGGTCAAGTGGTTGAGTGTGGTCAGCATCCTGATGCCGACAAACTGCGCGTGACTAAAGTCGATGTTGGCGAAGAAGAACTGCTGGACATCGTTTGTGGTGCGTCGAACTGTCGTCAAGGCCTGAAAGTGGCGGTTGCTACAGTCGGCGCAGTCCTGCCGGGCGACTTCAAGATTAAGAAAGCCAAGCTGCGTGGTCAGCCTTCACACGGGATGTTGTGTTCATTCACTGAACTGGGAATCGACATCGAGTCTGACGGTATCATGGAGCTGGCAGAAGATGCGGTGATTGGTACAGATTTTCGTGAATTTCTGGGTCTGGATGACGTCGCGATTGATGTTGATCTGACGCCAAACCGTGCAGATTGCCTGAGTATTACAGGTCTGGCACGTGAAGTGGGTGTTTTGAATCGTGCGACAGTCACTGAGCCAAGCTTCGAAGCCGTGGCACCAGCCATTGATGATCAGATTTCTATCGAAGTGAAAGCGCCGGAGGCTTGCCCTCGTTATCAGGGTCGCATCATTCGCAATGTGAACGTGAAAGCCGAATCCCCACTGTGGATGACGGAAAAGTTGCGTCGTTGTGGCGTCCGCTCCATTGATCCGATCGTCGATATCACAAACTATGTGATGCTGGAGCTGGGTCAGCCGATGCATGCATTTGATCTGAACCAGATCGAGGGCGGCATCGTTGTCCGTATGGCAGAGCAGGGTGAAAAGCTGACACTGCTGGATGGCACAGAAGCTGAACTGAACAGCGATACGCTGGTGATTGCTGACCAGTCTAAAGCGCTGGCGATGGCGGGTATCTTTGGTGGTGAACACTCGGGTGTGAGCCCGGAAACCAAGGATATTTTGCTGGAGTGTGCATTCTTTGCACCAGATGCTATTCGTGGTCGTGCGCGTAGCTACGGTCTGCACACAGATTCTTCTCACCGTTTTGAGCGTGGTGTGGATGCTGCATTGCAAACAAAAGCGATGGAGCGTGCTACCGCACTGATGGTTGAGATTTGCGGTGGTGAAGTTGCACCGATTGTTGAAGCTGAATCTGAACAGCATCTGCCTCAGCAAAGCAGCATTATCCTGCGTCGTAGTAAGCTGGACAGCCTGCTGGGTCATTTTGTCTCCGATGAAGATGTGGTTGAAATCCTGAGCCGTCTTGGCTGTATGGTCGAACCAACGGATACGGGCTGGCGTGCAGTCGCGCCATCATGGCGTTTCGATCTGGCGATTGAAGAAGATCTGGTGGAAGAAGTTGGCCGCGTTTACGGTTACAACAATATTCCGGCACAGTCACCTGTGGCTGCGCTGAGTATGAATCTGCATCAAGAAGCGAATCTGCCGCTGAAACGTGTTCGTGATCTGCTGGTTGACCGTGGTTATCACGAAGCCATCACTTACAGTTTTGTTGAGCCAGAGCAGCAGAAATTGATTGTGCCTGAAACCGACGCCATCATTCTGCCGCATCCGATCTCTGCCGAAATGTCAGCGATGCGTCTGAGCCTGTGGCCAGGTCTGCTTAATACGGTAGCTTTCAACCAGAATCGTCAGCAGCCACGTGTTCGTTTGTTCGAATCTGGCATGCGCTTTATTCCGGATAACAGTGCAGAAAATGGTATTCGTCAGGAAACCATGCTGGCTGGTGTGATTGCTGGTGCACGTAGTGAAGAGCACTGGGATATTGCAACAAACACGGTTGATTTCTTTGACCTGAAAGGTGATCTGGAAGCGATTCTGGAACTGACAGCCAAAGATGCTGACTTCACGTTCAAAGCAGCCAAGCACCCAGCGCTTCACCCGGGCCAGTCTGCTGCGATTGTTATTGATGGTCAGGAAGTGGGCTTTATTGGGACGGTTCATCCTGAGCTAGAGCGTAAGTTTGACTTGAATGGCCGCACAATCGTATTTGAAATTGAGTGGAATGCGATTGCCAGCCGTGCTATTCCTGTGGCTCAGCCTGTATCTAAGTTCCCGGCAAACCGTCGTGACATTGCTGTTGTGGTTTCTGAAAATGTTGCCGCAGGTGAGATTCTGGACGTTTGTCAGGCACACGGTGGTGAGCTGCTGACTGATGTGAACCTGTTCGACGTTTATCGCGGTAAGGGCATTGAAGACGGTAAGAAGAGTCTGGCGATTGCACTTTACCTGCAATCTGCTGAGCGAACGTTAGAAGAAGCTGATATCCAAGGTGCAGTTGAAGCAATTGTGGCTGTACTGGGCGAACAGTTTGGTGCAAATCTGCGTGATTAACGCTCTGTAATCATTTGAGATTTGATGAAAAAGCAGCCACAGAGGCTGCTTTTTTTTGATTTTTTTGAAGACAGAGCTAAGATTCTGATAAATAGTAAGAATTCCTTGTAGCTTTCATTTTGTTAGTCATATTGACTGATACTTCTGTTATTTTTGGTATTTATTGTTGTCGATTTGCAAGTTTAAGCACAACAAGGTGCATGTTGTCATGCTTTTCCAGTATATAAATATTGAGGGTTTGACAATAAGTTTACCTAAAAAAGTTGGCGGAAATCAGCGAGTTGGCATAAACTTGTCACTAGTTAAGGTCAGGCACTAGAGAGAAGGCTATAATGCATTTAAATGCATATGGCGGTGCTTGTCTTCTAATGACTCATTCGCAGTAAGCATATGGATGTATATGTTTACTATTCGTTCAACACAGTCTTGAGGGAGTTATCTATGGCGCTCACAAAAGCCGATTTGGCTGAGAACCTGTTTGAGAATGTGGGATTAAGCAAACGGGACGCCAAGGATACGGTGGAAGTCTTCTTCGAAGAAATCAGAAAGGCACTTGAAAACGGCGAACAGGTGAAATTATCCGGTTTTGGTAATTTTGATCTGCGAGACAAAAATGAGCGGCCTGGACGAAACCCGAAAACCGGTGAAGATATTCCAATTTCGGCACGGCGAGTCGTTACCTTTCGCCCAGGCCAGAAGCTTAAAGCACGCGTTGAGAATATCAAAATCGAAAAGTAAGCGGTTTAAGTTAGCCAGAACCCAAGTAAGCCAGTTTGCTTACTTGGGTTTTTCATTTTATAGCCTCTGTCTACCTTCGTCTCATTATTGTCTGTCATCATCAAGATATTGTTGAAACTATGTAGCCAAGATGTATAGTGATTTTAGTTTATTTCACTGATTTTGTGGTGGCATTTTGTTTTATTGGTTATTTATTCTTTATGCCTGCATAAAATTATCTTGATTTAAGTATGCTGATTACACGGACGAGGAGGTCATGATGGCTTTGGTTAAGGCAGTACAGGAAGGGGAGTTCCTTTCCGCAACATTGGATTTGACGCGACCTTTTGAAGCCGGAAACTGGCAATTAGAGAATGGCGTTCGCTGTGAGCTGACAGCACGCGGCGTGTTGACTGTGACACCGCCTTCACTGTCTGTGGATAGTAAAGATATTATTCTGTCATCTGGGGTACACGGGGATGAAACTGGGCCGATTGAGCTGCTTCAGCAACTCGTGAAAAAAATCATGCTGGGGGAACTGCTCCCTAAGCATCGTTTATTGCTGATCATCGGGCATCCAGAAGCGATTAATGCACATACCCGTTTTATTGACGAAAATATGAATCGTCTTTTTGCAGGCATCAACGAAGAGAGCAATGTTGATCGCCGACAGGCAAATGTGCTGATGCGGGCTGTAGACGACTTCTACCAGAATTCTCCATTGGAAAACGCTGAACGGTGGCATTTAGACCTGCACAGTGCAATCCGCGATTCTACCCATTACACGTTTGCTGTGAGTCCTTATAGCGAAAAGAAAACCCGGGGTTTAGCATTGTTCAATTTCCTTCATCACGGTGAGATTGAAGCGATGATGCTCTCAGGTTCGGCATCGCCAACATTTAGTTGGTACAGTGCGCATTATTATGGTGCTCAGGCGTTGACGATGGAACTTGGTCGGGTTGCTCGCTTTGGTGAGAACGACCTTCAACGTCTGGAAACATTTAACCAAGCGATGCTTGCGCTGGTGTCAAAAGACTCTTTAGCAGCCTATTCGGGAGACAAAGAAGTCTGTGTTTATCGTGTAACCCGGACCCTGACAAAACAAACACCTGATTTTTCTTTTACCTTCCCAGCCAATCAGGCCAACTTTACTTATTTTGCTGAAGGGACTGTGCTGGGTCAGGATAAGGGCGAAACCTATGTTGCTGCCGAAGGTGGGGAAGCTGTGGTGTTCCCGAATCCGAATGTTGCTTTGGGGCAGCGGGCCTGTTTACTGGTGCAAAAAGCCGACATTGAACTGACGGATCAGGTCAGGGCAAAGGCCTGATTTACAGGCCCACAAAGTGGGTAATTATTGCCCAAATTTTTCAAAACCCGTGTTGAACAACATTGAAAGCAAGCCAATTGAACTGGCTTGCTTTTCATTTTATGACAGACACGGTATGTTTCCCTTCTCATTCAATCACACGAAAATAATCGAATTCATGCACTTAGCGCATTTTTTGCAGCGACGACAACGTCAATGGAAAGTCAGCGTTTGGCTGGTGGTACTGTTGTTGATTGGTTGTAGCTTTTTGTCGCTGTCCGTCGGTGAAATATGGGTGCAGCCTTGGCTGCCTCAGGGAGAACTGGAGAAACAGTTACTCTGGCAGATTCGGTTACCTCGCTTGGTTGCTGCCATGGCGATAGGGGCTGCATTAGCGGCTTCTGGTGCTGTATTGCAGGTTTTGCTGGGGAATCCACTCGCAGAGCCTGGCGTTTTGGGAATCTCAGGTGGTGCCAGCTTAGCTTTGGTGCTCATGTTATTTTTGTTGCCTTGGGTGCCAGGACCCTGGCTGACGATGTCTGTTGCGATGGCTGGCGCACTCGTTTTTACGCTGCTTTTAGTCAGTCTGGCCAGAGTGAGGCGAGTCTCGACCACGCGTCTTTTATTGATTGGGGTGGCGCTTGGGATATTGTCTGGTGCTGTGGTGACCTGGGCGTTTTATTTTAGTGATGATTTGAGTCAGCGTCAGTTGTTGTACTGGCTGATGGGGAGCGTTGGGGGTGTCAGCTGGGGGCAGCTCAGTGTGCTCGTTATTTTGCTCCCGGCACTGATTTGGTTGTGTACCCGGGGGAAACTGCTGGACATTCTGATGCTGGGTGAAATTCATGCACGCCAACTCGGTTTGGATGTTTCTGCACTTCGCTGGCGTCTCATTCTGGTGATTGCTTTATTAGTTGGTGCTGCCGTTGCTTTGGCCGGTGTGATTGGATTTATTGGATTGGTTGTACCACATTTACTACGTTTGTCGTTAGGAACAGAGAATCGGTATTTGCTGCCGCTCTCTGCAGGCTTTGGCGCACTGCTGCTGGCATTAGCCGATGTGCTGGCGAGGGTTGTGTTACCGGCCGCAGAGCTACCCGTGGGGGTCGTGACAACGACACTGGGGGCACCTGTGTTTATCTGGATGTTACTGCGTTCGCAGGTGGAGTCATAGGAGATGGCAGAAAAGACTGAACGAGAGGAAATCCTTCGAGCGGACAATATCGCCTTGAATACCAGACTGCTACCACTGAGTTTCTCGGTCAGGCGGGGCGAGATTGTTCATTTCATCGGTCCGAACGGAAGTGGCAAAAGTACAGCGATTCAATGTCTGTCAGGGTTATTTCATAGCGCAGGGCAGGTGGAACTGGCGGGTGAAGCACTGACATCAATGGACTTGCATGACATGGCCAGATACCGGAGCTACCTTTCACAACAGGACAAACCCAGTTTCGCTGTCGGTGTGTATCAGTATTTGCAACTCTCGGTGTCTGCCATTCCTGAAGCCGACCCTGAAAATGTTCATCGGGCGATTCTGGAGATCTGCCAACGGTTATCAATCGAAAATAAGCTGGCACGCCATATTCAGCAGCTCTCAGGCGGTGAATGGCAACGCGTCAGGCTAGCGGCGGCCTGTTTACAAATCTGGCCGGGCCTCCATTCGGAAGGGCGCCTTCTGCTGTTAGATGAGCCAGCAACTGCATTGGATATTGGTCAGGAGGCTGCTCTGTATCGATTACTGGCTGAGTTATCGGAGCAGGGGATTGCCGTGGTCATGGCAAATCATGACCTGAACCGGGCGCTGCGACACGCAGATAGCGTGATTATCCTCAAAAACGGCTCGTGCGTGGGCAAAGGCAGGCCCGAAGAAGTGATGACTGTTGAATGCCTTGAGCAAACCTTTGAAACGACGGTTGAGCAGGTTCATCTTCAGGGGCAGATAGGACTATTTTTTGGCTGACGCCTCTCTTTTGCTGGAAGATTAGTCAATTAGAGAGGGTTTCTGAAGAAAAGACTTGTACTTTTCATCAGGATTTGGATAATGCGCTTCGTCTTCTGAGACAAGCTTCAATAAGGCGCGTTGGCAGAGTGGCTATGCAGCGGATTGCAAATCCGTGGACCTCGGTTCGACTCCGGGACGCGCCTCCATTCAATATCTATCCTGACTAATCTCTCATAATCAAAATATTCGTGGGTAAAAGCCCGCAGAACGGGCCTTTAAAAATCATGCAGGTTTGGCTGTCCAGGCCGAGCACCATCCTTTGGCATTCACTGCTTTACCCGGGAAAATCGCGCAGGGTCGCCATTCATCACCTTCATTACCCTGAAGCAGCATACAATTACTACAATGTTGGTCTGCATGAGGGGATTTGTGCGTATATTTCAGTGCGGCAGCCTGTGGATCATCTTCTTCCAAATGAGCCAGTTCTGTACTGGCCAGGGCTTTCTTCTGCAGGATTTGATCACCCAGTGTGATGCCAATGATTCCTGCCATGGTCAGGCGCAGGAAACGTCGACGGTCTGTTGAAGTTTTCATCCTATTTATCCTTATATTGTCTCATTGCTCACAGATGGCTCGCTCTTTTTAGGCGAACGGAATAATTGTGGGAAAGAATCTGAAAAATCGCGAAGAAATTAAGATGTTAAGATTTTGGTTGTTTTTGCGGCTTTGATGGTAATCGATTGCGGTAATCTGATCCTGCAATGCATCTGATAGCATTTTAAGAGTTTGAGTTTACTCAAAAATTAATGAAGTTTAACAAATTTGATGTTGAAACATTTTGTTTACATCTTCATGCTGTATGACGCAATCTCCGATGATAAAAACAAAGGTACTTTGATGAATCTGTTGTTAGTTGATGTGGACGGTGCGCTGGTGAATGCGCAGGGAATCGATATGCGCTGTTTTCTTCAGGCAATTGAAGAAGTGCTCCACATTACTTTAGATAAATCGCGTTATCAGGAAAAAGGGGGGACGGATTCGGCGATGCTGGATGAAATATTGCGCCAGTTCCCTGTGGAAACCAGTCGATCCATTGTTCATCGTCAGGTGGAGCAAAAGTATCTGGAATATTTGGCAGATTCACTGACATCTCTGCCGGAAGGCACAGTGATCAGCAAAGGCGCGCGGGAATTTCTTGAGCAAATGGGGAGTCGTCAAGACACCCATGTTGCAATTACCAGTAGCGGTTGGGCAGCGGTCAGCCGGATGAAACTGAAAGCCGTTGGCATTGATGTCAGCAAAATGACTTTCGCTTCCTCATCCGATGCACCGAGTCGTACGGAAATTATGGCGTTGGCTGCATTTCGGGCGAAACAAGACTCCGGGATGACATTTCAGAGGCGGGTTGTGTTCGCTGAAGGTGAGTGGAATCAAAGAGCGTCTCAGGAACTGGGCTATGATTTTGTGGCTGTTGGCAAAAAGCTCAGTCATCATACACATATTCCAAGCCTGTCTTACTATCAGGCTGCACTCTCCAGATTAAATATGGCTGAACCGCTCTGAGTGATACCAGCTTCGTATTATCGCAAGTAACATGCCTCTCAGTTGCTCAGACTCTGAGAGGCCATCGTCAAAGCCGAATGAAATAGCACAATATCGTTGTCGGAGCAGTTGACGTTTTCCGTATGATTTTACGCCTGACTTGTTGTTTTAACTTTGGTGTGGCACACCAGAACAATTGAAGCGTTGAGTAATGAGAAAATTCTGTCTGTGTATTGTTCTTTACAGTCTATTCTCAGGCAGTGGTCTAGCCTGGGCTGAGAATATCAAGACGTATTGTTATGCCACACCTGATGCACTTAGCCCTGATTTAACGCAGATTATGTCTGCGAACTCACCGGAAACAAGCCTCCTGATTTTTCAGTCAATGCTGCCTCAGGCAAGCCGAACCCATGATAAAAGCGCATTCGTTGATTTGCTGGGCGTTATCGCGCATCACTATTTCCTCATCAATGATGCAGAAAAAGCAAGGTTTTACCTGAAGCAGGCAGAACCCTTTTTATCGGATGCATCAGATAAAGCGAGACAGAATGTGTCTGATGTTCGTCGCATGTGGCGCGCACAACTTTAGCTTTATTCATTTCCTGTAAATTTGATATTGTGCGAAGAAATTATGCAACAATAAACCCCGGCATAGGATTTGATACAGGTCTAGGATAAATTGAAACAGCATTTTAATGTCACAATTTTCGCAGCATTCGTGCCTGTGTAATACGATGTACCTATGAATTGAAGCGGAGCTGTAACTGAGATGACAACAAGGGAATGGGTGGACGCCTGGTTCCAGGAGATCTGGGCAAATGCCGATAGCGACAGTCTGACCAGATTTGTTTCCGATCCTTTCACCTTTCACTTGTCTGGTGGTCGTAAGCATCAGGTTACGCATGAAAGCTATCTGTCTTACCTTCAGTTGTGGCGGCAAAAATTTAAGTCGGTTGTATTCTCCATTTCTGACATTGTGTGTCAGCCGCCGTTAACTGTGGTGAGATATCGTTGTCAGGCACAGTATCAGGGAGGCTGGCTGAACATACCGGGTAAAAAACAGGTCATACAGATGACGGGTATGATTCAGTTCCGACAAGAAGCCGGTTTCATTACAGAATGTTGGCTGGAGGACAGCAGCTTCGACCTCTATCAGCAATTGACGGGTTACCTGAAGTAAGTGACAGTAGGCAGGAGGTGAAACTGAAAATGGCCTGCTGAAACAAAAATATAGCCCCCCAAGACGGTATTTCTAAGCTTTGTTGTCAGACTTTTTTGTCTTTTGGTCTTTTTTTGCGACAAGGCATCACTGTGAAAAAAGTAGACTTATTTGTGATAAGTGCTTTAATTATTATAATTAAATGTACTAACAAATGGCATCATTCATCGTGCGGAACTATGTCAACTAATTGAAGTCTTATTGATAGCAGACTTTTAAAGAATTGATGCTTATATTTGAAACATTTCGGTCAGACTGGATTAATTTAGTTTATTGAACCTTAATTATTTTAAGTAAATACATTTTTGCCCTGATATTCATACGTATTCTTATAAGTATTTTTGTATTCATCGACAAGGAGTGTCAACCATCATTCATGTACATATGAATTGATGTACATGGGAATATGACACAAGTAGTGAAGGTGAATGTGTGATTTGGGTTAGTAGTAGTCATCATGACAAGCAAGTAGAAGCGAAAGAGAATCTGAAACTTTCGCACAAGGTCGTCGAGATCTCTCCGTACGAGTTATTGTCATCAATGACAGGGCAGGAACTTGTTTTTCTTGAGGTCATTGACTCAACATCGGAAGGATTTGAATTGCTGCGGGCAGTGAAAACTCGCTTCCCTGCTGCGAAGGTTGTTGTCGTCTATCATAATCTCGACGGAAATCTGGCGTTGAATGTTCTTCGGGCTGGTGGTGAAGATGTTCTCCCCGCCAACGCGAGCAGACAGGAACTGGAGGAATGCTTTAGCCGTCTTCATACGCATAACATTGAAGCCGATATTGAACCGGGATTCGAGAATCGCGAGATGTCGATCCGACCGGCACTCAAGATCATTGATGAGAACCTCAGCTCAGCGTTGAGGGAAGAGGATTTGGCGAACGCTTGTCAGTATTCTCCGACATATTTTTCACGTTTATTCCACAGCATCATGGGCGTGACGCTGAAACAGTACATTATTAAGAAGCGTTTGGATCTTGCTTGTGGACTGTTGAGTTCTGACCGTGAAAAAATATCTCAGATTGCGAATTCGGCGGGCTTCAAAGACGTTTCATACTTTTCACGAGTATTTAAAAAGCACATGGGGTGTTCTCCGGGTGAATTCCGGATGAGAAAGCACAATCTGAACCACAATTAAATGTTGTATTCACGTTCAGAAGGAACAATGTGCATACCCAAAGCCATGCAATCGAACCTATTTCCTATATTGTGTTTCCTGCATTACAACGGTAATGCAGTTTTTTTGATGTAAATTCTTATTTTTGAGAAATTGACTTACTTCCCGGACATTCATTTCACTTCCTCTTCGATTTTGTACTTCTGAGACAGAATTAACTTGTTTGTTACAACAAAATTTTACACAGATACTGCTATCTTTATTTCAAAGCATGGTGAAGATTGCGCTGTTGTTTTCGGAGGTATCCTGATGAGACTCACCTTGTCTTTCAAACTGTTATTTCTGGCTTTTCTGATGTGTCTGTTGATGTTCAGCCAAGCTCATGCTGCTTCAAGTCGTTTACAGAAAGTGATGGACAGGGGAGTGCTCAGAGTTGGGACTACAGGAGACTGGGGGCCAATGACCATGCGAGATCCGGCAACAAATTTCTATAAAGGGTATGACATTGATATCACGACAGAATTGGCCAAAGATCTGGGCGTGACTGTGGAATATGTTGCCACAGACTGGAAAACGCTGGTCAGTGGTATTGTCACAGAGAAATATGATCTGACTGGCAGCGCAGCGCTGAATATCAATCGGGCGAAGATCGTGGGTTATAGCAGGCCGTACTACTATCTGGGATTTGTGCCGCTCACACAGAAGGTTAATCAGAGTCGTTTTCGTTACTGGAGTGATTTCAATACTGCGTCTGTGACCGTGGCATCTCGTCAGGGAACCGTGGAAGAAATGATGGTGAAAGAGTTTTTTCCGAAAGCCAGGCAGGAAGTGATTGAGAACGGGAAAGCATATCAGGCCCTGCTATCAAGTCGTGCTCATGTGATTGTGACTTCGAATATCGAGGCAGCCACGCTGACCAGCCGCTTTTCGCAGCTGGCTGTGCCACATGTTCGTGGCATGCGGCGTGCGACACCATTGGCGATGCTGTTGCCTCGTGATGACCAAGTTTGGATTAACTTCATTAACCATTGGATTGAGCTGAAAAAAACACAGGGCTTTTTTGATCGGATTGCTGAAAAATGGGGACTGGTTGTGATGGACATCGAGTGACTTTTTTGTCGATAAAAATGAAAACAGCTCTGGATCTGAAAAGGCACTTTGCGCCAATATGGATGATATGTTGATTTGGAGGTAAAGATGGATCTGTCTCAATATCATGGACTGATTTTCGATATGGATGGCACTTTGATCGATTCAATGCCTGCACATATTCAGGCTTGGCGTGCAGCTTGTGAAGAGTATTGCATTCCGTTCGATCCGGAGTGGCTGATGAGCCTGGGAGGCTCGCCAACGGTAAAAACTGCACAGCTGATGAATGAAAAATATCAGTTGCATCATAGCGTTCAGGATGTAGCCGATACAAAGTGGCAGTTTTTTGAAACACTTGAGCATAAAGGTGAAGTCATACCGGCAACTTTTTCGCTTCTGATGCAATACAGAGGTGAAAAGAAAATTGCTGTAGGGACGGGCTGTAGAAAGTCTAATGCTTTGGAATTACTGACCATGACAGACATTCTGCCGTCATTGGATGCACTAGTGACAGCAGACGATGTCCGAAATCATAAACCTCACCCGGATACCTTTCTCGAAGCGGCGCAACGAATGGGCCTTTTGCCGTCCCAATGTGTGGTTTTTGAAGACACGTCACTCGGACGACAGGCTGCACTTGCCGCAGGGATGGATTGCTTTTTGGTGGTTGATGGAAAAATTAAAGAGTTTACATCGGCTTCCTTTTTGGATTAGTAAATTAGTTTTGTCTAAATTTATGATTCTATGCGAAATATTTTCGATAGAGTCGCAGGAAATTGATGCGATTTATTTGCGACCGCACTACAATCTAACTGAGGTATATAAAGAAGGAGATGATCGTGAAAGCCTTAATTAGTCTCGCTGCAGTTTCAGCGGTAATGCTTGCGGGTTGTAGTGCATCGGTAGATGAAAGAGCGAATGACTTTGTCGATGTGAGCTACTCATTGTGTGCTGCCAAAGTGCGGGCATTCTCTCAGGGGGATGATGGCAAGATCCGGGTCGTCTGTGAAAATGACAGCTATTTCTCTGTGAAGAGTCAGCAAACACTGACTGTGATGAATGAAATCAACGGTGCATACTGTCAGGGTAAGGGCTTTAGCCACTTCAATGAGCGCGCGGAATACTACACTTTTACCTGTCTGAATGACAAAAGTTTTAACATTCCCAAGTAATGGATTGAAAATAAAAAGCTTTGCTTTTGGCCAGACCTGAATCATGTTGAGGGTCTGGCGTCATTTTATTGGTCCCCGCACTTTCTTATGGGTCGCTGAGATAGATACTCATCAGGCACAAGGCGTCAGGTGTTGATGGGATACGGACCGAAAGGAACTCGTCTTGAATCAAAGAATTTTGATTGCCGGAATCACACTTCTCACCGTTTTATGTCCTGCTTTGGTGGCCGCTGCTGTTGTCCCTGAAGGGACTAAGCTCGCGAAATCCCAGCTTCTTGTCCGTGCGAATGGCGCTGAACCCAGCACGCTCGATCCGGGGTTTGTTGCCTCGGGCAGTCCGGGGGATGTGATCGTCAATGATCTCTTTGAGGGGTTGGTGATCGAAAACCTGGATGGTGAGATCATTCCGGGACAGGCTGAATCCTGGTCGGTTTCCGATGATGGCAAAACGTATCGTTTTCAACTCCGTGCCGGCTTGCAATGGTCGGATGGAACTGCACTAACCGCATCAGATTTTGCCTTTGCCTGGCGTCGTGCGGTAGACCAATCAACCGGGAACAAGACCGGCTTTAATCTGGCGACAGCGAATATTCTTCATGCCCAAGCCATCCTGGATGGGCAGCAGTCACCTGAAGCGCTTGGCATCAAAGCACTCAATGCTCATCAGCTCGAAGTTACCCTGAGCCGGCCGACACCTTACTTTCTCAGCTTCATGAGCATCAAAACATTTTTTCCAGTACCGGCACATGTTGTCAGTCAATTTCCGGAGAAGTGGACTCGACCTGAACATTTTGTTTCGAATGGTGCCTATGTTCTGAAAGCCTGGGTTCCTCATGAGAGTGTGTCGGTTGTCCGGAATGAACATTACCGGGAGAACGCATTGACGGTGATTAACGGTGTAACCTATCTGGCGTTATCATCGCAACATGCTGAGTTATTACGGTATCAGGCTGGCGAAATCCATATGACAAACCGGGTTCAGCTAGCGTATTACCAGAAGCTGATGAAAGAAAGCCCGGAGCAGTTAAAGTCACTGCGGCTATTAGGGGCTTATGTGTATGCATTCAATACGCAGCAACCCCCGTTTGATAACCCGGATGTGCGTCGCGCGCTGAGTATGGCGATTGACCGGGATCTCTTGGTGCAAAAAGTCACAGGGCAGGGCGAACCGGCTGCGTTTTCAGTTGTGCCGGATATCATCCCGAATTACAGGCATGTTATCCCGGCTTACCAGTTAAAGAGTCATGACGCACGTATTGCTGAAGCCAGAGCATTACTTGCAAACGCTGGCTATAGCCAAACGAAGCCGTTACATGTGACCCTCACGTACAATACCAGCGAAAATCATAAGAAATTGGCTTTAGCCATTGCCTCGATGTGGAAAACATTGGGTGTAAACGTTGCGCTGGAAAACATGGAGTGGAACGCATATCTGGCTGCGAAGGCCGCGAGAGATTATACCGTTGCACGCTCCTATGCTTTTGGTGACTATGCTGAACCTTCATCCATTCTCAGCAGCTTCACTTGCGGTCATCCCGGTAACGAAACAGGGTTCTGTAACTCAGATTTTGATGCGCTGTTAAAGCAAGCGGCCGATGTCTCTGATGAATCAACCCGCTACGGGTTGTATCGTCAGGCAGAACAGATTCTTGATCATGCAGCTCCAGTGATGCCTGTTTATTATTACAACCACACCCGGCTGGTCAAAAGTCACCTGAAAGGTTTCCCGCGTAATAACCCGAAAGGGAATATCTATGCGAAGGACATGTATTTCGTAGCGAAGTGATTTGAAGAGCCTGTTTTACAGGCTTTTCATTGCCTGAATTTCCCCTCCAAAATCCCTCCAAAATGACAGTAAGTTCTCGCGTGCCATTACCAAGTGCAAAGCATTGTGAGGCTTTGTTACGACGTAATTTTTTGTGTTTCAGATATTTTTGAAGTGGGCAGGTGTTGAAAAGAGAGTTGTAGACAGCTAGCGCGAGCAGTAGACTTGCGCTAGCTAGAACGCCTGACTTTGGGTGTGCACTAAACATGAACCTTTGATTATGCTACCGCAAAATTGATATTTAATTTGATGGAGATAGATAATGAACGGCAGTTGGGCTAACTTCTTTCCGTACTTTGCTGGCGCTTTTAAGCTTATTGTATTAGGTATTGGAGCCTACTTAGCTATTAAATGGCATTTTGATGAAGAGAGGCGGGTGAGGGAAGCAGAAGGCGTAGTGTTTGATAAACCAAGTTTCATGAAAAAGTTGGTAATGAGGCTAGCCCTCCCAGTCCTTCTCATTCTTCTCGTCTTTCTAGTGATTTATGCGACGAACTGGTTTCTCGACTGACGGGCTTTATTGATACGATCAATGTTTCGCGATTTCAAATAGTGTATTTACACTCTTAAGAGGCTTGCCCGATAAAATAGATAATGCTTCTGCTGTACCCAAGTATACTTTTTTTAGACCAAGTTAATGTTAGTCATCAGATAAAATAGGCCAATCAAGACACAAAATGTTGGTTCAACTTTTAAGCTCTAAATTGGTTTGGGCAAGTCTGATTCATTGATTAATCATAAGGGCCTTTCCCCCCACAACCACGTACTCAGCACCCCTGATGTCTGCATACTTGTCCGTCATGCGGCGATCGCGGTGGCCAAGCAGGAGCTGAGTATCAATTCCAATCTTACTATAGGTCCGCTCTGCTAAAGATCGGAGTTCGTGGAAGGATGGGGGGCACCCTCCCAAGTGAGGCCTGTACTGTTCCTTACATTAGCAAAGTGACGTGAGCGCCGGTTGACCTTGATTGGGTCACCTGGCTGCGTTCTCTGTATACGTTTTTTCTTATGAAGCATGTAAGGCACCACAACATTACTTCGACATGGTCATGATTTCTTCAAGGCTAATGCCGAGTAAGTGATATGTGCTGGTACTGTCCAACCCATTGTTCTGAGATTCGCAGATTCAATTTTTTTGCAACGGCGACAGTACGGTTCTTGTCTGTCCCCAGACCGTGAAAATTGCCTGAGCGAGCATCACGGTATTGGTAGTAAACTTTTCCAGAGCGCTTATCCAGCCTCTGGTAAAGGTTAGGGGTGCAGGTTAATCTCACCTTCGACATTGACAGATTCAACATCTTTGCGTGTTTCGTGGCGCTGAAAGTGATGCATGAGTGCAATTTCCAGTTTTTCTAATCGTAAGGGCTTACTGATCGTGCTGTCTGCACCGGCTGCAAGGAATTCTGAAGATGTGTCTGTTGTCGCATCAGCGGTACAGGCAAGTATCAGGCCTCGATAATTCATTGTCTGTCTGATGATGCGTGTTGCTTCAATCCCGTTCATTTCTGGCATACGGTTGTCCATAAGAATGGCGTCATAATCTTTCTTCGTCAGCATATCAATAGCAATGCGACCATTGTCAGCAACCGACACTCGACATCCTAGCTTTTCACATAGACGTTTTCCCACCAGTTGATTGACCCGATTATCTTCGACCAAAAGGAGAGAGAGGTCTGATAAATTAAATTTTGAAAGCTGTGAAGCGTTTGGATTTGTTGTACTTGCGGTACCTATTGGTGTCTTGATTGTTGCTTTAAATGTACTGCCAACACCAACCTCACTTTCGACTGTTACATCACCCCCCATCGCTTTACAGAGATGCTTAACAATGGATAAGCCAAGCCCGGTCCCGCCAAAGTTTTGATTGATTGTCGCATCAGCTTGTTCGAAGGAGTGAAATATACTGTCCAGTTTTGATGGCGGTATCCCAATACCAGTATCAGTGACTGTAATCGTGAGTGTCTCTTTGCTCTGTTCATAATTGATCGAAATATCGATACGTCCTTTTGGGGTGAACTTCACGGCATTGCTGATTAAGTTATATACAATTTGACGAATTCTGGCTTTGTCACCGAGTAAGACCGTGTTCTCAGAAATATTCTGGGTATGAAACTGCAACACAATGCCTTTTTCTGTCGCTAATGGGTAGAAGCTACTGGCGACAGGTGACAATAACTGTATGACAGAGAAGGGATCTTCGAGCAATTCCAGTTTGTTTTGCTCTAATTTAGAAAAGTCCAAAATCTCATTGAGGATAGACATGAGATGTTCACTTGATTCCAGCAAGATATTCAGGTTGGGCTTCTGCGATTCATCTTCCATTTCAGAAGCGATAATTTGTGCCATCCCGATGACACCATTCATTGGTGTTCTTAACTCATGGCTCATGGTGGCGAGAAACATTGATTTTGCCGCGGTCGCTTCCTGTGCCGTTTTCACTGCTGTTTTCAGTGCAATCTGCGTTTCTCTCAGTGCATCAATATAACGATAGAGATAAAGGACAATAACCAAAAACATGGTGCAAGTAGCAAACAATAGTGAAGTGACCATTGCATTATTTGCCTTGAAGATTTCACTCATTAATTCTTCGTGAATGTGCTCGATTGCTTCATCCATATCTTCAGACAAAATTGCTCTCTGAAGCGGTTCAATCGATGCGCGGTCTAAAGGCTGATTTTTTGCTTTTAAGAGTTCATTGAGCAAGAGCATGTGCTCTTTTGCTGTATTTTCATACTTAGATACGTGAGGTTGAATCTGGCCTTTTGGCCAAACAATATCGGGAAAGCGATCTTCAATGTTTAGTGTTGCCGAAACAAGGCTATGTAATTCGGAATCCAGGGCTTGCATTTGAACTAGTAATTGCTCTATTTGTCTGCTTTCACTTCTAGGATCAACGAGTTGGGCATAACTTCTCATGTGAATCAGACTTTGGGAATGAGCAATAAACGAGTGTTCAAGTTTGCCTAAAATATTATGCTCGACTTTGAACGAGATAAAAAACGAGACTGCTGCGGCAAAAGCAACGGCTAGACAGTACTCAAGAAATAGAAATTTCATCGCCTTTTTTCTATTCATGAGCTTGCTCTTGTTGCTCTTCTACATGGAATTCTTCAACCACAGGCATTAAGTTCGTTTCTTCAAAGTAATAGAAGTATGTAGCAACCAAAAGCAGCCATACCAATACGAAGCTCCATAAATACTTGGCTACATTTGTCATTGAACCCTTCTGAAATCAATTTGAGTTTTGACTGCTTGAAAGCAACCGACCAAAAACTATTCCCTCCAAGTCTAGTCAAGATTTTCAGAGGGTTACAAGTCAGTCATTGAGGGGGAGCTAGCAAATTGGCAAACAAAAGTCAGTGATGTTTATGAAGATCAAAACGAATACAGGAAGTGGACAAGATACCTACTTGAAGTTCGTCCATTTTTTTGCCTTGCTGCGCCAATCGTCGAAAGTGGGCTATACAGCGGGCGCTGCTATCCCCCAGCACACCACACGGTGGAGGGGGGAATATGAGGTGTGAGTGCGTCAAATTTATAAAGTTGTCTTTTGTCTTGGGAAAATTGAGCACTGAAGCATGATTGCAGGAATCGCAAGTAGTTGCGTGACAGGTGTGAACTGGTAGTGAATGAAATCGAGTAAGAAAAATTGCCCATTGTCCATGATGCTGTAATGTTGAGTTACCAGTAAAAGACCATTGGTTAAAACAAAGATGTATGTCCAAAAGTCATGATTCATTCTTTCTGCGATAAACGACGCAAATTTCTTCGTGAGACAATAGCAACTCATCGTACCGGTTAAGTATAGCAATACTTCAATGATCAGCTGAGTCATATAAACCTATGATTTAATTTAATTAGCTTTGACGCTGAGAGGAGGAAAATTGCCGCTTAGATTCATGCTGATGAAGAGGTGAACCACAATGGTAAGTTTCTTATTCACACTGATTCATTTTCCATTGAGTGAGGCTAAGTGAGGTGATGTTAAGGGGCCTAAAAATTAAAAAGCCAGCATTTCATGCATGCTGGCTTGAGGTTTGAATTGCTTTTGAACCGGTCTGGTTTATTTCGACTCTTCAGCGGTTTCTGGTTGTGGATGCCATGCACCATCCAGTTTGCTGAGCTCTGGGAACTTCGTGCGGTCGAACGTTGGTACGAGACCTTTATTCACCTGAGCTTCATAGTCTTTAATCACCTTAATGGCCAGATTAGACAGCAGCACCAGTGCAATGATGTTGATCAGTGCCATCAAGCCCATTGAGGCATCTGCCATATTCCAGACAACCGGCAGAGAAGCGACAGACCCGAACATGACCATTGCCAGCACGATCAGGCGGAATGCCAGAAGACCTTTCTTGCTGTTTCCATTCAGGAACATGATGTTGGTTTCAGCATAGCTGTAGTTTGCAATAATGGAACTGAGGCAGAACAGTACGATTGCAGCAGCCATGAAGTAGGTCGTCCAGTCACCCAGTTCGTTGGTCAGTGCCTGTTGCAACAGGCCGATGCCTGATGCTGCGTCGGGCTGATCCATGACGCCTGAAAGCATGATCATTGCTGCTGAAGCCGTACAGATAATAATCGTATCTGCAAAAACACCCAGCATCTGAACAAAGCCTTGTGAAGCAGGGTGGTTTGGATTTGGTGTTGCGCTTGCAGCAACGTTCGCAGCAGAACCCATACCAGCTTCATTCGAGAACAGACCACGGGCGATACCACTTTGCATCGCTTGAGCAATGGTGTAAGCCACGCCACCTGCTGCAGCTTCTTGCCAGCCGAATGCGCTGTTCACAATCAGCATGATGACATCTGGCAGTTCAGAATAATTCATCGCGACGATCAGCAATGCAATTGCCAGATAACCAACAGCCATGATGGGTACGATACGTGACGATGCTTTTGCAACAGATTTCAAACCGCCCATGATGAAGAAGGCAGAGAAGAGTACAATGGCGATACCCATCAAATTGCGATCGAAATCGAACGAATGGTTGAGGGCGGCTGTAATGGTATTGGCCTGTACAGCGTTAAAGACCAGACCAAAGGCGATAATCAGGCAGATGGAGAACAACGTGCCCATCCAGCGTTGGCCAAGGCCTTGTTCCATATAATATGCCGGACCACCGCGGTACTGGCCGTCAACATCTTTGACTTTATAGACTTGAGCCAGGGTCGATTCGACAAAGGCCGTTGCCATACCAAACAGTGCCATTGCCCACATCCAGAAGATAGCACCAGGGCCACCGGCGGTCAGTGCAACAGCGACACCGGCCATATTTCCCGTACCTACGCGGGCTGCCATCGAAGTGCAGAATACCTGATAAGAGCTGATGCCAGCATCTGAATCTTTGCCTTTGTTCAATACACCAATGGCATGACGAAACTGGCGGATTTGGATAAAGCCGAGGCGAATAGTGAAATAGATACCTACAATAACAAGGAGGTATACAAGAAGGTGGCCCCAAAGCAGTCCATTGATATCGCCAATGATGGACATTAATGTCTCATTAAGTGAGGCGATCCAATTGTTAAGCGTTGCATTCATAGAATGTTCCTGTGATGTCATACTGACTAAGACGCAGGACAACAAGTTGTGTCCCAAGTGATGGGTGCAATCCATGACCAGTTTGCAATGTGCAACATGGCGAAAGGAATCCCCATTCGTTGATATAGTGACTTAATTTGCGCGGCAGAAGTTAGCATAAAATTCTAAAAATGGCTCGGGATCTGGATCACGTTTTCACTGAGTTATGAATTGTTAATATCATAATATTTACAAAGAAACACAACTATATTCTTTTATTTTCAATGGCTTGTTATTTATTTGACATGACTTGTCCGTACACTTTGAAAACTTGTATTTCATCTCTTGTTAACAGAATTTCAAACTGAATTTAACCTGGTTTGGTCTTTTTTTAATCGAATTTTGGTGTGAGAAGAGTGTCTGAATCTATTCAGGACTGTTTCAAGACAGTGTCATGGGCAGGGTGAAATAAACGCTTTTAAATGTGCGCCTTAGTGAATATGAAATTCAAAAGATGGTGGCGGGGAAGGAGGGACGCTTGCAATCGTTTCTGACGGTAAAAGGTAGAAGCAACTAAATTGATAGCCGCAAATACAGATATATCTATGCTCATGAATAATGATGAACTCTTCAACCTGTCCGCATGCTGTGCAATATGGTACTGATTCCATATTATGCTCCTGAGTAAAAGGCATATCATAGTCTTGTGTAGCATTTGCTAAAATAAGTTTTGGAAAAACTTCGAGGGATGACAAATTTCGGAAGAGAATATATGAAAAATAAAAAAGCCCTTTGGTCGGACATACTGGATTCGAACCAGCGACCCCTACTCCCCCAGAGTAGTGCGCTACCAAACTGCGCTAATGTCCGCCAAAAGGCTTTGTTGTTAAGTTAACTCAACGAGGGCTATATTAGCAACCCTTAAAGGGCTGAGTAAAGCTAAATTGCTGAGAAATAGTTGATTTTTTCACCAAACGATCCGATTGATGGGCCAGTGAACTTGTTTGATGAGTGATTTTCCACCATTTTTATAGGATTCTCGTGTCCGAATCGCGTTGTCTGCTGGTGGGGAAAACACGATGGTCGCTCACATGGTTTGGTCATAGAATTGTCAAGCTGACAAAAATTATGTTCACAAGAACAAAGTCTGGGGTTATTATTTATTAACTCGCTGACTACTCTTTCATCCTCGTCAGAGTTTTCTATAATAATTATGTGTGTAGACCGAATTTATCACACTGGCGTTAGCGGGAGTCTGAACGTTAGTTTAGTGGCTGAATGCTGATCTCGTGATCTCTCATGGGATCGTGGTTAAATCTTTATTAATGTTTACTCTATTTCAAATAGCACAAAGGTTGTCATGAAGGTGTGAAACGATGACAAGAAAGTGCTGTTTGCAGAAAATAGTGTTTAGAGGTAATTCATGACAAACTTTTCGGATGCGGAAAAAGCACTGAGTGCGATGCTCAAGAATGTAGAGAGCGGTAAAAAACTACAGGAGTCGAGAGCAGATTATCGTCAGGCTCTGATTGATTTTGCGGATGAAGTTCCAGGCAGACAGCGTGCTGTCATTAAGCGCATCCCGTTGCAAAAAATAAATGATTTAATTGCTGTATTGAATGAATTTAAAGAGGAAGCTCGTCAGGTAAGAATGACTGAGATTCTGGCTATGATGGAGAAAGACGGCGTTCATCCTGAAGAGTTGATGGATTCTTCTGTAGTCGAGGAATAATCTGACTGAACTATCAGACAGGTTGTACAGAAAATTGAAATAAAAAAAAGGAGAGTGAAAACTCTCCTTTTTTTATTATGCTCGATTAACTGTTGTTATGTAGTCGACTTCGTTTTTATATTTACGGACATTGCGTGATAGGGTTCCCTTGGGGACGCCAAAACGTTTTTCGGCTTCGTAACTTGATAAGCCTTCGAAAACGACAGCTTCTACAGCAGTGCGTTGGTTTTGGGACTTGAAAATGCGATCAGCAATTACTTTATATTGTTCTCGTGTGATAGCCATAACTACTCGCTTGTTATTCCTTTTTGTCCTGCTGGATATGACTGACCGGGCAGGTTTGATGCCCGGTATAATAGCAGTCATACCCTAACGTAAGCTTAATAAGCGAATTTTTACTCTAGTAGCATGAGGCCGCGCGGCAAAGAATCGCCATATACGCGTTGATTTTCTTCCTGTGATAGAACTTTGACTTCCGCCACCATACTGATCCAACTGTCTGGGACTTTGCTTGTTTGCAGTTTATTGATTACTTGCTGCCGAAGCGCTTCATCAATATCCAGGGTTCTGTCTCCTGTTTTACGTGTCATCATGACGGCTGCAAGAGCGATTTCTGGCTCTTCTCGCCAGTCAGCGTCGAGTAATTCGGGTAAACAATAGACAATATGTTGTCCGCTGAGTAAATTGTGTCGACTACCGTAGAGCGGGAAGCGGCTGGCAATACGCCCAATTGCCCACCAATGGGCTTGAGCATATTGTGGTTTTTGTAATCGCGAGAACAGCCATTCAATTAGCTGTAATTTTTTCTCAAAAGAGATGTTTTCGAGCGATGCAGCCAGCCGAACCATTTGTTCGTAGCCTCGTTCCTGCAATTCTTTTGTCAGTTTGGGCTGCCGACTTGCACTTGGATGAATATATTTTGCAATGTCCTTATAAATTGTCTCTTGCTGAATCTGATTGAGTCCGCCCGCAACACGTCGCCAGAAAATCCACCATTCATTCCAGCTCTGTACAGACTGATGAAACTGGAGATTCTGCTGATAAAGTGGCCAAATTTGGTTGATACGCCAATTGTCGACCGGATCGCCAAATCCCGGACGTAATGTATAGCCTGCTAACTTGAACCAGTTTTGTTCGTGAGCCACTGAGCGGCGGCGGCGTTTTTTACTTTCAATAAAAGTATCAGCCAGGGGTCTGAGGTGTGACATTTCCCACGCCTCACGTTTCCCTAGCGATTTTTCCAAATCATGCCTCAGCGTTTTCACGGGCTTGTCATCCGCATGCTTTTTGCTTCCGCCATAGGCTTTTTGAATCGCTTCGGTGGCCTGTTGCAGTGCTGCGACAACTGTGGTGTCTTGCGCCGTTGCTTGATCGTCTGGGATTGCTGTAGCGGCTTTGCGAACCGAAAACTCAACTTGCCAGCGTTTGGCTGGATTCTCAGTGTCAATGCATTCAAGTTGCAGGGTACCGACTTCCGTTAATTGGCAGGCAAGCGTGACGCTGACTCTGTCTTTTTGATTCGCAGCTAAAGATTCTCTGTCCGTTTCGCTATCCAACGTCACGATGAACGGGGGGAGAGGCACCATATGTGGATGATCCAGCGTGATAATCTCACCGGCATTGATCGGAGCATATTCGTTGGTCGCAAACAAATGAAAACGGACCGGTTCTCCCAGCGTGAGCGCAAATTTTCTGTCAGAGAGCAGAATTTCTTTGCTTTCCTCTGTTCCTCGGGGCAACAGGCAGATACCTGAAGGGGGCGATTGATTATCTAACTCGAGGAAGAATGAACGGGCAGAACCACCGCCAATCTTGAGTTGTGCGCCATGCCTGGCTTTTCCGTAGGCGACGGCACCATATGCGACAGCCAGATCCGGGTGAGGATTATCCAGAAGAGTGACGCCGTCATTTCTCCAATGTGTAAAGACATCGGCAATCCGCTTTGTCAGAATGTTACTGTTAAACACGCCGCCATTGAGCAACACTGCGGGTGGGACGGCAGCAACGTCCTCTTCTGGTTCTGCGCCAGCTTGTTTCAGTGCTTCACGACAAATTATGTCGTGGTCGCTAATAAATTTAGCAAGATGTTTTGAGACCGCTGGATCAGAGGCATAAGGCAGGCCAAACTCGACGACAGCGCTTTGCCGCTGACTTGGATATGCATTGGAAGCAGAAACTGGAAAAAAACCATCCAAAGCAATCTCACGGACTTGTGCCTGGCTAATTGGAACGGAACGGCTGCCGCCAATCAGTTTGGCACCGCTGCCAAGCAAAGTGATCGTGGCCTGTTCGGGTGCATGATCAGCGAGCAGTTGTTCTTTGGCAAGACGCGCCTGTTGAATCAGTTTTGATAGCGCAGCAGCGTTGAGACGCTTTCCATTGCCATTGAGGTTGCTTTCAGCAAGATGTGCTAAAGCCAGATCCAGATTGTCTCCCCCCAGCATGAGATGATCACCCACACCAATCCGATCCAGTTGAAGACGTTCATTTTGATAGCTGACCCGGATGAGGCTCAGGTCAGTTGTTCCTCCGCCCACGTCGCAGACCATCAGTAAAGGGATGTCTTTCAGTAAAGATTCAGCTTCATTGTGATGTCGTGCATACCAGTCGTAGCACACTGCCTGAGGTTCTTCGAGCAAAACAATATTGTGCAAGCCTGCCAGTTTTGCAGCTTCAACGGTCAGTGCTCTGGCACCTTCATCAAAAGATGCGGGAATGGTGATAACCACATCTTGCTGAGCCAGTTTTGCATCCGGGTGATGATAGTCCCAGCTTTGTCTGACATGGTTCAGATAGCTGGCACTGGCAATCACCGGAGAGATTTTTTTTACGCCTTTTGCAGCAGCCCAGGGAAGAATCGGCTGGTTTCGGTCGACACCGGTATGAGAGAGCCAGCTTTTCGCGCTGGTGACTTGTCGGCCTTCAACTTTGGCGCCCAGTTCGCGGGCATATTCACCGATAATTGCTTCTGGGAAATCACCGTCAACGGGCTGGACATCCCAGGGCAATACACACTGTTCAGACGGGATTTCTCCCGGTGTCGGATGATACCTGAAGGATGGCAGTAAAGGTTTACGTGCCACTTCGCCGGGTGCGATTAATTGATCAATGTCGAAAATTTTTACAGTTTCATTTTGCAATGCGCTGGAGATAGGGCAGCAGGCAACAACGGTATGGGTGGTGCCTAAATCAATACCGACTAAATAACGGGGAGAAGACATGTATGACTCCGAGTATTTCAACCCGGCTGCCCGCAAGCGTGGTGATTGTGTTGTGCTGGGGCCGGGTAAAATAACGGCGCAAATTGATGCGCCGTTAGAAAGAAAGTTGTGTAGAACTTAGTTATCCCGAACGTCGAACTCGACTTGCCACTTCTGACCACCATCGGTCGGAATGGCTTCCAGGCATAATGTACCCAGTTCAGTTACACGGGCGGCAAGTTTCACCGGTACGATTTCACCGGCGCTTCGGCCATCGGAAACCGGCAAAGTGACCTGAATTGCAGGGAGTTCTTCCAGTTCTTCAGGTTGCCACCAGTCCAAGAGGGTTCCTGGTGCGTCTTCACGACGGACGGTTGAACCGAAGAAGCGGAATGTAACCGGTTGGCCGATGATCAGACCAAACTCTCGGCTTGGCACATCAGCCTGACTGCCTTCTTCCATCCCGAAAGGTGCGACACACAGGGCTTCAACAGGTGGCTCCATCCCCGGAATCGCTGGCATGGCGCTTTCAATTCCGACATAGTAACTGCTGGCGATACCACCACGGATACGAACGCCTTTTCCTTTACGAACAGAACCGTAATAAGAAGCACCGTGTGCAACAGCCAGATCTAAATCCAACCCTTGCAGGCGTATTGCTTCAGCACTACCACCTGTGGTCAACCATTGGTTAATAATGGACATCAGGCGTTGTGAGAGCAGATCAGATTTCAGCACCCCCCCATTAAACAGCACTGCGGTCGGGCGGATAAAGCCTTCGTGGATTTGTTCGAAGCTGTCAAACAGCTCATCAACCGCAGAAGACTGACGACTCAGGAATCCGGCAATATGGCGCGAAATGGCGGCATCCTGCGCATAAGGCAGACCCATTTGAGTCAGGGCGCCACGCTGCATTTCAACCGGGTGTTCTTCGATGCTGGTTTGCGGGAAGAAGCCTTCAACCAGTGTTTGCTGTACTTCTTCCTGGGTCAGTTCGGTTTGCAGGGTGCCGCCCAGCAGTTTCGAACCGCGGCTCGGAACGACGATCGGCACAGCGCGCAGGTTTTCGTCGCTCAGCAGTGCTTCTTTCGCATCCCGGCAGGCATGGGTGATCGCCTGAATCTGCCACGGCTGAAGCTGTTTACCTTCTTGGGCGAGTTTGGCTTTCAGTCGGAAGGCAAGTGCCAGATCCATGTTATCGCCGCCCAGCAGAATGTGATCGCCAACCGCGACACGATTCAGCGTCAGGTTGCCGTCTTCTTCCGTGACTGCAACCAGCGATAGGTCTGTGGTACCACCGCCAATATCGACCACAAGCACAATATCACCAACGCTGACCTGATCCCGCCAGGTTTCGTCGTTGTTTTTAATCCAGCTATAAACCGCTGCTTGTGGTTCTTCCAGCAATGTCAGATGCTGAAAGCCGACTTCACGTGCTGCTTCAGCCGTGAGATCGCGTGCGGCCGGGTCGAAAGATGCCGGAACCGTGATGGTGACATCCTGCTCAAATAAAGACGCATCCGGGTGCTGGTGATTCCATGCTTTCGCCAGATGGCTCAGGTACGCACGAGTGGCCTCAAGGGGGGATACTTTTTCCACTTCTTCCGGTGCGTTCAATGGCAGGAATGCATCCCGTCGGTTCACGCCGCCATGGCAAAGCCAGCTTTTGGCGCTGGCAATCAGACGAATCGGTGTTTTACTGCCCAGACTACGGGCCATAGCACCGACAATTGCATTCGGCTGCGCATCCCAGGGTAATGCGGTATCACCTGGCGCAAGTTCAGATTCATGTGCCTGATACATAAACGAAGGCAACTGCGATTTTTCCTCGACACTGCCAGGTGCGGTGAGTTGGGCAATCGGCATGATTTGAACGGGGGCTTCGTCCTGTTGTAAATCAACATAAGACAGAACGCAGTGGGTTGTACCTAAGTCGATCCCCACACTGTATTTATGTTCTTGAATTTCTTGCATTATAGCTCTACCTCAGCAGCAGCGAGGATATGTGGATCATGTCCTTCTGCCATTTTAGGCAAATGAACGTCAGTGACTTTCCAGCCGCGATGAATGAGTGTGCCTGTGAATGGGGCATTGCCGACGACATTGCCAGTCAGGCGTACTTCAGAAGCATTAAAGCCTTCCGGTAAAGTGACGCGGCTTTCTTCGTCTTCACTGCGAACCGGGACAAAACGGAAATACTCATCCAGGACTTTCTTACCGCCTTCGTGAATAACACGGGCCGCTGCGCCAATTTCAGCATCAGCAAAGCCTTTCAGGTCTTCCTGCATAAAGTCGATAAAACGGGCTTCTTTTTGCAACAGAGACAGCAGTTGTAATGCAGCATCCGGGGTTGCGGTTTTGAGTTTAGACTCGACCTCGACAATCTTTTCTACTTCTACAATTTTTTCGACTGGTTTCTCGACTTCAACAATCTTTTCAACTTCGACTTCTTTCTCAACGATTTTTTCAACCTCTACCGTTTTGCCTTTCTTCGTGACATAAAGTAGCAGAAGAATCACAACCAGGGCGGCCAGCCAGGCATGTCCCATATCAATCGTGGTTGGCATTGCGGATAGATCCACTGTCATTTTTGAAAAGTCTAAAGCCATATTCGTCTTCTCTTTGTCCGTGACAAACTGTCTTATTGGAAAAATTTGGCCGAATACTAACACAACACATTGCTAATATTGCCAGTGAGTACGCGATTTTTAGCGCTATTTTCGTGAGAAACAGTCCCTTAGGTTATTTTGCAACCAAGTCAATATGACAATTTTCTGTCATTGGCTGCATCAAATGATGGTATGCCTGCGAAACCTCAAGTGTAAATCGACCTGTGATTGTTTTTTCCGACATCCCATCTTCTTTTTAGTCTATTTTTTGACGCTTTGTGGAACCGACTGAAGGTGTCGATTTAAAAAGAGCGCAAATTGCATTGCAATATGAGTTGCAAGTTGCGACTCATGACAAAATGGCTATTTGCTTAGGGATAATCTAATACGGATTTTATCTCGGTCAGATTCTCTTCGATCCATTGTTTATTGATGGCGCCCCAATCAAGTATTTCATAGCGCCCAATCCGGTGGCGTTCACCTTCTGTTTGTTTAAATTCGCAGGTAATGTCCAGATCTGACAGGCTTTTTATGGTGTCCTGTGCGGTTCGTCTGGGCATGCCGGTGTATTCAAGCAGAGCAGGTACGGTGGCAATGCCTTGATCGATGAGATGAGCCACATACAGGCGACGGTAAAAGCTTGATTTTGTTTTGCTAATAGACATGGCTGCGGTGTGAACTCCCTTTCATTTTTGGCCCGGAGCTTCAGGTTAACACTATTTCCGGAGCGGATGAACAAGCAGGGAGAGGTGTCAGGTCTTTTTACAGTCACTGAAGTGTTCTTGTGAATGCCAGCCGTATGTGATTGAAAAATGAGAGTCGGAAAAGTTGGCGCGATTGGTGCATATATAAACACAGAAACCAGGCTCGTATCCGCTCGCAACAGAGCGACGGCTGAGCCAACAGGATTTCGATGTGTAGAGGGAAGCCTTTATCACTGCGCAGGGCTTAGGGGAAGCGCTGAAACTTTGCAGGGATATAAGGATAACTATAACAATGACGATAAAAATAACTTTCAACTGGCCACCTTCGGGTGGCTTTCTTTTTTGACTTGCTGTGCACTGTGGGCTGACCAGCTATCGTCATTCTTGCATGCTGAAGATGCTGGTATACAATGCATTGTTCTTTTCCTGTCTGCCGTGACGATGACAGTGCAGGCTTGGCTTTAAATAATAAGGAAAATCGTCTCTGTTATGAGCAAACTGACGGCACCGGAATTTAAAACTGCGTTTCTTCATCCCCGATACTGGCCGACTTTGCTGATGATTGGCACTATGAAGCTCATCAGTTTACTGCCATACCGAATTCAGTTTTTGATGGGGAAGGGCATCGGCCGACTGGCGATTAAACTGCTGAAAAAACGTCGTTATACGATTGAACGTAATCTTGAACTTTGTTTTCCTGAGATGTCAGAAGCTGAACGCGAAGCACTGATCAAGAAGAATGTTGATAACGCTGGTCTGGCGTTATTCGAAACTGGGATGGCCTGGTTCTGGCCGGACTGGCGATTTAAACGTCACGTTCGTTTCGAAGGTGTCGAATATCTGGACGCGCTGGAAAAAGAAGGCCGCGGTGTGTTGCTGGTCGCAGCGCATTCAATGAATCTGGAAATTGGTGCTCGTGCATTTGGATTACGAGCTCCGGGCGTTGGCGTATACCGCCCAAACAATAACCCATGTTTTGATTATTTTCAGTTTCATGGCCGGGTCAGGTCGAACCGCTATATGCTGGATCGGAAAGATGTGAAAGGGATGTTCCGTGCGCTCCGTGAAGGAGAGCGTGTCTGGTATGCACCGGATCATGACTACGGTCGTCGCCGCTCTACTTTTGCGCCTTTGTTTGCTGTTGATAAAGCCTGTACCACGACAGGCACCAGTATTCTGGTGGATGCGACTCAATGTGCCATCGTGCCAATTGCAATTGTCCGTGATACGGATGACGGTATGTACACACTGAAAATTTATCAGCCACTGGAAGGCTTCCCGCATAAAGATCCGGATGCGGCGGCGGCATTTATCAATAAAAATGCCGTTGAACCTGTCATTCTGGAAGCGCCTGAGCAGTATATGTGGCTGCACCGTCGGTTTAAGACCCGCCCGGAAGGTGAATCATCTCTTTATTGATCGACAAGACTGAAAACAGCCCGCATTTGCGGGCTGTTTTGTGATGAGCAAAGTATAAAGCTTAGGTCAGGGACTCAGTCTGTCAGGGTACCCGTCTGATAATCATGAATCGCTTGTTCTATTTCATCTATGCTGTTCATCACAAAAGGGCCGTAATGGACAACCGGTTCATGGATCGGCAGACCAGAAAGTAACAGCATGCCCGTATCCTGTGTTGCTGTGACCGACAGTCCTTCTCCTGCATCCAGGATGACCAGTTCGCCAGCGTTTGCGGTTCGGCCATCAATTTCAATCGCACCTTGATAGACATAAAGCATGGCCTGAAAGTCTGGGTTCAGACAGGAATTTAATTGTCCGCCAGCAGTGGTTTGCCAGTCGGCAATTGTGGTGGGCACACCGGTTTCCTGTAATGGACCTGTGACGGTGTCACCCTCAATGGTGAGATCACCGGCGATCACCCGGATCAGATTGTTTCGACTTAACTGTTTTTCAGCAATGACGTCGGATTGAAAGTCATGATACTGGGCCGGCTGCATCTTTTTACGGGCTGGCAGGTTAATCCAAATCTGGAAGCCATGCAGCTGGCCGTCAGTCATGACAGGCATTTCACTATGGATGACCCCTTTCCCGGCAGACATCCACTGAGCGCCGCCATCTTTTAATTCACCGCGATTTCCCATGTGATCCTGATGCTGAAAGTGTCCTTTGAGCATGTAAGTCAGGGTTTCTATGCCACGGTGTGGGTGTGGTGGAAATCCGCCAACATAGTCGGCTGCCTGGTCGGATTTCAGTTCATCCAGCATCAGGAAAGGTGAAAAAGCCGCATTTTCGAAGCCGTGTACACGCTGAATTTTGACGCCATCTCCATCAGAAGTTGGGTGAGCGCGTAGGATGCTTTGAATTTGTCTGATTGCCATGATTGCCTCCAAATTTCAGGTTCCGGCTGCTGGCCGGGATTTCTTCAAAAGTGTACGTCGGCTCTGTGTGGCAGAACAGTTGAACCCGACGAACAGCTTATTTGAAAAAATTGAATAAGAGGCGTGGCTCCTGCTGAAATGGCATGCGGAGCCTGGGGATTAACTGTGAAGACGACTTTGAATACGTTGCCATGCTTCGCAGGCCAGACGGAATTTCTCAGTATCTCCTCCCGGTCGGTCGGGATGCCAGCGAAGCGCCAGTTTACGCCACTGGCGGCGGATTTGAGCAGGACTGGCTTCAGTGGTCAGCTCCAGAATGGCCAGATCCTGTTGCCAGGAGGCATTGGTTGTGACGCTGAGGTTGCCGATATGCTTTTGATATCGTTTCCAGAATGAGGACAAGAGTTCACGGATGGCGTTGGTATCTGCTTCATAGTTTTGCCAGTCAAGATAATACTCCCGCAAAGGATCATCCGTATCGACTTGTTGCTGACCCGAATTTGCCATGAGTTTGATATCCATGGCTTGAGCCTGCAGCCATTGTTTGGGGAGTAGCATTTCCTGAAGCTGGTACAGGGCGTTCATTAATAAAAAGTTTCGCTTAAACAGATCCTGTTCGGGAACCTCGTCCAGTGTATTGATCAGGCCCTGTTGCTTCAGCGCACCTGCCATCGTGTGGACCATCCAGCCATCGTGTTGTTTTTCCAGTAAACCTAAAATTGACCAGATGAGTGGGTTTTCCGGTTGATCGTCAGAAGTGCGCTCGGGCAATGTCATTCGGTATTTCCATCAGTGATAAAAGCGAGTTTGATGTGTCGAATCGTTTTTAGAACGCTCCGACTGTTGCACTTTAGCAAAGCCAGATGTCAGACCCAAAAAAATCAGTGACTTGGTCTCAGATAGGGGAATCGGTGTCACAGCATGAATATTTTCATCGGATTGAATTGAAAAAGCCGGGCTTTTATCGCGCCGGCTTTGGAAAGTCACTCAATTGGAAAGTGATATATTACTCAACGGTGACACCATAATATTTCTGGACACATTTGGTGTAATCACCTTTTTTCAGGGTCGTGTGAGCCGTTTGGTAACCAGATTCAATTCGGCAGGCAAAGCTGCTGCCACCTGGGTTATCCGGGTAGTAGCTCCAGTCATTTTCCCAGTACAGGCCAAATGTATTGTCTCCGGTTTTCTTAAATGCTTTCATACCGGCACAGCCTAATTGCTCATCAGCCGGTACAGGGACACCCAGTGCCGCGGCATGACCCTGATAGTATTTGATACGGTTCACCGACTGTGGTTTTTCTGTCTCCAGCGTACATTCAATACCTCCATTGATGATCATGGTGGTGACACCAAAGCCCGGAACACGTTTTTCGGCAATGTCTGTGGCTGTTGGCTGCCAGGTGCCGTCAATCACGTGTAGCATCGAAGGTTTTGGTGGCTGCGGGTAAACAAAGAAGAATACCGCAGAGGCTAGGTTCAGCCAGCTGTTAGCAACACGATCTGGGTCCTGAAGCAGTACATTCACATCATTGAAGATGAAGTCAGAGAATGGACCATAGTTATAGTGGTATGACAGTTGTTTTGCACCACGACCAAAGTATTTCACATAGCTGCCGTCTGGGTTTTTACCGCATGGCCATTGTTCTGTCTGCCAGTTTGTTGCTGCACATTCACTGTTGTAACCGCAAGAGGTTGCATCATCTGAACAACCTGCTTCACGGACAAAGAACAAGCCCTGACGCCATTCTTCGTAAGGTGAGTGCGGGTTATGTGCCCCTGTTTCCTGAGTGAAATGGGCGAACATGACAGCCAGTGATTTCGCACAAATATCATCAGATTGGGCGGCACGCTCATCAGTATAAGTTGCACAGAAGCCTTTAAATTTGGCAACGGCTTTCAGAAAATTGGTGTAGGTGTATGCCGCGTTCCGTTCCGGGAATAGCTGATCCCATTTCTGTTCATTGATGAGTGATTCAACACGTTTGACGTTATCCGGGTTGGTGGAAGCGCCCGGAACAACAGCTTCGACGACGGCATTGTCACGTGTGCTGATTGATTCAAAGACGTTGGCAAATTCTGGTGAGCTGGTCAGTTCAGCCTCACGATTATCCAGATAGGTTTTGCTCATGATGTAGCTGCCATCCGGGTTTTGTCCGATGATGCCATTGGAGGGGGTCGGGTCCGGCGTTGGGTCAGGGTTCGGGCCCGGGCCTGGATCCGGATTGTTATCCACGCTGACCCATTCCCAGACGCCAGTGCCTGGCGTTGCATCTGGCGCTTCCCCTTGTGTCCACCATTTGGCTTTGTAGATTTGTCCGTTGTAGGAGACATGATCACCACCTACATAGGTTGCACTGTTTGAGTACGCCGGATAGCTGGCAACTGATGCAGTGGTTGCCTGTGTCGTGATTTGCTTCCAGGCATCACCCAGATGACTCTCTGGAGACTCACTCTCAGTGGTTCTGAGGGCTTCATAGGTGACGCCCTGATAAAGCACTTGCTCTCCGGCCTGATAGATGCCATTCACACTGTAGTTGGCGGTTGCCAAGACACTGGCTGAGAAGAGGGCACTACTGACCAGTAAGGTCCTGAGTGCCCATTGAGGGGACAGTTTTTGTTTCATCTTTGGTTCCTTTCGTGCATGAAAAAGCCGGCAAGCAAGCCGGAAAATATAAATTGCATTCAAGGTATCGCTTATCACGCATTTGTCCTGAGGAGAAATGACAAATTGTGATTGGATTCAAGAGGAAATCATGCAGCTCCGGCGTTATTGCCTGGAAGTTGTGATATTGAGCTACAACTTAATTGTTGTTGTGTAAAAAGTTGGCAGGAAAAGGGGAATATGAACAGGAAGGCAAGATGTTTGCCTTCCCGAAGGCTGGTCAGGTTTAGTCACGGAAGTTATCAAACTGGAAGGGTTTATCCAGTTCTTCAGCATTACGCACCAGCGCCATGGCAGCTTGCAAGTCATCCCGTTTTTTACCGGTGACACGCACTTTGTCACCCTGAATGGAGGCTTGCACTTTGATTTTGGAATCTTTGATCATTTTTACCAGTTGCTTCGCAATGGGAGTATCGATGCCTTGTTTAAACAGAGCTTCCTGCGAGACGGTTTTCCCAGAATGGGCGATATCTTTGGTTTCCATGGCACGGGCATCAACGCCACGCTTGGCCAGGTTTGCACGCAGGATATCGCGCATTTGCAATATCTGAAATTCAGCTTCAGCAGAAATTTTGACAATTTCTTTGTTCAGGCTGAATGACGCTTCAACGTTGCGAAAGTCAAAACGGGTTTCCAGATCTCGGTTGCTGTTATCGACCGCGTTTTTCAGTTCAACGGTGTCGACTTCAGAAATGATATCAAAAGAAGGCATGGTTTAATTCCTGCTCATCAATGTTAATGGGCGTTTTATATCATAAAACGCTGACTTAAAGGTAGTTGCACTTGACTGAATCAGCGATGTTGAACCGCTGCAGCCAGCATTTGAATCAGGTCGACGGTATCTTCCCAGTTGATACATGGGTCCGTGACAGATTGACCATAGGTCAGGCCACTTTCTAATCCTTGTTCCAGAGACTGGTTGCCCTCAACAATAAAGCTTTCGGCCATAATGCCGGCAATGTAGCGGCTACCGTTTTTGAGTTGCTGACAGATGTCTGCGGCAACATCTAGCTGTCGTTTGTGTTGTTTCTGGCAATTGCCATGGCTGAAATCTACGATCAATCGGGTAGGGAGATCGTAGTCTGCGAGGGCATCACAGGCAGCCTGAATATCTTCTGCGTGGTAGTTTGGCATTTTTCCACCACGAAGAATGACATGGCCATAAGGGTTACCGGCTGTTTTGTAGATAGTCATTTCCCCATTTTTGGCTGGGGAGCAGAATACATGCGGAACCCGGGTGGCTCGTATCGCATCAATGGCAATTTTCACATTGCCATCTGTTCCGTTTTTAAAGCCAACCGGGCAGGACAAAGCAGAGGCCATTTCACGGTGGATTTGTGATTCAGTGGTGCGGGCGCCAATGGCTCCCCAACTGATCAGATCGGCAATGTATTGACCGGTGATCATGTCCAAAAATTCAGTCGCGGTTGGCATACCCATTTGGTTGATATCGAGCAATAGTTTTCTGGCTTTGTATAAACCAGCGACTAAATCCAGACTACCATCCAGATGGGGATCAGAAACCAGACCTTTCCAGCCGACGACAGTACGTGGCTTCTCGAAGTAAGTTCGCATGACAATACAGAGCTTATCCTGGTATTGCACTTTCAGGTCGAGCAGACGGCGGGCATAATCCAGCGCAGCTTCTGTATCATGAACGGAGCACGGGCCGATGATCACAAGTAAGCGATCATCTCGACCGGTCAGGATGTCTTCAATTTCTCTGCGGGAGCGGTCGACGTGTTCGGCGATAGCATCTGAGATGGGGTGAGCTGCTTCAACTTCGTCAGGAGAGGGCATCCGTCCCAGACTGACAGTACGAAGTTCATCGGTTTTTCTTGGCATAATCCGCCTGCTTTCAGGTATAACATGGTGACGCGTAAAGATAGCCTAAAAGGCCACAGGAATAAACCAAACGTTTCATTTCCCTTGCTTTTATCGCGTGCGTTTGTACGGGTTTGAGTCAATGAAAATTTTTCATGTTGCCGAAAAATGATGCGATGACATGAAAAGGGATTGTGATGTTGTTTATCGGTATCACAATGGTTAAATATAGCAAGGCTGGTGGAGAAGGAAGAAGGAGAGTCCGGACATGGAGAAGTCAAAAGAAGTCGTTGACGGTTTGTCTGAGCAGATGACAGTGACGCGCTGTGCACAGATGGATGCGACCAGAGCGCAGGCGACTCAGTTGGAATTTATCGCGTTGGATGCGTGTATGGCAGATATTGGCATTCATCCGGATGCATTCTGCCAGTCAGATGCACCGCGAGAAATGCCGGCGATTGAGACGGAGCGCGTTGAACAACTGGTACAGGTTTTGTCAGACTTTGCCCAAAAGCGTATTGCCGCGGGGCAGACTCGGCCTGTGTTGAAGATAAAACTCAGTGGTGCTGAACTGGGGGAACCTCAGCCATACGTGAATCAGCCTGAAGGAAAGGAAGAAAATCCGCTGATGGGCGTGCGCGGTGTGTCGCGATATCTTCGGCCTGAGTGGGCAAAGTTATTTGCATTCCAGTGCGATCTCATCAAGCGCTTGCGTTTGGTTACGGGTGATTTACCACTGGCGATTGTCATTCCGTTTGTCCGCACATACAGTGATGCTGCTTCTGTGCATGATTTACTCGCTGAGCAAGGACTTTTCCGAGGCAAAGGCGGGCTGCAGGTGCATTTTATGTGTGACTTACCGGCCAATGCCGTGATGGCCGACAAATTTCTGCATTACTTTGACGGCATGGTGATCGATTTGGATCAACTGGCGCAATTTTCGCTGGCGATTGATCCGGGAAATACGGCACTGGATTATGCCTGTCAGCAGAACGATGCGGTGATTTATCTGGCTCAGCGAGCTTTGAAGATGAGTCGGGATGTTGGAAAACCCTGTGATTTTATGGGCCAGGCGGTTCAAGATGTTGCCGTCCGTCGCTGGTTGACAGAGCAAGATGTCAGTCGTGTGATTTGTACATCACAGAGTTAATCACGTTTTCAATGGAGCCGTGATTCGGCTCCTTTTCTGCGGAATCCAGGTGTTATGTAGCAATCAGGAAGAGCAGCTGATTTCCAGTGTTTTTCCCCATTCAGGTGGTTTGGCTGCGAAATGTTCAAATGCCGGGTGTTCATCATATGGGCGAGCGAGTACGGTCAGTAAGTCGTCGATCATGCTGTAGTCGCCTTTTTCTGCCTGTTCAATTGCTGTTTGGGCCAGATAGTTCCGCAAAATAAATTTCGGATTGTGCAAACGCATGAGCGCAAGGCGTGATTCGTCACTCTGTTGTTCCAGTGTGAGGCGTTTGGCATAGGCGTTGAGCCATATCTGAAGGGGAGCCATATCACGGATGATTTCAGAAAACAGGGGGTGGCTACCGGATAGCTGGCTGGCTGGGATTGTCGATAGAATCCGGAAAAATAGTGTGTAGTCCACGGCTTGAGTTGCTAGCAGATCAAACATCTGACTGAACAGCGCACTGTCTTCTTCATGCCGTTCCATGATCCCCAGCTTGTTTCTCATTCGAATGCTGTATTCCTGCTGTAGCCGGGTTTGGTAGCTATGCAGGGCTGTGTCGATTTCTGCTTTATCCAGCAGAGGCGTCAGGGCATATCCCAGTGCAGACAGGTTCCAGAGCGCAATTGAGGGCTGCTGATTAAAGGCATAGCGTCCGGTGTAATCGGAATGATTGCAGATGAAGCCTGGCTGATAATCATCCAGAAAGCCGTAAGGTCCGTAATCAAATGTCAGGCCCAGCACAGACATATTGTCTGTGTTCATCACGCCATGCGCGAAGCCGACAGCTTGCCAGTCGGCAATCAACACAGCAGTCAGATCGACAATGCGCTGAAACATGACGGCATATGGGGATGGGTGATCACGAAGATCCGAAAAGTGGTGTTTGATCAGATAATCAGCCAGTAATTTCAGATCTTCATGGCGTTGGGTGTAAAACAGATATTCAAAGTGACCGAAACGCAGGTGGCTTTCTGCAACCCGGATCAGGGTCGCGCCTTGTTCTGCTTTCTCCCGGTAAACGGGCGTGTCGCTGACAAGCACAGCCAATGCGTGGGTGGTCTGAATTCCCAGGCCTTTCATGGCAGCACTGGCCAGATATTCCCGAATGCTTGAACGCAGAACAGCCCGTCCGTCTCCCATCCGGGAGTAGGGCGTTTGTCCTGAGCCTTTCAGGTGAATATCCCATTTTTTGCCTGCTGATGTCAGAACTTCCCCCATCAGCAGGCCGCGGCCATCGCCCAGATCCGGGTTGTACTGCCCGAACTGATGTCCGGTGTATTTCATGGCGATGGGCTCAAATCCTGATAAGTCATCATTGCCCGTGAAAATGTCAGCAAAGTACGGTGTGTTAGCTTCAGCGGGATCCAGCTCAAGCAGGTCGCAAATCATAGGATTGACACTGACCAGAGACGGGTTATCCAGCGGTTGGGGCGTTATGCGTGTTCCAAAATGGCTGGGTAATTCACTGTAAGTATTGTTAAAAATCAGTTCGGTCAGTTTACGCATGCTTGGTGCCATAGAAATAAAGGACGGGTAGACAGTCATTTAGGGTAACAACTTGTCGGCGGTAAACAAGGGACAAAAAGTAGGGCTAATCGCAGCAGATGGCGGGCCTCCCCCTTTGCATTAAGCATAGGAGAGGCCAACCCGGCTGTCAGTGCAGCGGGAAGTTTGAGTGAGTTCAGTCAATCGCTTCGATATCAACAATTTTCGAGCGGTTCATGATAATTTTCCAACGCTGAATTTTCGGCTCCTGATCTTCATCGCTCTCACAAGTGATCAGGTTGATCAGGTGACGTTTTTCAACCGACTCTCGGGCAACCTGACCGTCTCGCATGATATAAATTTTCTGCGAGCCTTTTTCCATCAGCGTTGACAGAAAACGCAGATCAAACAGGATTGACTCTTTCGTCTGCTCGTAACCGGTCAAAAATTTGGTTGTCGACATTCGTGTGGTGCTTTTGTAATGCAGAATGGTTTCTTCTTTCGCCGAAACCTTATGCTTACGCGCCTTTCTGACACCGTCTTCCAGATCATCGAATCGCATGTATTCAAGCCATTCCAGTTGTCTGCCAATCAGTTTGTTGCTATTACTGTCGAAAAACTGCTTCCGCCATTTGGGTTTGCCTTTCCGAACCCAGCGCCAAAGTGCTTGCTTAAGGTCATCTTTGAAAACTTCACGTGCTGCATAAATGACGGAAAGCACCAGAATAAAAGAGGCGGTAATGTCGCCCAGTACACCGCGTGCCTCAATCAGCATGATGGTGACAAAGATCATCACAAAACCGGCTGCAAACCCGGTCACAACTTTCTTCGTTGTATTGCCGAGGACGGTGGTGTTTTCTTTCATGGTCACCGGATATTCAATCAAACGGCGAAGCAGTCGCATTTTGTTGGACATTCGCGTTGGATCGGCAGCTGCACGTTCAGAATTATAGCTGTTTGTTAAACGATGCTCAGATTCTGCCTGACAAAAGTCCAGGAAAAGGTTTTTGATTTCACCATAGTTTTCGCTACGGGGCAGGTGAGCCACCAGCGAGAGAAAGCGTTGCTCTGTAAACCACGACAAGTAGTTATCAATGTTCTGATAGTATTTCAGCAGTTCTTCATCGGTAGGGACATTTCTGCGAAGCCGTTTCAGTATCCCGGCTGAAATGCTGGCGACTTCTTCCAGTTCCTCTGTGGTTCGTTCTACTTTTTCATCAAGAAGCTGGTGAATGGTTTCTTCCAGTGCGACTGCGTACTGGTAAGCAAATAAACTCAAACTTAAGCGGTACTGGCCAGAAGACAGGTTGCCCCGGCTGGCCAGGCGGCTGTGGACTAAAGGCAGATGATGGACATCGCTAAAGTATGTACGCTTACCGTGAATGACATTGTGGTAAAACTCATCTTCAGACATGATGTTAGCGTTCAGGCCAAGCTCACCGGGGATGAAAAGAAACACATCAAGCTGACGATTTTTAGCCTCATGAATGACATGGGACAGTTTCAGGTTATGGCCATCTTTCTTTTCAACGGTGATCACTTTAAAGATATTCCTCGCAAGTTGGTTTGTTCAAACAATGTTAGCTGAAGCAGCCGGGCAATAGCACCACTCGACAAGCGCTTATGGCACGACAGCATGTTTTTTGTTCAGAAAGTCTGTTTTTGGTCAGGCAGGCTGAATCAACATCACGTATAATGCGCGTTTCAAAATAGCGTGCTTTCTCCAGTGCAGCATCATCTTTTTGTCAGAACTTGCCTGAGCAGGAGAAAGAGGCGGACATTCGCCGGATTATTTTACCCTGAGAGTGACATATTTATGATTAAAATTGGTCAGTACAACACGTTGGAAGTCGTGAAAGTTGTAGATTTTGGCGTGTTTCTGGATGGTGGTGAGGATTTCGGCAATATTTTACTGCCTAAATCGTCCGTTCCAGAAGGAACCGCTCTGGGAGATAACCTGGAAGTGTTCATCTACTTTGATTCGGAAGATGACATCATTGCAACCACAAAGCAGCCGCTGGCTCAGGTTGGCGATTTTGCCCAACTGAAAGTTGTGGGTATTTCCGGTGTCGGTGCCTTTGTTGACTGGGGGCTGGAAAAAGACTTGCTGGTTCCGTTCAGTGAGCAGCGTCGTCGTCTGGAAGTGGGGCAAATGATTATGGTCCGTGTCTATACGGACAAAGCATCTGGCCGGATTGTCGGTTCGACGAAATTTAATCGCTTTCTGGATAAAACTCCCCATCAGTATCAGGTGGGTCAGGAAGTTCAGGTCTTGATCGCTGAAGTCACTGATTTGGGTTATAAAGCGGTCATTGAAGGACTGCACTGGGGACTACTTTTCAAAACGGAGTCATTCGGAAAACTCTTTGTCGGTAAGCGATTGAAGGCGTATATCAAAGACATTCGTCCTGATGGCAAAATTAATTTATCCCTTCAGAAAGCTGGGAAAGCAAAGGTTGACGATATTGCAGATAAAATTCTGTCAGAATTAGCGCGTCAGGGTGGTTTTATTCCGCTGAGTGATAAGTCGTCTCCGGAAGAGATTTTTCAAGTGTTCCGCACCAGTAAAGCGACGTTTAAGAAAGCGATTGGCGGACTTTATAAGAAAGGCGTCCTTCTGATAGAAAATGGCGGGATCCGTCTCAACGATAACTGAAAAGGCTGCAACGCTGACACAAGCCGGTGATAGACGCCGGCTTTTTTGTGACTTCTGCTATTCCCTCTTTTTTATAATCAGCGTATGTTTATAGCAATTAGGCATCGCTGACACTTCAAGTCCCTGAAAATACAGCGATCCCTAGCGTGAATTTTAAAGAGAGCAGTGGTACGGAATACCACTGAAAGTCATATCTGTCAGGCGCCCATCCAAGGTCTTTTTCAATCTGACAACACAACATGTGACAAGGAATAAATATGCAAGGAATGAAAATGAAAGCACTGGCAGCAGGCATCGCATTGATGTTCTCTGGTGCGACTTTTGCTGCAGATGTCCCGGCTGGCGTTACATTGGCCAAGAAGCAAGAAATCGTTTGGGGCGTTGGGACGGAAGTGCCAACTCTGGATCCGACGATGACCACAGATGATTCCAGCAGTAAAATTATCAGTGACTTATTTGAAGGATTAGTCTCGGAAGATACTGAGGGGAATCTGATTCCTGCGTTGGCGACTCATTGGGAAACATCAGCCGATGGGAAGACAGTCACTTTCCACCTGCGTGAAGGGATTCAGTGGTCAAATGGTGAACCGCTCACGGCTCAAGATGTGGAATATAGCTTCAAACGAAATGCTGATCCTGCTTCTGCGGCACCTTATTCATGGTATCTGGCCACAGCGAATATTCTGAATGCGGCTGCAATCACCGATGGTAAAAAAGATAAAGAAACTTTGGGTGTGAAAGCGCTGGATGCCAAAACAGTTCAGTTTACGTTGACGCAGCCAACACCTTACTTTGTGATTATGTTGTCTCATCCGTCTACTTTCCCGGTATATCGTAAAGCCATTGAACAGTTTGGGGATAGCTGGACACGACCAGAACATATGGTGAGTTCTGGTGCGTATACACTGACCAACTGGGTGGTGAATGAGCGAATTGATCTGGTTCGGAACCCGAAATATTGGAATGATGCGAAAACAGTAATTAATAAAGCATCTTATCTGGCGATTGAAAACGATACTGCGGAATACAACCGTTATCGTACCGGTGAAATTGATATTACTGCGACGTTCCCGCTGGAGCAGTATAAACAAATCAAGAAAGATCGTCCGAATGAGCTGATCACCATGCCGTCTCTGGCAACCTATTACTATCTGTTTAACCTGAATAAGAAGCCATTTGATGATGTTCGTGTACGGAAGGCATTAGCCTATGCGATTGATCGCGACGTGGTGACGAAAATTATTTTGGGGCAAGGCCAGATTCCTGCCTTTGGCGTGACACCTCCCGCAGTCGCTGGGTTTGATGCGCCAGCGTTGCCTTGGGCGAATCTGACGCAAAAAGAACGGAACCAAAAAGCGCGTGAACTGCTGAAAGAGGCGGGTTACACTAAAGACAACCCGCTGAAGTTTGAGTTGGTATATAACACCAATGAAGCGCATAAGAAACTGGCACTGGCGATGATGTCGATGTGGAAGCAGAGCTTACCTGTCGATGTTGAGCTGGCGAATCAGGAATGGAAAACCTTCTTGCAGAAACTGTCTCAAAAAGACTTCAGCCTGGCGCGTTATGCGTGGGTTGGGGACTACAACGAGGCGTCTACTTTCCTCTCTTATTTTGAAAGTAAGGGGATGAACTATTCTCGCTGGGCGAATGATGCCTATGACAAAGCGATGGCAAATGCATTAGCTGCAAGTTCAGAGGAAGAACGTCAGAAGTATTACCAGGAAGCAGAGCGAATTTTCTCAGATGATATGCCAGCAATTCCTGTGTACTTCTATACGAAAACGGTTATTAAGTCGCCGAAAGTGGGGGGATACTCGACCACGAATGCTTCGTCACATCGTTACACCCGTGATCTTTATCTGATGAAGTAATCCTTTAAGGAAAGACATATAAAAAGAGCCTGGCATGCCAGGCTCTTTGCGTTTTACAGGTTGCATTTCATTTTTTGCGTTGCAAAGGGTTCAATTGGATGTGCTGCACACCGGGCAAGAGGGCTGTTTCATTAGCTTCATTTCCTGCCAGTGCATGGTCATGGCATCCAGCATCAGAATTTTTCCTGTGACTGGTGTTCCCATGGCGGCGATCACTTTGATCGTTTCCATCGCCTGAACAGCGCCGATGATCCCCACCAGAGGCGACATGACACCGGCCTCAACACAGGTCAGGTTTTGCTCGCCAAACAAACTGCTCAGACAGGCATAGCAAGGCTGATTGTCCTGATAAGTAAAGACGCTGACCTGACCTTCCATTCGAATTGCGGCCCCGGAAACCAAGGGCGTTTTTGTCTGATGACATAAACGGTTCAGTTGATTCCGGGTTGGCAGGTTGTCGCTACAGTCCAGTACCAGGGTGTGTTCTTCGATAAGAGGCAATAATGATGCATCATCCAACCGTTTGGCAATCGTGTGAATCTGACTGTGTGGATTGAGCTGCGCAAGGGCCAGTTTGGCCGAATCAACCTTGAGCATGCCGACTGTCGCGTCATGGTGTAGGACCTGACGTTGCAAGTTAGACAGTTCAACCTTGTCATCATCAATGAGCGTGATTTGCCCGACACCTGCCGCGACCAGATATTGGCTCGCTGCACAGCCGAGGCCACCTGCACCCAAAATCAGAACCTTGGCGGCTTTCAGTGCTTCCTGACCTTCAAAATCAAACTGACGCAGTATGATCTGGCGGTTATAGCGCAGCATTTCCTGATCAGATAACTCTTCCATTTCGGACTCCCGATCGACGAATATTTAGTACAGACTGGCGTGAAAAGGCTCAATCGTCACAATCTCTCCGGGTTGCACTTTGCCACGTTCCTGTTCAAGAATCACAAGACAGTTGGCCTGATGCATAGAGCTGAACGCCCCAGACCCCTGATTTCCAGTCGTTTTGACTTCAATCTGACCTTGTTCATTTACATGATAGATACCGCGTTGGAAGTCTGTGCGTCCCGGGCGTTTTTTAAAGACAGTACTGGCCACAGCAGGCAAGCGCTGAGGCGGCTGATACTGGCTGTGGCCCGACAGTTTTGCCAGCATGGGCTGGACGATCTGGTACAAGGTCAGCATCGCTGAGACTGGATTGCCAGGCAAACCGCAGAACCAGGTGTCTTTGATTTTTCCGAACGCAAAAGGTTTGCCCGGTTTCATCGCAATCTTCCAGAAACCCACGTCGCCCTGTTGGGCCAGAATGTCTTTGGTATAGTCGGCTTCTCCGACACTGACACCGCCAGAGGTAATCAGGACATCCGCTTCGCTGGTGGCTTTGGTAAACGCTGCATCTAATTGCGTTGGGTCATCTGGAATAATCCCCAGGTCCAACACTTCGCAACCAAATTTATCCAGCAGGGCACGAATGCCGTAACGATTACTGTCGTAGATCTGACCGGCTGCCAAAGGTTCACCCAGCGGTCGCAGTTCATCACCCGTGGAGAAAAAGGCGACTTTTGGACGTTCGAAAACAGGAATATCGGCAATTCCCAGCGAAGCGAACAGGGGGAGTTCGCGTGCTGTGATACGGGTGCCTTGAGCGACAACGACCTCACCCAGCTTGATGTCATCACCGACCGGGCGAACGTTATCCCCGGCCTGCGGTTTGGCGAGGAAGCGAATTTGATCGCCTTGGCTTTCTGTCTCTTCCTGCATGACGACCGTATCCGTTCCTTCAGGAAGCTCGGCGCCTGTCATGATGCGAATGCATTGCCCTGGCTGGCAAGTGCCGCTGAAAGGTGTGCCGGCAAAGGATTGGCCGCTCAGTGTGAGGGTCTCCTGTTTCTCTAAATCAGCCCGTTTCAGGGCGTAACCGTCCATGGCAGAGTTGGCAAACGGCGGCACGTTGATGGGGGATTTCAGATCCGCTGCCAACACACGACCAAGTGTTTCTGCCAGTGGTAATGTCGAGGTTTTGCTGATTGGTTGGACGACTGTCAGCATTTTTTCAATCGCAGTTTCTACTGGCATTAAGCCAGGCGCATCACATGATCCCATTTGCTCATCCTTCACACTTTATTCTTAATTGCTGACTATTATGACAAAAAATTCTCGATTGAACGAATTACCTCAGTAAATACGAGGTGTAATTGTTCACAAATACAGGTATCCTTCGGGCTCAGTGTTTACTGGCACGGCAGAACAGGCTAGAACATTCGCCTGAGCCAGTTGGAGGAGAGAATGACAGCATTAAGCGAATCAGCATTGAAAGTCCGTCAGGCGCTTGAGTCTCGAGGACTGGAAACCCCGATGACCAACAAGGTTGTTGACAGTGCCGAGAAAAAAGAGCGCATCGAATACCATGTCCGTGAAATTCTGGAGTTGATGTCTCTGGATTTAACCGATGACAGCCTGATGGATACGCCAAAGCGTATCGCCAAGATGTATGTGGACGAAATCTTCTCTGGCCTGGACTATGCAAATTTCCCGAAAATCACAGTGATTGATAATAAGATGAACTGTGATGAACTGGTTCGTGTGAAAGATATTACGATGACCAGTACGTGTGAGCACCATCTTGTGACCATTGATGGCAAGGCGACTGTGGCTTATATTCCACGCGGCAAGATCATCGGATTGTCTAAAATCAACCGGATTGTCAGATTTTTTGCGCAACGCCCGCAGGTACAGGAACGATTAACCCAGCAGATTTTGGTTGCTTTACAAACGTTGCTGGAAAGTGATGATGTTGCTGTCAGAATCGATGCCGTACATTATTGCGTGAAAGCACGTGGGGTGATGGATCAGACCAGCGAAACCACAACGACTGCTTTGGGTGGTATCTTTAAGCGCAACCCAGCCACCCGCGCTGAATTTCTGCATGGATTGCGTTAACCGTTTTTAAAACAGTTCAAAAAGATACCAATGAAAGCCAATGTAAGCGTTGCTTATATTGGCTTTTTTTATGGTCTCCACTTCCACATCTGCAATACAAAATTACTAAATTCATCCGAAAAACAACGTAAAAATCGTCAATGCTTGATAGATAGCCTTCATGATGATGCGTCATTCTTTAACTTTAGTGATTATCAAAATTTGAACACTTGACGAGATTGCGATTGCATAAACTTTGACTAAGAAAAGACAAAGTTTTGATCTCCAGTGGATATTTTATCGGGTTGTCAGGGATGAAATATACAGCGCAGAGCAGATGTTGGGGTTGTCTGGTTATGAGTGAATTAAAAAGTTACAGGGTGACAAAAAATCTGATTTCTCAGGCTCATTCGCAGGTGAAATGGTTGCCTGAGGCATTCAGGCTGAGCATGCTCGGGGTTTTTGCGGCTATTTTGATGAACACGTCAATTGCGCGTGCGGAAGAGAGTCAGAGCAATTTACTTCCCGTGTCTAAGGCGATGGTATCAGCAACCTTGACGATGCCGAAGTTAGGGCGACATGGTTTGGATTCGATGTCGCTGACCAGTACACGTATGATTTGTCCATCCCAGTCTGATCAGCTTTGCTTCCCTGAACAGCTGCAAGGGTTTTATGCCCGTCAAGATTTCATGCCTGCCTGGCAAGATCCCGCTATTGTTGATGAATTCATGCAACAACTGATGGTGTTGGCAGAAACGCAGCGTGTGCCGGGATTGCTGCAACGCATGAACGAGCTGAACCAATTAAGAGACAAACGCGATCAGCGAGGCTTCGATTTACTGGCAACCGATAGTCTGTTTGTGTATCAGGCAATTGTGCATCAAATTCAGCGTGATCCCAGCGCGTTATACCGTCCTGCTGATTTTACCTTGTCGATGAAAGAGATACAGGCCGCCCCGAGAATGGGGACGCCTGTCACGCTCAGTACAATCAAACGATTACGCCCGATAGAATCAAATTTTTCAGATCTGGTTTCTCAGATCAACCGCCTGGAACAATTAGCGCCACACGGCGTCTATCTGACCGGTCGGCCAGCCATTCAGTATGGTGAGACTATTCCGCGTGGTGAGAAATTGATCAAAATGCTGAATGTGTTCGGTGATCTGTCTGATCAGGATTTGACGAATCTGACTTCTGCTGAAGCTGGTGAGATGGATGGCATGAGCACAGCGATTGTAAACACGGGTGTCGTGCATGCCGCCATACGTCATTTTCAGCAACGTCATGGTTTAAAGACTGATGGCGTGATCGGGCCAGAAACAGCCCGGAATATGGCAAGATCTTATCAGCAGGTTGCACAATTGCTGGCGCTGAATATGCAGAGAAACCGAGTCCTGCGCCGTGACGGTCAAGGGGAGGTGCTGCAAGTGAATATTCCGGAATTTATGTTAAGAATTCTGGATGACAATGACGTTTTATTTGAATCGAAAGTCATTGTCGGTCGCAGCAAACGCCCAACATATCTGTTCTCTTCGGCCATCAATCATATGGTGGTGAATCCAACCTGGAATGTGCCAGAGACGATTAAAGAAGAGGATGTGATTCCCAAGCTGAAACGGTCACCGAATTACCTTGCCAGCCATAATATGCGGATTGTTTCACGCCGAAATGCCAGTGAATCGATTGATCCGAATCAGATTGACTGGAGCACAGTGTCGGCAAAAAGTTTTCCATATGAGTTTCAGCAAAGAGCCGGACCGAACAATGCGTTAGGGCAGGTGAAGTTCATGATGCCGAACAGTTACTCAATTTATTTACATGACACACCGTCCAAGCGTTTGTTTAATCAGAGTAAACGTAATTTTAGCTCTGGCTGTGTCCGGGTTGAACGGGCACATGATTTGGCACATTACCTGTTGGAGCGACAACATGCGGGTCAAAGTGCCAGCTATGAGAACCTGTTGAAAAGGCGTACGACTGCGACGATTAATCTGAGAAAAACCCTTGCTGTCGATTTCATTTATCGCACAGCATGGTTGGATGAAAAGGGGTTATTGCAAGTTCGTGAAGATATCTACGGTTACGATGACGATACTTCCGTGCCGGCAGAGCATGATTACATTGCGATGAACAGTTTTCGCTAAACTGAATGTGTGAATTCCTTTCGTGCCCTGTTTCATACAGGGCACATGTCGTTTCAGTGAATTTTCTGTGTCACTGCGACGGACGCGCTTGAGTTACCCATAGCATGTTGCGTAGAGTATAGATTATTTTGGTCTATACCAGTTGGTGGTGATATGCAAACGAATCAACGTCCGTTTTGGTTTCAGGAAGCTTTAGCGCGTGAGTCAAACCGATCGGTTCAGGTGCTGGCGCAAGATATTCATGTCGATGTCTGTATTATCGGTGGCGGATTTACTGGTTTGTGGACAGCCATTCATCTCAAACAAAAACAGCCGTCTTTGAATATTGCTGTGATTGAAAAAGATTTATGTGGCAGCGGTGCTTCAGGAAGAAATGGTGGCTGCATGCTGACTTGGTCGACGAAATTTCTGAGTCTGAAAAAGCTGTATGGTGAAGCAGAAGCGATACGTTTGGTCAAAGCGTCGGAACAGGCAATTGAAGCAATCGAGGTATTTTGTCAGAAGCATCAGATTGATGCTCAATTGAGGCGGCACGGCACTTTATACACGGCCTCGAACCCGGCACAGCAGGGGGAGTTGGCACCTGTCCTGAATGAGCTGCATCGACATGGTATCAATGCTTGGCAGCCTTGGGCACAAGATAAAGTACAGGCTGAATCTGGCTCGGCGCTCCATCGGGAAGGGCACTTTTCTGAGGCGGCGGCCAGTGTTCAGCCCGGGTTCTTGGTCAGGGGATTAAAGCGTGTTGCTGAAGACATGGGGATTGCGATCTATGAACAGACACCTATGACGGGTATAGAAAAAGAGCAGTCACCGGTTTGTATTGCCACCCCACGGGGAACCATTCGTGCCGGAAAAGTTGTGCTTGCTCTGAATGCCTGGATGCCATCGTTATTTCCGGCGTTTAAAAACAGTGTTGTGCTGGTTTCATCAGACATGATGATCACAAAACCGATCCCTGAAGCGTTGGCACAGATAGGGTTAAAAGACGGTAAAACTGTGATCGATGGGCGCACTTTTGTTCATTATTATCGCGCCACACCAGATGGCAGGCTGATGCTGGGCAAAGGCGGGAATTACTTTTCTTTTGCGAACCGGGTAGCAAAGGTGTTTGAGGAACCCAGTCGTTATCAGCAGATCTTAAATACTGCTTTTCGTCGTTTTTTTCCTTCGCTTCCTCTTGAAGCGATTGATGCGACCTGGACAGGCGCGTCAGATCGCTCAGTGACCGGCATGCCATTTTTCGGTTGCTTAGCAGAAAATTCTGACATCGTTTACGGGCTGGGATACTCAGGGAATGGTGTCGCGCAAAGCTGGATGGGAGGACAGATTCTCTCTTCACTGATTCTTGGGGAAGATAACGCCTGGACACGCTCGGGGCTTGTCACAGGCCCATTAGCTTTCTTCCCTTCCGAGCCATTTCGCTGGCTTGGGGCGATGATTATCAGAAATGCAATTCGTAGAAAAGAAATGGCAGAAGATAGTCATCGTCAGCCTTTCTGGCTGGACAGGCATTTGGCAAAACTCGCAAAGTCGGCGGGAAAGGCTGATAAATGAAAGTGAGTTGTTGAGTGGTAAAGCAGGTGAGTCAACCTGCTTTTTTTATTCGTCATGTTGCAAATTGAGGCTTCATCAGATGTTTATCGGAGTGCGTGTTTTTCATTCATTCCCATGCTTCAAAGTGTAACAATCATGAATAAGAGAAAAAATAAGTGTAATCATCTAAATAAACTGTAAATATTAGATTTTATTGTCACATAATTATCTTAATGAAGGTCTTTACTCTATTTTGGGGGTAAAAAGTAATATTTCAAAAATGGTTGAAAAAACTCTTTCCTTATAAATCAATAGCTTACGTTGTTCGTATTTTGTTCTGTTTCTGTTAAAATTTGCAGTGATTTAGTTTGTAATTTATAAAATGAGCCGGATATATGGATACATAACTACCTCAACGAAGAGAATAATTATGAGCAACAAAGGAAGTGGGACCCTGATGGGGCACCCAAAAGGTTTGTTCCTGCTGTTTGGTACTGAGCTTTGGGAGCGTTTTTCGTATTATGCGATGCGTGCCATTCTTGTACTTTATCTGACAGATAAAACAGTCAGTGGTGGCCTGGGATGGTCTACAGAGGATGCCCTCAGTCTCTATGGTATTTACACAGGTCTGGTGTATATCGCGCCGTTGATCGGTGGTTGGGTAGCCGATAATTTCTTAGGTCAGCGCCGATCTATCATCATTGGTGGTGTATTGATGGCGTTCGGCCAGTTTACGCTTGCTCTCCCACATTCTATCGTTGGCCAAAGTGCCACAATGGCTTTTTATTTGGGGCTGGCATGGCTGATCATTGGTAATGGTTTCTTTAAACCAAACATTTCAACCATGGTTGGTGACCTGTATCAAGAGGGTGATCATCGCCGTGACGGTGCTTTCACCATCTTCTATATGGGGATTAACCTAGGCGCATTGCTGGCCGGGATCATCGCTGGCGCTGCAACAGCAGCCTATGGTTGGAAAGCCGGCTTTTTGGCAGCTGGTATCGGTATGGTTTTCAGTCTGGTGATTCAGTTGCTCTTTGCAGAAAAACTGCTGGGCGATATTGGTAAGGTTCCTGCAGCAAAACGTGCAGCAGCAATGTCTACCACAGGTAGAAAAGCACCGCTGACCCGTAAAGAAATCGACCGCCTGAAAGTCATTATGATCATGGGTCTGTTTGTTGTTGTTTTCTGGGCTGGCTTTGAGCAGGCTGGTGGCCTGATGAACATTTATACACAGCAATATGCCGACCGGATGATTGGCAGCTTTGAAGTGCCAACAGCCTGGTTCCAGTCGCTGAACCCATTCTTTATTATCACGATGGCACCAATTCTGGCTTCTTTGTGGGTGAAAATGGGCCCGAAAGAACCAAGTTCACCAATTAAATTTGCGATTGCTCTTTTCCTGCTGGCGATTGGTTTTGTCTGTATGGTGGGTGCTGTGCTGCAGCAAGGTGGAGATCTGTCAGCGAAGACGTCCATGCTGTGGATTGTTGCAGCTTACTTCTTCCATACCATGGGTGAGCTGTGTCTGTCCCCAATTGGCCTGTCAATGATCACCAAGTTGGCGCCACTCCGTCTGGCATCTTTGATGATGGGAGTCTGGTTTGGCTTTAACGCCGTGGCGAACTATGTTGCGGGTATGATTGGTGCTCACGTGGGTGAATCGGGTCCGTTGGCAATCTTTGGTGGCATTGCTATCACTGCGGCAGCATCTGGCCTGATTCTGGTGGTGTTCTCAAATCAACTGATTCTCTGGATGCATGGCGCGGAAGGTAAAACAGCGAAAGAAGCTGAAGCTCCTTCAAATGCAAAACCAGCGCAAGCCTGATCATTGAGTCATGATGTCGTAGAAGCGGGAGCGAATTGCTCCCGTTTTTATTCGTCCTATATTCCTTCTTTATTTTTCACGCCTTCCTGCCCGCCTGATTAACAACCTCCTGATATTGCGATTCACCTCTCATTTTGTGTATGCGATTGCATTCACGTAGATGATATGAGTCTATGGACATATCTGCGAGATGACCAATACCCTTTGCTAATTGTTGCATTATTTTTGAACAGTTTGATAAAGGGAATTGTATATGAAACATGCATTGTTATGGATGTTGGTTTCGCCTGTGCTGTTGTCGGGGTGTGGTGGCTCAGGTTCAGGTCAGGAGGACAAAGAAACGGTTCAGGTGATTGATGGCTATTTATCGAATGCTGAAGTCTGCGTAGACAGAAATAATAATTTTGTCTGTGATACCGGTGAAGCTTTATCAGAGCGGACGAATGCGAAAGGGCAAGTGACGATTTCGGAAAGTGACAGCAAGTATCCATTGATAGCCCGACTCATTGCCGGTGAGACTTCAGACAGTGATCATCCAGGCTACGTTTGGCGGGACGCCGAGTTGCTGGCTGGTGCTGGGAATCGATTGGTGACCCCTTTTTCCACGTTAGCCCAATTGAATCAACAAACGCTGACGGATTATGCTGCCAGTCTGAATCTGGATCCGAGCCTGATCACCCAAGACTATGTTGCGTTGAAAAAAACGAACCCGGATGCCAAAAAGGTTCATTTATATGCCCGAACGATCACCAAAATGCTGGGTGAAACGCTGGTCTGGAATGACGCTCAAACGCAGAAAAAGCAGATTCAGGCACTGAAATCTCACATTGAGACATTAGAAAATAATCATGTGGATCTGGATGATGTCGATTTAGTTGTGAACCGGAAAGGGGAGGTCACGCAGTCGGATCGCATTGTGGATTTAGCCGGTTATCTGGATGGCAAGTCACTGCATGTCTCTTTCTTCAATAGTTATGCTTACGCGTCTTTTGTGAACCGGTTTGAAAATGGGACTCAATATGAATCAAAGCTTGGATTCTCCTCGCCATATCAAGTCTCCGGATTGAATCTGAAATCCGATCTCATCTATACCGACTTTCTGTATCTGTCAGATAAACTAGCCGTGAGTTTTGTGAAACCGGATAAAGATTTTAATCCGGGTAACTACAATATCCTCAGTGTTTGGTCTGAACAGGCTATTGCCAATGGTGTGGATACTTTATTGACAGCAGATGACTTTATTGGGCAAACCTGGTACCACCTGCGGGATTTAGCCAGCTCTAAAGATGGCAGAGGCGCAGCTTCAAAACCGGCACTGACAGAATTGACGTTTGTCAGTCAAGATCGTGTGTTGATTCAACCGAGAGGGGAAACGGCCTTTGAAACAAGCTGGAATATCGTTTCTAATCATGAATTGCCAAACACAGACCCATATTTTCAAGTTATCCGAATTCCGTTTGGCGATATTTCATCCCGGCCGAGCCTGGCGGATGCGAAGGGCATGGTGCTTCAGACGCTTTTCCAGCATGACAACATGGTTTTAGTGAAAGATTTTCAGAAACTGAGAATGGATGACGGAGAAGTGGATGCCGGATCGAGTATCATTCTGACCAAAAATAAAGCGCTGGCAGAAGCAATTTACCGCAACTGGAAATTATGAATCTCTATAATTTGCGATTCACCTCTCATTTGTATTCGATTGCATTCACGCGGATGATATGCCCGAGTGGACACATCATCGACTTGATCGAAAAATAACCGATATGAATATTTTTGCTTATTTTGGCGTTTCAGCGTTGAGGGAAGGGTGTATGAAAAAGTCACTGTTATCGTTACTGGTATCGACGGCTATCTTATCCGGGTGTGGTGGGGGTTCTGATTCAGATGGTGATCCGTCTCCGGGAGAGAATACCCAGACGATTCAGGTGATTGACGGCTATTTATCGAATGCTGAAGTCTGTGTTGACAGAAATAGTAACCTTGCTTGCGATACAGGTGAAGTTTTATCAAAACGGACGAATGCGAACGGTGAAGTTGCAATTCAGAAAAGTGATCAGCAGTATCGACTGATTGCCCGAGTCATTGCCGGAGAAACTACAGACAGCGATCATTCCGGTTATGTCTGGAAAGATGCAGAACTTCTGGCTGGCGCGGGTAATGTTGTCGTGACACCGTTTTCCACCCTGGCTCAGATGAATGATCAGACTCTGGATGAATTTGCAGCCAGCCTGAACTTGGATCCTGCACTGCTGAAAAATGACTATGTTGCTTTAAAAGCTTCGAATCCTGAAGCGAAAAAAGTCCACTTATACGCTCGGACAATGACCAAAATGTTGGGTGAAACGCTGAATGATAACGAGCCAGAAACTCAGAAAGTACAAATTCAGGCATTAAAATCGCGTATCCAGACGCTGGAAAACAACAATGTGGATTTTGATTCGGTGACGCTGGCTGTAAATGACCAAGGAGACGTGACACAAACCGAGCGGGTGAAAGGTTTGAAAACCTTTCTTGAACGGGGGGAACCGGTCTTCCTTGAGTTTCCGAATATAGGCGTCAGGATTCCTCATCAATTAAAGTTTGAAGCGGGAAAAATCACGAGCAGCAGTATTGGCTTTATCGGCGACGGAACCCCATATCGAGTGTCAGGCATGACACTGTCTGTGGGGTCACAGCCGGCAGTGACCGCTAAATTCCTTTATCTTTCCAGCGACTTTGCTGTGGGGAATTTGTTCTACGATGTTTCAAATAAACTCCTGGCGGTTTGGCAAACAAAGGCCACTTTCCAGGAAGCCGGCACACAATTGACAGCAGATGACTTCATTGGCAAGCGGTGGTATCACCTAAGAGATCTGGCTGAGTTTCAAAATGATGTCCCGCCAATACCGGCGCTGACCCAACTGACCTTTACCACAGACACGACGGTCATGGTGAAACCATTTGGTGAAGCAGAATTTGAGGCGAGCTGGAGTTTTGAATCAAAGCTGACGACACCATCACCTAGTCAGCCGGCACTGCCATACCAGACCATTAGTATTCAGTTTGGTCATGTGCCACAAAACCCGAAACTGGGGAATGAAACCCAGATGGTGATGTCGAGCTATCTGGCGAGAGATGAAGTCATTTTGCTCGATCAGGACTATCAGCCAGCCCCTTTGACCGTAATCCTGACCCCAAATAAAGCTCTGGCGGAAGCCATGTATAAAAACTGGAAGTAATCATTTCATTGAATTGAATTGACTATGACGCAAGGGTGAGAACCAAGGTAAGGTGTTGATGATTAAATGCTTTTATATACTGAGTTCTCACTTTGTTTGTTGAAAGGACAGTACATGCATAAACCTCAACTTCATATTCGCCCTGCGAAGTCATCTGATGGACAAGGGATAAGCCAGTTATTGGCGCAGCTTGGCTACACGGTTGATCCGAAGCGTGTTGAACAAATGGTCTATGTCGCAGATTCAGACTCTGAAGAGATTGCCGTTGCAGAAATGAACGACCAGCCTGTGGGAGTCATTTCTGTGGTCTATTTTGATTATTTTCCAACTGCAGAGCGTTATGCCCGGGTGACGGCACTGGTGGTCGAGTCGGATTACAGAAATCAAGGGATTGGCTCTGAGCTGCTTGCATACGCCAGACAAAGTGCAATCGAGCAGGGGTGTGCCTGTCTGGAAGTGACCAGTGCTGAATCGCGAGAGGGTGTGGGGCAGTTTTATCAGAATGCTGGTTTTCAGCGCACTTCCTTCAAATACATCATGCCGGTTTTGAGGGTGGATTGATGATTCCTTGAACAGTGTGCGGCAACAACTTTTCTGGTGAAATGATCCCTTCATTTATTTTCTTGCACTGAGTTGCCGCATCATACAGATGCTCCTTTCTTTCAGTTGGTGAAGCGATTTGGGCGATTAGAAATAATTCAGCCCCGCTGTGAGTCATTCTCGAAACATTGATGGGGTTGTTCAGGAAATACATCATTTCTGAAAATTCACTGAGGCTATTTTTAAAATCCCAGCGACTTAACCATGAAAAAAACATGGTAATTCATCACCCCCATCGATGACGCTTCATCATATTATTCTTTATTGATGTGTAAGTTATTTATTTTTGTTGGGTATTTCACGAATATTCATCTGTTTCAGCCATTCGAATACCCATAAAAGCACTTTTTCGACGTACTTCAAAAAAATCCTCAAAAATAATTAAACGATATCTTGGAATAGTTATGCGGAACAGGCTGTCTGTATCCGGTTTTTCCGCTTATATCAATATAAAGATGAGATAGTAATGAAGGTTATCAGGAAGCATGATGCGACGATCTAGTCTTTAATCAATAGAGAGTGTGATGACTGTTTATTCTGTATTTATGATTAAATAGTTGATGATGATATGATTTTTGTTTTATAGATAGTTAACTTTTTATGTTGAAAGTGTGATTTCCAGCTCTTCATGCTGTTTTGACAGCTTGCTGAACAAAATGGTTGCATATATTTTGTTACACAATGTTTACAAAGAGGAGGGTGAATAGTGAAACCTGCATGTCTATTCATCGCTTTGTGGTTATTTCCTGGGGTGGCGATGGCTCAGGTTCAGGCTGATGATGAAAGGTTAATCCGCTCACTGGAAGAGCAAGGCATCATTTGTGAAGGTCTGACTTATGCTGAGAAGCAAGAGGCACTCAGAATTTACCTGAATAGAAAAGCCATGCTGAAAGGCAATAATCAGAAAGATAAAAAACAGATCGTAAAAGACACAACAAATTCTTCAGATTCATCAGATATGACACAAAGGAAGTGTATTTCTCCTAAGTAATCTCTGATTAAACTGCGTTGTTAATAACTGAGCATTTTTTGCTCGGTTAGGGTTTTGACAACTTCACGATGGAAAATATAAATAAGGACAGTAAATGAAACACATGAAGAAAACATTGTTGGCTTCAGCAATGTTCACTTTGTTCAGTGGCAGTGGCTATGCGCAAACACCTGTGGACTTGGGTGTGGTGAACGAAGATAAATTGATTGAAATGCTGGTCAGAAATGGTGTTGTTGATGCTGGGGCATCTGAAGAACAAAAACGCCATGCGTTGGATCAGTACCTTGAAAACAAGATTCGCTCAGGATTTAAAGGCGACGCTCAGTTTGGCAAACAGGCTCTGGAAAAGCGCGCAAAAGTACTGAAAACAATCCAGAAAAATAAAGGCATGCAACGTGCAAATGTTTTTGCATTAGATGTCAGTCAAAAACGTACGGATAAAGTACTGGCGCTGTTGATCGACTTCCCGGATCTGCCGTGGGATGACAATAAACTGACTAAAGAACATACAGAAATGCTGTATGACAGCTATAAAGCTGATCACTATCAGGATCTGCTGTTCTCGGGTACAGGCTATACCGGCCCGAACGGTGAAAACTTTATTTCCATGCGTCAGTACTATGAGCAGGAATCTGGCAATACCTATTCTGTGATGGGTCAGGCCGCTGGCTGGTATCATGCATCAAAAAATGCTGCGTTTTACGGTGGTAACTCGCCGACAACCGACAATGACCTGAATGCTCAGGAACTGGTTCGTGAAGCACTGAATCAGTTGGCACAGGATCCAAACATTAATCTGGCTGATTACGACGTTGAAGATCGCTATGACTATGATGGCGATGGTAACTATCGTGAGCCAGATGGCGTGATCGATCACCTGATGGTTTTCCACTCTTCCGTGGGTGAAGAAGCGGGTGGTGGTGTCCTGGGTGCCAATGCAATCTGGTCTCACCGTTTCAACCTGGGTCAGCCTCATGTACTGGAAGGAACAAAGAGTAATGTTCCGGGTCGTTTTAATGGTCAATACGCAGCTTTTGATTACACCATTCAGCCAATTGACGCCGCTGCGGGTGTGTGTGCGCACGAGTATGGCCATGATCTGGGCCTGCCTGATGAGTATGACACGCAGTATACCGGTAAGGGTGAGCCTGTTTCATACTGGTCTATCATGTCTTCGGGCAGCTGGGCGGGTCAGATCGGTGGTACACAGCCAACGGCATTCAGCTCATGGGCGAAGCAGTTCCTGCAACAATCCATTGGTGGCCACTGGGTCAATGATCAGCAGGTTTCTCTGAGCGATCTGGAGAACTCACCTCGTGAATTTACCCTGTTCCAGACCACAGAGACCAAATTGCCAAACATGGTCAAAGTGTCGTTGCCGAACAAGCGTATTGAAACCCTGAAACCATTTGAAGGTCAGTACTCTTTCCATTCAGGTAAAGGCGACGATCTGAAGAACAGCATGAGCCGTAAACTGGTGATTCCTGCCGGTACAAAAGTAACGCTGAAGTTCAAAACCTGGTATCAGATTGAGAAAGACTATGACTTCGCTCGCGTGCTGATCAATGGTCAACAAATCAGCGGTAACATCACATCTATGGATGACCCGTACAATACCGGTCTGGTTCCGGCGATTGGTGGCGACTCAAATGGCTGGATTGATGCCGAGTTTGACCTGAGCCAGTGGGCAGGTCAGGAAGTGACTTTAGGCTTCGACTATGTCACAGACGGCGGTCTGGCGATGGAAGGCATGTATCTGGACAACCTGGTTCTGGATGTTGATGGTGCAGTGACAGCAATCGATGATGGTGAGTCTGGTTCTACCTTTGCCTTTAACGGTTACAAACTGTCTGATGGTTACCACGATGCAGCGCATTACTATCTGCTGCAATGGCGTAGCCATACCGGTGTGGATGAAGGTCTGGCAAACATCAAACGTATGGGTCAGATCATGACCTTCGAACCAGGCCTGGTCGTTTGGTATGTGGATGAATCCCTGACTGATAACTGGGTTGGTAAGCACCCAGGTGAAGGTTGGTTGGGTGTTGTCGATGCCGATCAGAATGCGCTGGTTTGGGCGAACTCTGGTCAGGCAGCACAAACGCGCTTCCAGGTTCGTGATGCGGCATTCTCGCTGAATGATCAAGCGCCACTGCGTCTGGTTGACAGTGCGGGTGATGTGCTGGAAGACAGCAGCCTGATTGGTAATGCGAACTTCTCTGATGCAGAAGACTACACCTCACCAACAGTACCGGATGCTGGTCGTAAACTGACTGAGTTTGGTCTGATGATTGATGTGGTTCAGCAAGGTCAGAACAATGAGTTTGGTGTGATTCGTCTGTCTAAAGTTGGTTCACAAAACGAAGCGCCAACAGCGAGCTTTGAACTGAACGTGAATGGTCTGTCTGTGACGGCGAAGAACCTGAGTGTCGATACGGATGGCGATATCATCAGCCACCAGTGGGATTTCGGTAACGGCAAATACAGCAACGAAGTTGCACCAAGCTGGGAATATCAGCAGGCTGGAACTTACACCGTAAGCCTTACTGTCACGGACGATAAAGGTGCGACGGATACTTACAGCTATTCTGTAACCGTTGAAGTGCCAAATGCGTTGCCAGAAGCCAGTGCGAAGTTTTTCCATGTGGGCCGTTGGGTCACCATGTGGTCAACCAGCACTGACAGTGATGGCCGCATCGTTGATACAGAATGGACACTGCCAAATGGCAAGGTGAAACGTGGTCGCTTCTTCACCACAATTTTCCCAAGCTATGGTGACCATGAAGTGACACTGAAAGTGATGGATAACGATGGTGATGTAACCACCAAAGTGATTCAGGTTCACCTGTAATTAAATATTCATTCAGCTTTGTCATGTTGAGCGCAACCGTAAGGTTGCGCTTTTTTATGCTCATCATGGCTGGGCATTTGGACTTTCGGCCAGACAACGACGGGCGGAAAAGGCAAATTGAAACCAGGTTGATGCAGCGGCCAGGCTCATCGCCAGACAGGTTGCGATTGCAGCACCTTTCATCCCCATGACCGGAATCAGCCAGAAATTCGCTGTGATGTCTGCGAGCAGTGTCAGAACCCCGATAATGACAATGCTCCGACCATGATGACTGTATTGCAGCCAGGTTGACGTAAATCCACTGAACCCCCAGATGGCATAGGCAATAATGAGCCAGTACAGCGCCTGCTCTGCTTGTTGAAAGTTATTGCCAAAAAAAGACAATAACCAGCTGCCGTAATACAGTTCGCCTGTTGCCAGAATAAATATGGTCAGCATGATGATCTTCTGGGCTCGCCAGAACAGTTTTTTTGCCAGTTCAGGGGATTCATCCATCGCTGGCCCCATCAGTGGTAAAAAAATACCAGCAATGGTGACCTGAGCGACCGGTAATAAATGCGCCGTGGTGGCCGCCGCAGCAAAGTGACCCACTTCGTGTTCATCCGCCAGGATTTCCAGCATAAATAGATCAACCTGATTTAAAGCGATTGAGATGAGCATGGTCAGCATCATCGGGACAGACCAAAACAGCAATTGACGTTTTTCTGTCAGCGGCGGGATTGCTTGCGTTGAATCGATGAATCCTAATGACCGGATTTTGTACCATTGGAACAAGGTAATACCGGCTACGGTAATACCTCCGGATAAAATCACATGCCAGATTTCTACCTGACTCAAAGTAAACATCAGTAAGACAACAGCACCCATCTTGATCAGGGGTAAACCAAGACGCCAGGGCAGGTTTGATAACGCCAGCATTTTTGCGGACTGTAAAACCCGACTCAATAAAGCGCCGCAGGCAATGAGTGGGATAACAAAAGCGATTTGCATCAAGGGATGATGTTCGGCCAAGTCGGTTTCACCGAAGTGCAATAAGCCAGCCAGATAGGTTGCGGTGATGATCAACATAGATAATAACAACGCGATACCCAGATAGAACCGGAGGAAAGAGAGCACGTATCCCCGGTTTTGCTCCACGATGGCTGTCGCGAGAATTCTTGGGGCAATTCTGTCGCCTCCCAGCAAAATAATGACGCCCGACAAGGTGGCAAAGGCATAGGCGACTTTGTAGTCACCGTATTGGTGGGCCGGTAATGCATGGCTGAGTGTCAGATTCAGCAGATAGTCAGCGATAAAGCCCAGAACCAGGCTCGACAGCATGATCAGAAAACCTGAGCGAATATAGCCGGAAAGGGCACCTGTTTTTTCAGAACGTGAATCCATTCAAACGTTTCCAGTGATGAGGTTAAAAATCTTAAGGTGAAGTGTATACCGGGCGGCCTTTTCGTGCAGAAATCAAAGCTTCGTCATCGATTTCAGTTCAAATAAAGCTGACTTGTGACGCGTGGAGCACCATGAAAATGGGATGTTGTTTGACCCGGTGTTTACAAAATGCCATCGAATACAACATGTTCACGCCGGTTGAATATGTCACTATAGGGAAAGTTTGAAGACAGCAGACCGGAGTGTGTGTGAGTAAAGTAACCATTGAGCAATGGAAGATGTTTGTGGCTGTGGTTGAAGAAGGCGGTTTTGCCCAAGCGGGTGAGAAGTTATTTAAAACGCAGCCGACGGTGAGTCACGCTATCCGTAAAATGGAGCAAAGTCTTGAAAAGTCGTTGTTTGAAGTGAAAGGCCGTAAAGCCATGATCACGCCTTTTGGCAGTAGCTTGCTGCCGCAGGCAAAACAGCTCGTACAACAGTCCCAGATGCTGGAAAGGCTGGCGGGCAGTTATCAGGACAAAATTATTCGTGAAGTGTCTGTGGCAATCGATACGCTCTATCCCTATGAGGGCTGGCAGAAAACCGTGATGGCGTGTAAAGCGCATTTCCCTGAGGTGAATCTCAGGTTTTATGAAACCTGTCTGTCTCGTGCATATGAGCTGTTGGAAGACGGAACCGTGCAACTGGCTATGACCAGTAAACTACCGTCAAATACGTTGTCGCAAAAAGTGATGACGATACGGAAAGTGGCTGTCGCGAGTGGCCATCATCCACTGGCGAAGATGGATTCCTTATCGGTTGATGATTTAGTTGGTCATTGTCAGATTGTGGTGATGGACGGGGGACTACGCAGTAATACCAGTACGGGTTGGTTGGGGAGTCAGCAGCGCTTGACCGTTTCTCATTTCTACGCGGCGAAAGCGGCAGTCGAAGCGGGGCTGGGCTATGCATGGCTGCCTGAATGGATGCTGGCCGGAACAGAGGCAGAGACATGGCTGAAGCTGCCGTTGCGTGGTGGTGCGGAACGGGAGATTCAGTTGCAGCTGGGTTATTACCCTCAGTATGACAATGACGCAGTGATCCAGTTTCTTTGCCAGCAGCTGTGTCAGAACCCTTGATAACGTCTATGGATAAACCAGAAATCATTCATTATTTTTCATGGCCGTCTTTGCGTATCTTTATCAGCACGAAATCGAAATCACAGATATGCAGAGGGAAATATGAATCTTATCCAAGACCTGAACTGGCGTTATGCCGTCCGTCGTTTTTCTGATCAGAAAGTTCAGCCTGAGCTTGTGGAACAGCTTGTAGAATCCGCACGGCTGAGCGCATCGTCTTTTGGTTTGCAACCTTATCGCTTGCTGGTCATTCAATCTGCAGCGATCAGAGAAGCGTTACTGCCGCATTCGATGGGGCAGGATAAAATTCTGAACAGTTCTCATCTGGTTGTGTTTGCGGCGCAGACTGCATCTTCTGAGACATTGGTTGATCGTTATGCTCAGCGTGTATCGGAGGCGCGTCAGATACCGCTGACTGATCTGTCTGGTATGGTGGACGCCTTCAAAAGTGCGTTAGCCTCACAATCAGAAAGAGAACGTTTAGCGTGGGCGCATCAGCAAGCCAATATTGCCCTCGGTCAGTTTCTGGCGGCCGCGGCAGTGCTCAAAGTTGATGCTTGCCCGATGGGAGGCTTCGATGCCAAAGGCTACGACGATGTATTAGGACTGGCCGAGCAAGGACTGACAACCTCAGTGATTTGTCCAATCGGTTATCGTCATCCGGATGACGCAAGCGCCCATCAGCCGAAAGTCAGAGTCCCAACTGAAACTTTTGCGCAATGGGTGAATTAAGCGTTCAGCTTGTCTCTTCAGACTGAATTGGTCTCTGACCCTGTTGAAATCTCGAAGGAGCACTTCATCATTGATCGAGCGAATGATGAAGTGCGAATTCTGAAACGCCTACTTGATATCAGTCTGATGTTATTCATGGATCAGGCTGGCGGTGATTGTACCTGTCGGTGTTCAAAACTTTTACAGACTGTGTTGGCGTATGAATTGCGCAGGGAGTGCTGGTTAGAGGCATGAGTCAATCCGCATTGAATCCCGAATAACGGGTCGATCCTTGATATACAAGGGGTTGCGTGCATGAAAACCTGTGTGGTCTCGGTGGGGACTCTGTTGAATGGCTGTCAGTGCTTTTTACATGCGTTTTCAAGCGTAAACGAGGAAGTCTTCGTGAGTGATCCCGGGAAATGGATGCGCCATAAAAGATGAATGAATTAAGTGATTGTTTGCTTTTCAATAAGCACTGTTCTTTCGTGCATTTCTTAATTTCAGGATAAGGTGTCAGGTTCACTGGCATATATCTTGTCTGATCCACTTTGCGAATATCAATATGGTGAAGTGGAGAAGTACCATGAACAAACTTGGTAAATATACATTATTCAGTTTGATGTTGATGGCGGGAGCCAATGTAAGTGCGGCCATCGTCCAGGTCCAGTTTAGTAATTTTACCGGTGCTTGGGTGAATACCACGGCGACTGCTGGGGGCGGTCAGCCGACAACCATCGGGAATGGCAGTGACAATCCAATGTTGCGTTGGGGAATCCCTTTTAATAACGGTGGTCCGCAAAGTGGGTATGATTTTAAATCAACTCCTGCTTTTGCAACGGCCTTTGATACGAATTCTGGCACTAGCCCGGATTTTACGTTAGGCATGTTTACACACTTGAATAATGTCATCTCAAGTGATGGTGCAAGTCTGTTGACGACCGATTTAGAGTTAAATACAACGGTGTCAATTGATGGTGGTGCACCTATTGACGTTCAATTTGTGTTTCATTTCACCCATAACGAAACAGATAACGGCGCAGACCCATGTGCAAATGGTCAGGCAAATGGTGCTGGCGTCAATGTGAATGGCTGTGCTGATATTATCACTGTCACAACGGCTGACTTCAGCGATGCCATTACTGTGAATGGGATTGACTATATCCTGAATATTCAGGGATTTCTGGCGAATGGTATGTTTGCGACCGAATTTCAGACCATCGAAGAAAATACCAATTTTGCTTTGATTGTTGCGAATCTGACGGCAAGGGAAAGTGATGTGCCAATGCCTGAACCGGCCAGTATGGTTTATTTCGTTTCTTTTATTCTGGCTTTGACTGCGATACGCCGCAGGTTTACCCGAAAACAGAATCAGTAATCTGGCAATGTCAGTTGCAATAAGAATAAAGGCGCAGTGAGCGCCTTTATTGTTTTCAGAGACATGACCGGGAAATTATATTGTCGCCGTCGATTCAATTAAAATCGCATCATGACGCCAGTATTCGAGATCGCAGTCAATCAGGTTGCCATGCTGGTCATAGTTGATTCGCTCAACAAACATGGCCGGTGTGCCAGAGGTTGCACGCAGGTGATGGGCCGTATCGGCCATCAAAGACGTAGAGCGGACTCTGAACTGAGTTTTTGAATAGATCACGCCATACTGTTCGCGATAAGTCGATGTCAGCGAGTCCGTAATATTGTGCTTGAACAGATCCGGAAAGTGGCGCGGTGAAATAAAGTTTGTGACCACAACCACAGGGCGTTCATCGAGAAAGCGAAGCCGGTCGATTCGGTAGACTTCTGTCAGTGGTTTGACATTCAGTAATGATGCTGCCCGTCGGCTGGCCGGTACTCTTTTGGCCGACAACAACTCAGACCGTGGTGTTCGGCCTTGTGCTTTCGCCATGGCGGGGAAGTCGGTGGTATAAGTCGGGTCGTATCGTAAAGGGTCTGGCGACACAAACCAGCCGCGGCGATCTTCACGATAGAGCTTGCCTTCCGCTTCCAATAAAGCCAGTGATTCACGCAGGGTGACGCGCGTGGTACTGAATGACTCCGCGAGCTTACGTTCAGCCGGCAGTTTATGCCCACCGCTGAGTAGCCCGGCATCAATCTGCTCGTTGATGGCTTCCATGATTTTTAAATATTGCACTGTTTCTGTCCTGTTACCGGCTGCAAAATGGCTCAGCCAGATCGCTATGATATAAGGCTAATCACGTGGCGTCATTAGCATAAAGAACGTTCAGCGTTTTCGCCATGCCTGGGTGTATTGATCACTGAGTCGATTTGCACCGACATGAAGAAGCTTCACGGCGGCTGCTGTGATCAGAATCATCACAGCCATCGCTGCTGCAGGCCCGGTTTGTCCCGCGTCATCCATATTCAGCACAGAAACGGATGCAGGTAGGGTGTCGGTCGCATAGAGAAAAACGATGGCTGATGTTGTGGTCATCGCATTCATGAAGAGATAGGCGGCAATCTCCAGAATGGCGGGCATACAGACCGGCACTGTGACCTTCAGGAACGTTTTGAACTGAGGCACATTTAACGAGGCTGAAATGGCTTCTATCTCAGCCGGTAATTGCTTCAGTGCAGTGACTGCTGTCATATGGCCGACGGTATAATAGTGAGCCACAGTATTCACGACCAGGATGGTGAGGGTGCCATACAGCCAGGAAAGGGGGTTATCAGTCTGATTAAAAAAGAAAATATATCCCAGACCTAAGACCATGCCCGGTACGGCCATGGGCAAAATTGCCAGCATTTGCATCAGGTGCCGTAAGGGCGCGAAGCTGCGTCCTTTCTCAATACAGTATGCGCAGGTGAAAATCACCAGAGTGCCCACGATAGCCACACCTGCTGCCAGTTTGAGTGAGTTGAAATAAGGTGCCCAGCCGTAAGTGCTGAATTCGGCAAAGTTGTAGTTGTTCAGACTCAGCGTCGTATTCCAGGGCCAGAACGTGACCAGTGAACCGTAGACTGCCATGCCAATTACGGTTAAAACCGCAAGGGCAATCAGGGAGCAAAACAGCAGGCACAGGCCATCGCGAATCCGGTTGGGTTCAGGCTGGTACGCTACAGAACGGGCATCAAACAGGTTTTGTTGCTTTTTCTGGACCCAGCGATCGCCAACAAAAGCGAACAGCGCAGGCAAGAGTAAGACCACAGAAGTCACTGCGCCCATGGCAAAGTTTTGCTGGCCAACCACTTGCTTGAAGATGTCGGTTGCGAGCACGTTATATTGTCCGCCGATCACTTTCGGGACGCCGAAGTCGCACACGACCAGGGTAAAGACCACGATCAATGCGCTGATGAGTCCGTATTTTGCACCCGGCAGGGTCACCAGAAAGAAGGTACGAACCGGGGAAGTGTTCAGTGCTTTTGCCGCTTCATAGAGTCTCGCATCTGAAGTTTTTAGGGATGTTGTCACAATCATCAGGGCGTGTGGAAAGGTCCAGAATATCAGGCCGATCGCGATGCCTATCGGGCCGTAAATACTGTGTCCCATGAGCAGTTCTTTGGCGATGCCCTGATTGCCAAACAGATAAATCAGACTGATCGCGGGCAGCAGCGAGGGTGCCAGAATCGGCGCTGAACCCATCACGGTAAAGAGGCCTTTGAATGGCATACAACTTCGGGTGAGGGCATAGGCGTAACCAAAGGCCAGCACACCCACAAAGCCAGTCACGACAGCGCCAATCAGGAGGGTGTTTTGCAGCGACAACCATAGCGAAGGAGAAGCAAAATACGCCGTGAAATTCGCCATGCCGACAAATGCACCGTCAGCATCCTGAACACTTTTTTGCAGCATTGCCAGCAAGGGAGCCACAATGAAGAGGCTCATCAAGCCGGTACATACAACCAGAAGTGTACCCAGCGTCAGATTATCGCGGCCGAGGCTGTGCCGGAACCGGGATACGGATTGCATGAAACCGGCTGAAGTTCCGGCCGGTGCTCCGGATGAATTGGTACCGTGCGGTTGGGTCAGTTGAGTCATGGCGGATGTCCTGTTTATTGGCTCTGACGGTAAATCTGGGTGTGCTTTTCAGCAATGTGCAGGTGCAGGTAGTGGCCCCGGCTCAGACCCAAATTCCGGATTTCACGAATTGGCACATCCACTTTAATCATCGGAAGCTGGTGGGCGCCCTGCAGCTTGCAGTCTGCACGCATGAAAGTCCCCTGAAATTCAAGATCTTCGACCTGAACGAGCAGGCTGCTTTCACTTTGCTGTCCGGGGGGCAGAAAGTGCAAATCTTCCGGACGCAGGCCCAGCTCCACTTGTTCTCCGCGTGTGAATTCAGCGGCAGGCAGCGGCAGTAACGATTCTCCGATCCGCATTTGATGTTCGCTGACGACCGAGGCCGGCAGGAAATTCATCTGGCCGACGAACTCCGCAACAAATCGGGATGCCGGGTGCTGATAAATTTCCTGAGGTGTGCCAACCTGCTCGATACAGCCGTGGTTCATGACCACAATACGATCTGCCATCGCCAGCGCTTCTTCCTGATCATGGGTCACCATGATGGTGGTAATTCCCAACTGGCGTTGCAGGCGGCGAATTTCTTCACGCAGATGTGCACGTACCTTTGCATCCAGAGCCGAGAGGGGTTCATCAAGCAGTAATAATCCTGGCGATAATGATAAGGCACGGGCCAGAGCAACACGCTGTTGTTGTCCGCCGGAAAGCTGGTTGGGGTATTTGTGGCCGGCATCGGGCAGTGCGATCGTCTCCAGCCACTGGCTGACAATAGCATCGACTTCAGACAATGATTTTCCCTGATTTCGTAAACCAAGGCTCAGGTTTTCACTCACGGTCAGATTCGGGAACAGCGCATAGGATTGGAACACAATGCCGAAATCGCGTTTTTCCGGCGGCAGGAAAGTGATATCCCGTCCTGCTTGTTCGATGGTGCCCGAGCTTGCCAGATCCAGCCCGGCAATGGCCCGCAACAGCGTGGTTTTACCGCAGCCCGATGGCCCCAGAAAACAAATGAACTCGCCTTGATTGATGTCTAACGAGATGTTTTTCAGGGCGGTAAACTGCCCAAACTGTTTACCGACGTGTGAGATTTTCAGGTAAGTTTCCATAGCAACAGTGACTCTCTATTTGGTATATACCAAATTTAGTCCGGGTGGATGACACTTCAATGACAGAAGCTTGACGATCAGAAGACAGCGGTGATGGCTCATGCGACCAGAAACAGAAAAAGGCAACCCGGACAGGTTGCCTTGAAAAATAGTCTAAGCCTGAGGTTACGAGCGTGGTTCAGACTTCGCGTCGAATTTATCCGACCAGGTCTTCAGCACATCTTCACGACTGACCGCCATTTTAGAAAAGTCCATTTTCACCATGGCTTGCTGAACATTCGGGTAGTTTTTCACGGGTTTGTTTACGTCTTTACGACCGACAACCGGGTAGAATTCGTTGTACAGTCTGTTCGCTTCTTTCGACAGAGACCAGTCAACCAGACGTTTTGCCGCATCAGACTGTGGATTGACCAGACCCACCGCTTCGGCTTCCCAGCCCACACCGCCTTTCGGCAGAATGATATCGATTGGCGCACCCTGAGATTTCAGCTTGGCACCACGAATTGCCATGGAAATACCAATCGCGACTTCACCCATGCCCGCCTGAACACAAGGTTTAGAACCTGAATGGGTGTAATGTGCAATGTTTTGATCCAGCTGAGTCATGTATTCCCAGCCTTTTTGATCGCCCATGGATTGCAGCCAGGCGGAAACCTGCATGTACCCTGTGCCGGAAGAGGCTGGGTTCGGCATCGCAATATGGCCTTTGTACTCAGGTTTCAGCAGATCTTCCCAGGAAGCGGGCTTGCTCAGGCCAAGCTGCTTGGCAACTTTTTCGTTAAAGCAAACCGCGTTGAAGAAGGCGTCGTTCCCAAACCAGGCTGGATTTGCTTGCGGGTCGATCAGGTTGGCGTGAATTTTATTCAGACCTTTCGGCTGATAAGGCTTCAGCACGCCTTCTTCTTTGAGCAGTGCCATGGAAGAACCGGCCAGTCCCCAGACGACATCTGCACGCGGGTTACCTTTTTCAGCCAGCAGCTTGGCGGTCATGATCCCGGTTGAATCGCGAACCCATTTGATTTTGATATCCGGGTTGGCTTTCTCAAAACCGTTTTTGAATTTCGCCAGCATGTCCGTTTCAAAGGCTGTATAAACCGTCAGCTCTTGAGCGGCAAATACCTGAGAAGCGTTCAAAGCCATCAGGGCAGTGAGTGGCGCAACAAGCCATGTCTTTTTCATAAATTCATCCTACACGTTGATTTGGTCTGTACCAGATTTGTTCGACACGGAAGATGCTAGGTGGCCTTTATGACAATTCTATGATTCATCGATGTCAGTTTGATGAGCATGGTGTGATCGTGATTCAGCGCAAATTCAGACGGAAAATTGTCGAAAATCGTTAAGATGAAACTTTTGTGAAGACTTCAGGCTGCGCATTTACAGCGCTGAGCAGGCACCGCTATAGTGATTGAAAATCTGGTCTAGTCCAAAAGGTAAATCAATGGCTAATTCTGAGAATCAATATCTTCTGCTTACTCCAGGCCCTTTAACCACAACCCGGACGGTTCGTGAAGCGATGCTCCAGGACTGGTGCACTTGGGATGATGACTACAATGTGGACGTCGTTCAGCAGATTCGCCAACAGCTGGTTGAGATCGCAACCTCACACAGCGGTTATACCAGCGTGCTCATGCAGGGCAGCGGGACGGCTTCGGTCGAGGCAACACTGGGCTCGGTGATCCCGGCAGATGGCAAGTTGCTGGTGATCAACAATGGGGCTTACGGTGCCCGTATCGCACAAATTGCACAGGTGCTGAATATTCCGCATCAGAACTGGGATCTGGGTGAAATCAGCCAGCCGGATTTAAATGTGCTGGATCAGAGACTGCGTGACGATTCAGACATTACGCATGTGGCGATGGTGCATTGCGAAACGACGACCGGCATGCTGAATCCGGTTGAAAGTGTCGCACAGCGAGTGAAAGCGGCTGGAAAAGTCATGATTTTAGATGCGATGTCCAGTTTCGGCGGTATCCCGATGGATATCGGTGCACTGGGCATTGATTTTCTGATCAGCTCGGCCAATAAGTGTATTCAGGGTGTTCCGGGCTTTGGCTTTGTGATTGCCCGGAGTGCGCTGTTGGCGGGGTGTCAGGGGCGGGCGCGTTCCGTGTCGCTGGATCTCTATGATCAATGGCAGTGTATGGAAGTGAATCACGGTAAATGGCGTTTTACGTCACCGACGCATACCGTCAGAGCCTTTGCACAGGCCTTGACTGAGCTGGCGCAGGAAGGCGGCGTGTCTGCCCGTCATCAGCGCTATCATACCAATCAGACAATGCTGGTAGCCGGTATGCAGAAACTCGGTTTTTCCTGCTTGCTGGATGAAGCATTGCATTCACCCATCATTACGTCTTTCTATTCGCCTGAGTCGCCGTCTTACAATTTCAAACGATTTTACGACCGTCTGAAAGCCAGAGGGTTTGTGATTTATCCCGGTAAAGTCTCGGATGCGGACTGTTTTCGTATTGGCAATATTGGCGATGTGCATCCTGTCGATATTGAGCGCTTGCTGAAAGCCATTGCGGATTCAATGTACTGGACAACAGAAGCGGCTGAGACAGGAGTGCAGGCATGAAGACACACGCGCCGTCATTGAGCCAGCGCGCGCTGGCCTGTGAAGGTGATACCAATACTTCGCCGTCCCGTGAGCGTTGGACGGCCGCTATTTCTGATACCGCAACTCAGGCGTTGCTGGAAGATGACAGCCGTTACTTTTTGCATCAGGCCATGTCTACTCCCTGTCTGGATGCACTGGAAAGCGCTGAAGGGATCTACCTGACGGATGTCGCCGGGAAACGTTACATGGACTTTCATGGCAACAATGTTCATCAGCTGGGGCACGGACACCCTGAAGTTTTGGCGGCCATTCAGAACCAGCTCGCGACGTTGCCTTTCGCGCCAAGACGTTTTACGCACCAGACAGCAGTCGACTGTGCGAAGGCGCTGACAGCAATCGCGGGCGGTGAGCTGAACCGGGTGTTGTTCGCTCCCGGTGGAACGTCTGTGATCGGCATGGCCCTGAAGCTGGCGCGTTTTATCACGGGTCATTACAAAGTGGTGTCGTTGTGGGATGCCTTTCATGGCGCTTCGCTGGATGCAATTTCTGTCGGTGGGGAAGCCTGTTTTCGCGAAGGGATGGGGCCACTGATGGCTGGCGTAGAACGAATCCCGCCCCCGGTGAGCTATCGCGGTGCTTTGCCGTCTCAGGATGGATCCGACCTGCATTATGCCGACTACCTGGAATACGTGATTGAGAAAGAAGGCGGCATTGGTGCTTTTATCGCAGAAGGCGTCCGCAATACCGATGTGCAGGTGCCGAGTCGGGCTTATTGGCAGCGGGTGCGTGACATTTGCGATCGGCACAATGTCATGTTGATCATTGACGATATTCCGAATGGCATGGGCCGCACTGGCCATTGGTTTACCCATCAGGCGTTTGGCATCGAGCCGGATATTCTGTGTATTGGCAAAGGTCTGGGCGGCGGTGTGGTACCGATGGCGGCCATGTTGACGAAGGATCAATACAATCTGGCTGCTCAGGTTTCTCTGGGACATTACACCCATGAAAAAAGCCCGATAGGTTGCGCGGCAGCGCTGGCGACCATTCGTGTGATGGAAGAGCAACAGTTACTGGCGAAAGTGCAGGATGATGCGGCCTATCTGTCTGGCAGGCTGCGCACAATGAAAGCACGATGGCCAATCATTGGCGATGTCCGCGGGATGGGTTTGCTTTGGGGCATTGAACTGGTGACAGACAGAACCACGCAGGCGCGTGCTTTTGCAGCCGCAGAGCAGGTGATGTATCGCTGTCTTGAGCTGGGGCTGAGCTTCAAGGTGTCACAGGGGAATGTCATTCAGCTCAGTCCGCCGCTTACCATTTTGCGCGACGATCTGGCTCAGGCTTTGGACTGGGTCGAGCAGGCAATTGCAGAAGCCTGCGAACAACATTATCAAGGTTTAATTGGCTGATACGAGTCAGCCAGATCAACAGATGAGAACGATCATGACAAAACAAGTTCAAGCCGTCATTTTTGACTGGGCCGGTACCGTGGTTGATTTTGGATCCTTTGCGCCCACGACTATTTTCGTTGAAGCCTTCAGGCGCGAGTACGATTTTGAGATCTCACTGGCTGAAGCGCGTGTCCCTATGGGGCTGGGAAAATGGGATCATATCAAGGCCGTCGGCGAATTACCTGAAGTCGCAGCGCGCTGGCAAGACCGGTTCGGGCGGGCGATGAATACAGAGGATATCGATAAGATTTACCATACTTTTATGCCGCTTCAGGTGGCGAAGGTGGCGGAGCATGCCAATTTAATTCCGGGCACGCTGGACGTGGTGGCTGCGTTGAGAGCACAGAATATTCGCATCGGTTCTTGCTCTGGCTATCCACGTGTCGTGATGAATGAGCTATTGCCGGCCGCTGCGGCCAGAGGTTTTGAACCGGACTGTGTGGTTGCGACGGACGATCTGGCGGCTGGGGGACGGCCGGGACCATTTATGGCGCTCCAGAATGTCATCAACCTGGGGGCTGGCGATGTCGCCTGTTGCGTCAAAGTCGATGATTCTGTCCCGGGGATCGAAGAAGGCCACCATGCCGGTATGTGGACGGTGGCACTCTTGTTGTCAGGGAATGAGGCCGGGTTGACTGAAGCTGAATATCTGAATGCATCGGAAGCGCAGTTAAACTCTGCCCGGGAAAAAGCGAGAAACGCTTTTCAGCATTGCCGAGCACATTATCAAATCGACACCATTGCTAACTTGCCTGCAGTGATTCTGGATATTAATCAGCGTTTGGTTGCAGGCGAACGTCCTTAATCCTATTTTTACAATTTTTCTTTTCCTGATTGCCAAACTTTCCTCTGTTAATTTTGTTTATTGATGGCAGGAAAGTTTGGCTTTATTCGTTCGGTTGCACTTATTTCGTTTCTTGAATTTTTAAGCTTGCGGGCGCTTTATTGGTGCAAGTGCACGATTTCTTTACACATTTCTATTTATTTTAGAAATAGTGATGCATCAATGCACATTGAGGTTTTTTCAGATAATCCATTGAAGTAAAAGACTTTTCTGTTCGTTTTTCACGGGTGGTTATCAGAGAGGGAATCAACTGGCTCAGAATTTGCTAATACTTCTGCTCAATAAAAATGCGACTCAAAAAAGAGGAGAATGAGAGTGTTGGTTGTGAAAGTGTATGTTCTTGTGTTGCTTTTGCGTAAATATTCACGGCAAATCAAGAGAAATATAAAAATTACAAAGCGTGGCGAGTTGTTTGTTTTTTGTGCGGTGTATGTTAATTGGGTGTTTTTCCAGTATTTTTTATTTGATGCAAAGCAAGAAAAAACACGATCGCGCGCAAAAAAATGAAGCGCTAAAAAAGTAAGCTTCGGGGGAAGGCATTATAGTATTCGCTTAATATAGCATTCGTCCAATTTACTTTAGCTTGCACAAAAATGCTGTTGAATTCTTGTGAAGGATAGTTATGAAATCATCAGTTGAAGCCCACCGAGCGAAAGAGATTGTATTTGATTACACCTCATTCCTGTCTGTGCTGTGTCATCACAGGCCAACACTGTGGGATGCATTTAAAGTGATGTTACCTGCTTTAGAGTTTTCCTGGGGGAGAGCCAGTGGTTCGCATGTCAGCAAAACCGAGCGGTTGACCAATCAGGCTTTGAAGGTGCTGTCGACAAACACCAGTGATGTGAACAATCTGATCCGCTTACTGAGACTTGCGCGTCTGGAGCAGATTTTTGAACTGAACATTTGCCTGCCGTATTCGCTGGATAAAGAGCAACTGGCATTGATTCAGGAAAAAGCAGAGTGCGATATCCGTGAAGTCGGAAGTAACGGCGAGCAACTGCATATCCGCTTGGCCCAATCCTGAGGTTCGGCATTGCGCCGACTTGCTGTTTTTCTGAGAAAGGGAAACGGTTCTCTAAAACGACCAACAATCATTGTCAATCAAAACGCCAGTCGCTGTGTTGTACTGGCGTTTTACTTTGTGTCTATTCGCAACCGATTGTTCTGCTATCGCTCTGAAATCGTTGCGTTCAATGCAACCGGGAAGCGGGCTGGTGTTTGCGGTTGATAATAAAAGCCATTGCATTTCCGTGAATGGCTGCATCATGAATGGTTGGGTTACAGTACTCATGAATATTCCCGCTTGTGATGACTGCACTGCAATTGCCCATATGCAGGGCTTTCGCCATCAGTTCTTGAGCGGACTGCCCGTTTTTCTTTTTTAACAGCAAGACTTTATTGATATCGATCCCCGCACTTTTCAGCAGGTTGCGATCCAGCAACGCATCTTCACCAATAAACATGATCCAGCGGTTCTGTTCACTGGCTTGCCTGAGTAAGCGAAGCAGGTAAGCCAGTTGGATCATTTCCTGATCGCAGAAACTGACTTCAATCGGATACCGGACCTGGGAGGAACTCAGGGAAGAAGCGTGTGACAGAAAAGTGGATTGATACACCTGAGAAGCGGTTAGTGATTGGAAGCTGTCTAAATGAGCAGTCATGAGAGTTCCATCCTTTGTTAAATGCGCTGATAGTGTGTATTTGTACATGCTGTATGTCTATACAGTAGTTTTGAACAGTACCCGATGCAAGCTTTTTTTTCGATGTTGCTTCACAATTCTTGATTGGTTCTCAGCCATGCTCCCTGTGTTGATTTTGTGTAAATTATTGTTATTTATTGATTTTGTTGTTAGTGGTGTAGGTGCGCGCATGTGTGTGAATCTCGTGTGATAGATATCAAAGATGACCGGAAAAAAGCATGCTTTCCAAACTTATACAGTATCTTATCCAGTACTTTGTACAGTAGACTGAGCGCGGTTAATGTTGTGAAAGAGAAGGGAGCAAGATGAAAATGAAGCGAGGTGTCGCAATGTGGTTGCCTGCCATGCTGCTTGTGTCTGCCAATCTGTTCATTCAGGGCTGTGGTGAACCACTGACAATCACAGCAACGCCGGTCAGAGATGTGGAACGTATTGAGGTCAGGGAAAACACACTGGATGTGTATTGTCCGCGGGGTATCTGTAAATTTGAGTTAAAGGCCAATCAGAAAACAGCGCTCACGATCAACATGTTTTATGACACTGAACAGCCATTTACCAAAATTGAAGGGGTCAATGTGACTGGAAAATCAGGCACCAGTATGACAATGGATGGCCTGCACCAGTTTAAAATGGCTGTAAAACCGCAAAGTGAACCGATTTCCGTACAGGTTGTTGATTATTATCGGTAGTAGCGCGTAGGGCTGCTGTGCTCAAGGAAGGTTGATGGCAGCCTTTTGAGGTGTCATGAATTTCATATAAAAGTGAACAAAGAGTTATGGAAGATTAGAGATATGCTGTGCTTTTTGATTGTTTCATGACGAATATGCTCGTTGATGTTTGATTTGTGTTAGCAATAGCCAAAATCATGCGAGGATGTCTTGATTTCAGGCTTATTGAACAGTAGTATCCGCACCTCTTTTTTGTGAGGTGGTGAAGATGAGCAGATTTGAGTGCCTTGAGAGAATTGTCGAAGAATACCGCAAGAAGGTTCGTGACTCAGAATTTAATAAGCAGAACGACAGTGAAGTTGCGAAAGTCCTGGTTTTACTTGTAGGGAACTCAATGTTCAACCTGGCAGATGAATTTGCAGAGTGGGTTAATCGCGGTGGTGATCGTAGCTATGGCGGTAAGTTTTTTGTGTCGAAGCAACTGATGACTTTGCTTGAGCCAGTGACTTTTCGGGGTGTGACTGTTCGTCGTGACTCCATTAAGCTGTTTCGCATTGGTTGATACCAGACTCGCATACAGACACTCAATGATTGGCATGCCGGTCATGACGGAAAAAGGATGCTTCGGCATCCTTTTTTTGTCCTTGTTGCGAACCAGAATCTGGCTGGATCTCCGGTCTGAAATATGGTCTGATACCGGCCAGTTGTAATCATAAGTAAGTACGAAGAGATGTCACCCATGGATGCAGAATTTTGGCATAACCGCTGGGCCGAGAACCGGATCGGTTTTCACCTGAATGAGACCAACCCAGTATTACCTTTGTATTGGTCACGTCTTGAACTGAATCGTGAAGATACCGTATTCGTCCCCATGTGCGGGAAGTCTCTGGATTTGAGCTGGTTGGCTGAAAAACACAATCAGGTGATTGGCGTTGAACTGAGTGAAATTGCAGTCCGGGCCTATTTTTCTGAGCATCTGTATCTGCCTACGGTGACGACGCTTGGAAATGGTCACACGCTGTATGAATTTGATGAAGTCAGCATATATTGCGGTGATTATTTTACAGCGCCTGTCGCGCCCGTTGATGCGGTCTATGATCGTGCTGCGCTGATTGCGATGCCTGAGGAAATGCGACAGTCCTACGTTCAGCGATTATTGTCTGTGGTGAAACCGGGCGGAAAGATCATGTTGGTGACGCTGGATTATGTTCAGGAAGAGATGGCTGGCCCGCCGTTTAGTGTTACGGCTGATGCTGTGAAGTCGCTGTTTCATGGCTGTGAGGTCGCACACCTTGGTCGACAGGAGGCGGATGAATCGCATCCACGTATCCAGCAGGGACTCAGCCGTTTCGCGGAAGAAGTCTGGCTGATTCAGACGCCGGCCTGAAGCAAAACATGTATTGACTGAGATAAACGCTCTTCGATTGGATATCTCGTCACCAAATACAAAAGCAGTGCCTGGCGGGCGCTGCTTTTGCGTATTTTGCGTATCACAAAGTGGAAATAGCTACAGACGGTTGACGTCAGTCTGCGGGAAGAAATCAGCCCAAATGATCCAGTAGGCACCGGCTTTCACGGTTTCAACACGCGCTAATTTACCGAATTCGGTTTCCCCAAAGAAATTAATATCCTGAATGTCTTTTCCGGTGTGATTGTAGAAAATTCCCAGACTTTCATAGGTTTCATCAAAGTGAAGGACAATGTTCTGTTCACCAATCGCGACATTGATCGGATTTGGCTGCATACGGACAAAACGCTCCGTATAAGCGACATAGTCCTCGCCGATATTCAGCCCCCATACTTTTTCTTTACTTGGCAGACGCATGTCTTTGTATTCAACGGTCGGGAAAGTCGGTTCGTCGTAATACGCCTGATAGGAAATGGCCAGCTTGAAAATGGACTCCATGATTGGGTCATAAACTGCAAGGAACGGGTTTTCCCAGAACGTCGGGCGCATATCAGCCACCAGATAGTCGTTCACAAAGACTTCACCATCCGGATAAGCTTCAGCAAACCGCTCAAAAGGCATACGGAATGTCGGCCATTCTTTCATCTTTGACGGGAGGCCATGATTACGGTCAGCTTCATGCTGTCCCCAAAGTTGTTGAACGGGCTCTCCTGAGTGACGATCCCACATGACCAGGTTATTCCGAAGCTGATTGGCTGGTGCTAAATCAAGTGGTTTTCCGTTAATTTCCGGAATGTACGCCATGCCGAGATTGGTGAGTCCGCAGTAGGTCATGACGACGTTGTCCTGACCTTCCGTCACGGGCTTACCGGCAACGTGTGGGCGTAGCAGCTGTTTGTCTGAGTGCGCTCTGGCTTTGCCGTGAATCTCCATCACAATGACACTCTCATGAGGACGCAGGTATTTTTTCGCCGCTTCAACAGAAACAAAGTGACCGTTGTGCATGCGATCACGCATCATGAGATGTGGATTCATCATGCCGCTGAAGAAGCTAAACGCAAAGATCAGACCAAGTGTGATAAACGTCTTGTTCCCGATAATGTTTCTCTGGATATATTTCAGGCCGATCATGACACCAAAAGCGAGTAAGGCGATGATGGCAATCCCATGCCGGTTGTACCAAACCCACATGGTGGTTTCGCGATCAGACTGAACGAACCACTGGCTGATATCTGCCAGATCTTTGAACAATAATGCGCCGATGTATTGGGCGATGATCATGCAAAGCCAAAAGATCTTTTTTGCATGTTTTTCTAAGAATGTTTTCATCATTTACCTCTTTCAATGGCTGGCCTGTTGTTGGTCTGAAAGCAGTGTAAAGGTGGCGTTTGAGATGAAAAACCGTGACTGGCAGGACAAATTGTGCCACTGAATGGCACAATCTTCAGGGTGAGGCAGGGCTTGAGTTACTTGTGCGCAGGCGGCAACGATGGGGCAGTGACTTGATCCTCCAGCGCCTTGATTCTGCCAGGTAATTTCTCCCGAATGTGATCAATCAGTACTTTGACTTTGTTGGGAACAAAGCGGCGGGAGTGGTAGATACCATAGATGGTTTGCCGGAAGACAAACTGGCCGTGAAATAACCGAATCAGATTGCCTTCCTGAACTGCTGTTGCTGTCATGGCAACAGGCATACAGCCAATGCCTTGGGCGTTTAACGTCAAGCCACGAACGACGTAGGGTGAGTTGGCGGCATACTTGGGTGATGAGGGTAAACGGATGACGTTCGCATTCCAGGCAATCATCTGTGATGACAGTTCATGCACAATGAGATCATGTTCTGTCAGTTCATGTGGGCTGTCGGGAGTGCCATGACGCGCAAGATAATCCGGGTGAGCAAATAAGTCGTAGCTGGCTTCAGCAATCGGACGAGCGATAAAGGATGAATCGGGTTGTGTGCCAATATCGAGTAGTAAATCAAAGCGCTTGTCAGCCATCAGAGAGAGCGGCTGGCAGGTCGTGTTGAAAGTGACAGAGAGATTCGGGTGCTGATGACAAAATGCTGAAACCTGAGCAATGTTCAACTCGACAAGATAGTCTGGCGCGTAGATGGTGAGCTTCCCGATTTCCTCCTGAGACTGTATGAGTTCCTGCTGTGTGGACTCGACTTGATCAAGAATAGAAAGGCACTTTTGATAGAAAATCTCGCCAACTTCCGTCAGCACTAATTTTCGGGTTGTTCGCTCCAGTAGCCGGCTACACAGACTTTGTTCCAGATGTCGGATTCTTCGGCTGAATGTAGACTTCGGCATGTCGGCGAGTTCGGCAGCACGGGTAAAGCTGCCGGTCTGGACAACTTTTACGAATAACTCCATATCTTCAAGACGCATATACTTTTTCTGACATTGCAGGATAACGGGTTAGTGTAATGGGTTTGAAGGAGAGGCCAAACACAAATCAATCGCTATTGCGGGCTTTGCATGTGCAGGCGACGAAGCGGTTCTGTCCTGAGAATGCGATGGTTGATGGTTGATGGTTGATGGAAAAATGGAACCTGTATTGTTTGCCAGACATCATTGTCATTCTATTTATCCCGTCTATAGTCTCTGTAAAAAGACGGAGGTGAGCGATGAAAGCAAGAAACCCGATTGACAGTTTTCAGAGTCAGCAAACACTGGATGTTGATGGAAAGCGCTATCAGTATTTCAATCTGGCGGCGTTGAATCCTCTTGGAGATGTTGATCGCTTACCTTATTCACTCAAAGTACTGTTGGAGAACCTGCTCCGGTTTGAGGATGGTGACACTGTCACGAGGAGTGATATTGAAGCGATGATTGCATGGCTTCAAAAACGAACGTCTGATCGGGAAATTCAGTATCGTCCAGCACGGGTGCTGATGCAGGATTTTACGGGTGTGCCTGCTGTGGTGGATCTGGCTGCGATGCGGGATGCCATCGCTAAAGCTGGCAAAGATCCAGACCGTATTCATCCGCAGTCTGCTGTAGATTTAGTGATCGACCACTCGGTGATGGTTGATCACTATGCTTCTGAGCAAGCTTTTGAACAGAATGTCGCCCTGGAAATGCAGCGAAATCATGAGCGTTATCAGTTTCTTCGCTGGGGACAGCAGGCGTTTTCTAACTTCCGTGTTGTGCCTCCCGGAACGGGGATCTGTCATCAGGTCAATCTGGAATATCTGGGCCAGACGGTCTGGCAGGATGACGGCTATCTGTTTCCGGATACGTTGGTCGGAACGGATTCACACACCACGATGATCAACGGTCTTGGCGTGCTGGGCTGGGGCGTGGGTGGCATTGAAGCCGAAGCGGCGATGCTGGGGCAGCCCATTTCAATGCTGATCCCGGAAGTCATTGGCTTTCGGCTCAGCGGTCAGCTCAAGCCGGGTGTGACGGCGACAGATTTAGTGCTAACCGTCACTGATATGCTGCGTAAAAAAGGCGTCGTCGGTAAGTTTGTTGAATTCTACGGACCGGGCCTTGATGGTTTGCCGCTGGCTGATCGTGCGACAATTGCGAACATGGCTCCGGAATATGGTGCAACCTGCGGCTTTTTCCCGGTCGATCAGGAAACGCTCAACTATCTGCGCCTGTCTGGCCGTGAGGATCATTTGATCAACCGGGTAGAAGCGTACGCCAAAGCGAATGGATTGTGGCGTGATTCCAATCATCCGGAGCCACTTTATACCGAGACACTTCAGTTAGATTTGGCCGATGTGGTTTCCAGTCTGGCTGGCCCGAAACGCCCGCAGGATCGTGTCCCCTTGCCTGCAATGGCATCGGCGATGACAGATCTGCTGTCGCTGAATGGCTTACAGTCTGATCTGACTGTGCCGGTGAATACGGAGCGGGGCGCTTTTTCTCTGAAGCATGGCGATGTGGTGATCGCCGCAATTACCTCGTGCACCAATACCTCCAACCCCAGCGTGATGCTGGCGGCTGGTTTGCTGGCTAAAAAGGCGGTTGAAAAAGGTCTGACACGCAAACCCTGGGTCAAGAGTTCACTGGCTCCCGGCTCGAAAGTGGTGACACGGTATCTGGCCGCATCCGGTTTGCAGTCTTCCTTAGATGAACTGGGATTTCAGCTGGTGGGCTATGGTTGCACAACCTGTATCGGCAACTCTGGCCCCTTGATGGCCCCGATTGAAGCTGCCATTCAGGAGAACCAGCTGACGGTTGCCTCGGTGCTGTCTGGCAACCGGAACTTTGAAGGTCGGGTACATCCTCTGGTGAAAGCGAACTGGCTGGCTTCACCACCCTTGGTCGTTGCTTTTGCGCTGGCAGGGACGGCGTGTATTGATCTGACTCAGACGCCGTTAGGCGAAGATCAGAACGGCAAGCCGGTGTTCCTGCGAGATCTCTGGCCAACGGCAGAAGAGTTAAGCACTGTCATGGCAGCCGTAACGAATAACCTGTTCCGCCAGGAGTATGCTGATATTTTCTCTGGGGATGCACACTGGCAGCAGATCCCTGTGGATTCAGGGCAAACCTATCCATGGCAGCCAGATTCAACTTATGTGCGATTGCCGCCGTTCTTTGAAGCGATCAGCGAGCCATTACAGCCACTGAAAGACCTCCACAAGGCCGCGATTTTGGCTGTATTTGGCGATTCGATCACGACGGATCACATCTCACCAGCCGGAAATATTCAACCCGACAGCCCTGCGGGCAAGTACCTGCAGGCACAGGGAATTCGTCCTGCCGACTTTAATTCTTACGGCTCCCGGCGCGGTAATCATGAAGTCATGATGCGTGGTACCTTTGCCAACATTCGTATCAAAAATCGGATGTTAGGTGGTCAGGAAGGTGGGAATACCCGATATCAGCCAACCGGTGAAACCATGTCGATTTATGATGCTGCGATGAAATATCAGGCGCAGGATGTGCCACTAGTGGTTTTTGCCGGGAAAGAATATGGTACAGGTTCCAGCCGGGACTGGGCAGCCAAAGGCACCAGTTTGCTGGGTGTGAAAGCTGTGCTGGCCGAAAGTTTCGAACGGATTCATCGTTCGAATCTGGTGGGCATGGGCGTGATTCCTGTCGAGTTACCGGATGGTTTACTCGATGCGCTGAATCTGACGGGGCAGGAGCGGGTCAATCTGAAAGGAATTGATGCGTTATCGCCCGGGGCATCGCTTGCGCTTGAAATCGTAAATACACAGGGAGAAATTCAAAGTTATCCGGTTCGCGCCCGAGTGGACACGCAGACAGAAATGGCTTACCTGAAAGCGGGCGGTATTCTTCATTATGTTTTAAGAAAGATGCTCGAAGCGGATTGATTGACGATGCTGGATGATGAGGAATTGACAGCTCTATGTCAATTAATTGTCATATGTGCGGCGATAGGTTCGAATTGTTGAGAAATTGCAGATAAAGTAGAACAAAGCATTCAAAAAGCTCTGAGAATCAGAGTGTATTTCAAGGTAAACGGGCAGTAACATGAAGAAGTCTTTGATTGGTTTGTTATTGTGCGGACTGTCTGCGTCCGCTGTTGCATCACAATCTGCGGGTATTTTTCTGGGCTCACCCATGAGTGGTGTTCAGTTGAAGCAGAATGATCTGCGTTTCTCTTTGGGGGTAGACGATTTTGGTGTGGCTGTTGATAAAACCTTTAACCTGGGGGCGTTGACCCAAAACCCGCAGCTCAATAACGGGTACACTTTTGTTGGGGCGCAGTTTGTGGATGATCATTGGGACAAGTTTGGTGTGCGTTCTGGTGTGGGTCTGGAAATCCCGGTGAATCAGTTTGAATTGTATGGTGAAGTTGGACCGACACTTTATATGGTCGAAGACGTGAATGTGGAACTGGAAGCTGCAATGGGCGTGAGAGTTCGTTTCTGATTTTCAGCACTATCTCTATTCATTCATCCATATCATCGTGAATCAAAAGCTGGCGTGAAAGCCAGCTTTTTTGATCCGTTCAGGAAGCTTCCCGAATGGTTGCGGACTGCAGCATCGGTTTTCGTCTTTCCCACTGCGTGACGAAGGCAACCGAGGCAATAATAATCGTTGCACCCAACCAGAGACGGCCTGGTGGCACCCACCCAAAGACCATAAATCCGGCCAGCACGTTGAGTGGCAGTTTGGCATGATCAAATGGCTGGACGAATGAGGCGTCAGCGACGGCGTAAGCTTTGGCAATCGCCCAGTTTGCCAGTGCAGTGAAGACACCAGCGCCCAGCAGAAGCAACCAGGTTTTCTGGCCTTCTGGCATGGTGAAATCTTGCACTGCAAGAAACAGGTTAAATGGCGTGATCAGCACCAGCAGGTAGACCACCATGGTACTTGGAGAGTCATGGTGAGACATTTTCTTCACCATTAATGAATAGCTGGCCCAGAAAAATGCCGCACCGACAGGCAATAATGATGCCCAGTTAAAATTGTCCGACCATGGCTCCAAAATGATCATTGCCCCACAGAAACCTGCCAGCGTCGCAACCCAGCGGACAAAGCCGACTTTTTCTTTCAGCAGTAAACCAGAACCTACGGTAGCAAAGAGGGGGGAGGTCATGAGAAGCGCAATGCCTTGCCAGATGGGCACCGGATAGGCGAGCGCCCAGAGCCACAACTGAATCCCAATCACCGAGAGAAAAACCCGGAAGCAGTGCATGCCAAAATGTTGGGTTTTCAGCGACTGACGCAGCCCGATACTGTAAAGCCAGGGCAACATGACAATCAGCGCAATAAAGTATTGAATCAGACCGACCGTTGTTGAAGGCAAATGAAAAACTACACTCAGGTACTGAGCCATACTGTTGACTACAGCAAAGGCTGAGCCTGCGGTTAACATCCAGCAGGCTCCCTGAATTGGATTGTGTCGATGCGTCATAGGTGTTGTTCAAGTCAAAAATAATCTGGAATCATACTCTGATGACTGCATAGCGCCAAATATTTATTCATAAAAAAAGCCGACAAAACAAGCTGCTTTGCCGGCGACAAGGAAGTTGTGCGGGGGAGATTCATGCTGAATCAGCTTCAGTCTGTTTCCCTGATTTTGCCAGGTCAGATTGCTTTGCCAGGTCAGATTGCTGCGTAAGACAGTTGGATATCGGGTAGAAAGCTTTCCAGTGTGTTTTGTGTGTCAGCCAGCAGACTGACTAAAGATGTTTTTTGTTCGACCAGTGCAGCTTCAGCGATGTCTGATAGTGGATAGTTCGCCATATTCATATGGATCATCGCCACCTGTAACGGTGGAAGACTTGGATTAAATGCGGCGTTTTCGGCATACATCCCGGTGAAAACCCGGCCATCTTTCGCTTTCAGCGCCACACCAGCAAAGTTTTTACTATACGGTGCGTGAGACTTATCTGCGGCCTGACAAGCGGCCTGAAGCAGGGCATCGTCGGAGTCCAGACTTAAGCCGTTGGAACGGTCAGACAGCAGCAAATCGGTGATGCCTAAATCTGTAGGGCCGAATGATTCCGGTAAGTAAGTCTGCAATGCTTTCGGGGCGCGCTCAGGCAACTGAACCATAAGGCTTTGGGCTGTGCTCAGCTCATTCATAAACTGGCGGCAATGGCCACAAGGCGAGTAATTCACCGTGATATCGACAATCCCGGTTTCGCCTTTCAACCATGCATGGCTGATAGCAGATTGTTCAGCATGGACGGTCTGGGACATCGACGTCCCTTCAAACTCCATGTTTGCGCCAAAGTAAAGCCGACCGGAGTTGCCGCGTGCAATTGCGCCGACATAGAAATTCGACAGGCTGGCAATGGAATAAGCAGCGGCAACTTTCAGCAGTTGAATGCGCAGGTCTGCATCTGACAGCTGAGTGACGGCCATCAGGTGTTCAAATTCTTCTTTGCTCAGAGTGGCGTCAAAGCCTGGAGCAGTCATAACAGGCTTCAGTGCCTGTGACAGTTCTAGCGGGAGTTGGCCTAAAGCATCCATAACGTCAGCGCGCATAGTGATTTCTCCTATGTGAATTCACTAAAGCATTCTAGAGGAGCTAAGAATAATTATTGTGACCTAAATCACCTTTGATCTGTGTTCATTTCATTCTTATTGCATTTTAGTGAGTGCTATCACAGGTTTTATGAGAAATATGTCTGAATTTCAATGCACTGTAGAGTGCATAAGTGTGCACCTCTGTGATGAGAGAGAATGCACACGATTACAGAACGATTTGGGTTGGAAATCAGTAGGGTCTATTGAAAAACAGATAACAGCAACGGATAGATGACCGGGGCGAGTACTGCTGTAATCACACCACATAGCACCAGCGCAAGCGAACTGAAGGCACCATCTTTGTAGTTTTCCTCGGCAGCTTTGGCCGTACCCAATGCATGTGCCACGGTACCCATGCTCAACCCTTTTGCCATCGGATGCGTAATCCCGAACAGCTTGAACAGCGGATAACCCAAGACTGCACCAAAAACACCAGCAATCAGCACCATGACAGCCGCCAGTGAAGGAACACCGCCAATCTGTTCAGCCACCGCCATCGCAATTGGTGTGGTCACCGATTTTGGCAGAATACTGGCGGCGAGCTGTAAATCTGCGCCCAGTGCCAGTGCAATCGCCGTTCCGGTTAGCATAGACAGAATACTGCCGCATACACATGCCGTGACAATGACTTTCCAGCGGCTGCGAATTTGAGGCAGCTGCTCATAAAGTGGAAATGCCAGCGCGACCACAGCAGGTTCCAGCAGATAATGGATCCAGCGGTTGTCTGCAAAATAGGTTTCGTAGGGCACGTTGAGGACGATCAGTAGCGGAATAATCACCACCAGACAGATCAACAGCGGGTTGAGCACAGGATGTTGAAATCGCTTAGACAGCAAACGGGCCAGCCAGAAAACAATCAGGGTCAAGAATAGCCACATCAGTCTGACTCCTTACGCTGTACATACCAGCCCACAAACAACAGAACAATCAGACTACTGCCGAGGGTGCTGAGCAGAACAGGCAGGGCGTTGGCCTGAAGCAGATCCAGATAATTCATCAGTCCGACTCCGACCGGGACGAACAGAATTGCCATATGGCGGATAAACAGGTGGCAACCGGGTTTTGCCCAGTTTGGCGGAAGCAATCCAACGGAAAGCGCGGTAAAAAGAAACAACATGCCAAGAATGCTGCCCGGAATGGGGATCTGCGTCAGAGATTGGAATCCTTTCCCGACCATCAAAAAAATGGCAATGATTGCAAATGAACGCAAGTAGCTCATATACATAAGGATGAAGGTGAATGGTGTCGCAATCATACAAAAAAGGTGAGATCTAAACCACACTTCTTTGAAGTCTGCACTTGATCCAACACAACAGACTTACATGTTCGACACGATCACCAGTGCAACACCAGCCGCCGCCAGCAAAATGACAGATAATTTATGCATCAGGCTGTGTTTGACAATATGCTCTGTTGCCGAGACCCGTGGGCGGCTTGATTTCACTGCGGCTTTGGGGGGATGCCGAGGGGGCTTGGGGGGCAGCGCACTCGGTTGCTGAAAACGGTGAATATGGCGGCAAGTTTCTTTGGGGAGCGGTACCCGAAAGCCATAATGAGGCAGAACTTCAACCGGAATCGCCATCATGCCGTTCACCGTGAGTTTACGTCGGAGTGAATTAAACACGGAGGCCAAATCGATCTGCTGTACCTGCGAGAGTGAATCCTGAGGCAAGAAGGTTTTATCTGACAGCACTTTATGGCTGATCACTTCCCCTGCAAAATAGCACAAGGTTTCCAGCAGGCGTGTTTCGTGCAGGGTTAAAGCCGTCTCTGATTTATCCGGCCAGACAAGCAATCGCAGATCGGGTTCGAAATCGACTCGGTTAAATCGGTAACAGCGGGTGAGGGACTCAGTTGCCATAACAATCTCTTCTGCCAAATTATTGCCTGAACAGACTCCTTAACCTGTCTGGCAATATACACCATGGGAGAACCAGCCGGATTGATCCGTCATACCATTTCTGTGTTCCATGGCAGATAAAACCAACTGCGGGTCATTGACCTTGTTTTAAGTGTTAATGCGCTTCACATGAAGTTCAAACTTCAGAGGGATGAAAAGTGTCTGAAAAAAGAAACCCCAATCGCAGACACAATTGGGGTTTTGAAAATAGCAGGGAAGATCAGATGCTTGGCTGGAATCGTTCCGTCTGACGTTGTGCAGATTCTTTACACCAGGTTGCCTACATAATCGTACACAGCTTTCAGGATTTTCATCTTTCGCTCGTCACTCTGATGTTCCATTGCAACGGCTTCCAGATTTTGCATGTAGGCTGGCAGTTTCGATTCGAAGTAATCCTGACAATGGTATTTCCACTGTTGCTGTTCCTGATGATCCAGCGTTAGCGGGAAGTTGCGTGCCCGGTAACGGAACAGCAGCTGTTTGATCCGTTTGTCGTCAACGTTCAGATCCAGCTTGCCCAATTCTTCCGGCGCGGTTTCACGAATAATGTCCATTGCCGATTTGTCGGCTACCGAGAAGAAACCGTTATAGAGCTGAGTATCGACATTGTCGCTCGGTGCAAATTCTCTGTCCTGACTGAATACCGTCAGCAGTTTTTCTCGGATCTGCGGCTGTGCTTTCAGCGCTTTCAGGTGAACCAGACATTGTTCCCGGTCGATCCCCAGGCGATCTGCATCATCAGCGGTCAGCGTTTTCGCTGGGGCCAGCACTGGACATTTGTTGATATGCACCAGTTTCAGTGGCACCGGCAGCTCATCCGGACCTAAATCAGCACGCTTAGTGTAGAGACGCTCGCGCAGGCTGTCGGCATCCAGCTCAAACAGCGGCGTCGGATCCATCGCCAGATTCACACAAATCACGGCATTCTTGTTATCCGGATGCCAGGCCATTGGCACAATCCAACTGGTGTTTCCGCACTCAGAACCGAACATGCCTGAAATATGAACCAGCGGTGTCATCTCTGCGATATCAATCAGTTCCTGTAACTTACGTTTATGGCGCAGGTTGAACAGATAACTGAACAGCTTTGGCTGACTGTTTTTCACTTTCTTAGCCAGCTCAATGGTCGCATAGACATCTGCCATCGCATCGTGCGCATTACTGTGCTCAATACCGTTTGCGACAGACAGATCTTCCAGCCTGAAACTCGGGAAGCCGTCTTCATTGGTCGGCCAGTTCAGACCGTCCGGACGCAACGCATAGCAGGTGCGCATGATATCCAGCATATCCCAGCGCGAGTTCCCGCTCTGCCAGCTCCAGGCATAGGGATCGTAAAAATTGCGGTAGAGGGTATAGCGCGTCACTTCGTCATCAAACCGCACATTGTTATAGCCGATCACACAAGTATTTGGTTTCGATAACTCCGCATGGATACGGGCAATGAATTCGTGCTCCGGCAGACCTTTTTCCATCGCCTCTTGCGGCGTGATACCGGTAATCAGACAGGCTTCCGGAGAAGGCAGGTAATCGCTGGGCGGCTGGCAGTAAATGACCAGCGGCTCACCAATCACATTCAAATCCATGTCGGTTCTCACCCCGGCAAACTGGCAAGGCCGGTCTAGCGATGGGTTGGCACCGAACGTTTCGTAGTCCAGCCAGAACAGGGTTGGTTGGTTGTTGTTATGACTCATTCTTACCTTTAATGGCATTCAGGTGTTTTCTGTTGTCATGATACCAAAGAATCGTGCCGGAGGTGTGGAGGATTTTGGGGGTATGGAGGGTGTTGTTATGCTTGAGATATGCTGGTTCATTAAGTTGATTACATAGGACAGATAGTTGAAATTACTTATATTTCAATGTTCAAATACTTAGTTTTTATCTGGTTGTGAATATTATTAAAACTCCGTGTAAACTAAAGTGAATTAAATTTATTTAAAAATACTCCGACCGGTTGAGGTTCATTTAGGGATAAAATGCTAATATTTTTATTTGATTTGGTTCGGTCATTAATTATTGCTCATTAAATCCCCTTCCTTATTATGCATTTTATTTCATTAATTTGGTTGATTATTCTGATGTGGTTGATGATATGAATGAGTTCAAATTAACATATGTAGTTATTTTCATTGTTTTCTTGGCCGGGTGTTCTTCGAATGTAACAGATGATCGTTCACCTGATGAGGTTACAATTAGTACAGTTAGTACATCTGGTGGATATGTTGGTGGTTCTATCCATAGTACAGCAACAAGTAGAATTGACTATAGAACCCCAAGTGTTGTGTTAATAAATACATTTTTTGCAACAGATAGAAATCATTATATGGATTATCGTGGTAAAAATTCTTATGGGGAAAGCCGAAGTGAAATATCATATGGGATGACTAAGGTTAGCATTCCAATGCTTCATCATAAAAAGGGAGTAGTGGAGTCGCCATCTTTATGGCGTTTTGAATTCAGAGAAAATCCTGATAGGCATGTTGTTTTACTGGATGTGGTTCAATTGAAAAATGATTCATTCTTTAATAAAATAAATGACCACTTAAAGGAGGGGAGAAGAAGTGCTTTTATTTTTGTTCATGGATTTAATGTAACTTTTGAAGATGCAGCTCGTAGAACGGCACAAATGACATACGATTTGAAATTTAAAGGAATACCGATATTTTATAGTTGGCCGTCAAGTGGCTCGATGTTGAAATACCCTTCTGATGAAGGGAATGTGGAGTGGTCAAAGAACAACATAAAATATTTTTTAAGAGATTTTTTAAAAAAAACGCAGGCAGAAAATGTATACCTTTTAGCCCATAGTATGGGTAATAGAGCATTAATTGATGCCTATATAGATGTTGAAAATGAATACCCTAATTTGGGGAGAAAAATAAAGGAAGTTATTCTTGCTGCTCCAGATATTGATGCGGAAGTTTTTAAAAATGATATCGTTCCAGCATTAGCTGGTATTGGAAAGCCAGTTACTCTGTATGCCTCTTCTGAAGATATACCATTGAAACTATCTAAAGAATTTCATGGAGGATATCCAAGAGCTGGAGATTCTGGCAATAGTATCATCATAGCCCCTGGTATAGAAACGGTTGATGTAACAGGTGTTACCTCTGGTTTTTGGGGACATTCATATTTGACTGAAGAAAAAACAATATTAACAGATTTATTTTATATTATTAATCATGATATAAGAGCTAATGAAAGAGCTAGTCTGAATCCGATTAATACTAGAAGAGGAATGTATTGGAAATTAATTAGGTGATTTTTATCATTCTTAACTAATAGGTGTGAAACATGAGATTTTTATTTGTTTTTTGTCTTGTGGCTATTTCATTGGGTGCCTGTTCAAGTAATAAAGGAGACACAATTTCGACAGTTCAAAATTCTGGTGGTTATGTAGGCGGTTCATATCTAGTACAGCGGAATCTTCAATGAGGAGTTCACTTGATATGCCTTTAGCATTAGATCCTAGTGTTTTTTCTGATGTCTTTGGAAATGTATCAAGTGTGAAACCTTCAGTTGAGCAACTTAATGAACTTGAAGGGATTGCTCAATCAAAAAACCAGTCAATTTTGTCAACTGTAGAAAAGTGCAGAAACGCTGGTGATAAATGCGTTCTTGAGAAAGAAGGCAATGAATAAATCATCTGTTGCATATCTTGGTGTCATATCGTTTTTCCTTTTGTCATGTGGCTCTGATCCTCTTGAAGAGCAGAGAGAAAGAGTCGAGGCTGATATTTGTGACTTTGAGCGATCTCGACCGAATACTGTAATAAGTTATGTTGATAATAGGCGTGGTATTGTTATGGGAGAAATAATTAACAGGGCTGAAGTGAAATATGAAAGGATTGCATCAGCAATGGCTGCGACTAAGAGAGATGTAATTAGAAAACGAAGTGAAGGGTGGGGGTATTGTTGCGGATGGATAAATCCAATGTATTATTGGTGCGGTTATCAATATTGTCAGCGGATAGAAGAGTATAGTTTAAAAAAGGCATTTGGATTAGGAAGAGCTCCTACTTTAGAGCAAGCTGAAGAGATGGCTATAGAAAATTGTGAATCTGCTGCTGAACAACTGGCGGAAGAGATTGGAACAAGTAGTCAAAGATCTGCCTTTGACTGTTATGTAAAGACAAGAGCTTTTTGTTATTAGATATTTGTACATCATTAAACATGTTTGCATTTTGCAATATAAATTGATTTTTTATTAATTGTCACCTCTAAACCACCGCCTATGGTGGTGATTGTTCTTTTGGGCTATTACCCGTAGAAATGCCCATGTTAGAAGTAGTCCTCTTATTCACCACAAGTAAGTGGACAATGGGCGATTATCGCAGTTCATCACATGTACATTGGCGTGAGGGTGTTCATAGTTCTGTGTCAGCGTTTTTGTGGATTCTCTTTATCTCTCAGTAGATACTGAACGGTGAGATTCCCAAATTGCTTGAGGAGAAAACCGTGCCCATCAAGGATGAACAGGGTAAACAAGGAAACTGGAGTCAGTTTTATGCGAAAACCATTGCAAGGGAACATGCTTTCGCAACAGAACTGGCGGTAAAGTGCAATGAATCGGGGTTGAAGGTTGCGGTTGATTGTGGCTGTGGGACAGGAAGTGATATTGCTTTTCTTGCAGAACAGGGGTATCAGGTGCATGGCTTCGATATCAACGATGAGTCTGTTGCAATCTGCCATGCACGTTTCGAGCAAACGCCACAGGTCAGTGTTTCACAGTCAACTTTTGAGCAGTTTATCTACCCGGAGACTGGTTTGATGATTGCGCATGCCAGTTTGTTCTTTGCCGACCCGATACGGTTCAAAGAGACCTGGAATGTCATGACATCAAGTTTAGTGACAGGCGGTGTGTTTTCGGGGGATTTCATGGGAACCGATGACAGCTGGGCCTCAGGATTTCACTGTGCGACAGCGCCACTGAGTAAACAACAAATACTTCATTTATTCGAGGGATTTGAAATCATCCAGTTTCAGGAACGCCACGAACCGGGAAGATCTTTAATCGGAAAGGAGAAGTATTGGCATACATTTTCTGTGGTTGCGATTAAACGAGAGTAACTCGGTTGTCATGGTGATGTTTAACGATAATCGCAGCGACGTCCTTAAGCTGTTTCAAGGTTGTTCAGGTGACGCTCAGGGGACAGATCACAGTGTCACTTCAATTCACCGTCTATAGCGAAAATATCTGAGTGATTATTCGATATTTGGTTTATTTAGTTGGAATGCATCACGAAAAAATAGATTTATTATTTTAAGATCTTGGTTTTGCGGGTATTTTTGAACTAAGTGGATATTGTTGCATATTATGACCTCTGCTATTTTTCCTGCCTGTTTTTCCAGTCGGGAATTGAAGATGTCGCTATTCGAGAAAGAATGCAGATATTATCCAAAAGCGGGTTATACATCGTTGGCAGACAAGGTTGAGGTCTGTTCTCCGGTTGAGAAGGTGAAAGAGACGGTCGAGCCGAAGCCTGCATTTGAGTATATTTTTGAAGTCGCTTGTTCTGAAGAAACATTCTGAAAACGAATTGGGGGTGTTTTTTGGCTTGGTCGAACGAAGCAGGAAAAAGCGCTTGAAAATTGGGTGCAGCAAGCGCCAGATGAAAAGACTATCCGTTTTACTGTGCCGGTTCGGGTGCAAGAACCCAAGACTTTGTATCATGGGTTCATGTTTGGTTCATCGACATTGAAAACCGTTCAAAATGTAGAAATACATCCGAATGGGACGGGGATTGTACAGGAAACCTTCATTCCACTGATTCCAACGATTCAGGTCGGTCAACGACTGGGATTACCAACCCGGGGTTATTTCTATGTGTTTCAGTCTGCCCGGCTGATGCAGGAATATCGCATTCTGGGTGACAGAAAATGGGCTTTTCGGGCAACGTTTGCAACTCATGAGTCGCTCGCTGATCAAGCACTGCACGGCAGGGCTCGTTCTGCTTTGCTTGTTCATTGGAAAGTTGCCGGACAAGACGTTCAGGATCAGCACATTCTTTATCTGGAAGAAAGAATGACAGCTCAGCAGTTGAAAAAGTTGACAACCGCCTGGCTGGATGAATATGGCTACCGGGTGAACGTCAATGAATTACTGGATGCACTGAACCAGCCAGTCGCCGTGCGTGAGCCTGATGAGCAAGCGGAGGAGTGTGCGGCAGAGAAAAAGCCGGTTTCACATAAAGTTCAATTCGACGCGACCGGGGTCAAGCGGCAAAGCTGGGTGGAGATAGCAGAACAGTATGATCTCACGCCCAAAGCCTTGTTAAAGCTGAATCCGCAATTTGATGAAAATCCGTTGGCTCTGGCCGTTGGAGACACACTTAACGTTGTACCACCTGCAGCAATTGCGCGGCAGAAGCCTGTCTATGGGCTGCCACCGATTTCACCTGAACGCTGTAATCGACCTGAAAATGTGCATTATCTGTATACAGGCGATTACTTACAGGGTGAATCCGGGGTGATACCGATTACGTCACTGGGGTTTATCGCACCGGAATTACCTGTCGTGAATATCCGTCCGGGGGAAGGGAAAGACTGGCTGGAGCTGAATTACTGCTATCAAGACGGTGAGCCTGTCCAAAAAGCGCCGTTCAGAGTGATATTTGCAGATAACTCTGAACTCACGGGCGAGCTTGATGAACGTGGTTTTGCGCGTGTTGAACGCGTGCAGACTGGCGCATATCAGGTGTTTTATGGGGAAGATCAGCGCCCGTGGCAGGCTATTTCGCTGGCATCAACGCCGAATCCGCTGTATCAGCAATTTGATCCTGTGGCTGTCCGTCGCGCGGCAGACTCGGGTGATCTGGCGGCGATTCAGGTCGCTGCTGAGGTGGCAGGGGACGCTGCTGAATGGATCTGGGGTGTCTTGCAGGGGGACTTTAATGAAGATCCGACGAATGCCCAGATTGTCGTCGGAACGATTTTGTCGATGCTACCGATCATTGATCAGATCATGGATGTCAGGGATGTTATTGCCAACCTGATGGTGTTAGCCGACGAAGGAAAATCGGAGGAGGTGAAACAATTCGCATGGATTGCACTTGCCATTACGCTTGTCGGTTTGATTCCGGGTTTAGGCTCAGCATTAAAAGGCACGTTTAAGCTGATCATGAAAAATGCGGATGTTGCCCTGGATGCGATTCTGGCAATATTACGAAAAACAGGGAAAGGCGATCCAAAAGCATTTCTGAAAAATATTCCTTGGGCTGAGATTACAAAAAGCATTCAAACTAAGTGCAAAGAAATCATTCAAAAGTTAATTTCTGGCCTGAAAGTGGTGCAAGATTCCTGGCTCGCTCAGAAAGCTTGAATTGAAGCGTGATGAAGCCCTAGCCGGGGCAATGGGGCAGATTCAGACAAAAGTCGATAATTTGCTCAAACGCGAAGACGCACCGACACCTCATGCTGGCAATACCAACCAGAAGCAATACCATGAAACCGCTGAGCTGACGGCTAAAGAAGCCGAAATGCTGGAGAAAATTCGCAAAAAAATGGTAAAACCCGATACTCTTAAAGAAGCAGCTGAAATATTAGATAATCGCAGGAAAGAGCTGATAAAACATGGATATCGGGGTGGTAAATACTCAGATGATGAATTATTGTTGCTCGCTAAATCTGGTAATGTTGCCGCAGAAAGGTTTCATGTTCGCATTATGGAATCAAAATTCTTAGGTGGAGCAGAAAGAGCTGGGAAAATGGGTGCTGACTTTAAAGGAAAGTCTGGTGAGGGGGTGAAATATTGGTCTACCACGCTGGATCAGCTAGAAGATGTTGATAAAGATCCACGATTAATTCATGAGAAATTAGGCCTTGAGTATGATCCATCAAAAACACATGCGATGATAATTATTGATACTGACATTGCTAAAGACATTGCTGATACTAAGAGCATCGTTCCTACTTTTGATGCATTGAAGAATTTTTCGAAAGAGGAAATCCCGGATTTATTCAATGATGAAGAACTAAATGTTTTACTAAGTAAAAGATTTCAAAGTGAATATTCTTCTTTGTATGATGAGGCTTTAAAATCACCCGGGATTATGACAGGAGCATGGGATACTCAAGGTTTAAAAAAATTTATTAGTAAAAAGATATCGGATCTTGAACAGAAAAAACTTATGCTTAAACGAGTGGATATGCAAGATACTCTCGGGAATAACAATCATTTCCTTGGGAATGGATTAACAAAAAACCTGTTAACAGAACAACAGTATGGTGCAATAGAAACACTAAATTTTGAGAGAAAGAAAATGCAACTTAATGACTTTTTTAATGTAGGCGTCGGTGAAAAAAAATTAAACGCGATAGTTATTTTTGACGAGTTGAAACCATTATGAATGTTTATCCACAGAAAGAGATTCTACCATTAATTGAACACCATAAAAAACTACCTTTAGGAGCAAATGTTATAGCTGAGATTCAAGATGAGAATAATTACGGTTATAATTACATGTTTCTATTGTTCAAAAATGAATTAATTGTTTTAATTCACAGGGAAGTTATTTATTCAGGTCAATCTTATTATAGTATTACTCAAGTTGAATTCCCATTGGAAGTACTTCCTTGGTTTGTAGATAAGCTCGAGTTTTTTATGCTTCCATCATCACAGGGAGGATTACGTTCAGGGAAGATTGAAACAGATGCAGATAATGTTGGTGGTGAATATTTGACTATTATGCGATTAATGCGTGCTGGATGTGAATACCCAGGGTATAAAATTGTTAATAAGAGTCGTACTGAACATGATATGGATAAAGTTGATCCAAATGATGAAATCCCAAAAAATAGCTATTTCTATCAGGGTTTAATTATTCCAGACAATTTCCTTTTTGAAGGCGGTTTGCTGGAATTGTGGAAGGACTTAGCAAAACGATATCAGGAAGGAACATTATAGGTGGGTTCAGAAATGAAACAGCTCGGATTAATGTATGATAGGAATCCTTATTTCATTTCTAGCCGTTCAATCAAAGAGCACCGTAATGGTCGTGAATGAACTCGATTTCTTGATTAGGGTTGATGAAGAATTATCTGTAGGAAAATCTGCGGCCAATAATAAAATGTCAGGATGTATGCTTTTGTTCTATTCTTTCTGTCTTTCAATTTAAATGAAATAGAATCCTCCATGAAGGTTGTTAAATATGACCCCATATTTATGTAAAATAGCTGTTTTTGTCAATCGGTTGAATCCCTACTTATATTCAAATGAAAGTGTGGGAGGTGAAATGAACGCGGCTTTTCATGCGGTTCGCGATATTTTCCCCAAAATTTCTGATTTTTTATCTATACATTATCCTCGTTATAGTCAAGAAGACTGCCTGCAAACAGATTTACGAACATCACTGAAGTATAGCATTGAGAAGTTTCTTTCTTCTAAGGATGACTGGCACTTGTTGTTAGATGAGATTTTCGACGGGATATCTGCCGTAACATTGCTTGATTATTCGGCAGAGAGCGTCATCTTAAGCCATGATGGCTACTTTATACCGCGATTTGAAAGTCAACTGATGGCGCGATTAAAGCATTCGTTCAATCGAACCGATCATCTACCCGCATCAATTGGAAAAGATTTAGCGAAGTATTGTCCAGATATCGCTTGCCGGGTATTACCTTTAGTATTCGATTATGAGTGGGGGATTGGTACTCGCATGACATTTTCGGATGCACTGTATAGTATTGGATATCGGAGTACATCCGTCCTGCGATATTATGCGCTTTACCACCAAAACTTTCATGATGATTTTTATTCAAGCCCGGAATGTTTCCCTTTATTGATTGAAAATTTAGATTATTTGATTCATCAGAAAAAATGTCATTTAACTAATGAAACGTTAACGACACTTGAAAATTGGATGGCTCAATTTATCGATGATTACCCAGCGTCTGAATTAACATATCGGTTAATGAACAAATGGCAGGGAGCATCCTGGTCGCAGCGTGAAATTAAACTCTGTAACGGTTGGGAATTTCGTCTGAGTCGTTCACATTATGCTGAAGAATGTTGGTTGACCATTGGTGGGGGTGAGCGTGGGCGCGATCGTATTTTTCCGGATTACCCGGAACAATTGGAATGGGTTCATGCTTGTTTGAAACGAGGCGACTTGGGGTCATACACAGATTCATGGGAGATTCATTTTTCGATTTATGGCGAAGCTTTGTTGCAGCATTTGCTTAAGGAAATAGAGACGTTCAAGCTTGACAGTTGCATGGATGAAAAACCGCAAGAAGCATGGCTGCAATGATCTTGCTTACTTTTTAATGAAAGTGGCCGCGAAGTAAAAATGAAACTTTCTCCTGAATGATTCGCCTGAATGATTCACCTGAATAGATGGCTGAGCCGTTGTGCTGAAATGTCATCTTTTTTTACAATTGTCTTTTTTTGAGGTAAGGGAAAATGACTGCTGAGATGCTTCATCAAAAAAATATCTGTGATTTATGAGGGGGTTACTTTGGATCTTCTGTCCTTTATCTGAGACTTGGTATTAGCCTTGCTTTATCCCTCTGGTATGTAAATGACAGGCTGTGATCACATTGGGCTTGGTTCAAGTAAAAGAGGATAAGGCGCATGGATAAAACACCGCAAACGAGTCGATTGGCAGGGAAAATCGGGATGTTCGCGATTGCAATAGCAATGATGGGAAACTGTCATTCAGCACTCGCTTATCTCGGTGGGTTTGAAGATAACGATGGCTATGTGAATGATTATCTGGAGCCTACGACAACCTTCCCTGAGTTTAATGATTATGTTGTGAATAATTACAATGCGGGTTTGTATGGTACGGCGAACGGCGGCCCTGGTGGCGGGCCAATGACCATTATGTTGAATTCGGGTCGCTGGATGGATTTGAATGGACACCCGAATGATGATTATCATGGCGGAAACTATATTATCGCGCATGCCGTCACACCAGTAACATTGGCGCATAGTGGTACAGCGATGTTAGGGATGAGAACCATTTCAGGTTCTTCCGGTTTTCCTAATTTTGACATCGACTTTGCCTATTTCTTAGATGAGCGGGACTTTTACAATGGTGGTACGCCAGTGACCCCGACGGATACCACGAATCACATTGTTGACTGGTCGATATGGGCGTGTGGCGATGAGCGTACACCACCTGTCGGAACCACCGAGAAGTTTTATTGGACCTTTACCGATGGTAACGGCAACATTGGTGGTCAGGTTGGCTGGGATGATGCCAACGGCTTGCTTTACCGAACCAGTGTTGTAGACCCTTGGACATCGGTGGCTTTTACTGTTGATCCGGCAGCCTACGACCGGTTCGATTTCAGTTTCAATACTTTGGATGACACGTGGTCATTGAGTATTTTTGATAGCAGCAGCACATCTACGCTGAATGTGTTCACCAATCTGGCGATGGGGATGTCGATGGACTATTTTGCGCGCATCGACTGGCACATGGGGACGGGGGTATTTAAGAACTTCTTTGACGATTCGGCGTTTACCATTACAGAACTTGAGGTTCCGAATCCTGTGTCTGCACCAGCTTCTTTCGGTTTGTTGTTACTCGGCAGTGCTGGCTTGATGTGGCGTCATCGCCGTTCATCATCAAAAGTGAATTGATCGATATCAATGTCAGTGGCAGGTCAAGAAAGTGTCCCTTGGGCACTTTCTTATTTTTAGTGATGGTATCAATGACATTTGTTTTCTTTGATGCAGAGAGTGACCCTGTCACTCAATGTGGGTGACATCCAGCTCGATCTCCTGATAGTGGCCTGTTTTTTCATCACGTACCTTCAGCGTTAATTCTTCGCCGACCTGAAATGGTTGGATATTTTCCCCGGGCCGAAAAAGTAACATGACATGTTCAGAAGCACTTGAACCTTCTCCGCGACCATAAATGAAAGCCTGGCTAACAGGTTCGTTTCTATTGTGAGGATGGCCAGAGCGAAAAGCATAAATGATCTGGCTGCTGACGGGAATCCGCCGCAGCCAGATACGTAGTGTGCCTTCCTGAGCGGCATGGGGGGAGACGGTGACTTTCATCATATCCTCAGTATAGTGCCCCTGTCGTCAGGCGGTTTGTGAACGAAGGGCAACCTTTACTGTTTTGCAAAAGTTCGCAGGGAACAACCATCGTATTTGATGCTTTCTGGCGCAACGACTTTACCTTGACCATCAATCACAATGAGATAAATCTTCAGATCATCAACCGACTTTTTCCGCCCAATAAATCGTCGCAGTCCACGGGTGAGATCGATGGTGTATTGTGTATGTTCATATCGCAAGGGATGCTTCGCTCGGAGATCGTACTCATCTCTGACGGCCTGTGCCGGGTTACAGTGGCCGGGTGCGCCATGGCATCTGCCATGTCCAAAAAGAACCAGCCGTCCACAATAGCTGTCATCGTCATAACCGGTGTCTGCGTTACAGGCGGGATTTTCAATATAAGCACGGATTTCAAAGCTTTCTTTGGGCGGATGAAGCCGCAGAAAATCAAGCTGAGCCCGAACAAAGCCGCCTTCAATCAAGCCTAACGAGAGTTCTTTTGCCTGACTTGCGGCGGCCGAGAGCGATCGGGCCGGCAGTGTATTCGTGGTTCCGGTGGTTGCAACAGCAGATTCAACAGAGTTTTCAGAGTAGATGTATCTCAGGGAAATTTCAGCATCAATCAGGTCTTTACCGACTCTGCCGTCGTACACCACTTTCTGGAGGACATGGAGAGGGATGTTGGCATCTGGATGCAATGTCTGCCAGTCGAACCAGACTTTGTCGACCATACTGTGATGGAGCCAGAACAGTGGATCATAGGCTGCTGAGATGACTGCCGTCATGTCACCAATGTTGCCGGGTAATGGGGAATTGCTCTCGCCGCCGACAAGGACATGAATTGCGCCGTGCGCACCAGCGTTAAAATCATTTTGAAAGCTCATAAAGTTGGGGTTATCCATATAGCGATCAACTTCATTTTTCAGAAGAGCGATATTGGCTTTGAACCTTGCGGGAAATCGCTGTGTGTATGCTTGTTCGTCAGCCAAGTTTTGCGATAGGGTCCGGTACAGACTTTTGGCCCGGTTCAGTGGGTTTTCGAGGATATCTCCCCGTTGATTTTTGTAGCTTTTTTCATCCAGTAATTTCGGCAGGCCATTGGCAGCATGTGTAGATTTGTTGAACTGTGTCCAGTCCCAGTAGGGCAGTGTCAGCTCCAGTTCTTTATCTTGACGTTTCCACTGTAATGCGGTGTTCAGTGCTTTTTCGAATGAATAAAGATAAGAGCGATGCCAGGTCAGGAATGTCCGGCTGTCATCGTGACAGAGATCCTGATCATATCCATGTCCTCGGGCTAACGCGTAATATCCCCGGCGATCCCCGATTGCGAGTTCAGAGATTTCATACATGGCTGCATAAGCATCGCGTAAGTCTTGAACATCTTCCGGGTTCAGGCGCAGTAAGTTGAAGCGAATCAGTGGAAGTCCTGCCAGTTTTCTCCGGTGGTTGAGTTTCGCGACAGTCGTCATGGGTTGCTCCTAAATTGGGATGGGTCGAAAGGCAAAACTGCAACGTTTTTTGCCTGAGAAGTAATGCTTGCCTGTAGTGAATATAAGACAATGGAGGGAAACCTGTTGAAGAAGTTGACAAGAGAGGGGGGAAACGCAGAAAAGACGGTGAACCGGGTTGATAAACTGATGAGTGGGCAGAAATAAAAAGAGCGCCACGAGGGCGCTCTTGATTATGTTCGTTTACGCAGAGGGCTTATACGCGCTCAACGTTAGCAGCTTGAGGACCTTTTTGGCCTTGCTCGATATCGAACTTCACTTTCTGACCTTCAGCCAGAGATTTGAAGCCTTCACCAGTGATCGCACGGAAGTGAACGAATACGTCTGCACCGCCGTTGTCTTGAGTGATGAAACCAAAACCTTTCTCGTCGTTAAACCACTTAACAGTACCAGTTGCTTTAGACATAGGATGTCTCCTGAAAATATTAGGAACAATAACGCCCTGAGGCGTGCTTCATGCCAACATAATGGATTGCTTATGGACAAGGATGTAGCTCTTCAGGACAACGGCGCTTAAGGTGAAGCGGGTGTAACGAAGTATACTTTTCACTTTGTTGCATAAATAGCGTTGCATTATAGGCAGGCACATTAGGCCATATTGCAGGGGCCACGGCAAGAAAATAGTGAGTTTCACCTAAAAATTTCTGAGTAATTGTGATGTTAGCGACACTTGTGCTGAATTTTGAAAAGAAAGTCAGGTGGTTAGCGGTGATGTGAATATCACATATTGGTCGGATGACTGGTGCCAGATAGGGACAAAAAAAGGGCTGACTAGCCCTTTTGGTCGCTAACGTACTGTTAACTTATATTTTTTCGACATTGGCCGCTTGCAGGCCTTTTTGGCCTTGCTCAACGTCATAGGTCACTTTTTGGCCTTCGGCCAGTGTCTTGAATCCATCACCAATAATTGCGCGGAAGTGTACAAATACGTCGGCGCCACCGTTATCCTGAGTGATAAAACCAAATCCTTTTTCTTCGTTAAACCACTTAACGGTACCTGTTGCTTTAGACATGTTGTCTCCTGAATCACTAACTCTTACGTTGCTAACCAATAATTTTTTAACGTGAATGCCAACGTACCGCGAGCTTCAGGACAACAGCCTTCTGAAAGAACCTTGACGAGAAGTGTTGCACGTGTATTGCATCTTGCCAAATCACTACTGGTATCTGGAAAGAGTAGGCTCTGGCATACCAAAAGCAAATAATTAAGCGGAAGTTTGTGAGTCACCTAACAAGAAACAGTACGCATATTTGTTTTTTAAGTCCTTGTCGCATAAATGAAAAACAATTGTCATCAGACTGATAGTCTTTTGTGACATGGTTGTCTGGTTGAGTACATGATTCAAACAATAAAGTCCTGAGTGAGATCAATGAAATGAAGGGTGGTTTGATTTCATTGAGATCTTACTTGAGAAGCAAGCGAGGTTTCTGATATAACCCAGATTAATTAAGGCTTTCAAGTTTCATAGTAAGGACAAAACATGAACAATATTCTGGAATTGGTTCGGCTTGCCAGACGTAGAAATAAGCTCAAACGTGAAATTCTGGATAATGACCGTAAGATCAGAGATAACCGCAAGCGTGTTGAATTGCTTGAAAACCTGATTGACTACATTCAGCCTGATATGTCACATGATGAAATTGTCAGCATTATTGAGACAATGAAAGCTGACTATGAAGATCGTGTGGATGACCACATTATTATCAGTGCCGAGCTCTCTAAAGAGCGTCGTGAAGCCAGTAAACTGCTGAAAGAGCAAAAACGTGCAGAGCTGGCGAGTCGTCCTGCCAAGTAAGTTGCTTTCATCACACTTGAATCAATGTGTTTCATAAAAAGCTGCGCTCAGGCGCAGCTTTTTTTATGGGACATTCGGAAAAATCAGCAAGAAAAAACCGCACAGGGCGGTTTTTTGTGAAAAGGCAAGGAACGATAAAGAAAAGTGCTTATACAGCCAAAGCTTCAATTTGTGCTTTGGCCTGATTCAGGCCTTTACTGGCCATTTCATCACCCATGTTCAGTGCTTCAGCATAAACAAATTCGACATCTGTCATGCCCACAAAGCCCAGAATGGTTTTCAGGTAAGGCACCATGGTATCTGTAGGGTTGCCTTGATGCATGCCACCACGAGAGGTGACGACAATCACTTTTTTGTTGGTCAGCAGACCGACAGGGCCATTTTCAGTGTAAGAGAAAGTCACACCAGCACGGGCAATCAAGTCAAACCAGTTCTTTAACTGAGTCGGAATGCTGAAGTTGTACATTGGCGCACCAATGATCAGCGTATCGCTGGCATTGATTTCTTCAATCAACTGGTTCGAAAGTGCGATCGTTTCCTGTTGACGTTGAGTCAGTTGATCGCTGCCGCGTAAACCGCTCGCCAGTTCACCATCCAGAATTGGCAGTGGGTGAGCAACCAGATCGCGTTCGATAATGGTTGAGATGTCGTCTGCCTTTGAATTGACCAGATGATCGATCAGGGCATTCGACTGAGAGTAACCGCCAAGGATGCTGGATTTCAGAACAAGAATTTTAGACATAACATGCTTCCTTCAATAAAAATGCTGGGTCATTGCTGAACTTGGGACCCACTATAAAACTTGAAATGAGTCGCTGAAAGCTGAAAATGTTGTGTAACTTGTTCAACAATTTTGAAGGATGTGAAAAGCTGTACTCAAGCGATGAATAAGTGGGTGGGTTAAGCTTTTGAAATATATTGAAAATGCCTTTGAGCTACAGATAAAAAATAGCCCGAAACGACTCCTGTTTCGGGCTTAGGGGAATGGCTCGTGAGAGCCTTGCGCTAACTGGTTTGTAAATGGAGATCAATTACAATATCAATCTTAGTTCACACAGTATTTTTTGCCAGTTTTAGCCCTGAGACAGGCAAGGCTACTGAGATAGAACCTTTAATTAATCATCTGCTCCGAATTTAACCGCGATTTCCAGATAAACCCGTATCTCGGACCAGTTCTCTGGGCATGCCGTTTTTAATGCGGTTACCGACCCATTTTCCTAAGCCGAATGGATAATCCTGATACGTCACAATGACTTCACCTTGACCAGAAAGCGATTCAGGCCGAATATCGCGCCCCATAATCCATTCATTGGCTTGTTCGTCTGTTAGGGCAATGCACTGTGGTTCGTTGCCTGATGCCAGCGTCATGATGGCTTCATGCTGCCAGCGATAGCCTTTTTTATGCTGTTCTGCCAGCTTGATGCCAATGCGCTGAAAACGAATATTGTCTAGCAGTGGACGCAGACGGGCCGGGAAAAGCCAGATCTCCTGATCGCGAAGCCAAAGCTCACGGTCATCTGGAATTCGGAGGGACAGATCCTGATTCAACTGGTTCAGAATTTGCTCACTTTCTTTGCGGGAAGCTGGAGTGAAAGGGAACTTGGCTTTACGTTTTTTGGCCTGCTCAGTTTCAACGGGAGCGAGTTTTCGGATACGGGCAACAAAAAAGCCTTCGCTGTCGTAGACCTGAGGAAAGACATGCAAAAAGCCTTCTTCAGTACAGGTTTTTTCTGCGCTTTCGAACAGATCATTGAGTGGCTCAAACGACACGGCTTCACCAAAAGTATCTTTGAGATAATGGCAGACGCCCTGGTTTTCTGTTCGGTTCAGGGTACAGGTGGAGTACACCATAACCCCACCTGGCTTTAACGCCTGAAATGCGCTGACAATTAAATCACGCTGAATTGCGGCGATGTCTTCGATATGTGCCAGGCTCCAGTTCGCCATCGCATCTTCATCTTTTCGAATCGCGCCTTCACCAGAGCAGGGTGCATCCAGCAAAATGCTGTCGAATGCTTCCGGGGTCCAGGTGCCAAACACTTTGCCGTCAAAATGGGTCAGGGCTGTGTTTGAAACACCACAGCGTTGCAGGTTCGCATGAAGCACTTTGATGCGGCTGGCAGACAGTTCATTGGCAACCAGTGCTCCCTGATGCTGCATCGCTGCGGCAATCTGGGTGGTTTTGGAGCCGGGTGCTGCAGCCATATCGAGTACACAGCCGATCTGGTCGTTATCTGTCAGTAATGCGGTGACCGGCAGCATTGAGCTGGCTTCCTGAATATAGAAAAGTCCTGCGAGATGCTCGGGAGTATTACCAAGCGATTCGGTTTTGGCTTCATCGTAGTCAATCCAGAAGCCTTCTTTGCACCATGGAATCGGTGTGAGCTGCCAGTCGTTGTGTTGGATGCGTTCCAGAAAATCTTCAACAGAAATTTTCAGCGTGTTAACCCGGATACTGCGCCGCAGTGGGGTGCGGCAACAGGCAAGAAAACTGTCCATATCCAGACTATCGGGCAAAATCTGGCGAATGTGGTGAATGAAATCGTCTGGAATATAAATGGACTGATGCACTTGCTTTATCTCAATTAGAACAGAGGCGGCAAGTCTATAACAAACTGGCAGTTGGATATAGCCTAAGTGTATCGAGTGCCCGGAACAAAACAGGCAAGCCAACTGGCTTGCCTGTAGTCGTGAAGAATAAGGTGCTTATTCAGCCGGAATGGCGGTTCGCCATGTTTTCCATTCAGGGTTTGCTCTTTCGTGAAGCAGGAAATGGGTTCCTGTCTGAGCTGGCGCTGACAGGGGCTGACCTTCAGGCGTTGCCAGTGCAATGCCTCCCCGGATCAGTGTATCCACCGTACCCGCCTGAATGCTGGCGCCAGTCAGTCCCAGGCTGACATCTAATCCGGAGGTATTCCAGAACACGGTGTCTGTACGCACCAAATGGCGAAAATCAGGTTCGATTTGCGCTTCAATCAGAACCCGGTCAGACAGTTCTCCTAATGCGACATGGCTGACCTGACCGACCTGAATGTCTCTGAATAAAAGTGGTGTACCAGGACGAACGGAGGCGCGAGCAATGCTTTCCAAAATAACCGTCAAGCCATGAAAAGTTTCATTGGCTTGTTCAGAAAGCGCAAAAGTCTGACGGTAGTTTCCGTCTCCGGGTTCTACTTCGATATAGCTGTGAAGAATACTATCGAGATTCTTCACACCGGTGAGATCAATTTTAGGTGCGACCAGCCAGAAGTGCGTTTCGTCCCGGGTCAGTGAATCGGCAAATTGTGGAAAGAGCCTGGCATCAATCGTCACCTGACCGGTTTTAAAGTCTGGTGTGAGCGCCAGAACTTTACCAACCACAACGCCCTGATACTGAATATTCGTTCCTGCTGTAATGCCTTTCGCATGACTGGCGGTCAGGCTGATCTGAGTTCCGAACTCTTTTGCATCTTTCAAACTGGCAAAGAGCTTGAACTGTTTGCCAACACGATTCGGAATGCCGCTCATGCTGTCAAATGCTATGCCACCTTTGATCAGAGCAGCCAAAGGGGTGGCTTTAATGTTGACGCCACTCAGGCCGGCTTCAACTTCCACTCCGGACTGATTCCAAAAGACACTGCTGGCTGTGATCAAATGACGATACTGGTTTTGAATCGCCAGCTTTATTGTGACGCCGTCACGTGTCAGGGCGTAGTGACTGACTTGACCGACCGGCAGATTTCGATACAGAACCGGACTGCCTTCACTGACTGATGGCAGCGTATCGGCAAAGAGCTGGATCGTTGTGCTTCCTTGTTGCTGATTTCCGGCCAGACGGGCGAGTGCCTGATTTTTAAATAGCGGGTAATGCTGGCGCATTGGATGTTGGCCTGCACTGGTGAACGCAATACTGTTGCTGATTAATTGTTCTGCAGGCGGAACAGATACATTGATCCCCTCTGGACTGATATCTGCCTGGATGCCCCCATCAATATAAAATCGGCTTTGATTGCGGACCAATGTGGTGTACTCGGGTTTGATAATGATATCAAAACGTACGGAGCCTTTATCCAGAGTGACTTGCTTGACGCTGCCGACCGTCATGCCTTTGTGTGTGACTTTAGTGCCTCTGCCGATGCCATAGCTCTGGTCTGCGTTGAGCTGAATTGTGGCTGCACCAGGACGTTTTTCCTCTAATTGTTCCTGAGTAAAAGCCTGAAACTGACGTGATGGTTCTCCTTCGCCGGGAAGCAGGGTCAGATAGTTTCCTTTAATCAGATTCCCCAGATTTTTCACGCCATTCAAGGAGAGATCGGCTTCTTCCAGCAGCAGGCTGGTACCCGTTGTGAGTAAATCACTCATGCTGGGCTCAATCGCAGCACTGGCAATAATACGTTTGCGTTGACGATCAAGCCGAAGATCGGAAATTTGCCCAATCTGCAACCCCCGGTAAATAATAGGCGCACCACCGGCACTGATGTTGTTGTTATCCGGTAATTCGATGGTAATCGCAATGCCTCGTCCAGCTGTATTCAGATCCGGGTAGAGGCGAAACAGGTGATTGGGCTGAATCGGCAAACCTTCGTCAGGGGAGTCAAAGGCAATGGCACCCGCAATGAGTGCGGACAGGCTTTCAAACTGAACATCAACACCATTGAAGCCGATATTGGCACTGACGCCGCTCACATTCCAGAAGCGGCTTTTATTGGTCACCAGATTGGCATATTGGCGCTGAATCAGCACATCAATCAGAACGCGTTTTTTATTGTTACTCAGGGTGTAGTTGTACACTTCGCCCACAGGGATTTTCTTATAATAAACCTGTGCGCCCACAGAGACGGACCCCAGATCGGGTGCCTGAAGCTGTATGGTCAGGCCATCACCGGCTGGTGTTTCTGACGGTTGGCTATCCAGTGCAGTAAATTCATTGGTTGGTTCTCCTTGTCCGGGTAACAAAGCAATATAGTTACCCGACACTAAAGCATCCAAGCCGCTGATGCCCGTAATAGAGGCTTTCGGCTTGACCAGCCAGAAGCGGGTGCCTTTTCGCAGGATCTGAACGGCTTCCGGGTAGATATCTGCCGTGACGTAAATGCTGTGCAGGTCTTCTGACAGTTTGACGTCACGGACGATCCCGACTTCCAGTCCCTGATAACGGATCGTTGTCCGGCCGGCGATCAGACCGGCAGCATCTTCAAAGTGAATGGTGATCCGTTGTCCGGCTTCACTGACGGCCTGAAAAACGAGCCAAGCTGCCAGCCCCAGTGCCAAAAGCGGGAGAATCCACAGTGGGGAGATTTGTCTGTCTCTTTTGACATTCACCGGTTGCGGTTGCTGCGGGCCGACAGGCGGGCCAAACGGAGGCTGTGGCGGGTAGTTATTTTTTGTCATAGTTATCCCAAATCAGACGAGGATCCAGGCTTTCTGCGGCTAACATGGTCAGTACCACAACCGTAGCAAAAGCAATGGCGCCAGGGCCTGGCGTGAAATCAAGAATTTGACCACGGTCAATTAACGCGACCATGATCGAAATCACAAACAAGTCCATCATGGACCATTTTCCAATCCATTGAATAATACGGTAAATCCTCATTCGATAGATGTGATTAATTTTTCTTTTGAAATGTATACAGAGCAGAATGAATGCCAGACCGAGTATTTTGGCAATGGGGACAATGATACTGGCGAAAAAAATCAGGGCGGCAATTCCTTCCATGCCGGTGTTAATCAACGTGGCAACGCCAGAGAGAATCGTATCTTCAAGCCGTTTGCCATTGTTGAGGAAAATTGAAATTGGGTATGCATTGGCTGGAATGATAAAGATTGCACCTGTGATGAGGTAAGCCCAGGTTTTTTGAATTGAACGGGGTTCGCGATAGTGAATAGGGCTATGGCACCGCAGACAGCGATCACCTTCGGCCTGACTCATGTGACATGTGTGACAATGTAACTTTAATGCTGTGCTTTTATGCTCAGTTTCTGGCTGCCATCGCTCCCAATAACGTTTGACGTGAATACGGGTCAGCATCACGACGATGAGCAACTGCATGCCCACTAAGCAGAAAAGTCCTGGTCCGGCATAAATATCGGCATAGTCTTTCACTTTGAAGCAGGCAATGCCGAGGCTGACGAGATAAACATCAAACATCGCCCAGTGTTTCAGTTTTTCGAGACACCATAATGCGCTTTTGAAGAGTGTCAGCTGTCGTTTGGCCAATCCAAGGTGAGCACCCAGCACAGCCAGAAAGACGACAAAGGGAGCGATGGAACTGCAAAACAGGATCAGAACAGCAACGGCTGGAAAGTCAGACGCGAGCGCGAAGGTGCCTGAGGGAATGGTGGCCGGGATCATCACACCAAACAGGCGAATTGTAATCAATGGGTATAAATGGGCCGGCAGAAACAAAATCAGCCCCGTGATGGCCAGCGCCAGATCACCACGCAGGGAGGGCATGCCTCCCCGGTAAAGACGTGTTTCACAGCGAGGACAGAATGCACTTTGACCCCGAGGTGTGACCATCGGGGTTAAAGGCAAATCACAGCAAGGGCAGAGTCTTACTGTCGACATGGATGGTTCCGTCCTCTTCAATTCGGTTAACTGCTTGAACAGGCGACACTATATTATTTTGTATTGATCCTGGCTACTGTCAGACCAGCGTTATTCAATGGTTGTTCAGTCTCGCTGGATTGGGCTGAGCCATACAGCGTCTGATAAAGACCGGTGGTATTGACCAGTTCGGAATGTGTGCCGGTTTGGCTGACCTGTCCGTCTTCCAGAACATAAATAATATCTGCCTGTTTCACAGCCGACAGACGGTGCGCAACAATCAATGTGGTTTTGCCATACAGAAAATCGTTCAGTGCGGTATGCAGAGCGGCTTCTGTTGCTGTATCGAGCGCAGAGGTCGCTTCATCCAGAATCACGAAGTCCGGGTTGGTCAGGATCATCCGCGCGATCGCCAGTCGCTGACGTTGTCCACCGGATAAACGAATGCCCTGACGACCGATCTGTGTGTCCAGCCCTTCACTCAGGCGTTGTGTGACATCTGTTAACTGGGCAACTTCAAGCGCTTGCCACAATGCTTCATCTTTGTAGTGAGCACCCAGAGAGAGATTGTTACGAAGGGTGTCATTGAACAGAACAGGTTGTTGCAGGACAACGGCCATTTTTTCCCGCAGTGCTTCATAGCTGACGTCCTCAACCGGATGACCATTAATCAGGATATCGCCGCTGTCTTTCTGATAGATGCCAAGGAGCAGTTGAATCAGTGTGGATTTGCCACCACCGGATGCACCAACCAGAGCCACTCGTTTGCCGGCAGGCAGAGATAAGTTCAGGCCATTCAGGACTTTCTTATCTTCATCATAGGAGAAATCAAGGTTGTTGATCTCAATGGCAATGTGTTGACCGTTGTTGAACGGATCAACTTTGGCAACCGGACGGACTTCTTCTTCTAGCGCAATCAGATGATTCAGTCGCTGCATTGCTGCTGAAGCACCGTACCAGGCAAACTGAATCCCCAGCAATTCCTGTACCGGACTCAGCATAAACCAGAGATAGCCAAAGACGGCGAACATCTGTCCAACGGTTAAATCGCTGAACAGCACCATCAGCATCGCGGCGGCCCGGAAGAGTTCGAAACCAATCAGAAACAGCAGGAAGGAGACACGTCCAGCGGCTTCAGATTGCCAGGCGTATTTGTCTGCATTGTGCCGAATGCCATTCGCATGTTCTTTCAGGTTGGCCAGAAAATCCCGTTCGCGGTTTGCCGCGCGTAACTGATAGATCCCGTCCAGAGTTTCCACCAGCCGCTGTTGAAACTTCTCGAATGCCTGGTTCTCTTGACGTTTCAGGTTCTTGACCCGGTTGCCCATTTTTCGGGAAGCATAGATAACGACAGGGTTGACCAGCAGGATAAACAGTCCAAGTTCCCAGTTCAGCCAAAGCAGGACGGTCGCGGTTCCGATGACAGTCAAAACACCAATCAAAAAACGGCTGAGTGTATCTCCGACAAATTTATCAATGGTTTCGACATCGGTGACGAGGTGCGAGGTGATCCCACCGCTACCGCGTTCTTCGTACTGGCGCATACTGATCCGACCGAGCTTATCAATCAGATGGCGCCGCATCTGATAAGTGATATTTTTCGCCACCAGCGTAAATTGGCGGCTCTGCAAAATGTTCAGGGCCTGACTCGCGGTACGCATCAGAACCACCATCAAGAGTACCAGTACAATGTAGGCTGCTGATGTTTGCCAGGCTTCGGGAAGAAGATAGTTGAGCAGAGCGATACCTTGGCCGGGTTGTTGCAGCAGAACTTCATCTACCATCAGTGGCATGAGCAGGGGGATCGGGACGCTGATGAGCGTGGCAATCACGGCGATGATATTGGCAGTGATGAGCCTCTTTTTATGATGTTTTGCTTGCTTTATCAGCCACGACCAGTTAATCATTTGATTCGTTGAGTCTTTCACTATGATAATGATTCCTATTTCTATGAAAGGGTGCCATTTTAGCGGCTATATAAGGAGTAAGCCATGGAAAATAAATCTGCATTTTATCGACGCCTCACCCAACAGGCAGTAGCTCTGATTGACGGAGAACCCGATATCATTGCTAATATTTCTAATATTAGTGCCTTACTCAACATGGAGTTAGAGGATATTAACTGGGTCGGCTTCTACTTGCTGAAAGAGAATGAGCTTGTGTTAGGGCCATTCCAAGGCAAGCCAGCCTGTGTTCGAATTCCGGTGGGTCGTGGTGTTTGTGGTACAGCAGCCTCTGAGAATAAAGTTCAGCGGGTGAGTGATGTTCATCAATTTGAAGGTCATATTGCATGCGATGCTGCCAGTAATTCTGAGATCGTGATTCCACTCTTGGTCAAAGGCCAGTTGTACGGTGTGTTGGATATTGATAGTCCAAGTCTGTCAAGATTTGACCAAGAAGATGAAGACGGACTAGTTTCATTCATTGAGGAACTACAAATTAAGCTCTAATTGTATGCTTTCGGTGGTTTTTCAGTATTAGGTAATTATAATAGCCCGCACTTATTGGTTTTAATTAAAAAGCACTAACAGCGAGATACTCTCGCTTTGTCAGGAAATTCCATGGAAAACTCTGAAAAGTTAACGAACAGTAAAGAAGTGATTGCCTATATTGCCGAGCAATTTCCAAAGTGTTTTACTGTTGAAGGTGAAGCTAAACCATTAAAAATTGGTATCTTCCAAGACCTCGCTGAACGACTGAGTGATGATCCTAAAGTCAGCAAAACTCAGCTGCGAGCAGCGCTTCGTCAGTACACTTCTTCCTGGCGTTATCTTCATGGTGTTAAAGCCGGCGCTAGCCGTATTGACCTTGATGGCAATGAGTGTGGTGTGTTAGAACAAGAACATGTCGAGCACGCACAGAAAGCGCTTGAAGAAAGCAAAGCTAAGGTTCGTGCCCGCCGTAAAGAGCAGGCAGCAGCGAAAGCCGCCGCAGAAGGTGACGCTAAGCCAAAGAAAGTTCGAGCAAAATCGCCTAAAGCTAGAAACGTGAAGCCAAAAACGTCTAAGCTAGATAAGAAGCCGGTAGAAACAACTCGCGCTTTGTCTTCAGATGAAGTGAAGGTTGGTAAAGATGTCAGTGTCAATATGGGCAATGGCAACATGCCGGCAACAATTGTGGAAATTAATAAGGACGATGTGCGTGTCCGTCTGACTAATGGCCTGACCATGGTTGTGAAAGCGGAGCACCTTCGTTCGTAAAGGAGAATGCTCGACGTATGAAATGTCGATTCCGTTTCTCACTGATCGCTGCCGGCATTGTGCTGGCAGCATCAGCCCAGGCCCTGGAAGCCACACAGACTCAAAGTGAATTGCCTGTTTTAACACCAGAAAAACAGCATGCGACCGCCAGTAAACGAGTAGCCTCACGGTTTACCCGTTCTCACTATCGCCAGTTCTCACTTGATGATCAATTCTCAGCCCACATTTTCGATCGCTATCTGGAAATGCTGGACTATAACAAAAGCTTTCTGACGCAGTCTGATATTCAGCAGTTTGAACAATGGAAGCATCAGCTGGATGATCAACTCAAGCGGGGGGAAACCACCGCAGCCTATGATATCTTCAATACTGTCCTCAAACGCCGGTTTGATCGTTACCAATATGCACTCAGCCTATTGAATAAACCGATGTCTTTTCGTGTGAACGAAGATATGGTGATCGACCGGTCTGAAATGGCATGGCCGAAAGACCGAGCTGAGCTGAATGAGATTTGGCGAGAGCGAGTGAAGTCGGATGAGTTGAATCTCAAACTGGCCGGTAAAGACTGGAAAGAAATCCAGGAGACGTTGAGAAAGCGTTATAACAATGCTTTAAAACGTCTGACTCAAAGCCACAGTGAAGATGTTTTCCAGCTCTACATGAATGCCTTCGCGCGTGAAGTCGATCCGCACACCAGTTATCTTTCACCTCGTAGTGCTGAACAGTTCCAGTCTGAAATGAACCTGTCTCTGGAAGGGATTGGTGCAGTTCTGCAGGTGGATGATGAATATACAGTGATTCGTTCATTGGTGGCTGGTGGCCCAGCGTCCAACTCGAAAAAACTTGCTGCCGGAGACCGAATTATCGGTGTTGGTCAGGAAGGGAAAGAGATGGTCGACATCGTTGGCTGGCGTCTGGATGACGTTGTGCAGCTGATTAAAGGACCGAAGGGCAGTAAAGTCCGTCTGGAGATTCTACCAGAGGGAAGCAATGCGAAGAGTTACAGTGTCACTATTGTTCGCGATAAAATTCGTCTCGAAGACCGAGCCGCTAAATCTTCGGTAGAAGTCTATCAGGGTCGTAAGATCGGTATTATCGAGATCCCGAGCTTTTATGTGGGCCTGTCTGAAGACACGAAGAAAGAGCTTGCCAAGCTGAATCAACAGCAAGTCGATGGGATTGTGATTGACCTGCGAAATAACGGGGGTGGCGCACTCACGGAAGCAACAGCATTGACCGGCTTGTTTATTGACAGTGGTCCTGTGGTTCAGGTGCGTGATAGCTACGGCCGGGTCAAAGTGAATGGCGATTCCGACGATCGCGTGTACTTCGATAGTCCGTTGACAGTTCTGATTAACCGCTACAGTGCTTCTGCATCTGAAATTTTTGCAGCTGCAATGCAGGATTATGGCCGTGCTGTCATTATTGGTGAGCAATCCTTTGGTAAAGGAACCGTGCAACAGCATCGTTCTCTGAACCATATCTATGATCTGTTTGATAAGCCGTTGGGCCATGTACAATACACGATTCAAAAGTTCTATCGTATTAATGGTGGTAGTACTCAGAATCTTGGTGTTGTCCCGGATATCAGTTTCCCGACTGCAGTTGATCCTGCTGATACAGGGGAGAGCGTAGAAGATAATGCATTGCCTTGGGATAGCATCAAGCCTGCGGGCTATCAGAAAATGTATGACTTCTCGCCATTGCTGCCTTCTTTGCGTACGAAGCACTTGCAACGTATTAAAAATGATAGAGAATTCGGTTTTATCTTTGATGACATTGCCAGATATAAGGCTGAGAAAGATAAAAATACTTTATCGTTAAACGAGAGCATGCGTCGCGCAGAGCAGGATAAGGATGAGAAAGAGCGTCTTGAGCGTTTGAATGTCCGTCAGAAAGCGCTGGGTAAGAAACCATTCCTCGCGCTGAAGGATATTCCGAAGGATTATGAAGCACCGGATGCCTATCTGGATGAAGCCGTAGCCATTACGGCAGATTTAGTGAAGGCTGAACAGAGTTAATTCTTCTTTGAGATAGCACGAAGATACAACGCAAAATTAACCCAGACGGTACACTTAGGTGTGCCGTTTTTTTTTGTCACCTCTAAACCACCGCCTATGGCGGTGGTGATCGGTGAATGAGTAGCACAGAAGCAATTTTCAACATCACCTTTCTTTGTAGCACTCATCTGTTCGCAAGGTAGCTTCCAGAAGCCGTCTCAAACATGAAACAGGTTGAGGAATACTTGTGACGCTTGTCATATTCTTGCGCGAGAAACAGGAACGGGAGCTAGTGTGAATAGTAGGGGCTGATATTTGTCTGGGGTACTATCATGCTGCGTTCCATTTTTTTGTCCTTGATATTGAGTGTTTTTTCATGGAGTTACGCTGTCACTGCGGATGAGCTGACAGAGTTTGACTATCCGTTATTACTCGGTGATTGGTACTGGTTCAGTACAACCGATGAAGGTGTAGAGAGTGAGGGGATCCACTATCGAGCCATGAATATCAAGTTTAATTCTGCTTACCATTTTAAAGTGCGGTTACTCAGAACAGATGGCCGTATTGATGAATGGGAAGGGAAGTACGATATTGATGAAACAACTCTTACGATGAATTCTGCAGGGCAGCCTACACAGCAGCATGAATATGTATTGAGTTATAACCAGTTTCTGCTGGATGGTGCTCGATTTACTAAATTAGCGCCCGAGAATCTGCCTGGCAGTTGGCGTTCTTCCAGGATTCAAGGTTCAGACGTTGATAAACGGGTTTCTGAACTGAAGTTATCTTTACGGCCGGACTTTTTATTTTCTGCTCAGGTCATTGGCAAAGACGGGAAGCGAATTGAGCATAAAGGTATTTATTATCTCGAAGATGATCGTATTGTCCTTATTTATGAAGATGGTCAGCACGACAGTCATTTCAAGTTAGGGGGAGATAATACACTCACCCTGACCAATAAACAGTTTGGAATGGAAGCAGTGATGCAACGTCAGTAAGTAGACTTCATTTATCAAAAAGTGAAAGCAAAGAGAGGCTGAAAAGCCTCTCTTTTTTACGTTCGATTCGGAACGATCAGTCGTTGGCAATCTTGAATGCCTGGCGCAGCTGATCAAGATAGGCCTCATCATGACAAATGCTTTTGCCCGGCTCATCTGAGATTTTGGCCACTGGCCGGCCTTCACACTCTGTGAGTTTCAAAACGATATTTAACGTTTTCACACCCGGTAAATCACAAGTCATGCTTGTGCCAATCCCAAAGCTGACGTTGATACGTTCACAGAAATGCTGATAAATGGTCAGCGCGCGTTCCAATGTCAGGCTGTCAGAAAACACCAGGGTTTTGCTTTTTGGATCAATCCCTAATGCTTCATAGTGTGCAATGGCTTTTTCACCCCATGCGATTGGATCACCACTATCGTGACGAAGTCCGGTGAAGCGCAGGGAAAGACGCAGATCAAAATCGCGCAGGAATGCATCCATGTTAATGCAGTCGGTAAGGGCAATCCCCAGGCTATCCGGGTATTCCTGTAACCAGCGGTTGAGTGCAAGCTGTTGCGAGTCTGCAAGTTCCCCCGCAAGCTGCTGATGCGCCTGAAACCATTCATGTGCCTGTGTGCCAATGGGTGTCAGGTTGAGCGTTCGAGCCAAATGGTAGTTTGACGTGCCGCTTAGATGAGGAAAATGCTGTTTCAGGTAATTCACGACGGCATAGTGGACTTCTTTCGAAAAGCGACGTCGAGTACCAAAGTCAACCAGTGAAAAATGGCTCGTATCTGTATCTCGGCCCAGCGCATCGAAATGCGCCAGCTTACGTTGTAGCTGATTTATGGCGTCGGTGACTGTGGCCTGAGGGTAAAGCTGATGACAGCGGAGTTCACAGACAATGGCCAGTAAAGGGACTTCCCATAAAATCAGATCCAGCCATTTCCCTTCAATACGTATCGTGAGTTGTCCATCCGCTTCACCGACTTCGACTTGCGAAGGATTCAGGCGAAAGTCTTTGAGGAAATCCAGATAATCCTGTTGAAAGAAAGGTAGAGTCGCAAGATATTCAATTTCTTCATGGGTAAATTTCAGCTCACCCATGTGTTCGAGCTGTCTTTGGATATCATCCTTGTATGGCCGTAGATCCTCGTCACTGCGACAATGAAACTCAGCGGCAGCATCTACATCGGGATACAGGTGGAAGATTGCCTGCTGCATATGGAGTTTGTAGGCATCGGTATCAAGCAGTGAATCAATGATCCAAGGTTGCATAATGTGGTTCATATTGCAGAGTAATTCCTGTTAAAACGGCTAAAATCAATCTACTTGAGCAGAGTGTATCGGTTGGAATTTTTTAGATTTGCCATTGTTGCGCGACAAGGCATGGGGAACAAGTAAAAAGATAAGATTTTCAGCGCAAGTGCTATCTGCTAACATTTTGTCTTCATTCAGAGTAAAGACAAGATGAGAACATGCTGAAGTATTACTATGAAGTATAGCTGATGCACTTTTAAGCAATCTTGTCTGATTTCTTTTGACCCGAAGCGGCAGTGATGCCGTGAATCTTGTCTTTATCTGCTGAGTTACCAGTGAACATCTTTTGCGCTGGTTTTGTAATTTCTCAGTCTCGCAGCTGGTGTTTCAATGACTGAAACACGCCAGAGCTAATGGCCGTTCATGGTTTTGAAAGGTTTACTCTGACGGCGAGACTGCCAATATGGATGACTAAGGAAGAATAGAAATGGCTGATCAACCCACTGCCGCACAACCGACTGCTAAATATCGTGCAGATTATCAGGCACCAGATTTTACGATCACGGATATCGACCTGACGTTTGATCTGCATGACACAGCCACCCGCGTGATTGCTGTCAGTCAAGTTAAGCAACAAACACAAGGGGTGACTTCGCTAGAACTGGACGGTGATGAATTGGTTTTGCATCGGCTGGAAATCAACGGTGAAAGCTGGGAGCACTTTGAGCAGACGGAGAGTGGCCTGATTCTTCGTGAACTTCCTGCGGTGTTTGAGTTGACGATTGAAACTGAGATCAATCCGGAAGCAAATACCTCTCTGGAAGGTCTGTACAAATCCGGTGGTGGTTTCTGTACCCAGTGTGAAGCTGAAGGTTTCCGAAGAATTACTTATTACCAGGATCGTCCGGATGTCTTGGCCCGTTTTACAACCAAAGTGATTGCCGATAAAGCAAGTTTCCCTTATTTGCTGAGTAACGGTAACAAAGTGGGGAGCGGTGATCTGGAGAATGGCCGTCACTGGGTACAATGGCAGGATCCGTTTCTGAAGCCTTGTTATTTGTTCGCACTGGTTGCCGGCGATTTTGATGTGCTGCGAGACAGCTATAAAACAGTCAGTGGTCGCGATGTGGCACTGGAAATTTTTGTCGATAAAGGCAATCTGGACCGTGCAGAGCATGCGATGCACTCGCTGATCAATTCCATGAAGTGGGATGAAGAGCGCTTCGGCCTGGAATATGACCTGGATATTTACATGATTGTTGCCGTTGATTTCTTCAACATGGGTGCCATGGAAAATAAAGGTCTGAATATCTTCAATTCTAAGTTCGTTCTGGCGAATTCAGCGACTGCGACAGACACCGACTATCTTGGGATTGAGTCTGTGATTGGTCACGAATACTTCCATAACTGGACCGGTAACCGCGTGACCTGCCGCGATTGGTTCCAGCTGAGTCTGAAAGAAGGTCTGACGGTATTCCGGGATCAGGAATTTTCTTCTGATCTGGGTTCTCGTCCGGTGAACCGTATTCAAAATGTCCGGATCATGCGTGGTCCTCAGTTTGCGGAAGACCGTGGCCCAATGTCGCATCCAATCCGTCCGGAGAAAGTGATTGAGATGAATAACTTCTACACCCTGACCGTTTATGAGAAGGGGAGTGAAGTGATTCGGATGATGCATACACTGCTGGGCGAAGACGGCTTCCAGGCGGGAATGAAATTATACTTCGAGCGTCACGATGGCACTGCTGCCACCTGTGATGACTTTGTTCAGGCGATGGAAGATGCTTCTGGCGTTGATCTGGGTCAGTTCCGTCTGTGGTACAGCCAGTCTGGTACACCGGTAGTGACTGTCAGCACAGCGTACGAGGCGGATGCGAAACGTTACCTAGTCACAGTGAAGCAGCAAACTGCACCCACACCAGGGCAGAAAGAGAAGTTGCCGCTGCATATTCCGTTTGATATCGAGCTGTATGACAGTAAAGGCGAGGTGATTGAGTTACAGTGTAACGGTGAGCGTGTGCATCACATTCTGAACGTCACTCAGTCTGAGCAAACTTTCACGTTTGATCAGGTGAATGAAAAGCCTGTTATCTCGATGCTGCGTGAGTTTTCTGCACCGGTTGTGCTGGAATATGATTACAGCGACGAAGAGCTGGTCTTCCTGATGACGCATGCCCGGAATGAGTTTGCCCGCTGGGACGCTGGTCAGATGCTGCTAGCGAAGTATATCCGCAGTAATGTTCAGGCAGTACAGGCTGGTAATGCCGTCGTCTTCCCGGAAAATGTGGTTGATGCATTCCGTGGTGCGTTGCTGGATGAAAAACTGGATCCGGCTTTCATTGCTGAAATGCTGACATTACCGAGTGAAAATGAAGTCGCCGGTTGGTATGAGCGGGTTGATGTGGATGCGATCCACACAGTGCTGGCGCAGATTGAACAGATCCTCGCATCAGCGCTGGAAGATGAACTGTCTGCTATTTATCATTCTCTGTCACAAAGCGGCTACAGCATTACTCATGATGCGATGGCAAAACGTTCACTGCGTAATCGTTGCCTGGCTTATCTGGCGTATACAGAGCAGGGGGAAAAACTGGTTTCTGCTCAGTACGGGAAAGCCGACAATATGACAGATACGATTGCTGCGATGAGTGCAGCAAATGAAGCACAGCTCGCTTGCCGTGAAACACAGATGGCGGACTTCAGCAGTAAATGGAGCCATGATGGTTTGGTGATGGACAAGTGGTTTGTCCTGCAGGGTAAAAACCCAGCGGGGAATTCACTGGCCAATGTCCGCGAAACCATGAACCATCCGGCGTTTAGTCTGAAGAACCCGAATCGGACGCGTAGTCTGGTTGCCAGCTTCTGTGCGAATAACCCAGTTCATTTCCATGCGAAAGATGGCAGCGGTTATCGTTTCCTGACTGAGATTCTGACGGCGCTGAACAGTTCAAATCCTCAGGTGGCTTCACGCCTGATTGAACCTTTCCTGAAGTATCGTTTGTACGATGAAGATCGTCAGGCACTGATGCGCGCTGAGCTTGAGCAACTGGCGAAACTGGAAAATCTAGCGAGAGATTTGTTCGAGAAAGTGGAAAAAGCCCTTGAACAATAAGCTCAATTTGTTTTAATCAGAAGGCTCCTCAAAAGGGAGCTTTCTTTTTATCTGCCATTTCTTTTTCTGTCTATCGCTGCCAGGCCTGTCTGCATGAAGAGATACAGCTTTTCAGTCAACATTCCTTACCAAACCTTCCTGCAACATTACTCCGGTGCTGCGAGTGCCGTACTGGTGTACACCGATGAAGGTCTTCGTCTTCAGCTACCTGCAAGCAGACTCCGGCCGTTTCTGAGCCAACTTGGCGTTCGGGGACGTTTCAGAGTGAGTGTCAGTTCAGAAAATCGCCTGGAAAAATTGGAGAAAATCGCTTAGAACCTTGCTTTAGTCAGAAATTAACAAAAACACTACATAATTATGCGAATGTAGATTTTTTATCTGTTTTGAATGAAGTCGATTTCTGCGTCGCAGCAACCGTGTTGGTTAGTTTTTTTGCAGTGAAAAATCATTGATTTCTAGATGGTTAGACCAGAATACTGGGTTAATAGCATCAGAGTGCGTCATATTATCCCTTGGTCATCTTCCCTCGAGCTAAAACATCTACCTTAGTCACATATTCGATTTTTTCTTCTGATTACAGAGTAATTATCGTAACCATTTGGCAACAAAACGCCCTACAATAGCTTCCGAATCAACTATACCTCGCCAGAGAGAAGTTTTTAGTGCTGAACTCGGGGCGTCGTTATCAAACCCTATACTAGATTGATAAAAGTAATAACGATGGAGCATCTGCTATGACCGCACCTGACCCAATAGTGCCGGTACTACTTGAAAAAGTGTACGGCTTAATCCAGGACAAGATAGAAACGCCTCAGCAGTCATTAGTCGAAGTGTTTGCTCAACGATTGTTAGGACAACTGGCAGAAGACGATCTGCTTCAACGGAATGAATCTGATTTGTATGGTGCTGTTCTGAGCCTCTGGCACCATCTTGTGCAAAACCAACCGGACCAAACCTCTGTTCGTGTTTATAACCCGACACTCAGTCGTTATGGCTGGCAGTCAACCCACACGGTCGTGGAAATTGTGACGCCAGACCATCCGTTCCTGGTCGACTCCGTACGTATGACACTCAATCGTCAGGGGATTAACAGTCACCTGATGTTTAATGGTCCTTATTATTTCAAGCGCGATGAAGAAGGTACCATTATTGAAGCCTGTGGTGAAGAAGGCGACTTACAAACGTTGTTCCATATCGAAGTGGATCGTTTGTCCAGCAAAGAAGAAATGGAAGCGCTGAAAACAGAACTTGAGCAAGTCTTGCGGGATATTGAGCTGGTGGTGAATGACTGGCAGGCCATGCAAAGCAAGATGATTGAAATTGCTGAAGAGTTGAAAACAGCCAGCTTGCCAGTAGAACAAAGCCATTGTGATGAAGCGATCGAATTCCTGGAGTGGGTCACTCGCCACAACTTCACCTTCATGGGTTACCATCAATATGATTTGATTCCTGTTGAAGGGGATTTTGAACTCCGTCCTTGTGATGAAAAAGGGTTGGGTCTGCTGAGTAAGCCGGGTAAAGCCCGTCGCCTGATGTTGTCTGAGTTACCAGAGTCAGCAAGAGTCGAAGCAAGAAAACCAAATTTACTGATTCTGACCAAGAGTAATGCGAGATCAAAAATCCACCGCCCAGCTTATACCGATTACATTGGTATTAAACGCTTCGACAAAGATGGGAATGTCATCGGCGAGCATCGTTTTACCGGTTTGTATGCAGCAACCGCTTATCATCAGACGGCGATGAACATTCCACTGATCCGCAACAAAGTCGTTCGTATCCTTGAGAGCAGCGGTTATTCCGAAGGCTCACACTCGTGGAAAGCGATGAACAACATCCTTGAAACGTATCCGCGAGATGAGTTGATTCAGGCCAGTGAGAAAGAAATGCAGGATGTGGCCAGTGGCGTTGTGCGTATGCAGGATCGTGATCTGCTGCGTTTGTTCGTCCGCCGGGATCCTTTCGGCCGTTTCTTCTCTTGCATGGTGTATGTGACTCGTGAGCGTTATAACACTGAGCTGCGGATTAAAACGCAGAAAATTTTCAAAGAATACTTTGGTTCTGACCAAAACGTCGATTTCACCACTTCTTTCTCTGAAGGCCCACTAGCGAGAACTCATTATATTGTGCGTGTAGATAACAATAACTTCGATGTAGATGTAAAAGCGATTGAACGTAATCTGGTGGAAGCTGCTGTTTCCTGGGAAGATCGTTTGAGTGATTCACTGATCTCCAACTTTGGTGAGAACCAAGGGACACCGCTTGCGAAAAATTACGCTCGCGCTTTCCCTCGTTCATATAAAGAGCAAATGCTGCCGGGTTCAGCCGTTGCAGACATCGAATTGCTGGAAGGCCTGAGTGAAGAGAACAAGCTGGGTATGTTGTTCTACCGCCCACAGGAAGTTGCGACTGATTCACGTTTCGTGAAACTGAAACTTTATCATCGTGATGAGCCAATCCATCTGTCTGATGTGATGCCAATGCTGGAAAACCTGGGCCTGCGCGTGATTGGTGAATCACCGTATGAGGTTGTTACAGCGAACGGTACAGTTTACTGGATCCTGGATTTCGCCATGCTGGTGACCGGCACGAGCGAGATCGATTTGAGTGATGCACGTGATCGTTTCCAGGAAGCATTTGCTTCGATTTGGCACGGTGGACTGGAAAGTGACGGATTTAACCGTCTGCTGCTGTGTGCAGGACTGACCGGTCGTGAAATCACGATTGTCCGGAGTTACGCACGCTACATGCGTCAGGTTGGTTTCCCGTTCAGTCAGCAATATATTGAAGATACGCTGGCCAATCATGCGGATCTGGCCCGTGATCTGGTTGAGCTGTTCGCACTGCGCTTTGATCCTGAACGCAACTTCAGCGAGAAAGCGGAAGAAGCGCTGATTGCAGAGATGCATGCGAAGCTTGAAGAAGTCGAAAGCCTGGATGATGACCGTATCATCCGTCGTTATATGGAAATGATTCAGGCAACCCAACGGACGAACTACTATCAGCTTGATGAAAGTGGTTTGCCAAAACCTTGGTTGTCTCTGAAACTGCGTCCGTCTGAGATTCCAGAAATTCCTGCACCGGTGCCGTTCTTCGAGATCTTCGTTTATGCACCGGATATCGAGGGTGTTCACCTGCGTGGTGGTAAAGTTGCCCGTGGTGGTCTGCGCTGGTCTGATCGCCAGGAAGACTTCCGTACAGAGATTCTGGGTCTGGTAAAAGCTCAGCAGGTGAAGAACACCGTCATTGTTCCTGTGGGTGCGAAAGGCGGTTTCGTCTGCAAGCGTCAACCACAAATGAGCTCCCGTGAGGAAATCCTGGCTGAAGGTCAGCGTTGTTACAAGCGCTTTATCCGCGCGCTGTTGGATGTGACTGATAACATTCATGAGGGTGAAATTATTCCGCCAGCCAATGTGGTTCGTCATGATGAAGATGACCCGTATCTGGTTGTGGCTGCGGATAAAGGGACGGCAACGTTCTCTGATCTGGCAAACTCTGTATCGGCTGATTATAGCTTCTGGCTGGGGGATGCTTTTGCTTCTGGTGGCTCGAATGGTTATGACCATAAGCAGATGGGGATCACCGCGAAGGGTGGCTGGGAATCTGTAAAACGTCACTTCCGTGAACTGGGAATTGACTGTCAGACCACTGATTTTACCTGTGCTGGTGTGGGTGACATGGCCGGTGATGTATTTGGTAACGGCATGCTGCTGTCGAAGCATACACGTTTGGTTGCGGCCTTTAACCATATGCATATCTTCCTGGATCCGACGCCGGATGCAGCCACAAGCTGGGAAGAGCGCAACCGTCTGTTTCACTTACCGCGTTCTAGCTGGGAAGATTATAACAGCAGCCTGATCTCTGAGGGTGGCGGTATATTCTCTCGTCGCAGCAAGTCAATCACACTGACGCCTCAGATCCAGAAACTGCTGGGCACTCGGAAGCAGACGTTGACACCGAATGAAGTGATCAAACTGATCCTGACAATGGAAGTGGATCTTCTGTGGAACGGTGGTATCGGTACTTATGTGAAGTCTGATTCTGAAACGCATAGCGATGTTGGTGACCGTGCAAATGATGCGCTGCGTGTGAACGGTGGTGAGCTTCGAGCCAAGATCGTTGGTGAAGGTGGTAACCTGGGGATGACCCAACTGGGCCGCGTTGAGTATGCGAAAAATGGTGGCCGCGTAAACACCGACTTCATCGATAACGTGGGTGGTGTTGACTGTTCAGATAACGAAGTCAACATTAAGATCCTGCTGAATGGTCTGGTTGCTGCAGGCGATCTGACCTACAAGCAACGGAATGAGCTGCTGGAGCAGATGGAAGATGAAGTGGGTGAGATCGTCCTTGACGATGCATATACCCAGAGTGAATCCATCTCAGTCACTCAGCATCAGAATGTACAGTTGCTGAAAGAGCAGATCCGCTTTATTCATCATCTGGAAAAAGAAGGCAAACTGGATCGTGCACTGGAGTACCTGCCTGATGACGAAACACTGGCAGAGCGTGAAAAAGATGGTATTGGCCTGACACGCCCTGAACTGGCGGTACTGGTTGCCTACGGTAAGATGGTTCTGAAAGAAGATCTGGTGACTGAAGAGATCACAGAAGATCCTTATCATAACCGCCTGCTGCCAGCATACTTCCCGAAAGCATTGCAAGAGAAGTATCGCACTCAGATGGAGAATCACCCGCTGAAAGGTGAGTTGATTGCAACATCGCTGGCAAATCAGATGTCAAACGAAATGGGCTGCAACTTCGTCACGCGTTTGATGGAAGAAACGGGTTCAACGGTCGCGGAAATCTCTTCTGCGTACTCTGTAGGCCGTGCTGTGTTTGGCTTTGAGCAGTTCTTCGAGCAGATTCGCGAGCTGGATAATAAAGTGCCGGCACATGCCCAGTACGAAATGATGTATCGCTGCCGTCGTATGCTGCGCCGTATCACACGCTGGTTCCTGCGTAATCGTGACCGTAAGATGGGCATTGAAGAGCAAATCGCTTTCTATCAGCCAACCTTGAACACCCTGCGTGACAATCTGGAGCAATACCTGGTTGCAGAGGAAGTGAAGGAGCATGATGATCAGGCCAACACTATGATCAAAGAAGGTGTTCCGGCTCAACTGGCGCACAACATTGCTCGTCTGAGCAGCCTGTACTCCGCAATGGATATCGCTCAGATTGCGAGAGAGCTGAACAAAGAAGTTGGTTTCATCGCTCGTGTTTACTTTGTTTTGGGTGCTCAGTTGTCACTGCACTGGTTCCTGCAGCAGGTACATAACCAGCCTGTAGAAAACCATTGGCAGGCGCTGGCTCGCGCTTCTTTCCGCGAAGATCTGGATTGGCAGCAACGTCAGCTGACTTCTGCAGTGATTGGAGCAGGCCAGGGCAATGAAGCTCCGGAAGCATTAATTGACCTGTGGGTTGATCACCATCATCCTGCGATTCAGCGCTGGGAAAGTGTTTTGACCGAATTCAAAGTGGGGACGACCCACGAATTCGCGAAATTCTCAGTCGCGATGAGGGAATTAGTGCTATTAAATTTGAATTGCAAACCAAATCAGTGAATAATGTGGCCCCGTTTATACGGGGCTTTTTTTAAGGAGGTATAATGTTTTACCGCCTCGCGCGTTCGGCCATGTTTCAGCTTGATCCTGAAAAAGCGCATGATTTGGCTATTAAGAACTTTTCTCGCTTCACCGGCACTCCTCTCGATATTTTTTACCGTCAACACCTCCCGGAACGTCCTGTCGAAGTCATGGGACTTCGCTTTAAAAACCCTGTAGGTCTGGCTGCTGGCCTGGATAAAAACGGCGAATGTATTGATGCGTTTGGCGCAATGGGCTTTGGTTTTGTTGAGGTTGGTACAGTAACCCCAAAACCTCAGCCTGGTAACGATAAACCGCGTTTATTTCGGGTAAAACCGGCAGAAGGCATCATCAACCGCTTTGGATTTAATAATCTAGGGGTTGATCAACTGGTTGAAAACGTCAAGAAAGCCACGTTCGACGGTATTATTGGCATCAACATAGGTAAGAACAAAGACACACCGCTCGAAAAAGGGGTAGACGATTATCTGATCTGTATGGATAAGGTCTATGAGCACGCGGGTTATGTTGTCGTGAATATCTCGTCGCCAAACACGCCGGGTTTGCGTAATCTGCAGTATGGCGAGGCATTAGATGATCTTCTCACTCAGCTGAAGCATAAACAGAAGGCTCTGGCCGAGAAATTTGGACGATATGTTCCATTGACGCTGAAGATCGCGCCAGATCTTGAAGATCACGAGCTGATCCAAATTGCAGACTCACTGATCCGAAATGAGATCGACGGTGTGATAGGGACAAATACCACCCTGGATCGCACCTTGGTTCAAGGGATGCCGCATTGTGAGGAAGCAGGGGGCTTGAGTGGTCGTCCTTTGCAACACCGTAGTACAGAGGTCATTCGTATGCTGAATCACGAGCTGAAAGGCCAAATCCCGATTATTGGAGTTGGTGGTATCGATTCAGCGATTGCAGCACGTGAGAAGCTACTGGCTGGTGCGAGTCTGGTGCAGATTTACTCAGGCTTCATTTACCATGGCCCTCAATTGGTGAAAGAGATTGTGATGAACTGCGATTTACGCTAATCAGTGACGCTGTCACGTATTAATAACCCTCTTTAATTGAAAACGCTCACAATAAATGTGGGCGTTTTTGCATATCTGGGGATGATAAAAGCCAGAATGTTGTCAAAATTACATTCCTTAACCGCATGATCTCCTAAGGTTTTTCCCCTTTTAATTTATCACTTGATTAGTACAATTCTATGTGCGTATTCAATCTCTTGCTTTGATGACTGTCCATAGAAGGACATTGGAGCTTATCGTGTTAAAACCAAATAATTCATGGACGTGGTATTACGACCAGAAGAATGACTCTTTAATGCTCGATTTGGGCGAAGAGATGGTTTTCCGCGTTTCCATTCCATGCAAACATCTCATCACCTGTGCGTTCAATCGCAGTGAATTTACTGTGGATGATGCCAGCACCTATCAAACCTTCCTGGAAAATATCGCGACGTTGGAGCTATCCGGTCCCCGTAAGGTCGAATTGGCGCTCAATGCAGTCGCAGCAAGCCGATTCCACAAGCCGATGATGCCAAAGAGTTGGTTTTTTATGCAGCAGGAGGGGACATATGAGCCCCAAAATGGCGACATTATCGTGCTGAATACTGAATTGGCCTCGGCAAAGTACTTAGTCATTGAAAATAGCGGCTGTGCAAGCCTGTGTATGCTGGCTGATGTTGAGTCACATCAGTTAGCAGTCGGTAAGGATATTGCCTTTTGTGGTGTAATTAAGGTCATGAACGATCGCATGCAGCCAGTGCGCATGGATGATGAATTAGGCTTCGCCCTGGTGGGTTAAACCCACAGGGTATAGCCGCTGCTTTGTAAACCTTCCTTCACGTTATTTATTCTCCCTTCATCCAAATCTTCCGTTTCCCTCTACCGGAAAAGCGAAGTTCATGACCCATTTTGATTCATCCTGGTTCTGATTCCCATTGCTTGGTGTTGATTGCAAAAATAATCCGCTTCAGTCGACTGTTCCAATCGAGAGCTTCAATCAAGATAGGTATTGAGTGCGCTGATCATTCGTTGGCAGCCCTTGCTGAACCATGTTTTTTGTTGGCGGAAATTGCGAAAAAACCAGATCTGCGTCATCTCAGTGGCGGCTTTTTGGCCACAAAGACCAATTTCAAGAGACTTTCAGTGATCTGAAAAGCTGTACCAAGGTCAAAAGACCGTAAATTTTTGCATTTTTTAATGCCTCTTTTTGTCTTTTTACAGCAAAAAAATACAAGCTCAGTCACGGAAAAATTCGTTCTCTCTCATCAATATTTCCTGTTTTTCCTCCATCCTGAAACTCCATGACACAGGTGAAAATCACCACGCGGCAATTGTTTCCAATCTGGAAATAATTAGAGTTTCCAGATTGGAAATGACCCACCTTAAATGTATATACATATCTATTGTGGGGGCCAGTGTTCACGAATCATTTTTTAATAGCATCAGGCCAGCTTTGGGAGGTTTGTGTCTGTATTGAATATAAGATATTGATTTTAATTGGATAAATCAGGTGTTTCCGCAGGGAAACAGTTGTGTCTTATAGAAGAGAGTACGTCAATCGGTTGAATGACCATCAGGCGTTCTAGGGGGATATGATGTTTGTTTCTCGTGGGAAACGGTTGGGTTGGGCTTAAAAATGGGCGGTGAGTCAAACGGAAAAGAGAGGATTACCGATCAGAATCGCCTTCATAGGAAGTGAATGTGTAAAAAAAGGGCAGCTGAGAGCCGGTATACAGGTGTTTAGCGCCGATTTCAGGTATAATTGGCCTCAACATTTGTATGAAAAGAACCTCATGAATCAATATCTCGCTATTACTTCCCGTGGCCTGGAAAATCTCCTTGCCGATGAACTGTCACAACTGGGTGCTTCACACGTGAAAGTGGTGCATGCTGGCGTGCGTTTTTCTGCGGATCAGCATACAGCATATCGTTGTTGCCTCTGGACTCGAGTAGCATCACGCATCATCCAAGTTCTGAGTGAATTCAATGTCAGAAATGATTTAGATCTCTACTTGGGAGCAACGGCTATCAACTGGGACCAGTATTTCAATTCCAGCACGCGCATTGTGGTGGATTTTAACGGTACAAACCGCGAAATACGGAATAGCCAGTACGGTGCGATGAAGGTCAAAGATGCTATTGTTGACCGTTTTGTGAAAGGTAATCAGCCTCGGCCAACCATTGATCGTGAACGCCCAGATCTACGTATTCATGTTCGCCTGTCTAATGATAAAGCCATTGTTGGTCTGGATATGGCGGGGAGTGGGCTGCACCAGCGTGGCTACCGGACTGAAGCCGGTCAGGCACCATTGCGTGAAACGCATGCTGCGGCTTTAGTGATGAAAAGTGGTTGGACACCTGAGCAACCCTTGCTCGATCCAATGTGTGGCTCAGGCACGTTATTGATTGAAGCCGCTATGATTGCTGCTGAGATTGCACCGGGCCTGAAGCGTAAACATTGGGGCTTTGAAGTACTGAAAGATTTTGATGCGCCGGCCTGGCATGAAATTCATGCGGAAGCATCGGTAAAAGCTCGTCGCGGCGTCGGTAAAGTCACGACCCGGTTCTATGGCCGCGAAATGGACAGACGCGTCCTGAGCATTGCCAGAGATAATGCAGGTCGCGCAGGCGTGATTGAGCTGATGGATTTCAAATATGGTGATGCAACACAACTGGTTCGCCCGAAAGATTTTGAAACGGGTGTGATTTTGTGTAACCCACCGTATGGTGAGCGTCTGGGAACGACACCTGAACTGATTGCGCTCTATACAGAGCTGGGGAATCGCCTGAAATTAGCATTTGCCGGTTCGACTGCCGCGATTTATTCATCTTCTAACGAATTATTGAGTTGTATGCGAATGCGTGCCGATAAACAGTTCAAGCTCCGAAATGGTGCACTGGACTGTGTGCTCAAGACATACAAGATCACCGCCGGTGGTGTGAAGCAGGTAGAAGGTGCTCAGGAAGGGCAATTGGAAGAACAGCAGGTTGCACCTGATTTTGCGAACCGCTTAAAGAAAAACCTCTCCAAGCTGGATAAATGGGCGAAGAAAGAACAACTGGAATGCTACCGCGTCTATGATGCAGATCTGCCTGAATATAACGCGGCGGTGGACAAGTACAAAGATTACATTGTGATTCAGGAATATGCTGCACCAAAATCTGTTCCTGAAGAAAAAGCGCGCCGTCGATTAATGGATATCATGCGTGCAACGATTCAGGTGACAGGTGTCGATAGCGACAAAGTCGTCCTGAAAGTGCGTGAACGCCAGAAAGGCAAGAGCCAGTACCAGAAATTGTCCAGTGCTGCCCGTTACATGACGGTGAATGAATACGGCGTGAAGCTTCAGGTGAATCTGTTTGATTACCTCGATACTGGTTTGTTCCTGGATCATAAAATTACCCGTCGTCGTTTAGGTGAAATGGCGAATGGTAAAGATTTCCTCAACCTGTTCGCCTACACAGGTTCTGCGACAGTCCATGCTGCCTGTGGTGGCGCGAAATCGACAACGACGGTGGATATGTCGAATACCTACCTGCGTTGGGCTCAGGAGAACATGGCGCTGAACGGGCAGGTGGGCCGACAGCATGAATATATTCAGGCGGATTGTCTGCAGTGGCTGCAAGAAGTCGATGACACGTTTGATTTGATTTTCATTGATCCACCAACATTCTCGAACTCAAAACGCATGAAACAAAGTTTTGATGTGCAACGTGATCACATCATGTTGATGGAGAATCTGAAACGGATGTTGCGTCCAGGCGGTCAGATTGTCTTCTCAAATAACAAGCGTCATTTCAAAATGGATGATGCCGGATTGTTGGCGTTAGGGCTGGAAGCGAAGAATATTTCGTCTGAGACCTTGCCGCAGGATTTTGCCCGGAATAAGCACATCCACAACTGCTGGATTATCACGCATCAGGAAGGCGCTCACTGAGCCGCCATAACATTGAACTAAGGATTGTTACTTGCCTATCATCCTCTACAGTACGGAAGGGTGCCATCTCTGTGAACAGGCTTATGCGTTGCTCACAGAGGTGGGTGTAGCCGAACAGGTCAACGTTGTTGATATTGCCTTTGATGATGGCCTGTTTTCTCGTTACGGTGTCACCATCCCTGTGGTTTCCCTCGAAATTGATGGATCTATTTCTGAGCTTGGCTGGCCGTTTGATGCCAGTCAGCTGGCTAATTGGTTAAAGAGTCATGGCGTTAATTAAGATTAGTAATGCGCAGCTTGCTTATGGCGATCATCCTCTGCTGGATCACGCTGAGTTTTTGCTGCAACCGAATGAGCGGGTGTGTCTGGTTGGCCGGAATGGTGCCGGTAAATCCACCTTGATGAAAGTGATTGCTGGTGACGTGCTGTTAGATGACGGCAGTATTCAGCGGATGAGCGAGCTGAAAGTGTCACGTCTTGAGCAGGATCCGCCGCGTGATGCAGATGGCACTGTGTTTGATTACGTCGCAGAAGGGCTGTCGGATGTTGGGCGTTTGCTCCGTGAATATCACCATCTACTGGAGAGCATCACGACGGAGCCGAGTGAACTGAACTTTGCCCGGTTGGCGAAAGTGCAGGAAAAGCTGGATCATGCTGATGCATGGCAGTTTGATAATAAGATCACTTCCGTGCTTGAGCATCTGGAACTGAAACCAGAAATTCTTTTGGCGGATTTGTCGGGTGGATGGCAGCGCAAAGCTGCACTGGCCCGCGCTTTGGTGAGTGATCCCGATATCCTGCTGCTGGATGAGCCAACAAACCACCTGGATGTTTCGACTATTGAATGGTTGGAAGGATTTCTGAAAGATTTCCGTGGTTCAATTATCTTTATTTCTCACGACCGTGCTTTTATCCGTTCGATGTCGACCCGGATTGTGGATTTGGATCGGGGGCAACTGAATTCTTTTCCTGGAGACTACGACAAGTATCTGGATGCGAAAGAAGACCTGTTGCGTGTTGAAAGCGAACAAAATGCTGAATTCGATAAAAAGCTCGCACAAGAAGAAGCCTGGATTCGTCAGGGGATTAAAGCGCGCCGTACCCGTAATGAAGGGCGTGTCCGTGCATTGAAGCAGCTCCGTGTCGAACGAAGTGAGCGTCGCGAAGTCATGGGCAAAGCTGACATGCAGCTCCAGGAGGCGCGCCGTTCAGGAAAAGTGGTCTTCGAAGCGGAAAATATCAGTTATCGTTATGATGAAAAACCGATTATCAAGGACTTCAGCTTTAATGTGATGCGGGGCGACCGGATTGCACTCATTGGGCCAAATGGTTGTGGGAAGAGTACTTTGCTCAAGTTATTGTTGGGTGAACTCAAGCCGACTGAAGGGCATTTCCATTGCGGTACGAAGCTCGAAGTTGCTTATTTTGATCAGTATCGGGAAATTCTGGATCCGGAGAAGACGGTCTTGGATAACCTCGCAGAAGGTAAGCAAGAGGTGATGGTCAATGGGCGTAGTCGCCATGCACTTGGCTATTTGCAGGATTTCCTGTTTCATCCCAAACGTGCTCGCACCCCGGTGAAAGCGCTCTCCGGTGGTGAGAAAAACAGGCTGCTACTGGCAAAACTGTTCCTGAAACCGAATAACTTACTGGTGCTCGATGAACCAACGAATGATTTGGACATCGAAACTCTGGAACTTTTAGAAGAAATTCTTGCCAATTATCAGGGCACTTTGCTTTTGGTCAGCCACGATCGACAGTTTGTTGACAATACTGTGACCACAAGCTGGATTTTTGAAGGTCAGGGTGTCATTCATGAGTATGTTGGTGGCTACCATGATGCGCAGGCCCAGCGGGCGAACTCTGCATCTCAGCGCGCAAAAGCACAAGCTGAAGTGATTGAGGCAGAGAAGAAAAAAGCTGAGAACAAACAGCGGCAGCAGACGAACCGTGAGAAACCGGCAAAAAAACTATCTTATAAGCTCCAGAAGGAACTTGAAGAGCTGCCCGCTCGTTTAGAAGATTTGGAAAATGAGATTGCCGAATTGCAGGAGAAAATTAATGATCCTGCCTTCTTCCAGAGTGCATCAGATGAAACTCAAGTGACGCTGTCACGCCTTGCGGAGGCTGAGCAGGAACTTGAAGAAGCATTTGAGCGTTGGGAAGAGTTAGAAGCAATGCAGAAGGAATCCTAATGCGACATAAGACGTTTACGTTTTCGACACTGGCGATATTAATCGCCAGTGTTACTCAGGCTCAGGCGGCAGTCTATGACGTCGTTGAAGTCTCTGGTGAAAGCAGTGGTGTTGATTCACTGCAATATTATGACAAAAACAATAGCGATCTGGCTGCACAGGTGCAGTTTTACGGACAGGGTGTCAGCCAGTCTTCTGGTGAAAAATGTTTTGAAACCAGCTGTACCTCAACCAACTACAAAGTTTTCGGTGAAAGCCGCTTCGGTAGTGATGGTATCGATATTCGTGATGAGATTCCTTATCAGCTGGATAACTTTCAGCAGATTAATGATCAGTGGTCTCTGGAGAGGCACTGTAGTTCTGCGTTAGGGTTCAATACCTGTGATACCTGGGCGAATATTCGTTTCTTCGGGGTTAATTACAATTCTGATGACCCGGAAAATGGAGAGGGGTTCGGCGGCTTACGTCGGGAACAGTTTGCTTGGCAGAATAACTATTACGCGAACACCTTGCCATTGCTTGATAATGGCTCAGACAGCCTTGGACGAGTGACAACCTTTGCCAACACAGCTTCTGGGTATGATTCAAGTGTGACGCCGTCACTTGGCACGCTGGTGGATGGTGGTGATCATGTTTCGACCAATGGCGCTGTGAATGCGGTAGGCAGTTCAACGCTGGGGGACTTTACCCTGGGTGTAACGAGCTCAGCTTACTTCTCCAAGAATAACCATTATGCACGTCAGTTTAACAAGCGTGGTTTTGTGAATGTGAATGGCAATCAGGTGTCGCTGTTGCCGCTCACCGGAGACGATCTGGTGAAACACACGGGCCAGACGCTTGCTTGGGATGCTGTAGAGTATCCTGAAAGTAGTGGTAATCTGCTGGTGGTTGGCAGCGCTGCATTTTCACCTTCTGAACTGAATAACAATCTCAAATTGCCGGATGATGTTCCCATCAACCGTGGTGATCTGAACAACTGTAAGTCTTATGGCTCAAACCCTAGCCAGTTGTTTGGCTCTTGGGCTTGTCAGTTTGTTGTGTTTGCGAATGACGCCGTGTTCTGGAACGTCGATGGCAGTGCAACGAACCCTGAAGCACAGCTATTGTCCGAAAGGGCTTCCAACCGTCCAGCGCTTGATCCGGATGATAAGAACCGCTCTTTCCAGGCTTCAGCGCGTGCCGTGGCTTTGGTCAACAGCAAGCCTGTGATGGTGGGTTACACGACTGACTCCGTTGATAATGACTATTACGCTGTCCGTGCCGCTGTTTACAAGCTGAAAGATGGGGTAACTGGAGCACCATCGGCGAAAGACTGGAGTGTCTCTTACATTCCAAATATGAATATTGAATCCGGGAATGAGCGTGTTTATCGCTATACCATCGCCACGGATATCAATGATAATGGCAAGGTGATCGGTGTTGCAAAGTCAGCACGTTCTGAAGAACGTTCCTTTGCTGAAAAATTGTATTTATACGACGTCAACACGCAAAAATTCTCTTGGTTAGATTCTTCAGTCAGCGGTTTGTTCTTTAAAGGCGCAAATGGCTTCGCCAGTGAGATTAATAATCAAGACCAAGTTGTTGGGTGGGTTGATACGGAAACGGTCAATCAAGTAAACGGTCGTCAACGCCGTCAGCGTGCTTTCACATACCTTGCTGGTAGTGACGTTGTCACGGATGCCTTGCCTGCGAAATCAGCCTGGTTGTTGGATGATCTGACGAATGATGATGTTATTGGTGGTACAGCGAACCAATATCGTATCGCTCAGGCAACAGGAATTAATGATGCTGGGGTAATTTCTGCGACGGCATTGAAGTGTGAGAATGGTTTCAAAACGCTCAGCAAAAATGCAGAGTGTGCTGGTGAGGAGCGTTTGGTGGCGGTGAAGCTGGTGCCAAGAACAGATGCGAAAGTACAGCCACGCGCAGAAGAAAAAGAGAAGGTCACTCGAAAAGGTGGCTCGATTGGTCTGGTGACGCTGTCACTTCTGGCGTTTTTTGGGTTACGCCGGAGACGGTAATACTGTCATTTTTGTTTAAATTTTAATCAGGCTCACAAGTTGTGAGCCTGATTTTTTATGAAGGTTGATATCTTTCTCTAAATATCCAATCCTTAGAAGTGGAGTCACAAAAGCTCCATCATTATGTAATGGTAATGATGAATATGAATAAGGATGAGGATCGAACTATGAAGAGACAAAAGCGGGATCGTATGGAACGCGCACAATCTCGAGGCTATCAAGCTGGTTTAAATGGTCGTTCCAGTGATACATGTCCATATCAAACCATGGACGCCCGTATGAATTGGCTAGGTGGCTGGCGTGATGCAAGAGAAGAGGTACAGTCTGGCCGCGCGAAATAAAGATAAGTCTTTCACCCTCATATCCACAACCATGCAGAGCCCCTTTGGAGTAGGGGCTTTTCTTTTTTTAGGCGTGTCGAAACGTAAAAAAGCCGCAAAATGAAGTGACCCCATAAAGTTGGACATTTCTGTTAAGCGACTTGTAAGGCCTGCTTCCGATATTCTATCGGTGTCAGGCCTTTTAGTTTCACCTTGATGCGTTTGGTATTGTAATACTCAATGTATTCTTGGATTTTCTCTATGAGATCATTTGCGTCTTCAAAGTGCTGGTTATGGTACATCTCGGTTTTGAGCAGGGCAAAGAAGTTCTCAGCGACGGCGTTGTCTAAGCAGTTACCTTTTCTCGACATACTTTGCGTTAACCCTCTGGCAGCCACTGTCTGCTGGTGCCAACCTTGATCGCTATG
>NZ_JMIB01000022.1 GCF_000695255.1 Photobacterium galatheae | reverse complement strand
CAAATTGTTAAAGAACTTTGTTTCACATTGAATCCTGTGATTCAACTCTCGAAACGGGCGGCCATTCTATCGAATCAAAAGTCAGTGTCAAACACTTTTTTCAATTTAATTTCTTGCCGCTTACCTCATCGAACCGAACCGCTTTCTGCCGTTCCTCCGTGTCGGTGAGGCGGCATTATAGAGAGTTCGATCACATTGGCAATAGCGAAATTGAAATAAATTCGTCATTTTGATTTAAGCGCGCATTATTCACACAACATCACAGTTTTTCGATGGTATAAACACCGGAGAACTCTCAAGTTCAGTGTACATCCCCAATTCTCTGAGGTATCGCAATGCAAAACGCTCTTCGCCCCTACAAAGGAATACGCCCAACTGTGGGACAACACGTCTATGTCGACTCCTCAGCCGTATTGGTTGGGGACATCCACTTAGCGGATCACAGCAGTATCTGGCCTTTGGTTGCAGCACGCGGCGACGTCAACGCCATCAAGATAGGTGAGCGCACCAACATACAGGACGGCACCGTTCTGCACGTCACCCGTAAAAGCGATGCTAAACCGGATGGCCATCCTCTTATTATTGGCGATGATGTGACAATTGGCCACAAAGCCATGCTGCATGGCTGTCAGGTCGGTAATCGGGTGCTGGTTGGCATGGGAGCGATACTGCTGGACGGTGCAGTTATCGAAGATGATGTGATTATCGGGGCAGGGACCCTAGTGCCGCCCGGAAAAGTTCTGGAAAGCGGATATCTGTATGTCGGCAGCCCGGCCAAGCAGGCAAGACCACTCACAGATGCGGAGCGGGCCTTCCTGCCGCAGTCGGCGGATAATTACGTCCGCCTGAAAGATGAATATCTAACTGAAGCCGAATCACTTCAATCAATCATCACTTCGCCATCCTGATTGAAATCTTCGTCTTCAATCATGGATTCAGCAAGTTCTTCCAGATCGAAGCGATAACTTGTGAAGGCGGTTAATATAGCCGCCTCATCTGTCAGTACTTCACCGGCTTGTTTTTCTAACCATATAAGGCTTACCCAACAACGAATCAGTGCGCCTGCCTGCTGTGCAGGAAAGCACACCGCCTGACGTCCACTGTCCCAAGTCTGGATATCAGCAAATAAAATGTCTTGATTCATCGTGATTCACTATTTCGTTTGCAGTGCGCGACGCAGTTCACGTAACACCTGTTCTGTTCCGGGGCGTATTCCCCGCCACAGCAAGAAGCTTTCCGCAGCCTGACCCACCAACATCCCAAGCCCATCAATCACTTTGAGAGCGCCGAGTTCAGCCGCCCACTGGTTAAAGGTCGTTTCCTCCTGCCCATAGACCATATCGTAACAGACCAGGTCAGGGTGTATCAGAGATGCAGGAATACCTGGGAGTGACTGACTCAGACTTGCGGAGGTCGAATTGATAATCAGATCGAAATGCTGGTCCGCAGAGAGTGCATCCAGTGCGATTGCTGAAACCTTGCCGTGCGAGGCAAACAACGCTGCCAGCGCTTCTGCTTTAGAAAGGGTACGGTTGGTCACTGTCAGACTGGCCGGTTTCTGAGCCAGCAAAGGCAGAATCACCCCACGGGCAGCACCGCCGGCGCCCACCAGCAAGATATGCTTGCCTTTCAGTTCAACCTGATTGCGCAGCAAGTCCTGCACCAAGCCTTCACCATCGGTGTTGTCACCAAGGATCCCGCCGTCATCCAGTTTTTTTAAAGTATTGACCGCTCCCGCCAGGCGGGCACGTTCGGTCAACTGAGTGGCAAAGGTAAACGCCTGCTCTTTAAAAGGAACCGTAATATTACAGCCACGGCCACCCGCCGCGAAAAACTGACTGGCCGCCGCTTCAAAGCCATCCAGTGGCACCAGCTGAGCTTCGTATGTCATCTTCTGAGCGGTCTGACGCGCAAACAGAGTATGAATGAAAGGTGATTTACTTTGGGCAATCGGGTTGCCGAACACCACGTACTTATCTGCATCCTGACTCATCGCTGCAATATCTTCCTTATCACGTTACTGCTTTCTGCTCGCTTTACCACTCACGCGGGGTGAGGTAATCGTACAATCTGGCTTCCTGAGATCCCGGCTCTGGCTGGTAACAATATTCCCAGCGTGCCAGAGGCGGCATCGACATCAGAATAGATTCCGTGCGCCCGCCGCTCTGTAAGCCAAACAGAGTCCCGCGGTCATACACCAGATTAAACTCAACATAACGGCCACGGCGATACAACTGGAACTCTCGCTCACGCTCACCGTATGGGGTAGGGGCACGTTTTTCAACAATCGGCAAATAAGCATCCAGATAGCCCAGACCAACTGCCTGCATGTAAGCAAAACTTTTCTCAAAACCCCACTGGTTTAAATCGTCAAAGAAAAGGCCACCCACGCCCCGGGTTTCCTGACGATGCGGCAGGAAGAAATATTTATCACACCAGGCTTTGTGCTCGGCATAAACGTCGCCACCAAAGGGCGCACAGAGATCTTTCGCAACCTGATGCCAGTGTCGGCAGTCTTCCTCAAATGGATAGAACGGCGTCAGGTCAAATCCGCCGCCAAACCACCAGACCGGATCTTCGCCCTCTTTCTCTGCAATAAAGAAGCGGACATTGGCATGCGACGTCGGGATATAAGGATTTTTAGGATGGATTACCAGAGAAACACCCATCGCTTCAAAGCGACGTCCAGCCAGTTCCGGACGATGTGCAGTGGCAGAAGCTGGCATCTGCGCGCCATAGACATGAGAAAAGTTCACACCACCTTGCTCGAAAACCGCACCATCACGCAACACCCGGCTGCGGCCACCGCCGCCTTCTTCACGATCCCAGCTGTCTTCAACAAAACAGGCCTGGCCATCCTGAGCTTCCAGGGCCTGACAGATTTTATCCTGTAATTCCAGTAAGAACACCTTCACGGCGTGTTTATTGACGTCTTGCATGCGTATGTTATCCCTGTCGGAAAATTTGTCCTGTGGCAGCATCGCGAATTTCGGACGGATTGTCACGGCCACCCGTCTCACCGTGCAAAATGGTACTCAAGTGTGCTCCGAGTTGTGCTTCCACTTCCAGCACTGTGCGGCAAGGCGGTTCACCGGTCAGATTGGCACTGGTCGACGTCAGCGGCTTTCCAAACGTACGGCACAACTGTTGTACCAACGGATGATCCGTCACCCGTACCGCAATCGTCGAAAACTGCCCCGTCAGAAATGAAGGAACACCCGGTTTCGTCGGCATCACCCAAGTCACGGGTCCCGGCCAGGAGGCAAAAATCTGGGCCTTCTGCGCTTCGGTCAACCGGCTATCGTCGACGTAAGGTGCAAGTTGAGCATAATCCGCCGCAATCAGAATCAGGCCTTTCTCGACCGGGCGCTGTTTTAGTGCCAGCAGTTTAGCAACAGCCTCGGGATTATCCGGATCACACCCAACACCAAATACGGCTTCGGTCGGGTAGGCAATCACTTCACCTTGTGTAAGCGCGGTGACGACTTGACTTAAATTATCCACACTATCCTCGATGCGTTGTCGCCAGATTCATTCCCTGACGACAGATGAAATTCACTGGCCGCTATTTTAACTGAATCTCAGCGAACTGCACCCATTGCACACCAGCACGCGACGCAAACGTTTTCCTTAAGGGAAAATCTCCGTATAATGCGCCGCAAACCCTCTTACCTGATTCACATAACCCTAAGGAGTTCGGGATGAAAGTCGGTATTATTATGGGCTCAAAATCTGACTGGCCAACCATGCAACACGCAGCAGAAATGCTGGATCGCTTTAATATTGCGTACGAAACCCGTGTGGTTTCCGCACACCGGACTCCACACCTGCTGGCCGAATATGCAGAGACGGCTCATGAACGTGGAATTTCAGTGATTATCGCAGGTGCCGGCGGTGCTGCTCATCTGCCGGGGATGACCGCAGCATTTACCAGTCTGCCTGTTTTGGGCGTACCAGTTCAGTCCCGCGCTCTGAAAGGCATGGACTCCCTGCTATCGATTGTGCAAATGCCAAAAGGCGTCGCTGTTGGCACTTTAGCCATTGGAGAAGCCGGCGCAGCCAATGCAGGCCTGCTTGCCGCCCAAATCATCGGCACTCAGGATGCCACCGTCATGGCCGCCATTGATGCCTTCCGTAAAGAACAGACCGATACTGTCCTGAGTCAGCCGGATCCATCCGAGGACGCATAAGGATGAAAAAGGTTCTGGTACTGGGAGCAGGTCAGTTGGCCCGCATGATGGCACTGGCCGGCGCTCCCCTGAATATCGAAGTGATGGCCTATGACGTGAACAGCGGTCAGGTCGTCCATCCACTGACACTGGCACCGGTGCTGTCCGGTCTGGACAATGCCATTGACTATGCTGAGGTCATTACCGCTGAATTTGAACATGTACCGCACGATGTGCTGGATAGCTGCGAGGCCAGCGGCAAGCTCAAGCCAAATGCAGCCGCTATCAAAGCCGGTGGCGACAGACGAATAGAAAAAGCCCTGCTGGATCAGGCAGGTGTGGCCAACGCCCGTTATCAGTTAATTCACTCAGAATCCGATTTGGCCTTGGCCGCAGAAACAATCGGCTTGCCGCTGGTGCTGAAAAGCGCACTGGGCGGCTATGACGGCAAAGGTCAGTGGCGGCTGAAAACGATGGACCAGATCCCGGCTATCTGGCAGGACATTGCCGGCTTTCTGTCAAACGCACCAGAACAGTCCATTGTTGCAGAAGCTTTTGTGCCATTTCAGCGTGAGGTGTCGATGATCGGCGCCCGGAATGCTGCAGGTGAAACCGCTATATATCCGCTGACAGAAAACGTGCATACCGCCGGTGTACTCAGCCGCTCGCTGGCATTGGAAGAGCAGGGCGATTTACAACAGCAGGCCGAGAGGATGTTCAACGCTGTTGCCGCAACCCTGGATTATGTCGGTGTCCTCGCCATTGAGTTCTTTGATGTGAACGGCCAGCTACTGGTCAATGAAATCGCGCCGCGAGTCCATAATTCAGGTCACTGGACGCAGCAGGGAGCGGACACCTGTCAGTTTGAAAACCACCTGCGGGCGGTCTGCGAGCTGCCCCTTGGCAGTACAGCGCAAATCCGCAGCACAGTGATGATCAATATTCTGGGTGAAGATACCGTACCCAAAGCGGTACTGGCACAACCGGGCTGCCATGTGCACTGGTATGGCAAAGAAAAACGTCCGGGACGCAAAATGGGTCATATGAATGTCACCGCAGCGAGCCATACTGAACTGGTTCAGACGCTGGACCATTTAGCTCAGCTCCTATCGGAAAACAGCTTCCCGGTGGTTCGGCTCTGAACCAACATCTCCCCCTAAACCATAAAAAGCCAGCAATGCTGGCTTTTTATTTCAGTGTCATCGTATTTAAGCATCATCCGCCTCAGAAGACGGCGTCTTTTCCGGTTTCGACGAATCCGGTTCCGACTGATAATGACCGCACTTCCGATCGGCACACTGCAGTTTTGTGCCCCGAGCCAGTTTTTTTTCAATCAGCAGGCCAAAACCACATTGTTCACATTGGCCGGGGACGGGCGGCGCATTCACCGCAAACCGGCAGGATGGATATTGATCACAGGCATAGAAGCGCTTGCCATAGCGGGATTTCCGCTCGACCAAATGTCCTTTTTGGCATTCAGGACAGGTCATATGGGTCTCTTCGGCTTTCTTTTCAGGCGAAGCCAGATAGTGACACGCCGGATAAGCACTGCATCCGATAAACATCCCGTAGCGGCCCTGGCGCAGCACCAACTCACTGCCACAGTCCGGGCACGGCTGCCCCAGAGGCTTCACAATATGGCCGTCATTATGGTGTAAGGGCTTGATATAATCGCAAGCCGGATACGCACTGCATCCCAGAAATGGGCCGTGTTTTCCATGCCGTATGAACAGAGCCGCCCCGCATTGTGGGCAGGGCGTCTCCTCGTGAGTCGGGTGGGTTGAAAATAATTCAGGATTGATCTTACTGGCCATACGTCAGGCCTTATCTCCTGTGACAATAGCGATTAATGCAGATAGCCGTCTTCGGCACCGTACAGCAATTCTTCCATCTGGCTGTAGGCACTTTCGTTCCCAGGTGCATTGAACAGCACCATCAGAATAATCCACTTCAGATCATCGAGTACGAATTCAGCCGTTTCCAGTTCCATCACCCGGTCAATCACCATTTCACGCGTTTCTGAACTCAGCACATGGATCTGCTCAAGGTAGGTCAGAAAACCACGGCAGGCGACGTCCAGACGGTTCATTTCTTCCAGGGTATAGATACGGATCGATGTCACCGCACTGGTGTTCATGTACGGTGTGTGGTCTGTATCCTGTAACGCTGCAAGTTTTTCAAGCCAGGTCAGGGCTTTATAGATATCTTCCTGATGAAAGCCCGCACGCAGCAACTCTTCAGACAATTCGTCCTGATCCACCATTAACTCAGCGTCGCTGTGAATATAGGTTTCAAACAGGTACATGAGTATATCCATCATGACTAGCCCCTCCTCGTTCTGATATAGCCACCGGGCACTGAAGTGACAACCCCTTGCAATTCTAACTCCAGCAATTGCGTCATGACCTCATGAACAGGTTGTGCACAGCGTTCAGCAACCACATCTACGGGTGTTGCTTCATTGCCTACGTTAGCCAACACCGCATGAAATGGCAATTGCTCATTTTCAGGATGTGGCAGCGATACGCTCAATTGACTACTTTTTGCACAGCGGGTGAGTATCCCCACCTCCTCAAAGATATCGACCGGACTTTCCACCAGTTTAGCACCGGATTTAATCAAGGCGTTGCAACCTTTGCTTCCAGGTGCATAAATCGACCCGGGCAGGGCAAAAACGTCGCGATTCTGCTCCAGCGCATAGCGGGCAGTGATCAAAGAACCACTCTTGAGTGCAGCTTCTACCACCAGCACACCCACGGACAATCCACTGATAATCCGGTTACGGCGGGGAAAATGTTGCGGACGCGGTGGCTCCGACGGCCAGAATTCTGACACCAGCGCACCTTGTGCTGCAATTTGTGATGCCAGTTCCCGGTGCGCAGCCGGATAAATTCGTCCCAGCCCAGAGCCCAGCACGGCCACCGTCGCCCCACCGTTTTTCAGGGCACTATGATGCGCATAGCCATCTACGCCCAGCGCCAGACCGCTGGTGACCACATAATCGGCCGCGACCAGGGCCGCAGCAAAATCCCGTGCGGCTTCTCGCCCATCCAGACTGGCCGAACGGCTACCCACAATCGCCAGCTGAGGTTCGCTGAGCCATCGCGGGTCGCCTCGAATAAACAACACCGGCGGTGGAGAACTGATTTCTTTCAATAATCGGGGGTAGGCCGGATCGGTCAATACCAACAAGTGCTGGTTCTCCTGCTCACACCAGCGCAGTGCTTCATTCAGCCGCTCAGGCTTCGGACGTCGTAACAGAGCAATCTGCGGTGCTTTCAACCCCAGAGACAGCAGCATCGGTTCCGGCATCGCCCGCAGCTCAGACACACTTCCGTGCTGCAGCAGTTGATCAATCCGCTGTCCGCCCAATCCGGGCACAGCCGCCAGTGCCAGCCAATCTTCCTGATGACTCATCTTAATGGGCAATCCTTTCCGCAACATCCCCGGCCTGAATCGGCCCCTGGCTTCGGATCACCCGGGCGAGACTCACCTGAGCAGAGGTACTCTTCACTTCAATGTCCGCCACCAACGGCCGCCCCAGTAAACCACGTTGAATCCGCCAACGCTGTCCCGCCGCTAAGCCATGGCTGGCCCCTCGATCGAGGACCAACCAATCATCCGATGCCAGATAAGCGCGTTCCTGCAAACCACCGAGCACACGCGCTGAAACAGGGGGCGTTCCGGACACGGCCTGCAAGTGAGACGTCGCGACCGTCAGCAATCGGTCACCGGGCCGAACTTCCTGTAACCAGTCTGTCATGATAAGTCGGCTGCCCCTTTCATCATTGTCCACCACCCTGACACGGGCCACCGGAAGCATGCCCCAGACATCTGCCGCTGAATGTGTGGACGACCTCACAGGACTGAACGCCCGGGTCGGCCGAAACACCGCCCATTCACTCCCGATCGTCAGGATCTCCCTGACCAGCAAGCCATCATCGCCAGCCAGATACCGACGGCTACTCAGAACGGGGACAATCCGCGGCGCTGCATCCAACTGCGCCGCAGAAATCAGCCGAGCCTGTGACTCGGGCGATGCCTGTATGTCGCCAGCCCACAACGCCAGACAAAGAACACCAATCTGATCCAGTTTTTTCATGCTGCTTTTCCTGCTTCGCCAACATCGTTCCACAGCATGTCAGAGCACATTTCAGGCCGTCATCACTGGCTCACACCGACGCACCGCCATTGCGGCTGTGCTCGCGATTTAGGTTCAAAATTTCAACGTCTTTTCTTCCAACCGACGGGCTGCTTCACAGCCAACAGCGTAACGGGCCCGAACAGCAAAGCTGTTCTTTAGAGTCGAAAATGACTAGAATTAGAGCAAATACAGTTATTCTCCTTTTATATCTCTATTTTTACGGGAATCTATGTCTGTTCTAAACGTGTTAACTTTCCCTGATGAGCGCCTGCGCACGGTTGCCAAACCTGTCGAAGCGATCACACCAGAAATCCAGAAAATCGTCGATGACATGCTGGAAACCATGTATGACGAAGACGGTATCGGTCTGGCAGCCACTCAGGTGGATTTTCATCAGCGAATCGTAGTCATTGATATCTCGGAAGAACGCAACCAGCCAATGGTGCTGATTAACCCAGAAATTCTGGACAAACGCGGCGAAGACGGCATCGAAGAGGGCTGTCTGTCTGTACCGGGTGCCCGTGCCTTAGTGCCGCGTGCGGCAGAAGTGACCGTCCGCGCGCTGGATCGTGATGGCAAGGAATATACCTTCGAAGCCGACGACCTGCTGGCTATTTGTGTGCAGCACGAGCTGGATCACCTGGCAGGAAAACTGTTCGTCGATTACCTGTCTCCGCTCAAACGCCAGCGTATCCAGAAGAAACTGGAAAAAATGAAGCGTTACCAAGAGCAAGTCTAATAAGCCGAGGTTATCTTGAGCCAACCTTTACGTATCGTCTTTGCTGGTACACCTGATTTCGCCGCCCGTCATCTGGCGGCGTTATTGTCTTCTCAGCATGACATCATTGCCGTATACACCCGTCAGGACCAGCCGGCCGGACGGGGTAAAAAACTCACGGCCAGCCCAGTCAAACAACTGGCGCTGGAACACGACATTCCGGTCTATCAGCCCAAAACGCTGCGCGATGAAACAGCACAGCAAGCGCTGGCGAGCCTGAATGCTGACCTCATGGTCGTCGTCGCCTACGGGGTGATCCTGCCGAAAGTTGTGCTGGATACACCACGTCTGGGCTGTATCAATGTGCACGGTTCGATTCTGCCGCGCTGGCGGGGTGCCGCACCCATCCAGCGTTCCATCTGGGCCGGCGATGCAGAGACCGGCGTCACCATCATGCAGATGGACGAAGGACTGGACACCGGCGATATGCTGAAAATCGCCACGCTGCCAATCGAGCCGACCGACACCAGTGCCAGCATGTACAACAAGCTGGCTGAGCTGGGTCCGCAGGCACTGCTGGCTTGTCTGGATGAGATTGCAGCGGGTCGCGCTGTGCCAGAGAAACAAAACGACGAACAGGCGAATTACGCAGAAAAGCTCAGTAAAGAAGAAGCAAAAATTGACTGGTCCATGGATGCCGAAGCCATTGAACGTTGCATTCGCGCCTTTAACCCATGGCCCATGAGCTTTTTTGAAGTGGCAGCGCAAAACGTCAAAGTCTGGCAAGCCGAAGTTGAAGCTGATCACCAGGGTCAGGCGCCGGGTACGATTTTATCTGCCGACAAACAGGGCATTGTCGTTGCGACAGGCAAAGGTGCACTGCGACTGGTTCAGCTGCAACCGCCGGGTAAAAAAGCCATGGCCGCACAGGATCTGCTGAATTCTCGCCGCGAGTGGTTTACACCGGGCACCGTGCTGTAATCTCCGTGCCCGAGTCATCATCAGCCAGTGAACAGAATACAGACTGTTTCACTGGCTTTTTCTTTCGCCGCTCCGGCGGCAGGATGACAGCCAATCGCTGACATCCGGTAGTCATCAAGTCAGGAACACATTCATGAATGTAAGAGCTGCTGCGGCCCAAGTGATTTATCAGGTTGTCGATCAAGGCCAGTCGCTTTCAACGGCCCTGCCTGCGGCCCAACAGGATATCAAACCACGCGACCATGCCCTGCTGCAGGAAATCTGCTATGGCGTGCTGCGATGGCTGCCACGTCTGGAGTCGATCACGCAGTCGCTGATGGATAAACCGCTCAAAGGTAAACAGCGAGTCTTCCACCATCTGATCCTGGTCGGTCTTTATCAGCTGAGTTTTATGCGGATTCCGGCCCATGCCGCGGTGGCAGAAACCGTAAATGCCACCAAAACGTTGAAAAAACCTCAGCTTCGCGGCCTGATCAATGCCGTACTGCGTAACTACCAGCGCCAGCAGGAAACGCTGGATCAGCAAGCCATGAGCCACGATGCCGGCAAATATGGTCATCCGGGCTGGCTGCTGAAAATGCTGCAGGCACATTACCCAGACCAGATTGAAGCCGTTACCAGCGCCAATAATACCAAGGCGCCAATGTGGTTACGCGTCAACCGCCGTCACCACACCCGTGACCAGTACCAAGGCTTACTGGATGCTGCGGAGATCAGTGCGACAGTTCATCCGCAGGCGGGTGACGCTCTGAAACTGGACAGCGCCTGTGATGTCCACCAGTTACCGGGCTTTGCCGAGGGCTGGGTGTCCGTTCAGGATGCCGCCGCACAGCTCGCGGTCGATTATCTGCAACCGCAGGCGGGTGAGCTGATCCTCGACTGTTGTGCCGCACCAGGCGGAAAAACAGCCCATATTCTGGAGCGAGAGCCCGATGCCCGCGTGGTTGCCATCGACAGTGACGACCAGCGTCTGCTGCGGGTCAAAGATAACCTGCAACGCCTGAGACTGGACGCCGAAGTCCTGTGTGCTGACGCTCGTTATCCGCAACAGTGGTGGCAGGGTGAAGCCTTCGACCGGATCCTGCTCGACGCGCCTTGTTCAGCAACCGGCGTGATCCGCCGTCATCCGGATATCAAATGGCTGCGACGTGCCGATGACATTGCTGCACTGGCGACGCTCCAGGCAGAAATTCTTGATGCGATGTGGCAGCAACTGAAGCCGGGCGGCACCTTAGTTTACGCAACCTGCTCCATCATGCCGCAGGAAAACCGTGAACAGGTGAAAGCTTTCCTGTCCCGCACACCGGATGCAGCACTGGCAGAACATAAAGACAACGGCAACGACACTGCGCCGGGACGTCAGATCCTGCCCGGAGAATCTGATATGGATGGCTTTTATTACGCCGTGCTGGAAAAACGGCCGTCAGTGTAAGAAATATAGCGAAAGAAGCGGCATTCCTGACAAAAATGCAAAGTTAAGTCTTTGTGCAAACTGGCTAAAAATGCTGCTTCTCTCGTTAAGGCAGTGTACCCTAGGGCTTTTGCCCTGATGGGCAACTGTATCGATCTGAGAGCATTTATCAGGCAACAGCTATGAAAATTATCATCCTTGGCGCAGGCCAGGTCGGCGGGACGCTGGCTGAAAACCTCGTCGGCGAGAACAATGACATCACCATTGTCGATTCCAATCCGGAGCGACTGCGGGAGTTGCAGGACAAGTACGATCTGCGGGTCGTGCAGGGCTATGCCAGCCATCCCCGTACCTTACGCGATGCCGGTGCTCAGGACGCAGACATGCTGGTCGCAGTCACCAACTCCGATGAAACCAACATGATTGCCTGCCAGATTGCTTTCTCGCTGTTCAACACCCCGAACCGGGTCGCCCGAATCCGTTCGCCGGAATACCTCAAAGAAAAACATCAACTGTTCCATACCGATGCCGTGCCAGTCGATCACCTGATCGCACCGGAAGAGCTGGTCACCGGATATATCGAACGCCTGATCGCCTATCCGGGTGCACTTCAGGTGGTAGGCTTTGCCGATAACAAGGTTGGTCTGGTGGCGGTGAAAGCCTATTACGGCGGTCCGCTGGTCGGCAACGCACTGTCAGCACTGCGCGAGCACATGCCGCATGTTGATACTCGGGTCGCCGCCATTTTCCGTCAGGGCAGGCCCATTCGTCCGCAGGGCACCACCATCATTGAAGCGGATGACGAAGTCTTCTTTGTCGCGGCCAGCAACCATATCCGCTCTGTGATGAGTGAGCTGCAACGGCTGGAAAAACCTTATAAACGCCTGATGATTGTTGGTGGTGGTAACATCGGGGCCGGTCTCGCCAAACGGCTGGAAAACAGCTACAGCGTCAAACTGATTGAGCGGAACCCGCAACGGGCGGAAAGTCTGTCGGAAATGCTGACCAACACCATTGTGTTCTGCGGGGATGCCTCGGATCAGGAGCTGCTGAGCGAAGAGCATATCGAGCAAATCGACGTCTTCATTGCAGTCACCAACGATGACGAAGCCAACATCATGTCGGCCATGCTGGCCAAGCGGATGGGTGCCAAAAAAGTCATGGTGCTGATCCAGCGTGGTGCTTACGTCGATCTGGTGCAGGGCGGTACCATTGATATCGCCATTTCACCGCAACAGGCAACCATTTCGGCCCTGCTGACCCATGTGCGTAAAGCGGATATCGTGAACGTTTCTTCGCTGCGTCGCGGTGCCGCCGAAGCGATTGAAGCCATTGCTCACGGCGATGCCACCACGTCAAAAGTGGTCGGGAAAGCCATCGGGGACATCAAGCTGCCACCGGGCACAACCATCGGTGCCATTGTCCGGGGTGATGAAGTGTTGATCGCTCACGACCGTACCGTGATCGAGCAGGATGACCACGTCGTCATGTTCCTGGTCGACAAGAAGTACATCCCTGATGTGGAACGTCTGTTCCAGCCAAGTCCGTTTTTCCTGTAAGCAGTTATGGTCAATTTACGTCCCATTCTCTTCGTGATCGGGCTGGTGCTCTCCAAGATCGCCCTGTTCATGTATCTGCCCACCATACTGGCCTTCCTGACCGGTACGGGGGGCTTTATCGATTTTGCGACTGCGGTCATCATCACGCATATCGTGGCCTTTACCTGCCTCAGTCTGGGCAAAGTGAAAGAGTTCAAGCTCGGGGTCCGGGATATGTTCCTGCTGACAACGCTGGTCTGGACGGTCGCCAGTGCGTTTGCAGCGTTGCCCTTTATGCTGATCAACCACATCAGCTTTACGGATGCCTATTTCGAAACCATGTCCGGGATCACCACCACTGGTTCCACGGTGCTGAGCGGACTGGATGATATGGCACCGAGTATTCTGCTGTGGCGTTCCACTCTGCAATGGCTGGGCGGCATCGGATTCATCGTCATGGGGGTTGCGATCCTGCCGATGCTGAATGTCGGGGGGATGCGTCTGTTCCAGACCGAGTCGTCGGACTGGTCGGAAAAAAGCTCGCCGCGGACCAAGAACGTGGCCAAAAACATCGTCACGGTTTATCTGAGCCTGACCGTGATGTGCTTTCTGGGCTACATGTGGGCAGGCATGAACTCCTTTGATGCCATCAACCATGCCTTTACGACGCTATCGACCGGCGGCTACTCAACGTCAGATGGCTCCATGAACCACTTTTCACCAGCGGCGCACTGGGTGGCCATCATTTTTATGTTCGCCGGCGGCCTGCCATTTCTGCTGTTTGTGCAGGCGATGCGGAAGCGCCAAGCCGGTTCTCTGGTCCGGGACGCTCAGGTCCGTGGCTACAGTATCACCATCCTGATCGTCAGCCTGATGGTTGCGCTATGGCTGTGCTGGCAAAATGGCTATGACTTCAGCCATGCGATCCGAGTGTCCATGTTCAACATCATTTCCGTGGTCACCACCACCGGATTCGGACTGGAAGATTTTACAGCCTGGGGCCCTTTCCCAACGGTCATCTTTGCCTTCATGATGCTGGTCGGTGGTTGTTCCGGTTCAACTGCCGGTGGGTTCAAGGTCTTTCGCTTTCAGGTCGCTATTGCCCTGCTGCGCAAGCAGTTGATGCAGTTAATTCATCCGTCCGGGGTCTTTATTCAGCGCTATAACCAACGCCCGGTCACCGACGGTATCGTTCGTTCCGTGGTGGCTTTTGCGCTGACGTTCATCATGACCATCATTATCATCGCAGCCCTGTTGGCCATCCTGGGGTTGGATCCGGTCACCGCCATCAGCGGTTCAGTCACTGCGGTCGCCAATGTGGGGCCGGGTATGGGAACCGTCATCGGGCCAACCGGCAACTTTGCAACCCTGCCAGATGCCGCCAAATGGCTGCTCAGCCTCGGCATGCTGATGGGACGACTGGAAATCCTGACCGTGCTGGTACTGGCATTCCCGGCATTCTGGAAGAACTGATCGCTCAGATGATTGCCGGGCTACAGCCCGGCAGTTGGTGCCACATACCAGTAAATCGCCAGAAAATGACAGACAGTGCCACCCAGAACAAACAGATGCCAGATCGCATGGTTATAGGGGATTTTTTTGTTCACATAAAAAATCACGCCAAGAGAATAAACCACACCTCCCATTGCCAGCAGCATCAGCCCGGCGGTTGACATGGCCATCGCCAGCGGATAGACCGCCACCAGTGACAACCAGCCCATCGCCAGATAAATCACCAGCGACAGTCGCTTGAAGCGATAGACAAACACGACTTTGAAAATGATCCCCAGCAGGGCAACCGTCCAGATCACCGCCATCAGCGTGACCGCCAGCGGTGTCCGCAATGTGATCAGCAAAAATGGCGTGTAAGTTCCGGCAATCAGCAGGTAAATGGCACAGTGATCCAGCGTTTTCAGAACCCGCTTGGCACTTTCAAAAGGAATGGCATGGTACAGGGTCGATGCCAGATACAGCAAAATCATGCTGGCACCGTAAATGCTCAGACTGGCCACACTCAGCGCATCGGCATTGACCTCAACGGCCCGCATTAAAAGCATGACCAGCGCCACAATACCGAAGAGCATGCCGGCACCGTGACTGAGACTATTGGCCACCTCTTCGGCGACGGAGTATGAGTTAGACGTTTTCTGTGGTCTGGGCATGAAGGCTATCCGCTGTGTTATCCCGCTGTATTGTCGTCCCAGCAGTATGGCACAGTTTAGCTTACACCTGTAAGCTGAATTTTATGACACCGCTGTGACCCCGGTGCCACCGCTTAGATCACGGATCGTCAACCTGCGCCAGATAAGCAAGCACCTGTTCTCCAATGTCCATCGGGTCGATCGTCAGAGGGATTGCGAGCTGACGCTTAAGCTCACCGCCACCGAGCAGACGGGCCAGCATCCCGCTCACACCACGCTGACGGCGATCGATGGCAAACCACAGCGTCAGGTGATCGCCATCCACCTGAGTGATCAACTCCAGCTCCCGCCATCGGCCGTGATATGGGCCGGAAACCGGCACAAATTCAAAGACCTGAACAAAGGGGAGGGCAAAACCGTCCGTGGCCTCACATTCAACCTGCAACAACCGGAATCCAGCCTGCTCAAGGGCAGTAAACACCGCATCCAGCAACGGGTCAGGCCGAATCGTCAGCGGGTCTTTATCTTTGGGATCCAGCGCCAGCGGAATCTCCAGATGAGTTTCCAGCCATACCCCGGAATCCCCAATCGTGATTGGCGTATTCACGGGCAGTTCAAAGCGACACTCGAACTGACGCTGTTCACCCGCCCTCAGTGTGAACGCCTCCGGCAGGCTCCACTGCGCCAGCGTGTAGGTCTGCTGCACTTTCTCCATGCGGTGTTCGCTGTCGCCCCGGCTTACCGGCACTTCATCTTCATAGCGACAACATAAATACAGGTGAATGTTGTCCACCGCCTGAGCCACTTTGCCGCCTTTCACATCAATACGCACCGGCAGGCTCTGGCCGGGCAGCAGGACTTCCGTTTCCAGCACCGTATCAACTCTGGCACCACCTAATCCCAGACTCGCCAGTGTTTTATGAAAAAGTGACATCAGGGCTCCTTGTCAGTATTCATCGGTCATGTAGAGGTATGAAACCAGTTTATCTGCCCGATCCGACTTCATCAAGCCGCCGGATTTTCTGAGTGGTTTCGAGGAACAATTCACCTCTGTTATAATCCCCACAAAGTATAAGCTTAATAAGGAGCCCGGCGTGACCGAACACCGTATCACTGAATTACTGGCGCTGCTCCAGCCACACTGGCAGCAATCCCCGGAGCTAAGTCTGGCTGCCTTGCTGGATCAACTAGCCAAAGAAGCTGGTTTCAGCGGTCCTTTAGCCGAACTGAGCGACGACATCCTGATCTATCAGCTCAAAATGCGCGGTGAAGGTCAGGACGCCATGATCCCCGGTCTGGTGAAAGACTGTGAAACCGATTTTAAAACCGCGCTCCTGAAGGCCAGAGGCGTGCTCAAATAGACCATATCATTAATAAGCTTTTATCCGTGCGTTTTTTGAGCGAGGTAGAATATTCAACCAGTTAGATAAGATATAATCACTTTTTTATTCCCAATGAACCATGATTGCCCAGGCCATGTACCCGGGCGACAAACGCCAGTATTGGCAATGCCCAAGGAATGCAATGTCATGAGCCAAGAGAGAATCAACATCAAGGATATCACTCCCAAGGAGTTCAATCCGAAAACCCATAAAGGCGGTGATGACCGCTTTAACCCAAGTAACCGCATTTATGTGCGGGCCATGAAAGGGGCTTACCAGCAACTGCGCCAGCGGATGGGCTGGCTGATGATGGGCCTGTTTCTGGCACTACCCTGGATCACTTATAACGGACGGCAGGGCATCCTGCTCGACATCGGCCGTCAGCAATTCAACATCTTCGGCACCACCTTCTGGCCGCAGGATCTGACACTGCTCGCCAGCCTGTTTATGGTTGCGGCTTTCGGACTCTTTTTTATCACCACCTTTTTAGGCCGCGTCTGGTGTGGCTATATGTGTCCGCAAACCGTCTGGACCTTTATCTTCATCTGGTTCGAAGAAAAGCTGGAAGGCCCGGCCAACAAACGCCGGACGCAGGATGGTAAGCCACTGACCCGGGCACTGCTGGTTCGCAAGACCCTCAAGCATATCGCCTGGCTGGCGGTCGCGCTGATCAGCGGCCTGACCTTCGTCGGTTACTTCCTGCCGATCCGCGAGCTGTTTGCCGACTTCTTTACCTTCAATGCCAGCTTCCTGGCTGGCTTCTGGGTGCTGTTTTTCACTTTCTGTACCTACGGTAACGCCGGCTGGATGCGTTCAATCGTCTGTATCCACATGTGTCCGTATGCCCGGTTCCAGTCGGCAATGTTCGATAAAGACACTTACATTGTTGGCTACGATGTCGCTCGCGGTGAAAATCGTGGTCCGCGCTCACGCAAGAAAGATCCGAAAGAGCTGGGCCTGGGCGACTGTATCGACTGTAACCTCTGTGTTCAGGTCTGCCCAACCGGGATCGACATCCGTGACGGCCTGCAATACGAGTGCATCAACTGCGGTGCCTGTGTCGACGCCTGTAACCAGACCATGGACAAAATGGGGTATCCGCGCGATCTGATCAGCTACACCACAGAGCACAAGCTCGAAGGCCATCAAACCCGCGTGATGCGGCCGAAACTGATTGGTTATGGCGTGGTGATGCTGGCCATGTTCGGTCTGATGGCCTACCTGATTGCGACCGTGCAACCGATGGGGCTGGATGTGATCCGCGACCGAAATCAGCTGTTCCGAATCAACACAGAAGGCCTGGTAGAAAACACCTACACCCTGAAAATTCTCAACAAAACGCAGCAGAATGCCACCTACACGCTGAGTGTTGAGGGGCTGAAAGATGTGGAATGGTACGGCCCGAAACAGGTCAATGTAGAAGCCGGTGAAATCTTCTCGCTGCCGATCAGTCTGGGGGTTGACCCTTATGAACTGGCTCGCCCGATAGTCGATATCCGCTTCGTGATGGAGCAGCAGGACGGCGATGACGTGAACCGTCTGATCACCGACAGCCGGTTTATCGGTGAGCTGCGATAGCACCTTTGCGTAAACCGTTCAGTCAATCAAGGGCCGGTCACGGCCCTTTTTTCATGGTGACGTATGCATCTGGCAAGCAACGGAAACCAATAACAAAGCGTTGAATCCTGCCTCTTGAAGTCACTTGGGTATATACTGATGCGACCTTTTTCAAGATGGCTGTAACACCATGACAGCACAAGATGATTTCAGTTTTGCCGACCTGACCCCGGATCAGTTGCTCCATGCGCTGGAAAGTATCGGCGTGTACGCCGCCTCTGGGCTGTTGCCGCTGAACAGTTATGAAAACCGGGTTTACCAGTTTACCGATGATGAAAGGCGCCGTTATGTGGTGAAATTCTATCGTCCGCAGCGCTGGAGTGATGCCCAAATCCAGGAAGAGCACGATTTTGCTGCCGAGCTGGCCGAGCAGGAAATCCCGCTGGCCGCCCCCCTGATGATGCACGGCAACACACTGCACCACTTCGAGCAGCACCGGTTTGCTCTGTTCCCAAGCTTGGGCGGGCGCCAGTTTGAGGTCGATAATTTTGACCAAATCGAGCAGGTCGGCCGTTTTCTGGGCCGGATCCACAAAGTCGGTCAGCACCGTACCTTTACACACCGACCCACCATCAGCCTGGAAGAATATCTTCATCAGCCTCGGGCTTTGCTGGCGCAGTCCGGCTTTATCCCGGCACATTTAGAAAATGCCTTTTTTCAGGATCTCGACCGCCTGATCACAGCGCTCAGTGAACAATGGCACACCGACTGGCAGCCACTGCGGATCCATGGCGACTGCCACCCGGGCAATATTCTATGGCGCGACGGCCCGTTATTTGTCGATCTGGACGATGCCCGCAATGGTCCGGCAGTCCAGGATCTGTGGATGCTGCTCAACGGCGACCGCGCCGATCAACTGGCCCAGCTCGACACCCTGCTGGAAGCCTACAGCGAGTTTTCCGATTTTGATCCCCGTGAATTGCAACTTATTGAACCATTACGTGGTCTCAGAATGGTGCATTACATGGCATGGTTAGCAAAACGCTGGCAAGATCCGGCCTTCCCGCGTGCATTCCCTTGGTTTGCTGATGCAAAATACTGGGAAGGGCAAGTCCTCGCCATCAAAGAACAACTGGCAGCCCTTGACGAGCCGCCACTGCAGCTGATGCCCCAATGGTGATCAGTCTGACTTGAATCCGAACGCGGGTGTCTGTATCAGACACTGCATTGATTTTTCAGGGAGAACCCGAGACATGTTCAAACAACTTTTCGCACTGGCAACCGCCGCGCTGCTGTCTTTTTCGGTTTACGCCACCGAGTTTACTGAAGGCGACTACTACCAGGTGCTGGAACAACCAAAGTCAACTAATCAGACCGTGGCCGAGTATTTTTCATTTTACTGCCCACACTGTTACAACTTTGAACCGCTGATCCAACAGCTGAAAACCAAGCTGCCAGAGAATGCGAAACTACAGAAAAACCACGTTTCCTTCATGGGGGGTAACATGGGTATTTCTATGAGCAAGGCTTACGCGACCGCTGTCGTTCTGGATGTGGAAGACAAAATGATCCCGGTTCTGTTCGAGCAAATCCACAAACTGAACAAAGCCCCCCGAAACGACGAAGCGCTGCGCCAAATCTTTATCGACCAAGGTGTGAATGCCGAAGACTTTGATGGTGCCTTCAACAGCTTCGCGGTGAATTCCATGGTGAACCGCTATAACAAAGGCTTCCGCGACAGCGGCCTGACCGGCGTCCCGGCGGTGATCGTCAACAACAAGTTCCTGGTGAAAACCGACAAAGTGAAATCAGCCGACGAGTACTTCGAGCTGATCAACTTCCTGTTGAAAAAATAAGTCTGTTTTTTCCATGAAAAAAGGGCCGGAAGGCCCTTTTTTTTTGTAACAGCTCAATATCAAGTTCCTATCACACCACCTGACTCGTGAGCTGCTTCAGCAGCCGATCCATGGCGCGGTAGCCCAATGCTTCGGCCAGATGCGCTCGTTCGATCTCGGGTTTGCCGGCCAGATCGGCAATCGTGCGGGCGACTTTGATGATCCGGTGATAGGCGCGGATCGACAGGCCGAGCTGGTGCAGGGCGGTTTCGAGAAATTCCGCATCGGCTTTAGCCAGCGCGCAGTGCTTGTCCAGCTCACGGGTGCCCAGCAGGGCGTTAATCTTGCCGCTGCGGTGCTGCATCCGGTGGCGGGCCTCTGCCACGCGCTCCTTAATCACCCCTGTGTTTTCGCCACGATCGCCGCCCTGAGCCAGCGTGCCACGGGGCAGGGCCGGGATTTCAATCGACATATCAAACCGGTCCAGCAAGGGGCCGGACAGCCGCCCCAGATAACGCAGAATGGCCTGTGGATTGGTTCGGGTCTGACTGCCTTCGTAATAACCGGTCGGGCTGGGATTGAGCGCACCGATGAGCTGAAACCGAGCCGGGAAGGTGGTTTTACTGGTGGCACGGGAAATCACGATCTCGCCAGATTCCAGCGGTTCCCGTAATGAATCCAGCACTTTACGCTCAAATTCCGGCATTTCGTCTAAAAACAGAATCCCGTTGTGGGCCAGTGAGATTTCACCGGGGCGGGGGA
>NZ_JMIB01000021.1 GCF_000695255.1 Photobacterium galatheae | reverse complement strand
AGTTAATGCGAACAGCGCCATGAATGAACAGTATTTCAGTTTGGTTTTTTGGGAAAGGAATAAGTGATGAAGGCGAGAGATCGGTCTGGAACCGATGAAAATGATAGAGGTGTTTTTTTCTTAAGGTGCCTGTCCTTTTAATCGTTGTCCTTTTAATCGTTGAGGGCAAGTTCATCTCATCCGTTATAATCGAAAAGGAGTTGTGACAATGTGGTTTCTCTATCTACTTATATTTTTTTCCTTTTCCTTTTCCGTTTCTGCGGAAATAGATCAAAATTTACGAGCTCAGTTATTCGATATGGCTAAAGCAGATCAAGATATCCGTAAAGAATTAGGGGAGGCGGGTTGGCATCAAGCGCCAAAAGAATTACGTGAAAAGCTATTAGCCATAGACGAAGAAAATACGCTAAAACTTAAGTCTATTCTCAGAGAGCGTTCTTGGTTCACTGAATCAGAGATTGGTAAGGACGGTGTCGGGGCAGCATTCTTAATTATTCAACATTCTCCTGATTATGAATTTAAAGAAAACATGCTACCTGTGCTAAAACAGTCTTACTTAAATGATGAAGGGATTACTGGTCAAGAGGTCGCACTTTTAACTGATCGAATACTTATCAGTAAGGGACAGAAGCAACGCTATGGTACACAAGCCAAAATTGGTCATGGAAAAGTAATTTTTGAGCCTGTCTCAAACCCTGAGTCGGTTGATGAACGAAGATCTGAAATGGAGATACCGCCGCTAGAGTTTTACCAGAAGCTTCTGGAAGAGATGTATGGCATTAAGGACTATCCTGAGATAGATTTAAGTTCGAGTGCCCAACCATAAACTCATTCAAGCTGATGTCGCCACCCCGTCTTCGTGCCGCAGAGTGAACCGACGATAATAATGAACAGAGACGTGCTGACCTGGGAAGGGGCTATCCTATATCCGGATTCTCGGGACGAGTACGAAGAATAGCCGCCTTAAAATTGGAGCATACCAATTGAGAAGCAGTCTAATCAAGAAGCAGTCACTGGGGGATGGGGTCACACACATGAAAAAAGAGGGCGCAGGGTCGTACAAAGAAAGGACCCCGTCCCTTATCGATTTTAATCGCAAAAAACCGCCCAACATGCGCATACAACCGTGATACGGAGAAATTGATATTGATGAAAGTTGAAGCTTTTTTGGTTCATTCCTTTACTGCCAATGGAACCGGAGGAAATCCTGCCGGTGTTGTGTTGCACGCAGATCATCTGTCTAATGAAGAAAAATTAGCAATAGCCCAAGCTGTTGGTTATTCAGAAACTGCGTTTGTGTCTCAAGATGATGAAGTCGATTTTGAGTTGTCTTTTTTTACCATCACAGGTGAAGTTGATTTCTGTGGTCATGCAACGCTAGCAGCATTTTCAACAATGTATCAAAAAGGAATTGTCACCGAAGGGCAATATGTTCAAAGAACGAAAGCAGGTTTACTTGCCGTAACGATAGCGTCTAATGGCCGTATCGTGATGGAGCAGAGGTTACCAGAATATCTTGGGGTGTTTGGTTACGAAGCAATATCAGAGTGCATTGGAATCGACGCGACAGTTCTCGAATCAACTCAGTTACCGATTGAGGTTATTTCAACCGGCTTGCCTGATATGATTGTGCCAGTGCCACATGGTTATCTGGACAGAATCCAAGTGAATGAACATTTACTCAGTGACTTCTGTAAAAAACATGATCTCGTGAGTGTCCATGCTTTTGAATTGTGCGAGAGAGACAGCGGGTTGACAGCAAGTTGTCGAAATTTTGCGCCTTTGTTTGGTATCCCAGAAGAGTCAGCAACGGGGAGCGCGAGTGGCGCATTAGCATGCTATTTAACCAAGCACCTTCGAGGCGAATATTCGAATGGCTTTACTTTCGAACAAGGTCGGGCAATGGGCTGTGTTTCAAGCATTACAGCATCAGTTGAGTCTAACGAACGGGGTATTCTCAAGGTTAGGGTTGGTGGTTTTGCTCATGAGGCTGGGCTGCAGAAAATCCTCCTGTAACTAGTGATTTAGGAAAATTCGTAACGCTTGGCACGCTGGATTTACAGTGACTTGACTTGGGTGTAGCTCATGACTCAATTGGGCGTTATGTGAATTGGAGAATCTAATGGACAAGGCTGTCAAGCATCGGTTTGATGAGTATCCAGATATTGCTCAAACTCAGCTAAAAGCGTTACGAAGCTTAATTCTACAGGTTGCTTCTGAGCTGCATTTGGGTGATGTTGAAGAATCTCTGAAGTGGGGAGAGCCAAGTTACAGTGTGAAAACGGGCAGCCCAATCCGAATTGACTGGAAATTGAAGTCTCCAAATCACTACTATCTGTTCTTTCATTGCAACACGAAGTTAGTCGACACATTTCGAGAGTTGTATGGTGACGTGCTGACGTTTCAAGGCAATAGGGCAATTGTACTGAACATTTCAGATCCTATGCCAGAGCCAGCAATTAAGCATTGCATCGAACTTGGTTTAACTTATCATCAGAGAAAGCATTTACCTCTTTTGGGCGCGTGATAGAAAGTCACATAAGACATATGAGGGCCTTTTAATGCTATAGGGCCTCATCATTTCCACTACAGGCTTCCATGCCAAAGTTGGCAAGGCATATTTGCAAATGTTTGAAGGCATGACTGGTTTGTGAATCAACATCTTGCTTTGATGCTCCTCGCTGTGGATACTGAAGCTTTTTGGGTTTAATTCAATACAATAAACAGCTTGTGACATATTGGCTTCCAAGGAGGTTGGAATCAGGCTTACCAAAGCCGGGTAAATCCTGATGAGGGGAAGTTCATGTTGCTTGTTATATATTTTATGAAAAACAGAGTAATAAAACATTGAAGAAATATAAAAGCATTTATGTAGTCATTTGTTGGCTAGCGCTTGCAGCGGCGGCGGGTATTATTGGTAACGAATTTCACCAGTCTTACGAAGAGCTAATGGGACAAAAAGACAACACGATTAACGTTTTAACAAAAAAAGTATTTGACCTCGAGAATGATTTGGCTGAAAGCAGAGAGTTACTCAGTAGAATTCAAGGTGGTGTTGATGACGTGTCAAAAGAAATATCTTTGCAGTTCAGCGTAACAGCAGAAAAGCAGATAGGTACGATTGAGAAATATAGAAAATCAATAAGGAGTCTAGAAATAGTAAATTCCTGGCAAGAAAAAAATAGTATAGATATTGAGTCGACGCTGACTTCTCATGATTTCTCAAGAGATGTCAACCAAGATATAGTGATTCAATCAATGCATTCAGTCTGCGAACTTAACTCTTTTCATCGATGGCTATCAGGCGAAGACGCTCTTTTTTTACCGCGCCAAACGATTTTGGATTTCTCAGCGTACTTCAATACGATTGATGTCTATTGTGAGTTTATTCCAGAAAATCTTGCAAGAATACGTGCTGATTCGTGGATTGCCGATATTTCACAATCTACTCTAGGAAGAGTTCAGTTTAATATGAGCACTGTTAATGATAATTACAACCAAATATTGTTAGCCTCTAGGGATATGTTAAGAAAGCTCGGTAATGAGGAAGATAAACTTCTAAAAGAAAATATATAAAACAGATCAGTCTTCTCGGTGTTAAGGGATGAAGTGAACTTGTTGGCTGCATAGCAGCCAATTGATCTGAACAACAAAGTTGTGTGTTTCAATTTATCATTATCACCATTCATTATTGCTTACATTATCTTCGTTGTGGAGGCTGGCGTGGTGCTTGGTTTAATCAATACTATCAATAGATTATGCATGATGGCCTCTCAGGACTTGGGGTCTGATTCAGTAAATATGGCAAAGCTTGATGAGGGGGCGTTCATTTGTCAGGGACAATTGAAAACTCAGAGGAAGATCATTGTGAAATTGAAAGTGAGTTATTTTGTTTTTTTACTTCTGGGGACGATTACCACTGCTTATGCAGATGAGCCTAGTTTTTCCCACTACGAAGGCCAAGAGTATCAAGTCGTGAAAAGTGATCTTCTCACCCAAGGCTGGAAACTTTTACCGACACAAGACGAGGAAACACCGATCGACAAAAATTATCCGGAGATTACTTGTGGTTCAGGTTCAATGGCTATTTGTTCTGTTGGCTTTCAAAACGGTCAAAACACAGTTGCTTTCATTGTCGAAAAGTCAGGGAGTCAATTGATAGTTTTGGGGGAATATTAAGTTGCACTGTTACGTTCTGGCATTCATGCCATGACCCGGTGACACGACGTGGTTTTGGTTCCTTCACTGTTCGTTTTATGAAACAGATATTGTGGAAATTTGAAGCTACTTTTTTATCGCTGTCATAGCTGATACAAAGGGAAAAACCTACGGTGGAGGGCATGGCGAGAATCTCATGAAAAGGATGAAATTGTGCTTTGCTTTGTGTGATTGTCCTTGGACGCCTTCAGTGATCGGCCGGTGTTTCATCGGGTGGCTGATTGGCTTCTGTTGTCTTGTCTTTGCTCATCCGAGCTTTTCTGAAGCGCTGAGTGTAGAGAGTTTCAGCATACGTGCGCGTGTTTCGGAACAGACTTTACTCGGAGAAGATGCGCCAGAGGAGTTTGAGGAATACTCGGTGTCGGCGAACATCGGGTTACCCTGGAAACCTGCGACCATTTTGGGCTGGGATGTAGGTACCCGTTTTATGGCGAGTACCGGCATCTTGCGGGGCGCGGGGGAAGATGCGCTCGTAGTTTCGGTCATTCCTGAACTCACATTGGGTCGCAAAGAGGGTTGGTTTACGCTTGACATGGGAGCAGGTGGTGCACTATTCAGCAGACATCGTTTTGGGACGCAGGATTATGGCGGGCCTTTCCAGTTTGCTCTGACCTTTGGCTTCGGAATACCGTTATATCAAAATCTAGGGTTGGGCTATCGGTTTCTTCATTACTCAGATGCGGGTTTGAATGGGTCTGAGACGACTGGGGCCGATTTCCACATGATTGAGTTTATCTATCAGTTTTGATTTAAAAAGAATCATGGCCCGCCACGAAAAGGGGGCTGGCAAAGTGTGATAAGGGGAATCTCTGTATTCACAAAGCGACAGACGCCATGATCAACAGGATGAGGTTGAATGTACCTGAGAAAAGCCAGTGAAAATGAACTCGATTGGATTTATCGCATGGGATTTGATGCCTGGGGGAATGGGCTTTCTATGGATGCCTATCTTGAAGGTTGCCGGAAAAGTACCAAATATCAATCGGGCACTTGGTATGTGCTGACTGTGGACGGCCAGCCGGTGGCTTCTTTGATTGTTTATTCAGGGCAATTTGCTCTTCAGGACGGGTGTTTTGGGATTGGCTCAGTTGCAACGGCTCCGGAGATGCGCTCTCAAGGTTATGGTTCTCAGATTGTACGCTTAGTGGCACAAACACTGTTCGAACAACATGGCGCCAAAGCGGTTTATCTTCATAGTGATATTGGCCATGCGTTTTATCAAAAACTCGGCTTTTCGCAAATACAGGGAACAAACTGCTTTTGTAAGTCAGCTCATTTCTTTCATCTTCAATCTTCAGTCCCTTCGTATTTTTAATCTTTCGCTCAGCCTGAATCACCAGAAAGCTTGTGACGGTTCTCGTAAACTGGGTTAGCAGCTTTCTTTTTGCCGCGAGTACTGCCGCCTAAGCTGTTCAACTAAATGCATTTTTTTTATTTGAGCGTAAGGGATTCGATGTACAAGTTTTCTCACATTGGGTTGATGGGTTTAACTTTGGTACTGAGTGGTTGCGGAAATGATGATGTGAATTTTGCAAGGCTGAGTTTTGATCGGGCGGTTGTCGACATTGACTACCGCGGCAGAGACGATGCCATACAGCAGGTTTACCTGGATGGGCTGCAACAAGTCTTCAAAGCAGCCGGTATTGCGCCAGAGGCTGTGAAAATTCACTTAGACGAGGAAAAAGGGGATGTGACCAGCTTGCTGTTAAGCACTTCATTGAAAGACGGAATTACTGACGCGCAAAAAGCCTCGATTCAGAGTGCTCTCAAGAAAATTATTACTGACAAAAGTAACGGGATGGATATCCGCTTTACACTCCGACCTTCGGATATGGAGACTGAGATAAAGAGGCACCGTGAAGAAGCCGCGAGATTGAACAAAGAATTCAACACAAGGTTGATCGTGAAGGAGGTCATGGTTGGTATTTCTTACGATATGAGAGAGATGATGCTGTCGGCGATGAAAGGCTCTACATGGAGTAAGGGAGAGGCTTATTGTACGGTTGCGATGACAGTATCTCCAGCATTGCCATTTAGCGATATTGTGGTGAACCACAAAGAAGAGAAGCCCGTCGGGATGTCCTTGGTGAGACGCCAAGGATACAGTGGTTATGCCTTGCCCACGGATATCCAGTTAGGGTATCCGCACCTTCAGGCCAAACTGGATAGTCATCAGATCCTGATTTCCACTGAAATCACCAACAGTGCCCCGGGTGCGTTCCAAAGGCGGAACCGGGGAATGAAACAGATGGAGATTGAGTTGGGTTCATTGGGAGCCGTCAGTCACGAAAGTGGCAAGGTTAATTTTTCAACCAGCCATTCTCTTGATAAAAGGTGCCGAGATATGGCGATAGAGCTGGGAAGGCCATTTACCTTCGCCATGGGCGATTCGTTGGATCGGCTGAAGTCGTTCACCTTTTTTAAACTGTGAGCCGGGCCTGTTCTGAACGGATAACCAGAGTCGAATAACCGGGACAGGCACGTTTAATAGAAAGTCATTCAATCCTTTCATTTGAATGATGTGAATTTCAATGATGTATTGATGGAACCGTCATGGAACAGCCGTTTATCCAGGTCAATTTAAAAGATAAAGATTCATTAAAAGAAGCCATTGTGGCGTTTCAATCTCAATTACAGCGCGCTTATCAAGCCGGTGAACTGATTGATAACGTCGGTGGTTTTATTGCTCACGATCAAAAGCAGTTTCAGCCCTGCGATCTGTTCAGCCCGGATCAGTTTAAAGCGATGTTCATGATGAGCAGTGACGATCAGCTTGAGTCCGAACCCATGGAATCCCTGACGGATGAAGCACTCGTCAGGCTCAACAAAGATGATGCGTACCTGCGCTTTTCCCACATGGTGGTGTTTCAGCACGCCTTAGAACATGAAGACTTGAAACCCCTGATCGTCGCCTTCTGCGAAGCGCTGGTGGATTTCAGTCTGTGGGTAAATTCTTCCAACGAACTGTTTTTTTCATCCGATATGATGTTTGGGATTTACCTGTTGGTGCTACTGGCAGAGAAGTATCCGGAATATGCATCTCTGGTTGGTGAGTATTACCCGGAAGACAGTGATTTTGACCAGATCATGTATCACAGCGCCAATTATATGGCGTATCTCTTCTATCAGCATGGCTATAGTCCTCTGGTGCTGGATGCGTACGCCAGTTGCCATTTTCAAGAGGTTTTTGGCTGTATCCTGTCGCATTACATGGCGTCGGAAAATTTTGTCCCCGATCTGCTGAAATGTTTCTTAGCTGATGAAAGCCGTTATCAATATTATAAAGAAGCGCGGATTCAGGCATTCAAACGCCGGCCCAGAGATGTTACCGATGTTGATCCCTTTGAATTGATGGAATACGGCTTTAGCCAAGTCAGCGATGCTTATCATGACGACGACACGTTTGCTGATGCGCTGATCTCGCGGGAAGCAGCCGCGGGCGAGTTTGATGATCTGAATTTCCATGGCCGGACCATTGCAGAGGAGCGTGAGGTATTTCGTCAGGCGTTGTATGACGCGGTGAAAGATGTGCCCCTGAAAGATCTCTGGTATTACGATCAACCTGTTTATGACGAAACGACCACGCTTGCTGATATTCAGGATGACCCGTTCTATCAGGAATATGACGAGTATAACGAGTACGAAACCAACAAAAGCTTTTTCCTGAAGTGTTTCGCCAACGGTGAGCAGATTCTGGCTTATATCGAAAAGAATCTTCACCCAGAAATTTTGGACCAGTTGCAGCCCGTCCACTTCAGACAGCTGGCATTTGAGCATAAACACTATATCTACAAACGCTTTGAATATTTCGGATCCGGCGGGTGGCGGTTTTCTTCGATTCTGGCTCAGGATATTACGCTGAAAGATATCATTGAGTGTTTTCTGGTGACCTATCAAAATCCGGACAGCTTTTATATTGAAGATGAAGGGGAAGCCGCTCAGAACGACAAGTGCCTGCGAACGCTGGATGTCCTGGTGCGTTTATTGGGGAAAAAAGAGCTGAGTGGCGATGAGCTGAAAATTATCGCGAACGATTTCGAGCTGTGCAGTAAACAAGAAGCGGCTGCCCGTTTTACGCTCAGAGCGCTGAGTGCTGCAGAGATTCGGCAAAGGCTTTATGTCTTAATCAACAAACCCTTGTTGAGTCATTTGGGTCTGACACAACTTCAGGAGATTCACGGGCTTTATCAGCGGGATAAATCAGGTTTCGGTGAGATGCTGGACGATATTATTTTGCGCGCGTATCAAGATACCCCGCAGGATTTATTAGGGGTCGTTCCTGCGCTGAATCAGACCGAATATGCGAAGGGGGGCCAGTTACTATCGGTGGCTTATATTTTGGCTCAGGAAGCCAGTGGTTTCTTTGCCGAACCGGAACTGGAACCTTTATGGACGTTTTATCACCAGCATCTTTTCCCGAGTTTTTATCGTGAATTGGAAAAACGGAATGTCTTGGGGCATTCGTCTGATGAGGAAGGTGGTGAGAAAGTCGCACGTCTGATTGCCGGAATCAAAGCTTATGTTGATTCACAGGCGAAAGCCGCTGGTGGTTTGTTTGCCCGCTTTATGCAGGTGTCTGGTCAGGATGAAACGGCACAGTCTGACGACACTATTTCCAGAGAGCAGGCGCTTGCCTTTGCCCGTGAGTTGTTGGTTTCATCTGATCAAGCGGAAGAGGATGAACAGAAGATAGCGCCACTCTACGTCTCTGATGAATTCGGCATGATTCTGGCGTCGATGTTGTATGTTGCACAAGTGGCAAAAAAACCACACAAGCAGCAATTCCTGTGTTTGTATGAACTGATTTTGCAGTTGTTCCCGTCGGAAACCTTATTGCTCAGCTTTATTGAATACTCTGAAGGCGGCAGGTATTGTTCTGGCGCGACCGCAGATGAAGTGGAAGCGTTTTGTGATGTTCTGACGGATCTGAAAATTGACGAGAAGTATGCGTTCCTGTCCCGGATTCTGGTGGTGCATCAGGTCAATGAGTATCAGGATGATCTGGACGATTTTAGTGATGACAAAGGCCTGAAGCGCTTGTACGAGACAGTGCTCAATATCTATCGCCATAAAGATGAGATTGATCCTGATGAGCCGACGATGCTGGCTGCACGGGAGCGGAAGATTGCAGCAGCGATCACCGCTGCCGTTGCATTGTTGAATGCAAAGCACAGAAAAAAATTGTTGAGCTTTATCTGAAGGATAGGTTCTTGACTCACAGGACCCTGCATGTTGCGGGGTCTGGATGTCACCGGGACAGGCACGTTTAATATTCCGCAATAGAATCATGATGAATTCAGTGAATGCGCACCATTAGATGCATCTTCGATGACTCCCTGTTGTCATATTGCGTTGTGCTCTGATAAACACTCCGTTACGGTATTTTTATTCTCAGCTTTATTGCCTTGAATTAGTATCCTCTGTTCAGTGTTTGTGAGAAGGATTAAAAATGAACAAAACGGTCACGATACTTATCCTGTTTTTTGCTTTGGTGGGGTGTGAAGACGCAACGAATGCGATGCATCAAGCGCAAGATGCTGCCAGCAAAGCCGTGAATCATGTGCAGAAGACCGTTGAATCGGTTGATTTGAGTCAGTTGAACTTTGACCAGTTAGGCGAGGCAGCACAGTCCGCAAAAGATTTTGCCGGGTCAGTTGAGAAACTTGCGAAAACCGATCTGAGTGATCCCACGGCATTTGTTGATGCAACAGAGCAAATTGCAAATGCATATCGCTGCTTGATTGATTCATCTTCAGAAGCAACGGCAGAAAGTCTGATGGATAAAGTACTGTCGTCGGTCAAAGATAAAGACGTGATGTCACTGATCGAAAAGGGAGTTGAAAAAGCGAAAACGGCGAAGGAATGTGTGAGTTAAGTTGATATCAATATATCAACAACTGTTAGACAAAACAGATGCTGAATATTTAGTGAAATCTTATTGAAGCAGTGGTTTTGTTTAGCGATAAATTATTTATCCAGGCGACATGGAGTCGCCTGATTTTTGAATCGTACACCTTGATTTCATGGAGGAAGCAGATTGAATTTTCCGGAGTTAGAAACAGAACGTCTTACACTCAAGCAACTCACCATACAAGATACAGCCAGTATTTTTGCGTTGTTTTCGAATGCTGCAGTCATCGAATTTTATGATTTGGAAGTGTTTAGTGATTTATCTCAATCCGTGAATTTCATTGGTCTTATGCAAGAAAGGTTTGATTCAAAGTCTGGGATTCGCTGGGGTATTCATCTCAAAGAAACTGGTGATTTAGTTGGTACTTGTGGCTTCAATTCGTGGAATTCAAGGATGAAATCGGCTGTCATCGGCTATGATCTTCTGCCATCTTATTGGGGTAATGGGCTAATCACAGAAGCCGTTCACCAAATTGTAGCGTATGCATTTTCGGACAAGCTGCCTTGCGGGGAAATCAATCGAATTCAAGCGGATACGATTCCTGGCAATGTGGCGTCAGAATCTGTGCTATTGAAAACAGGTTTCAAAGAAGAAGGCTTACGGCGTCAAAGCGGCTACTGGAAAAATCAGTTTCCTGACCTGAAGTGCTTTGGCTTGATCAAGTCTGATTACACGGAAATATAACAAGGGTATTCAGCTGAACTTTATATGGTGTGATATACAAGGAGGATTTTAGTGGTTAAAACATCACGCTGAGTGTTTGTATAGAAAAACAAGCTGACGTGAAGTACATACCATGTTGCTGACAGTATTCAGATGTAAGAATTTTATAATCTTGAAGCGAATAAAAACGGTAGCTTTTGTCTTGGTTTTACTGGTCTCGGATATTCGCGTTGATTCATATGAATCGCGGGACTTTATTGCTGATGTAGGCATTGTTTACGGTAATAAAGTTGAACACAATGGTTTGCCCTCTGCCAGATTAGAAGTCAGATCACAGGCAGCCTTTCAATGATATGACAAGAAATAAGTTAGAAAGGTGACTGCCAGTGGTTGCAATATCACAACGATATCATCTCTCCCGTGCAAAGCTTCCATTGAGGAATGCTGGTTTCCGTATTGTTCATGGATATGCGCCTGATTTTTATGAGTTCAGAGATGTTTATGCTTATTTGAGAGAAACTCCGGCGTGGTTAAAGTATTGGATGTACCAGTTATAATTGCTGCAATCATAAACAACACGTGTTGAATTGCCAATGCTTGTCATTTTTCCTTTAATTAGTCAAGGTAACCTGACTCACTGCCTGTATGGTGTCACAAGGAAAAGAAATGGAGAAGTCACGGGTCACGAGCGATTGGGTGCAAAGAAAAATTGATGACTTGTACCGGAACGATGCCCGCAAAGTGTATGCGAGCCTTATTCGCTTGCTGGGGGATTTCGAACTTGCTGAAGAAGCACTTCATGATGCTTTCAGTACAGCGCTGACGCAGTGGCCACAGGAAGGGATTCCTAAAAACCCGAGTGCCTGGTTGGTTTCAGTCGGGCGTTTTAAAGCGATTGATCATCTACGCCGACAGAAACGACAAGGCGAGATTGTTTCAGCGTTACTCGAGTCGCCCATTGAATCATCCTTGGTATCTCAAGGCCAGGGCAGCGAAGATACGCTTGAATTCAATGATGAAGTGATTGAAGACGATCAACTGCGGTTGATCTTTACCTGTTGCCACCCGGCGATTGATGCCAAGGTACAGGTCGCGCTGACACTGAGGGAAGTGTGTGGCTTAACGACAGAAGAAATTGCCAGCGCTTTTCTGACAACGCCATCTACAATGGCCCAACGTATTGTACGGGGGAAGGCTAAAATCCGTGATGCCCGGATTCCTTTTCAAATTCCTTCGAAAACTGAACTGCCGGACAGAATCGAGTCTGTGTTGTCTGTCATCTACCTCGTTTTTAATGAGGGTTACTCTGCTTCGGCAGGGGAGCAGGTAACGCGCTCCGAATTGACGACAGAAGCGATTCGTCTGGCACGCTTAGTGCGCTCTTTGCTACCGGATGCCGAAGTGAGCGGTTTGCTGGCACTGATGCTCCTGAATGAGTCTCGCCGTCCAGCCCGGACAGACAAGGCGGGTGACATTGTTTTGCTGGAAGATCAGGATCGGACTTTGTGGGACACCTCCCTGATTCAGGAGGGGACGGCTCTGATACAGAGCGCTCTGGCGACCAGAGATTTCGGTTACTACACAATTCAGGCTGCGATTGCCGCGGTACATGCCCGAGCACCGGATACTCACAGGACTGACTGGGATCAGATTGTCTCGCTTTATACGTTGCTGCTTCAGGTCGCGCCATCCCCCGTGATTGAATTGAACCAGGCTGTTGCCGTCGCCATGCGTGATGGCCCTCAGGCTGGTCTGGCGTTAGTTGAACGTCTGCTGGAGCAAAAAGTCCTGCAACAATATCATCTCACCTATGCAACCTATGGCGAATTGCTGAGCCGCTCCGGCCGGATAAAAGCAGCGATCTCTGCCTTTGAACACGCTTTAAGTCTGACCCAGCAAGCTCCTGAGCAGCGTATGCTCAGACGGAAGTTGGCTGCTCTGTCATCCCCGGAATAAAAAAATCGAAAAAAATTTTTACGGGTTGTCGATTTCACGAATCATCACTCGACTATTGTGTAGAGAGCAGAATGAGCCGCTCTTGAATCCACCTGAATATATGAATTGGAGAAGCACAATGAAAGTGATGGTCATGGTGAAAGCAAGTCAAAGTTCGGAAGCAGGTAAGATGCCGAGTCAGGCGTTATTGCAGGCGATGGGCGAGTTCAATGAAACGCTGGTGAAAGCTGGCATTATGGAAGCCGGAGATGGTTTAAAACCTAGTCGTGAAGGGGTTCGGGTACGGTTCGATGGCCGTGAACGTACGGTGACGAAAGGGCCTTTTGCTGAAACGAACGAGCTGGTGGCCGGTTATTGGGTTTGGCAGGTGAGTTCCATGGAAGAAGCGATCGCATGGGTGAAAAAATGCCCGAACCCGATGGAGGAAGCCTCAGAGATTGAGATCCGTCCTTATTTTGAAATGGATGATTTTGCCGAGATCGATAAGGATGGTTCGGTTCGTGAGCACGAAGATCAGTTACGGCAAACCCTTTCAATGCGTCAAGCAAAGACGAACTGCTATCTGTTTTTCTCCGGTCGCTGTGATGAGGCGCTTGAATATTATCAAAAGCACCTGGGTGCCCGTGTTGGTTTGAAATTTCGTTTCAATGAAAGCCCTGATCCGGTACCTGCGGGTATGTTGCCTCCCGGTTTTGAGGAAAAGGTGATGCACTGTGAGTTTTCGATTGGCGATATGAAAATTTTCGCTTCAGATGGTTGTGGTGATGAAGGGCCGTTTACCGGATTCAACCTGGCCTTAACGATTGATTCCGAAGCAGAAGCGCACCGCGTATTTGATGCGCTGGCAGATGGTGGTGCTGTTCGTATGCCCCTTGAGAAAACCTTTTGGTCACCGTTGTACGGTCAGGTGACGGATAAATTTGGTATCGGCTGGATGGTCATGCTCCCAGGCAGCGATAACGGCGAGCAGTAATCTCTTCTCAACCCAAATATGGAGTGTGGCTGCAATGAAATATGTGGCTCTGGTGTATTACGACGAGTCAACCCTGAAGGCGCTGTCACAAGCGGAGTGGGACGCGTTGAATCGGGAATGTATGGCCTGTGGCGAATCTCTGCGATCTCGTGACTATATGATTGGGGGTGAGGCGCTGCTTTCCACCCAAACAGCAACGACCTTGCGCGTTCGAAACGGCAAAGTTGATATCACAGACGGCCCGTTTGCAGAAACGAAAGAGCAGTTGGCCGGCTTTTATTTGTTAGATGTCAGAGATCTGAATGAAGCGATTCAGGTGGCGAGTCAGATCCCGCCTGCGCGCTATGGCAGTGTGGAAATCCGGCCCGTTCGCGAGCTTCAGACAGAAAATAATGTGAGTTATCAAGATACCGATGTGCTTTGAATCCACTTCTGTGCTCTGAGCACCATCGGTAGAGGAGAATGATCATGCGTTATGTTGATGGCTTTGTCTGCGCTGTGCCGACAGACAAGCGAGAGGAATATCGGCAGCATGCCGAAGCCGCCGCGCAGTTATTCAAAAAGTACGGTGCTGAGCGTGTGGTGGAAACCTGGGGGAATGATATCCCGGATGGAGAATTGACATCATTTCCGCTGGCGGTTCAGTGCAAGACCGATGAAACCGTCGTTTTTTCATGGATTATGTGGCCGTCAAAAGCAGCCCGGGACGAAGGTATGGCGAAGTTTATGGAAGACCCATTCTGTGACCCGAATGAGAATCCCATGCCATTTGATGGGAAGCGACTGATATATGGCGGTTTTGAAACCATTGTCGATTGTTAAGTGTCGGTGGTTTGTTTCAGACGAACTGTATCGAAGAGTGGGAAAGCAGAACTCTGTTTTCTGATGGGGATTGAGACGCCGCTTCATCGCTTATTTGCAAAACGTTCATGGACTGACAGCATCACTTCATCGGTTCGCTTGGTGGAGGATGCTGTTTTTTTGATCTTTCTGAACTGGACACGAGAAGAAAGTTGTAGGGAAATTAGACATCAATTGAATACGATAAGCATGTACAGGCGTTATCCAGAACGAATTAAATGAGCTGAATTGGGAATCATCATGGCATGTGATTGGATAAGAAATTTTGATATTGCTCCAGAAGTAAATCTTATGCATATGAAACTGCGTGTTCTTAATGAGAGTTATATTTTAATATGGCGCCGATTTACACGTTCATTCTCTAGGAAAAAAGGAAATCATAGTGCATAAAATTGCTTTATTCACCATCGCCTTCGTCGCGACACCATGTTTCGCTGGAAATATTGAATATAAAGAACCGCAAACATTGTTAACAGACTCATCAATTCAACAGTTTGAAGTTGCTGACCTGAATGGTGATGGCCTGCCAGAAATTATTATGTTGACTGCAAATGGTGAAATCAAAGTATCAAGCCAATCCTCGAATCTTGATGATACTACAATAGAAGAGCTCAAAGATACTAAATGGAAAATTGATGACCATTATGCGACGTTTAAATTTTATGGCACGGATAGTGTCGTCATAGATATTACTGGGAGAAATGGTACTGGTTGTTCAGCGTTTCCTATTATTGCGACAGATAACGCAATTGAAGGTCAGCTCTCAGGAAGTATCCGCGTAAAAATTGACAGTGTCACAACAACAAAAATGACTGGAAATATTATGTGCCCATTTGCGGGGTTAAATACATTCCAACCATTTATAGCCTATAAAGTTCGATAAACCGACAGGTTCCATGAATGAGTTCAGTATATTTCTGAACTCATTTAACGTAATCCATCAAGTTGATTTTCTATAGTTAAATCATCATGAAAAGCGCGTAGAGTCGGTTGTGTCGAGATCCAAACTGCTGAGTTCACAGATAACTTGTTTGTTCTTCAGACTAGGCAAGATGAAGTTCTCTGGTAGAATTCTTGTTTTGTCGCTCCCTCTCAACAAGAGGGAAGCGCTCTGAAACTACCTTGGAAATGTCATCATGAGCCAACAGCAACCCAACAACCCTTTACATGGATTAACGCTTGAAAAGGTGTTAACCCGCTTGGTCGAACACTACGGTTGGGATGGTTTATATAAAAAAATCAATATCAATTGCTTCTGTAACGAGCCGTCTGTTAAGTCATCGCTGAAGTTTTTACTCAAAACCCAATGGGCAAGAGACAAGGTTGAAGCCTTGTATATCAACACGTTTACCTAATCGGGTATAAAGTACTTCATACGGTCAAATGAGGGCGCCAGGCCGCATACCATAGTCAGGTTCTTTCATCTTCGGTCATGTCATTTGAACCACTACGCTGGTAGTTGAATTGGCTACATGAACCTAATTGAAGAGATAGCGACAAGGAAGTCCGTGTATTTTTCAGGATATTTGTTTTTTAAGAAAGGAATGAGCGTGAATGGAACTCATTGAGTATTTAAACAACAATTTTTATACGAAAGCGCAATTGTTAAGCCTGTCTAAGGTCAGTCCTGAAAAATTTGCTGAGTTGCAAAGTGCTGGTGTGATGCCACTAGCATCTTATCAACTGGCATCATCTGTAAGCTGTCATTCTTTCTTTGGGCATCATGAAGTCAATACGACATTGGAATATTATGCGAAGGGTTATGTGTCGTGGCTGGGTATTTTACTGGCTTTAGATGATATCGAAAAAGCGGTTATCGTTTTCAAAACAAGATATTGTCATCAAATCGAACAGTTGAAAGCGGCTGGATTTGAGATGAATCATCCAAAGTTGGGGAGAGGACTTGAAGCAACGTTAGATGAAGAATGGGCCCATTTTCTGGCCGGGACTTATGGTCTTTGCACCAAAACCGGTTTACCTGAAGATATTGCTTCAAAAGAGCTTGCTGTTCTCATGATCAATGAATTGATAGATGAGACCGAACTGGATGAGTGTCGCCGCTCTCTTTTAGGGCGCGCAGTAAATTTGCTTGATCAGGCCAGCTCTATGTTTGCTCCTCACGAACGCCCCAGAAGTTCACGTCAAAGGCTGGTTGATGACGTACGAACAAAATACAGACTGAAAACGAATTGAAACCGAGTTGCTCAATCAATAACCAGAATATTGCAAAGTGCAGGTTGACGGATGGATGCGTATCAGCACAAGCAGAAAACAGTGACAGAATTGACGATATGACCTATGTGCTCGCGGGTAATACGTATGCGCGTCGGTTGTATGAAAGTGAAGGCTTTCAGGTAGCTCAGCAGTTTCAAAGTCAGAATCACGGTTATCCATGCACGGTGCTGAAGCTGGCACGATCATGAAAAAAGTCATCGTACTGAGATTAGCTCTGGGGTGATGTCAGGGCTGCTATTTTCATTGGCCATGAATAGCAAAAAATGTGTATCTGATCATGTTCTGAATTACTCGACTGAAACTTTCGATTCCATAATATTTATGTGTTCTAATTATAATTAGATTGATTATTATCCATTTCAATCAGAGATTCATAATATTGATAGACTCATAGATTATCATGTATTGAATGAAGTAATTCACTGGGTTCAGCATAATTACATATTGTTTTATTGTGTGATTTTGTTTGATTGAATGGAATCGTTTGAATTGTATTGATTTAAATCAAATCAGTGGTGGTTACATTCTTTTGTCCTATATTTATACCTGCGAAAACAGTTGGCTTATAATTCGCACCATTCGTTGTGTTGAATGGATTTATTATTTCAAATAAACAGGATATAAAAGAATGAACAGGAAACTGATCGTACTTGCACTCGCCGGCGTTTGTATTGCCGGTGCAAATGCAAATGAACTCACGCACTTTGTTCAGATGGATGAAAAAGCAGCCTTTATTGAAGGTGACAACGTTGTCCAGGTACCTGCTGACGATGAATATTTACTGCAGTATGAATATTCGATGGCAGAAAAAGCTGCTGCCATGAGTGCTGTTGCTGTTTCTGCGGATGGTACACAGTACAAAGCGGATATTTCTGAAGAAACGCTGGCAATTTTAGAAAGTGCGGTAAAAGCAATGCAAGCACAAGGCTTAGATGCCAGCATTTTTACGACAGAACCCCATGAGCCCACAAAACCGGCCCTGCCGGATGATACTTTCTCATCACTGAAAGTCATTGGCGCTGACAACCGGGTGCGCGTAACGAACACCACCTCAAAGCCGCACTTATACAATGGTCGTATTGCTGTCGGTTGTACGGGAACATTGATCACCAAAAAACATGTGTTAACTGCGGGTCACTGTGTCTCGAATGGTTCAGGGACTTGGTATAAATCGCTGAACTTCACTGCGGGTCAAAATGGCTCTTATAAACCTTGGGGAACAGCGACCTGGAAAAATGCGGTGACGACGACCGCATGGCACAATAATGGCGACACAAACTATGATTACGCCATTATTGTATTAAACAGTGAGCCTCACGGTGGTAATTCGGGGTGGGGGATCTACTCTGGTGGAACGCATAGCGTGACCGGTTATCCTGGTGATAAGCCTTCCGGAACCATGTGGACGGATTCTGGTTCAACGAATTCCATTTCTTCTCGTCGTGTTTGCTATACGCTTGATACGGCGGGTGGTCAGAGTGGTAGTGGGATCAAAGACAGCAACCATTATGTTCGGGGTATTCATACAACAGGTTCTTCAACAAGGAACTGCGGGACTAAAATAACAAGTACCGTGTATAACACGATTAAAGATTGGATCGTGAAGAATCCTTAATCGACTGAACAATCGTATCAAAAGAGAGGTCCAACTGTGTTGGGCCTCATAATTATTGGGATAACATAATGAGATATTTCGCGATTTTATGGTTGATGATGATTCAAGCATGTTCGACTACAGATTCATGGCAAAGAGTCATGATTCTGGGAAGTGCAGAGGCGAATGATCCTGTGCTCGCACAAGTGGAAGCATTTGAGAAAAGTGGCCTGGTGAAAGATGTGACGGTTCTGGAGTCGTTTCCGGTTCAAATCTGGCTGACAGCATCGAAGGAGACCATAGAAACCTTGCAGCAAATACCTCGCCAGTAGTGTAAGCCCACCTAAATCTTATGATCGCTGAGCGATAAACACCGCTCAGACGGTTCTCGTCTGTCATCTGGCGCGACTGATAGCCCGAGTTGCGCACGCTTCTCTTACTTTGCTTACCTTGCCTGATAGCGACAGAGCGACTTTGAAAGCAGGCTTTGTTTGTCAGCATGAAATCTTAGATCAGACTTCGATGGCGGCTTTTCAAGGAAGGTTTGCCTTTGGACGCCTCCATCCATTGGATGACTCACATTTCAGTAGAATCAGAATTACGATTCAACGATGTTTTGCCGCATTGAATGGAAAGATACTTGCGGGTTCAATGTGAATCAACTTGAAACAAGACGTGTCAGATTAAAAGTCATGAAAATAATCATTGCTGTATTGTGTTGTCTGTCTATTGGTACTTATGCGGCGGAAAGTACATGCTATGGGACAACTTCGAATGGATATCTGGAAAATGGTATCCAGTTACCGGCTGAAGGGCCGAACTATGTTGGTTATAGCAATATCGCCCGATTGCTCGGCCGGACTTATGTTCATTCGGAAGTCTACAACATTGTTTTGGGCGCATATGCGAATCTGGAAAATCATGCACCCGGAAAGGTTTTCAAATATGCTGAAACAGGCTTTCAGTCAGGTGGTCAGTTCTATCCTCACAAAACACATCGGAATGGTCTGTCTGTAGATTTCATGACACCTGTTGTGAATCAACAGGGGCAATCTGTTCATTTGTCAACACATCCGTTGAATAAATTTGGCTACAACATTGAATTCGACCATCGGGGTCATTACCAAACACTGACCATTGATTATGAGGCGATGGGTGCTCATCTTGTCGCATTGCATCAAGCGGCGATAAAGCAAGGATATGATCTTTGGCGGGTAATTTTTGATCCGGATTTGCAACCCTATTTATTTCAAACCCAATATGGCAATTATTTGAAAAAGCATATTCAGTTTTCAAAACGACGTTCCTGGGTCAGACATGATGACCATTACCACGTTGATTTTGATATTCCATGTCAGTCATAAAAATTTAAATCATGAGGCGTGATGTTGATGGAAAATATCCAATCTGAGGTTGATACCGACATGAGTCCAAGTACAAGAGAACACAGGTTTTATGTGGTTTCGCCCAAGAAATTTACAATTTTATTTCTGAGTACGATGGGCCTTTATGGTATGTACTGGGTTTATATCAATTGGTCTCTTTATAAAAAAAGCACTGGCAGTGATGTTTGGCCAGTTGCACGAGGTTTTTTTGATATCTTTTTTGTACATTCACTCTGCAAAAAAATCGGACAACTCGATTTTGCGACGACGAAAGAAAACTCAGTGATGGAATGGAATGCAATCAAATATGTACTCTTGGTTATCTCCTGTCGTATCGCGGATAAATTGTCAGAGAATGAAATTGGGATGCCCTATACCTTTTTTTACACCCTGCTGGCTATCCCATTGATGTATCGTGCGCTTTATGACATTCAGATCTATGTAAACAAGATGATGAAGGACGAAGCCGGAACAACGAATGCTTCTTTAACCTGGGCAAATTATCTCTGGATGATTTTGGGTGTGGTGTTTTGGGGACTGGCAATTTTTGTGAGCTATGCAATCATTCTTGGCAAGATCTGATTCGCCTGTTCTCATGTTTGGTTACCAAGCGCTACGAAGGGTCGTAGCGTTTTATGGGATGAATGTGTTCGCTTGCGCAATGTGAACTGTGAACCAAAATCCGTTGTGATCCAGAATGGATTTTATGGTGTAAGTTGCACACCCATTTGCGCATAGTTTGATGTCGATTCCTTTGTTTGCCAAGGTGTTTGATTTAACATTTTTTTAACCTTGTGTTTAGTCAACAATGTGTGCGTTAAATCGCTTCTGAAATGTTGGCTAAAAACAAGGAGTCACGAATGCAAGTAAGCATGACAACAACAAAGACACTTCTCGCGACCGTGATTAGTGCGACCATGCTAACCGGGTGTTACTGGAAAGATCCCCAATCTGCGGCAGCTTATGTGAGCAGTGAAATTGACCGTGAAGAAGTTGTAGAACATCTGGAAGAACTGGAAGCGCGAGCTTCTAAAACAACAGATGGCAACTCTGTCACACGTGCTGCGGGAACCGATGGTTATCAGTACTCTGTTGATTACATTATCGATGTCATGAAAGCGCATGGCTATCGGGTGTCTACCCAGGAATTCGATTTCCGCGCATGGGAAGAGTTGACGGGGACGAAGCTGAATGTCAATGGTGTCGATTTAATCAGTACGCGCGAAGCTGGCGAAGGTGTTGAGCCGGATTATGCGGTGATGTCTTATTCAGGCAACTCGAATGGCGAGCTGACAGGGCAAGCAGTTTTTGTGACGCCAGATTTTAATTTTGGTGCGCCTGATTACGATGATACCGATGGCTGTGAGGCAGCAGACTTTACCGGTAAAGATGTTGCCGGAAAGATTGCGGTCATTCAACGTGGTGGCTGTGCCTTCAGTGATAAGGTGGTGAATGCCCAAAACGCTGGTGCGAAGGCAGTGATTATCTTCAACCAGGGGAATAGCGAAGGTCGTACATCAGTCGTGAACGGCACACTGGGGAGTGATACAACCGCCGCGATTCCAGCGTATGGTTCAAGGTATGACTTGGGCAAACAGTGGTTTGATTTAAGCGCGACACAAGCCGTCCCCGTTTCACTTTCTGTCAGTGTGAAAGATGAAATGGTCGTCACGCAAAATGTCATTGCAGAAACCAAGCGTGGAAACCCGAATCAGGTTGTGATGTTAGGGGCGCATTTGGACTCTGTGCCTGAAGGTCCGGGCATTAACGACAATGGCTCAGGGACAGCAGGCTTACTGGAATATGCGGTTACGCTGGCAGAAACAAAAGCACCGGTGAAGAACAAGGTTCGCTTTGCCTGGTGGGCAGCAGAAGAAGCCGGTCTGGTTGGGTCTGAATACTATACGAAAGATTTGTTCGAACCGATTTACAATCAGGCTCAGAAAGAGATTCTGGAAGAGCTTGGGCTGGAAGATCCAAGTCAGTTGACAGAAGAGCAGATTGAAATGGTTGATGCACGTTACAGCAAACTGAATAAAGTGAAGCTGTACCTGAACTTCGACATGATCGCTTCGCCAAACTATATCTATGGTGTCATGGATGGCGACTTGTCTGATACCAAAGACAGTCCTGATAATGCCTACACCGGCGATTTCAAACCGCCTTATGGTACGTCAGATATTGAATCTGTATTCAACGAGTTCTTTGGTGCGAAGTCTGAATCAACCATTCCGCAGGCACTGTCAAAACGCTCTGACTATGCAGGTTTTGCAGATTGGGGGGTCGCTTTCGGTGGCTTGTTCACGGGCGCTGAGAAAGTGAAAACCGCTGAAGAAGTAGAGAAGTTTGGGGGTGAGATCGATGTCGCTTATGACAAGTGTTACCACCAGGCTTGTGATGACCTGAACAATGTCAGCCAGGAAGCTCTGTATACGAATACACAGGCGTTGGCTTATGTCACCACTTACTATGCGTTCAGTAAGCCACTGTTCCCGCCGAAAGAAGAGCCTGCGGTGAAACCAATGACGCGTATGCATGCGGATAAGCCAGTCCAGAAACTGCGTATCGGTGAGAAGTTGAAAGCGGCAGAAAGTCATTCTGACCACGGCCACTTCCACGGTGATTTTGATCAGGATCGCCAATAATCAGTTAATGTCCATTGATGACTTCGCAAAAGCCACGTCGTGAGAGACGTGGCTTTTTTCTTTTTTCGACAGGGTGATTCTTTTATGATTCGTTATCAGTAAAGGGATTGAGTGCGTTTAAGGTGGTTAGTAAGACAGTGAAGAGCAGCCCAGCGAAGATCAGCATTGATGCATTAGAAATGGATGACGTCGAGGCCGTGACTGAATTATGGCGTGTGTCGATGCAGCGCGCGATTGGGATACCACCGATTCATTCTTTTGAGTCTCAGGCATTTTTTCTGAGAGAAATATTGGCAAAAAACGACCTGATTTATGTCGCGCGTGAAGAGAAAACACATAGCCCCGTTGCGTTTCTGGCAACAGATGGCCGGGAAGTCAGCCAATTGTATGTGCATCCCAACTGGCAGTCGTATGGGATTGGGAGCCAATTACTCAATCTTGCTAAGGACATCTCTCAGGGATCATTACGGTTAAGAACCTTTGAAGTGAACGAAAAAGCCCGGCGCTTTTATGAAAGGCATGGGTTTGTTGCAATCGGTGGTGATTGTGATAATGAAGAGGGCCTGCCAGATTTATTGTATGCATGGAAGGTTTCATGACGCTAAATTTTGGTCATGCCCGCCAATCGAATCCATCACGACGCCCCGTAAAAATTGTCTTGATAGCTTGAAAGGATTAATGGTGTTTTCAACTTTGTTTCAGAAAGAGAAGTCTGCGATTTATCTGGGCTCTTTGGCGGTTGCTCCGAATGGAAAGATCAACCAGCTTGAGCAATGGTTTCGCATGGCGGATCATCAATTAGAAGATGAGATGAAGGCTAAATTAGAGGAAATCTTTTGCCTTCAGCCTGCAGCATCAGTGGCACACTTCCAGAAAAATGACCTGATTCTGGATGTTGTGATCGTGAATCTGCGAAATGGTCATTATGGAGATATCCGTACCAGTGATATCTATTTACCTGTTTTTATCCGGCCCAAGATCAAGCTGGTATCCCGGTTATCTTATGCCGGCACGCAACAAACCAAAGAAACCTTCGAGGTGTCTCAAACGGTCCCCTGGTCTGTCTATTTCAAAAAGGTGTTCAGTTTTCGCGGATTATTTGGTTTCGGGTCGTTATTCAGTGAGCATGAGATGGAAATATTACTGATGCAAGGTTGTTTAACTTTGCTGGATAAGATGCGGAAGAGGGTTTAAATCATCGGCGATTTCAAATCTGTCGGTGCTGCGGGCTGAACACGGAGCGCATCTTCAAAGTTAACACTGGAGGACGTCAAACTTGAAGCAACCCATTGTGGGCTACCATCTGGATGACGAAGGAGACTGGGTTGCTGAACTTGGCTGTGGCCACTTTCAGCATGTCAGACATCAACCGCCGTTCATCTGTCGTCCTTGGGTGACAACGGCAGATGGTCGTCGGGGAATGTTAGGCATTTTGTTATCTTGCAAGAAATGTGATCGGGGTGAGCCGGCTGATATTGAACAAGTCGATAAGTAAAACGGCTTCACTTTTTATCGATGATGAACAGGGCGGTTCAAATGTTTCCAGGGAAAGTTTGGATGAAGCGTAAAGAGCAAGGCTGGTGGATCTTCATTTCTGGCGTGCTGGCGGTTGCTTTCATGAAACAACGCGGATTCTGATGCTAAAGTGATGAAGGGGCTCGGTGTCTGAGACGGAAGGCAACCATGAAGCTCAGACATCGAACAATCGTTTATTTTCAGAAAAAGGAAGCGCTGATGGACGAACAATATGAAGGGCAAACTCATCCAAAAGTGGACGGATTTATCCGAAAAGCCAGCCAGTGGCAGGATGAGTTTATGCTGGCGAGAAACATTGCTCTGGATTGCCAGTTAACCGAGACGCTGAAGTGGGGGAAACCCTGTTATACCTATCAGGGGAATAACATTGCGATTTTGCAGGGGTTTAAGGCATCTTTCTGTGTACTCTTTATGAAAGGTGCATTGCTGAAAGATTCAGCGGGGATTTTGGAAGCACCGGGAGAGAATACCCAGTTGGCTCGAAGAGCTCGGTTTACCACGCTGGATGAGCTTAAACAGCATGCAGAGACGCTGAAAACCTATCTCAGCCAGGCCATTGATGTTGAAAAGTCCGGTATTCAGTTTGATTTTAAAACGACGGATGCGTTTGATGTGCCTGACGAGTTTCAGATAAAGCTTGAGGAAATGCCCGAGTTAAAGCAAGCGTTTGAGACGCTGTCTCCGGGTCGACAGAGAGCCTATCTTTTACATTTTTCTGGAGCGAAGCAATCCCAGACGCGTTCCTCCAGAGTCGAGAAATGCATCCCACATATCCTGGATGGTAAAGGCCTGAATGACAGATAATTGAATGAATTGATGAATATACATGACATGGATATACAAAACATGGATGTTTCGCTCAGAGCCATTGAAATCAAAAAGCGCCAAATGCTTGGCAATCTTTTCCAGTTTTACCTTTATGAGCTGTCGGCGTATTTAAAGTGGAACCCGAATGACGACGGTTTATTTCAGTTTCATTCGCCGAGCCTGAACAAGTATTGGGAAAAGGATGATCATTTTCCTTATTTTATTATGCATGGTGATGAACTCGCCGGTTTTGCGTTGGTGCGTTTATACCCCGAAACTCAGTCGGTGCATGATATAGAGCAGTTTTTTGTTTTCCGTAAATTCAAAGGACAGGGTGTGGGCAGGCAAGCCCTGAAGCATCTTGTGAATGCTCACCCCGGACAGTGGCAAATTCGTGTATTGCTTGAAAATACGCCAGCCCTGAAATTTTGGACCTCCGCTGTGGGTCGTATGACCGGAGAACGTTATACGCTCACGACCGATATTGATGTGGACTTGCTTATGTATTTCATTTTCTTTAATGTCGAAACTTAAGGCGTTGATATATTTTGAACGTTGTCAATTTCAATGAATGAAATTTTAAGGTTAATGAATGGAATTAGTGGTTCTCTCTTCTGAATTAGAATCAGCATTTGCTGACTTCTATCATGACTTCATCAAACACGATCCTGAAAATGCCGACTTTTATGCGCGGGGCACTGAAAACTTTGCGGACTATGTTCGGCAATTGCAGGATGAAGAAGAGGGTATCAACCTGCCCGATGGTTATGTGCCGTGCAGTCATTTATGGCTGGTTGAAAACGCCGTGATTCTGGGTGCTATCCGGATACGCCACCACATTGAAAATGACTTTCTGTCTCTGGAGGGCGGACATATCGGTTACGATGTCGCACCATCTGCCCGGGGTCGGGGAAACGGAAAAGTGATGCTGAAACTGGCACTGTCAAAAGCCTGCGAACTGGGTATCCGGAAGGCACTCATTACGGCGGATGAAGATAATATTGCGTCACGCAAGGTGATTGAAAGTAACGGTGGAATTTTTGAAAGTGTCGTTATGGGAAAGGTATTTCCCGAACCGATCGCCCGGTATTGGGTCTCTTGTGAGCTTTAAGTTGGTGCCTGAAGTGTGAATCAGGCCATAGGATAAAGACATGACGAGCGTGCAGCCCGTCATGATGTTTCGGTTATCGGTTCACTTCTGCCAACATTTCCCGTAAGGAAAGCGCTTCTTCTGTTGTCGTGTGATGGAGCGGCTTTCTTGGGCTGCCTGCGTGAATCCCCTGAATGGCTAGTCCAGCCTTCACCACTTTAGGAATGCCAGCGATGACCATCTGCCGTAAAAGGGGCAGTTGTTGATAGAAAATCGCGCGTGCTGCTGAGAGTTGCTCTGAGGTTATCAATTGGTACAGCGTTTTGGGTAATCCGCCCAACAGGTTGGGTGCCGCGGTACACCAGCCACTTGCACCGGCACAGAGTGCTTCAAGGGCGAGGGGATTGCTTCCATTGTAAAAAGGTAATCCACCTCCAGACAGTTCATGCAGTCTGTGCATTCGCTGAATATCGCCCGAGCTTTCTTTGACCATGGTGACATTCGTAATGTTTTCGAACATCCTGACCAATAGCTCTGGAGACATATCAATGCCGCTGGTGGCCGGATTGTTATAGGCCATCACAGGAAGCGAAGTTGATGTCGCAATTTCTTCGAAATAGTTGAAGATTTCTTCATCCGTGAGCTTCCAGTAGGAAACGGGAATGACCATGATGGCGTCAGCGCCGATAGATTCAGCAAACTTGGCTTTCAGAATTGCCTGGCGGGTAGTCAGCTCGCCAATCCCAACGATCACCGGAACACGTTGATTGACAGTTTTGACTGTGTACTCAGCAATCTGCTGCCATTCTTCCAGGCTGAGATAGGCACTTTCACCAGTGCTGCCTAATGGCGCAATCGCATCACAGCCGTGGTCGAGTAAATGTTCCAGCGTTTGTCCAAGAATATCGAATTGAATCTTTTTTCCATCATCACTGAATGGGGTGATCGGGTAGGCAATAATACCGGAGAGTTGCATGGCAGGTTCCTCAAATACAGTCAGTATGGTTTTTCAGCGCTTGTCGGGCGTAATAAGCGAAATTAACTTTGTTTCGCTTATCTGTAGAAACCCAGTCATGGGCTTCTCGGGCCAAGGGCTGGGGTAAGGGTTGAATTTGCCCTGCAGACATGGCAATCAGCTGCAGTTGTGCTGCGCGCTCAATTAAAATGGCGAGGTTACAGGCTTCTTCAATGGTTTTACCGACGACCAGTTGTCCATGATGTGCCAGGAGCACCGCGCGCTTTTGACCCAGAGCTTTTGAAATGATAATGCCTTCTTCATTCCCGACAGGGACGCCCGGCCAGTCGCTGAGAAACGCACAGTCTTCATACAGGCCGCAGGTATCCATCTGTGAAATGATGAGGGGCACCCGCAGCATCGATAAAGCCGCGACATGTGTCGGATGGGTATGAATAATACAGTTGACGTCCGGGTGTTCCTTGTAAATCCAGGTGTGAAAGCGGTTCGCCGGGTTTGCCATGCCTTCACCATTCAGCGGGATCAGATCCTGATTAACTTCGAGCAGGTTTTCTGCCGTAATTTCATCAAAACCTAATCCAAATCGCTGGGTGATAAAAGTATTGGACTGATCAGTGCGGCAGGTGATCTGCCCGGCCAGACCCGCGTCGTGTCCTTTCTCAAATAGAATTCTGCATGTGAGTGCGAGTTTTTGCCGATCAGTGAGCGCGGTATCTTCAATCAGTTGAGTCATACGTTCCTGTGCGGTTCGCATGAGGTCTTGTTTGGGAAGAGAAGCAGTTTTCATGGTGAGTTCCTCTTGTTGCATCACGACTTTCTAACCGGGATACTAATGCTCATCTGGACCAGAAATAACATCCAGATTTCAGATTTGTAATGGTCCAGAGAGGGCGGATTGATGAAAAGACCCTGGCAGATGAAACTCTGGCTGGAGGAGTGTCATGGGGAGTCATTTCACCTGCGGTTGTCAAATCAGCTCACGCGGGAGATTCAAACGGGCAGGCTGCAACCCAGTACGATGATGCCAGGCTCCCGTTCACTGGCTGCCGACATGGGGGTAAACCGAAAAACCGTTCAGCTTGTGTATGAGGAGCTGGAATCGCAGGGGTGGCTGGTGACAAAACCAAGGCGTGGCACATTCGTTGCCGATGTCTTACCGGAGCAAGATCTTTCGGCAGAAAATCAGGTGTTGGTGAACGCTGCAGAGAAAACCCGCTCAGCTTCAGGGCTGATGCGTTCGATATCTCGTACCGCAATGGTTGCTGAGCGCGTTGTTCCGGTCGCGAACGATGGCATTCCAGATGCCCGGCTCATCCCTTACGAAGTATTATCCAGAGCCTATCGTCGAGCAATGATTCACGCGAGCCGGCAGGCAAAACTTGGGTATGGCGATCCGCGTGGCACCATTGAGTTGCGCAATGCTATCCGGAAGATGCTGAATATGGATCGATACATGAAAGTCTCTCTGCCGCAGGTTTGCATTGTTCGTGGTAGTCAGATGGGTATCTATCTCAGCTCAAGGCTTTTGAACCCTGAAAATGGTGTCATGGTCTTTGAAGCTCAGTGCTATCCGCCGGCCATGGCTGCCTTTGAGTCGAATGGCTTTCAAATCGTCCGTTGTGGATTGGACAAACAGGGGCTGGATACCAACGAACTCCAGCAGATACTCTCTCGTCATCAGGTGGCTGGTGTGTTTATCACACCGCATCATCAGTACCCGACAACCGTGACGCTGTCGATGGAACGACGATTGATGCTCTTAAAGCTATCTCAAAGGCATCAGTTCGCTGTGATTGAAGATGACTATGATCATGAGTTTCACTATGAATCCAGGCCGATTCCGCCGCTCTCCAGCTTACCCGGTGCAGAGAATGTGATTCACATTGGTTCGATGTCAAAGGTCTTTGCGCCCGGACTTCGGTTAGGTTATCTGATTGCAGACGAAAGATTCATCGACAGAGCCGCTCAGGAAGTCATGCTGATAGACCGGCAAGGGAATCCTCTGACCGAATTAGCTGTATCAGAACTGATGGAATTAGGCGAAGTGAAAAAACATATCCGGAAAGTTCGAAAATGCTATGAAAACCGACGGAATTTTGCGGCTCAGATGTTTCAACAGGTGTTCGGTGAGCAAATCAGTTTTGATTTACCGGCTGGTGGCATGGCACTTTGGGTCAATGTTTCAGGATTGACCGAAAATAAATCGTTCAACAGTACGGAACTGAAAAATTATCATGTTGACCTGTATGACGGGAACGATGAAGCAGGCCCGAGCCATATTCGATTTGGCTTTGGTGCTTTAAATGAGGATGAGATCCGGGAATCTGTCAATCAATTAGCATCAGTGTTATTGTGAGGCCGATATCAGACTTCTGTTGATTTCAAGTAAAGCATCAAAATCTTCAAGGACAGAAATATGCGTTTTCACCCGAGAAAAGGTGCGGTCATACCGGGTCTGCTTCTGATGGTCATGACTGGTTGTACGAATACCGAGTCAGTGAATACAAAAGAAACATCAACAACATCAAAACAGCGTCACTATATTTGGGTTGATGAGCCGGGAAATGAAGTAAACCCACTGGCCGTGAAAGCGGCAAAGCAGGTGTGTGGTTATGAAACCTATGTGGACAAAAAGTACAATTATCAAAAATATCAGATGTTCCTTTGTATGGAAAAGCTGGGTGTTTATTACATGACAGTCCCTGACTTACCAGATTATGAATGACTAGCAGAAGAGATGAAAATGGAAAGGGATCACGTGATTGTGACGAAGAGGCTTATTTTAACTCCGGTGACTGCCAATGATATCGATATTTACTCAAAGCTGCTGACTTCAGAATCGGTAACGCGTTTTTTGCCCGGTGGAATACATTGCTGCTCGGAATACATTGCACAATATGTACCATGATGGCGATGACTTACTGACGGTGTCGGTTAAGGCTGCTTCTTACGATGGCTCGTCGGGGTTAAATTTCATCTGAGACGTGTAAAGAGCGGGACGAATCGAACGATTCATCCCGGATAATTGTGTGAAGAAAACGTTCAATGATTTCTTGGTTCGCTTTTAGAAAAGACCTGAATCTCACTTAAGACTTCAAAGCCTAAATGGCTGTAAAGTCTCTGACCGAGTTCACTTGCAGCCAATAACACCTGGTCACATGCATTTTGCTGTGCGTCACGGAAGATGAGACGCATGATTTGCTTAGACAAACCCTGACGCCGGAATTCGGGGTGCGTCTGAACATCGTCGATTATGACTGTCTGCCCCACTTGAATTGCTCTCGCCCATGAGGCCAGCACGTTCTCTTTTCGAATGAAATAAACCTGAACTTGATCAGCTTTGAACTGTTCATGCTGGATGATATTTTGTTGCCGTTGCTGGTTAAACCAATCGATTTGTGCAGGTTGAACCGCAATCTCAATATCAGACGAATGATTGACAGACTGATCATTGACTGACTGAAGGCGGGTGAGATCCAGGCGCATCAGCTTTTCGTTGGTGAGGTGTTGATAACCAACGGATGCCAGCTTTTGTTTCGCCGCTTCATTTGCATCAAAGACTGAGACAAAATGCAGCTTGCTACCCATTTCACTGATCAGTTTCTCAGGAGAGAAGGAAGCCCAATCCCAGATAAACATTTCGTGTGAACGTTTGGTTGAACCGATCGGCTGGCTGAAGCTGCAAAGTAACCCTTCTTGACGTTGATTAAGTTTCACAGGGCCAATACGGCGTGAGTTAGACCAGCCCATGACAAAACGTTCAATCTGATGGGAAAGTGGGGTATTCATATCCTTATGCATCACGAGTTTCCAAGCTTACGGTGTCAATGTCTTTCATCAAAATATCCAGCTCTTGATAGTTCGGAGCGGACACGATCGCGAAACCTGTTCGGTCAAGTGATGATGCTAGCATGGGAATCGGGTCGTTTTCTTTTCGGGCGATATAAATTGTGACAATGCCTTCTTTTTTGGGGAGATCTTCAGGGATATTGATTTTTTTGAGTATCTCGCTGATGATTCTATTGATAGAGTTGTCTCTACGATTTGATGCCGAACAGTTCAAGTTTTTTTGTCCTGTGGATGTCTTCGGTACATAGATTGACTGAAGGTCACGTGGTGGCCATAGATGGTCAAACACTCTGCAGTGCATACAGCCATGAAGATAGAGCCAGCACTATATTACTGCAAAACTGAGCATGTCTCTGATGAATACACGACATGGTTATATGACAGCAATGACTGGCAGACGAAGTTGGCTAAGGTTGTGTTGCGGCATTGGCAAAAGCGGAGAGTGCCGTCCCGATTTTCTGGAGCACGTCATTGCATCCGCTTATGTGGTGACGTGAAGCCAGATAGCTCGGATCGTTATACCTCAGCCAGACTGTACCGGATTCATCCTGACTGATGAGTGCCTTTTGCGGTAGGTCGATGGCGACACTCTGTGCACAGACCATGAGCGGGGAGCCAACTTTCGGGTTTCCGAATATCAGCAGGGTTGTCGGGCGTAATAATATTCCGGCTTGTTTCGCGGCGGCTGCATGATCAATTCGCGCAAAAAGGGTCATTCCTTTGGATGTTAAGGCTGCTTCTAAACGGTCAGCCGTTGTGGCCACGTCAAACGTACTTTTCATCTTGATCAGGCCATTTTGGGCATAACCGGGAAAGCTGATAACGAAGGCCAGCGTGAGCACGAACGTTTTGTATTTCATCTTGTTTCCTTACTGCCGCATACAGTTACATAGAATGTATTAAAAGTAGCGGTGGATTGTGCAGAGTACAAACAGGCACTGGTTTGTCGAAGCACAGTGAATCTGAGAGGAAACCATGTTCAAAATAAATCAAAAACAAAAGCTGACGGTATCTGTATTGATTGCGGCACTATTTTCCCCGGCAGGATTGGCTCAAGAGAATAAGTTTCAATTGAAAATGAAACCTCTTACCGGGTCATCGTTCATGCAGTGGGTCAGCTTCGCACCTTCTTATCGTCAACCAGAGCTGCAAATTGTGTTCAGCTTCAGTGAGGCGAAGCAAATGCTTGGTGATCGGTTTCACCTGAACGAGACACTGCTTATCAAGGGACCTAAAGGGAAAGTTCTGTTGCAGGAGCCCCATTTTGAAAGTGAGTGCCAATTTGAAGCGTATTATCCGGAAGAAGATGTGATCAATTTTACCTGTGGTCATGAAGCCGAAACGTTGATCTCCCTTCAAACCGGGGAATATTTGTACGGGAATCCTGAGAAAGCTGTTTACTCGCCCAATGGCCGCTACAGATATACTAATTATTACAATGGCCAGGACAGTGAATACTGCTTACAAGAAAAAATAGATGGAAACTGGAAGACGATTTACGGACATCAAGAAGGTGATTTTCTCAACCTGTGGCGGGTGAAAAAAATCTACTGGGTGAACAACCAACAGTTTGCATTCATAAAATCTGCCAGAACAGCATCAGAGAAGCTTAAGTTTTTTCTGGTTGACCTTTGAGGGAGCAAATAGCCAGAAGCAACGTCTTCCTTCAGTAACTTTCATTGAGAGAATGAAATTGAAAACAACAACAAGCACACCCTGGTCTTGTTCGTTTAGCTTGGGCTGACTTTTTCCTCTGGCTGAATGGTAACTAGTTTGTGTTTAAAAGCCAGGATCTGTGGTCAGAGCCCGGAGAAAAACCGGAGTATCCGTATTATCTTGGTGAATATTAGACTAGACACCGTGTTCATATTTCTTGCTGGCCCGGGTATTTGTGTGAATACAATGGACGAAAGCTGGAACCACATTGGTCATAACGGCAAATGTGTTCCTCCATTTCTCTATGTAGTGTATCGTCAGGAAAAGGAACGAAAAAGGAAATGGAATGATTCGAATTGAACAGTATACAGAATATCGTAAAGCGGAAGTCTGTTCACTCTTGGTTAACCCAGAACAAACGGAATTTACAATTGGAAAAATGCCCGAGGTTCTCGCTGATTTACAAGCGCATGAGCATGCTTGTTTAATCACCATCAATCATCAGGTCGCTGGCTCTTTCATTCTGGATACACGTTATGCCGAGACGTATCGTTTTTGCCCTGAGGATGCATTGGGTGTCAGGGCCTTACTGATTGATAAGGCATTTCAGGGACAAGGAATTGCAAGTCAGGGGATCAGAGCACTACCAGCGTTTGTACAGAGACATTATCCAGACGTTCAGGCGCTCTATTTAACGGTAAATTGCCACAACCTGCCTGCATATCAGTGTTATCTGAAAACAGGTTTTCAGGACACTGGCGATTTATATTACGGTGGACCTGCTGGCCCGCAGCACATCCTGTTTAAGCACCTTTCAGGCGAGCATGCCTGTTCGCCTGAGTGAGTTCGTTTCTATTTTTTTTTCAGAAGAGGATCTGAAATGATGCCAATGATTTTTATCAATTTGTCAGTCAGTCATCGTCTGCCTAATCTGAAGCGTTCAAAGCGGCGCAGAATTGTGACTCTTTTCTATATGATGGTTTCCCTGAATGGCAAAGGAATGGGCATATATGCGTACCGGTGCTCGAAAGTTGCCGTGAATCAAGTGATGCAGTATTGCATGAAGAGAGCATCGTTGTCTGTCCGGTTCATTCAGGGTAAGTGAAAATAGATATGAGCAGTGATGGCGCTAATATTACTGTTCAGGAAAGTGTCTCGGGGTCGTGTTGCTGGTGGAGCGACTCTCACCGGAAATAAACGTGGAGTTTTATCTCTGTGAAGATAAATATTACCTCTGGCGATCTGAACTAAATTTGGAATTGATAAAAATTTGTTAAAATTCACAATTGATGGTAATGGGTATTGGCCACTATGTGGATACCCATTAAACAATTCTGAAAGTAAACCCGCTAGGTTATAAATGAATTACTTGTCATAGAAGAAATTTTCAATATCTTGAGGATTAATTGAGTGAGTCATCTATTGTGCTTGTTCAAATCTACTGCCATCATTTTATAAATGATTTGACCGTTATTGTGAGTTTTTTGGCTTATAATCTTAAAATTTCAATAATATGCGTGTTATTCATATGGAAAATGTGTATATTTAAAGCTGTTTTATTAATAGTAGTTAGAGTGATTTGATGAAAAACTGTTTGAAATTTTCTTCTTTAATCTTCTGTTTAGTTCCGTTACATGTATCGGCTGATAATTGGTCCATACACTATGACGATGTTCTAGATGGTGTTGTTAACGGGGATGCAGAATATAACACTGATGTCACAGTAAGACAAATGACCTTTGCTTCAACTGAGAATGATGTTTTTGTCGGTCAGTATTTAAATGATGGTAAAATCATCGAGTTTAACCAGACTTCCGAATCTATCAAACAATACTACTTAGGTAAGAAAGGAGAGTCTGGTTACGCAGGTACTTGGTACAATACCGCAGGTCAATCTGGTGACTGGTCAATTCGCACGGATACCGATAACACTGTCATAAAAAAAACATGTTGGCACATCTTGGACTCTGGTAACTCTGTTGGTGACGGGTATTACATGATTGATCCAGATGGAGAAAATAATGGCGTTGAACCATTTGAAGTCTATTGTGATATGACTAACCAGGGTGGGGGATGGACACTTTTTGCTCATAATAAAGACAACATTTTAACGAAAGAGTTTGTAGAAACTGTATCTCCCAATCAGTTAGGTGTTATGCGTAATTTACGTTGGAATGCACTTTTATCTGCCTCTCATTATGGTCTTATGACATTGGATCAAGCTGGGAAAAAAGCAATGGTTACTTTTGAAACCATGAATCAAGTGAATCCTGAAAATAGAGTTGAAAGTTTAGCTCCAGATTTATCCAAGGCACATTTGCTCTGGCATGCTAAATCATCTTCAGCGGGAATCAATGATTTTACGGCTATAGTGATGTATAGTAAAGATTCTGGGGAAGGACTCTTCAATAAAAGTCAGCTGAATGGGGCTTCTGTTTATAATCACGGTTATATAAAATTTGATGTTTGGGATTATGCTCCAGGTCGTTATTACCAAGGACACGTCTGGGATAGAATCAACTCTCTACTTTACTATATAAAATAAATTTATTTTAAAGACCACTATAGCAAAGGTGGTCTTTTTCTTATGGTTTAATGTGATAACTAATTGAAATAACACCAACAATCGATGTGGGATGGTACTAAGTTAATCAGAGATCGTATCTTTATGATTGACCTCATCAGATATTTTTAATGGTAAGTATTTGAATTTTAGTCTTTACTCCCACCCGAAAACAGCATCATACAGGATAAGAGCATGAATGTTCGCTTTTTACTCACCTCTTAAAACCAGCCAGAAGTAGCTTCTCCAAATAGCTGCTCCTTATTGCCGAAATTTTCTATTGACGCCAGATACTGGCTTTTGGGGTCGCTTCAGTACGCAGCATATTGATGGCGATGTGGCGCATACAAACCATGATCTTAGTGGCGTTGCAGCTGAATATCTGGCAAGCATCTTTATTTACCGATGCATTCTAAACCCAGTACAGGTTATTTCCTATGCTCCAGTGATACCGAACAGCGGCTGCAAAACGCTTTTGTCCTAGCTCTGCAGAACCGATGTATTAGAATAATCGAGCGATTTTTTACCAGCCTTATCAATACGGTAACCGATAGCAATTCCTATACTTTCTAGTTTTTTCAAGTCTGGGAAATGTTGGGTAAGTTCACCTGCTGGAAGCACATGGTATTTACGGACTTCTACACGCCCATGACTCTGCTCGATGGTGACATCATCCCGTAAAATCGCGGCTTTTACGCTTTTTAACAGCTCTTTTCGAATTTATGACGGACTTAGTGAGGCTTTTCCAAGCCGATTCAAAAACTATCCAACTGCGACTGAATGTCATATGCCCATGTCGTTGCTTGACCAATCACCAAAAACAATGACATTAACGGCAGATACAGCATCTGAGCGGGTGTACTTGCCTGCACCTATAGACAAAAAATTGCTTTTGGCCGATGCTGACTATGTGGATTTTAGCTATTTCGAGCAACTCTTTCATCGTCCGTGGCTGCAAATCTCTTAACCCAACGATTGTTGATGCCCACAATGAGGAAGGTCGGCGATTACCAAAATTAATTGATTAGAAACTCAAGGATGCCAGCTGAAAAACCAACCGCTCCGAAGTTCTTGACCTGAGATGAAAGCGAGGAAAGTATAAATTCCGGGTAGTGTGCCGTTGGTTTACTGAAGAAAAACGTTTCTGTCTGTGGTTAACAAACTTGCCGACATGGCAATTTTCAGCAGACGATAGCATGACGCTCTATCGGTGCCAGTGAAAAATTGATCTACTATTTAAAGCGTTGAAATCACATACGAATTGATGCCGTTTGTAACGGCACAAAAGCCATTGCTGAGGAACTGATTTGGGCTAGTTTGCTAACACTGATTTTTCGGCGAAGTATCACCATGACCAGCCTGCCGTTAGTATCTGTATTTAAAGCGGTAAAAAATGGTGATGTTTGGCTACTTTCAATATTGGAAGGCTTGATGCACCAAGTAATGTCTGAAATATCAGGACGACTGGAGTGGGCATACATATCAATGAATGCTCGTAAAGAAGCTTAGAGAAAATCCAAGAACGACAGAACCTTAGATGGAATTTATTAAAGGCTTAATGCTTAAGGTCCTGTTTATGAGTAACAGACAACCATCTTTGAATAAGGCCTTATCTTGGAACCAAGGTGGATTTCACCAAAGTCTTCAATGTCTTTCCGCCCCTCGGTATCGGCTATCATTACACAAGTGGTTAGGAACAAAATTAAATAATGGATAACTGATTTTCGCTGATTGACGTGGGTCTTTCAGATCGCAGAAGTACTGAGGAAAGGTATTAATCCTCATTGTGCTACTCTCGAAAAAGAGAGTATAAGATCATAACTCGGTCTGCAGGTCAAACAGGAGGAAATTGATTATATAATGCTCGCGATTTTACCCTAGTAAAATGGTTGAGCAGAGGGAATCACACATTGGCAAAAAGTTATCTGAAAAAGCTGGGCGAAAAATTATGAGCACACGTATTATTTTTGAAATAAATTTAGTTTATATACTGGTGAAAAATTTTCACAAAGTTGATAGATGGTTTTTATGCTATTAGACAACGCCCGGGAAGGGCGCTGTTTTTGGGGAGGTCAATTCACGCTGAATGATGAGGCGTGTCGTTGCTGGACAGGATGATTTTTAGATTGGGAATAAGTTCATACTCAATCGTGTCAGCTAAAGATATGTAGTCTTCAGTTCTAGTTCTCAGATTGATTTCTTTAAATAGTAACTTGATGTAATCACGTCCATCTTTTTCAAACGTGTGCCAATACTTTGTTAAAAGCAGGCAGCAATCTCTGACGAGTTTACTGATGGCATAGGAATCACCTAATCGTAAGCTTCTGGATAGCTCTTTAAAAGGGGCCTCAATAGTTGTGTAGCTAATCTCTTGCATCAGATTATCTCCTGATCATCTAAATACGTTGTATTTGCGATTTTAGCGCCTCTTCGACTGCAGTTGATAAACTCTAGCTCATTGACTTTTTGCATAGAGATAAAGTTTTCGACACCAGTAAGGAATGTTCGGTATGAAATTTCAGTTTCTACCTCTTCACCATAACCATTGATAACGCTGGTGTTCGCCTTCATTGTTTTTTCATGTGTTGAGTTATCCATGCCAGCATGGAATTTATTATCAGGGAAAGAAAAATCCATCCCCATGAAATAAACGCGTTGCGTTGCTATAGCAAATGCAATATGAAGCGCGGATGCAATAACTGAACCGTACATGTATAACCTGATTGATGGTAAAATCTCTTGTATTTTATCATAATCTTCAGTAAGCAAGTTGGCGTAATAAGTTTTTCCACGCCAGTCTTTCAAAATGTTATGAGGTGTTAATGTCGAGCAGACAAAACGGGTTTTGTGCCTCGCCAGTTCAAAAGGGAAAAAATCGGCTAAATCCTGATTGTTATCTTCAAGACCTTTACCACGGTCAACATTGACGATTACATCAGGATAAATCTCATGTTTATATAATAATTTTCCTGCCATGGATGCTGCGACAATATAAGGTCTTCCTGGTTTTTTATATACTTCTTTTAGCTTGTCTATATTCTCTTCCAGCGTTGGGCCAGCTCCGATAAGAATAACACTTTGATGTTTTTTCCCATGTTTTTTGAATAATTCATCTACAGGCTTTTTCTTGCGAAGGAGTGGGAGGTTCTCCTTAATTCTGAGTTGGTCAAATTCGATTGAACCATCAGAATTGAACTGCTGGATCGCATAGCGATAAAATATAATGCTTTCATAATGATAATATAGATTAGGTGTTTTTCTTTTCGCCAAAATTATTTCTTGAGGGAGAATGATTGCCCCTGGATGTTTTAATACAACCTCTGATACAGAAGTATTCATAAGAGTATCGTGCAAGCAGTGAAATCGTTCATCGTTTAACCATGGCTGGTCTGTAAAATGAAGAACGAGTTTAAATACATCCGGGTTAATGATATGGATAAAAACCTTTTTTGCATTTTTATCATGCATCAGAATTTTAGGCACATCACCCATGCCACAACCCATGACGTGGTATTCATCACCACTTGTGTGTTTTCTGTACATGAACGCTTCTTCAATCGGGTCGTATCGACTGCTTAATTGAATACCTTCCACACTGATTGTTTGGTGTTTGCCATCGACGACACATGCATCTAAATGCTCAATCTCTTGTATATCAATCAGGTTGGCTAGCTCAGGCCATCTGCGGTGAATCACGCCTAAGTTTTTCTGATATAAATCACTCATTACTGAAAATCTCGCTTTCTTATCAATATGTTGAGCATTAGAAGTTTTCAAATCCAAACTCATCGGTTCTTATCGTCTGGTGTATCTATTACCACCAAATCACACGGACTCACTCAGGCTCTGACCTGCCGCTGTTGTCAGTGCTAAAGTTCTCACATCAAAGAGCAAATGATCTATCTGCTGAACCTTATATCAACCTTGTTTCATCGCTGGTTTTGTTACCGCTTATGCCATGGTAGTCGAGCCCAGTCGCTTCAGGTTATGAGTAAAGGTCCATGAGTCTTATTTCCTTCTGTGAGCAGTTTAAAATCTTTATCAACAGAGCAACTCACGAAGAAGCTTCATTTGTCTTCAATCTTTCGTATTTAATTATTGATGATAATAATTTCTAAAAACCAAATAAATGAAAATAAGGTGAAATATTTGTACCAGCATCACATCATGAAGGGGCGGTTGAATAAAAAGCATTGAGATAATACGCGATAATGCTTTTTTTACAATTTTTGATAGTTATGAAAACGTATCAGCTAAATTTATTGTGTGATCTTGTGCCAAAAAAATAGGTGGAATGAAGGTCACGGTTATAGATATGATTACGCTGATGTTTCATCGTGAACGTACTCATGATGATGCTAGCATAGATATAAAATTAACTGATTTATTATGAATGATAACTTTTGTTATGGTCTATGTTAGGTGATAAATATGAATAATCGGTGGAGCCGGATATTTTGGTAATCAATTAGTTCAAACGATTTTGTACTTCTATGAAAACTGGGAAAATTATTTTTATGTGATGAACTCAAGTAGATTGAGTTTAAGTAAAAATATCTAAGTTATTAATATCAGAAATTGAGATGCTTGATTGGTGACATCTGAGATCAAGTAAGATGAATGCAGGCATGAAAAGGTACAGCAGTTATTTTTTATGCTGCAGCAGAATATCTGTTAAGTAATCAAGTTGTTAGGTGAAATGACGTTGAAACTTGGACTGAGGGCTTTGCCGCTTGCTTGAAAGCTGCGGCTGCGGCAGGCATGATCACGCTTTTCGGTACTGAAGAGATAGAGCATGGTTGTTTGGCCTGCAATCCTCAAATATGACGGCGACCCTGAGTTGTTTTACTTACCAGATCAGCAAAGCTGGGAGGAAGATGAGGATTTACATGTGTTGGGATTTCAGCCGCGAGACCAGTTGATTGATTCGCAGGGACAGGTCTTTGAGCTGCATTGGAGGAAAGGAGATCTTGTTGCTTTGATGAAAACGCCGAGGCTGATACCCCTGATAGAAATTTCTGAAATGATTCAGTTTCATCAGTCCTGTCAGGGGGCATGTTGTGCAGCCAAAGTGAGTTTTCGCTCAGTGGCAGAGGCAATCCGTGCCGTTGGAGAAGCCTTCCTAATCAATCCGGTTGAGTAATTACTCCCACCCGAAAACAGCATCATACGTTTGGCAATTGCCAACCAGAGACGCTGTGTCTTCAAGATAAAGCTGTTGATCGGCAGAAACAGGGTAGGTGAGCCATTGTGAACATTGAGCACTCTGTCCGTTCCCGATCACCAGTTTACTGCCGGATTTCAGTTCACAGCGTGTCAACTTATCCAGCGGGGACCACTGATAGCAAATCTCATAACCGGCACGGTATTGAGCAACTTTTCCGTCTGGCTGGCTGGTTGCCCACCAAGCGCCATATTGGCTGTTTGGATTGGTGCTGTTCCATGCGCGGTAAATTGTGAGTGCTTCACCGTCTTTGACTTTGTACACCTGCCCCTGACAGAGTTTGCCCTGATTGGGTTCACCCAGTGAATTGGTCAGAAGCTGCGGATCATCGGTAGAGACTAATTTACCGGCCCATGCTGCCGGTGGCTCCGTTGAGCCAATGCAGTTTTCAGCGACAAGGATATCCTGCGTTGCGTTTGCGACATTCGTCTGTCCGGATTCGGGCGTGGTCGTTGTACAGGCGGTGAGACTCAGGCTGCCAATCAGGGCTGCGACGAAGGTGAGTGTTGATTTCATACATGTTCCCTATGTTTGTCGATGGATGACTCCATTATTGTCTTGATATACAGGCTTTTCTTGCTGGCTTTAGGGAAAACCGTAATTTTTGGAGACAGCTAACAGTTTGGGCAGACGATTCGGATCGGCAAAGATAGGGAAGACGTGAAAAAAACCGGAACGAGATGTTCCGGTTTATGATGATTATTTTCTCGCATTGGCCTGTTTTTTATTGTCACTGGCCGTTGCGGTCGGGGTAGGAGAGGCACCGGGTTTGCCAGCTGACGCGGAAGCCGCCGTGCTGTTTTTGTCACTGCTGCCGACTTCTGCGGGTTTTAATTGCGTCGGAGGCGTCAGAGACGCCGCATCTTTTGGGTTGCTTTTTGACTCGCTACTGGTCTTCGCTTCTTCTTTGTTCAGTGTCACCACTTTTTCATCGTCGGCCGGATGGGTTTGACCCAGGAAGCAACCGCCTCGCTCAATGCAAATGTCATTGGTATAAATGACACCTTTCGCTTTGCCTTTTTCCAGAATTTCGATACTGGCAGCGTGGCAAGCCCCTTCATGTAAGCCGTTAATTACGACTTTATTGGCGTAGATTTCTCCGGATACCCGGCCCGTCGCACTGATCGACAGCGTTTGTTCGGTACGGATACGTCCTTCAATGTAGCCATCCACCTGGATGTTGCCGCTTAATTCGATATCCCCTTTGATGGAACAGCCTTGTGCAATGATAGTTGCAGTTGAGTGCTTACTTGTGTTTCCAGCACTTTTACTAAAGAGTCCCATTGGATGCTCCTCTCATGGTTAAACAGATAGTCAAAGTTATCGGGCCCCCAGTTAATGAAATATTTGGGGTTTAGTGCCCGACCCAGAAAACGTACCTCGTAGTGGAGGTGAGGGCCGGTAGAAGTACCGCTATTGCCTGATAGTGCAATCAGATCGCCTTTTCGGACGAAATCCCCGGTTTTGACCTTGAATGTCTTTAAGTGCGCATACAAGGTCATGAAGCCATAGCCATGATCAACTTTCAGTAGATTGCCATAGCCTTTTTTGCTCGGACGAACCAGCTCGATGACACCATCAGCTGGCGCGTAAACAGCTGTACCTGAACTGCTGCTCAGATCAATGCCGAGATGGCGCCGTTTATTCCCGAAGACCGGATGGTTGCGGGAACCATAGCTTGAAGATATACGGCGGTAATCCATTGGACTACCGTTCGGGATCACCTTCAGCATGGCGACACGAACCGCTGAGTTCAACGCGGCTGTATCCAACCGATCATTCAGCGGTTGTTCAGTTTCCGTATCAATACCCAGCACATTTTCAAGATCGTTCACGCGCCCGGTGATTTGCTCCAGCTCATAGCGCCGATCAGCCAGATTTTGCTCCAGTGACTGTCGATCACTTTCCAGGCTTGAAATTTCATCTTTCAGTTCGTTCGCATGACGACTTAACTGAGTTTTTTCCTGTTCTGTCTGATTGACGGCTGTCCATAAATACTGGATTGAAAATGCCATCACCACGACAGTGACCAGAAACAGCAGGAAAGTCGCGACCAGATTTCGGCGCAGGTACTTGCCTAACTGAAAATGGTAAGAACCATTAATTGTTGATATCGAGATTGTGAGTTGATCTTTCATTACGCTAAGCTCATTCGCTATCTCTAAGGCTTAGGCGACAAGCGGCTGGCAGAATTAACTTATATCAGGAAATGGTGATGTAAAATTGTGCTCTGTGGCATAAGTTCCTGCTTCGCATCCTGCGGCGTTGTCCCATTAAGCAACCAGAAAGAAGAAATACAAAAAAAGAATAAAAGCCAGCAAAATGGCAGCAAGCGTCGGGTAAATGATGTAGTAATCACCACCACGTCTGGCACGCTTGAAACACAGGTACACGAGCAGCCCGTTATAACCAAACAGTAACAGGCTGATTGTGGTTCCTGCATTCAGAGTCATCTGGTGCATCCTCAGCAGAAAATGACTGAGCAGGAAGTAATCCAGAACGATCAGCCATAGAAATAACTTTTGCAGTCCGTCTGGTCGGCGTACCCTTGGGTCAACAACAGAAGAAGATGCAGCTTTTTTCATGGGTTTCTTTCGCTAATGATGAGCAGACGGCAAAGGAATGCCTTTGCCGTTTGCAGGTTAAGATGCTTTGACGAAATCCTGTCGAATAACAGGCTGGTTTAATTCAGCTTCTTTACGTGCTTGCTGAACTGCCGGACCGTCTTTGTGTTTCGCCGGGCCTCTGAACAGGGTTTCCACCATACGCGCAGCCGAAGGTGTCAGCACGAACAGCTCAATCCGGCGGTTCTCGCTGGCACTGGGTGTTTCCGGATTCAGGGGGGCCTTGTCAGCCATGCCTGCAACCTGCAGGATACGCTGTTCCGGTGCGCCACCGGCGATCAGTGTCTGGCGGGCCACATTGGCACGGGATGCCGACAGCTCCCAGTTTGTTTTATCACTGACAGAGCGGCTGTAGCGAATGGCATCGGTATGGCCACTGATAATCAATGGGTTTTCGATCTTCTTGAAAATCGGGGCCAGCGCTAACAGCAAATCTTCAAAGAATGGGGTGAGCTGACTGCTGCCACGGTGGAACATGTTTTCGCGGAAGTCGTCTTGCAGGACAATCCGAAGACCCTGTGGGGTGACATCAACGTACATGTTGCCTTCAGCAGAAACCTGTTTTGCCAGTTCTTCAACGACTTTTGCCAGAACTTTGAGCTGCTCCTGGGTGTCATAAGTACCCTGAACCAGAGATTCTGTATACTGGCCATCGCCATTACCATCATAGAAAGAGGTGACTGTCATCGCTGCGTTATGCGAACTTAAATCAGAAGCGTCACCACCAAAGTCAATCGGAGACAGACTGGTGGAGCTGTCGAACGGGTTGCCGACACCTTGCTCGAACAGGCTCGAGCTGTTCATGTGTGCGACGATTGCATTACGCTGTGTTTGATCTGTGATGGCCAGAATCCAGAGAACCAGAAACAGAGCCATCAGGGCGATCATAAAGTCGGCAAAAGCGACTTTCCACGCGCCGCCATGACCGACATCATGGTCGTTCTGGCGTGCGCGTTTGATGATGATCTGATTGTGCCGTTGCATTATGCCTCCTGTTCAGACAGCCATTTTTCCATGTCGTTGAAGCTTGGCTTAATGTCCAGCTGAATGTTCTTACGGCCTGCATCGATTGCCAGCAGGGTTGGCTTCTTCGCTACATAAGCGACCAGTGTTGCGCGAACACATTCGAACGCAGACATGTCACGCTTTACGCGCTGAGACATGGCATTGCTCGCAGGGTCTAACACACAGTAACAGCCGAAAATACCCAGGAAAGTACCAACCAGTGCTGCGGCAATCTTAACGCCGATGACATCGATTTCGCTATTGATCACTTGCATGGTGATGATGATCCCCATCACAGCAGCCAGAATACCGAAACCGGGCAGGGCTTCTGCAGTGCGGTGCAGGGAACGGGAAGGCAGCAGCAAGTCATCTTCAATCGCCATGATTTCCTGTTCCAGCAATGTATCCAGTTCATGCGGTGACATCTGACCCATGGCCATCAGGCGCAGGTTGTCAGTAATGAAGGCAACCAGGTGGCTGTCATCTTTGACCAGTGGATAACGCTCGAAGATTTCACTGTTCTGCGGGTCTTCAATATGGCTGTCGAGAGACTTGAAGCCACCGTTACGGATTGTTTCAAGCAGAAGCTGCATCAGGCCCATCAACTGCATGTAGTATTCTTGTTCATTTTTACGCGGCTTTAAAATATGGCGAAGCTGGATGCGCATTTCACGAATCACATGGGGTGGGTTACCGATAATGATGGACCCCAGTGCTGCACCGACAATAATCAGAATTTCAGCAGGCTGCCAGATGGCCGAAAAGTTGCCACCAGCCCATTTGAAACCGCCGAATACGCAGAGAATAATGACGATTGCGCCGGTAAATTTTTGCATTTCAGTTTGCTCCTATCAGCAAAGATATTGATTCAGTTGTTTCAGGGCCTGCTTATGAAGCTGGCACACGCGTGGCGGTGTCAGGTTGAGCACCAGTGCAATTTCATGCAGGTTCATATCATGTTGATAGAACAGGGTGAGCAAGAGCTGTTCGCGAGATTTCAGCTTGCCCAGTGCCACATTCAGGGTGCGGCGAATATGTTCATGACGGACAGACTCACCGCCGTCATTGGTCATTGAAAAGTCGTTGCCGCTTTCCAGAAGCTGATCCAGGCTTTGCATCTCACTGGCCATCGACGCGTTGAGGCGCTGCAGATAGTCCGCCTGATCGGTTCCGAGGGCTTCAATAATTTCAGCTTCGCTTGGCTGGCGGCCAAGTTTTTTCATTAAATCACGCGTGACGTCATTGAGTTCATGCGCCTGCTGACGGGTCTGGCGTGAGCGCCAGTCCAGCCGGCGAAGCTCATCCAGAATGGAGCCTCGGATACGACAGACGGCGAAAGAAGGAAAGTTCGGATCTTCGACATTGCCGTAACGGCGGCCGGCCTCTAACAGCCCCATCAGACCGATTTGCTGCATATCTTCCAGACTGCAATGGGTGCTGACATGACTGCGGAGTTGGTTGACAACACGTTTCACAAGAACCAGGTGATCGCGGATCAGCTTATTTTCGTTGATGACCGGGCTGTTTTGCCCGGTTTCCTGTTCGTTGTCGTAATGTTCAGTCGGGTTGATATCAAGCATAAGCGCCTCACTGAATCACATATTTGGTCAGTAATACGTTGTCGATAGTATGGGCGTAACGGGTTTTATCAAATGCATTCATTAGCGTGCCTTTGACTTCGTTCTGTAGCTCATCAATCGTGCGCTGGTTCTGTAACTGTTCGTAAGTCTTGTCACTGAACAATTTCAGCAAGGCGTTTTGAATAACCGGCATGTAGTTATCAATGCCCTCAATTGCTTCCGGACGACGGGTTTCCAGGGCCAATTCCATCATAATGAAATGAGTCTGGCGTTCTCCTTTTACTGACAGCACCAGTTTTTCCAGCGGATGGAAGACAGGATCTAAATTCTCAGGTTGGCCAAAGGGGAGACTAAAGTTTGTACCGCTTTCGCCCTGATGACTTTTGACGTACCAGAGGGTACCGCCGACGCTGGCTGCTGCCACCAGAACACTGGTGATCAGCATGATGATAATGATCAAGACGAGATTACGCTGGGTCATGAAAATAGCTCCTCATCAGGCTCTGGTTGACAGCCAATGGCCTGAATCTGTTGTTGTTATCTGGTGGTCATCTGTGTGTTGATTAGCAAAGATGACAGGTTGTGAGTCTTCTTCTGTGTGTTCCTGCTGTTGTCCCTGACGGCCATCGCCGACGTTCACATCAACATGAACAAAATTTTGGTCCTGCAGTTCGGCACGTAAGCGTTCAGATACCTGAACCAGCGCATCCCGGACCGCAGACTGATTCGCGTGAATCTGAACACTGAGGCGGTCACCGTCCATACGAACGATTAAATCCAGTTTGCCCAGGTCAGGCGGGTCCAGTCGAATGCGTGCTTCCTGAAGATTCTGGCTGGCCTGTAACTGCACTCTGTCTTGCAGCACCTGCATCATTTGTTCGCCCCATTTGCTTTGCTGCCCTTGCGGCAGTTTGACACTGGCCCATTCAACTTGAGTGGCAGCAGGTGAGCCAGGTGCTGAAGCGGATTGTGAGTGTGTTGGACTGGCGCCGTGATCTGCCGACAGGCCAGTGACGAGCGCTTGTAAGGAAGACGTGCTGTTCGCTAAGCGGTTGTCGCTCAGACCTGATAAAGTTGTTTCCTGCTGAACGCCGGACTGTGCTTGTTGCATCAGAACTGAGAGACGCTCAGCGGATGAAGTGGCCCCTTGTTGACCTGAAACACCCTGACGTTCGCCATTAGCGTTCGCGGCAGCCGTTTGCATCAGATGCGCGTCACGAACCGAAGCTGTTCCCGATTTACCTGTCGCGCCAATCGCCATTTGTTCTGCGGCTGCATTGCCCGAGAGGGCGGAACCGGTTCCCAGTTGTTTTTCAGCCTGAGCCAGCAAGTTCGCGATGATGTCCGCTGCGACAGCAGGGGTCAGTGTGTTGTCACCTGACTCAGTCTGCGCATTTGATTCAGCGAGTGTTTGAGGCTCGTCTGCAGAAAAAGCCCCTTCAGTGCCCATGTTGCTTTGGCTGCCTCGTGGCGCTTTACGCTGCAGCGTGTCGGTGAAACTGGTGGATTTGTCATCCTGAGACGGTTTGACGATACCGCCGTTGATGTCGCCAGTTTCACTGTTGCTGTGAGCCAGTTTGGAATTTGAGACGATAGTATTCATTAAAGCTCCATGTTCATGGCCATCTGATATGCCAAAAGTCCTTCTTTTCCTTCACTGACGGCATTCATGTCTTGCTGAAGTTTGTCTTTGTTTTCCTTGACGGCACTAATCGCCGCAAGATGACTGCTTTTCAGGTGGTTTAATGCCTGAATCTGTTCATGACTGAAAGACTCATGCTGTAAACTCAGCAGTACCTTTTGCAGTGTCTGGTCAAGCTGTTGCAAACGGTTCCAGTCGTGCTCGGCAACTGCGCGGTCGATATTCTGCTTCAGATTGTGCAGTTGAGTGACCGTGATGTTAGGCATGCTGTCCGAATCCTTCCCAGCCTTCACGAATGTTCTTCATGACTTTCTCAACGGAGTCGAGATGCTCGGCTTTGTTCTCAGAGCTCGCCTTGAAAAGCTCAGCAATGCAAAACTCGTAAAGGTCATGCAGGTTGGCAGCAAGTTCGTCACCTGCTTCGATATCCAACGCACTGTCCAGGCCAATCAGAATGTTCATGCACTTACTGATTCCTTTACTTTTGGCTTCCAAACGTTTGGATTCGATGTGACCTTTGACCCGGATGAGTTCATCCAACAGGCCATCGATCAGCATCAGGACAAGCTGATGCGGGTTTGCCGATGCGGCCTGGGCATCCAGATCAACGCTTTGATAAGAATCAAAGCCCGAGTTTTGCATTAGCATGGGTAGCTCCTTTAAATCGCGAATAATCCGCTTGTTTGGTTCATTTGTGTCATCAACTGGTTCATCTGGGTGAATTGCGCAAGATAACGGTCATAAGACATCTGATATTTACGCTCCAGGCCCGACAACTTGTCGTCGATCCGGCTGATGTTTTGCTGCAGGCTGTCCTTACGGCTCTTGAAGACCCCATCAGAGAATGACAGGTAAGGTTTGACGGTTGCTTCAAGAGAGTCGAACAGCTGATCTGTGCCGTTAAACATTTCGCCGAGCGCTGCCGGGTCTTTGGCTTGCGCGGCTTCGAATTTCTCGTTATCAATGGCCAGTTTGCCGTTTCGGTCGATGCTGACACCCACGGAATACAGGCTCTGGCTGTTGTAGTTCTGACGGAAAATGCTGCTGATTTGGTTTTCCAGTGAACGGAGTGTACCGTCACCGGCCAGAACGCCGCGTTTTTCATCTTCTGAACCGGTTTTGGTGTACTTGTCGATTTCAGACATCAGGGCGTTGTAGCTTTCAACCAGCTTGTTCAGTTGCTCTTTGGTCGCTTCTTTATCTGCGCCTACAGACATGCCTACCGGTTGATCGCCGCTTTTCTGCGCTTTAGTGACGGTCAGATCGACTCCATCAATCACCCCTTCAAAGGTATTGGAGCTGTTGGTCAGTTTCAGGCCTGTTCCTTCAGCCCCCAGCCAGATCACGGCATCCTGAGGTGTGGTGATGTCACTGGCGCTTGCAAAGGCATTTTCAAAGGTGGCATCACCAGTCCCGCTTGCACTGACAGAGATAGCATTGGCAGAACCAGTTTCCTTGCCGGACAGCATGAAGTGCGTTTCACCATTGGCACGGACCAGGGTGGCGTTTACACCCGGATTGTTTTCATCATTATTGATGGCATTAACAAGCTCCTGAACGGTTGCTGTGCCGTCGCTGTCGGTATCTACAGTGGACAGATCCAGGTTCAGGGTTTTGCCATCCATGGTAATCATCATGGTGCCTGTTGCCGGAACCGGTGTTGATGACGTTGTGCCAGCACCCAGATCAACACTCATTTGGTGTGCTGTTGCAACTTGCTCAACAAAGACCTGATATTCACCTGCCAGTGCATTCCCGTCCACACTGGCACTCAGGTTGCCTTCCTGAGAGAAGGTTGCGTTGTTTTTAACAACGCTGTCATTCAGGCCATTCATGTCTTCCACGGCAGTACGGAACGCACGCAGAGCTGATTCGATTTTGCCGTAGGCAGAAATCTGACTCTGATATTTATCAGACTGAGTCTGATAACGATTCTGGAATGGTTGTACCTCATAAGTGGCAAGCTGTTGCGCCATACTGATCGGATCAATGGAACTCATGGGAAAACTCCTTTATTTATTGCTACTAAAGCAAATAGTGTGCCATTAAGGTAAATTACTAAATTTAATAGGATTTATCTGTTCAGACTCCGATTGGCGGAAGCAAGATTTCCGATCGGGTTTCCGCTGGACCTTCCGGCTTATGAAGTCCGCTTCCAGTGCGGAAAGCCATTCCGTATCAGCTGGAATCGATAGATATTCCCGTAGGACCGATGACATAGAATTTTGTATCGACTATGTAACATCCCAACAAATGAGGGCGGCATATTGGCTGAAGGCATTAAGATGTAATGGAAGTGGTAGGCTTTGATGCAGATAAAAAAAGAAAACCGGAAACCTGCAGGTTTCCGGTGTGATAGAGAACGAATGACAGGCCAATTGGGTACAGGCCTGTCTTTTGGACAGGGTTACTGTGTTGAGGCTTTCAGAGTGACGCCACTGTACTGAGAATAGCCATTCAGCAGAATGGAGTAGGTGCCTGGCGTGGCGCCGGAGAATGTACAGACTTCATTATTGCCGTAACGGTAAGGTCGGCAGTCCCAGTTTTGTTTTGTGGCTTCAGTTCCAAAAGAAACGTACAAATCGACATCGCCGCTACCGCCACTGGTGCTGATTTGCAGTGTTTTCTGGGCTGGAAGTTCGAAACTGTAACGAACCTGACTACCAGTTGCACCGGACAGACCTGTCACAGGAACGCCATCTTTCAGCACATTTCCGGTGGGTGGTGGGGTGGTGCCGCCGGTTGCATTCGCCGTTTCAATCGCATATGCCAGACCAAGCTTGGTGAACTTCACCGCATGTGCGCCTGTGGGATCGGAGTTCTCCAGCGTGTCATGCATGGTATGGATCTTCGGATTGTAATCGTTAAATTTCGATTCAAATGGCATCGCCGCCGGGAAACCTGCGTTATGCCAGGATGCATGGTCAGAGCAAGCATAACCACAGCGATCGAAGCCGTATGTGATCGTGGGAATGTACTCATCGACCAGTCGGGTCAGGAAGGTGGTGAGGTTACTGTCGGTATAGTCCGTGATAAAGACGATATCTTCAGGAGAACCATTGTAATTCGTCATGTCCAGCTGCAGGGCGGAAACGACATTTTTCCCTTCTGATTGATACCGGTTTGCCAAATCCTGCGAACCACGCAGGCCGACCTCTTCTGCGGCATAAGCCATGAAAGCAATACTGCGTTTCGGCTTGAAGTTGTTTTCTGATAAGACCCGGATCACTTCGGTGACGCTGGCAATGCCGGATGCATCGTCATCTGCACCGGGCGCAACGCTGTTTTCACCGGTGTGGGAGCCGATGGTGGAGTCCAGGTGACCGCCGATGATAACCCACTCATCCGGTTTTTCAGAGCCTGTGATTGTCAGCACGACAGATTTCTGGTTGTAACCAGCATGAGAAACCTGCTGAACACTTGCATTCGGTAGTGAAGCTGTGAGCGAGCGCCATTCATTTGCGATCCAGTCAGATGCCTGTGCACCAGAAGTGGTTGTATAGAAACGGTTGATGAAACTGGTCAGTGAGCCGATGGTGCCTGTGATGGCGGATGCGTTGATCTGCGGTAACCATGCATTCACAATATCTTGCTGTGTGATATCCGGAATGGGGAAGGCTGCCAGAGTTTCTGGCATGATGCTGGCTGCCATTGCACTCTCTGCTGAAGAATGCACCATATAACCGCCACAGCGGTGATGATCTTCATGCATTTGGTGAGATAACTCGGCTAATTGTTTGTCATTGACTTGACCGACCCATGCTTTGCTGTTGCTTGCCAGTGAATCAGGCAGAATCGATTGTGCCTGTGACTGCATCACCGATTTCAGTGTTTGGGTGGCATCAGAACCAATCGAAATCCAGACCTTATCTTCTTCGTCTGCATAGGCTTGTGTGCATACCGCAGAAATGATCAGTGCCAATGCCGTTGTTGTGTTTTTCATATGTTCTCCCTGTTATTTTTTTGTTAAACCAACAAAACTTAAGTCAGTTCCAGAGAAAAGCGAAATTCTTCTTTGTATTCAATGCGTAATGATAAGTTGTCACAAAGTTGTCAATAGGGTGATAATTAATTTGCGGTGTCTGTTTTTTCGCCACTTAAAACTGCTGAATCTTGAATTTTCAGAGTTATCTATAGCTAAAATGATTAATTAAGGTGGAAAGCAATACGGGAGGAAATGATCAGTGAACTTCTGTTTTTGCGAGCTATAACGAAAAAAAGCCCCGAAATCGGGGCTTTTAATATTTGAGTGACTTTGGTCGTTGTTTCTGAGTCTAATCCGGGGATTAGCGCAGCAGAGACATTGCCATGCCAGACAGCTGGTTCGTTTGAGACAGTACGTTAGTACCGGCTTGCATCAGCATCTGGTTCTTCGTCATGTTTGAAGTTTCTACAGCGAAGTCGGTATCAGTGATACGGCCTTTCGCAGCAGTGGTGTTCTCAACCATGTTGCCCAGGTTAGTGATGGTGTGTTCCAGACGGTTGATGTTCGCACCCAGTGCAGCACGTGCGCCACCGATAGTGTCCAGAGTTGCTGTGATGGTTGTCATTGCCGTTTGGGCTGCTGTTTGGTTAGTTGTACCAGTTGCGCCACCAAAGCCAGTCAGTGATGCAATTGTACCGCTAGCAGCCAGTGCGCTAACAACGTTCTGAACTTTGGCATCAATACCTGAGAAGCTCAGTGTTTCTGCAGTTGAGCCACCAATTTGCAGAGTGATACCGCCGCCTTTCACACCACCTGTGCCAAACAGAGTTTCGCCTGCATATTTGGTGTTTGCCATCACGCTGCCCAGCTCGCTGGTCAGTTCAGCGAATTCAGCTTGCAGTGCTTGCTGGTCGTTGACAGAGTTTGTACCGTTCGCAGCCTGAGTGGCCAGGTCGTTCATGCGGTAAAGGATGTTGGTTGCTTCGTCCAGTGCACCTTCAGCAGTTTGCATCATAGAGATGCCGTCTTGTGAGTTGCGCATTGCAACTGACATGCCACGCGTTTGTGCTTCCAGGCGGCTAGAGATTTGCAGACCAGCTGCATCGTCAGCAGCAGAGTTGATGCGGTAGCCAGTCGCCAGACGCTCCATGGCTTTGTTCAGCATGTTACCTGTGCCGTTCAGAGTGTTTTGCGTTACCAGAGATGCGTAGTTGGTGTGCATTGATAGAGCCATGAAAATTCTCCTTAGTTTTACATCTTCATATTGGTTTTTTTAACGCCACACAATGTCGTATGTTGTTCCGTGTGGCCGTCATTCCTACTCGCTAATATGAGGCGGAAGAGGCTCTGAGAAGATTAATCAGGAAAGTAAAAAAAATTGATTTTTTCACATTGGTCGGATGTCTTTATTGATGTTTAAATCGACGAAAACCCTTAAAAAACAATTGTTTGATTGTATTCTAAAGTTCTAAAATGAATGGTGAAAAAAATAATAAAATGACCTGAATCAGGGAAGCTGGCTTGAAGTGAGATTCAAAAATGATTTGATTGAGGATGGATTAATCCGTATTTGACTCTGATCGGTGAGGCAGATTTGTTCGATGGAACCGTGGGTTTCATCAAAATGACACGATATTGTCGCGGTGGTTGCTGAGATAAATAAAAAACGCCAGCGGGTGTGGCTGGCGTTTTTTATTTATCTGTCATCATGACTGAACGAGTTTTAGTTTTCTGGGTGCCGAAAAGGACGTCGGAATATCGCTGATATAGCCAAAATAATATCCGGCACCTAATCTTCTAAATCGGATCAGGTCATGCTGCGTGGCAACACGGCCGGCCACAAAGTCGATGTCGTTTTGCCGGAGGAAGCGAATCACAGGTAACAGCCCTTGCTTAAAGCTGGTGTCTTCACTCATCTGAGCCATTTTAATCGCAGCCGGTGGCGTTTTATCCAGCAAAGGCAAATAGGGGGTGGGTAATCGCAGATCAACCCAGACGGCCAGACTGGCATCATGCAGCCAACGGAGCAAGGCACTGAGCTGCTCTGGGTCTAAATGGGGTTGAAAGAGCTGAATACAGGGCACGATATCTCGCATAGCCTTCCCATGGTGCTCATACAACGCCGTGAGAAACTGATGACCGGGCTCCCAGTTCAGCAGGGTCTCCGCCTGCAAAGGCACAACTAAGGGATTTATCAGACTCGGGATAATGGTTTCCTGCTGGAATTTGATATGTTTGATCGCCAGAAGCAGGCCAAACAAGTCAAGGGCGTAACGCATTTCATCTGACAGGTCAAAACGATAAACGCTTTGCTCATTGTTGCTGCCGAAACGCAGGGTGAGGTGCTGGAAGGTCACCTCATTGGATTCGGTATGCCGGATGGGCTGGCAGGCATGACGAATATCATTATGCTGCATGGCCTCTAACAGAATGAAATCATCCGGTGTCCGGGCTGCCTGAATCAGCAGCCCTCTCGTATGTTCGCCAAGGGCGGTGTCGGTAAACAGCTTAGCCAAGGTTTCCTACCACGTTGATTTGCTTGTGCTCTGGGATCTCATTATAAGACAAGACCGCCAGACCTTGCGCAAATGTACGCGCATAACGTGACAGAAGTGGTCGAAGTTGTGGCATGACCAGTAAAACGGGTGGCATATTCTGTTGTTTCAGCTGTTGTTTCACCAGCGGCAGATTCTGCTGGAATTGCTGAAGAATATTTGGCTCGACCGGGAAGCTGTCCAGCGCGACCTGACCGTTCGCCTGTGCCTGCTGTAGCGATTGCAGCAGAATTTGTTCGAGATCATCTGCCAATGTGTAGACGTTGAGATCTTTCCGATCCCCGTTAATCAGGTTCACCAGTGTACGGCGCAGGCTGCAACGGACATCGGCTGCAAGCAGGATTGGGTCTTTGGTGTTTTCAACGCTATCCAGCATGGTATTGGCAATGGTGCGGATATCTTTCACCGGGACTTGATCTTGCAACAACTGACGGAAGACTTTCAATTGCTGCGCGGGCGTAATGGCATTGCCTAATGCCTCAGCCAGTTTTGGCGCTTGTGCCGACAGGCGCTGCATCATGCTTTCGACATCGTCATGCGTAAACAGATCGGCCAGGTTATTCTTCATGATTTTGCTCAGGTGCGTTGCAATCACCGTGGCATCATCAATCACCTGATATCCCATGTTCAGGGCTTTCGCTTTATCGCTGGGTTCAATCCAGACCGCTGGCAGCTGGTAAGCCGGGTCAGTGCCCAGAATCCCATCAATCTCACCGTAGGTTTCGCCCACAGCAATGGCCATCAGACGATCCGGTTCGATTTCACCCTGCTCGATGATCTCACCGTGCACCGCAATGGTGTACTGATTCGGACGCAGGCTGAGGTTGTCCTGAATACTGATTTCCGGCAGCAGGTAGCCAACCTGTTCAGACAGAGTTTTCCGAATGCCACGAATGCGTTGGGTGAGCGGGGCACCCTGATCTTTATTTACCAGATGAACCAGACGGAAACCCAGTTGCAGTGACAGACTGTGTACATGCGGAATGTCTTCCCAGGCGAGTGTCTGCTCACTTTCACGGCGCATTGCGTGACTGAGCTGTTCAACCTGCTCAAGCTGCGTATCATGCTGTGGTGTTTTCGCTTGTCGCCATCCGGCATAGGCCAGGACTGCGGCGAATGCGTAAAATGCCAGATGTGGCATGCCCGGTACGCTGCCGACAATCGCCATAATTGCGGCTGCGATAAACAGGGTTGCCGGGGTTGCTAACAGCTGGTTTCGCATGGCCTCTGCCATGTCATCATCACTGTCATTGATGCGGGTGACAATAATCGCAGCAGAAGTGGCCAGCAACAGGGAAGGGATCTGAGCAACCAGACCGTCACCAATGGTCAGCAGGGCAAAAGTCTTGAACGCTTCCGCTGCGGTCATGTCGAATTCGAACACACCAATGCTGACACCACCAATAATATTGATGAACAGAATCAGCAGACCGGCAATGGCATCACCACGGACAAACTTGGATGCACCGTCCATTGAGCCGTAGAAGTCGGCTTCATTGGCGACGTCTTTTCGGCGTTGTTTGGCGCGTTCCTGATCGATCAGACCGGCGTTCAGGTCGGCATCAATGGCCATTTGTTTACCGGGCAGGGCATCTAGGGTAAAGCGAGCGGCCACTTCGGAAATCCGCTCACCACCTTTGGTGATCACGACAAAGTTGATGATCATCAGAATGACGAATACAACCATACCGACGACATAGTTACCGCCGATGACCACTTCACCGAAGGCCTGGATGACCTTACCGGCGGCATCCCCCCCCTGATGGCCTTCCAGCAGCACGACACGGGTCGATGCAACGTTCAGTGTCAGGCGGAGCAGGGTCGCAACCAGCAGAATGGTCGGGAATACGGAGAAATCCAGCGGTCGCTTTGCCGTTGTGCTGACCAGCAGCACCATAATTGCCAACACAATGTTGAACGTAAACATCGCGTCGAGCAGCATGGGCGGCAAAGGCAACATGACCATCGCCAGTATCATGAGCAGCGCAGCAGGAATGCTGATATAGCTGCGCTTAAAATGGTTCAGTTGAGGTAGCCGGTTTAGCATGGGTTTGATCTCTCTCCTGCCTTAATACTGTAGGTGGCGTGGGATAACAAAAGTCGGTAATGGCTGTGGTTGTCCGCCTTTGCCGGTTCGGAAGGCTTTCAACTGCATGACATAGGTCAGAATGTGCGCCACAGCAATATACAGTTGGTTCGGCACGGCCTGTTCCAACTGCGTTGTATGGTAAATTGCCCGCGTCAGTGGTGGTGAATTCAACACTTCAACATTGTTTTCTCGGGCAATACGCTGAATATGCTGCGCCATTTCATCGACGCCTTTGGCGACCACAAAAGGGGCGTCATACATGGCCGGGTCGTATTTGATCGCCACGGCATAGTGGGTCGGGTTGGTGATCACAACGTCTGCCTGTGGCACCGTCTTTTCAACTTTTCGTCTTGCAAACTGTTGCTGAATCTGACGGATGCGTTGTTTGACTTCCGGGCGGCCTTCGCTGTTTTTATATTCTTCTTTGATTTCCTGCTTGGTCATTTTCAGCTGTTTCAGGTGTTCCCAACGCTGGTAGGGAACGTCTAACAGACCGAAGAGAAGCAGGGCGATGCCCATCATGAGTACGCCATCGAACAAAATCTGCATAATCGCGACGACACCCTGTCGCAGCGACTGGTTTTGCATCGCCAGCAGTTCAGCCAGGTGAGCATTCAGATACAGATAAAGCAGTAACAGCAGCACGGTGACTTTCAGCGATGATTTCAGCAACTCCACCAGTGAGCGGGTTGAAAACATACGCTTGATTCCGGAAAGAGGACTGATTTTTGACAGCTTGGGCATCACACCTGCCGGATAAAACAGCCATCCGCCCAGAAGCAGGCTTCCGCCAATAGCCGCCAGCAGAATCACCATGAACAGCGGCAGCAGTAATTCGATCACAATCGCCAGGCTCTGGCCCACATGTTCGATGCCCTTCCAGGGGGACTGCAAGTCTTCGCGGGTTAGCTGCATGTTGAAACGAAAGACACCGCTCATGGCATCCCAAATGGTATTGATCTGGATGGAAAAGAAATAAACCACGACCAGAAAAATGACCGCAGCAGTCAGATCTTTGGCACGGGGAATTTGCCCCTGTTCCCGTGCTTTGCGGATTTTCTGGGGCGTGGCCTTTTCTGTTTTGTCCTGAGTACTCTGATCACTCATATGCCGTTTCCTGCGACGTAGCGGGTCAGTGCCTGCAATGTGGTATGAACAAATTCGGTGTAGCGTGTCGGAACGCCACTGATGGCGATGAGCATGCTGAACAAACCCAATAACATCGTCATTGGAAAGCCCAGAGCGTAAATGTTCAGGCTGGGAGCGGCCCGGTTCATCACGCCAAAGCTGATGTTCGCCAGCAGCATTGAAATAATGGCCGGTAGCGCTAACGCCAGGGCAGAAGCAAACATCCAGCTGACCATAGAAATCACCTGGTGGAGTGTGGCTTCACTGATTCCGGAGCCGACCGGCCAGATATGAAAACTCTGAACCAGAATATCAATCACCACTAAATGGCCGTCCAGCGCCAGAAACAGCAGTGTACTGAACATCAGGAACATCCGGCCCAACAGGGCAACAGACATGCCGTTTACCGGATCATTCATGATGGCCATACTCAGCCCCATCTGCATGGAAACAATCTGGCCCAGCATAGTCATGGTGGTGAAGAGCAGATGCAGGATGAAGCCGAAAAAGACGCCCCAAATGGCTTGCTCAAATGCCAGTATGATGGCTTTGAGCGAGAGGGGATCCACCGCCGGCATCGCGGGCATCAGGGGCGCAATCAACATGCTGATGGACAGGGCAAACAGCAGGCGTACCCAGAGCGGAATGGCACCATCGCCAAAGAAAGGCATGGCGACCAGTGCAGCTCCCAGGCGGAAGAATGGCCACCAGACTTGCCCGAGCCAGGCTGTGATTTGCGCGAAAGTGAAATCCATCAGCCGATCATTCCCGGAATGTTGTGAAACAACTGCGTGAACAGTTCAATCAGTTTTCTGAGCATCCAGTGACCGGCAAAAATGACCATCAGCAGGGTGACCAGCAAACGGGGCAGAAAGCTGAGGGTCTGTTCATTGATTTGGGTCGCCGCCTGAAAGACAGCAATCAGCAGACCAACCAACAGGCCGGGTATGACCAGTACCATCACAATGGTAATGATCATCCAGACAGCATTTGAAAACAGGGTGACGACGAGTTCCGGTGTCATGGTTGTTCTCCTAGCCGAAACTTGCCGACAATGTGCCCACTGTCATGGTCCAGCCATCTGCCAGCACAAAGATGACCAGTTTAAAGGGCAGCGAAATGATCAGTGGCGAAAGCATCATCATCCCCATGGCCATCAGCACACTGGCGACAACCAGGTCGATGATGAGAAACGGAATAAACAGCATGAAACCAATCTGAAAAGCTGTTTTCAGCTCGCTGATGACAAAGGCTGGCAGCACCACAGCAAAAGACAGATCTTCAGCTTTCTGATCCAAAGGCTCGTTCGCAATATGCAGCATTTGCTCCAGAGACGTTTGCTGGGTTTGTCTGAGCATGAAATCCTTGACGGGTTTTTCTGCCACAGAAAAAGCTTCCATTAACGTGATCTGGCCTGCGTCATAGGGCTTGAAGGCGTTTTCATACACATCGGTCCAGACCGGACGCATAATCAACAGGGTCAGTGCCAGCGCGATCCCCACCAAGACTCGGTTCGGTGGACTCTGCTGCAGACCGAGGGCCTGTCGCAGAATCGCCAGCACAATGATGATGCGGGTGAAGCTGGTCGCCATCAGCAGAAAAGCAGGCAGTAAACTCAGTGCAGTCATCAGGAGCAGTACCTGAAGTTTGACACTGTATTCCTGATTGGAGGTGCCGTCTGAAACTGTCATCAGAGTCAGGCCACCCGTATCAGCAGCGAATGCCGGGTGCGAAGAAAGTGTCAATATCAGAAAACCGGCTAAGCATAGCCCGCCGGCGCGGGCTAAAACACGACAGAGACTGCGGCGCATTATCAGGATTCCACGGTGTTGAGCGGTGAGTCCACGATATCGATCAGACGCAGGCCGTATTTGTCATTGACCACAACCACTTCAGCGTGGCCCATCAGGGAACCGTTGACTTTGACATCCAGCGGTTCGCCATTGAGTTTGTCCAGTTCGATGACACTGCCTTCGCCCGCTTTCATCAGTTCACCGAGAGAAACTTCGGTACTGGAGACTTCAAGCGTGACGGTGACAGGAATTTTCTTGAAGAAATTAATATCTCTGGACGGCACTTCATCGTAAGGGATGAACGGAGAGGCAGTGCCGGATTCCTGACTGGCTTCAACGTCATCATCCAGCTGATCCAGATCCAGATCATCAAAGTTCAGATCGTCTTCGCTGAATGCGTTTACGTCAGTCATCTCATTCAAATCGGTCATTTTGGGGTCCTGTGTAGTTTATTTGTCATTTAGAATCAGAACGAGTTGGCCATCTTTGTCGGCCACGCATCCGTTAAATAAATGCTCCTGGCCGATACGGACCGGAACATTGGTGAGCATATCGATGTTTAACACGTCGTCAGGACGTAGTTTCAGGACATCGTCTAAAGGCATTTTTTTCTGGCAAAGCGTGGCATGCAGGGTCACTGGGGTACTTTCCAGAACCTGCCGGAAACCTTCGTCCAGTCGATCATTGGTATGAATGGCCATGTCATCCATCAGGGACTGCAACATGGTTTCATCCAGATAAAGGGTGAAGTCAGCGGATTTTTTGCGGTAACTGACGGTAAAGGTTGCCAGCAGCCCAATGCCATAACGAAGCGCATCATCTGTCATTGTCCAGTGTTCACCCTCGGCAATCAGGGTACACAGGCGTTCAAGCAGACGTTGCTGCAAACGTAAGTCACTGGCAGTCAGTTTGTTCGAGGCATCACTGACATGGCTGCGATCGATATCGGCATTGTAGAACTTGTCCGATAGCGCCAGCAGCATATTGAGATCCAACTGAGCCTGCACCATGCCGCCAGACTGGTGACGAATCACAGAAGCGTGTTCATGATGATCGGCAAGCTGTCTGCTGGCCAACTGAATCTCTGACAGTCTGAAGCTCAGGTTTTTGTCTTTCACCCAGCGTTGCAGATCCTGAGTGATTGACGAATCTGCCTGCGAGAAGGTTTTTTGCAATGCTTCCCGAATGACATGGATAGGGCGCCCTAAATGTTCAACGTTCAACTTTGGGAAATGTTGAGCACTGTTTAACTCAATTTTTTTCATATGGCATATCCGTCAAAATTCATATGCAACAAATTCAGGTTGCGATTGTTATTTACTTCGAATTGGGTTTAACCACTATTAGTTCCGCTAAGTCTAGCCTGAGCTAATTCTTGTGTTTTAGTTATTGATTTTAAATTTGTGATGTTAGTCCACATGTTGATTATAACTTCATATACAGGGTTTTCTTATATATGAATTGATGAGACTTTTATGCCCACTTAAAATGACACGCTCTTTTTATAGGTTTGATCTTGCTCTCAAGTTGCTGTTTTTGAAGTGATATCAAGTTAAATAAAGCATTGGGAGCAATGTCATATTGGTGTCAATTTAGTGTCAGTGCTGCGTCAAATATAAATTGAATCAAGATCACCTTTGTCGAATTAAAGTGATTTTGAGCAAGGAAAATATATATAGAAATAAAAAAGCAATTTGGTTGTTTAATAATTATGGCTAAGTTGGTTTTACAGACATAAATGAATTTTTGGCGTCACCAAAAATCTGAGAAGGGTCAAATGTTAATTTCATTCAACAAGAAATACACATTCTTATTAATTGCTCTTGCGGCGGGTTCTGTTGAGGCAGAAGTTGTTTCTACGCCAATGGATCTTGTCGAATGGAAATACCGGGGCGGTACATTCCACTGCACCTTAAATCAGCAGGTGCAAAACTTTGGCAACGTCAGTTTTGTGGCTCACGCCGGTGAAGATCTGGTTCTGAAAGTGCAGCCCATGCGCCCAGTGGCTTTGTTCGACCGCGCTGGTTTATACCTTCAGGATGGCCCTTGGGTTGCGACACCAAAGCAGCAATCGCTGAGCCCGGGGAAGCAGGTGAATCCGACCGAAGTGAGATTTACTGGTGCGGTTGACGCTATGCTCGACGGCATGACGGCGGGTCAGTGGGCGAGAATAGCTTTAACGTACCAGAACACCAGCACACCCGTCGATCTGATGCTGTCCAGCGTCAATATGATGACGCCATTAGCAGAATTTAATGCATGTCGCTCCCGTTTGCCTGCAATGTCTTACCGACAGGCCAGAGATATGGTGTTCCAGTACGACATGGGACAGCGCACCGTATCCACGGAACAAAAGGAAACACTGATGAAGCTGGCGGCGTACATTCGCCTGGATAAATCGATCAGTAAAGTTCTCATTGACGGGCATAGCGACATTGTCGGTTCCAACCTTGGCAATATTCAGGTCTCGAAAGTCCGTGCAGATGATGTCGCGAGTTTTCTCCGTGAAGCCGGTGTAAAAGACAGCCTGATTCAGATCAGGGCGCATGGTGCCCGGTATCCGATTGCCAATAACAAGACAGCACAAGGCCAGGCATTAAACCGCAGGGTAACGGTGAGGGTGCTGCGTGCTGATAACAATGATAAAAGCAGGGTTCAGTAATGTTAATGAAAACAATTCAGCTCATTGAACCAGACAGGCAGCAAGCGCAGCAGGTGATACAAGTGCTGGAGCAGGCCGGCTATCAGGTGGATTATCTGACATCCGGCAAAGCCGGTTTGCAGTCTCACCGCGCAGCGATCACTTTAGTCAGCTCTGCATTGCCAGACATGGCTTTGACCGAATGGGTTCGCTTCAGCCAGACCGTTGCTGATCCGCAGCAGCGCCGGATTGCCATTGCGATTGTTGAACAGCATGAAGGCTTGCTGGCTGCTGAAGCGATGAAAGCGGGTGCAACAGACTATCTTCTGAAACCTTTTGAACCTGCACAGTTACTGAGTCTGATTGCCCGCGTTGAAGCCTTACAGAAACCCATGTCTGACATCGTGGCTGAATCCTGGCGTAGTAAGCAAATTCTGCAACTGGCACATCGTGCAGCCTGCACCCATGCCAGCGTGCTGATTACCGGTGAGTCTGGTACAGGGAAAGAAGTGCTGGCGCGTTACGTTCATCAACAGTCGCCGCGGAGCAAAATGCCTTTTGTCGCCGTGAATTGTGCCGCGATTCCTGAATCCATGCTCGAAGCTGTGCTGTTTGGTCATGTGAAAGGTGCCTTTACCGGTGCAACCAGCAGTCAGAGCGGTAAATTTGAAGAAGCGAACGGTGGCACGATTCTGCTGGATGAAATTGCAGAAATGTCCCCGGCGCTTCAGGCCAAGCTCCTGCGAGTGTTGCAGGAACGCGAAGTCGAACGGGTTGGCAGTCATAAAACGATCAAGCTGGATATCCGAGTGATTGCAGCAACCAATAAAGATCTGCGTCTGGCCGTTCAGGATGGGACTTTCCGGGAAGATCTTTACTACCGTCTGGATGTATTGCCGCTTCATTGGCCGCCATTGCGTGAACGTCCTGAAGATATTCTTCCGCTGGCAAACTTCTTTATTCGTAAATATCAGCAGGGCAGTGCCTGTCAGATGTCATCAGATGCACAGCAAATGATGTTGCAGTACCACTGGCCCGGCAATATCCGCGAATTGGAAAACATTATTCAGCGTGCACTGGTCATGCGGCACGGAGATTTCATCACAGCTCAGGATCTGATGTTGCCTGTCGACACCAGCAAGGTACAGGCCATTAAGCCTGAATTCATGCCGGTTGCGCCAGTCGCCATGGGCACTGAGCAGGGCCATATCGGCGCGAAAAAACAGGCTGAATTTCAGTATGTGCTTGATGTACTGAAGCAGCATGAAGGCAACAGAACCATGACAGCAAAAGCCTTGGGTGTGACCACCCGGGCATTACGATACAAATTAGCGGCAATGCGTGAGCAAGGCATTGATATTTCACAAATTGGCTCAGCAGCATAACGACGATTAGGAGACACACATGCTTGCGACGAATATGACGCAGACAACAACAGCCCAGCAACTCATGCTGGAAAAAATGCAGCTCATGCAAGCTCAGGCCGGGCAGGAAGTGGCTGTGAAAGCCAACCCATTGGATCAACAAGTCAAGCCGCTTTCTTTCTCTTCAGCCATGACTGAAGTGCTTGACCTGGTGAATGGTCATCAGGCCGCTGCAAGCGCAAAAATGACTGCGGTTGAAACCGGCAAAAGTGATGATCTGGTCGGGGCGATGATCGCCAGTCAGAAGGCCAGCCTGTCTTTCTCTGCACTGATGCAGGTGAGAAACAAGGTGGTCGGTGCGTTTGAAGATGTAATGAAGATGCCGGTGTAAGTTATGACCATGATTACTCAAGCAACGGCAGCTGAATTGACCGCATCTGACCGTTCTGAAAACTCTTTACTGAACCGGGCCAAACAGGCCTGGTACAGCAGTCAGCGAAATCTGGTGCTATCTGCGGCGTTGGCCGCTGTTGTCGCCGCCATTATTGTGGTCGCTTTGTGGACGTCTACACAAAGCTATCGTCCGCTCTACAGTCAGCAAGAGCGTTTTGATACCAGTGAAATTATTTCAGTACTTGAAGCTGAAGGGATTCCGTACCGTTTGCAGGAAACAAACGGCCAAGTGCTGGTCGAAGAAGGAAAAGTCGCTGAAGTGCGGATGTTGCTGGCGGCGAAAGGTGTCAAAGCCAAACTGCCAACCGGACTGGAGTCACTGCAAACCGATTCTTCTCTGGGAACCAGCCAGTTCATGGAAACGGCACGTTACCGCCACGGACTGGAAGGTGAGCTGGCACGAACCATTATTTCCATGAATGCTGTGAACAATGCTCGCGTTCATCTGGCGATTCCGCGTCAAACCCTGTTCGTTCGCCAGAATGGTGAAAAGCCAACCGCTTCTGTGATGGTTGAACTGAAGTCTGGTGAGGATCTCAAGCCGGAGCAGGTCGAAGCCATCGTGAATCTGGTGTCTGGCAGTGTGACCGGGATGACAGCCGATCAGGTGTCTGTCGTTGATCAGTTCGGTCGTTTGCTGAGTGCTGACATCGATTCTGAAACAAATGGCCGGATGAACACCAAATATCTGGAATATCAGAAAGATCTGGAGAAGCAAATTATCCAGCGTGCTTCTGACATGCTGACGCCATTACTGGGTCCAAGTAACTTCCGGATTCAGGTTGCTGCGGATCTGGATTTCAACCGGATTGAAGAAACTCGCGAAATGGTTGATAACAACCCGGTCGTGCGTTCTGAACATAGCATTGAAAATAACTCGATCGATAAAATTGCGCTGGGTGTACCGGGCTCGCTGAGCAATCAGCCGCCAACGGTTGAAGACGAAAACAAAACGGACTCGCCGAAAAATACCAGCGAGCGTTCTGAAGTGAATCGTCAGTATGCGCTTGGCAGCAGCGTACGTCATACCCAGTTCCAGCAGGGACAAATCAAAAAACTGAATGTTTCTGTGTTGCTGAACGACAAAGTGGCTCCGGATGAAAAGGCCTGGAATGAGGCTCAGAAGGCAGAAATCAGCCAGATGATTTCTGAAGCCGTGGGTCTGAATAATACGCGTGGCGACAGCCTGAGTCTGATGAGCTTTAACTTTAAGCCACTGAATATCGAAACCGTTGCCCCAATGCCTTGGTGGCAGGATACCGCGCTGCAACAACCGCTGCGTTACATCATCGGGGGTGTGTTAGGACTGGCAATGATCTTCTTTGTTCTGCGTCCGTTGATTCGCCACCTGACCGGAGTGGATAAAGCACGCCGCGAGATGGAAATTGCTAACCTGCCAGATGACATCCTGAGTAAAGAACTGGATGAGAAGGCACAGGAAAATGAGCTGAACCGTCGTCTGTCTGACCGAGGGTTAAGCCACACCACCAATGGTCTGGACGCTGATGCTGAAATGATGTTGCCGCCTTCTGGTTCGCCTCTGCACATCCAGCTGAAGCACCTGACCCTGATTGCCAGCGAAGAACCACAACGTGTTGCTGAAGTCCTCAAACAATGGGTGAATGGAAATGAGCAAAACCGAGACAACTAATCCGGCAGACATGCAAACGCTGAGCAGTGTAGACAAAACAGCACTGGTTCTGCTGGGTATGGGGGAGGACGCAGCCGCGCAGGTGCTGCGTTACTTCTCCCGCGAAGAAGTACAACGCGTCACCCGTTCTATGGCGAAACTGACCGGAATTAAAAGTGAAAACGCCAAGGTTGTGATTCAGTCGTTTTTTGATGACTTTCGGGCCCACAGTGGTATCCGCGGGGCATCGAAGGATTATCTGTCAAATACCCTGTCGAAAGCACTGGGCAATGATCTTGCCAAAGGCGTTCTGAACAGTATTTATGGCGATGAACTGCGCAACAACATGCAGCGTCTGCAATGGGTCGATACCGATGTGATTGCGAAGTTCATCAGTCAGGAACACCCGCAAATGCAGGCGATTTTCCTGGCCTACCTGCCACCGGAGACCTCTTCGGAAGTGTTGGCAAAACTGCCTTCGGAACAGCATGATGAGCTGATTTACCGGGTTGCACGACTGAGTGAAATTGATCATGAAATCGCGCAGGATCTGCACCAGTTGATTGATCGCTGTATCCAGCAAGTTTCTGGCGGACATGGCGCATCGGTGATGGGTGCGAAGCAGGCTGCCGATATTATTAACCGCTTTGAAGGTGATCGTGCTCAGTTGATGGAAATGCTGAAGCTGCACGACGAGAAGGTTGTCAGCGAGATCGAAGAGAATATGTTCGACTTCGTGATCCTTGCCCGTCAGCGCGAAGCGACCATGGATCGTCTGGTTCAGGAAATTCCAATGGACATGTGGGCAACGGCACTGAAAGGTGCAGATCTCAAGCTACAACTGGCGATCAAGCAGTCGATGCCGCAGCGTATGGCAAACTCGCTGGACGACGAAATGGCGATGCGTGGTGCCATGCCGCTTTCTCGTGTTGAACGAGCACGACAGGATATTATGCAGATCGTCCGTGAACTGGCGGATGCCGGTGAAATCGAGCTGAGTCTGTATCAGGAACAAACAGTGGAGTAAGGGATGCGTTCAGTTAAAGTGATGCGCCTGAATCCAGGCGAGTACCGTTCTCATCGTTTTCCCCCGATGGTGAAACCTGTGGTTCAAGGTTCCGATGATGCGTCTCAGGACTTAAATCATCAAGCCGAAGATCCGCAGTTTAACCCTCAGGAACATCAGGCTGCGTTGCAAAAGCGTCTGGAAGAAGGTTTCCAGCAGGGCCTGCAACACGGCCATGAAGAAGGTCTTCGTCAGGGGGTTGAGCAGGGACGTCAGCAAGGTTTCAATCTGGGCCAGCAGGATGGTTTTCAGCAGGGGTACGCCAAGGGCGAAAGCCAGGGGCGTGAAAAATACGAATCTGTGATTGCCCCTTTGCATACACTGCAGGCTCAGATTCAGCAATGGCAGGATGAGCGGGAGCATGCACAGCGTGAGCAAGTTTGTTCGCTGGTTCAGAAAGTAGCCCAGCAGGTGATTCGTGCTGAACTGACGCTGATGCCGCAGCAGATTCTGGCATTGGTGGATGAGACACTCGACAGTATGCCCGGAAACAGTGATAAGGTGGTGATTCATCTGAATCCGCAGGATCTGGAACGGATCAACAATCTGAATCCGACCTTGCATCCGAGCTGGAAACTGGTGGCTGATAAAGAAATGCCGATTGGCGGTGTACAGCTGGTAACCGATCAAGCAGAAGCCGATGCCAGCAGTGATGCGCGGCTGGAAGCCTGTATGGAAACGCTTCGTGAACACCTGCTGGAATCCACAACAGGTCCGCAAACGGCAACGGATGTGAAACCTGAGGAAACGGCTGCTGAAGCGCACGTGGAGGCAGTCAGTGAGTGACAGCGCATTTCATGAGCGTATGAATGATGCGATTGCGTCGATGTCATCGATTCCGATTGCCCGGGTCACCGGGCGGTTGGTGAAAGTTAACGGCCTGATGCTTCAGGCCGTTGGCTGTAAGTTCAGACTGGAACAACGCTGCCTGGTCGAAACCGATGATGGTGAAGCCATTGAAGCGCAGGTCGTCGGTTTTGATCGGGATGTCGCCTATCTGATGCCGGTGCGTCAGTTGGGCGGTTTGTATGCCGGTGCGAAAGTGATTCCGCTGGATGGCGACAGCACGGTGGCATTGGGTGAGCATTGGCTCGGCAGGGTTGTGAATGGCCTTGGCGAGCCTTTTGACGATCTGGGCCCGCTGAAAGGGGGCGAAAAAGTCTCACTCAATCCTCAGCCGATTAACCCGATGAAACGCCGGATGGTCGATACCCCCCTGGATGTTGGGATTCGTGCCATGAACGGGCTGCTGACGCTGGGTAAAGGTCAGCGCATTGGTCTGATGGCGGGCAGTGGTGTGGGGAAGAGCGTGCTGATGGGCATGATCACCAAAAACACCAAGGCCGATATTGTTGTGGTCGGACTGATTGGTGAACGGGGCCGTGAGGTGCGTGAGTTCATCGAACGAAACCTGGGTGAAGAGGGGATGAAGCGTGCGGTCGTGATAGCTGCACCGGCCGATGAATCGCCTTTGATGCGTTTGCGCGCGACCAAGCTTTGCCATCGCGTGGCAGAATATTTCCGGGATAAAGGAAAAGATGTTCTGCTCATGATGGATTCGCTCACCCGTTTTGCGATGGCGCAGCGTGAAATAGCCTTGTCACTGGGTGAACCACCGGCTTCCCGGGGTTATCCGCCTTCAGTGTTCGGCCAGTTGCCTCAACTCCTGGAACGTGCCGGTAACGGTGAACATCCGGACGGCAGTCTGACTGCGATTTATACCGTTCTGGCCGACGGGGATGATCAGCAGGATCCTGTGGTCGATTCTGCCCGGGCCATTTTGGATGGTCATGTGGTGCTTTCACGCGCTCTGGCGGAGCAGGGGCATTATCCGGCAATTGATATTAATGCATCGATCAGCCGCTGTATGAGCAGCTGTACCGAAAGTTCTCATGTGACGGTGGCAAACCGTTTCCGTCAGCTCAATGCGAACTATCTTCAGGTAAAAGAGCTGCTGCCGTTGGGGGGGTATCAGCCGGGGCAGGATCCAGAACTGGATCTTTCCGTACGGATGTTCCCGTTGCTGAAAGATTTTCTGGTCCAGCAGGTGGATGAAGTCACAGACTATCAGCAGTCGCTGGTTCGTCTGGCTGAATTATTTACCCAGACGCAACAAGGCTAACAGGAGCGGGTCATGAAAGGAAAACTGAAAGCCGTTAGCCAGCTACAGCAAATTGCAGAGCAGCAGCGTGACCGTCAGGGCCAGGATTTAGCCCGTCAGCAAGAGCAGGTTGGCTTTTTTGCCCAGCAACTGGAGGCGCTGGCGGATTTGAAGTCCGGCAGTCTTCCGCAAGGTGCTGGCGGGGTGAATCCGATCGCGTTGCAGAACACCACGCAGGTCAATGCCATGCTCAACCGTCTGATCACCCACCAGCAGCATGAAATGGCATTAATGCATGCGGAAAGTCAGCGCACCCAAAAAGCGCTGGAACAGACCCAGATCAAAGTGAAAGGGCTGGAAACCGTGATGGAACGCTGGAAAGCGAAACAACGCTATGAGCAGGCCAGAAAGGAACAAAAGTTCATTGAAGATCTGATCAACGCCCGTTACAAACGTCCCGCCATATAAAAAAGCGCCCGAGGGCGCTTTTTTATATGGGTTTCAGAGGACTGGGGTTGAACTGATTTGAGACGTTTTACCGAGAGAATCATGATTCTTTGCTGCTTCATTGGCAGCGTTGTTCCCCAGGGAATGTGTCGGATTGTTCGTGGCGACGTCAGCGCTACGGATAGATTCGAATAAGTAAACAGCGCCAGCCCCAGTTGCAGTGCCTTGACCGTTCACCAAAACATCCGCATTCGGGGCACCAATCGCGATGATATTTCCTTCGATGGCTGCTGCCATACCAAATGCCTCCTGACTTTCCGGAGAACTCAGCTTGCTCACTTGTTGCCAGGCGTGTTCATCACGTTCAAAGATGAATAACGCCGCACCTGACGCATAGTGATACGTGCCGATCAGAAGTTTGTTTTCCTGTAACGTTGTATGAAAACCAAAGCTTTGAGAAAACACGGGGACATCAGAGAAGACTTTTTCTTGCAGATACCAGTTGTTTCCTGTGCGTTTATAGATTGAAACCTCCCCCTGATCTGGTGTTTCAGATTCACTCGCGTAGGGGGCACCGATTGCGATTGTGTCGCCATGGATCGCAACACTATAGCCAAAAGAGTCACCTTGTGCGCCATTCTGATTGTCCAGGGATTGTTGCTCAACCCAAAGGCCGCCAGATAAAGTAAAGATCTCAGCATCTCCCAGATTGGTGTTGCTGCCGATAGAACCAATGACTGCAGTGTCACCACTGATGTCGATAGAAAATCCAAAATTGTCTGCTGTTCCTAAATCTTTCGGAAAGAGCTGCTGTTTCAGTACCCAACGATTTCCAGTCTGTTGGTAATAGCTGACCTGGCCATTTGTAAAATCGTGAGTGTCTTTTCCAGGGGAGCCCGTCAGGAGATTGCCTTGCCTGAGTGCCAGTGAAAACCCGAAATTTTCAAAAGAATGAGGATTGTCAGGAAGGATTCTATGTTGCTCGGTCCAGTGATGCTCTGAGCGGCTATAAAGATAAACGGCACCCACATTTGTGTCGTCGCCCAGATCTTCAAATGGGGCACCGACAGCAATCGTATCACCATCAATTTCAACCGCGTGGCCAAAGCCGCTGTATGCACTCGTATTCTCTGACGGTGTCAGTTTGGCCTGCTCTACCCAACTGACGCCATCATGAATAAAAACATAGACACTTTGACCACTTGACTGTCCTATGACCAGTGTATTGCCATCAATTGCTACAGCACTGCCAAATTCCCGGTACTCGGACGCATCGCTGGCGATGAGTTTTGCAGTGAGCACATGTTCGGTTGAGGTTATCTCTTTTGCGATCACAGGGGCAATGGTGAGCATGGATATCACGATAAATATCCGAGTACTTTGCTTCCAGATCATATTGAAACTGATTGGGTATCTCATTTTTCATCCATCCTGTTGATTGATATAAACAGAGCGGAATCACACTTTGTTAACATTGATCATGTCATCGTGAATGAAATATTCAGTAAGTGAAATCTGTTGGTCAATCCGTTGGTCTTCTTAGATGACGTATTCAACAAAGTCTGTTTCGCCCTGCTCAGAAAAGGTGGGTTTCAATAAGAGAAATCAGACTCTTAAAAACTGATGAATGTCACCCGTCTTTAGAAGGATAAGCTGACGATGCAAATCCTGTCTGCAAGAATAGCAGCGATTTTAAGCTGTCGTGAATGGATTGAGTCAAAGTCATGAAGTGAGTGAATCATTGTTCATCACATATGCAGAATGCTTTCTTTGATTCAAAAGCTTTAATTCTAAAATCTCTTTGATCGCTCTATTGTGATTTAAAATGAACGAAGGTTATGCTGATGAAAGAAAAGCGCTTTCGGCGCTTTTCTTTTTTTGATATTCAAGCTTTTTTAAGCTGCTTCTTTATAGAAGGCCAGTCCTGATGCCATCGCGACCAGTACAGAAGCGCAGGTTCTGTTCAGTGATTTCAGGCGGCTGACCGACAGATAGTTGGCAGCCTGAAAACCTGCTGTGGCGTAAACCAGCATCACGGCGATATCAATGACGATCGTGGCAATCGCAAAGAATACATACTGCATGAATACCGGCGCTGTTAAATCCAGAAACTGTGGCAGAAAAGCGCCGAAAAATAACAATCCTTTCGGATTAGAGAGGGCTGCAAACAAACTCCGCCGGAAGGCAATCACGGGTTGATGGGCTTGTGCCGCCTGTAATTTTTCGGCTGTAAAGGCAGTGACGGAAGGGGTGTTTTTCCATAACTGATAAGCCAGCCACAGCAGATAAGCAACGCCACAGTATTTGACGGTCAGAAAGAGTGTTTCTGAGGTGGCCATTAATGCGCCAAGTCCCAGCCCGACAGCGCTGATCAGAATGGCGTCTGAGAGGGCTGCACCCAAGATGCCATAGCATATGATTTTCTTGTTTTTAGTCACGCCGTTCGATAGGGACAACAACATGGTTGGCCCCGGAATGACAGTGACAGTAAAAGACGCGATGCAATATAAAAGTAGGGTGCTGAACATTCGACAAGGGCTCCTTCCCTGAAAATGATACGTTTTTGTCCGTTGTTGCCTGGGGTTCTAATCGTTGCATATGTATGGTGTGACCTCAACTCAGAAAAAATAATGATGCAGGAGAGGCGCGGGAGAAAAGATACGCGACGCGGGTACACAGCGCCGAAAAGTTTAATGACTGTAAAAAATTGGACGCCCTATTGATTTGCGACCTGAGTACCGTGAAGCTTGTTAAGCCTAAAACACAGTCTTCCCAAGCGGTACACAATAGCGCATATCCTGTTCCCATTAGGAACATTTTCACCACTATTTGTTTGCCCGGTATCTTTTGGTATCGGGTTTTTTTTTGCTCAGAACATAAAAAAGCACAGCGAAACCGCTGTGCTTTGAGATTTGGCTGAAGCAACTGAAATCAGGCGTTCGCCGTGGCATTCGCCAGTTTTTGCTGCAGCACCTGCGTTTTGACGGGTTTGGTCATGAACGCCAGCAGCACGGCAACCCCTAACATTGCGGAACACAGGGTATACGCCAGTGTATAAGTGCCGGTCATATCTACAGCGACAGCCGCAACAACAGGGCCGATGAAGCCACTGACGCCCCAGGCGGTGTACAGCACACCGTAGTTTGCACCGTAGTTTTTCAGGCCGTAGAAGTCAGCGGTAATCGACGGGAAAACGGCCAGTAGTGTGCCATAACCAACCCCGGCCACTGCTGCACCGACCATCAGGCTGAACTCGTTGTCGAATGTGGCAAACATCACCATATTGATGGCTTGCATCACAAAGGCAATCAGCAGGGTTTTCACACCGCCAATTTTATCTGAGAGCATGCCCGCAACGACTCGGCCACCTGAGTTAAAGACAGCCAGAATGACCACGAGAAAAGCGGCGTCAGACAAATCGGCCTGCGTGGCTGCGATTGAGGTGATGTTGCCGATAATCATCAGGCCGGCAGCCGAGGCAAACGCATACATGATCCACAGTGAGTAAAACTGTGGGGTTTGAATCATCACACGCCAGTTCACATCAACACTCGGTGTTTGCGCTGATTTGGCGGTGGTTGCAGCCGGCGCTGTTGGCTGAAAGCCTTCCGGTGGGTTGGTGATGGTGCAGGCCAGCGGCACCGCAACGATCAGCACTGCGACGCCAAGGATCAGGAAGCTCTGGTTGATCCCGAAGTCAGCAATCAAAGATGAAGTCAGCGGGGCCAGATAAACCGCGGCCAGACCAAAACCGGCAGCAATCAGACCATTGACCATGCCTTTTTTAGACGGGTGGAACCATTTCATTGCCGATGGGCTCAGGCAGGCATAGCCAAAACCAATGCCGCTACCTGTCAGGACCCCAAAGGTCAGCACCAGAAGCAGGGGACTGGTCGCAAGGCTTGAAATAATCATGCCCAGTGCAACCATGGTGGTGCCTAACAGCAGTACCTTGCGTGGTCCGAACTTGTCCTGAAGAATACCGGCCAGTAACAGAGACAGTGAAAAGGTAATAATGGCAACAGTATAGGGCAGGGAAGCATCCGCATTGGACCAACCCAGATCAACAACCAGCGCTTTCTTGAATACGCTCCAGGCATACAGGATGCCCATACACAGGTTAATACAAAAGCCAGCTAGCAAGATTTGCTTGGCACGATCGAATGTTTTCATACGCCTCTCTAACACCGGAACGGTATGGATCTGTTTTTTAAACTTTTCTTAATTTGAATCAAAAAAAGATGTATTTCTTATGGAGGGCGCGGATTCTATCAATAAATTTTTGAGAAATATCGCGAGGAAAAGTTTTGTTACAAATGCGGTGGGTCGGGGCTATTGTTGTGTGTCGGGCAGGGGGGGAACCGCCACCCTCTTCAACAACGAGAGGGTGGGGCAATCCCAGTCGTGTTGCGATCAGTTCATCAGGATGCTGTGAATTTTGTCTTTGAGCTGCAATCGTTCCATTTTCAGTTGGGTGAAGTGTAGGTCTTCGGTGGGAATGTTGTTACATTCTAATCCCCGTATTTTGTGGTCTAATTCATGATACCTGTCTGTCATGGCCTTGAAGTTTTCGTCTTGGGACTTTAACTCTTTGATTTTGTCATGCATTTCGGGGAACTCAATGAAGAGTGCGTGATTTTCACCTAACATGTCTGTCACTCCATAGATTTTATGTGAATGAAATCCCTGCATTTCTCCTGTTATTTGGTAACGATGTACTGATGTTGTTGTATGGAGAGTGATGCTCTTTTCCCGGCAGTCTAAAATGTGGCAGCCGCTTCGTTCTGATTCAAAGCATTTTTCTCTGGATTGCAGGTCACTCGCGAAGCGCTTTGAGCGGTGCCTTTCAAGCCCGGATACAAATGCTTTTACCCAGAAAAAATGAACCACGAAAGGTCAACTGACCCTCGTTTAAGCATAGTCGAATGTTGTCATTTTCAAGCAAGATGACGGTGAAAGTGCTATGAACAGCATGAAAACCAGAGTGACGTTGTCACAACTTGGCGTGAGCGCAGCGGATAAAGGGGAATTTAGGATGAACGATACTTTTTGCTGCGCAATGATTTTTTGAGGTTTTGAATGTAAGCGATCCGATCCGGGTTTGCCGGGGCGGCCTGAGACTGTAACTGGACTTTCGCCTGGGCTTCTTCTTCGGTCATGTAGCGACCGTTCATTCTGATGTGATTGGCTTTGGTCTCATGCTCAGCACGTACAGATGCATCTTCCTGTGCTTTTGCCAGAGCATCACGGGCAAGACTCTGGCTGGTTTTATCTTCCTGCCGTTGTTGCAGCCAATGAGGTTGCTGTTTTTGCTTCGCGGGTTGGCCTGCCTGTTGCTGACGTTGTTTGAGTACATTATCCAGGTAATCACTAAAGTCCATCTTGTTGGCCTCCTCAGGCTTCATGATAGTCGTTATTGTTGATTGTCAGCTCACATTGACTGGTGTTTTATCTCTAGAGCCGGATGTAAAAACGCAGACTCAAAATCAGAGATAGACAGCGGCTTACAATACAGGAATCCCTGAAATTCCTCTACACCTATACTGCTGAGAAAATCCGCTTGCGCCTGGCTTTCGACCCCTTCAGCCACGACGCGAATGTTCAGGTTGTGTGCCAGCTCAACAATCGCATTGGTAATGGTGACGGATTCCCGGTTGACCGGGAGATCACGAACGAATTCCTGATCGACTTTCAGAATCTGGATCGGGAAACGGCTCAGGTAGGCCAGAGAAGAGTAGCCGGTGCCAAAGTCGTCAATCGCGATCCGGACGCCCAATGCATTGAGCTGGCGTAACCGGTTCAGTGCCAGCTTCACATCAGACATCACCACACTTTCTGTAATTTCGAGTTCAAGATAGCTTGGGTCGCAATGGCTGCTTTGTATTGCTTGCTGCACAGTATTAATGATATCCGAGTTCAGCAGCTGCCGGGCTGAAATATTGATGGCAAAGTGAAGCTTGTGTCCCTGAAGTTGCCATTGCCGGAGTTGCTGGCAGGCTTTTCGAATCATCCGTTCGCCGACATCAATGATAAGACCTGTGGTTTCCAGAATCGGAACGAATTCAGAGGGAGACTGAAGGACGCCGTCGTCGTCATACCAGCGTAACAGGGCTTCTACACCACACAGTTTTCGTGTCCGGGCTTCAAAACGACCCTGATAGAAAAACTGATAACGGTCTGAACCAAAGCTTTGTCTGAGCTGAGCTTCCATTTCAAGACGTTTGACGCTGTTGACACCCATCTCACGATTGTAGACACGGTATTGTTGCTGTTGGCCATTGTCTTTCGCTTTGTATAAAGCGATATCGGCCTGACGAAGCAGTGCTTCGCTGGTACATTCGCCATCTCCACAGTATGTGATGCCGATACTGGCACTGACGACGACTTCTTTATTATCCAGGGTGATCGGGTGATTCAGATGGCGAAGAATCCGTTCGGCCAGCTCTTCAAGCACAGGCAGCCGGGTATCGGATACGACCAAAATACCGAACTCATCATTGCCGAGTCGGGCCAGAATGTCACCTTCACGCAGAATTTGCTGTAAACGCTTGCTGACAGCAATGAGCACCTGATCGCCTGTGTCATGTCCCAGGGAATCATTGATTTGTTTAAATCGGTCCAGATTCAGGGTCATTAAGCCCAGTTCCGGGCGAGGAGACTGCTTCTGTAAGCTTTCAATCTGCTGCTGGAGCATGAGCCGGTTCGGCAACTGTGTCAGCATGTCGAAATGTGCCAGGCGCTTGAGCTTGCTTTCAAAAAGCACTCTCTCTGTGATGTCTTTTCCCGTCGTAATGTAGTGACTGATTTTTCCACGACTGTTCCGGATTGGAGAAATTCGTTTTTCCATATACATCAGACTGTTATCTTTTCTACGGTGAGAAATGATGCGATTGACGGTATGGCCCCGTCTTAATTGATGTTGCAGCCTTTCCAATTCGGTCGGATTTTGCAGCGTAGCGAGAATCAGGTGCGCGGCATCACTGCCAATCAGATCGTTGGCATTCATGTCGTTAAATGCTTCAAAGCTATGGTTGACGTATTCAATAATGCCCCTGTCATTGGTAATGATGATGGAGTCATCACTTTGTTCTAATGCGCGGGACATGCTTTTGAGCTTTTCTTCTCTCTCGACCCAGTTCGTCACATCCCGAATGTTCAGCAAGACTTCATTTCCATCATTGTAAGCCGTTTCTGTGGCAATAATTTCCAGATGCTGGGGAGGCTCAATGGTGTTGGTGATGAGGATACTGATGGGTTGGCTTTCTCCCTGGCTCATGGAGGTATGGACCTGAACAAGCAATTCAGACAGTTCATCCCTGGCTTTTTCATGGGTGACTAAATCTGCAATCTGACGTGTTTTGGCCGCTTCGGTTGAGGTATCGAGAATCTGACAAGCTGATTGATTCAGGTCGATGATGGTGTTGTCCTGCCTCAGAATGACCATACCGTCGGGGGCATGTTTCAGCACATGGCTGTATTTTTTCACCATGTCGTGCAATTCAGATTTTAAAGTTTGCTCATGTCTGAGCATTTTGTGCAGATGCCAGGCAAGGATGAGGCAGCCAATGCATAAGCCCAAGGTAACCAGTGAAAACAGCGTGAGTTTTTCGAATTTTTCTACGGTATTTAAGTTATTAAAAATAACGTGATGAATATTGAAGTGATTGAGTAGTGAATGTAAAAAATCTGCGTTTTCCCAACGTTCGAAAAGGTGGTGCAATTCGGAAGAAGGCGAGCTGGATGAATATACGGGCTGAGAGAGATTAGCTGTTGTTTGCTGAGTTTCTGGTGGCGTCGCGGCGGTGTTATCTTTTTCCCCAAAAAAAGAGTGGTCAGAAGGAATCAGCAGGCTGAAAATCAGAATCACAGGCAGCAATACAGTCAGCAGTTTCCAAGAGCGGATCAGGTTTTTCTTCATATATCATCCATGACTGAGCAACTCCCCAGATATCCAGTATAGTGACGGGTTTCTGGGCATGCATAACCAACTGTTCATTCATATTAGGAAATTCTTGAACTTACGGATGACAATAGACGATTTTTCGGAAGAGGAAAAAAATACCGGCAATTCCTGAGAATTGCCGGTATGTCAGTCGAGAGCAGCCGGAATCGGTTCATTTCAGAATGGACGACAGGATCAGCTCGCAGATGCGGTGGCCACTGTGCTTTCTGAATGTTCGTTTTTGACAACCAATGCGAATCCAATCAGCACAAACACACAGGTTCCGGCAATACTGTAAGCCACAATATTCAACCCTTTCTCCGCGAAAGCAGCAACCAGCGAGCTGGCAGCAAAGCAACCCAGCGTTTGCAGGAAGTTGAGTAATCCGGCTGCCGTTGCGCTGCACTGTTTGAAATCTTCCAGTGCTTTACTGATGACAATCGGGTAAATCGCTCCGTTTGCAACGGCGATAAAGCAGAATGGGATCAGGATCGGCCAGATATTATCCGGCTGAGTCTGAATTGTGATGACCAGAATCACCAGCGCACTGCAAATGAAGAGCTTCAGCAACCAAGGCAGGATTTTTCTGCCCTCTGTACGCCCTAATAATGCTCGGCAACCATAACCACCGACCAAAAACGCGATAGTTTGAGGAATATAGCTCAGACCTATGTCTTCACTTGAATATCCCATGGCTGACATGACAAAAGGGGATCCGGTCAGATAAGCAAAAAACGCGGCGGAACAGGCGGCAAAAATCATCATATTACCGATGAATTTTTTTGACTTGAACAGCTGTCGGTAATTGATTGCCATTTCAGCCAGGATTTTTGTCGGTTCTCCTTCCTGATTGTTCTGCTTTGCAGCACTTTCAGGCTGACAGGCAGTCATGACGGCTAACGCTGCGCCCAGGACAATCAGACTCAGGAAAATCGCACGCCAGCCAAAATGTGATTGAATGGCTGCACCCACCAGCGGTGCCAGGGCCGGGGAGAGTGCGACCAGCGGCATAATGGTGGCGAAAACTTTCTCAGCAATTTTTCCCTGATAACGGTCAATGACAATGGCCTGCCATAAAACGGTTGCACTACAGGCACCCAGCGCCTGAAGAAAACGGAAGGTGAGCAGGATTTCTACGCTCGGTGCCATCGCACAGCCAAGCGTTGCCAGACTGAATAACAGCATGGCGCCAAGCAGCACTTTTTTTCGGCCCAGTCGATCGGATAAGGGGCCGTAAACGAGTTGCCCGATCGCCATACCCAGCAGAAAAATACTCAGTGTCATGCCGATGAGGCCGGAAGATGTATTTAAGTCACTTTGCATTGCAGAAAAAGCAGGCAGGTACATATCTGTCGCCAGAAAACCCAGCATGCTGAGGAATGCAAACCAGACAAGCGTCATTGTTGTTGGTTTTGTCGTCATTGTTTGATAACCAGTAAATAATTCAGGTTTCATATTGTATTCGTGGTGATTTATGCTGTGAAACGTTAAAATTTCAACGCTGGTTTCAAAAAAATTGATGTGAGCATTTTTTCATCTTTCTTGGGGTTTCTATGTTTTCTTTTAATGACTTACAAGTGATTGATGTCGTCGCCCGCCGGGGGAGCTTTTCCTCGGCTGCCGAAGAATTACACAAAGTGCCCAGTGCAATCAGCTATACCGTCCGGTCGATTGAAGAGAAACTTGCGGTTGAGCTGTTTGAGCGTCAGCACCGGCAGGTGACGCTTACGCGGGCAGGGGAATATTTTGTTGAAGAAGCACGTCAGTTGCTGAAACAGATGGATCAAATCAAGCTTCAGACACAGCGGGTCGCGAATGGCTGGGCTGAGAATGTTTCGGTTGCCTTAGATACCGTGGTCAGGCAAAGCCGGGTGAGCACTATGGTGCGCGATTTTTATCAGGCATTTCCGGATGTGGAGCTGCATCTGACGATGGAGGTCTATAACGGTGTTTGGGATGCGCTGGCTGATGGCCGTGCCGATCTGGTGATTGGCGCAACTGCGGCAATTCCGGTGAGCGGTGATTTCGATTATCGCGATATGGGCAGCCTGAACTGGCTGTTTGTGATGTCACCGGGGCATCCGCTTGCCCGCTACGAATTCCCTTTCGAGGAAGCTGAACTGGCAGAATATCCAGCGATCTGTCTGGAAGATACGTCTCGCGCCCTTCCGAAAAGGACAACCTGGCTGATGAATAATCAGCGCCGGATTATGGTTCCGGACTGGTCCAGCGCATTTCAGTGTCTTGAGGCCGGATTAGGCATTGGGGTTGTCCCGGAGCATATGGCAACGCCAAGATTAAATAGCGGTCGGTTGATCACCCGAACGCTGGCAAATCCGACACCGGTGAGTCCCTGCTGTCTGGCCTGGAACAAAGCCAGTTTGAATCCGGCGCTGAGCTGGTTATTAGATTATTTGGGAGATAGTGAGCAACTTCACAGAGAATGGATGCGGTAGTGCTTAATACCAATAGCGTATTGTTCGCTTACAAGGGGGAGAAACGGGCGGGTGTCTCAAAGTTGTTTGAAATGCGTGCAGTGGTACGAATATCACTAAAAACACTGCGCGAAGTCATAAATCTTTCATTCAGAATCTTTAGGATGCCTGTCGTCAAATTCAATACAACGTAATGCAGTGATGATGAATCAGAATCAGTTGTCTCAGACTCTACAGAATAAACAAGGCAATCATGGCATGTTGGCTAGTGCTATCGACTACATTTATAACGCGTTTCCAAATCTGAGTTATCGCCCCAGACCCGATGATGTGAAATTGCTGGCTGCATTTCTGCAAAGCCAGCGTTCAGATACACCGGCCTTTTTGGGAGAATTGATGAGCAGTAGCTACAACGCGATTGAGATTGAAATTAACAAGTTTCACAGCCGGCAAGATAAAAAGAATCAACCGTTGCCGGCATTCAGTTAACTGAAATCACAGCTGCTCAAGAGGAGCAGCTTTTTTTGGGGCTTGAGTCTATGGGTTATCTACGTTTTTCAGGGTCTGATAACCGGCCCACAGCCGGGTGGCCGTGGTTACCCAGCATAAGGTTCCGAAAATCCACGCAATGAAGGCAAAGTGTTCAGGCAGCAGGCAGAACAGCACAAAACAGGCAATGGTTTCCGTTCCTTCCGTCAGCCCACCCAAGTAAAACAGAGACTTGTGTTGATATACAGGATTATCAATTTGCCGTTTCCCTGCCATGATGGCAAACGCCAGAAAGCTGGAGCCTGTTCCGACAAAGGCAAAGATCAGAAAAGCGCCAGCGACAGCGTTTTGCTCTGGTTGAGCCAGTACGAATCCGAAAGGCACCAGGGAATAAAACAGAAAGTCCAGCGTGATATCGAGAAAGCCACCGCAGTCAGTAATACCTCTCCGGCGGGCAAGCGCGCCGTCCAGACCATCAAATATCCGGTTCAGTACAATGAAGAACAAGGCCAGCAGGTAGTGGTTGTATATCAGCGCGGGTAGCGTCAGCAAGCCAATGATAAAGCCGGCGACTGTGATTTGGTTGGCGCTGAAGGGCGATTGATCCAAAAGTCGGCCGAAGCAATTTACGGGGGCTTTGAGTAGCTGAATGGCGTAACGGTCAAGCATGACTGGTCTCCGCTGATGGTTCTGGCCACAACAACAGTCGCCCGTCGGGCGGGACATCATCCTGATCATGGGTGACCATGAGTGCCGGAATATTCTGTTGTCTGATTTGGGTGAACACAAAGTCGCGAAATTGTATACGCAGGTCTTTGTCGAGTTTGCTGAAAGGTTCATCCAGCAAAATTGCATCCGGCTCAGCAAGTAAACTACGCATCAGGCTGATCCGAGCCCGTTGTCCGCCAGAGATCTGGCCTGGGCTCTGGCAAGCCAGATCGGTCAGGCCTAACGCAGCCAGCGTTTCGTAAGCGCGTTTTTTTCGTTCGTTTTTTTTCACCGCTGACGGTAAACCAAACGCGAGGTTTTGCCAGACGTTGAGATGCGGGAAAAGCAGGTCGTCCTGAAATAGCAGACCAATCCGGCGCTTGTCTGGCTCAAGTGCGTTGATTGGACGATCATTCAGGCTGATCTGCCCCTGATAATGACAGTCTGGTGCGGTGTGACCGGCAATCACACCCAGCAGTGTTGATTTACCGCAGCCACTGGGACCCATGATCGTGAGAATCTCCCCACGTGCGACTGACAGGGTCAGTGACGTCAGTAATCTTTGTTCACCATTATTTATAGTGAGGTTTTTCACGGATAAGCACATGTGGCTCGGAATTCCTTGTTGTTTTTGGGGATGTCATTTTTGTTTGATAATAGCGGCTGGCCAGCATCGCTGTGATAAAGAGCATGAACGGTACGAATCCCTGTAGCAGGCCATAAATGGCACTGACCCGTCTGTCCTGACCGCTGGCTAAAGCGACCGCTTCTGTGGTCAGTGTGCTCACTCGTCCTGCGCCAAGGCTGAGTGTGGGCAGATACTGTGCCAGACTGACACTGCAACCGACGGCGATTGCCATGCAAATCGCGGGCATTAACATCGGGCGTTTCACCCGCCACCATGCTGACAGTGCAGATAAGCCGAGACTGCTGGCCGTTTGGGTATAGCGCCGGTCAAAACTACGCCATGGCCCATCCAGTGCCAGATAGAGATACGGAAACACAAACAGCACATGGCTCCAAATCACCCAGAGCAGATAATGCTGACCGGGGATCAGATAGGTGGTGACCTGAATGCCAAATAGCAATGACACTTGTGGCAACACCATAGGCATCGCGATCAGCCAGCCGGGAAGACCGACGCCTGTTTTTTCTCTGTATTCCAGACATCCAATCGCCAGAATCAGGGCGATCAGCGTACTGATTGCAGCCAGCAGGAGGCTGGTGGAGACCAGATCTGCCACATAGGTGGTTTCCTGTTGCCAGAACCTCAGGCTGAAACGGCTGGGAAGCAGATCCGGAAATCGCCAGCGTAAGGCAACTGACCAGGTAACTAACACCGGAATCACCATCAGTGGCACCAGAATCAGCGGCCAGTGAAGAGACCGGCCCGGAAGGTGATGTTGGCGGTGACCGGCATACTGCCATTGCGGATAACCCCGGCATAGCAGCCACTCGAGTCCCCGAAACAGCAACATCAGTGCCAGCCCCAGTATCAACAGCATCAGGGCACCCACAGCGGCTCTTGGCATCAGGCTGATATCCGGGTCGTTAAACCATTGCCAGACCAGTACGGCGAATGTCGGCGGACGAGTCGGGCCCAGAATCATTGCCATATCAACCACAGAGATGCCGTAAGCCAGTACGGCAAAAATGGGCAGCCGCATTTTTGGCAGCCACTGGGGCAGGATGACGTTGATCCAGGTGGCTGTCTGGTTGTAACCCAGCCCGCTACCGACAGCCAGTAGCCGGCTGACATTGAGTTGTTGCAGGACGGAAATACTCATTAACAGCAAAAATGGGGTCTCTTTCATGGCCAGGGCAAGTGTCAGCCCCAGACCATAGGGATCCTGTAGCAGTGAAAATTGCCCCGGGTCACCCCCGAGTGAGGTGATGATCCGGGCGAGAATTCCTGTCGAAGAAAAAGTAAAGGCGAAGCCAATGGCGAACGCGACATGTGGAATCGCCAGAATCGGGGATAACCAGGATTCAACGGTATGCCAGCGGCGGGAACCCCAGCTTTTTTGCAGGATCAGAAAGGTAAACACCATGGCCATCAGCGTACTGATCACTCCGGTTGACAGGGTCAGCCAGACAGATGTCTGAATACCAGGCCAGGCAAACGCCAGCCCAAAAGCCTGAAACCCCGGTTCAGTCAGATCTGTCATCGGCAGCCAGGACAGGGCAGGCAGAAGAATCCCAATCAGTCCCGGCACCAATGGCAAACAGCAGATGACCAGCGTGGCAATAAACAGCAAAAACAACATATTGCAACGTCACTTATTCAATACAGCGAGAAGAAAATCAGACTCAGGCGACAATCAGTGACCATATCGTTGCTGCCAGGCAGTCTCCAGTGCGGTTTGCCAGCTCGGATGAGGTTCGGCAATCGCCTGATAAAGTTCAAAGCCTTGTGCTTCTTCTTCAGAACCCAGTGCTTCCGGGGTCAGAATGGCCGGATCGCCCCAAATTTGTATATTGGACTTACGCGCCTGAGCCTCCGGGCTCATCAGAAAGTTAATCACAACACGGGCCGCTTCTTTTGCACTCGCATTCCAGGGAATGGCCAGAAAGTGAATGTTCGACAATGCCCCTTGCTCAAAAGCAAATGCTTTTGCCGTGGCTGGTAAATCGCCCCGTTCGATGGCGGCTTTGGCTTCGTTGGGGTTGAACGTGATGGCGACCAGCAGCTGCCGGTCATCAAGTAATTGCAGCATTTCTGTCGAACTGGCGGGGAAACGCTTTCCTTGTTGCCAGGCGACTGCATGAAGCTGGTTCAGATAACGCCAGAGTGGTGCTGTCATTTGATCAAACTTTGCCTGATCTTTTTCCGGGTCAATGGGTTCATACAGCGCCGGGTCTGCATTCGTCAGCTCAATGAGTGCGGCTTTCAGAAAGCTGGTTCCATGAAAAGCCGGGGGTTGCGGATAGGTTACTTTTCCCGGAAACGCTTTTGCCAGACTGAGTAATTCGGCAAAACTTGCGGGGGGATTACTCAGGGTCTGGCTGTCATGAATGAACACCAGCTGACCGACGCCCCAGGGTGCTTCCAGGCCATCGGTACTTTCTGTAAAGTCTTCGTACACAGGCAAGCGTTTATCCACCAGCTTCCAGTTGGGGAGCTGAGCCACAAATGGGCCATCCAGAAGTTCATTGGTTTTCATGGTGCGAAAGTTTTCGCCATTGATCCAAACCATATCCACACTACCGCCGGTGTTCTTTCCGGCGGTTTTCTCTGCAAGTAAGCGTTGAGAGGTTTCAGCAATGTCAGCCACTTTGACGTGATTGAGCGTGATGTCGTAACGGCTTTTCACCTCACGAGCCACCCAGCGCAGGTAACTGTTGATAGGCTGGCTGCCTCCCCAGGCATTAAAAAAGACGGTTTGCCCGCGTGCGTTCTGCTGAATCTCATGCCAGCTCATCTCACCGACTATGGGTTTATCTTGTGTCTCCGTGGCCATCAGTGGGGTCGCAGCCAAAGCCAGGCAAAGCGCCATCCATGTCAATTTCATGATGATTCGTTCCTTATTTTTCCTGCAGGTTCGCCTGATGATCTGCGATGTCTGTTTTCTTCTCGTCACGCGCAGAGCGACCTCGCTGCCAGCGGTGATATTTCTCAAGCAATGCCATGATACGTTCCGGTTTGTTTGCCTGTTTCCATACCCCGGCAGTGTATTTGTTCGCTTCGCTCATTGTCGGGTAGGGGTGTACAGTCCCCAGAATTTTGTTGAGTCCCAGGTTGTATTTCATGGCAAGTGTCCATTCCGCAAGTAGTTCACCAGCCTGATTCCCGACAATGGTCGCGCCGAGAATGGTATCTTTCCCTTTCGGGGTCAATACCTTAATAAAACCATAGTCTTCTCCGTCGGCAATTGCGCGATCTAAATCGTCAATCCCGTAGCAGGTGACGTCAACGTCAATTCCCTGATCCGCTGCTTCTTTTTCATTGATCCCCACTCGCGCCACTTCCGGCGAGGTATAGGTGACGGCGGGCAGGACGCGATAATCTGCCTTGAACTTCTTCAGTTTCCCGAAAAGACCATTGACGGCGGCATACCATGCCTGATGGCCTGCTGCGTGTGTCAGCTGGAATGGCCCGGCGACATCACCAACGGCATAGATATTCGGATATTTGGTTTGCAGGTATTCATTGACTTCCAGTGTCCTGCGTTCGTTCACGGTGATCCCTAATGTTTCCAGACCAAAGCCAGTGACATTCGCGACACGGCCTAAGGCGAGAACCACGGCGTCGAAGGCCACGTCCTGGTGCCTGCCCTGAGTATCTTCCAGCACGGCAAATTGTGTGGATTCTCCCTCACTCGTGGTCCGGATTTCAAATTTGACGGCTTTATGTTTCAGTCTGATATCCACGCCATCCCGAGTCAGGCTTTCAAGCACCAGCGCTGCGGCGTCTGCGTCTTCCCGAATCAGCAACTGATCGGCCATTTCAGCCAGAGTGACCTGACTGCCCAGTCGCTGAAAGCTTTGTGCCAGTTCACAGCCAATCGGGCCACCGCCCAGAACCAGTAGTTGTTTGGGTTGTTCGGTGATGGACCAGAGCGTATCTGAGGTCAGATAGTTTACTTGCTCGATGCCTTCAATTGGCGGTACAACCGGGCGTGCACCGGTGGCGATGACAATGTTCTTCGTGGTAATGCGTTCACCGTTTACGTCGACTTCCCACGGAGACACGATCTTTGCTTCTCCCTGAATACAGTTCACGCCGAGTGTGGTGTAGCGCTTTACCGAATCGTGCGGTTCGATCTGACGGATCACATGGTGAACGCGCTGCAAGACAGCCGAAAAATCGAGCTGAGGTGTTTCTGTCTGAATACCAAATGCTGGTGCACGGGTAATCGTATGCATGGTATGAGCCGCGCGGATCAGGGCTTTTGAAGGAACACAACCGGTATTGAGACAGTCGCCACCCATCTGATGTTTTTCAATCAGTGTGACTTTGGCTTTGACAGCGGCAGCAATATAGGCGCTGACCAGTCCTCCGGCACCGGCACCAATGACCACCATGTTCTGGTCAAATTGCGCCGGTCGCTGCCAGTGTTGATAGACACGGCGTTGCTGAATCACTGTCATGATACTTTTGGCAATGAAAGGAAAAATACCCAGCAGGACCAGAGAAACCAGAACCGGCAGTGAAATCAGACCCGACAGCGTTTCAATTTCCCCCAATTGTGTACCGGCGTTGAGGTAAACCATGGTTCCGGGCAGCATTCCCAACTGACTGACCCAATAGAAGGTTCGACCACGCATGGGCGTCAGGCCCATCAGCAGGTTGACCAGAAAGAATGGAAAGACAGGAATTAAGCGCAGTGTAAACAGATAAAAAGGACCATCTTTTTCAACGCCACGATTCATGGCGGACAGGCGACGGCCAAATTTGTGCTGTACCCAGTCATGCAACAGAAATCGGCTTGCTAGAAATGCCAGCGTGGCCCCCAGTGAGCTGGCAAAAGAAACCAGTAACAGGCTCCACCAGAAACCAAATAGTGCCGCGCCAAGCAAGGTCATCACTGCGGCTCCCGGAAATGAAAGTGCAGTCAGCACAACGTAGATAACGAAGAATAAGGCGCTGGACAGCAGGGGATACGCAACAATGCTTTCCTGCAGGGAATACTGATAAGCTTTTGCCTGTTCAAGTGTGAAATAGTTCCCCAAATCAAAAGCGAACCAGGCAATAAAGGCTGCGGCGATGAAGGCCAGTAACAGCGGTTTCTTTAAACGATTCATAATTTTTTATCTGTGTTGTGAGTTTGCGGATTGTGTTTGGCCATCTCGGCTTCTTGTGTCTGATTCAGAGGAATTGAGCAAAACGCCTGTGATGGAACATCCAAGGCGGTGTTAAATTTCGCGGACAGGTTTTGGAAGCTGATGAGTGCCGTCAGTTCAATCAAAGCATCGTCGTCATACCACGCTTTCAGTGCATCAATCATCTGTTCTGTCACATGGTTTCCGGTGACCGTCATCGCTTCGGTATAGGTCAGCACCGCTTTTTCACGGGTATCAAACAGTGGACTTTCCCGCCATTGAGCCAGTGCCTGTATTTTTTCGACAGATTGGCAGCGCTGGGCCAGTCTCATCCCATTGGCATCGACACAAAATGCGCAGTCATTGAGCTGAGATACCCGAACACAGACAAGAGAGCGCACGACATCCGAAATGGGGGAGCGCTTTCTGTCTAAGTAACCAAAAAAGCTGGCAACCAGATAAAACAGAACTGGACGTCGACCCCAGAGTAACGCCGGATTCAGCGGCTGGCCGAAATGACGCTTTTGCAGCCAGAGCAAGGGACGGATCAAGAAGGAGTAACGATTTTTTGCTGGTATACGCACCTGAAGTTCTCCGGACGAATCGATTTTTCATACCGACCGTTCAGAACCGGACAAATTTCAGAAATGAGGCGACTGATTCAGTTTTTGTGATCAGTTGATTGAAAGTTGTACAGAACGAGAGACAGGCTGACCGGGCAGCGTGCTGGTTGCCGAGCTGGTGGCATGGGTATTCAGCACCAGATACGTACTGGTAATCAGAGGCAATAGCGCAATCAGTATCGTCTTACCAATATGATAGTTGCGATACCAGTATTTACGGGCTCTGATTTTCAGAATCAAGCCCCAGCCAATTAAGATGAGGTTGATGGAAGCGACGATCAGGCTAGGGGAGAGAAGGTCACTTTCACGGCCGCTTGGTGTTTGCGCTAAAACGAGCAGAATCGCAGAAGGAAGCAAACTGATAAAAACCAGATAACGCATCAGTTTTGGCCACTTGTGGAATTTGTCTTTGAACATTGTGTCAGTCTGGCCCGGAAACGGCGTCGATGAGCGCATGTGACCTCCTTTCTCTGATGCAAAACATACATTCTAAAGGCGGCGATGCTGAAGAAAAGTTAACTGACTTTATTGTTATTAATGTTGTGAGGGTTGTCTGTTTTTTACACAGCCCTGACGGAGGGTCAGGGCTAAAGCAGACCATTCAAAGCCAGTGCAAATGATGACACTGGCAAAATAATCTGAATACTTAGTGATGAGCGCCAGAATTGACTTCTAGTTTGGACAGCAGCTCATTACGACGTTGTGGGGTAATGACAGACCAGTGTTTACCACTGACTGCACCTTCTAACGCCCAAAGCAAATCCAGACTCAATGACTCGTGATGAGATTCCTGCAGCGCCTGAAAAGCACCGATAGCACCAACTTCAAACAGTTGATCTACAGAGTTGATACCTGCTTTTTTGAGCATACGCTCGTTGGCAAGGCGAAGATTTGGCAGATCTTTAATGCGGTTAGGGCTTGCCTGCATTTTTTTCTCTTTGTCAGCCTGAGCAGCGCAGAGAGAAACTTCAGCATGCTCCAGAATCACTTCTGGGGTTTCCCACCAGTTTTCTGGAATGGCGTAGTGTTTTGTGACGACAGGAAAACCGCGTTTCTGATAAACATACGGTTTCAGGCCAGCTTGTTTGAAGGTTTCTTCATTTTTCGCGTTAGCGCGCAGATGCAGCTTGTCGCTAACAACCAGAGCAAACATCGTTTCACCTGCGAAAATGCCAAAACCGCCAAACATTGAGCGAGATTTAATCTGGCCAAATTTCTCAAATAAACGAATTGAATCTTTCAGTAGTGGTTTGTCCATGCTTCTTTTCTCGGTTAGATATTTCAACAAAAGAAGTCACCAAACAACGGAGCGAGGATTCAATTGTGCATAAGAATATGAGTCTTTTGTCATAGAAATGACAAAAGTGTCCCATAAACTTCACTTCATCCATCGGCAACCCCGCTACCATGAGCAAGAACTTTATCTCTAAGTCTTTGCTTTTAGGCCGGAAGCTTTGCGTCCCACCCTTTCAGATGGTTTGCCTTGTTCGTGACTGTTTAATCATATATCAATAAGACAAAGTTGATATCGATCGCACAAAAAAATGTGATGTTTATCCCAATAAAAATCGTATAAATTTTACAGAAATTAATTGATTATCCCATCAATTCCTCTGTAGCGTAGTAATATTCCATATAAACATAGCCGATATGCGAATTTATATCGGCTATCTATCAATAATTGTAGGTGAATATCGCTTTTTATGGATGTGTAATTTTTTTGACGGAGCGGCGTACCACGAGTTCAGGATTGATTTCAAAGGTCTGAAATTCATGGTTTTTGTCTTTCACGCGTTCCATCAAAATTTCCACAGCGGTTTTCCCTAAGCGGCGTTTTGGCTGGTGGATCGTCGTCAGTGGGGGTGAAAAATAGGGGGCCAGGTCAATATTGTCATAGCCAATAATTGAAATATCATCGGGTACATTGATGCCAGATTGCTCAAAAGTACTGATTAAGGCCATAGCCATAATATCATTGAAGCAAAAAATTGCGGTTGGACGCTCTTTCATGGCAATGAAAGCATTCGCGGCTTCCACCGCTGATTCACATTCGAAATCACCTTCAATGATCCAATCTTCATTGACCGTCAGGCCGGCTTCACTCATGGCTTTATGAAAGCCCTTCAACCGCTCACGGCAGGTGGATTTATCTTTCTGCCCGGAGAGACAACCGATATTAGTGTGCCCATTGTCAATAAAATGGCGGGTCGCAAGATAACCGCCCAGTTCGGCATTATCCTGAATATTATCTGTTTTCGGACGGGCTGGACCCCAATCCATGATCACCATCGGCAGATCAGGCTGACGCTCTAACTGTTCCAGTAATTGATCATCCAGATCAGAACACATCACCAGCAGACCATCGACACGCTTTTCAGAAAGCATGCGCAGGTAATCCTTCTGTTTGGCCAGATTTCCTTCGGTGTTGCATAGAATCAGCGTATAACCGGCTTTATAGCAATATTCTTCAACGCCGTGGACCAACTCAGCAAAGAAAGGGTTGGTCGATTTTGTCACCAACATCCCAATGGTACTGGTGGTATTACATTTCAGGCTGCGCGCGACGGCGCTTGGCGCATAGTTCAGTTCTTCGACTGCGGCCAATACCTTTTTCTGCGTTGCTTCCGCCACAAAGCGGGTTTTGTTGATCACGTGTGAGACTGTGGTTGTAGATACACCCGCCATACGTGCAACATCTTTAATCGTTGCCATAATTGTTCTTCTAGTCTTCAGACCCTGCACAGGGCCTTTTTATTTAGCCAGACGCTAAAACGCCGCTTCTCAGCGAGGAAGCGGCGGGGAATGAGTGGCTTAGGCCAAGTCGTAGGTTCTGCTAACGCGACAATACCTTACACCGATATGAAGCCTGACTTTCTTTACTGTTCGTTTCATTGGTTAATCGCTTGCGCTCACATTCTACAAGGACTCACGCACAGTGCAACGTTTCTCTTGAAATGTGGGGGGAATCTTGATGCAGCTCAAGAATACTGGCGGCTTGCCAGTTGTTTCAGTGACTTCATTTTTCAGACGGTGCAGGGCACCGGTTTGGATGCCCTGTGTTGATGTTCCAGGTATGAGATCAGTGAGAAATACGAGCTTCAGGCAGACAGGACGATCGGAAAGTTGCCTCGGGGATGGGATTCTATGATCACCGGTGAACCGTAGACGGAAGCAATGTTCTCTGTGGTCAGTGTGTGCCAGGCATCTCCGTCTGCTTGTATTTTTCCTTTGTTCAATAATACCAGCCTGTCTGCATATTCAGCGGCCAGATTCAGATCATGAATGACCAGAATAACCGCTGCGCCTTTGAGCGCCATGTCTTTGGCCAGTTTCAGGCAACTGTGCTGGTGGGCCAGATCCAAAGCGGATGTTGGTTCGTCCAGCATCAAAATACACTGGTCTCCGGCAGTGCTCAGTTGAGCAAGAACCCGGGCAAAATGGACACGTTGCTTCTCTCCGCCGGAGAGCGTGGGGTAGAGCCGCTGGCTCAAGTGGCTGATCCCAACCGCAGCCATGCTTTCTTGCGCAATTTGCAAGCAGTCACGACGCTTGAGTTCGAGTGGCATACAACCCAGCTCAACGACCTCTTGTGCCGTAAAACCAAAGGACAGGCTGCTGTGCTGAGGGAGCACACCCAAGTGCCGGGCCAGGTGGGTTGGGTGCCAGTTGTTGTGTTTTTCACCGAAGTAGTACACATTCCCCTGGGCGCTGATTTCGCCGCAAAGGACCTTGAGTAAGGTACTTTTGCCCGCACCATTCGGGCCGAGTAACGCGGTTAATTCTCCGCTGCGGAAACTGATGTTCAGATGATCCAGTAAGGTTTTACCACCAAGTTGCAGTGATAATCCTTCGGCTGAAAGAACAGGCCGTTGTGTTTTTTCATCTCGGGGACGAAGGGGGCGAACGATATGATGAATCATTGTAAACGGCCTTTTTGTTTCAGCAGCAGAACGATAAAGAATGGGGCACCCAGTAAAGCGGTAATAATACCAACAGGCAATTCTGCAGGCGCGGCGGCGACACGAGCCAGCATGTCGGAAATCAGTAAGATCAATGCGCCCAGTAAAGCCGAAAGCGGCAGCAATGTTTTGTGGTTCGGTCCAGCCAGCATGCGTCCGAGATGTGGAACGATCAGGCCGACAAAACCAATGACGCCAGATAAAGAGACGGCGACGCCCACACCGGCTGCGCAAAGTAAAATCAGCAACCGTTTTAAGGACTGAACATGAATACCGAGATGTTTGGCTTCTGCTTCGCCCAGTAAAAAGGCATTGAGTGCGTTGGATTGACGATCGAACTGCCAGAACAACAATGCCAGCGCAGAAAAAGCAAGCGTGATCCCCGGCCAGGTTGCACCCGCCAGGGAACCCATAGACCAGAGTGACAGATCTCGCAGCGCCTGGTCGTCGGCATAAAAGTTCAGTAGTCCTAACGCCGCACCGGAGAGTGCGCTGATGGCAACACCAGCCAGCAACATCACCGTCACTGAAGTGCCGGTTTTATCTGTGCCGAGGGCATAAACCAGCCAGGTTGTGATCGCCCCGCCCAAAAAAGCAAAAACCGGTACTGTTCCAAGGGTTAACAGTAATGGAAAAGATGTTGCAAATGTACCGAACAGGACAATCGCCGATGCGGCACCCAGACTTGCCCCGCCAGCCACGCCGATGATGCCGGGATCGGCCAGAGGGTTACGAAACAGCCCCTGCATGACTGCACCGCAAAGGGCCAAAATAGCACCAATTGCGACACATAACAGCGTTCGTGGTAAGCGGACTTGCTGAATAATGAGCGCAATGTGCGGTGCGACATGATCCTGCCCGGGAAGTAGTGACAACCAGACATTGGTGTAACTGATCGACATAGGACCGACGACGATGGAAGAGGCCATCGCAAATAAAAGCAGGGCAAAAACAGCAGGCAGCAAAAAAGTGACAGGTAAACGATGTCCAGCCAGGGATCGGGTACGATTGATCATTGTCGTCATGAGATTAGTGACCATACAACTTCTGATTCAATCGTTCTGCTTCTTCGAGTGTTTTCAGGTTTAACCCGCCAATGAGCGCGGTGCCATCAACGGTAATTATGGCTTTGTTCTGACCTGCAGGGGTTGCGGCAAGAAGCGGCATTGTTTTCAGCAGACCGTCAATACCGCCAATCGCCTGACTGGTATGGGTGCTGAGCAGGATCACATCGGGTTGCATGTCGATCATTGCTTCCGTTGAGAGTGGTTTATAAGCCTCAACTTGTTGCGCGGCAGGGTTCGTGGCACCAGCAAGCTGGATCAGCGTATCTGCTGTGGTTTTGCTGCCTCCGACCATTGGCGCTCTTCCGCCATGAATCGTCAGAAAGAGGACTCGTTTTCTGTTTTTCTGATTCGCAACACGTTGCTCAATCTTGGAGACCCGATCTTGAACGTCAGCGGCCAGTGCTTCAGCTTTGTGTGTTTTCCCAGTCAGTTGTCCCACCTGATGAATGCGTTGCATAAGGTCAGCAATGGTTTCACCTGAGTTCAGAATATCAACCTGAATGCCCGCCTGACGTAACAGTGAAAGCGTTGATTCAGGACCCATTTCTTCGGAACCCATCAGGTGATCAGGGGCAAGGGAAATGATGCTTTCCGCAGAAAGCTGCCTGTGGTATCCCAACTTGGGTATGTCATCGTTCACATAGGTTTTGCTGGTGATATCGACCGCAACAAGTTGGTCTTCTGCCCCTAACGCATTAATGAGCTCAGTGATTCCTGAACCTGCACTAATGATTCGATCGCCTGCCCAGGCAGTGGCAGCAGTCAGAAGAAAAACAGCAGACAGTGCCGCTCGTCTCATGATAACTCCTTGTTTTTTTATTGTTGGGAAAATCCAGTGATTTCACTGGTGCATGTAAAACGAACAATATCAATTGTGTGGAAAGGGCAGCTTTGCCCTTGCATACAAGTCGTCGCATTACGCATTATTAGAAGTGATAATTATTATCGCTTCGGTATATTATCCATGGCTTTCAAATAATATCAATTATCATTTGCAAAAGAGTAAATCTCTCCTTATCATTTTATGAAATAAGATTAATTCTCATTCATCATATAGATAGCGATGGATCAGGAAGGAGCACAGCGCGTGTTTGAAAAATTCAGTCTTGCGGAATTGAAAACGAAAGTCGGCTCAATGCTGGAAGAAAATCCAAATCTGCATGCAGTTTTGATGGCTGAAACACTGGGTGTCACGGAAGGTGAGATCATCATGGCGTTCCCAGATGAACTGGTGACCCGAGTCAATGGAAATCATGCCCAGTCCATTTTGGAAATGCTCCCGGAATGGGGAATGATGACGACAATTGTGCATTCAATGGGTTCTATCTTTGAAGTGAAGGCCCCTTTTCCGAAAGGCAAAGAAGCCCGTGGTTATTATAATCTGATGGGAAAACCCGGAGAGATGCATGGTCATTTGAAACTGGACCGGGTATCAGATGTCGTGTTGGTGAGCAAACCGATGCGTGGAAATGAAAGTTACTTCATTGGTTTTCTGGCTGAAAACGGTGAATGTATTTTTAAGATTTATCTGGGCCGCGATGAGAAGCGTCAGCTTATCCCTGAGCAGGTCGAGAAATTTAATGCGTTAAAACGAGCTTTTGTTGGAGTAGAAGCGTTATGAGCCAAGAGAAACAAGAACGACTGCAAAATCGTCTGGGCCCACAAATCCAGGAATTTCGTGAAACTTGTCAGACATTGCAATTGGCGACCGTTGATGCAGACGGCAAGCCGAATGTCAGTTATGCGCCATTCGCTCTCCTTGAAGATGGCTATTATGTTCTGATTTCCCGAATTGCTCGTCATGCACGTAACCTGCTTGAAAATCCACAGGTTTCGCTGATGATGATTGAAGATGAAGCGGCCTCGAAAGCTATTTTTGCAAGAATGCGGCTGACGTTTGAAGCGGATGTGGTGTTGGTTGAACGTCACACGGAGCGTTGGCAGGCGGGGATTGATGCGTTGAAAGGTCGGTTTGGCGAGATTGTGGATGGCCTGAGCGGGCTGGAAGATTTTAATTTATTTCGTCTGGAACCGACGCAGGGTCTGTTTGTAAAAGGTTTTGGTCAGGCTTTCCAGGTGTCTGGAGATGACTTGGTTGATTTCGTTCATCTGACGGAAGGTCACCGCCGGATCGAAGAAGACAAAGAGATGAAGTCGGCTTAATTGATTCTGATGTCTCGATAAAAAACCGGACAATGCTTTGTCCGGTTTTTTTGTACTGATTGTTTATCAGTGTTGAGATTTACTCGCTGATCTTTTCAGAAGACTGCGCCAATATACGGGCGGTGATTGCTCTGACTTTCGGCAGACTTTGTTGGCTGGTCTGCGCCAGCTGTTTCTGCTCTGCCAAGACATCTTTCAGGATATCATCTGTCGTTAGCGGGTTGGCCAGCACCACACGGAAGACCGTGGTGATACGTCGGCCCCATTGTTCCGGCATGAGCCGGGTCCGGGAGACAAAAGACTTCCCGGATTCCCGCTGACGCTTCTGTATGTATTGGGTCAGGTCATTCAGTGCTTCATGAATGGCCTGTTTGTCTTCATCGTTCGCAATGGCCAATGCTTTCTGGGTTTCTCGCGGCACATACCGGTAGGTCAGCAGGCAAAGCTCAGGCTCGGAGACCAGTTCAAAATCTTCGTCTGCCTGAATGAGATCAGCAAAGTAACAGGCTTTTTCAATACTGTTGTTAATCAGCAGTTCGTACCCCTGACGGCTGATAATATTCAGGCTGGCAAATAGCAACATGGCCATACCGCTCCGCGAGCCTTCCAGTGTGTGACTGCCAAGGTCTTTAGAGCCTTTCCGAAGAATGTACTCAGCGTGGTGTTCAATCGCAGACATCAGTGCCGGGTTTTTGAAAATCACCATGCCAGCACCCATCGGAATATAGAGCTGCTTGTGTGCGTCGATGGTGACAGAGTCGGCCCGTTCAATCCCTTTCAGGAGTGTTCTGTATTTATTGGACATTAAGGTTGCGCCACCCCAGGCGGCATCAACGTGAAAATGGCAGTTGTGAGCCAGGGCGATGTCAGCCAGTTCGTCCAATGGATCGATATTGCCTGTCTCTGTTGTGCCGGCAACACCAATAATCGCAAACGGCTTAATATTTTTGGCTTTCAGCGATTCAATTTTGGCTTTCAGGTCGTCGGTACAAATTCTGTTATTTTCGTCGGTTCGAATCGCGATCAGACATTCCCGACCGATTCCCAGGACATCGGCGGCCTTTTTCAGAGAATAGTGGCCGCGCTCCGATACCAGAATTGCCAGGTCGTCGTAACCATAGTGTTTCATGGCTCTGAACAGACCTTCCTGAGCCACCCCTTTGAAGTCACCATCGGGTTTGAGTAGATTATTTCGCGCAACCCAGAGTGCTGTGATATTCGCGATGGTGCCACCTGAGCAAAAAGCGCCTAAAGAGTGCTCTGCACTGTGCATCCACCGCTCATAAAAGGCTTCGGTTTCACCATAAATCAGGTTGTGTAAGATGCCTAAGACCTGACGCTCCAGTGGCGTAAAGGCTTTGGAGGTCTCGATTTTCACCAGGTTCTGGTTCAGACCAATCATGATCTTAGACAGTGGCATCAGGAAGTAGGGCAGCGCTGAAGTCATATGGCCAATGAAGGTCGGCGCTGAGGTATGGACAGACTGCGCCACCAGTTTATCCAGCAGAAAATGGGTGTGATCGGATACGAAGCAGGGCTTTTCTGGCACAGTGGCAGAGGAAAAGTCCTTTTCAATTTCTGTCAGCGGCTTTTCCTGGGCGGCAATATGCGTCTGTAAAAAGGCATTCAGGTTTTCGGAAATCTCTTTCTCGATCCGGCCTAGTGTCGAATCGGGTGCTTCTGGCACGGTAAAAATACGGTGCAGAGTATCAGGAGATGCTTCAGCTTGTCTGTTTTCCACTGCCATAATGAATTGTTACTTTTAGTTAACGTCGGCAAATCCAGCTAATGTACTGGAAATGTGCGTAATTGTCTTGGGAAAATTCACAAACGACACCGGACGTGAGGCGTCCGGTGAGAGGGAAAATGTACTATTTGCACTCTGTTGATGCAATGGCACTCATTTGTTGATTGTATTCTTTCAGTGGCTTATCAATATCATCTGGGTGTGTGAGCAATTCAGCAAATGCGCTGCGCAGCTCGTAATTTTTTGGATGTGGTGCGCCCTGACGGTCTTCAAAAACTTTTTTGGCGTAATCTCCCAATGCCCCTTGTTGTTCAGAAAGAGATTTAATGTCTTGCTGAGTCAGTTTTAACCACGATTCGATTGACTGGGACAAATCAAGGTGGCTTTCGTCATGGGTTAAATACCAGTCTACGGCTTCACGTTTCAACTCAAAGTGGTGTGTTCTGCCTTCAAGAAACCAGTCTCCGACCTCTTTCAGATTCGGATCTTTTTGTACGGCAAGCTGAACGAGGTTTTGATACCAGGTCAGAGAAGCATCAACATACTTGTGATATTTCTCGCTTTCACAACTTTCTGTGGCAGCGAGAACAGAAGCGGGGAGTAGGGCTAACGAGAGAACAAAAGCTGAAAACTTCATGGTTTTTCCTTGAATGATTTTTAGTAATACATACCGGCACAATGAACATAAAGTACCGTGACATCAGGATTATTTTTCAAATTGTAGCGGCAGAAGCAACTGAAAGGAAAGAAATCTTATAAGGAAACATGATTCAGGTGTAAAGAGTATGAAACGTGACTCAATTCTTTGTTCTTAAAGTTAAAAGTATCAGAATGGGGTGGGCAGGTAAAAATGGGAGGGAGAAACAGAAAGAGGCCCGAAGGCCTCTTGAGTCGTTATACTTTATTTTTCATGGCGACGGAGATGCAGTAGGCTGCGCCTCCCCAGGTAATCCCCAGGCCAAACAGCATCATAATAATGGCACCAGCAGTCATACTTACACCTCACTTCCGTTCTGTGGCAAAGATTTTACATTGATGATCACGGCCGCAATGAACATGACTGCCACCAGGCCCCAACCCAGGATGAGCAAATCAGACATCGCATAACCACCGTAGCCTTGGTCAACTGTGTTGATGAGGTTTTTCCCCAAAATGATCGCCAGCATGATTGGGCTGATGAAGCGGATACAGATTTCGAACCAAATACCGATAGAAAACTCGGAAATTTTGTTGACGTAAGCGCGAATATCAGAGACTTTCAGCAACCAGCCAATGACTAAGAGTTCAATCAGACAGCTCGTCAGCAGAGCTACGTTGTTGATGAAGTAGTCCACCAGATCCAGTAGCAGCAAACCACCATTGGTTGCAAAGGCCATTGAAATGACGAAGCCTGAACCACACACCACCGTAGAAGCTTTTTTCCGCGACCAATTCAGTTTATCCATGACAGCTGAAGTCACTGCTTCAAGAATGGAAATATGTGAACTCAGACCTGCGACGACCAGCGCCAGGAAGAAAACCGGACCCAGAATATAGGGCGCAGGCAACAGGTTAATTGCCGCCGGAATCGTGACAAACGCCAGACCGACACCCGCAGAAACGACGTCTGTCAGTGGTTTGGACTGCTCCTGAGCCATATAACCCAGAACCGAGAAGATCAGAATACCGGCGACAATAGAGAAGCCACAGTTGATCAGGACGGTCATAAAGGCATTATTACTGATGTCAGATTTTTCTGGCAGATAGCTGGAGTAGGCAATCATGATGGCGAAGCCGACACTCAGGGTAAAGAAGATCTGTCCATAAGCAGCAGACCAGACTTTGGCATCCAGAATTTTTGTGAAATCAGGTCGGAACAGGTAATTCAGGCCGTCCATCGCACCTTCAAGGAAGATAACCCGTGCGATCAGCGCCAGCACCATGATGAACAACAAAGGCATCATGATTTTACTGGCACGCTCAATACCACCTTTTACCCCGGTAAAGATTGCGGCAAAAGTAATGCACCACGCAATGACCATTGGAATTGCAATGTGGAGTTGTAAGCTCCCCAGCTTGCTTGGCGCATTGTCTCCCAGTTTCAGGTATTCACTGAAGAAGAATGCATTGGTGTCAGCTCCCCAGCTTTGTGTAAAGGCAAAGCCCATATACGAAATGGCCCAACCAATCACAGCAACGTAATAAACAGCAATGACAGCGGCAATAAATACCTGGAACCAGCCCAGCCACTCAAGTTTGACCCCCAGCTTAGAAAATGCTCTAGGCGCAGCCCCACGCAGTTTATGACCCAGGCTGAATTCCATAATCATGAATGGAATCCCGGCGGTGAGCATGGCGAAAAGGTAAGGAATAAAAAATGCGCCCCCCCCATTCTCATAAGCCATATATGGAAAACGCCAGATATTCCCCAACCCGATAGCAGAACCCACAGCAGCCAGGATAAAACCGGCTCGGGTTCCCCATTGTTCGCGTTTCATAAGTATCTCCTTATGTACTGCTATTCTCTATGAAACAGCACTATTTAAGTTTTTTATTCTAAGTATTTACTTCCTGTTGCGTGAAATTTGGATTGAAACCCCACACAGTTGAATTGAGATTAACCACTGATACTTACTAGCGCAATAGACAGTAACTTTTGTGCTATTGGCAAGACTCAGGCTTTATTGTGGGTATTTTCCTCCGTTTTGTGAGAATCGTAAGATGTTAATGAAATGTATAGAAGATTTGACTGTGTCCATCTTCTTATTGAGTGATTTATTTTATTTAACAAAATGGCACCTATGACTAATAAATAGTCAAAAATTAGACTTTTGCAACATAGTTACTATTAACTTCATTCACAATAATGTTTAGTGTGTTTGCTCAAAAAACAAAGCTGATCCCCAGGTTGGTCTGGTAAAAGCTGAGCCAGTCGTTATCGATATTAATTTCACAGTCTTGCGTGCCTGAGTCGGTCTCACAGCGCGTATTGGTTTTGCCATCAACGTTGCTTGCCAGCCATCTGGCTTCTAAACGAATTCTGATATTTTTGTCGATAAAGAAGTCTGAACCGAAGAAACCACCCCCAGAGAATAAAACATCCTGTTTTGACCAACTGGCATCAACCAGGGTACCGCCAAGGCTGAGGCCAATAAAACTGGTCAGTTTTGAGGTGATGTAGTAATGACTGCTGGCTTGAAAGTGAAAAAAGGTAAAGCTGTCATCGCTGCTGAAGCCATCGGTATTCGTTTTCAAATGCTGTGTTGTGAAACCGATGCGGCCATTGAAATTGTCTTGCTTTCCATAATCACCTTCAATCGTGATGCCGATGAGGTCAGACTTTTCAGGAGAAATCTCTATGCCTCCATCTGCATTAATGTGGTCAGGAAACGCGTATCCCCAGTAGGGGGTGATGTAAATCGGCTGATGTGTATTCGCCCGAGCGGCAGGCAGAATCAGCTGGCTGAAAATGAAGACTAAAGGTGGTAAGTATTTGTTATATAAATACATTGATTCATCCTTTTGCCAGTTGGAGAATTGTGATTATCATCCTAAAACCATATTTTCCATATGGTCAAAGGTTCAAAGCGAAGCTACAATTTTTGAAACAGTTGCCGACAGAGTGGTGAAGTTTTTCTCTGTTGCGGCAGTCGATTTGGAGTCTGTATGAATCATCTAACCCCTGAATTTAAAATTGCTTTAACCATCGCCTTCATCATTATGATAGTCCTTTTCGGATTTGGGTTGACGGCAATCACGCATTAAGCGTTATGATCACTCTGTTGAATATTTCCTCCTTCTGTTGAGCTTTGCGCTTCAATAAGAGAATCGAGGGGAGTTTTTGTTTTTGTAGAGTGAGTAGAACAGATGAATCACTTGCCTTTTAGCCTTGGAGACTTAGATCTCAACCTGGTTGACACATTTGTGGCTCAGTTGTCAGGTGTGAAGCGGCGAAAAATTGCTTTGGTTGTACAGGGAGGTGGTCAGCGGGGTATTTTTACGGCTGGTGTCTTTGATGCCTTTCTCGAAGCGGATTTTGATCCGTTTGAGCTTTATATTGGCACTTCTGCCGGTGCTTTAAATCTTTCCTCATATATCAGCCGCCAACATAAGTTTGGCCATGACTTCATTACTCATCTGACAACTCAGAATGAGTTTTTTAATCTCTACCAGTATCTCAGTCAGCAAAAGCCGATGAATTTGGACTGGGCATTCAGCCAAATTGAACAGGATGGTCATACGCCTCTTGACATCGCGACGGCACGACGGGTACTGACTTACCGCCAGGCGCTGGCCTGTGCGACCCGAAAAGATACATTGCAGGATATTTACCTGCCAATGTATGAAGAAAACTGGCGTGATGTGTTGCGAGCGACCTGCGCGATTCCTTTACTTTATAATCAGCCCGTGAACTTGCATGATTTAGAGTGGGTTGACGGGGGGGTCAGTGCCGCTGTCCCAGTTCAGGAAGCCTGGAAGCGGGGCGCGGAACTGGTCATCGTTATCCGGACTGAACCATTGCAGATTCCCCAGCAGACCATTGGGGTTTTTGACGACTGGCGGGGGCGGATTGAACAGGCTTTGCCAGAGTATATCGAACGTTTCAGCCTGAATGAGTCATTGGATAAAGTGAAGGCCATTCGGCAGGATTTCACCGATCGATTTGAACTCTGGAAAAGTAACTGGCGGGATAAAGAACAAGAGGGCATTCGGGCTGCTGATGCGCTCAATCAAGCGCTTTCTGAAGATAAGAAAGCGGTGAATGGTTATCGCAAGTGGTTGAGCGGGCTGAATGTGGAGCGTTTTCTGTCGCTGACTGGCAAACGCTCGGAAGTTCTTGAGATGCTGAATAAGTATTATCAGAGCTATAAAGCTGATAATGAGTTTCTGATTCATCCACCGGAAACGTTAAAAGTGATTCAACTCGCGCCGGAAAAAGCACTGCAAAGTAAAGCATTGCTTAGCAGCCGTCAGGATCTGGATCTGGATTACCAGCAGGGACGACAGGTTGGTCGTGAATTTCTTGAATGCTTTGCTGATCTGCTGAATCGAAGTACAAGTGTCAGGTAAATGTTGCGTAGCTACTATCAGAAACTGATGCCAATAATCCATGCTCTGTCATCACGGATTTCAGCCTTGAGAAGGGCATGGGTTTGGCAAAGTGATATCCTTGCATCAGTGTTACGCCACGTTGTGTGAGGTAATCGGCCTGTTCTTGTGTTTCGACGCCTTCAGCAATCAGATGTAAATTGGCATTGGTCGCAAAAAGAATAATGGAATCAAGAATATTACTCTTTATATCGCCAGTACCTATGGTATCGACGAACATTTTGTCTATTTTCAAGGTGCGAATCGGGAGTTTCTGTAAATAGCTGAATCCGCCATAGCCTGTGCCCGCATCATCCAGTTTGATAAGAATGCCTTCCATCTGAAACCGGGTAATCACTTTTTCTGCTGAGACCCAGTCTGTAAATGGGGTGCGCTCCGTCACCTCGAAAGCAAAATTTCGTCGCTCAAGATCATAACTGTCGATGATTGAAAAGACATGCTCTGGGAAGGTTTCATCCTGAAGCTGCATCGGTGTGACATTGATGCTGACATAAAAGCAAGGCGGCAGAGGAGAAATGGAGCGTAGCTGGCTTGCTACTTTATGAAGCAAAAATGTGGTCAGTGCTACAATTTGCCCGTTATGCTCGGCCATTGGAATGAAGAGTGCCGGTGAAATCATTTCACCATTCGGACGCCGCCAGCGTAGCAGCACTTCACAACTTTCAATTTTTTGAGTGCGCTGATTGTAGATTGGCTGGTAGAAAGGCAAAAATTCTTTTTTCTTGAGTCCCTGGGCAATGAGTGACGTCATGCCAGTTTCTTTTCTCATCAGACCGATCACAATGCAAAGGCAAAAAATACCCGACAGGAGTAAGAGTTGGCCCATGCTTGTGGTTGGTTGGGTAATACGTTGAAGTCCTTCACGATTTGCATAGACATGTAAACTAAAATCTTTATAGAAGTTTTTCTGGCTGATATGCAGATACTTTTTATTGCTTTTCTGAGGCCAGAGTGGCAAATATTGTCCATCTTTTTCCAGTGAAAGCCCAATACAGCCAATTCCGGCTTCGCTTTCGGTAAAAATATGCTGAAAAGGAACCGTGACAATATTTAAAATCACATCTCTTTTTTGTAATGTAATTTTCACGCGGTGTCCTGAGTAATTTTCAAGGCTATAGATTGTGTTTTTTTCAGTTGTATCAATGGCATGTTGGGACGGTTGTTGCTGAATGATGCTGACATTTTTGCCATAGTTCGAACAAACGCCACTTGGCGTTCTGAATTCAATCAGCTGAATCGCATGAGAGTGTTCGACGGTATGCCGGATGAGGTTGAGATCATGATCCTCACAATTGAATTCGAGCAGGGAATATAAATTGAAAATATCTGTTCCAATGGACTGGTATTTGTCTAAATAAGCATCCTGCAGATTTTCCAGACGGGTATTTACTTCAGCAGTAAAGATAGCTTTATTTAATGGGTTAGAAAGTAAAAAAATGATAGGAATAGCAATGAGGAATATTGCTACGGATAATTTCCATTTCTCATATAAATAAAGAAGCATATTATTGACAACATACTATTCCTGAAAGTTTCATTTATTCAAGCATAAGATTGAGTTCAGAGGCAAGAATAGCGATATCTGATGTGTCAATAATGACAATAATTAGTGCTTTCTGTTAAAATGTTTTGTCAATCTAATCCAAAGATCATGGAGGATAAATGCAACAAGGTTTCTTTGTCGGTGATATGTATTGTCAGCCGCACTATTTTCAACTGCCTTTAAATTATCAGCAACCGAATGGTTCTCGTATTCAGGTCTATGCCCGGGAAGTGGTTGCCAGAGAGAAACGGGATTCCGATTTACCCTGGCTGGTTTACCTGCAAGGAGGTCCGGGTTTCCCATCACCGCGTCCTGATGCGGAGCAGGGCTGGCTGAAACGCGCATTACAAACCTATCGCGTGTTACTGTTGGATCAACGCGGGACCGGGCAAAGTCAACCGGTTCATGCGCAAACATTGTCTGAATTGACTGCGCAGGCGCAGGCTGAATACCTCAGCCATTTCCGGGCCGATAATATTGTGCGTGATGCAGAAGCCATTCGTGAAGCATTGGGCGTTAAACAATGGTCTCTTCTTGGCCAAAGTTTTGGCGGTTTTTGTACGTTGCATTATTTGTCTTATTACCCCGAGAGTCTGGCAAGGGCTTTTGTGACGGGGGGGATCCCGCCGATCGCCGGCCACGCTGATGAGGTCTACAGGGCGACATATCGTCGTTTATTGGATAAGAACGCTGCGTTTTTCCGTCGTTTTCCGAATGCACAGGCACTCTGTAACCAGATTGCAGATCACCTGCTGGCGAACGATGTCAGACTACCCAATGGTCAGCGGTTTACGGTCGAACAATTTCAGCTGATAGGGATTAATCTTGGACGCAGCGGCGGCGATCTGGCGCTGTATTACCAATTGGAAGATGCATTTGTGGATGTGAAGGGGCAGCCTGAACTGAGCTACAGCTTCCTGAATGCGATGCTGGCTGAGCAGTCTTATCAGACCAACCCGATTTATGCGATTCTTCATGAATCCATTTATTGCCAGCATGAAGCGTCCCGCTGGTCGGCGCAGCGTGTCCGGGATGAATTTCCGCAATGTCATTATCAGTCTGGTCAGGACTTCTGTTTTACCGGGGAAATGGTTTATCCATGGATGTTTGAACAGTTGGAAACCCTGAAACCTCTGCATGAAGCTGCCAATATTCTCGCTGAAAAATCGGACTGGCCCGCGTTATATGATGGAAGCCAACTGGCCGCGAACAAGGTGCCGCTTGCCGCAGCAGTTTACGTTGAAGACATGTACGTTGAGTTTGATTACAGTCGCCAGGTTCTGGCAAATATACCCAATAGCCGGGCCTGGATGACAAATGAATATGAACACAATGGATTGCGTGCGGATGGCGAACGGATTCTTGATACTCTGATTCGCATGACTCAGGAAATACTCGATTCGCCTCAGCGTTAATGGCTGATCTGGCTGGCAGGGCAGGCTGATACTGCTGCCCTTGTTCGCCGAGTGATTCGGGTTGTGTTGCGTTGTTTTGTTATGTTATAACAATTCCTCGTCATTGATTGGACACAGAAGTCGTGGGCGATGGCTGTTTTAGTGTCATAATTTTAGATATTATCAGTACACATCCATACCCATAGCGTATTGAAGTCAGTTCTCTGATGAGCTGTGTCGGTAGATAACTGAGCAATCATCTGTTGTCGTCAGACCATGATTGTGTGAGAGGTAATAGAACAAGATGGTAAATGTAAGGGCCAGAGTCCCCTTTAAAGTCGGTGTAAACAGCCATATCCCTGCCGATATTCTCTCTTTTGAAGGCCTTGCTTCCGGTAAAGAGCACGTTGCTCTTGTCTTTCGAAATGCGGACAAACAGAACACGACCCCTTTGGTCAGAATGCACTCTGAATGCCTGACCGGAGATGTATTTCATTCTTCCCGTTGTGACTGTGGTGAGCAGTTAGATGAAACCATTGAACGCATGGCTGAAGAAGGCGGTATTCTGCTGTATCTGCGTCAGGAAGGGCGTGGTATCGGTCTGTACAACAAGATTGATGCCTATCTGCTGCAAAGCCAGGGCATGAACACTTATGAGGCGAATAATCATCTGGGCTTCGGCGATGACCTGCGTGACTTCACGGAAGCTGCGCAAATGCTGAAGGCGCTTGGTGTTGAATCGATTCGGTTAATCACCAATAACCCGAAAAAAATTCAGGATCTGGAAGCTTTAGGCATTTCAATCACTGAAGTGGTCGGTACGAAAGCCCACATGAAAGAAGGCAATGAAAATTACCTGCGTGCTAAAGCAAGTCGTGGGAAACACCGTTTCCACTTTGACTGATTCTTGTGATGACGATGTTGTAAACAGCGAGCTTCTGAGCTCGCTTTTTTTATTCAGAAAAACGCCTTTTTTGGATTACTTTTTCTAATCCTAATCATAATAAACTATCGTGCTGACAAACTCAGTATTTACTTGTCGTTCTTTCAGGCTAACTATAATATCCCGCTCAAAATGTTGTTATAGCGGCGCTTGAGGACGATGGTGATTTCTGAGTCCATCTCTCAATCTTCTTTCAGTTCAGCCGTTTTATGATGACTTGTATTTATCATTATTTCTTCGTATTCATGTAAGGAGTGAGGTTGTGAACGGGCAATCTTATTCTGCCGGTATGGCAAAAATACTGTTTCTGATCATCATTCTGGCTGCGGTTGGGCAAATGACCCAAACCATGTACGTGCCAGCGATTCCACAAATGGCTGCGGCTTTCACGGTGAAACCGGCTTTCTTGCAGGCTGTGATGGCGGCTTATTTGATTCCTTATGGTTTATCTCAGTTTGTATACGGGCCACTGTCTGATCGGATTGGACGTAAGCCGGTGATGCTGGCGGGCATGAGCATTTTTATCGCAGGGACGATACTGGCGTTGTTTGCACCGTCTTTTGAGATGTTCCTGCTGGCAAGTTTCATTCAGGGCATGGGCACCGGCTGTGGGGGAGCGATGTGCCGGACAGTGACCCGTGACTGCTATGAAGGTGCAGAATTGCATCGGGTGAACAGTCTGGTCAGTATGGGCGTGATTTTCTCTCCGCTGATTGCACCTGTTCTGGGCGGGTATTTATCGGAATCTTTTGGTTGGTCCGCCAGTTACCTTTTCTTACTGGTGCTGGGGGCTGCGGTGACACTGATTGTTCTGAGCCAGTTCACCGAGACGCTTCCGAAAGAGAAGCGGCGGGTTGAGCGCGTGACGACCAGCTACAAATATGTACTTGGAAACCGTAAGTTTCAGGGGTATGTGGTTTGTCTGGTTGCAACCTTTGCAGGATTAGCTGTCTTTGAAGCGGCAGCGGGTGTTTTACTCGGTAACGTTTTGAAATTAGATCCAACCACGGTCAGTTGGCTATTTGTGCTGCCATTGCCGGGATATATGCTTGGCTCCTGGTTGTCTGCACAACTGGTTCAGCGAATGGGTCAGCAGCGTGTACTGTATCTGGGGCTTGCTGCACTGGGTTTCGGTGCGTTGACGATATTATTGCCGGGTTTGGCAGGGATGGTGACGGTGAGTTCACTGATTGGTGGTGCTTTTATGTATTTCATCGGTGCGGGTATTATTTTCCCGGTGACCACGACTGCAGCCATTGAACCATTCCCATACCATGCGGGTACGGCGGGCGCGGTACTCGGTGGATTGCAGAACCTGGGGGCGGGCTTGGCGACTCTGGTTGCATCAATGCTCAGTGCAAAAGATCAGTTCAGTCTGGGTGCCATCATGGTCGCCATGGTGATGCTTGCAGTCGCCAGCCTGATATGGGTCAGACGCACGCCACAGGAAGAAACCCCAGTCCTGGTTTAATCTGGCTTATTCGGATGTCCCGGGTTATCACTGAGACAAAAAACGGCGCTGAATTCAGCGCCGTTTTTTATAGGATTCGTAGCAGACTCAGTCACGTTTCCACAAGATGTGGCAGAACTTATGATCCGGGTCGCGGCTGATAAGCATTCGGGCGAAGACATCATCCAGCTCATCGTTTGATTCATTGACCAGACCAATGCGTACTTCAGCATATGCTTCGCCTTCGACAGCGAAGCCGACGTGTTCTGGCCAGTCTCTGCCGGTTTCAACAACTTCCGCCGCGCCACGGTCGTCAAATTGTGCTGTAAACAGCAGGACATCGGCTGGTTCGAGGCTGTCTTGCGCCATTTCGAGAAAAATATCGTAGGCGGCTTCGATGGCATCGTCGTATGAAATCAGTTCTGAATTATCCATGTATCGGTCAATCTTATGTTCATTGGAGCGGGCAGTATAACAAGCTCTCAGGGGAAATGGCTATTCACGAGAAGGATTGATCTGCTGACAGAACCGTGAAGGCGCTGCTGATTTCAGCGGTTGAATTGCTATATCCCCATTCCTGAACGACTTTCATGCTATGATGCAGGCAGATTGAGTTGTGATTCAGGAAACAGATTTTTGGCTTCTCTTCTTCCCATCCTTGATAATCGTCAACCGTTTCAACCGGTGTTTCAGCCTTGCCTTCATGAAATGCTTCAGCATCTCAAAGTGCTGTTTAAAGGCGTTTTGCACAGCGTGTATCTGTCGGGCAGTGTGGCCCGGCATGAAGCGATCCCGGGCAAATCTGATCTGAATCTGACCCTGGTTCTCGAACGACCGCTGACGGAGCAGGAAAGCAGCCGTTTACACAGCTTGTGCTGGCACATTGCCAGACGACATCAAGCCGTGACCCGAATCGATGTGAAGCAGGCATTGCGTCGCGATGTGCTGTCGCTGGAAGGGATTTTTCAGTGGGGGATCTGGCTCCGGCATTGCTGCATCTGTATCAGCGGGCAGGATTTATCAGACAGTTTTGGTGATTTTGAGCCCAGCTGGGATGCAGCCAAATCATTCAATGGCCCGCTCGAACCTATCTTAACCGAGTATCGCCAGAAAATTACGAGAACCCGCGTGATGGCGCATTATCTTGACTACTGTGAATATATCGGAAAGAAAATGTTGTGGACGGGGTTTACGCTGGTCATGCATCGGGAGAAAACACTGGCGCTGTCATTAAAAGATGCGACGGCCTGTTTTCTGAAGGTTTATCCGGAAAAATCTCTGGATGCAGAGCGGGCAACCATGCTGGCAAATCGCATACAGGTCCCGAAAAAAGCGACGCTCTTTTTGATGCAGCATTTTGGTCTATGGCTAGCCGATGAGTGGCAGAGAATTGAACGTAAGATCGGTTGATCCAACAGACAGAAAGCAGATGAATTCAAGTTTTACCCGCCAGAGCCAGCAAGACACAGGCTTTGTTCTGACCCGCCAAAGCAGAGACGTGCGCGGGAAAACACAAATGACACTCTGGGTGAAGACAGATCATGGCCCTTGCCAGTTAATTGTGGAAGGCGATAAGCCGGTTTGTTTTATTGCAGCCACAGATCAGCCACGGGCACAGGAAATTCTGGCACAACAGGGGGTGATGGTCACCTGGCGTCCTCTGGAGATGCAGAATTTCCAGCATCAGAACATGTCGGCCTGTTATACCCCGACGATTACCACGAGTCTTCAGGTGGGGACTTTGCTGGCCGCAGAGGGGATTAAGGTTTACGAAGATGATATTCGTCTGGCCGATCGTTACTTAATGGAACGATTTATTCGCGGCGGCATTGCTTTTGCCGGGGCTGCGGTGGCCAGAAACGGGTATCGAGAATTTCATCAGGTAAAAGCCAAAGCGGCGGATTATCAGCCAGAGCTTTCTGTGGTGTCGCTGGATATTGAGTGTTCCGAAAAAGGCATTTTGTATTCTGTCGGCCTGCACAGCGACGCGGATAGCAGAGTGATCATGGTCGGCCAGCCTGCGAACCCGGACGAATCAGCGCTGGGTTGGATCCAATGGGTCAGTGACGAGAAAGCTTTATTGCTCGCCCTTCACGATTGGTTTACGCACTATGATCCGGATGTGATCATTGGCTGGAACGTGATTGATTTTGATTTCCGTCTGCTGATGAAAAGGGCTGAGTGGCATCAGATGCCGTTTCGTATCGGCCGCGGTCAGCAGACACCGCATTGGCGTCAGTCCAGTCAGAATCCGAATTCAGGCTTTATTTCTATTCCGGGCCGGGTTGTCATGGACGGTATTGATACGCTGAAAACAGCGACATATAACTTCCGTTCCTGGTCGCTGGAATCTGTGTCTCAGGAACTGCTGGGTGAAGGGAAAGCCATTCATAATGTGTACGACAGAATGGCTGAAATCAACCAGATGTTCCGTGAAGACAAAGTCTCACTGGCCCGGTACAACTTGCAGGATTGCAAACTGGTCACCCGGATTTTCGAGCAAACCCATCTGCTGGCGTTTGCGATTGAACGCAGCCGTCTGACGGGGGTGGAACTGGACAGAGTCGGAGGTTCTGTCGCCGCATTTACCAATTTATATCTGCCTCAGTTGCACCGTGCCGGGTATGTGGCACCGAATCTGGAAAGCGAAAACTGGATTGCAAGCCCCGGCGGTTATGTGATGGATTCCAAACCGGGCTTGTATGATTCTGTTCTGGTGCTGGACTTTAAATCGCTGTACCCCTCGATTATTCGTACTTTCCGGATTGATCCGATGGGGCTGGTTGAGGGCCTGTTGCTGGAAGAAGGTAAAGCGGACCATCAGGCGATTGCCGGGTTTCGGGGCGGCCGTTTTCACCGGGAGAAACATTTTCTGCCAGAGATGATTGAAGCGCTCTGGGCCGCTCGCGATCAGGCAAAACGCGATGGAGAGAAAGCATTTTCTCAGGCCATCAAAATTATCATGAACTCCTTTTATGGCGTCCTGGGTTCATCGGGTTGCCGTTTTTTTGATCATCGTCTGGCTTCATCGATCACCATGCGGGGTCATGAAATCATGAAAATGACCCGTGAACGGATTGAGGAACAAGGTTTTGAGGTGATCTATGGGGATACGGACTCAACCTTTGTGTCGCTGAAGAAAGCACACAGCAGTGAAGACGCGGATGCAATCGGCAATCGGCTGGTGGCGGAGATCAATCAATGGTGGACGGCATACCTGAAAGAAACTTACAGCCTGGAATCGGCGCTGGAACTGGAATATGAAACGCACTATCACAAATTTCTGATGCCCACGATCCGGGGGCAGGAAACCGGCAGTAAAAAGCGTTATGCAGGGCTTGTGATCCGAAATGGTGTGGAAGAAATGGTGTTCAAGGGGCTGGAAACTGTTCGTACCGACTGGACACCACTGGCACAGGAATTTCAGCAGACGCTGTATCGGAAGGTTTTTCATCAGGAAGATGTCGAAGAATATGTCCGCCAATATGTAGAGCAGGCCGGGCAGGGGCTGTTCGATGACAAGTTAATTTATCGTAAAAGGTTACGTCGTCACTTATCTGAGTATCAAAAAAATGTCCCGCCGCATGTTCGTGCCGCACGCCGGGCTGATGAAGTGAATCAGCAACTGGGTCGACCGCTTCAGTATCAAACCGGTGGCTGGATTGAATACGTGATCACAACGCACGGCCCGGAACCGGTCGAAGCCAGACAAAGTCCGATTGATTATGACCATTACATTGAGAAGCAGCTCAAACCCATAGCCGACGGGATTCTGCCTTTTATTGGCCGGCATTTTGATGACATCATCGCACCGCAGCTGGGACTGTTCTAAATCAGGTTATGACGAAGGCCAATGCCTGTTCAACATCGGGCTGAGTCATTCTGTCTTTCAGTCACGCAAGCTGGCACTTGATGAAAAAGTGCCAGCCAGCGCTATATTTGCCTGCTTTCATGAATGGTTACATACCGTAGAAGCCGGGAAAGAGCAGCACTGTGGCTAAGATCAGGATCTGAATTGAGATGAAGGGCAAGACACCTTTGTAGATATCCCGGGTGGTCACGCCAGCAGGTGCGACGCCTTTCAGATAGAAGAGGCTGAAACCAAAGGGCGGGGTCAGGAATGAGGTTTGCAGGTTCATGGCGATCAAAATCGCGAACCAGAGCATATTAATGCCCATGGCATCTGCGATTGGGGCCAGAATTGGCACGACGATGAAACAAATCTCAACAAAGTCGATGAAAAAGCCCAGAATCAGAATGATCAGCATGGTGAGGATCAGGAAGCTCCATTGTTCACCCGGCAAAGCCATCATCCATTCTTCAACCAGATAATCCCCGCCGGTATAAGTAAAGGCCATGGAGAAAGCGGTCGCACCCAGCAAGATACCGAAAACCATCGCGGTAACTTTGACAGTTTCGAAAGCACTGTCATACAGCATACGCCAGGAAAACTGGCGATAAAGGACGGAGAGAATCACAGCGCCCACTCCCCCCAGTGCCGCCGATTCTGTCGGGGTCGCAATCCCGGCAAAGATGGAACCCAGCACGACGATAATCAGCGCCAGTGGTGGCAGCACGGCTTTCAGGGCGGTGAAGACTTCCTGCTGTCGGGATTGACTGGGGTCTCTTTCCATCGGGCGTGTCGCCTTAGGGTTTAACCAGCTGTAGATGACGATATAAGCAATATAAGCCAGTACCAGCGCAATCCCGGGCCAGATTGCGGCCTGGAACAGATCACCGACCGGAATGCCCAACACATCACCCAGCAGGATCAGCACTATGGATGGCGGAATGATTTGTCCCAGCGTTCCTGAAGCACAGATGGTGCCGGTTGCCAGGCCTTTGCTGTATTGATATTTCATCATGACCGGCAGAGAAATCAGGCCCATTGCGACGACAGAGGCACCGACTACACCGGTCGAAGCCGCGAGTAAGGAACCAACCAGCACCGTGGAAATGGCCAGCCCTCCGCGTACGCTGCCAAAGAGTTTCCCCATCGATTCAAGCAGTTGCTCTGCAAGGTGGGTTTTTTGCAAAACCAAACCCATAAAGACAAAAAGCGGGACAGCCATTAACACCGTGTTTTGCATGATGCTCATGATCCGGAAGGGCATGAAAGCAAAGATTTCAGGTCCTTCCGCCCAGATCCCGAATAAAAGGGCGATGCCACCAAAGGTAAATGCCACAGGAAAGCCCAGCAGAAGCGCAAACAGGGCGACGACGAACATAATAATACCAACCACGGAACACTCCTTATTTTTCGTGGAACAGGCTTGGATTCATCAGGCGGTTGATGTTGTGCAGAATCATCCCAATTCCTGAGATCGCCATGAACAGGAAAGCAATCGGAATCATGCTTTTAATCAGCCAGCGATAGGGCAGGCCACCCGGATCGCCACTGGATTCACCGAGTGCATAGGATTCTTTGGCAAAATCAATGCCGTACCAGAACACCAGCAAGCAAAAAGGCAGCAGAAAGAAAATGGAACCCAGCAAATCGATGATGGCGCAGACTTTCGGGCTGAAGCGCTCGTAAAACACATCGACCCGAACGTGCCCGCCAGCTTTCAGGGCAAAGGGAACACCCAGCAGGAAAACCGCAGAGAACAGATGCCACTCCATTTCCTGCATGGCGATTGAGACTGAGTTGAAGACATAGCGCATGATGACGTCATAAAAGACATTGAACATCAGGAGGATAAATAAGGTGCTGGCAATCCAGCCGAGCAGATCGGAAAACCGGTTGATAATTTTCTCAAAAGCTAACAGGCTTCGCATATGGACTCCGTTGCGAGGCAACATATCTGAAAAAGTAGAAATGCGCCGGAATGGCCGGCGCCTGAACTCGAATTATTCCTGTTGTGCCTGACTGTCGAGGTAAGCTTTATCGGCAATCAGGGTCCATTCACGGGCTTTCTTCAGATAAGCTGCTTGTGATGCCAGAATTTCTTTTGCCAGCGGGTCATTCGCTGCCTGTTCAGTCAACAGTTCGTCATTGGCTTTGCGGATTGCTGCCATGACGTCATCCGGAAAGTGCATCACCTTGATGTTTGGATATTCTTTCTTCATGGTGGACCAGTTTTCTGCACTGGCGTGAGTGTTCAGAATATACATGTCGTAGGCAGACAGACGCATCGCCACCCGCAGAATTTCCTGAAGATCTTCAGGGAGACGATCCCAGGAACGCTTGTTGACTAAGTATTGCAGCTCTGTGGCAGGCTCATGCCAGCCTGTGTAGTAGTAAGGCGCGATTTTGTGGAAACCCATACGCAGGTCCAGACCTGGGCCGACCCATTCCAGCGCATCAATGGTACGGCGTTCCAGTGCGGTATAAAGCTCACCGGGTGCGATATTGGTCGGGCTGGCCCCCAGTTTTGCCAGGACTTCACCGGCAAACCCCGGAATACGCATTTTCAGACCTTTCAGGTCATCAACGGATTTGATTTCTTTCTGGAACCATCCCCCCATCTGAACGCCCGTGTTCCCGCCGGGGAACGACAGCAGATTATGCGGGCCATATACTTTTTCCATCAGTTCCATGCCGCCGCCGTGATAGAACCAGGCGTACTGTTCAGCGGCAACCATACCAAATGGCATCGTGGTGAAATAAAGGGTGTTCGGTACTTTACCTTTCCAGTAATAAGATGCGGAGTGGCCGATGTCATACTGGCCGGCTTTCACCATATCAAACACACCGAATGGCGCTTTGTGCTTGTTTGCGGAATCAATCCGGATTTGCAGGCGACCATTGGACATTTTTTCAGCCATTGCCGCCATGTTCTTGGTGGTGTCCCCAAAAATCGGGAAGTTTGCGCCCCAGGTTTCGGCCAGTTTTAATCGATAAACCTTTTCTGCAGCATAAGCAGTGGTACTGGAAAGTAAAACTGCAACGGTGCCGGCAGCAACCAGCGCATTGCGTACAGTACGTTTTACCAGACTCATGTTTCACGTCCTCATTTTTATTGTGATAGCGGGGATAAACCCTATGCATTCAAAGCATTAAACAAAGGATAGGCGTGAACAGGCGCAATAACACGGAGGGATAGAGATGCCCCGGCAAGTTTTTTCAGGTCATGGCATTCAGTCTTTCTACGTACAGCGTCTGTATCATTGTCATAACGCTATGTTTATAAAGGATAAATATGTCTCTATATGGTGCATGTTCTGCGGTGATTACGGATGATGATTTGTCCGTAATTTTGTTAATTATTTGTAATGACTGTGAAGTGGCTCACTGATGATAAAAAGCGTGTAAATAACAGTGCATTAATAGAACGATGGGGGTGTGTACTGGTATTCAAGACATGAACTCGGTACTATCTCGGTGTATATTTATTGATCAGGATCAAAGATTGGGGGTGAGAATGGAGCAGTTAGATTTCTTTACGATCCCCAGTCCGTGTATTGGCGTTTGCCAGGCCAATCAGCGGGGATACTGCAAAGGGTGTCTGCGTAGCCGGGAAGAACGATTTCATTGGCAGGACATGAACAATGATCAGAAACGCCATGTCATTAAACTGTGCCGACAGCGGTATCAGCGATTACTCAGACGGAAGCGGGAACAGGAGGCGGGGATTGTTCAGGAAACGGATAATCCACAACAAAGCTTGTTTTGATGGATGAATCCGGTTCAGCAAGACAAAAAAAGCGCCTTAAAAGGCGCTTTTTCTTCAGCGTTTTCAGCCAGACCACAATTAGATGCGGATGAAGTCCATGTGCTGAACTTTTGGCTTGAATGGGTGACGCTGGATGTCTTGTGGCTTCACGTTCACTTCTTTACCGTCGATAACCAGAGTGATTGCTTCGTAGAACGCAGCTTTATCCATTTGGTTGATCACGTCATCGTGGTTCAGTTCGATAGAAACTGGCGCTTCTTCACCACCGTAGATGATTGCAGGGAACTTGTTAGCGTGACGCAGGCGGCGGCTCGCACCTTTACCCAGGTCTGAACGTACTTGTGCTTCAAATTTCATGATATTTACTCTTCATTGAGTGAATGAAAAAGTATTCCGTAATGCGACCTTACTGAATACCGTCAAATCGAGCGCGGATACTAGCACTCATCATTTCCCCAGACAAGTGCAATTCCTGAAAACGCGTTGAATTAGTGAAAAATAAGCACTTTAGCGAAAGGAATCGTAATCATTGTTTCTTTGCGCATGCAATGATATTGCTCAAACTGGTTTCATAATTCGGACGAAGTTCCAAAAAAATAGTGTAATCTCTATCTAAATGGAACTGATATTGATAGTAATTCTCATTTCTTTTTGTATAATCCATGCCAATACGAAATATTAATGATAAAAAAATTGATAGCAGGGATTATGAACCACAAAAAATTATCGCTGATTGCCAGTTCAGTATTACTGGCCCTTTCTCCTTCACTGCAAGCCCAGGAAAAGAAAGCTTATACGGATGAAATGGTCATTACTGCAACACGGACTGAACAGAGTATCAGGGATGTCCCGGGTTCCGTTTCGAAGATCACAAAGGAGGATATGGAAAAGAATCTCGCAAATGATCTGAAAGATGCGCTGAAGTATGAGCCGGGTGTTCAGGTGAATGGCAGTGGTCGCTTTGGTATTTCTGACTTTACCGTGCGTGGTGTGTCTGGAAACCGGGTGAAAGTGATGGTTGATAATGTGGAGCAACCGGCTGGTTACAATCCGGGGGCCGATCAAATGCGTAAGTATTCTAACGGATTTGAGGTGGACACTTTAACTGCTGTTGAAGTGAGCAAAGGGCCGGGCTCAAGCCTCTATGGCAGTGATGCCATTGGCGGTACAGTCTTGCTGAGAACGAAAAATCCGGAAGATGTATTACAGACTGGAGAAAATAACCATCTGGCTGTCAAAACAGGTTATGCGAGTGACAGCGATCAATACAAAGCCACAATTGAAGCTGCGAATCGTACCGGTGCTATTGAAAGTTTGCTGATTTATACCTATCGGGATGGCCATGAAACAGAAGCGCATGGTGATGGGGCAGATATTGAAGGCCGCAGCCGTGGGCAGGCGAACCCGCAGACTTTTGCCTCGCATAATGTGCTTGGCAAAGTGTATGTTCAGGTGAACGATACCAACCGGGTCGGCTTGGTTGCAGAATACTATACACGTGACACAGATGCCCAAATTCTGAGCCAGGAAAATTACGATGCTGGCGGTGGTTTCATGCCGGGTTTCGTGTATACCAATGTCAGTGGTCATGACGAAGATGATCGTATCCGATTGGGTTTGAACCACGAATGGCAGGCTAATTTGGCCGCTGTGGATACGGTGAGCTGGGCGTTGAACTGGCAGCGTAGTGAAAGTAAACATGATAACTATGATCATACGGATAGATATGGTAATCGGAATCGCTATCGTGGCGGTGAAGACTCCAGCATTCAGTTTGATGCGCAGTTGAATAAAGACATCGCACTCTCTAATACTCGTCATGATCTGACTTATGGTTTGAGTGTTGTACAAAATAAGTTTGATCTGGATTATAAAGACTATTTCCTGGATTCAGGGACCGTGAAACCTGGCCCGGTAGAAGTACCAAATGCAAAATCTGTGAAGTACGGTATTTTCCTGCAGGATCAATTGTATTTAATGCAGGAGCAACTGGTGGTGACAGGCGGTCTCCGTTACGACAACTATCAGGCTGAAACAGCTGATTCATCAGGTCTGCCTGATCATGAGAGTGATGCGGTGACGGGGCGTCTGGGTGCAGTTTATCATTGGACGGAGAGTTTCAATACTTACGCTCAGATCAGTCAGGGTTTCCGTTCACCAACGATTGGTGAAATGTATGAAGATAAAGATAATAGGGCGCACGGCTACAGGATTGTTGCCAACCCGAACCTGAAACCAGAAAAAAGTCTTGCTTACGAAATTGGTGCAAGAGCACAGGGACGCATCGGCTCGATGAGCATCGCGACTTTTTACACCGACTATAAAGATTTTATTGCTTCTCAAACTGAGGTTGTCAGTGGCATTCAAATTACCAGCAATGAAAACTTAGATTCGGCCAAAATTTATGGTGCTGAATTTGCGTCTGAACTCTGGCTGGACGAAGCACTGAACGCACCAAGCGGTACTTATGCAAAAGTATCTCTGGCTTATCAGGAAGGTGAAGACAAGAAGACGGGTGAAGCCTTAGATTCTGTCGCGCCGTTTACATCGGTTGTGGGCTTTGGTTATGACGCGCCAAGTGGTGACTGGGGCAGTGAGATCAATGCGGTTTATGTTGCATCGAAATCAGGTTCAGACTGGTCGAAAGACACCAATGTTGATGCGCCAAGCTACACTGTGGTTGATCTGACTGCTTATTATTCGCCGACTGAAAATCTGATGGTGCGTGCAGGTCTGTTTAACGCATTCGATAAGAAATACTGGCGCTATCAGGATGTTGAAGGTTACAAGCCGACTGAACAAGGCTTAGACCGCCATACACAGCCAGGCCGTAACTGGGGTGTGAATGTGGATTACGCCTTCTGAATCTGAATAGAAGGCACTGCCTGACAGGAGCCGCACTTCAGTGCGGCTTTTTTCGTTTCAATCTCAACATTACTGTTTGTACTGATCCAAATCGAACAACTTATCCCGAATCGCCCAGAAGCGGCCGTTTTTACGGGCAATAATGATTTCCGGCGGGCGCAATCGGTGTTCATTGCTGGCAACCTTGGTTGGGGCTGTTTCTGTAAACGGACGGTGGCGATCAACCAGATGCGGATTGATGAATTTCTTCAGGAATTCGGTTTTCTGGGTTTTGTTCGTCAGTTGCCAGGTTTCGCTGATATGACCATCGTCTTCACTGAAATAGGTCACTTTCAACTGAGGCTTGCCATACTGGTTTTTCCCGGCTTCCAGCCTCATCTCCGTACATTTCATGATCATGGCGTCTTTTAGCTTCAGTGCATCTCTGAGCTTTTTATCCGGATCGACCATGACGGCATCACACTGATGGCAACGCCGCGCTGCAATGTCGTTGTCTGCACCGCATTCTTCACAGAACTTGGCACGAAAGCGGTAGCCGCATTCCTCCCTTTCGCCGTCATCATCCTCAAAGTAACCCTGACAGCGACGGCCATAGTGTTCAATCAAAAAGCCAGCCGGGTCGAGTTTGCCCCAGAAGCTGTTTTTGAAGCCGCAGGCCGGGCAGGGCACCATGATGACTTCGCTGCTGCTGTCCGGTTTGGGATCGCCAACTTCCGGCTGATACAGGTCATAGCAGTTCCCGGCATATTCCAGAACCAGGCAATCAGTTTTGCCTTCAGCAAGGCGCAGACCGCGGCCCACAATTTGCTGGTACAGACTGATTGATTCCGTCGGACGGAGGATCGCAATCAAATCGACATGCGGTGCATCAAACCCCGTCGTGAGGACCGACACATTGACCAGATATTTTATCTGCTGATTTTTAAATGCATTGATGATGCGATCCCGCTCCTCCAGCGGGGTGTCGCCGACGACCAGCGCCGCGTTTTCTTCGGCCAGATAGCCCATGATTTCTTTGGCATGGTTGACGGTCGAGGCGAAGATCATCACGCCTTTCCGATCTTTAGCGTAATCAATGACCTGTTCAATAATCATGGGAGTCGCTCGGGAAGATTTTGCAATCACAGCATCCAGATCGGATTCCCGGTAGTGGCCATTGTTGGCCGGTTTCAGGCTGGAGAAATCATAGCCGATCACGGCCATATCCATGATTTTAGGCTCTGTCAGAAAGCCTTCGTCCAGCAGGTAGCGGATTGGCAGTTCAAAAATGCAGTCCCGGAAGAAACGCTCCTGCTCGGTGCGAACCTGACCCCGGGTGTGGTATTTGTAAATCCAGCCCATGCCCAGACGGTAGGGCGTTGCGGTCAGCCCCAGAATCTTGATCCCGGCGTTGATTGACTGCAAGTGTTTGATCACGCGCTGATAGGCACTGTTTTCATCGTCCGGCACCCGGTGGCATTCATCGATGACCAGCAGCGAGAATTCTGCGTCAAACTGGTCAAGACTGTTCACCATTGATTGTACCGACGCAAAAACCACTTGCTGATCGGTTTCTTTACGGCCCAAACCGGCTGAAAAAATGGAAGCTTTTAATTCGTAGCTTTCGTATTTCGCGTGGTTCTGTTCAACCAGTTCTTTGACGTGTGTCAGCACCAGCACCCGACCCCGGGCAATGCGGGCCAGTTCAGCAATCACCAGACTTTTACCGGCACCGGTGGGCAAGGCGAGGACGGCTGGTGTGCTGTGCTTACGGAAATAGTGAACCGTGGCTTTGACACAGTCTTGTTGATAAGGGCGAAGTGTATACATGAAATTGATTCGGTTGATGAACAGCGCCGGAGGAGTTTAACGGCTTTGAACGGTGGGAAACAAGTGTCAGGGCGGCTGTAACAATCAGGGCCCGGTTTTGCGGGCCCTGTATTCGGTTCATCAAGATACGTTTAAGAAGCGATGTTCAGCGGTAACTTTGTTGGCTTGATGGTTTTGGTCATCATGCAGAACTGGCGGCGCGGGATAAAATCGTGTTTCTCGTAGAAACTGCGGGCGCCTTTGTTCCCGATATTGACTTCGAGCGTCAGGGCGTGGACGCCTGCTTCAGCACAATGTGCCTCAATTTGCGGCATCAGATCCGTCCCAATTCCTTGCTGACGCCATTCGGGTCTCAGGTAGAACTGGTCGATCAGTGCAATTCGGCCGCCATATTCAAGGCTGAAGCTATAGCTCAGGATAATATGTCCGGCAATCATCTTATTGCCGTTGTCGTCTATTTCAATGAACCAAACCTGGCCCAGTTCCGGGTTATTGAGTATCTGGTGAACTGCCTGTGTTGTTTGCTCGCGCTTTTGCGGCAGGACTTCATATTCAAAGAGTTCCCCAACAAGTGTAAGCAACATGTCTGCAGAAGACAGGCCAGGTGCTACAAGTGAGATGTTCATAAGTCAACCTTCGTTGTTCGGTGTTGTCATGACATGGTGGTTATTCGCTTCAAGTGTTTATACGGATAACCCATGTCTTCTGTCTATAAGTGAAGACCGTGAAAATGGAGAAATGTTCTACTTTTTGAGCTTAGTGGCAGTTCAGAGAATGCGATGTAAAAAATTGTGAACAGGGGTTGCAATGAGTGATGCCCCTTCAAGAAAGGCCGCAGACAGGTTTCTGTCATGCAAATCTTGCACAATAGCGCATCTTGAGATGACTTGAGTATATAATGGCGGTTTTGCACCATTTGGAGCCAGCCATGCGGCTTGATAAGTTTTTAAGTACGGCCTTGGGAATTACGCGTAAAGAAGCCGGTAAGTTATTAAAAGATAAAAGAATTGAAGTGAATGGCGACGTCGTAAAGAATGGCGCCCTGAAAATTACACCAGATTGTGATGTCGAGTGTGATGGCCGTTCGCTGCAGATGACGGGTCCGAAGTATTTCATGCTGAATAAGCCTCAGGGGTATGTTTGTTCGCATGTTGATGATTTTAATCCGACTGTTTTTGTATTGCTTGACGAAGTCAGTCCGGAAAAATTGCATGTTGCAGGCCGATTGGATGCCGATACCACGGGGCTGGTGTTACTGACCGATGATGGGCAGTGGTCGCACCGGATCACGTCTCCCCGTCATGTTTGTGAAAAAGTGTATTACGTGGAAACGGCTGATCCGATTCCGGAATCGGCGGTTACAGCGTTTGCGGAAGGGGTTCAGCTTCGCAGTGAAAAAGAACTGACGCGTCCGGCAAAACTGGAAATTCTGGGTGAGCGCGAAGCGCTGATTACGATTTCAGAAGGAAAATACCATCAGGTGAAGCGGATGTTTGCAGCCATTGGGAACAAAGTTGAAGCTTTACATCGAGAGAAAATTGGCGCTGTTGAACTGGACGACACGCTGGAGCCTGGTGAATACCGGCCTCTGACTGAAGAAGAAATCGCCGGCTTCTGAGGCGAAACGAGTTGTCTGAATTTCTCTAATATATTGCTCTATAACTAGAAAGTGTCGTCCTCGCGAAGGCGGGGACCCTGTGACTTTCAAAGATAAACTGCGCGAAAGATGAGGGAAGAAAATGAGTCCGGTCGATGACTTTCATCTCGTGTTCAGTGGATTCCCGTCTTCACGGTAAATGATGTTATTTTATTGATTATAAATAAGAATTTATTGTTTTTTGCCAATGGAGTTTTGTCGGCAAGACAGGCGCAGGCGGGGGACCCAGTGAGTCAGTACACAGGCTGATTTACAAATTGTAAAACTTCACTCTCAGGCAATAACGACGGTTTCGGGTGGCTCAGTTTTGAACGGTCTGCTGATGTAACTCACATTTTTTTGCTAGTAAAGCTAAAAGAGAAAGTTATCATTTCCTGTCAGGAAAGATTCGCGCAGCGAAAATTGTCGTACAATCATTCTCTTTCCCCTTTATCTTCTAATAAGTGGTTTATGAATAAATCTGACAGTCCTGGTCTGAGTTTTTCTTTAATTTTGATTCTCGGTGCAATCGCTGCATTAACGCCGCTTGCCATCGATATGTATTTACCGGCGATGCCAACCATCGCAAAAGATTTGGCTGTCACTCCCAGTGCCGTTCAGGTGACACTGACTGCCTATACGGCTGGCTTTGCGATTGGTCAGTTGCTCCACGGCCCGTTGTCAGACAGCTATGGCCGTCGTCCTGTACTCATTATTGGTGTGGTTCTCTTTGCGCTTGCAGCCGTTGTCAGTGCGCTCAGCAATGACATCACAGAACTGACCTGGATTCGTGCTGCACAGGGGTTTGCGGGAGCTTCCGCCGCAGTGATTATTCAGGCACTGGTCAGAGACATGTTTGAGCGTGAAGAATTTGCCCGCACCATGTCGTTTGTGACGCTGGTGATGACGGTTGCCCCGTTGGCTGCACCATTGATCGGTGGCTATCTGTCGGTCTGGCTGGGCTGGCGTTCTATTTTCTGGTCCCTGGCGTTGTTCTCTGTCATTGTGATTCTGGCGGTGTTGAAGATGATTCCTGAAACACTGGCACCGGAAAAACGTCTGCCGTTTCATCTGGGATCGACCCTCAGAAATTACGCACGTATGCTGACATCTGGTCCGGCACTGGGGCTGGTGGTCAGTAGCGGGTTCTCGTTTGCAGGGATGTTTGTTTTCCTGACGGTTGGCTCATTTGTCTACATCGACCTGTACCATGTCAGCACCGAAAACTTTGGTCTGTTGTTTGGCCTGAATGTGGTTTGTCTGATTGTGATGACCACGCTCAATGGCAAACTGGTCCGCAAAATGGGGTCGCATTTTATGCTACGTCTGGGCCTGAATGTTCAACTGATCGCCGGGGTTGGGCTGATTGCCGGTCAGGTCTTTGACCTGGGGCTGTGGGGCGTTGTGGTTCCAGTGATGCTTTTTGTTGGGGCGATTTCGACGGTTGCCAGTAACTCAATGGCCTGTTTATTAGCCAAATACCCACATATGGCAGGTACGGCATCGTCTCTGGCTGGTACAATGCGCTTCGGAACAGGGACGATTGTGGGTGGGATCGTGGCATTGATGCCAGACACATCAGCATGGCCGCTGGCGGGTACAACGGCCGCCTGTGCGGTGCTCTCGTCACTGTTCTACTGGGCGCTGTCAAAAGATGCCTGATTGTCGTAAGTAATCGTCAAGAAAAGAAGTATATGGCTGAGTTTTATCAAGAGCTGCATCAATTGGTGAGTGAGGGGCTGTCTGAATTGGATGGCTCGATTACTGCCGGAAAAACGCCGAATAACCCGGTGAGTGAAACGCATTTTTTAAGTGCCTGGATTACCAGAGTGATTAAGCAGCAGCGTTATGATCACTGCGTTGCAAAAACCCTGCTTGTCTGGCAGCAACAGGCGCGCAGTCTGGGTAAACAGGCGCAACTGAAACAGAAATTTGAGCATATTCGCTGGACCCTGTCTGGGGTACAGAATGAAAACGGATTGAATCGCCCGGTGCATTCTGACGAATTGCACAGATTTTATCAGGCGCTGGAAGCCGCCGGATGGATGGTGACAACGGGCTATGAAGTGAATCGAAAAGTCACACATCATACCGACGGCCAAGCGTCTCTGGTGGTTTGTGCAAAACAGGCGAAAGCGGCATTCAGTGATGAAGGGGCGCTGATCAAGCCGTTGTCTGTGTATGTCCGGGGCAACAGCCAGCAATGTATCGATCTGGCATATGAAAACGGATTGCTTCTTTATAAGGTGACAGATTATAAATCTTTGGTGAAATACCATGGTGAATATATTTTGCACCCGATGAATGCAGGCAGCCATTTGCCGGAATTGCCCACGATGTCGAAAGATTGAAGCTTGAGAAAAATGCAGCCGAAAGGCTGTATTTTTTTGTGTGCAAACTTGATGTTTCAGGTCAGTTTCAAGGAAGAGTGAGGTGGTTTGTGGCATTGAGAAAAATCAAATAAATCAGCGACTTTTTGCTTGTTATTTCATCACTCGAAATTAAAATTGCTCCTGTTTTCTGCATTTTTCCTATCGGTTATTCATCATGAGTATGTCTTCTGCTGTTCCGCCATTTATTGACCGCATATTTTTACGTCGTCTGCTGGCCATCGCTTTTCCGATCGCTTTGCAAATTATGTTGTTTTCCAGCCGGAGTCTGGTGGACATTCTGATGCTGGGTCAGCTCAATGAGCTGGATGTAGCAGCGATTGGGATTGCAGGCAGGGCACTTTTTGTCGTGACGATTATGTTGTTTGGTGTGACCACCGGCGGCGCAATGCTGGCAGCTCAGTACTGGGGCGCCGGCAATCAGCATGGGATGAAACAGAGTGTTGCGCTGACCATGCTCATGACGACGATTGTCGCTGTGTGTGCCGCGCTGATTTTCGGATTGATGCCTGAGCTGGTGATCGGTCTGGCAACACATGATGCAGAAGTCATCAGCCGAGGGGCTGAATATCTGCAAATTACGGCCATCAGCCTGTTTGCTGTGTCATGGGGCAGCAGTGTGTCTGTGGGGCTGAGAGCGATGCATCAGCCCAGTATCAGTACTTTCTTTAGCGCGGTGGGAATCGCTCTAAACCTGTTTCTGAATTGGGTTCTGATTTTTGGTCACTTGGGAATGCCGGCATATGGCATTGCCGGCGCGGCATGGGCAACAGCCATCAGTGGACTGGTCGAAGTGGCGCTGTTGTTTGGTTATCTGCATTTGAAAAAGCATCTTGTTGCGTTTGAATGGTCCATTTATCCGGAAGTAATCAATGTTGCTCTGATTCAGCGTTTCCTGAAATTGTCGCTGCCTACGACATTGAATGCTTTGGCCTGGTCGGGGGGTATTTTTATGTACCACGTGATTATCGGACAGGCCGGTGTCGATGGGCTGGTTGCTTTATCGGTGATGACGCCGATTGAATCGCTGGCAATGGCCATGCTGATTGGTATTGCCAATGCGTCAGCGGTGCTGATTGGGAATCAGCTTGGCGGAAATCAGATGGAAGCGGCGTATCGTCAGGCTTGGGCTGTTTCGGTGATTAATCTGGCCTGCGCGGTGGTTATTGCGGGGCTGATGTTGCTGATCCGCGATCCGATTCTGAATCTGTTTGCGGCAATGACCCCAGAAACCCGAGTACTGACTGAAAACTTCTTCCTGATTTTCTGCGTCGTGATGATAGTGAAAAGTTTACCGATGGCAATGATTGTCGGTGTCCTGCGTGCAGGTGGGGATATGCGCTTCTGTTTTTATCAGGATCTGGCGTCGCAGTGGGGGATTGGCATTCCAATCACGGCATTTTGCGCATTGATTCTGAAACTGCCGCTGGAGTGGGTCTACGCCATGCTGATGCTGGAAGAACTCGTGAAAATTATCGGCTCAGCCATCCGGATTCGTTCAAGAGCCTGGATGAATAACCTGGTTGCGAACGAGAGCCCAAACACACCCGCCTGACATTCTATTTTCTTCATCAATCGAGCGAAAACAGCCTGCATTATGCAGGCTGTTTTGTTGCCATCCGCAACCACCGCTGCTCGTGGTGGTGATTGTTTTCTGCGGGATACATAGAATCCAGTTGTCTTTTCTTTGATTGATCGTCTGAGAACGATAGGTAAGTCCCATTTCTTGCGATCTGGCATACGGTAGCATTGTTTGAATAACAATGAGTTGGTTTGCTTTTGAAACCGGAGCCTATACTGAGCCTATAAGCCTCTGGGAAGCGTCATGTTTCAGGAAACGGAGGCTTTCCGAAACGGAGAGGCTATCAACCGCTCGATGACAATGGAAAATCAATCGAAATGGACATGAGACAGGGGAAAATCATGAGTCAGGTGCATGAGCTTTACGTGGTCGATATGGGAATCGATACGCACCAGGAGCCGGTGGCGTATATGCGGAGTGATTGCCATATCTGTCGCGCGGAAGGTTTCACGGCCAGTAGCCGGATTTTGCTGACGCATGGGAAAAACAGCATGATTGCCACCCTGAATGTGGTGGATGATAAGGTGCTGCCGCCAAAAAGCGCGGGTCTGTCTAAAATTGCCATGCATCAACTGAATGTCATTGATGGGGTGGCGATCAAAGTGAGTCATGCGCCGGTCAATACGTCTCTGGCGGCGGTCCGGAAAAAGATTTTTGGTCACCGGCTGACACATCAGGAAATTCAGGACGTCGTTGAAGACATCAGCGCACACCGGTATTCGGATATAGAAATTGCCAGTTTTCTGAGTGTGTGCGCAGGCAGTCGTCTGGATGTTGACGAAATTATCGGTCTGACACAGGCCATGGTGACTTGCGGAAAGCGGCTGTACTGGCCGGGTCAGCCCCGGGTCTTTGATAAGCATTGCATTGGCGGTTTGCCGGGTAACCGGACTTCACCGCTGGTGGTTTCGATCATCAGTGCGGCGGGACTGACGATCCCGAAAACATCCTCACGCGCGATTACTTCGCCAGCAGGCACGGCGGATACGATGGAAGCGCTGACCCCCGTAAATCTTGATTTGGCTGATATTCAGCGTGTGGTTGCAAAAACTCATGCCTGTCTGGCCTGGGGTGGGGCGGTGAACCTGAGTCCGGCGGACGATCTGCTCATTCGTATCGAACGTGTGCTGGATCTGGATGGAGAAGGACAACTGATCGCCTCGGTTTTGTCGAAAAAGATCGCGGCCGGTTCGACCCATGTGGTGATTGATATTCCTGTTGGCCCCACGGCGAAAGTTCGTTCGCAGGAAGATGCCGACCGTCTCGCATTGTTGTTTACGCAGGTTGGAGAGGCCTGCGGTATCCACATTCGTTGCCTGATCACAGACGGTAGCCAGCCGATCGGGGCCGGAATTGGTCCGGTTGAGGAAGCACGTGATGTGCTGGCGGTGTTACAGAGCAGCGACACTGCACCGCAAGATCTGAGAGACCGTGCTCTGTTTCTGGCGGCGCACTTGTTTGCCATTGCTTTTGAGGAGACATACGCGCAAGGGCTGGCGCGGGCCACGGCAATTTTAGATGAAGGAAAAGCCTGGCAGCAGTTTCAGCGAATTTTAGCGGCACAGGGCGGGATGAAAAATCTGTCTGAAGCGCAATATCAGCATACAGAAACGTCGCAGATCACGGGAACACTGGTCGCGATTGATAACCGGCAACTCTCCCGACTGGCTAAGCTGGCCGGAGCACCGGCGACCGCTGCGGCCGGGGTGCGGCTTCACAAGCGTGTCGGCGACAACATTCAGATCGGAGAGCCACTGTTTACGCTGTATTCAGATACCGCCGGGGAGCAGCAATACGCCATGTCGTATTATCGCCAGTCCGAAATTTTTACCATTGAGGTCGCGCGATGAGTCACAGCACAACGTTGAAAGAAGAAGCACCACTGGTGTTCTCGCTGAAACCCCATCCACTGCTTGACCCCCTGACCGCTGGATTGGATGCACAGCAAGGCTATCTTGAAACCCGGCAGTTTCCTGATGGGGAGTCTTATCTGCGCGTATGTTCCACGGTTGAAAACAGACCCTGCATCGTAGTTGCAGACCTGTCGCATCCCGACGAAAAGTATCTCCCCTTGATGTTTTTGCTGGAAACACTGCGTGAGCTGGGGGCTGCACAGGTTGGTTTGATTGCACCGTATCTGAGTTATATGCGTCAGGATTGCCGGTTTGCCGAAGGCGAGGCGGTGACTTCCCGGATTTTTGCGCCGTCTTTGTCACGACATATCGACTGGCTGGTCACGGTTGATCCGCATCTGCACCGTTATCATGCTTTAGAAGAAATTTACACGGTGCCCTGTCGGGTGGTACAGGGCGCGCCCGCACTTGCCGAGTGGCTGACGACGAAGCATCACCTGTTGCTGGTTGGGCCGGACAGTGAAAGTGAACAGTGGGTGTCAAGGATCGCCGGGCTCAGTCAGCATCCCTATGTGATTGGTGAAAAGCACCGCTTCGGTGATCGACATGTTGAGGTGATTTTGCCGGATATTGAATCCTGCCGGGACAGAACTGCCGTGATTATTGATGATGTGATTTCCAGCGGTCAGACGATTTTGCAGTGTGTTCAGGCACTTCAGTCCCGTGGGATCAACAAGATTCAGTGTGCCGCGGTCCATGGTATTTTTGCCGATGACTCAGATAAAGCGCTGATCGTCGCCGGGCTGAGTCAACTGGTGACAACCAATACGATTCCGCACCCGACGAACGCGATTGATATCACCCCGCAGTTACTCCCGGCTGTGATGGCGTTGCTTCAACTGAAGGAGAGCACGGGCTGAGAAGATTTCAACGGATCAAGTCTAAACGCTTCCTGGCTTCACGTTTCGATGTAACTTTTTATTCAAACATTTCCCTGAGATAGAACCGACCTTTTACTTTGGTGCAATCACCGCGATCTTTGCACCATGGAATTGTCCTTCTTCAGATTTCTTGTCTATTCATGATGCACTGCAGGCATGTTTTGCGGACTGAAATTATCGTCATGACATTTCTGTTTACCTGTCATTTGTCATCGGTGATCGACTGACATTTCAAAGAAGGATTTTCTCTATGGGAACTGCTGCTGCAAGTAATAAACTGCAATACGGATATCCGACGCCAGGGCCGCAGAGTCCGACCGGACAAAAAGTGATGGATCATGTCTTTTTCCTGTCGAATGCAGAATGGAAACAGGCACGGGAAGAAAATGATTATGATTTTGTCGTAATCGGCACAGGTTTCTGTGCGCTGGCCTTTGCCGAACGCACTCTGAAGAATGATCCGTTCGCCCGTATTTTAATCATCGAACGTGGCCCGTTCTTTTTACCGGAGCATTTTCAGAATCTACCGCTGCCGTTTAAAAATACGTTAGGTGGATTGTCGGAGACCTTTCCCTGGACGATGTCGGCCAAAAATCAGCTGGGGCTGGCCGGCACAATTCACTGGCAACATGGTATGGTTCCTTTCTTTGGCGGGCGATCTACCTTGTGGAGTGCCTGGTGTCCGAGACCCAATGATGATGAGTTTGCCGGATGGCCACAGGAAACGATTGATGCGGCCAGAAGGAATTTCGAATCGGCTGAAACGCTGCTCCGAGTACAAAAGGCCGATCAGATTGATGCAGGCCGCAGTAAAGCTGAGCAGGCTTTCATTGCGGACAATCGCCCGGTATACGGTGAGCTGCAACGGACGATTCAGCATATGCTTGAACAGTCCGGCACCTCAGTGAACGGCATTTATCGTACGGAAGCTGCACCACTGGCGTCAGCATCGGAAAGGGTAAACGGTATTGATTTCCAGAAGTTTTCGACACCGGGTAGTCTTCTGGAACTGGCTGAAGTTCAGGCTGCGCGGAGTAAGGCCAGAACGGGGGCCAAACTGGATATCGTGACAGACTGCATTGTTGAGCATATTATTCAGCAATCGGTCGATGGCACGCCACAAGCCACCGCGCTGCAAACCTCCCGAGGTGTTTTACCATTGGGCTCGGCCCAGTTGATCCTTGCGATGGGCACATTACCCCCAACGACCTTGCTTCGAAATTCTTTCCCGGATTATCCCGGACTGGGCGATCGTTTCTCTGCGCACTTCATCAGCTCGATAGTTGCACGCGTGCCGAAGGCGGATCTGGATCCAAACGGTGACTGGGGCAGTCTGGAACTGGGGGCTTGCTACGTGGCTGGTGTCGCAAACAACAGTTTCGAGCAACAATATCATATCCAGTTGTCGGCTCTGTCGGATGAGAACCCGATTGTGAACTCATCCACAGCACTGCGTTACATGCCGGATGTGGTGGCAACGGCGTCGATGGCGCAATTGTTGTCCTCGAAAGACTATGTGGTGTTTGTTTGTGCCGTACTTGGCGAACTGGATTACACCAATCCGGGCAGTTGGTTCAAAGGCAACCCGGAGGATCGCAACATCACCACCAATTCGCTGCTTCAGATTGAAGAAAACGGGAAAGATAAAGAGACCTGGACCGCGATGGATGAAGCCACATTTGGCATTCTCGAAACCGTGCTCTCGCCGAAAGGCAAAGAAGCGGTGCAATACTGGCATGGCGCTCCGGATGAAGGGGACTGGACTTCAGTTCGCCCTGGCTCAACCGCCATTCGTGTCGATGCCCCTGTCCATGAAAGTTCGACCCTTCACATTGGTACTCAGCCAGACGCCCCGATTGATTTGAACTACCGGTTCAAAGGTGCGAACAATGTGTACGTCACCGGTGGCGCACTCTGGCCACAGGGCGGCTCCTGGAACCCGACCCTGACCATGGTCGCACTGGCACAGGATCTGGCAGATAAGTTGTCCGGCAAGTAGTGCCTCAGAAGTCGTCATCTAAGCAATAGCACCTGAAAATCAGGTGATGACATGAAAGCGCCTTCTGAAGGGGAGGCGCTTTTGAAGATCAGCAACAGAATCACTCATTCACCACGAATGAACGTATTCAGAAAATCTTTCCTCCACTCAGCTTTCCAGCCTGATGATGAATCTCGATAAAATGTTATGAAGAGAATTTGAACATTTGGTTGGTGGATTCATTATGCATCATCATGAATTTTATCTTTGGGGCGATTGAGGTCGCCTGAATGGGATGCTGCTTATGCATCCGCTTTCGTCATCATGACTTGCATCATATCTTTTCCGAGTCGTGTGAACGGTGGTAGCCCGAGAAGTAGTGAAGCCATTCGGTGAGAAGAGAAAACGGATTTTTTGGCTCAATACCACAAAGTGATGTTTTGAAGACAGGCAACCTATTAAATCAGTTGATTAGGTTATTCAATCTGTTAGGGTTTTTCGCTGTATGTGTGGACGACTGCACGCATTGTTCATTCTCTGAACGGACAATCAAATAGTGAACCTCTGGCAGGTGTAATCATGAGTGTGGCATCGGCAAGTGACAGTCAGCATGAATACACGTTAAACGCCTCGAAAACTGTCATCATGATGTACCGTTTACAGATCCTGAACATTAATTGGATTATCAAAATCTCTTCTCACACCAAACAATTTGGTGTCTGGTCCTTTCAGGACCGGACAAGGAGTTTGTTTTCTTTCATGCGAACTGCCTGTAAGCCCTATGCCTTGTGCATAGCGCTCCTTGTATTCGTGTGCTCCTGTAAAAAAGCGGCTCTGTTGCGTTAGTGTGATAAAAACGAGAAGACTTAGATGGAAAAAGAGAAGTATCCCAAAGCGAGTTACCCGGAGATTTTCGATTATACGAAGCCAAAGTTTGAAGAGATTGCCACGCAAACCTGTGAGATTGAGCCTGAACATAAAATCGTCGTCGAACTGGCAGGGCAATGGCCAGACAATAGTGCGTATTTGTATCTCTCAAAAACAAAGATGCAATGCGAAAAAATTAAGAAACCTCAGGCGGATTTGAAGACGGAACATCGCAGTATTGCAGAGTTTAATGGCCTTGAGAATGAAGCGAAGCATCTGTATCTGATTATTCCGGGTGAGGCAGGAAAAACACCCGTGAGTTTGTTGCTGGCTGAAAACATTATGCCTGTGTCAAAAGGGTATGACATGCCTGAATGGGATACGGTTTTGGTTCCAGTGATTCCAATGTATCCTGCATCAGGCGAAAAAGATCCTGAAAAAGCTAAATTGTATGATGAAGGATATATTTATATCTTACGCAGTGGCAAGGTTTGGCGCGAAATTAAAGTGAATTCCAATGGATACTTTAGCGAAGTCAATTTATTGATTCAAGGCGATTTAGCGAGTATGGAGAGTACCGCGACTCGACATCTTGATATCTCTTTGATGAATGAAGAGACGGGCACAAGATATTCCTTTGACTTGGTTGAAATCTATGAAAATGGAGAATTTAAAACCCAGCAAAGCCTAGATGGCATGGGAAATTTAAGAGTGATAAACCTGACTTCTGAAGAAGTTGAGGTAGTTCTTCCAACTTATGAACCAGCCAGAAAATTCACCTTTGCGACAAAGGAAAGCCCACGTAAAGGTGGGAAAGCAACGAAGCGAGAGCCAGATGGCAGAGTTATGCCTCACATCTGGTTACCTTATAAAGTGAATGGCGTTGTTGAAACGCTTCATGCAGCACATTTTATTCATCAACAATCGGCCAGCCAATTGCAGAATCTGGAAAAAGACTACAAGCAATTATGTGTTGAAATTACAGGGTTAGATTCTTACAGCAAAAATCAGTGCTTTGTTTCAAATGATACGACTGTGAAAGAATTGACCATGCCTGACTCTATCACTGACAAAGATTTCAGATATAGCGCATTAAGAAAACAGGTCGGTTGCAATGTAGCACAGGTGATTCTGAATCCACCTATCATAGACATTCGGTTTAAATATTATGTGAATGCACATATCGATCAACCGGACGATTATTTTGAGTTAATCGATGTAGAAGGGCAGTGGTCGCAAAGAAGATATCTGCGAAGCTGTGATTTTATCGGTGATAAAAGTCAGTACAGAGAAATATGCTTTTCAGGTTGGCACGACAAGGTTGAAAAAGTCAGCCTGATTCGAAGTTCGGTTCGAAATGAAAACTTCGATCCAGTTGTGATTTATAAAGAAGTGACCATAGCCAGTTTGCTGGCTGGGTCAGTGGGGTGAAAAATGAAAAAAAAGATAATCTTAAGCGTTTTCATTGGAATTTTACTATCCGGATGTGAACAGGAGTCTGTTTCACGTTTGAATTCCAGAGATGATTCAGCCACAAAGAGTGCGGTGATAGAGAGAAAGCCAGCAAAACCAATGAGTATTGTTGATCAAAAAAATGCTCAACATTGGGATGATGGCAGAATTTACATCACTGAAAATAATTATATTCGCTATGTGGATGGAAGCAGTCAGCCAACATTTTATATTTATAAGGCGAAAGAGTGGCCAAAAGAAGATTTAAACAATCAATCTTCTTATGACTTACCTCGCGTCGTCTTTCGTTGGGATAATGGTGAAAGTGGTGATGCTCCTAAAGATGATTTCTATGAGCGTAGAGATAAAGTGTGGAGTATTAAAACTGACGGGACCGACTTACGCTTAGTCGCTGATGAATTTAACGGAATAGTCCAGTCGATAAAAATGTCCCCCAATAACCGATATTTGGCACTGTCGTATGGTGCAGAGGAAGGTGTTCTCAAAGTCATCAAGGACTTGAAGACTGGAGAATACACCGAGCTTGGAAGATATCGTGAAACAACTAATTTTTTATGGGCAGAAGACAGTAGCTATCTTTACTTTAGTGACAAATGGAAAAAATGGAAATATACCTTATCCACAAAAAAAATAGAAGAGGTTGATGTAAATTTCAGTAAGGCGTCAATAATATATGATGGAAAAAGGTATGTTGTCGATTCTCTTGGTGTAGGCATTTATGATGAGAAAAGAAACAAACTAATATCTTCAGTTATACCAAATACGGAAGGGGATATAGAATCACGAATATTTAGGAAAAGAACAATTAGTCCAACTGGGAAATATGTTTGGGTTGAGACATGGACGAAAAGGTATCTGATCGATACTTATCGTCAGACGTTTAATGCAGAAAATATAATTAAGAATAAAGTCGGAAGATATAGCTATTTTGAAATGCTTGGCTTAGGTGCTAATTATGTGAAGTTTGGCTCAGGAACAACAGCTGTATTTAAGCTGAATAATGAAAAAGAATTTGATGGGCATTATATGAAGTGGTCTCAAATTGGTACAGGACATACTGCATCAGAAGGTTCTTTATATAACGAGTTTGCAAATGATGGTGACTTTTTTAAGAATGTTGAGGTTTTCAAGTGAGTAATGTTTTAGAGCTGTCATCGAATTACCATATATTTTCTGCATTTTTTGATAAAGTCGAATCTAGTTCTGATGATAAAACATCTGCGGATGAAAATGAATCTAATTCTGAGGATGAATTATCTGCTGATAAATCAAAATCTAAAATTGGCGAAAAATATGAATTATTTCATAAATTATCAGATAATACTGAAAGTGTTAGATTAAAAAATGTTCGGCCATTATCTTTTATTCCTGTTGTTTCTGAATCAACTGGTGGTAAAAGAGAGCTCTGGGCAACAGATGCTAATTATAGGCTGTGTTCTTTAAGTGTCGGAAGTCAGAAAGGTGAATCGGAGTCAGAAAGTATATTAAATCATACCAGTCCGGTTCATCATTTAACACAAAGTCGTTATAAACTTATATTCCCACCCATTGATATGCTTATGAGATTAGCACAAGGGAATAAGACCTATGAAAATCTGTGTAAGGAAATTAAAGGAATCTCGGATAAGATTTCATCAGAAGCGATTGAGTTTGCAGTGACTGAAATTCATCCATCACAATTAGCTCCGGCTTTTAAAAAGGATGATCAAGGGAACTTAACAGATGAAAAAGAAAAATATAATGCCTGGCGAGAACGTATTGTAAATGAAAAAAGAAATATTAAAGGGTTTTTAGTACCCAGCGTTGCTACTTGTGTTGTTGTATTTTCAAACAAGGATTACTTGCATGCAACAGTTTCATTACAAAAGTATGACAAAAAAGGAAGTGAATTATTAAAGGGGAATTTATTATCGCAAGTTATCCTTCCAGATACGGCTGGGAATGTTGACGATAATACTAAGCCTTGCGCGGTTTTTCATTTAGACCCAGAATCATTCAATGATGGATATTATAGTATTACTGTTGTTTTCGATAAAATGCTTATGGCTAATAAAAAAATACCAGAATCTATATCCAGAGCGAATATCACTTTTGTTGGAGATCAGATTAATGATAGATATCAATATGAACTAAGAGAGTATATAAAAGTATCAGATAAAAACCCTCTCGGTAAGTTTGCAATTGTCTGTGGTGACATGATCTCACTTGAAGAGTCATTGATCTATCAGTTCCCGCAATATCTGGGACGTATGAAAAAATATCTGTCGGGTAAGTATGATCTCGAAGGTGTTTCGAGTCCTGCCATCAAGAGTTTGATGACGCTGAAATCAGTTGCTGCGACGACCACTCAAATTGCAGGTGGTTATGCATCGGGTACCTGGAGTCAGATGATTCAAAAAGAAGGTGAACTGAAAACATTTAATACAGTCAGTAAGCTGGTCTGGCAGAATATAAATACTGAATTACCTGAAGCAATGAAAGCAACGGGGGAATTATATTACGGCCTGTTTGCAGTGGCAGATGCCAAAGCGCAGTTCGATTTATACTTCAATGAAACCGATGCGATGAAGCGAAAAATCGGTTTAAAATCTCTATTCAGCGAGAAGTTTCTTGATGTAGCAGAGTTTAAAAAGTATTTAGGCAATTTCTCAAACGATATCAGAGGCAAAAACTGGATTGCTCTGTCTGGTCGCTTATCAGAAACCTGGTCTAGTGGTACAGCGGGCTGGGGAAGTCGTGGCGTGGGTTTAGTTGAAACGACTCAGACAGTCTATAAAATTTATGACACATCAAGCAAAGTGATTAAAAGTCAAAAAGAAACAGCACGAACGAAAGAGCAGCTTGATCAAATAGCATTTGATTATTTAAAAAATATTCCGGTGTGGCGAGAGTCGTTGTCTACAGAATCATCGAAAATTGATGAGGCTATTCTCAAGGCAACCGAAATATTAAATCAAAATATCGGTGGTGGTCATGCATCTTTGTTAACAGATGAAAGAGGTTCGGGGATAAAAGTCCTATTTAACTTCAATAGCAGAGATACAAATCTCAGCCAGAACCAAGGGGTGATTCAGGTTCTAACCGACGCCTTATTTTCTGAGCCGAGACTGAGAATTGAGATTGAAGGGCATGCTTGTCAGCTGGGCATGCCAGAAATTAACTTAACCATTTCGCATAAAAGAGCAATCAATGCGAGGGACTTGTTTCCAGAATCTTTGCATAACTCGATTACTGTAAAAGCTTTTGGTGACGCTGTCCCAATATATAGACCCAATGATGATAGTGAAATTAACCGGGATAATCCAAGGTTAAAAGATAACCGACGTGTGGAAATTCGAATTTATATTTCATCACTGGATGTTGTTTTCAACCCAAGTCGCTCCGGTTCACAGACACTTGAAAGAGGAAGGCTTGCAACACTTGCATCGATTAAGAAAGAACATGATGCTGAAGTTGATATGATCCTCGCGATCTTTGACGGATTACTTCAGATCGCTTCCCGTATGCCGATTATTGCACCAGCAGCGCGTGGGATCTTAATTGCAAAAGAAAGCGCTGGTGTTGCGAAATCCGCATTAACTGTACTCGATTCATTGCTGTTTGAACATGCAATAAATGAGTATTGGAGTAACTTTCAGAAGCTTTATCAGCTGCATTTCTTGTCCTTTATCAATATTGATTTAATCAAAGAATTTAATTCTGTGAATGTACAGATAGATAGGACTCACAAAAACTACGAGGACATGATTCAATTTCTGAATGAAGAAAGTACGAAGATGGAGCTTCTGAAGCGGTATCATCTTCGTTCCGTTGCACTGAATGGCCTGATGTACATTCTGGCATGGGTTAAAGGGAAGCATCATACAATTACAAATCACCTTCTGGAACAATATGATGTCAGTGGTTATTTAGAAACCTATGTGATGAAAGATGATTGGGTTTTGAATACAGTAGGGACAACGAATTTAGGCCTGGACTGGCTGAATGCCCGGGACTTTACAGTGGATGATTTATATCACCCCTACGATAAATATAATCGTTTGATGCCATTACCCATGACTATTTTAGGTAAGGTTTTCGAAAATAATGCATCAGCAAAATTTAATCGCGTATTCCCAATCCAAACAAAATTATTTGAAACTGGAAAAGAAAGCCTGTTTGAAGAATTTGCGAATAACTTTTCGATCATAGAGAGAACGATTGGAAAAAATGACATTGGCTTTTGTCGAATATTAGTTGCCGAACCCAATAGTGACGATTGGAAAGAGTATGATTATTGGCGAAACCCATATAGCACGAACAGAATTAGTCCTTTTCATAAGATGAAAGCGCAAGTGATTCTGAAACTAAATTATAATGAAGTGATTTCAGCGAAGCTAGGTTATGACAGAGTTGATGGTATTTTTGATGTAAGTGGACCTAAATTCGAGTCCCTGATTGTACCGATGAAAGTTGACAGCTTTTCATCTGATCCTCATGAAAGAATCAAAGAATATTATAATTACAAAAATGAAGAAACTTTACTCGGTTTTGAGTTTGTACCCTTTTATCAATTTGGTGAGGCCAAAATACATGGTTTGAAACCATTGACAAGTAAAAGTCGAATCGCAAAGGAAATCGTGAATTATCCGATTGGTTTTCTGAAGAAAATCTATTATGACTTGGTTCTTGATAAGCAATATAAAATGCCGGTTGATAATTTCGATTGGTATGTGAGAACCGGTGGGTTTCGAGAGATGGAATACGCTTTATGGATGAAGACAGGTGCTGTTTCAATCAAACTGCCACCATTTTATTCTGAGGTGAATCATCGTATGAATGAGCTTGATGATTTTGACTCTGAACTGAAATATGGTGTTCATGGGGAAAACAGTTCGACTGTGACTATTCCGACAAGTTTTGGAGAAAAAGCGATGATTCTCCGTGAAAAAGACTTGTTGAATGAATCTTTCACATCAGCCAGCGATACAAAATCAAAAAATGTGGTTCCTATTGTAGATAGTATCGACAAGTATTACTTAGGATTCAGAACAGCAGCATCAGGAATTAGGGTTTTCTCAAGTTCTGGTAAGTATTATAAAGCTATCTGGTCGGATGAAACTAGCAGAGAATATAAACAATCTGAGGAAAATCCACAGTCTTTTTATATTTTGTTTCTCGCCAAAAAAACAAACCGTGACTTATACGAAAAAGCTCGAATGGACTGGCAAAAAGTTGCAATGAATCTGCAACTTGAAATTGCAGATAATAGTATATTGGATTCATTTGTTGATACAGTTGATGATAGTTTTGCGATCTCTATTGGTGTCAATGCAATGCCACCTAGCGCTGCAACTGTGGATGCAGCAAAGGTGCTAAACGACAAAAAAACACTGGGTCCTATGTATAGATCATGTGCATATTACCAGGGAGATTACGCCTTTAACCCCACTTTGGAGCCAACCTTCAGAGCTTATTGGGAGTTCACCAATAAAGATAAGGTGAAAGGGAAGAATAGCAGTGAACTAGAGTCATTCATCAGGTTAGCATTGCGTGATAAAGAAGAGCTAGATAAAAAATCAACCTATGCAGTATACGCAATGGAAGTGCCAATTTCTTATACCTCGCCAACCGGATTGAAAGTGAAAGGGTTAAGACCATTTGGCTGTGTTCTGAAAAGTGATGAAGTGAAACTATCTGTGAATGTATCACAAAGTGACCTTTCTTCTTCTGAGGTGTTCAAAGTATTTAATAAAATTAACATTGTTCTTCCTGGCATAAAAAATATGACTTGGGTTAAACCTTGGGTGAAACAACCGGAAAGTTATCAAACTGATGGTGTCGATAATACTGCTGCAGAGCAATGGCGGTCTTTAACGAATACCCAAAGAGAAGACGTTGTGAAAGATTGGATCGAGAATCAGCCAACAGTTGTTGAAGCACCGATGATATTGGAGAGACCTGCTCCTCAAGTAAACCCAGTGAATCATCCGATTAGTAGATAATCAATTGTTGAAATTATATCTGAAAATCAGGTGATGGTAGGAAAGCGCCTTCTGAAGGGGGCGCTTTTGAATATCATCAGCCAAGAAATGGTGTGCTTCATGTCGACTTATCTTCAAGAATCTTTCTCCTCAACTCAGCTTTATCATTGAGGTGGTTGAAGTCGCTTATGATTGAGGCCACTGATAAAAATGGTTCGAAATGTGTCAGTCCCATTAGTCTATGAAAAAGTGGTAATCGCCAGTCTTCTGGCAGGATCAGAGTGATAAAAATGAAAAAAAAGATAATTTTAAGTGTTTTCATTGGAATCTTGCTATCCGGATGTGAACAGGAGTCTGTTTCACGTTTGAACTCCAGGGATAATTCAGCCGAAAAGAGTGCGGTGATAGAAAGAAAGCCAGCAAAACCAATGAGTATTGTTGAGCAAAAAAATGCTCAACATTGGGATGATGGCAGAATTTACATCACTGAAAATAATTATATTCGGTATATGAATGGAAGCAGTCAGCCAACATTTTATATTTATAAGGCGAAAGAGTGGCCAAAAGAAGATTTAAACAATCAATCTTCTTATGACTTACCTCGCGTCGTCTTTCGTTGGGATAATGGGGAAAGTGGTGACGCGCCTATAGATGATTTCTATGAGCGTAGAGATAAAGTGTGGAGTATTAAAACTGACGGCACCGACTTACGCTTAGTCGCTGATGAATTTGATGGAATCGTCCAGTCGATAAAAATGTCCCCCAATAACCGATATTTGGCACTGTCCTATAGTACGGATGAAGGTGTATTTAAGGTGATTAAGGACTTGAAAACTGGAGAATACGCTGAACTTGGGAAATATCCAGAAACAACGAATTTTTTATGGGCAGAAGACAGTAGCTATCTTTACTTTAGTGACAAATGGAAAAAATGGAAATATACCGTACTCACAAAGGAAATAGAAAAATTTGATGTTAAATTTAGTAATGCATCAATCGTATATGGTGGGAAAAGATATGTCGTCCATGATTTTGGTGCTGGTATTTATGATGAAAAAAACAATAAACTATTATATGCAGTTATCCCAAACCAGGAAGGGGATATAGAATCACAAATATTTAGGAAAAGAACAATTAGTCCAACCGGGAAATATGTTTGGGTTGAGACATGGACGAAAAGGTATCTAATTGATACTTATCGCCAGACGTTTAATGTAGAAGAAATAATCCCAAACAAGCTCGGTAAATATTATGACTTTGAGATGATTGGCTTAGGTGCTAATTATACGAAGCTTGGTTCCGCATCAACTGCTGTATTTAAGCTGAATGGCAAAAAAGAATATGATGGAAGCTATGTAAAATGGTATCAAATCGGTACTGGACAAAGTGCATCCGAGGGTTCTTTATATAATGCATTTGCGAATGATGGTGGGTTTTTTAAGAATGCTGAGGTTTTCAAATGAGTGAGATTTTAGAGTTTCCATCGAATTACTATATATTTTCAGCATTCTTTGAGAAAAGTAAATCTGACTCTGGATTAGAAATATCCGACATGAAAAATAAATATACCTTGGAATATAAATATGAAAATTTCCATAAATTATCAGATGATACTGAAAGTGTTAGATTAAAAAATGTTCGGCCATTATCTTTTATCCCTGTTATTTCTGAATCAGCTGATGGTGTCGATAATACTGCTGCAGAGCAATGGCGGTCTTTAACGAATACCCAAAGAGAAGACGTTGTGAAAGATTGGATCGAGAATCAGCCAACAGTTGTTGAAGCACCGATGATATTGGAGAGACCTGCCCCTCAAGTAAATCCAGTGAATCATCCGATTAGTAGATAATCAATTGTTGAAATTATATCTGAAAATCAGGTGATGGTAGGAAAGTGCCTTCTGAAGGGGGCGCTTTTGAATATCATCAGCCAAGAAATGGTGTGCTTCATGTCGACTTATTTTCAAGAATCTCTCTCCACAACTCAGCTTTATCATTGAGGTGGTTGAAGTCGCTTATGATTGAGGCCACTGATAAAAATGGTTCGAAATGTGTCAGTCCCATTAGTCTATGAAAAAGCGGTAATCGCCAGTCTTCTGGCAGGATCAGAGTGATAAAAATGAAAAGAAAGATAATTTTAAGTGTTTTTATTGGAATCTTGCTATCCGGATGTGAACAGGAGTCTGTTTCACGTTTGAACTCCAGGGATGATTCAGCCGAAAAGAGTGCGGTGATAGAAAGAAATCCAGCAAAACCGATGAGTATTGTTGAGCAAAAAAATGCCCAACATTGGGATGATGGCAGAATTTACATCACTGAGCATAACTATATTCGGTATAAAGATGGGAGTAGTCAGTCAACATATTATATTTATAAGGCAAAAGAGTGGCCGAAAGAAGATTTAAACAATCAATCTTCTTATGACTTACCTCGTGTCGTCTTTCGTTGGAATAATGGAGAAAGTGGTGACGCGCCTAAAGATGATATCTATGAGCGTAGAGATAAAGTGTGGAGTGTTAAAACTGACGGGACCGACTTACGCTTAGTCGCTGATGAATTTAACGGAATGGTCCAGTCGATGAAAATGTCCCCCAATAACCGATATTTGGCACTATCGTATGGTGCAGAGGAGGGGGTGATAAAAGTCATCAAGGATTTGAAGACTGGGGAGTACACTGAGCTTGGGAAATATCGAGAAACAACTGATTTTTTATGGGCGGAAGACAGTAGTTATCTTTATTTTAGTGATGAATGGAAAAAATGGAAATATACTTTATCGACAAAAGAAAAAGAAATGATAGATATTCATTTTAGTAAATATTCTACAGTATATGGTGGGAAACGGTATGTTGTCGATGACCTGGGTGTGGCAATTTATGATGAAGAAAAAAACAAGCTTTTATATACAGTTATACCTAATAAAAAAGGACATCTTAAATCTCGATTGTTCAGGAAAAGATCAATTAGTCCAACTGGGCAGTATGTTTGGGCGGAAACATTGGCTGATAGGTACCTCATCGATACTTATCGTCAGACGTTTGATAAAGAAGAAATAATTCCAAATAAGACTGGTAAATATTATGATTTTGAGATGATTGGATTAAAAGCTAATTATGTAAAGTTTGGTTCAGCTGCAACAGTTGTATTTAAGCTCAGTAATAATAAAGAGTATGATGGAAACTATATAAAGTGGTATCAAATTGGCACAGGACAAAGTGCATCAGAGAGCTCTTTATATAATGCATTTGCGAATGATGGTGATTTTTTTAAGAATGTTGATATTTTCAAATGAGTGAGCTTCTGATGGGATCGATTGAAAAGCCTTTCGTTGTACAAAGCCTGAAGGGATCTTTCGGCTTGTGCAAACTGATGTGACCATCATCCCTATAGATGTGATGTTGAATCTGTCGCCGATGTTGAATAAATAAGGGGTTTCCATCGAGTCATAATTTGTCACCATCATCCCCCGTTGAGCACTTCTACGCTCAACTTCTTCTTTATCCCCCTGTACTACACTTACCCCAGACATTTCGCCTGAAACCACCTCAGTTTCAGGCGGATAAGTCATCTTTATATTTCCGTTGACCCTGTTTGACCGAACGCCTTTGACCGGAGTGAACCATGGCTGATTTTTTTGGGTTTGATGCGTTTTCACCGAAGCAAATCGCTGAAAAGGTGGATAGCGTCGGGGTGATGAAAGCGCGTTTGCCGTTGTTGTCGATGGTGATGCTGGGTGTGCTGGCCGGGGCGTTTATTGGCCTGGGTGCGCTGTATTTTGTCCTGATCAAGTCGGATGCGAATCTGGGGTTTGGCACCAGTCAGATGCTGGGGGGCGTGGCATTTTCTCTGGGCTTGTTGCTGGTGGTGGTGGCCGGGGCTGAGCTGTTTACCGGGAATAATTTGCTTGCGATGGCCTGGGCGGATCAAAAAATCACGTCGTCGGAGTTGCTGAGAAACTGGTTGGTGGTGTGCGGTTCGAACTTTGTGGGTGCGGCGGGGCTGGCGGTTCTGGTGTATCTCTCGGGACACACCGCGCTGAATCAGGGGGAGATTGCGGAACGGTATCTTCAGATTGCGGCGGCAAAATGCAGCTTACCGTTCTGGACCGCTTTTTTCCGCGGGGTGCTGTGCAATATTCTGGTGTGCATGGCGATCTGGATGGCCATGGCCGGGCGGAGTGTGGTGGATAAAGCGATTGCAATTGTTTTTCCGATCTCTGCCTTTGTTGCGGCCGGGTTTGAGCACAGCATTGCGAACATGTTCTTCATTCCGCTGGCGATGCTGATTCAGACTTTTTCGGATTTAGCTACAGGGGCCGACTCTGTGACCTGGCTGGGGTTTATCGGGAATCTGATCCCGGTCATTCTGGGCAATCTGGTCGGGGGAAGTGTACTGGTTGGTCTGGTTTATTATGTGATTTACCTGAGAAAACCGGCTTCAGGCTCAGAGTAACCTTCATTTCTCCGGCGGCAAGAAAAACGTGCTACCTCAATTCACACAGGCCGGGGTTGCTATACTGAATGCCAGAACCCGCTGTTGGATTGTGAATGACCATGGCTTCTTCGATTGTGAAAACCGTCTGTCCTTTTTGCGGCGTCGGCTGCGGGATCAATCTGAAAGTTGACGCGCAGGGAAATCTGACCGGCGTTGAACCGCAACGCAGTCATCCTGTCAGTCGCGGTAAGTTGTGTGAAAAGGGCTGGAGTACAGCTTATGCTATCCGGCCAGATAACCGAATTACCGAACCTTTAAAACGCATTCACGATCGTTTTTATCCGGTGAGCTGGGATGAGGCACTGGACACCATCAGCGAAACCTTACAGGACATTCTGGCAGAATCCGGCCCTGAGTCGGTGGGTGTGATCAGCAGCGCCCGTGCCACCAACGAAGATAACTACGCCGCTCAGAAATTTGCCCGTGCCGTTCTGAAAACCAACAACATCGACCATTGCGCCCGGATTTGTCACAGCCCCACAGTGGCCGGACTCAAGCAAACGCTGGGTTCCGGGGCGATGACCAACAGCACCCAAGATATTTTTGAAACCGAGCTGATCGTGGTGATCGGCGCGGATCCGACTGAAAATCACAGTGTCTTTGGCGGGCAGATTTTTGAAGCGAAGCAGCGCGGGGCGAAGCTGGTGGTGATTGATCCCCGCGTCACCCGGCTGGCGAAAGTGGCGGATATTCATGTTCAGCTCAAACCGGGCAGTAATATTGCGCTCATCAATGCGATGCTTCATGTCATCCTCAAACAGAATCTCCACAATCAATCTTTTATCAGTCAGCGGTGTGATGGGTTTGATGCGCTGGCCCGAAACGTGGCAACCATCACCCCGGAGTCGGTTGAATCCTGTACCGGCGTCAGTGCTGATGTGATCCGTCAAACCGCGATGCTTTACGGACAGGCCCAGAGGGCCATGATCCTATACGGGATGGGAATTACCCAGTTTGTCAGCGGTACCCAGAATGTGATTGCGTTGTCGAATCTGGCACTGGTTTGCGGACAGATCGGCCGTCCCGGCACCGGAATCAATCCGCTCCGAGGCCAGAATAATGTGCAGGGCGCCTGCGATATGGGATGCCTGCCGAATGTCTATCCCGGTTATCAGGCGGTCGATGATCCGTCGGTGCAACAGAAATTTGCCCGGGCCTGGGGAACACAAGTCGCAACGACACCCGGTCTTACATCACTGGGGATGACCAAAGCGACACTGGCGGGTGATTTTCGGGCCCTGATCATTTTCGGCGAAGATCCGGTTGTGACCGATCCGGATCAGAATCATGTCCGTGCGGCAATGAAAGCGATGGATTTGCTGGTGGTTGCGGAACTGACGATGACAGAAACCGCCAAACTGGCCGATTATATTTTGCCTGCGGCTTCTTTCGCGGAAAAAGAGGGGACGTTTACTAACTGTGAGCGACGGGTCCAGCATGGGTCACAGGCACTGCAACCGCCGGGTTCAGCCATTGGCGACTGGCAGTGGCTGAAAGCACTGGCTGCGAAGCTGGGCAGCGATGCGCTGAACTGGTCAGACAGTGAAGCCGTGTTTGATGAAATGGCGGCGCTGACGCCTTCTTATCAGAGTATGTCTTATCCGGGCATCATGCGTGCGCACGGTTTACAGTGGCCTTGTCATCCCGGTGCGCCTGAAGGGACTGCAATTCTGCATCAGAGCACTTTTCCGATTGGCAAAGCACGGTTAATTCCGGTGCATCAGATTGAAATTGATGAAGCGGCGGATGAACAATACCCGCTGTTACTGACCACTAACCGGCTTCATTTCCATTACGGCTGTGGCTCGATGACCCGGAAATCGCCTTTGCTGGAACGGGAAATCCCGGCCGGGATCCTGTTTATCAATCCGGAAGACGCCCGGGCGCTGAAGATTCAGCGTTATTCGCCGGTGGGTATTCGTTCGCGACGGGGGTATGTCGAAACGCGGGCCATGATCACCGAGGATGTGCCGCCGGGGCTGGTCGCGATGCCGTATCACTTCAAGGAAGCACCGTCGAATCAGCTGACGAATACCGCGCAGGACCCCGTCACGAAAATGCCTGAGCTGAAGGCATGTGCAGTGTCGGTCTCGCCGTTGCCACCGGGTCAGGAACCCCGGGATATCGACCAGATACGGGAGGAACCTTAAGATGCAGCAATATGTGCTGGAATCATTACAGGTGCTGCAAGTGCACCTGTCCCGGGCGCGGCAGTTTTATCAAGTGGTGGAAAGTGAAGGTGAGGTATTCTGGCAGCCTATCCCGCAGGGGCCGTTTCCTGCGCTGACGTCGCAGCAGCCCCTCAGTTCAGCGAAAGGATTCTTCTTTGCTGAGCAGGAAAGTCTGTATGTGTTCGATGGTCAGTTTTTCCGCGAAACGATTCCGGCACCCGAACCTTTTGTGTTATTCGGCGTGCAAAGCTGCGACCTGATGGCGATTCATTATCAGGACATTTTTTTCGAACAGGACCCTTATTATCAGGCGCGGCGGCAGCAGGCCATACTGGTGGGCGTGGATTGCGTTCACCCGTGTGCGCAGGGCTTCTGCCATCTGGTGAATGCCGGGCCGGGTGTCAGAGATACCACGGCGGACCTGATTTTACATCCGCTTGAACACGGACAATGGCTGCTGATCGCGGTGACGGACGCTGGCAAGGCATCGCTGCAAGGGCTGACGCTGACGCCGGCTGCGGACCATGACAAGCATTCACGCTGGGATAACCTGAGCCATTGCGAGCAACAGTTTGAAGATCAGTCTTATATTCTGGAAGGCATTGAAAAGCTCAATCGTGATCAGCCGTCAGATGAATTCTGGCAGCAGGTGGCGATTCAGTGCATTGCCTGTTCCGGCTGCACCACACTCTGTCCGACCTGTTCCTGCTACAGTACGCAACAAGCCGCGATTGGAACAGACGATGCTTCCTGCAGTCAGGCTGCTTCTTATCCATCTAGCACACCCAAGGCTCGGCAGGTTCGATTCTGGGACTCCTGTTTGTACGAAGGCTTTCAGCGTGAAGCCAGTTTTCATAATCCCTCGGCGCAGGCCGGTGAGCGGGTGAAGCGTTTCTGGTACCACAAATTCAGCAATGATTTTTTGCCGGAATTTGGCCGGTATGGCTGTGTGGGGTGCGGGCGTTGCGAGCAGACTTGTCCGGGCGTGATTGGTGTTCATTCGGTCATGAAAAGGATTGTCAAAGATGCATAACCTGACACCAGCGGCCATCCGCCTGATTGATTTTTACGATGATGGCGAACATGCCCGTCATTTCCGGTTTCAATTGATGAATCCCGATCCCGGCGTATCATCTTCAGTCACTGCGGTACGCAACGATTGGATGCAGGCCAAAACCGGGCAGTTTTTCATGCTTTGTTTGCCTGCGGTCGGGGAAGCCCCTTTCACATTCACAGAGCTGCCTGACCAGCAAGGGTATTTTCGTGCATTGGTCCGGAAAATGGGGCAGGTTACGTCAGCACTGTTCCAATTGAAAGCGGGGCAGATTCTGGGGGCCAGAGGGCCGTATGGTGAAGGCTGGCCAATGGATCAGGTGATCAACAAAAGTATTCTGGTGGTCGGTGGCGGTTGTGGTCTGGCACCTTTGGTTGGCGTGGTCAACCAGCTAGTCGCGCAGAAAAATTACACCCAGATGATGGTGGTGTATGGCGCCCGCAGCCGTCAGGCAAGAATGCTGACGCCGGAGCGCAGGCAGTGGCAGCAGGCGATCCCGGTGTTGAACGCCATTGAAGACGGCGATCTTGAACCGGGTCAGCATGAATTCAGCGGCACGCCGGTCGATCTCCTGCCGATGGTGCTCAGTCAGTTTCATCAGGGCCCGGAGGTGGTGCTGCTGGCCGGGCCGCAGGCCATGATGTTTGCGGCGGCAAAACATCTGGTGACCAGCGGGGTTCCCGAACAGGGAATTTATTTGTCCATTGAGCGCCGTATGCACTGCGGGGTTCGAACCTGCGGGCATTGTTATCTGAAAGACAAGTATATCTGTTCTGATGGTCCGACTTTCCGCTGGGATGTCCTGCAAGCCTACATTCCTCAGAGTCCATGACGCACAAAGCCCATGGCAACAGATATCAGGTGCCGGTTACTCGTAACCGGCCGTGTTGATCTGGAACTTGAGTTCTGCCAGTGCGACTTGCTCGCAGCCTTTGGCGACCGAGTCCGGATTCAGGGAAATCGAATCAATGCCGCAATTGACCAGAAATTCAGCGAACTCAGGATGATCGGAGGGGGCTTGTCCGCAAATCCCAACCTTACAGCCATACTGGTGTGCCACGGTGATCACTTCCGCAATCATCTCTTTCACCGCATCGTCTCTGGCATCAAATAAGGGTTTCAGCTCGGCAGAATCCCGGTCGATCCCCAGCACAAGCTGCGTGAGATCGTTACTGCCGATTGAAAAGCCATCGAAGCGCTGTGCAAAGCGGTCGGCCAGAATGACATTCGAGGGAATCTCACACATCACATAGACTTGCAGGCCATTTTCGCCGCGTTTCAGGCCGGCTTCTGCCATGACGTCCAGCACTTTGTCGGCTTCACCCGTGGTGCGGCAAAAGGGAATCATCACAATGATGTTGTCAAATCCCATCGTTTGCCGGGCTTTGACGATGGCCTGGCATTCCAGTTTGAAAGCTTCCCGGTAGAGCGGGTGATAATAACGCGATGCGCCGCGCAGCCCCAGCATTGGGTTCTCTTCGTTGAGTTCAAAAAACTCACCGCCTAGCAGCCCCCGGTACTCATTGGATTTAAAGTCTGACATGCGCACGATGACAGGTTTCGGATATTGCGAGGCCGCAATTTTGCCCACGCCCAGCGCCAGAAAGTCGACAAAGTAGTCCGGCTGATGGGCATAGTTCCGCGTGAGATCGCTGATAGATTGGCGAACTGATGGATCTGTTACTTTTTCAGGGTGGATCAGCGCCATCGGGTGGACGCGGATCTGACTGGAAATGATAAATTCGATCCGGGTCAGTCCGATCCCGGCAACCGGCAGTTGCCACCAGCGAAAGACACCGTCGGGCATCGCCGCGTTAATCATCACGGCGGTTCGGGTGTGTGGGATCGCATCCAGATCCACTTGCTGAGTTTCATACTTGAGAATGCCTTCATAGACTTTCCCGACGGCGCCGCCTGCACAACTTAAGGTGACCGCCTGACCTTGTGTCAGAGTTTGGGTCGCATGTTCGGTGCCGACAATCGCCGGGACTTTCAGTTCGCGACTGACGATAGCGGCGTGGCTGGTGGGGCCGCCAGTGTCTGTGATGATCCCGGCGGCTTTGCGCATCAGGGGCACCCAGTCCGGGTCCGTTCTTTCGGTCACCAGAATGGCGCCATCCGGAAACGCCTCTGTATTGTGCGGATCATTGATCTGAAAAACGGGACCAGTGGCAATGGCACTCCCGACACTGGCACCTTCCAGCAGCAGGGTGGATGTCTCTTTCAGGCGGTAATTGACCAGCACGGCCTGTTTTTTCTGAGATTCCACGGTTTCCGGGCGGGCCTGAACCAGATACAGCCCCTGAGCATCCTTCGCCCACTCCATGTCCATCGGGCAGCCGTAATGACGTTCAATCATCACCGCCCAGCGGGCCAGTTGCAGGATCTCATCATCAGAAAGGACCAGTGAGCAGCGTTCCTGTTCGGTCGTCGGCAGCGTGACGGTCTGTTTGTCGGTGAAGGGGAGCTTTTCAGGCGTGTGATCAGAAGAGGCGTCAGGCAGATCGCCCGTCGCATACACCATTTTCTGCTGCTTATTACCGGGCTGTTTTTCGATAATGGGTCGTATGCCGGCTTTCTCCAGCAGGGGCTTGTACACCATAAAACGGTCCGGGGTCACGCTGCCCTGAACAATAGTTTCGCCGAGTCCCCAGGCACCGCTGATCATCACCACATCGGGAAAACCGTTCTCGGTATCTAAACTGAACATCACGCCCGCCGCCTGAGATTCGATCATCTGCTGCACTCCGACAGACAATGCCACCTGCTGGTGAGCAAAGCCTTTCTCCTGACGGTAGACAATGGCCCGATCGGTATAGAGTGAGGCGAAACACAGTTTACAGGCATGCAGTACCTGTGCCTGTCCACGAATATTCAGGTAGCTTTCCTGTTGTCCGGCGAAGCTGGCATCTGGCAGATCTTCGGCGGTTGCAGAACTTCTGACTGCGACGCTGATATTGCTGCGGCCCAGTTGGTCACACAACTGCTGATAGGCATCGGTCATGGCATTTTGTTGTGTGTCCGTAAAGCTGCCCTGTGCGATTAACTGCCGGATCGCAGCGCCGGTGTCTGCCAGCGTCGCCGAACCGGTATCCAATGCAGCCAGCCGTTCGGCAATCGGCTCATCCAGTTGGTTCTGATGCAGAAAATCACGAAAGAGTTGCGCACTGGTGGCGAACCCTGTCGGCACCCGGATACCGGCTGCTTTCAATTGGCTGATCATTTCTCCCAGACTGGCATTTTTACCGCCCACACTGGGAATGTCGGTGGTACGTAACTGGGGATACCAATAGATCATCGGACTGGCAGGGCGCTGAGGATCAGAAGTCATACCGCTCTCCTTTGGCTGGCACGGATGTTCCGGCTGAACTCAAGCCGGGACTCACTTCATTTTAGAAGTTCGTCGCGGTGCAGCCTGAGAAAATGGTGTCTGATTGATCAGGCATCACAAGCCAGAAAGAATAACAAAAAGAATGAGTTTCGCTGTCTATCCTTTATTCGAAAGCGGTGTTTATCCAGAAAGCGATGCGTGTCTTTTCTGAACGGAACAGATTCGAAGTCAACAGGTTTGAACTGAATGGAGTGATACCAACCAATCATGCAAAATCGAACAAACAAAACATGGCATGAAATGACATCAGATGATGTCCTTCAGGCGTTACATGTCAGCCCAAATGGCCTTTCTCCCGAAGAGGCAGCATCGCGGCTTGATGAATACGGGTTGAATCGTTTGCCGGAACCGACAAAGGAAAATTGGGTGATCCGCTTTCTGCGGCATTTTCACAATATTCTCATTTATGTACTGCTCGGTTCCGCTGCCATGACGGCGGTATTGGGGCACCTGTCAGATACGCTGGTGATTCTGGCTGTTGTCATTGTGAATGCGATCATCGGTTTCATTCAGGAGGGGAAAGCAGAAGCGGCCATGGATGCTATCCGGCATATGCTCGCGTTGAAAGCGTCGGTGAGTCGGGACGGAATGCGTCACTTGATCGACGGGGAGATGCTGGTGCCCGGTGATATTGTCCTGCTCGAAGCCGGCGACAAGGTGCCGGCCGATCTTCGGTTGTTGCAGGTGAATGGACTTCAGGTTCAGGAATCAATTCTGACCGGTGAGTCTGTGCCGGTGAAGAAAGATTTGCAGCCCGTTGCTGTGCATACGCCCCTTGGTGACAGGGGTTGTATGGCCTACAGCGGGACGCTTGTGACCAGCGGGCTTGGCTGGGGGATTGTTGTTGCGACGGGAGCGAAGACGGAGATTGGTCGCATCAGTGGCATGCTGTCGACGGTAGAAACGCTGACGACCCCGTTGCTCAGGCAGATGGATGTGTTTGCCCGCTGGTTAACGGCGCTGATCTTATTGATTGCTGGGGTGCTGCTGGTCTTCGGACATTTCGTTGCCCGTTTCGAATTCACCGAGATATTTATGGCCGTGGTGGGTCTCTCTGTTGCAGCGATTCCGGAAGGGCTTCCGGCGGTCCTGACCATCACGCTTGCGGTAGGCGTGCAGGCGATGGCACGACGCAATGCCATTGTCCGGCGTTTACCCGCCATTGAAACGCTGGGGGCTGTGTCTGTGATCTGCACGGATAAAACCGGCACGCTGACCTGCAACGAAATGATGGTGGCTTCTGTGGTTACGGAAGCCCATATTTTTTCACTGGAGGGTGTCGGGTATGAGCCCAAGGGGGAAATCCGGCTCAATGATGCGATTGTCAGTGCCTGCGAACATGCCATTCTGGACGAGATCGGGCGGGTGGCTGCTTTGTGCAATGACGCTTCTTTGCATCATCACGAAGGGGGATGGGGGATTGTCGGTGATCCGATGGAAGGTGCATTACTGGTTCTGAGCAGTAAGATCGGCCTGGATCTTCAGGAGGAACTGGCCGGGTGGGTGCGAACCGATGTGATCCCGTTTGATGCAAAGCATCGTTTCATGGCGACCCTGAACCATGACCACGAAAATCATGCGTTTATCGCGGTGAAAGGCGCACCGGAGGAAATCTTGTCGATGTGCGCTTTTCAGCGCCGGGTTGCCGGAGGAAGTGACCCTCTGAACAAGGCATACTGGCATGAAAAGGCCGGGGAAATCGCCGGGCAAGGACAGCGCGTGCTTGCTTTTGCGGTGAAGCCAGTCCGGCCGGAGCATACGGTGCTGGAGTTGACCGATGTGGCACAGGAGTTGATCCTGATTGGCATGGTCGGGTTGATCGACCCGCCGCGTCCTGAAGCGATTGACGCCATTTCTGAATGTCATGCTGCCGGCATTCGGGTGAAAATGATCACCGGCGATCACAAGGATACTGCTGCGGCGATCGCGAAGAAGCTCTGCCTGCGAAATTCGGATCAGGTGCTCACGGGGGCTGATCTGGATGAAATGGACGATCAAACGCTGGCTGCAGCTGTGGTTGAAACCGATATCTTCGCCCGCACCAGTCCGGCGCATAAACTGCGGTTGGTGATGGCGCTGCAATCTCACGGGATGACGATTGCGATGACGGGCGATGGCGTGAATGATGCGCCGGCACTGAAGCGGGCGGATGCGGGCATCGCCATGGGACTCAAAGGGAGTGAGGCGGCCAAAGAAGCGGCTGACCTTGTGCTGGCCGACGATAATTTTGTGTCTATTGCTGCGGCGGTTCGTGAGGGGCGAACGGTTTATGACAATATCAAAAAAGTGATCAGCTGGACCTTGCCGACCAATGCCGGGGAAGCGATGACGATTGTCGTGGCGTTGCTTTTTGGCATGACGTTGCCGATCACCCCGATCCAGATTCTCTGGATCAATCTGATCACGGCTATCACGCTTGGGATTGCGCTGGCCTTTGAGCCGACGGAAAACAATACCATGCAACGTCCGCCCCGACGCCGGGATGAACCTTTGCTGACTGGCGAATTGGCCTGGCGGATCATTTTTGTCTCCGTCTTGTTACTGGGCGGCGTGTTCGGTATTTACGCCTATGCGGTTGAGCAGTCTTATTCGGTTGAACTGGCACGAACCATGGCCCTGAACACCTTAGTCGTGATGGAAATTTTTCATTTGTTTTTTATCCGGAATATTTACGGGACGTCGCTGAAATGGGCGCTGATCGCCGGCACAAAGGTCGTCTGGCTGACGGTGATCTGCGTGACTGCCGCGCAATTCGCCATCACTTATCTGCCGCCGCTCCAGACATTGTTTGCGACCGTTGCCGTGCCGTTTTGGGACGGGGTGATGATTGTGGTCGTTGGTCTCGTGTTTTTTGCGATCATCGAAATCGAGAAGCGGCTTCGGTTGCTGCTGAGCGAGATGCGCACCGGATCTCAGGAGTCATGACCTCATCAGAGCCATCAATTCAGGGGGCATCCAGATCATCGCCCCGCTTTAAAGCAATGTCTTGTGTACTGATGCGTCGTGTGAATCGCCCGCCAGTGCATCTGGCGATGGACTACACTTATTTTCTGAACCTTCTTTTCTTAAATAATCATCTGAAAACACATGAATTTCAGGCGGGACAGCCGCGGTTTCATTCAAAGTAGCAATCCTTGTTTCATCCAGGGAGGCGGCCATGTTACGGCTGGTTGATCTCTGCAAAGGGTATCAGGATGGCAACGAGTTTCATGCCGTGCTGCAAGGGGCCGCGCTGACACTCGACCGGGGCGAGCAGGTGGCGCTGATGGGCGAGAGCGGCTCTGGTAAGAGTACGCTGCTGAACCTGATTGCCGGACTGGACCGGGTCGATCAGGGTGAAATCTGGCTGGCGGGCACCCCGCTGCATGCGATCTCAGAGCGGGCGCGCACAGCATTCCGGCGACATCATATCGGGCTGATTTTTCAGCAGTTCAATTTACTGCCCACCTTAACCACACAGGACAATATTCAGTTTTGCCGCCAGCTTAAAGGGCTGCCGGATCAGCCGGAACTCTGGCGCAATATTGTGTCTGCACTGGATTTAAAACCCTTGCTGAAGCGATACCCGGAAGAGATGTCTGGCGGACAGCAACAACGGGCAGCGATTGCCCGTGCGCTGTATATGGAGCCGGATATTCTGCTGGCCGATGAACCGACGGGCAGTCTGGATGAGCGGAATGCGCAGGCGGTGATGCGGCTGTTGACGGGGCTGACCTCAAAACTCAATTGTTCACTGCTGCTGGTGACGCACAGTCAGCAGGTAGCGTCTTACATGAATGGCCGGGTGATGCTGAAGGGAGGCGTGCTGAATGCACAATCCGGTCTTTAATGCACTCTGGGGACATTATCGCCGTCACCCTTTGCAGATGGTGCTGCTCCTGCTCGGGCTGATCATGGGCATTGCGTTGCTGGTGGGCGTGCTGGCGGTCAACCAGCAGGCCAGAAGCAGTTACCGCGCCGGAGAAATGCTTTTCAAGACACCGTTCCGGTACGCCATCCGGCATGAACAGGCCGGAATGACGGTGCCGCAGGGGCTGTATATTCAATTGCGTCGTATGGGGTATACCCAGTGTGTGCCTTATGAGATGCACCGCATTGAGACCGCCGAAGCCGGAACACTGACACTGGTGGGGATTGACCCCTTGGTGATGCTGCCTTTTTCTTCGTCTTCCAGTGAATCGATTCAGTCTGTCACTCTGATTCAAACGCCGGGGCAGATTTGGATCAGCCGGCAACTGGCACAGATCAAGCAATTGTCCGACGGCCAGCGGCTGACCCTGAACACGGGCCGTGAGATTGGCCGGTTAGCCCTTGTTGATGATGATCGGATTCACGGTGCACGCTTGCTGGCCGATATGGGGCTGGTGCGGCAGTTGTTTCCGCGGTCAGGCTTCAACGCCGTATTTTGTGGGCAGCTCAGCCCGGATGAGCAGCAGGACATCCGTCAGTTGCTGCCGGGTGGGCTGACCCTGACCAAAAATGACCATGCCCATCTGGAACCTCTGACCCGGGCATTTCACCTGAATTTATTTGCCATGGGCATGCTCGCCTTTATCGTCGGTTTGTTTATCTTTTATCAGGCCATGTCGTTGTCACTGACGCAGCGTCAGTTTCTGGTTGGCTTGCTCTGTCAGAGCGGTGTATCCGGCTCGCAACTAGCGAAAGCATTGGGGATTGAGCTGGTGCTCTGGCTGGTGATCGGTGTGGTCGGCGGTAATGTGCTGGGGTTATTTCTGGCGCAGAAGCTGTTGCCGTCGGTCGCAACAACGCTGAGCGATCTTTATCAGGCCAATATTGCGCTGACAACCGGATGGCACTGGCAGTGGGGCGCGCTCAGTCTTGTGATTGCCCTTGGCGGCACGGTGATGGCCTGTGGCTGGCCGCTGGTTCGGCTGATCCGCACCCAACCGGCCCGGCTGACGGCGCATATGACGATGGTCAGAGGTAGCTGGCGTGAATTTATCTGGCAGGCATTGGTGGCGGCTTTGTTCATTCTGATGGCCGTTGTTATTTATTTTCTGGAGCACAATCAGTTCGCCGGGTTTGTGCTGATTGGCTGTTTACTGGCGGCCGCCGGGTTACTGATGCCGTTCCTGTTATGGGCCGCGTTCAAAGGGCTGGCAAAGTGGCTGCGTTCACCACGGCTCCGATGGTTTTTCAGTGATGCTGCCGCCAGCCTGAGCTACCGGGGCGTTGCTGCCATGGCCTTTATGCTGGCGCTGGCCGCCACGATTGGGATGGATACCATGGTGGGCAGTTTCCGGCAGGCCACACAAAACTGGCTCGGACAACGGTTGGCTGCCGATGTCTATGTTCAGCCGTCCACGCATCAGGCCACATCGGTTGACCGGTGGGCAGTCAGGCAGCCGCAGGTGAAGGCTGTGTGGTGGCGATGGCGTAATGAAGTGGCCGATGCACGTCACGAACAGCCGTTGCAGGTCTTCAGTATCGGAGAGTCGGCAGGAGAGCAGCGGTCGCTGCCAATGAAAGAGGCATTGGATGATTACTGGTCTTTACTGCATCGGCAGGGGCCGGACAAAGTTTTTCTTGCCAGTGAATCCCTTGCGCTCAGAAACCAGTGGCAGCCCGGCCAAACGGTCGATTTACCGCCAAGGCTGGGGCAGGGTTGGCGATTGGCAGGCATCTATTACGATTACGGCAATCCTTATGGTCAGATTTTCGTGTCAGAGCCGGTGTGGCAGCAGCTGTTTCACCGAGAGGGGAAAGTCAGTCTGGCGATTCATCTCGGTCATGACAATAAAGCGATTCAGATGATGATGGATCAGATACAGAAACGCTTCGGTCTGAAGGCCAATCAGGTACGTGATCACAGCCAGATCATGCATCAGGCCATGGCGGTGTTCGACCGGACTTTCATTGTCACAGCGACCTTAGGAAAACTGACCCTGTTCGTTGCTGTCGGCGGTTTATTTATTGCGACTATCGCGGGTGAAATCTCCCGGCAACGGCAGTTTGCTCTGTTGCGCTGTATGGGCATGACCGGCAAAGAACTGGCATTGCTGGGGGGCGGTCAGTTGCTGGCGATTGGGGCCATGACAGCGCTGATTGCTTTGCCACTGGGGTTGCTGCTGGCTCAGTTGCTGATTGATGTGGTGTTGAAATACTCCTTCGGCTGGACCATGCCGGTTCGTTTTTTCCCTTGGCAGTATCTGTTTTCGTTAGGGACTGCACTGGCGGCACTTTTGCTGGCTGGTGCGTGGCCCGTCTGGCGGCTGGTCCGGCGTTCTGCCATGTTGTCGCTGCGGGAGGCTTTCTGATGCAAAGACGGCAAATCTGGCAGACGTGGTTCTCGTGGGGGCTGTTGATCCTGTTAAGCCTGTTGTTGCTCGGCTGTGAGCCGGAATCTCCGGAGAACAGAACTTTGGCCGTGCTGTCGCAGCAGAATGATGCCGGGTTTGAGCAGGTGAAACCGGGGCAGCCGCTGATTTTCCCTCAGGATCATCTCAGTCATCCCGGTTTCCGGGTGGAATGGTGGTACCTGACGGCGAATCTGACCTCTGAATCCGGCCAGTGGCTTGCGGTGCAATGGACGCTGTTCCGAACGTCGGCCCGACCGAATCAGAGCGATGTACTGGCAACTGGCTGGCAAAGCCCGCAGCGGTTTATGGCACATGCTGTGGTCACGACAGCGGAGAAACGCTGGCAGGCGGAGCGCTTTGCGCGCGGTGGCATCGGACAGTCGGGTGTGACGGCGGAACCATTCACATTGTGGCTGGATAACTGGCGGTGGCAGGGGCAGGGGGGATCTCCTTTTCCTGGAACTTTAACGTTTCGGGATCAACAGATGGATGTGACGCTGAAGATGCGCAGTTATGGCAACCGGGTTTTGCAAGGCGATGGCGGATACAGCCAGAAGGATCCGGCTGATCCCAGGCTGGCATCCTACTACTACAGTATGCCTTTTCTGTCGGTGGACGGTGAGATTCGTCTGGATGGCGTCCTGTATCAAGTGAAAGGGGAAGGGTGGTTCGATCGGGAATGGAGCAGTCAGTCACTGTCTGAACATCAGCAAGGCTGGGACTGGTTTTCTATCCATCTGGATGATGGCCGGGCACTGATGCTCTATCAGTTACGCAGTCACCAACATCCGGCTTATACCTTTGGCAGCCTGAGTTGGCCGGATGGCAAGAGCATCCCGATTACTCAGGGACAGGCCAGTCTGACACCGATACGAATGGCAAAATTACGAACCGCAATTCAGGCAAGCGACATTCAGGCTGAACGTGAATTCCCGGTGCGCTGGCATCTGGTGGTGCCTGAACAGCAGATCGAGTTAGATGTTCAGGCCCGACGGGACGATCAGTTGCTGCCGTTTCTTTTTCCCTACTGGGAAGGCCCGGTGACGGTGACAGGCAGCCATACCGGGCAGGGATTTATGGAACTGACGGGTTATTGATGAAACAGGCTACCGAATCTTTAACTGACGCGGAACCACTTCCACACCGGCACGGTAACGGCCAGCCGTGGCATTCAGCGCGAGTTCCAGCGCACTGTCGGCAATGTCTTCGAACTGCTGGGGCAAGGAGTGAATGCGCATCGGCAGAAAATCCAGCAGGCGGTGATCACCAAAGGTCGCAAGCTGAGTCGTTTTCATCAGTGCCGGATGCGACAGGAAGCAGTCCAGCATGCCTTCGAACAGGGCATACGAGGTGATCAGAATACTGTCGGGCACTGCATCTTCCTGAATCCACTGCTGCAACAGGCGCTGCCCTTCTTCCGGGCTGAAATGATCGCCATACAGGGTTTTCGACGCGAGTGTCGCGTTGCCCAGATCCCGAACTGCGGCTTTGAATCCCAGTTCACGCTGCTGAGAAATACCCAGTTCCGGTACGGCGCCGATCAGACCAATGGTTCGGGTGTCCGGCTGAATCAATTGTTTGGTCAGCGCATAAGCGCCGTCATGATCTTCACTGATCACACAGGCAAAGAATTCATCATCGAGACCTCGGTCAATGGCAATGACCGGGACGCCGGCAGTCTGGATTTCACGATAAAACGGATGGTCGGCCGACAAGCTGCTGGCAACGATGAGGGCATCAATCCGTCGGCCGACTAAGGTCTGGGCCACTTTCATTTCTGTCTCCGGCTCATCATCGGAGCAACTGATGATGAGCTGATAGCCTGCTTTCCGGGCATCTCGTTCCAGCAGCTTCGCCAGTTTGGCATAACTGCTGTTTTCCAGATCCGGAATGATCAGGCCCAGTGAGCGTGAACTGCCCGCCCGGAGGGCACTGGCGGCGTGATCCGGTTTGAAGTTGTGTTCTTCGACCACAGCCATCACTTTCTGCTGGGTTTTTTCGCTGATGCGGTACTGACTGGCCTTGCCATTGATGACATAGCTGGCCGTCGTCCGGGAGACTCCCGCCAGTTGGGCAATTTCATCTAGCTTCATGTTGTGTATTGACTCTAAAAATCAGGCAAAGTGTGGTTTGGATCATAGATTGAAAAAGGATCGAAAGTCCATTGTTTGCATTTCTTGCTGAATCGATCCAGCATGATGGCTGAAAGGTTTCAGCACTGTGTTACAGCTTATTCTATACTCACGGGTACATCGCTGAAACTTTTTATTTCTTTGTGGGCTGAATCGTTTCAGCTTTCATTGAAATGAAGCCAAACACTCAGTGGATCCGGCCATCAGAGCCGGTCAGAAAACGAGGGGGAGTGAACCGATGTTGTCACTGACACGACAAGATATTGCGCTGAACCAGTCAGCCAATGATAAAGCCGCTGCAATTTCTGCCCTGGCGGGCGAGCTGACCCGGCAAGGACTGGTAGCTGAGGGCTATGTCAAAGGTATGCTGGCCCGTGAAGCTCAGAATTCTACGTTTTTGGGTAGCGGTATTGCCATTCCGCATGGTACGACCGATACCCGGGATCTGGTCAACCAGACTGGGGTGAAAATTCACCATTTCCCTCAGGGGGTCGACTGGGGAGATGGCAACACCGTCTATCTGGCGATCGGGATTGCGGCCAAGTCTGATGAGCATCTGGGTATTCTGAAGCAACTGACCAAAGTGCTGTCGGCAGACGGGGTCGCTGAACAGATTCAACAGTGCAGCAGTGAAGCGGCGCTCATTGCCTTGCTGAATGGTGAAACCCAGCTTGAAGCTGATTTTGATGCCGAGCTGATTGCACTGAAATTCCCGGCGACCGACTTACTGCAACTGACCGCGGTTGCTGCGGGTTTGATTAAAAATCATCAGGCGGCAGGTCATGGGTTTGTGGCCGATGTGATTGCCAGTGGCCCGTCGTATCTGGGGCAGGGGCTGTGGCTGGCGAAAAGCCGTCAGGATGTATCCCGTACTGCATTATCATTCGTGACACCGTCACAAAATGTCACGCATCAGAGCCAGCCGGTCAAAGGTCTGCTGATGATTGCCGCAGGCAATGGCACTTATCAAAAGCCACTCAAACAGATTTCCCGGTTGCTGTATCAGCAACAACTGCATGTATTGTTTGAAACTGAAGCGGCAAAGCTGCCTTCTCTCCTGACTGAATCTGAGTTCACTGAATCCGGTTCTCAGGTCAGCGCGGATGCCAATACTGCGGTTTATCAAATTCGCAATGCGCATGGTCTGCATGCCCGCCCGGGTGCCATGCTGGTGAGCGTCGCTAAGAAATTTGAGGCGGCGATTCAGGTTCGCAATTTGCAGGGTGGCGGTGCTGCGGTGAACGCGAAAAGCCTGATGAAAGTGATTGCGCTGGGGGTGAAACAGGGTCATGAGCTGGAATTCACCGCAGAGGGTGCAGATGCATCTCTGGCGCTGAACGCGATTGGTGATGCCATCGCGGCGGGTCTGGGTGAAGGTAAATAGAAGAGGGCAAATCAATGAATACCCAGACAACAGGTATGGCGAAACCAAAAGTGGTGGCGGTGAATCTGAATCCGGCACTGGATTTAACCGGCAACCTTCCTTTGCTGGAACCGGGCACAGTCAATCTGATCTCAACAAGCACTCTGCATCCGGCCGGGAAGGGCGTCAATGTGGCCCGGGTTCTGGCTGAACTGGGCGCAGCGGTGACCGTGACGGGATTGCTGGGCACGGAGAATCAGGATCCTTTCTGTGAGCTGTTTGCTCAGTTTGGCATTGAAGATGCCTTTGTTCGCGTGCCGGGCTCAAGCCGGATCAACGTCAAACTGGTGGAAGCCAGTGGCCGTGTCAGTGATATCAATTTTCCGGGTGTTGTGGTGACTGAGGACGATGTTGCTGCCATGGCACAAAAACTGTTCGAACTGGCTGAGCAACATGAGGTGTTTGTGATGGCCGGGAGCCTGCCGGTCGGTCTGCGTCCGGAGACTTGCGCGCAATGGATCAAAGACCTGAAATCACTGGGCAAAAAGGTGTTGTTTGACAGCAGTAATGATGCGCTGAAAGCGGGTGTGCTGGCTTCTCCCTGGCTGGTGAAACCCAATGATGAAGAGTTATCTGCACTCTGCGGCAAAGCACTGGACACTCAGCCTCAGTTACGGGCCGCCGCAGAGAGACTGCACCGGCAGGACATCCGAAATGTTGTGGTGTCACTGGGTGCTGCGGGGGTGATGTGGCTGGATGAATCGGGATGGCTGCAATCTCAGCCGCCGAAAATGACGGTCGTCAGCACGGTGGGTGCCGGGGATACCCTGGTGGCAGGCTTGTGCTGGGGAGCACTGAATGACTGGAATAAACAAGAAACACTGACGTTTGCGACAGCTTTGTCCGCACTGGCGGTCACCCAGGTGGGTGTGGGTGTGCCGGATGCGGCGGTGCTGCAACAAACGCTGGAAAGTGTTCAGATTTTAAATGAGATGCCTGTTGGCCAAAACGTGAACGTTGAATGACAAAGGTGACGACATGAAGATAGCAATACTGACCGCTTGTCCGAGCGGAATCGCAAATACAGTGATTGCGGCGGGGCTGATGGAGCAAGCCGCAAAAGACCTGAACTGGCAGGCTGAGATTGAATGTCAGTCCAGTATCCTGCCGGTACAGACCTTGTCTGAGGCAATGATTGCGCAGGCCGATGCGGTTGTCGTGATCGCCGATTGCCCGGTGGATCTGAATCGTTTTGTGGATAAAAAACTCTTTCAGGGTGGGATGGCCGCCTGTCTGGCCGACCCCAAAGGCTTTCTTGAAAACGCGGTTGCCGGTGCAACTGCGCTGGAAGAGGCGCCTGTAGTCACTTCCGTGCGTGCACCGGTTTCAGCGTCCGCCGCACAGCGGATTGTCGCTATTACGGCTTGTCCGACCGGTGTTGCGCACACCTTTATGGCCGCAGAAGCGCTGGAAGATGAAGCCAAACGTCAGGGATATGACATCAAGGTTGAAACTCGCGGTTCCGTGGGTGCAAAAAATCAGCTGACTGAAGCGGATATTTCCGCAGCCGATCTGGTGATCATTGCAGCGGATATCGAAGTCGACCTGAGCCGTTTTCAGGGCAAAAAACTGTATAAAACCAGTACCGGTGCCGCGCTGAAGAAAACCCGGCAGGAAATCGACAACGCTTTTGCTTCGGCTGTGGTGTATCAGGGTAAAGCCGCGGGTTCGTCTTCAGAACAGACTGCCAAAGAAGAGAAAGCCGGACCCTATAAACACCTGATGACCGGGGTGTCTCACATGTTGCCGCTCGTCGTTGCCGGAGGGCTGGCAATCGCGCTGTCGTTTGTTTTTGGCATTGAAGCGTTTAAAGAAGAAGGCACACTGGCTGCTGCACTGATGCAAATCGGCGGGAGTTCAGCCTTTGCCCTGATGATTCCGGTTCTGGCGGGCTATATTGCTTATTCGATTGCCGACCGTCCGGGTCTGGCGCCGGGTCTGATTGGCGGGATGCTGGCCAGTTCGACCGGGGCAGGTTTTCTGGGTGGGATCGTCGCCGGTTTCCTGGCCGGTTATAGTGCCAAACTGGTGGCGGAACAGGTTCGTTTGCCTGCATCTATGGAAGCGCTGAAGCCGATTCTGATTATTCCCCTGATCGCCAGTCTGATCACGGGTCTGGTCATGATTTATATTGTCGGTGGCCCAGTGTCTGCGGCAATGACAGGTTTGACAGAATTCCTGAATAACATGGGCTCTGCCAATGCGGTGCTACTGGGGATTTTGCTGGGCTGCATGATGTGCTTTGATTTAGGCGGCCCGGTCAACAAAGCGGCATACACCTTTGGTGTTGGCTTACTGGCATCGCATACATATGGCCCCATGGCTGCGGTGATGGCTGCTGGGATGGTGCCTGCGCTGGGGATGGGGCTGGCAACGTTTCTGGCGAAGCGGAAATTCAGTCTGCCGGAACAGGAAGCGGGCAAGGCTTCCTTTGTGTTGGGCCTGTGCTTTATCTCTGAAGGAGCCATTCCGTTTGCGGCACGTGATCCGATGCGGGTGATTCCAAGCTGTATGGCCGGTGGTGCGCTGACTGGTGCGTTATCCATGCTGTTCGGCGCTAAGCTCATGGCACCCCATGGTGGTTTGTTCGTCCTATTTATTCCGAATGCCATCACACCTGTGTTGATGTATCTGGTTGCGATCGCCGCGGGAACGATGCTGACCGGTGTGACTTATGCTTTCCTGAAACGCACCGAAGAAGCACAGCTGGCGACTGCATAAAGAGGACAGTGAACAAGCGCAGTCAACAACTTTGCGTTGCAAGCCTGAAACAGAAAAGAGCCCCAGACATGAATGTCTGGGGCTTGCCACCGCTGCCTACTGAATCTGTGGGCTCGGTATCCTTGTTTTGCCGCTCTGCTTTCCCCAAAAACGCAATCCAGAACAGCTCAAATACCAACCGCGTTGTTTTAATGTAGGCTCTCCGTGCGATCAATGATTGCCTGTCAGGCGAACGCGCAATGATTCCCAATTATTGTTATAGACTCAATGTCATCGGTGATGCATTGATGTTGTTATGGTTCTTGTCGATCCGATATCTGCAAAGGTTCCATTTGCTTTATTCCTGAACCGCGTAAAGGATCTCATCATCACTGGTGATCAGCAGATAAGCGTCGCCGGGTTGCAAATCCGGGATACCGCATAAATTCAACTGCTGAGGCACAAGCCCGGTGCCCGCTTCTCCTTTGGTGGCCGAAACTTCAAATTGGTCATTACAGCCGGCCATGAGAATGGGTGATGACACTTTACCGGCAGAAACATTTGTTGCTCCGGAAGCGGTTGCCGACTCGTAATCAATTCTGATATCCGTATTCGAAAAGACCCTGAACTGATACTGATCCGAAGGCACCTCATTGTGGCTTCTCCGAAGAGATGTCACTTGAAAACTGTTTGTCGTTTCCCCATTGAGCCAGGCAATTACCCACCAGTTTTCACCGCTATTGAGCTGAGTATTGGTTTGTGCGGGTTCCTCTTCAAGCTGATATTTGCTGTCCCAGATACCGATACTGATATCCAATGCTGAGCTGCCCCCCCAGCGATGAGTATACTCACGGTGAGATTCGTGACTGACCGGTCCGGCTTTCAGATGAGTCTGAGTGAACAAATCCTCACTGGTCGCATCGGCACCATTTTTTACAAAAGCATCAACCTGATCGCGCGCTGTATTCACAAACGTCAGTTTTGCCTGCTTATCCAGTTGGCCATTGCTGCCAGTTGCATTGTTGTCAGAACCACCAGAGCCGCCACAGGCAGACACGGTGAGCGCAATCCCCAGACCTAATGTGAAACACCAGCATGGCTTCATCATCTGCCACCTCAAACTCAAATGGGATTAATTTATTCTTTTGTTAGTAAGCATATTGCAACCAATGGCGATTTTTTGAGGATTTCCAGGGTGTCAGAAAAGTTTTCATTAATTAGTTCAATTCGTGAGGTTTTTTGGCTCTCAAAGCTGAGACAAGCCCTCGTTCCAAGGGGAAAAGAGGACGCCTCGGGGGGAGGAGAACACGAAGCTGAGGGGAGAAAGAATGACGAAGCCATGGGACGAGACCGATGGCTTCGTTAATTTTATAACATTATCACTATCACTTTGTTAACACATGCGACGCTTGAGGCCGCTGATGTCTAATAACCGGGTTGAGATTTCTTCAACAGAAAGCGATGTGGTATTGAGATAAGGAATGGCTTCCCGGCGGAACATAGCTTCGACTTTGGCAAGCTCGCTCTCACATTGATTTTCACTTGCATACTGACTGTTGGCATAACGCTCATTCCGAATGGTCACCAGACGTTCGGTATCAATGGTCAGGCCGTAGGTTTTGTAACGGTGCGGTTCGATTTCTTTGGGTAGTTTCAGGCTGCTCATATCATCCGCAATGAACGGGTAATTGACGGCGCGGATCCCGAACTGCATCGCCAGATACAGGCTGGTTGGGGTTTTCCCGCAGCGTGAAACACCCAGCAGAATAATATCTGCTTTATCCAGGTTATTCAGAGAGATTCCATCGTCGTGGGCGAGGGTATATTCGATCGCTGCAATCCGATCCTGATAGCTTGCCGCATCACGGCTGATACTGTGTGAACGCCCCAGCATGGCATTGGGTATCATGTTCAGATCCTGACTAAGCGGCTGCACCAGTGCATCCAGCACATCGTAGAGTTTCGCCTGGCTTTGATTGATGATCGCTTTGACGTCAGGCAGCACAATGGAGAAAAACACCAGCGGCTCAATGCCGGATTCCCGGTAGGCGGCATCAATTTTATCTTTCACTTGCTGAGCGCGTTCAATGGTTTCAACAAAAGGGAGGGTTGTTTGACGAATCTCCAGATCGAATTGACCCAGTACAGCATGACCAAGTGTTTCAGAAGTAATCGCTGTGCCGTCAGAAACGTAAAATACATCACGAAAATCAGATTTGCGGCGCATAATAAGTTGAGTCCTTTAAATGTTCCTGTAACGATTGGGGCTGACAAACAATCTATAACTATAACCCTACAGGGTAAGTGTTCTGCTGAGCAAGCTTTTGCTAGCAGTTTGTCTCGAACGGAATCTATTCTGAAGCAAGTTTTTTTTGAATGCTAAAGCAATCGTTTTCGTTGAGAGTTTGCCCACACAATACAGCTGATCCAATACAAGGAGACTTCCCGTGCAACAGAATGTTGTTTGGTATGACGCTTTATCGATGAATGATGTTGATAAAGTTGGTGGTAAGAACGCATCGCTGGGCGAAATGGTCGCCAATCTCGCGAATGCTGGCGTGAAAGTACCGAATGGTTACGCAACAACATCTTATGCATTCAACCAGTTTCTGGAAGCCAATCACCTGAATGATCGCATTTACGATCTGCTGGATAAGCTGGATGTTGATGATGTGAATGCGCTGAAACAGGCGGGTGAAACGATTCGTAAATGGGTTTACGAAGCACCGCTACCAACTGAACTGGAGCAGGAAATTCGTAAATGCTATGTGGCGTTGGGTGAAGGCGACGACATGCTGTCTGTCGCTGTGCGTTCCTCCGCAACTGCAGAAGATCTGCCGGATGCCTCTTTCGCCGGTCAGCAGGAAACTTTCCTCAACGTGCGCGGCATCGATTCTGTCATCGAAGCCGTGAAACACGTTTTTGCTTCTCTGTTCAACGACCGTGCTATTTCTTACCGCGTGCATCAGGGCTTCGACCATAAAGGTGTCGCACTGTCTGCCGGTATTCAGCGCATGGTGCGTTCTGACAAAGCGTCTTCTGGCGTGATGTTCACCCTGGATACTGAATCTGGTTTCGATCAGGTTGTCTTCATCACCTCATCTGTGGGCCTGGGTGAAATGGTTGTGCAGGGCGCAGTCAACCCCGACGAGTTTTATGTGCACAAACCAACGCTGGTAGCTGGAAATCCTGCTGTTGTTCGCCGGACACTCGGCTCGAAGATGCAGAAAATGGTCTATGGCGAAGGCAAGGAACTGGGCACTCAGGTTGTGATTCAGGAGACAACACCTGAAGAGCAAAACAGCTTCTCGCTGACCGATGATGAAATCGAATCATTGGCGAAACAGGCCATGATCATCGAAAAACATTATGGTCGTCCAATGGACATCGAGTGGGCGAAAGATGGGATTACCGGTGAGCTGCTGATCGTTCAGGCGCGTCCGGAAACCGTGCGTTCCCGCGATGATGCCAACGTGATGGAGCGCTTCCATCTGAACGGTCAGGGTAAATCTCTGGTGGAAGGCCGTGCGATTGGTCAGCGCATCGGCACCGGTGTGGTTCGTGTGGTCAACGAACTGGATGAGATGGATCAGGTTCAGGCCGGTGATGTGCTGGTGGCAGACATGACCGACCCGGATTGGGAACCTGTCATGAAGAAAGCGGCTGCGATTGTGACCAACCGCGGTGGCCGTACCTGTCACGCAGCGATCATCGCGCGTGAGCTGGGCATTCCGGCAGTGGTTGGTTGTGGTAATGCAACGTCACTGTTGCAGGATGGCCAAACCGTCACCGTATCCTGTGCACAGGGTGAAACCGGTTATATCTACGAAGGCGAGCTGGATTTTGAAATCCGTCGTTCAGAAGTCGATAACCTGCCTGAATTACCGCTGAAAGTCATGATGAACGTGGGTAACCCGGATCGTGCATTCGACTTTGCCTGTATTCCAAATGAAGGTGTGGGTCTGGCGCGTCTGGAATTCATCATCAACAAGATGATCGGCATTCACCCGAAAGCGCTGCTCAACTACGACGCGCAGTCGGATGAGCTGAAAGCCGAAATCGACCGTCGCATTGCGGGCTACGCTGATCCGGTTGAGTTCTACATTCAGAAACTGACCGAAGGGATCTCAACGCTGGCCGCAGCATTCTGGCCGAAACGCGTGATCGTTCGAATGTCAGACTTCAAATCGAACGAATACCGCAATCTGGTTGGCGGTGTGAACTTCGAACCGGTTGAAGAAAACCCGATGATTGGTTTCCGTGGTGCATCCCGCTACGTGTCGCCTCAGTTCCAGGACTGCTTTGCACTGGAATGTGAAGCGATTAAACGTGTTCGCAATACCATGGGCCTGCGCAACGTCGAAATCATGATCCCGTTCGTACGCACCGTGAGCGAAGCGGCTTCTGTGATTGACCTGCTGGCGAAATTCGACCTGCGTCGCGGCGAGAATGGCCTGAAAGTCATCATGATGTGTGAGTTGCCATCGAACGCAATTCTGGCCGAAGAGTTTCTGAAGTACTTCGACGGCTTCTCGATTGGTTCAAACGACATGACGCAGTTGACGCTGGGTCTGGACCGTGACTCCGGTGAAATCGCCCATATGTTTGATGAGCGCAACGAAGCCGTGAAAGCCATGTTGTCGATGGCGATTAAGGCGGCTCGCAAAGCTGGTAAGTACGTCGGTATCTGTGGTCAGGGCCCGTCTGACCATGACGATCTGGCTGAGTGGCTGATGGAGCAGGGCATTGACTCTGTTTCCCTGAACCCGGATACCGTGGTCGAAACCTGGCTGCATCTGGCGAAGAAATAATTGCCTGTCGCTCAGACAAAATGAAAGCCGAAGCCCGCGCCAGTCGCGGGCTTTTTGTCACTCAAGTCATCGTTGAATGCATGGTTTCTATGTGCATTATTTCGGTATGCATTGTTTCGGTATGCATCGTCTCTAAATACAGCGTTTCGAGGCTTGTGAAAACAGGTATTCACAGTGTTCAATCTTTCATCGTATTGCTGTTATTTATCAATCACTTATCATTTCATATTTCCCTCGATATCACACTCGTTGTCTAAGCAGAGTGATCCTTATGCATAGAGTTAAAACTCTAGATTGATATGCAATCTGCTCAGTGAAACCCTATGTGCATCGGCAGGCGGATTCTGCTGATTTTATTCAATCATTGCATTTCGAGAGAGAAAGATGTTTAAAAAGAAATTATCTGTGGTGGTGCTGGCATCACTGGGTCTGTTTGGTTGTGGTTCGGACGACGATAAAAAAGCGGTTGAAGAAATTGCTAAACCGGCAGGTTTGAATATTCAGGTTGAGTTTTATAATGAAGTTCCGGCATTGTTGACTGATGATCAAGAATTGAAGGTTCAGTTTGGTTTTGACATTGACAATTCTGGCGACATTGTAGCATCCAGAGACTTTATTATTGAAGCAAATTTTAAAAACGGGAAATCCAGTGTTTTTTTTGAAGCAATGTCATCAGCTATAAGAGAAAAAAAAGAAGAATATGGTTCTTATAACGTTGTAGAACAACTGGGAACGGCAAAGTTAGAAACAATTGATGGTAAATCTGTTGTGAACATCAATATTTTACCACAGCCCGTTTTAGCGACAGAGAAGGATAAGGAAACAGATGTTCTGGTTGGTTCAGAGAAAGATGATCCGATCCTCAACGGCTACCTAGCAAGAATGGCTGCAGCAAAGCAAGCACCAGCGATGAATGCAGGAGTAAGGTATAGAGATCATTCATCACGAGTAGGTTCTGAAGATTATCTCATTGATGGTGACGCAGGGGTTCAGTTGAATTCTAACAGCATTTTTGATCCGAAAGATGATTATCAACAAGAAGCTAATTACGCTGATATCGAGCGAGTTTCATTTAGCTTCGATTAATCGTAAAAATATAAGCCCGCAATTGCGGGCTTATTTGCTTACAGGCTTATCATGCAGAGGGTGTTTTAAAAAGTCATCGAAGTCATGAGGTCGCGTAACTGGACTTTATCAGTGATCGATTTCTTGCATCTAGCAAGGCATCAGAGTTGTGTCATCATTCATCACTTTATCTCTATGATCAATTGTTTGTCTTCAAAACCTCCCCTCAATATCGCACTTGTTGTTTAAGCCGTGTGATCCTTATGCATAGAGTTAAAACTCTAGATTGATATGCAATTTGCTCAGTGAAACCCTATGTGCATCAGCTGGCGGATTCTGCTGATTTTATTCAATCATTGCATTTCGAGAGAGAAAAATGTTTAAAAAGAAATTATCCGTCGTCATGTTGGCATCACTGGGTCTGTTTGGTTGTGGTTCGGACGACGATAAAAAAGCGGTTGAAGAAATTGCTAAACCGGCAGGTTTGAATGTTCAGGTTGAGTTTTATAATGAGATCCCATCTTTTGAGAATCGGAGAGCATTTCGGATCGAGTTTTTATTTGATTTGAATAACTCAGGTGATGTAAACCTTTATGAGGAAGGGGACCTATTTTTTACGACAATTATTGATGAAAATGAGAAAGAAAACTTTGTTAGCATTGGTAAATATAGGTTAACTGATGAAGCAGAAATTGGCTCAGAATTAAATTTCCCGGTCAAAACCTTAGGGTATTCTAATTTATCAAAGAAAGATGGGAAGTCAGTATTCACATTTAAGATACTTAATGAATTGGAATTGGTTGAGTCTGATTCATCTGAAAGAAAAGAAAAAATGGATACTACTGTAAGTGAATATGAGCGGTTAGTTAAATCCATTAATGGAAACACACCCATCTCAATTCGTGCTTTTTATTGGGGGAATGGCGTTAATAGTGGGGATTACATCGGGAGGAATGTTCCGACCCAAGGAAGTATCTTATCTATTCATGATTCAAAAGATGATTATGAAGGTGATTTCAATTATGTTGATATTGATAGCGTTACATTTACCTTCAATTGAACATGAATTGTTTAGTTAGTTTTATTAAATCTCTTCAATGCAGCGTTAAATGCCATTCACGCAAATACGGGAATCCAAATAAGGCAAAGTGTAAACTGTCTTTTTCAAAAGATTATCGGCTGAAATCACCAAGGTCACTTCGGAATTTGAGCATTTCAACTAGATCCCCGCATGAGCGGGGATGACACTTATTTGAAGTGCTTCATTCCATTATTTTATTTCACCGCTCCTCAACCACATCCACCACGGCTTTATCCTTCCGCCGGGTAAACGCAATTCCGGTCACCAGAACCGAAAACCCGAGACAGACCCAAACCGGGAGTTGTGGAGAAATCACCACAGTACTCGCGAGCAGAGAGGCCAGACCGTAGCCCAGCGTATGTGACATCGAAATCAAACCGGCGATTTTACCCGATTGTTCCGGGTTGGTCTGGGTTGCCATGGAGGTGTAGGCGGGCACCAGCAAGGCTGCGCCAATGGCTGAGGCAACCATAGCGATGTTAAAGATCCAGAATGATGTGTTGAGGAAAAGCACAAACCCGATCAGCAGGGCAATGCCGCCCAGCCGATACATTGATTCGATGTCCAGTTTTTTCTTTTTGATCACCAGCACCTGTGTCAGCAAGGTAAATGCGGCGCTCAACGTTAGCAGCAAACCAATGGCCTGACTGATCTCGTCTGTGGTCCAGGCGGTAATTGAACCAATCAGGGGTGACAGGCTGTATTGCAGTAATGCCACAACGGCGCAGAGCAGCAATCCTGTCAGGAGAAACGGCAGCAGGGTGAGGTCAGGCAATTTACCGGTTTTCTGTTGTGTTGTTGTCTGCGCTGTGTTCGGCGTGAAAGCCGGTTTCGGCAGCCAGCAGGCACCAAGCAATGCAATGACAGGAAATGCGACCATCAGCATCACGGGCGCGTAGGTATGAAGTTTCAGAGCGCCCATCGCCAGTAGCGGGCCAATCAAACGGCCTGTGCTCAACCCAATACTGACTGACGTAATGGCCTGCAGGCGATTCTGGCTGCCGCAGAGTAAAATCGCCCAGTGCTGGCTGGCGGGCACCATGCCAGCCACGGTACAACCGTAAATGATGCGGGCAAAGACAAGCCCGGCAAGCCACAAATAAGTCTGTTCGCTGAATTCATTACTGAGGGCGGTGAAGGTGAGTAAGAGTAAGAAACTGACAGCCATGCCAGCCAGTGCCTGTAAGACAACCGTTTTCGGTCCGTTCCGGTCACTGAAACTGCCCCAGAACGGCGCAGCAGGCAGAAACAGGAAACTGCCGATCGCAATCACTATCGACCAGGTGGGTAATCCAAATGCCGAATGTTCAACGAGGAAGGGGAGTGAAACAAGCAGGCCGTTTTGCCCGATGCCCATCAAGGCGGCGATGAGTCCGATCAGTGTCAGATGAAGTCGATGAGAAGTACGGCTGGCATCCTGGGTCATGGTCCCTTCCTGGCTGGAAAATCAGAGAACTACCGAAACAAAAGAGAACTATTCGTGTTCTCACTAAAATGAGTGACGGCTATCCTACATCGAAATAATGCTTGTGAAAACTATTATCATTCACAGTAGGCTGTGGTAGAGTTCGTGCACTTTGTTGTGCAACACATTACCGCATTCATGTACCAACTCATTGATGTTGCCTTTGATGTGGAAGGGAAGCGGATTCTCCATCCTACCTCACTGGCCTTTGAAACCGGAAAAATCACGACCTTGCTGGGCCATAACGGCTGTGGCAAGTCTACCCTGATGAAACTGCTCAGCAGACAAAATGTGCCTGCGTCCGGTCAGGTCTTGCTTAATCATCAGCCGGTTCAGCAGCTCGACAGTAAAGCCTTTGCACTTAATGTGGCTTATCTGCCACAGCATCCGCCGATCACCGATGGCGTCACCGTCCGGGAGCTGGTGTGTTTCGGTCGTTATCCCTGGAAGGGCGCTTTTGGCCGCTATAACCGGGAAGATTATGATCTGGTGGACGAGGCCATTGAACGGGTCGGTCTGACGCCATTTGCCAATCGCTTTGTGGCGACGCTTTCAGGCGGTGAAAGACAGAGAGCCTGGGTTGCGATGCTGCTCGCTCAGCAGAGCCAGTGTATTTTACTGGATGAACCGACTTCCGCGCTGGATGTGGCGCATCAGTACGAATTATTGCATTTGATCCGGGAACTGAATGAGAGTTTAGGGTTGACGGTGATTATGGTGCTGCATGACGTCAACATGGCCGCCAAATTCAGTGATCATCTGATTGCTTTGCATTCAGGCAAGGTGATTGCACAAGGCACACCAGAGCTCATGATGACACCTGAAGTCCTCAAAAATATCTATGGTATGGAACTGGCATTGTTCGCGCATCCTCAAACGGGTCAGCCAATCAGCTACATTCCATAACAACAAGCACAGGGAAAGATTGTGAAGAAACTGATCGCGTTCCTTTTGGCCGCACTGGCTTTGCCGGTTCAGGCAATGATGGTGAAGCATGAACTGGGCGAAACGGAACTGACAGAAACTCCGAAAAAAGTGGTGGCCTTGGATTGGGCCTTGACGGAAACCGTCTTGAGTCTGGGTGTGACACCGGAAGGGGTCGCCGACGAGGACGGTTATCGCACTTGGGTGGGAGAACCCAAGCTTCCGGAATCTGTGGTGAATGTCGGTTCCCGTCGGGAGCCAAATTTGGAATTACTGGCAGAAATAAAGCCAGACGTGATTCTGATCAGTAAACACATGAGTCCGGTTTATCAACAGCTCAGTGCGATTGCCCCAACCCTGGTGTATTCGATTTACAGCGAGAGCAAAACACCGATGGCGAATGCGGTGTCAGTGACCGAGCAGTTAGGTCGGGTGCTGAATCAGGAAGCTCAGGCCAAAGCAGTGATTGAAGCAACCACAGCGCGCCTGAAACAAAACGGTGACAAAGTACTTGCTTCTGCTTCGGGCCAGAAACCGCTGATGTTTGTGCGTTTCATCAATGATAAAACGTTGCGCATCCATAGCGAAGGCTCTCTGGCTCAGGACACGATGACTGTGATGGGGTTGAAAAATGACTGGCAGGAGCCAACCAATCTTTGGGGGTTCACGACGGCAGGCATTGAAAAAATGGCAGAACACCAGTCCAGTAACGTGATGATTTTTGGCCCGTTAACTGCGGATGAACGACAGAAACTGACGGCATCGCCGCTCTGGCAGGCCATGGCTTTCACCCGTTCGGATGCAGTGTATGAATTACCGGCAATCTGGACCTTCGGTGGTCTGGTTTCTGCCCAGCGTTTCAGCGACCATATTACCCAGCTATTGATACAGAACTAATGCAGTCCCAAGTTTCATCCACGAATTCTTTTGTACGATCGGGCCAGATAGCTCGGTCGTTTTTCATTTTTACATTCCTGATTGTCACGGTGAGTTTTCTGCTCAACTGGACGGTTCCCTATGCACAGGGATTGCCGCTCCTCTGGCAGACGCTGGTCCATTATGACCCGGCGAATTATCAGCATTTGATTGTGCATCTGACCTATCTGCCGCGACTGACCGTGGCGATTCTCTGTGGCTTTTCTCTGGCGGTCGCGGGGGCGGTGATGCAGTTTGTTCTGCGCAACCCAATTGCTTCGCCGACCACACTCGGGGTGGCCTCTGGTGCGGAACTGGGCATGGTGCTAGGGATTTTGTTGTTGCCCGTTTCTGTCTCGGTGCCTTCTTTTATTCCTGCGTTTTTGGGGGGAAGTCTGGCAACGGCACTGGTGTTTCTGCTCTCAGCAAAACGGGGATTTGCCCCCGTCCATATGGTGCTGGCGGGCATGGTGATCAGTCTGTTCTTTGGCTCCATCAATACCATGTTGTTACTTTTGCATGAGCAGAAGCTGTCTTCCGTTTTTATCTGGGGAGCGGGGACGCTGAACCAGAATGGTTGGGCAACGGTTCAGACATTACTCCCAATGACGCTGCTGCCACTGGCCGCATTATTGCTGTTACAGCGGCCGCTTGCGTCTTTGCAGCTTGGTGAAGGCGTTGCTTCATCACTCGGTGTGAATGTCAAACAAGTCAAGGTGCTCTGCCTTGGATTGGCGATTTTCATGACGGCAACTGTGGTAAGCGAAGTCGGATTGATCGGTTTTGTCGGCATTGTTGCTCCGGCAATTGCCCGTATGATTGGTGCACGCAAACTGTATCAGCATCTCCTCAACAGCGGGTTGGTTGGGGCCTTGATGCTGTTACTGGCAGATTTACTGATTCAGCCGTTTTCCGGTGTCGGTGGAGAAATGCTGCCGACTGGGGCGATGACGGCTTTGATCGGTTCCCCGTTTTTGCTGTGGCTGCTGAGGCGAAAAACGCTGCAATCTGAGCTGCGTGCCCGGGAAGAAGGCGTGCCGCATTATCACCATCGCGACTTCAGCAAAACGGTCTGGCCTTTAGCGGTGATTGCGCTGATTTGTCTGGTCCTGGCCGTGACGGTGGGTCAGAGTCAGCAGGGCTGGGCTTTCTCGCTATCTGAACATCTCTGGGAATACCGGATTCCCCGGGTATTGGTGGCACTGCTTGCCGGGATTGGGCTGGCGTTGGCTGGCACGATCATTCAGCGCGTGACAACAAACCCGATGGCCAGCCCCGAAGTATTGGGGATCAGCTCTGGTGCAGCGCTGGCTTTAGTGATTGGCGCTTTGCTGGGTGTTTCTGTCGAACGTCATGAACAGGTGCTGCTGGGAACGGCAGGGGCCATGGTGGCGACCGGTGTGATCTGGCTGATGGGTAAAAAACATAAGTTTGCTCCCACACAGACGCTGTTGACCGGGATCGCGTTGAGTGCTGGTCTGGATGCCTTTTTGCGGATTGCAATGTCTTCCGGACAGGACAACGTCAGAGCGTTGCTGACCTGGCTGTCTGGTTCAACCTATCTGGTGTCAGTACAGGATGTTGTGTTGCTAGCCGTCGGCGTTGGGATCTTGCTGATTGTGACCCTGTCACTCAGTCGATGGATTGATCTGATCGGGCTGGGCGAAGTCAGTGCTGCCAGTGTTGGCTTGGATTGCAGACGGGTCCGACAAGTTCTGTTGTTGCTGGTGGCTGCCCTGACCACGCTCTGCACCATTGTGATTGGTCCGTTGAGCTTTGTCGGATTACTTGCGCCGCATATGGCGCGCACATTGAATCAGTATTCAGCGCATAAGCAGTTGATCGTCGCCTCGCTACTTGGGGGATGTCTGATGGTGATTGCCGACTGGATCGGGCGAAACCTCTGGTTTCCGTGGCAATTTCCGGCGGGGTTGTTAGCGTCAGTCATTGGCGGGGGCTATTTCTTATATCTGATGAGAAAGTAACCAAGGGTCTATCGTCAGAGACAAATCATGAAGCCAGCGCTGAAGTCGCTGGCTTTTTTTTACCCAATGGTAACGAGATGACACCTCTGGCTTACATCAAATGTGCACGATTTAAAAAAGAATTAACAAAAGACTATTGATTATGTTTATGAGAATCATTAGCATTTGACTCCATTATCAAATGCACTGAGTTAATTATGAAAACGCAGAATTACGCTTTTGTTACGCCAGCGGGTCAACATGATGTTGCAGCGGCGTGTTTCTTGAATGCCCTTGCCCGGGAATGTGCGGCGATTCAGTTTGAAAAAGATGAGCAGGGAAGCAGCTATCTGATCCCGCTTGCAAATCAGCAACGGATTCGCATCCCATTGCGTTACTTTTCTTCACTGGGTGTGCACGAATATCAGTTTCCTGCCTATCTGGACGGTGATACTTCAACAACATTCAGCTACCCGGAACTGGTTGCACGTATCCTTGAAGAACCATCTCTGGTTGGACTGGTGACGGAAGACCAGAAACAGATTTTCACAACCCGTGTGCTTGAAAGTCATCACAATACCTACAGTGCTGCCAGTCAGAGTCCTTATGGTGAGGCGTTGTTCAATCAGGCGCTGAACTTCCAGCAGGCTGAGCAAGGTTTGCTGATTGGTCACTCGTTCCATCCGGCACCCAAAAGCCGTGAACAGTTCAGCGCAGAAGATGCGAAGAAGTTTTCTCCGGAATTTGGCAGTCATTTCCCGCTGCGTTGGCTGGCGGTTGATCAATCCATTCTGATTTCTGGCAGTTCTGCCGATAAAACCATGATCGAGCGAATGGCTGAGTTGTTGCAGGCAGACGCTGCTTTCGACCAAGCGCTTGTTTCACAGCTGGCCGAAAATCAGGTGCTGTTACCCGCACACCCATGGCAATGGCAGGTATTCAGCCAGTATCCGGACGTGATTGAATATCTTGAGCAAGGTTTGATCAAGGATCTGGGTGAAGCGGGCAGTGACTGGTATCCGACGTCTTCAACGCGTTCTCTGTACGCACCAGCATTGCCTTATATGCTGAAGTTCTCCCTGAGCGTCAAGCTCACCAACTCCATTCGCAACCTGTCGGTGAAAGAGGTGATTCGCGGGACTCGCCTGAATCAGCTGTTTGCGGATACAGATATTCAGCAGGTGCTGGGTCAGGGGCAGGGCTTCCAGTTGATGCAAGAGCCGGCATATCTGGGCTTGGTAGACAAAAACGGCAAAGCCATTGATGAATCTCTGGTTGCATTCCGGGATAACCCGTTGGCCGCTAAGGTTGATGAGGAAGCTGTGGTGCTGGCAACGCTGGCCCAGCAAAACCCGTTCGGCGGGCAAAGCCTGCTTGCAAAACGTGTGGCCGATTATGCAGCAGGTCAGGGCATCAGTGTTGAGCAGGCGGCCAAAGACTGGTTCAGCGCTTACTGCAAGCATAGTGTGGTTTCTCTGTTTGACCTTCAGGCCAATTACGGCGTGGTCTTTCTGGCGCATCAGCAGAATATTGTGATGCAACTGAAAGACGGTTTCCCGGTTGGCATGTATTACCGCGACTGTCAGGGAACCGGCTATACCGATCTGGCGTTTGAGCGATTTGCTGATTCCCTGAACGATGCTTCGATCAAGAAAACCAGACAGGATATCGAAAACTACTGGAATCAGGATAAAGTCCGTCGTTACTTCGCTTACTACCTGATCATCAATTCAACCTTCAATGTGATTGGTGCGATCGGTGCCGGTACGGGTGTAGATGAAATGGCACTGGTTGCGATTCTGCGCGAGCAACTGGAAGCACTCAAAGCCCGTGGCGTTCGTGATTCTGCCTGCCTTGATTATGTGCTGAACGATGAAGGTCTGTGCTGTAAAGGCAACTTCTTCTGTTATCTGCAGAACTTCAATGAAAACTCGATTCCGGATCCGGCGGTGATTTATTTTGACCTGCCAAACCCACTGATCAATGTGAAGGAAGCGATGTATGTTTGAGGCGAAGACTTTTCAGGCTATCGGTGCTGGCCAGACCCAGGAAGCCGGACAAGAGAGATCTCGACACGTGCAATTGACACTGTCGGCGCAAGATCTCCGGAATCCTCAGGCACTTGCGCAGCTGATGGCAGATTTAGATGGTGAGTTCAGCCATCAGCCAGAGTGTGAGTCTCTTCAGCTTGAGGCACCTCAGGCATTGCTCGTTCAACTGGCAACCACACTACCATTGTGTGAAGGCAATCGGTTGTATAAATCGATGTTTTATCAGATGCCGGGACAATGGCATCTGCATACGCCTTCGAGCTACTTTCCAATGATGGCGGTGCAGTCGAACACTCAGTATCGTCATCATCCTCTGCGTCCAGACATGCCGACCGGGACGGTTTACAAGCGTTTTGATCATCAGGCTGATCTGGCGGTGTCTTTCCGGGTGTTCGATATGGAACGGGACTTAGATGTATTTGTGCGCTGGATGAATGATCCCCGTGTCGCCGATTTCTGGGAACAGGCCTGGAGCAAAGAAGAACTGGCTGAATTTGCACAATCCCGACTGAATGATCCACACATCGTTCCGCTGATTGGTGAGTTCAATGGGGAAGCGTTTGGTTACATCGAGGCTTACTGGGTGAGTGAAGACCGGTTGGCGCCTTACTACGACGTTCAGCCTTATGATCGGGGTATCCACTTGCTCGTGGGTGAAGCTCAGTTCCGTGGCCCGCGTTTTTTCAATTGCTGGATGCGTGCCATCAGTCATTACCTCTTCATTGATGATGTCCGTACAAGCCGCATCGTGTTGGAACCTCGTGCAGATAACCAGCGCTTGTTTAACCGCATTGAGGCCGTGGGCTACCGGAAACTGTTTGAGTTTAATTTCCCGCACAAACGTTCAGCATTTCTGATGCTGGAACGCGGCGCATTTTTTGGAGAGCAGTGGTGATGATTCAGCAGGCACTACAACAGTACTGGCCACAGGCAAACCGTGCCATTGTGGCGAAGATGATCAGTGAATTTGCGTATGAGCAGGCATTTCGTTTTGAGGAGACGGCACAGGGTTATGTGCTGAATCTGGATGATGGCGTCAGCTACCACTTCCGGGGGAAAGCCAATATCTGGGGACAGATCGTGATTGAACCGGAATCTGTGACCCGTTCACCCGAAACCGGATCGGTGCTGGCAACCCAATTCATGATGGATATTCAGCGTTTGCTGAATATGCCGGATGAAGCCATGGCGGAGCACTTTGAAGATCTGAATGCGACCTTGCTGGGTGACTGCAAACTGGCTGTGAAAAAGCAGGCAATGACAGCCAAAGATCTGGCGAACCTGAGCTGTGAATTACAACAAACCTATTTTGATGGTCATCCGAAGTTTGCCTTTAATAAAGGCCGCAGGGGCTGGGGAACTGACGATCTGGATTTGTACGCGCCTGAATCACAGCGGGCGTTTCAGCTGGGTTGGATTGCTGTTCATCAATCTGTCTTGCAGCAATCGACCAATGAAACCACGCGCTGGGAGCAATTGATCGATTCAGCGATGACAGAGGTCGAGCAGGAAAAACTGGCACAGGCTTTTCGTGCTTTTGAGGTGAATCCGCAGGACTATACCCTGATCCCGGTTCATCCGTGGCAATGGTCGCAGAAGCTGTCGCTGCTGTTTATCCGTGAAATCGCAGATAAAACAATGCTTTATTTGGGTGAGTTCGGTGATTATTTCCTGCCGCAGCTTTCAATTCGCACCCTGAGTAATGTGTCCCGCCCGCAGGGGTACGACATTAAACTGCCGTTGACCATTATGAATACCTCCTGTTATCGCGGGATCCCGGGCCGCTACATTCTGGCCGGACCATTGGCGTCAGACTGGATTGATCAGGTATTCAAAACCGATCCGCTGCTGGTGGGTAAAGGCGCGGAAGTATTGCAGGAACCGGCATCGGCTTATGCAGCTCAGGCGGACTATCAGCGACTGGAAAAAGCGCCATATCGTTATCACGAACTGCTGGGTGTGATCTGGCGTGAATCGCTGGCGTCCAAGCTCAAAGACAACGAGTCTGCGATTCTGATGGCTGCTTTGATGGAATCGGATTCACAGGGAAATCCGTTGATTGGCGAATACATTGCCGCGTCCGGACTTACTGCGGAAGTCTGGCTGACCCGTTTGTTTGATGCTGTGGTGATTCCGTTCTATCACTTACTGACTAAATATGGCGTTTCCCTGATTGCCCATGGTCAGAACATTACGATTGTGATGGAAAATCATGCCCCGAAACGCATCTTGCTGAAAGACTTTCAGGGAGATATGCGCTTGGTGGAAAGGGAATTACCGGAGCAGGCATCGCTGCATCCGCAAGTGAAAGCCGCCACCGTTCGACTGCCGGAAGAATTGATCATTCACGATCTTCAGACCGGGCACTTTGTGACTGTACTGCGGTTTATTTCCCCGCTGGTGGAAAAACTTGGTTTCACTGAGCAGCAGTTCTATCGCCTGCTGGGTGATCGGATTCAATTACATATCAATCAACACCCGGAACTTGCAGAACGGTTTGAACGACTGGATCTGTTTAAGCCGCGTATTCTGCGCATCGGTTTGAATCTGGCGAAGTTCAGACACAGTACCGACAGCAGTGCTTCCCGTATGTTGCCAGACATGGATGACATGCTGGACAACCCTCTATTTTTGGCCCAAGAACAATAAGGAATGAACCATGGAACTGAATAATCAAAAAGAATGTCTGGATCTGGCTGGTGTGGGTGTCGGGCCGTTTAACCTGAGCGTGGCGGCACTGCTGGAAACGAATACTCAACTGAATACCTGCTTTTTCGAAGGCCGTGAATCATTCTCATGGCATCCGGGCCTGCTGTTGGATAACACCAACATGCAGACCATGTTCCTGAAAGATCTGGTGACGGCGGTGAATCCGCAAAGCCCGTATTCTTTCCTGTCTTATCTGGTGAATCAGAAGAAGTTCTATCGTTTTCTGTCTGCTGAACTGAACTGCATCAGTCGTCATGAGTTTTCAGATTATCTGGCCTGGGCGTCACATCAGCTGTCGAATGTTCAGTTTGACAGCCGCGTAGAGCACATTGAATACACGGGTGAAGCGTTCGAAATTCAGACCACTCAGGGATCTTATCTGGCGAAAAACCTGTGTATTGGGACCGGAAAAGTTCCTTCGATTCCTGAGTGCGCTAAGCCGCACATCAGCGATAAAGTCTTCCATGCTGCGGAAATGGGCTTACGTGACCGCGATTTTACCGGCAAACGTGTGATGATCGTCGGCGGTGGCCAGAGCGGTGCCGATATTTTCCTGAATGTTCTGAACGGGAAGTGGGGCAAAGTGAAAAGCCTGGACTGGCTGTCACGCCGTTCAAACTTCCAGCCACTGGATGAGGCAGCGTTCACCAATGAGTTTTTCACGCCTGAGTACGTCGAAACTTTCGTGGGCCTGGAATCTTCTGTGAAGCAGTCAGAAATTGATGCGCAAAAACTGACGTCAGACGGCATCACGCAGGCAGCGCTGCTGTCGATTTATCGCGAGCTTTACCATAGATTTGATGTCTTGAAAGAAGATAAATGGGTGCGTCTGCTGCCGCATCGCTCCATGAGTGCGCTGGAAAGCAAGGCTGGATCTTTCTCCGTTCAGGCATTGAATGCGCTGAGCCAGCAGGCAGAAATGCACGAAGCCGACATTATCATTTTGGCGACCGGCTTTAGTGCGCCTTATCCACAGTGTCTGAAATCTATCATGCCAATGCTGGATTTGGATGAAAATGGCCGCTACGGCATGACGGAAAACTTTGAACTGAAGTGGGAAGGCAGCGCGAAAAACAAGATTTTTGCTGTGAATGCCGGTATGCACAGTCATGGGATTGCAGAGCCACAACTGAGTTTGATGGCATGGCGTAGCGCGCGGATCATCAACCAGCTTTGCCAGAAACCGGTGTTCGATATCGACAGCGATAAGGGCATGATTGAGTGGGTGACGGAAAGCCTTGTGACAGAGTATGCCAAAGCGTCTTGAGAAGCGCTCAGGCCTTATTGATGACCATATAAAAAATAAGGCCTTCAAAATAGACAAATAAGTTGAACTTTTTTAACGTCAGATATGGAAATAAAGTGGCAAATGAGTATTATTATCAAACTTGTTTGTTTCAACGTTACCTGAAAAATATAAAGTGATTACAATGGCAGTGAAAAAAGGGATGTTTCAATTGACGACTGTGGCCGCTGCGGTGGCCGCTTCAACGTTTGTTTCCAGTTCAGTCTTTGCTCAAGAATACAAGACGACCGAAGAAAAAATGGTGGTGGTGTCCAGCCGTGCACCCAAAGCGATCAGCGACATTCCGGGCACTGTCTGGTACGTTGACAGCGCACAAATCGAACAGGAATACCGGGGCGGTAAAAGCCTGGGTGAGATTCTGGGAGATTCGATTCCTTCTCTTGATGTGAGTAGCGGCGCTCGAACTAACTTTGGGCAGAACCTGCGTGGTCGTGCGATGCTGGTCATGATTGATGGTGTATCACTGCAATCATCTCGTTCTATCAGCCGCCATTTGGATTCAATTGATCCATTTAATATTGAACGTATTGAAGTATTGTCAGGTGCATCTTCTGTGTATGGAGCGGGTGCGTCTGGTGGTGTCGTGAATATCATCACGAAAAAAGCTGATAGTGAAGAACTCCAGTTTGAAAGCTATGTCAGTAGTACAACAGGTCTAAACTCAAGCGATGACTTTGATTACAAACTGGCGCAGTCTATTTCTGGCGGAAATGATCGAGTAAAAACTCGCGCAGCTGCTGTTTATACAGAGACGCAGGGCTTTTATGATGCAGATGGCGATATTGTAACACCTGATATATCACAAGGTTCATTACAGTATAATGAAACCATTGATGCGCAGATTCACTCTTCAATTGCGCTGTCTGACACCCAGTCATTAGACTTTTTGGCACAGTATTATGACAGCCAGCAAGACTCTCCTTATGGTTTATACATTGTTAACAGTCAGTTTGTTGATGTACGTAAAGGATTTAAGTCAGATCGTCAGCACGGAACTGAGCGTATTCTTTTGAATGCAGCTTATAGCAACAGTGACTTTTTGAATCACCAACTGCTTGCAGAGTTGTCTTATCGTACTGAAGAGCAGACTTATACACCTTACTATCAGTCAGCATCACAGCAGAAAACCGATGTATTATCGCTGCAACTAGCTTTATCTAAGCAGTTTGGCAGTTTGAACCTTGTCTATGGCCTAGACGGTTACATTGATAGTTTAGAGAATAATCAAGCGCTCTTTGACCCAACTGTTGCAAACAATTCAGGTAACCTGGTTAATGAAACTTACGCGAAAATTGGCCGTTATCCAGGGGTAGAAGTGCGTTCCATTGCTGCCTTCATTCAGGCCGGCTATGACATTACTGAAAATTGGTCTGTTCAGGGTGGCTACCGCTACCAGTATATGGACAACGAAATTGATGACTTCGTAGCTTATAGTACCCAGAAGAAAATTGCGACGGGCAAAGGCGTTTCGGCCGACGCTGTACCAGGCGGTTCAACCAGTTATAATGTTGGCTTGTTTAATTTAGGTACTATCTATAAATTCTCACCACAAACCCAGATTTGGGCAAACTTTTCGCAAGGCTTTGATCTGCCTGATCCAGCTAAATACTATGGTCAGGGTACTTATGAGCCTGTAGATGCCAATGGTCATTATGCATTGAGCTCCAGTATCAATGTTAATGATTCTAAAATGTCTGGTATTAAAACGGATAGTTTTGAGGTTGGTTTACGAGCTGAACAAGATGATTTGAGTTTCCAAACTGCAGCCTATTATTCTTTGTCAGATAAGTCTGTTGGCTATAATAAAGTGACACAACTTATCGAGAGTTTAGAGAGTAAGAAGCGTGTATATGGCCTTGAAGCCATGCTTTCTTATTGGGCAACAGACAGTATTCAAATTGGAACTTCTGGTCATTATGTTGTTTCAGAAAACAAAGATGACACTAAGTGGAAAGATTCGACTGCCGCTGAAGCCAGTATTCCGAAGGCTGATGCGTGGATTGGTTGGTATGGTAATGATTTGGCTGTGAAATTGCATTCTCAAACACTCTTTGATTATAAAGATGAAACGAAAAATGAGGATCAGCCGAAAAACAACAAGATTGAAGGTTATACCTTAGTTGATTTGATTGGTACTTATCAGTTACCTGTTGGTAGTCTGGGCTTTGGTGTGAATAACCTTTTCAATGAGGATTACACGACGCTCTGGGGGCAGCGAGCGCAGATTCAATACGTGAAACATTACGCTCCAGCTGCGTATGACTATCGTGGCCGTGGCCGCACTTTCACGGTGAACTATCAGGTGAAATTTTAAGGTCAACTGACCTTCAGCCCCTGAAAATGAACCGCCCGCTGATACCGGGCGGTTTTTTTCGTTTTGAACCAAGAGCAATATTTTTCCTCCCCGAGTGACCCATTTTCTCTGCCTGTCAGGCTTGATGCTTGATGGCACCATAAAAGCATAAAAGCATAAAAGCATAAAAGCATAAAAGCGCCCCTAAATGAATTCCATACCTGCTGTAGCATGCAGCGCCTGAACATTACCTGTCTTCTTCCCGCACAAGACAACTGGATTCATTGGGAGTCAACATGAAAAAAACATTTGTTCCGGCTTTGCTGCTGGCAGCGGCTGGGTTAACTGCCTGTGGTGATGAAGCCATCACATCGCAGATTGCAACAGAAGAGAATCAACAGGCAGCGCTTCAGGTCAATGATGAGAACCCGGTGATTCTGCGGGTTGATTTCAAACTTGCCAATCAGTTACCTGATGTTGTGCCTGAAGGGGCCGTTTATGGATATGGGGTTCAATTTGATGCCAACGGGTCCGGGGTAGTCGATGCCGGGGATATCGCGCTGTCTGTGGTTATGGCGGGGGCAGAAACCGGGTTCAATACCTTTGTTCAGGCCTTATCTCATCTCAATGAACTGACGTCAGTTAAGCGTTTGGTGGAACTTCGGGTCGCCGCGCTGACATTGGCAATGATTACATTCCTGATGCCGCTCCTAGCAACCCGGTCTACCATCAGGGCAGTAATGCGTTTCTCGATGATGCGATTGGTGATTTTTACGGCTTGAATTCGATCGCAGACATTGACTCTGTTGCGATTCATTTTGTGAGGGAGCCACAATAATCTGGCAAGCGCTCAGAAATAGCGACACAGAATTAAAAAAGCCGCCTGGGTGAGTTCATCCCGGGCGGCAAATGTTCAGCAAGAGAAATATTTATTATAGGTAGAATACGTTATTTCAGCGCAGGGAAGGTCTGATAGCGAACACCCATCATTTGTTCCATACAGTGAACCACCTGGCAGCTGTAGCCAAATTCATTGTCATACCAGATGTACAGGACACAACGCTTATCCTGAGCGATGGTGGCTGCGCCGTCCACAACACCGGCATGGCGAGAACCGACGATATCGCTGGACACAATCTCAGTAGATTGCGTGTAATCAATCTGGCCAGACAGAGCAGAGTTCAGCGCGACGTTGCGCAGATAGACGTTAAGCTCTTCAGCAGAGACATCTGTGTTCAGATTCAGGTTGGCAACGGCCATTGACACGTTCGGGGTCGGTACACGAATCGCATTGCCTGTCAGTTTCCCTGCCAGTGCCGGCAGTGCTTTTGCAACCGCTTTCGCTGCGCCTGTTGAGGTCAGAACCATGTTCAGCGATGCTGAACGGCCACGACGCTCACCGGAGTGGAAATTATCGATCAGGTTCTGGTCATTGGTGTAAGAGTGAACAGTTTCGATGTGACCATTCAGAACGCCATATTTGTCGTTCACTGCTTTCAGAACAGGGGTGATCGCGTTGGTGGTACAGCTTGCCGCGGAGATAATGGTATCTTCGCTCAGGATGTCATTTTCATTGACACCAAAGACGATGTTCTTAATTTCGCCTTTACCCGGTGCAGTCAGCAACACTTTTGCAGCACCCGGGCACTTCAGATGCTGACTCAGGCCATCGGCATCTCGCCAGATCCCGGTGTTATCAACAATCAGCGCATTGTTGATGCCGTAAGTGGTGTAATCCACTTCTGCCGGGCTGTTCGCATAGATGACCTGAATGTAGTTACCGTTGACAATGATCGCTTTGCGTTCTTCGTCCACAGTGATGCTGCCGTTGAACTGGCCGTGAACCGAATCACGACGCAGCAGGCTGGCACGTTTTTCCAGATCACCGTTTTTACCGCCACGAACCACAATGGCACGCAGGCGCAGCGGATAACCTGCACCGCTTTTTTCAATCAGCAAACGCGCCAGCAGACGACCGATACGGCCAAAACCATACAGCACAACATCGCGTGACTGCAAAGATTCAGTGCTGCTCAGCGAGTCAGCCAAGGCTGTTTGCAGAAAATCATCCAGACCATTTTCATCCTGATGCGCTTTCCAGTAATTGCTCGCCAGCTGGCCAACATCAATACGGCAGGGGGACAGGTCCAGATGGTTGAGTTTTTCAATGATTGGCAGAGTCAGGGAAGGTGAGATTTCTGTTTCTGTGTATCGTTTGCCGATGCGGTGGGCTTTAATCAGTTCAATGACAGAAGCATTGACGATTTGACGACCGAACAACAGGACTTCGACGCCTTTTTGTCGATAGAGCTGGCCAAGAATTGGTGAGATGGATTCAGCATTAGTTTGGCTGGTTTGCCAGTCGAGGAGGTATTTTTCCGGACTCATCTTTACTTAGGACCTTTCACGTATAGGGAAGAAAAACAGGCATTTATCCTGTGAACTGTAATTGTTTTTATGGGCAGGGATTGTAACGGTCGTTATGTTTTTATCCTAGTAAAATTAATCACTTGTATTTGTGATCTCGATCTTTTGTAACTTGTGATCTTTATCATTAAGGCAGGGGGATATGCTGAAAAAAGTGTGATGTCAGGAATTACTTATTTTTAGTGGATTATTAGGATGATTGTAATAAAACAAGAAAAAATGGTGGTTTGACGGAAAACCTTTTCAAAAGTTAGTTTTTTTACAAAAAAATGAGTCTTTCTTCACCACAGCCAGCGAAAGTCGGGCAAATTCCTGAAAAATGCACTGAGGGTATCGTTTGCATCGGGTTCAGATAAGACTGACGTAGGGTGGTCTGGGTGTGTTTTGAGCATGAAGTCTGAAATGCGCGTTCTTGCCATCTCTTTTCTTTCTGTTGATTTCTTTTTTGTTTCTTTTACACCCAGACCGGTAAGATCCCTTTGAAGAAGACAAAGCGTGATAAAACTCACGTCATCTGTTAAGATGGCGCCAATTTCCAACAAAAAGCTGCCGGTGATTAGGCAGCTTTTTTCATGTCTGATTTTTTGTTGTAGGAACCTATTTTGATCACAACAGCGAACATCACCATGCAGTTTGGCGATAAGCCACTGTTTGAAAACATCTCCGTCAAATTCGGCGAAGGTAACCGTTACGGTCTGATTGGCGCGAATGGTTGCGGTAAGTCGACGTTTATGAAAATTCTGAGTGGAGAGCTGGAGCCTTCGGCTGGTGTGGTCAATAAAGATCAGAACGAGCGCATGGCTAAGCTGGGTCAGGATCAGTTCGCATTTGAAGAGTTCACAGTGGTCGATACCGTGATTATGGGTCACAAAGAGCTGTGGGAAATCAAAGCCGAGCGTGACCGCATTTACTCACTGCCAGAAATGTCAGAAGAAGACGGCATGCGCGTCGCCGATCTGGAAACTGAATTCGCAGAGATGGACGGTTACTCCGCGGAAGCCCGTGCCGGTGAACTGCTGTTGGGTTTGGGTATTCCTGAGCACCTGCACTTTGGCCTGATGAGTGAAGTGGCACCTGGTCTGAAAGTGCGTGTTTTATTGGCTCAGGTTCTGTTTGCAGACCCTGAAATCATGCTGCTTGACGAACCGACGAACAACCTGGACATCAACACCATCCGTTGGTTAGAGCAAATTCTGATGCAGCGTAACTGCACCATGATTATCATTTCGCACGACCGTCACTTCCTGAATACCGTGTGTACTCACATGGCGGATCTGGATTACGGCGCACTGCGTACGTTCCCGGGCAACTACGATGAATACATGGTTGCGGCGACTCAGGCACGTGAACGCCTGCTGGCAGATAATGCGAAGAAGAAAGCACAGATCGCTGAACTGAATACGTTCGTCAGCCGTTTCTCTGCAAACGCCTCGAAAGCAAAACAGGCGACTTCTCGTCTGAAGCAGATTGATAAGATTCAGCTGGAAGAAGTGAAAGCTTCAAGCCGTCAGAACCCATTCATTCGTTTTGAACAGGACAAAGAACTGTTCCGGAATGCGCTGGAAGTGGAAGGTCTGAAACAAGGTTACGGCGAGAACATTCTGATCAACGGTGTCAACCTGATGGTTGAAGTTGGTGAGCGTATTGCGATCATCGGTGAGAATGGTATCGGTAAATCGACTTTCCTGAACACACTGGCCGGTGCGATGGCACCAATGGCAGGCTTGGTGAAATGGTCTGAGAATGCCAACATCGGTTTCTACGCGCAGGATCATTCTGCTGACTTTGATCTGGACATCAACCTGCTGGACTGGATGAGCCAGTGGAAAAATGAAGGGGATGATGAGCAGACGGTTCGCGGTATTCTGGGTCGTATGCTGTTTTCCCAGAACGATATTAAAAAGTCCGTTCGTGTGATTTCCGGTGGTGAGCAGGGTCGTATGCTGTTTGGTAAACTGATTATGCAAAAGCCAAACATTCTGCTGATGGATGAGCCAACCAACCACATGGATATGGAATCTATCGAATCGCTGAACCTGGCGCTGGAAAACTATAAAGGAACCCTGATGTTTGTATCACACGACCGTCAGTTCGTTTCTTCGATTGCGACACGTATTATCGAAATTACCAAAGAAGGTGTGAATGACTTCCACGGAACTTACGATGAGTACCTGCGTAAGCAAGGCATCGAGGGTTAAGCGAAAGTTGTTGTCAAAAGCCGCCAGTGTTGGCGGCTTTTTTCTATGCGGATGAAGAAATCTGAAAGAAGTGAAGGAACTGTCATGAAAATATGGGTTGATGCAGATGCCTGCCCGAATGTGATTAAAGAAATCATCTTTCGGGCGGCAAATCGTGTGGGTGTCAGTACGACGCTGGTGGCGAATCATGCGATTCGTGTTCCGCCATCGCCTCATATTCGAGCCATTCAGGTGATGTCTGGTTTTGATGTTGCTGATAATCATATTGTTCAGCACACCGAGCCAGGTGATTTGGTAATTACTGCAGATATACCACTCGCTGATGAGATTATCACCAAGGGAGCACATGCATTAAATCCGCGCGGTGAAATGTATTCAAAAGACACGATTAAGCAGCGTTTGCAAATGCGGGACTTTATGGAAACCATGCGCAGTAGTGGGATTCAAACAGGTGGCCCAGCACCGATCAGTCAGGCAGACCGGCAGCAGTTTGCCAATAAGCTGGATAGTTTCCTTTCAAAAGCGAAATAATTGACACGAGAGACATCAGGCTCATTGTCATTGGGCCTGACTGTTGTGCGATTTCTACGCTAACGTGATGTTTATTACAGTTTTTATATTCCCCTTATTGAAAATTATATTCTCTTGATGGAATATCGCAGCTCGTTTTGACGTGATATATACCTCAGTGCTTAGGCTGAATATGTTCGTATCAAAAATAGCGATTCAGTTGTATCTTTTTTTGATTTTCAATGTGGAATTTTATGCTCAGTAAGAATGTTCTATGTGCTTTTGTGGGTATTTCAGCGTTAACACTTTCTCCTGAGTCATTGGCTCAGTTTGATTTCGTGCTAGGTGCCGGTTATGACTTTGGGGGGGATACGATATCGACTGCGTATTATACCAATGGTGATTCAACGAAAGTAAAATCGGGTTCAGGTTTACTGGCCTTTGCTGGTGCAGATTTTTATTTACAAAACGATTTTAAAGTTCGTGGGACGATTGGTTATAAATCATCCAGCGCGAGCGCTACGAATGGCGAGATATCATTCAGCCGTATACCTGTTGACCTGCTGATTTTAAAACACTATGGGCAGCACCAGTTTGGTGTGGGTGCAACCTATCATACAGGTGTCGAGTTTGAATGTGAGGTTCATGGCACAAACCTTCCGTGTAATGATTCTTATGATTTTAAAAACAGCCTGGGCTTTATCGCTCATTATGAACATTTGATGCCGGCTGGAAATAATAACGCTTATGTGTTTGGCCTGCGTTACACCAAGATTGAATATGAAGGGAAAGGTTTCGACTTTTCTTATGATGGGAGTAGCTTCGGTGTGAACATCGGGTATATTTTCTAAAACACGTTCAACCGTATAAGAACCGGAAGAGAAATGTCGAAAGATATCGTCTCTTCCGGTTTTTTTGTACCCCTGAAGTATCAGCATTTTTATTTATCGCTAAGCTTTATTCTTTGAATGAGGGAATTGAGGTTGAATATACTTTTATGATATACAACCAGTTTCATTTTTTTTGTTCGTAAGAAATCACCTTACAGATGAATAGAGCGAAGGACATAGGGAATGCTTCAGTTAACGACGGAAAGATTGGTACTGCGTCCACTGACCATGAGTGATGCGGGTCCTTTGTTTGATATTTTTTCAGACCCGGAAGTCATGAAATACTGGGATGGTAGCCCCTGGCAGTCTATCGAAGAGGCGCATGACTATATCATGGCATCGAAGGCCTCGTTAGATGAACCGGAAAAACTGGTTTTTGGTATTTGTGATAAAACGGATCAGCATCTGCTTGGGAAATGCATGTTATTTAATATTCATTCAGCATCACAACGTGCTGAGGTAGGATTTGGTGTTGCGAAAGCCTACTGGGGAAAAGGTGTCGTATTTGAGGCTGTTTCGGCATTATTGCAGTTCGGATTTGAAGCGATGCAGCTGAATCGGGTGGAGGCAGAGATTGATCCAGAAAACATCGGCTCGGCCAGGCTGCTAGAAAAACTTGGTTTTGAGAAAGAAGGGTATTCACCAGAGAGATGGATTGTCGATGGACGGGTTTCAGACTCCGCTTTATTTGGTTTACTGGCGAAGCAGTGGTATTCACAGCGGTAGTCCCGGTGATTTTGTTGAAAAGCTGAGCCGATGTGCCTGAGGGGGAGTTTCGCGCGTCGTGGTAGCAGTCGCACTAACCGCAGCACCAGCAATAGCCTGATATGTGTTGATGAATCATACTTAGTGAATTCGTAGCGAAAGAGAGGTGTGCCATGTTTAGTGTGGAAAAAGTCGGGGATGATCGGTTGGATATTGCGATGAGCGGCAAACTCGATGCCCAGATGATGGGGCTGGCACTGGATGAACTCCTGGAAAAATCTGCCGAAATTGAACACGGTAAAATGCTGTTTGATGTTGTGGAATACCATTTGCCGTCTTTGGGCGCAATAGGTGTCGAGCTGTCCCGTATTCCAGCCATGATGGGTTTCATCCGAAAATTCGATCGGGCAGCCGTGTTATCTGATCAGGATTGGGTTAAAAAAATCAGTGAGCTGGAAGGTACATTGATGCCCGGGTTAACGATAAAAGCATTCAGCCGGGATCAGCGGGAGGAAGCTGTCACCTGGTTAGAGTATGCTCCGGAATAAACGAGCGCGCCATCAAGCGCGAAATCAGGATAATTGTGATTTGTATGTATCATGTGATGTTTGATGTAGACGGCACGTTGATTCAGTCTTGCGCATTTGATGAGCAATGCTTTCTTAAGGCGGTGAAAAGCGTCACCGGGCTGGATTTGCATCGCGGGTGGGAGCGTTATCCGCATGCGACCGACCGAGGCATTTTGCGAACCTTCATTGAAAATCAGGCACCTGAGGAAGAGTTAATTAGCCTGGAGAAGCGCGTGAAGGCGGCATTTATTCAGAGCGTTCAGTATCACTTGAACGACCATCCGGCGCAGGAAGTGCGTGGGGCGAAAGCATTTTTTCATCACTTGCAGGCTGACGATCGTTTTTTGGTGTCGGTTGCTACGGGCGGTTGGGGAGAAACGGCATTGTTGAAACTGCAATCTGCCGGTTTTCAGACGGATAACCTGCATTTGGCATCGTCGAATGATCACTATGCCCGCACACAGATCATGCTGAAAGCGAGAGAAAAAGCCGGAGATCGGGAAGTACTGCCCCTGACGTATTTTGGTGATGCAGTATGGGATTTGAAAGCCTGTCAGGAGCTTGGCGTGAATTTGGTGATTGTTGGGCAAAAAGTGGTACATGATCAGATGGTCAACGATTATCTCGACATGGCGCAGTTGTTTCGCTTTATTGCAGCCTGAACCGATGGATTCAGGTTGATTTTTGATGGAGTTTTTATGGATTCAAAGGAAGTGATGTCCGTTTACAATGCGTATGAACGGATTGAGATTGAACTACCGGGATTTACCAAATTGACATCCAATGGGGTGACTAAATTCAGTTCTGATACCAATCAGGGGGGATTTATCTCATTTTATGATTTCGCAGAATCAGAAGTGGATGCTGCGATCGCACGGGAAATTGCTTATTTCTCTCAACATTCATCATCCTTCGAGTGGAAGACTTACAGCACGGATTCGCCCGTGAATATCGGGGAGCGCTTACTGGCGCATGGCTTTCAGGCAGAAGCCTCAGAGTCATTTATGGTACTGGATTTGGCGACTGTGGTTCTGACAGATGTCGCGCACGATAGCATCACAGAAGTCCATGATCTTGAGGGGATTCAAGATGCCATGGCTGTTCAGGAACAAGTCTGGGCATCTGACCAAAGCAGTCATTTGGCGAATCTGCATTTTTTGAAGCAGACGCAGCCGGACTCTGTTTCTATTTATGTGATTTATGAGCAGGGCATTCCCGTCAGTTCTGCCTGGATCATTTTCAATGGTGATAGCCCCTTCGCTGGCATTTGGGGGGGCAGTACTCTGAAAGCCTATCGAGGGAAAGGGTATTATACCGCCTTGCTTCAAAAGCGAATTCAGGATGCCAAAAATCGTGGTAAACGTTATTTAACGATTGATGCGTCAGCAATGAGCAGGCCAATTGTAGAAAAGTATGGTTTTCACTTTATCGCTGAAACTGTCCCTTATCTGTATCAGTTTGAACGTTAGAACATCATACGCCTGCTTTTTTATCTAAACTGAATCTGAATTCTGAGTACATCTTGTTGTGAATCTTGTTGTGGATGAACGGAGGTCAGATGGACAGGAAATTTGTGATTTCAGGGTTGATCTATGCCATTCTTGGGATGTGCCTTGGCATTTATATGGCGGCGTCAAAGAATCACGGCCAAATGGTGACTCATGCGCATATCATGCTTGCAGCTTTCGTGGTGTCATTTATTTACGGCTTGTGTCATCGATTATGGCTGACGAATGGCTCCGGCAGATTAGCCAAAATTCAGTTCTTGATCCATCAGGTGGGTGTTCTTGTTCTTGTGGTGGGTCTTTTTCTTTTATACGGAAATTTTATTGCTCTGGAAGTGATTGATCCTGTACTTGCACTGGCATCCATTGCGGTACTGATTGGCATGATCTTAATGACCGTGCTGTTTATCACGTCCAATAAATGAAAAAGGCGAAGCAGGTGCTTCGCCATTCCTGATGAGATGTGATTAATTCGCGGGGGCACTCTTTTGTGTCTCAGAGGTTTTTTCCTTTTTTGCCTTTTCAGCAGCTTCTTTGGCTTTGCGTTCTTCGAGCACGCGTTTTGGGGTGGATTCTTCTTTGACGCGTAAACGATAGGCCATGGCATATCCCCAACTGGACGACGGTCGGGAAAGCAGAGAATCCAGAACTTTGGCATTCACTTCATCAAATTTACCCAGGGCTTTGGCCGTTTTACCTGAGGAGGCGATTTCTTCATCGGCCGGTGTATTTACAATAATATCAGCCGCTTTCTTTAAAGCTTCGGTATAAGATTCAGGATTATTGAGGTCAAACTGAGAAATCTTCATTTTTTTCTGTAAGTACTGTGCCCAGTAATACTGAAGGTAAGGGATCGACATCGGCCGGATCAGTGGGTTCACAGTCGGATAGTCCTTATCCGGGTCACTGTAGGCAATATTTCGCAGGAAGAACACGAGCGACAGATATTTATCATGTTTTAACTGTTTCATGCCAAGGTACTGTGGAAGATCCGACGGTTTGATTTGCTCGCCACGTGTATTAAACAGCCAGATTTGCCCGGCTTGCTTCATGGCATCCCAGACTTCATCAATATCATCTCCGGCCAGATTATGAGTCACCTTCACAAGGACAGGTACACTGGTGCCCCCGTTTGGCATATCCCAGAAGGTTGAAAGGATATGATGACCAGACAGCAGGTACAGGGTTTTACCATCGGGTGCAACAAGTACAGTCGGCAGGGCTTCTTCCTGACTTCCCAGCGGTTTTTTACAGTGATAGCTTTCCAGATCGGTGGGTTTGGAATCATCATTCCAGCTTTGAATCCCTTGTCCGCCATTGGTCAGACAAAGGTCATCGAAGAGTTGCGCCGGACGGGCTTCATAGCGTCCCAGACTGGCAAATATTCTGTCATAGGCCAGCACGGGTTGTGTTGGCAGGATTTCGTCCAGTTTTACGGTCAGAACATCACCGACGTTGATGCCTTTTTTGACGTTGTCATCGCTTACAGCCTGAGAGGAAGTTTCTGAAGTTGCGTTCTCATCCTGTGCTGCGAAAGCTGGCGATGTGAATACAGAACTCAGAAAAAGGGCGAAGAAGCAGGCGATACGATGTAATCGCATGGGGACTCCTAACTAGTCATCGTTGCAAATTGAGTGTAGCAAACGGCTAATGGTTGAATGTATAAGAAATAATACTGAAGTTGAGGCGGGGGCGTATCAGATTGATGTCAAAACTGTGGCAGTTTATCCCACCATTGACCTGTTTCTTGACCACCTGAAAGAGCAAGAAACTTGGCGAGAGTGTAACCACTCCCTTCTGTCATCCCGCTTCTTTCTATCATCCCATTTTCTTCTGTCATCCTATTTTCTTTTGTCATCCCCGCGAAGGCGGGGATCCAGTGACTTTTGAGGAAGAACGACGCGGAAAATGAGGTGAAAAATGATTCTGGCAGATTACTTTCATCTTGCGCCCAGTGGATTCCCGCCTGCGCGGGAATGACATTAATTGGCTGATTTTAAATAAAAATCCCTCGATTATTTATCAAGGGATTTATGTAGGAAAGACAGGCCAGCAGCCGGGATGAATCGGTTCAGGCGAAGCGTTGTTCCAGATAACGGATAATATCGTTCGATTCATACATCCATTCAATTTGGCCATCTTCCTTCTCAATTCGCAGGCATGGCACTTTACGTCGCCCCCCACCATTGATCAGTTCTTGCTCAAATTCAGGTTGTTTGGCATCGCGCGTTTGCAGAGGTAGGGCCAGGCGTTTTGCTTGACGGCGAACCTTAACGCAAAACGGGCAGGCATCGAACTGATACAGGTGAAGCTGTTTCATTGCCTGATCGACAGTCTGTTGTTCTGCCTCGGCTCTTTTTATGGCTTTTGGGGAAAAGAGGGCATTGAGCAAAAGGATCACCCGGCCCAGAATCCAACGAATCATTTTCATTGTGTCGTACATCTCTGTGGTTCTGATTTTGAGGAGGGGATTGTATCTCAAGGGACCCGGTTGCGTCATCCAGCTTGATGGGCCAATAAAGTGGAATTTCAGGTGTCAAAGATTTGGCGATTTAGGTGGAAAATGACAAGTTCTGTTGAAGTTTTGTGTGACAGCTAAATTAGGCTTTTCTTACTGATAAATAAAATAGTTAACTTGTGCACAGTTGACATCAGCAGGCTTGAAAAATGGAGAAGAGACACTATGATCCGGGGTAGTGTTGGATGAACAAAGCAAAGCATATGGTTGTTGAGTCTGAAGGTTATCATGCGTTAATCGAGTACTTCACGGAGCACCTGAGTGTGTTTGAAGCGTCAGGTACAGATACGTGTGAAGAAACCGTAGAAAATGTTGTCACGGATCTGATCGCGACCAACCTCATGGCAGTTTTTGGCCAGAACCCGGATCTGAAACCAGATTTTCGGTTCAAAATGATGCAGGAAGCGGATGCCGTGCTGGAAGACATGTCAGAAATTCTGGGTGGCTTATGGCTGAAACACCCGGGCATTGAGCAGATTGCGTTCCTGGAAGACTATATTAGTTTGGTAAAAAACCTGTTTGACAGTGTGATCAGTGAACAGACCTCGATGGTCTGACCCACCTTCCTCTATCTGTAAAAGCCCGAGAAAAAGCAGCCGAGTGCTGCTTTTTTCTGTTAGAACAACGATCTAACGCTCAGTTCTTATTGTACTTTTTTGTCAATTGACATGATTTTGTCATATTCCCTGCGTATTTTAACGGCGGGAATAAATGAGAATATGATCACAATTGCCTGACCCGCGCAGTGCGTTTCACAGGGGCTGAAAGGTCAGCAATTCTGACGTTGACAAAGGTTCATCATGACAAAAAAGCGCTCCCATCAGACAAGGCTGTCTGTGGTGTTTTTAATACAGTCAGTTTTTCTGCTTTTGGTGACGATTGGCGGATTACTGTCATTTTTTGGTAATCAGGGGCTTCATCGCGTTTCATCACAATTTGGCTTGCTCAGCCAGCAGGCGTTACCTGTTGTTACACTGAATGCAGAAATGGTGAAAGGCTCGCTCAATTCAGCACAAAGCTTTTCGGAATTGATCAACAGTTCTTCTATCGAAAACCTGGACACCGCGCTGACATCGTTAACGGCCCATGAGCAGGGGGTTGAAGACGCAGTGGCCAAGCTGGAAAGACTGGCAACAGAAAATAACATCGGGTGGTTGTCAGAAAATGTCACAGATTTCAGACAGGATCTGGCGACATTTCATCAATCGATCGATGTTGTCTATCAGACCCAGCAGCAAATTCTTACCAACCAGACGAAATTAGAGTCTGACAAAGCCATCATGAACTACGCGATCACTTCAGTCCGCTCTGAAATGAGCCGGATTAGTATTGGGTTGTATGCCAGTGATCCCGTGGCGATGGGCCATGTGACGAATTTCATTAATCATTCGCAGGAAATGGGAACCAATATGGTTGCCTTGCTTTTTGAGAATGATCTGACGAAAGCGGAAAACCTCGCGAAAGATCTGAAGCGAACCAATTTGTCCGGTATGCAGTTTGCGTGGAAAGAGCTTAACAATGTGAATCCTGAGCTGGCAGAATATGCCAGTTTAACGGTGCCATTTGAGATGGTGCAGGGGCTCTTCTCTGAACAAGGCCAAGGTACTGAGCAAGGTCTAGTTGCGCTGAAACTGAAAACGCTCATGCTCATTGAGGAACAGTCGCAAAAAGCCAGTCAGGCGAAAGCTCAGGTCAGCCGAATCATGCAACAGCTTGAAAGGCTGGAAGATGGGGCCTGGCAGATGATGCAGCAAAGCGAGCAAGGCGTTCTGACCGCCGGAGAGAATGCTAAGTTCATCTTTGTGATCCTGAGTGCTGCGGGTTTGCTGATTGCCATCACCAGTGGTGTTTGGGTCAGTAAAACCGTGCATCGCTCATTGCAACGGTTGGATGATGTGGTGAAAGCGAACAGCCAAGGAGATCTGACAGCCATCGCGGATGAGAATGCCCCGCGTGAATTTGCGGAATTAGCCTGTTTGCTGAATCAGTCAAACCGGACGAACAGCCACGCGATGTCCCAGTTAAACAATAACAGCCAGACCCTGATGCAAGCGGCGGAACGCAGCCAAACTGCATCGGCTCAGTCACGTCAGGCCCTGACGCAACAGAGTGATCAGTTGAGTGCGATTGCTGCGGCTATCACTGAACTTGAAGCGTCTATTAAGGAAATCGCGCTCAGTACGACAGAGTCGGAAGCAGAGGCGGAAGCGGCAAATTCGCTGGCACAAGAAGGTGTGGTGATTATCGGCCGGAGTACCGACCGTTTGCAGGCGCTGGATGCGCAGTTTGCGCGTAATGAAGCCTGTATGACCTCGCTGGATGAACACGTCAATAAAATCACGGAGGTGGTTGAATTGATTAGTGCGATTGCAAACAACACCAATCTTTTAGCGTTGAATGCTGCAATTGAAGCGGCCAGAGCCGGTGATCAGGGGCGTGGTTTTGCTGTGGTGGCTGATGAAGTGCGCAAACTGGCCAGCCAGACGAGCCAGCAGACTGAATCGATTCGTCAGACGATTGAAGAGTTGCATCGGGCAGCCCGGGATGCGAACACAGCCATGCAGGAAAGCCGCAGTGAAATGACTGCGTCAATTACATTGAGTGGGGAAGTCGAGTCTGCGATTCACAGTATTCAGGGGGCGATTGCCCGAATCACGGATAAAGTCATCACCATTTCTGCAGCAACGCAGCAACAGGAAAATGCCTCTGTTGAGGTCGGCCGCAGTGTCGAGGCTGTTGCGGCTCAGGCAAATCTGAACAACCAGCAATTATCGACACTGGTTGAAGAAGCAGGAAAAGTCGCCGAAATCGCCCGTGAGCAACGACAAATGCTCAAGCGTTATCAGGTTCTGGAAAATCAATCGTAGAAACCTTCCTGAGTGCCTTGTCACCGGATAAGCAACGCCAGTAGAATGCTGGCGTTTTTTAATTCCGGATAATCCTGCTATGCGTATACACGCTGTTCATCGCCTTTACGACGCCCGTCTCGCGCGTTCGACCCGTCCGTTTCTGGCCCGGGGTGGTAAGGTCGCACGCTGTAAGTTCTGTATGCTTCGAGAGCATCTTTGTATTTGCGAGCTCAAACCACAGCTTGAATCAGCAGCTGCCTTCATGTTGATTATGTATGATGATGAAGTGCTCAAGCCCAGTAACACAGGCCGTTTGATTGCCGATTTGTTTCCCGATACTTTTGCCTATATCTGGTCCCGTACTGAGCCTGATCCGGCCATGCTTGAGGTTCTTGCTGATCCGCAATGGCAGCCTTACGTCATTTTTCCGGCAGAGTATGGTGAACCTGAGCGTGTGGCTGAGAAAGTGACGCTGGCACCAGGAAAACGTCCTTTGTTCATTCTGTTAGATGGGAGCTGGGCGGAAGCCAAGAAGATGTTCCGAAAAAGTCCGTATCTCAATCATTTTCCTATGCTGTCCATTACGCCGGCGTCTCGGTCCCGCTATCAGGTTCGGGAAGCGGTGAAAGACAATCAGTTGGGGACTGCCGAGGTCGCTGCCCGCATCGTGGACGTTTTGGGTGAGCAGGAGAATGCCAGAATTCTGGACCTCTGGTTTGATGTATTTCGGGAAAGTTATCTGGCAGGTAAGCTGAATCGCCCATTACCCGAGAATTCAGCAATCCAGCGGTTACAGCAGGAATTTCAGCTGGAAGTGGCGGTGTAGCCATTTTTGTCTCTGCTTGCATCACTTACTTTCATTAAATGTGCTCTGACAATGATTGATAGGTTACTAAATACGGCTTGTATCACAGTCTGTAGACCCGGATGTATGGATAATTTTCACAGCGTAAAATAATGGAGACAACGATGTATTACGGCTTCGATGTTGGAGGAACCAAAATTGAATTTGGTGCTTTTAACGAACAATTGGAACGTGTTGCAACGGAACGCGTTGCGACACCCGGCGATGATTACGAAGCGTTAATTGATACGCTGGTGGCACTGATTAAAAAAGCCGATCAAACCTTTGGTTGTGAAGGACACGTTGGTATTGGTATTCCCGGCATGGAAGATGCGGAAGATGGTACGGTACTGACGTCAAATATTCCTGCTGCCAAAGGTCGTCATCTGCGTCGGGATTTGGAAAGCCGTCTTGGCCGAAGTGTCAGTATTGATAACGACGCCAACTGCTTTGCTTTGTCTGAAGCCTGGGATGAAGCGTTACGTGATGAGCCATCCGTACTGGGTCTGATTCTGGGTACAGGATTCGGCGGTGGTCTGGTGTTCAACGGCAAAGTATTCTCCGGGAAAAACCATGTGGCCGGTGAACTGGGTCATACTCGTCTGCCAATCGATGCCTGGTTCCATCTGGGCGAAAAAGCACCGCTGTTCACCTGTGGTTGCGATAACAAAGGTTGTATTGATAACTACCTGTCAGGCCGTGGCTTTGAGCAGTTATACAGCCATTACTATGGCGAAAAAGTGCCGGCAATTGAGATCATTCAGCATTTCCACCAAGGAGAAGCGAAAGCCGTTGAACACGTGGAGCGGTTTGTTGAGCTGCTGGCGATTTGTCTGGGTGGCTTGCTGACTGGTCTTGACCCGCACGTGGTTGTGCTGGGCGGTGGTTTGTCGAATTTCGATTACTTGTATGAAGCCTTGCCGAAGCGTTTGCCAAAACATCTGTTGTCTGTGGCACGTGTACCGAAAATCATCAAAGCCAAACATGGCGATGCGGGTGGTGTTCGCGGCGCAGCCTTCCTGAATATTGAAACAGCCTGATTCTGTCTGAATCGTTTGAAAGCACCCGGGCAGGTGCTTTTTTATTGGCAAGTTGAACAAAGCAGGGATAAAATCCCTGCTTTTTCGTATTCAGGGCGGCGAAATGGCGTTTTCCGGGTTAGGGCTTCAGGCCGAAATTTTATCTGCAATTACTCAGCAAGGGTTCACTGAGCCGACGCCGGTGCAGCAACGGGCGATTCCGGCAGTCCTTGCCGGCAAGGATGTGCTGGCAGCAGCGCAGACCGGGACAGGGAAAACAGCTGCTTATGGTTTGCCTCTGCTGCAAAAAATGCTGGAACAACCTGAGATATCTCAGGGGGAAAGCCATGCCGCACCTGTCCGCGCCTTAATTCTGACGCCGACCCGGGAACTGGCACAACAGGTGCAGGATAATCTGGCTGCTTACGCAGATGGGCTATCGCTGACGTCAGTGGCTGTCTATGGCGGCACCAGTATGAGTGTGCAGACCAAAGCCCTGAAAGCAAGACCAGACATCGTGGTTGCCACGCCGGGACGGTTGCTGGATCATGCGCATGTGGGCAACCTTGATCTCAGCCAGGTGTGCTATCTGGTGTTTGATGAAGCCGATCGAATGCTGGACATGGGCTTCAAGGAAGAGATTCAGCGGATTCTGAAACGCATGAAAGCACCGCGTCAGACGCTGCTGTTTTCTGCGACGTTCTCGAAAGCCGTGAAAGATCTGGCTTACAGAATGATGAAAGAACCTGAAGTCATTGAAGTCACACCAGCGAACACCACCGCAGAAACCGTCAAACAAATTGTTTATCCGGTTGATAAACATCGTAAAGCTGAGTTGCTCGCTTATCTGATTGGTTCCCGGAACTGGGATCAGGTGCTGGTGTTTACCAAAACCAAACAAGGTTCTGATGCATTGGTCAAAGAATTGAAACTGGATGGTATCAAGGCGGCATCGATCAATGGGGATAAAAGTCAGGGTGCCAGACAGCGGGCTTTAGATGATTTCAAGTCAGGCCAGATCCGCGCGTTAATTGCGACTGATGTTGCAGCACGTGGCCTGGATATTGAACAGTTGTCTTATGTGGTGAACTTCGATCTGCCATTTCAGGCCGAGGATTACGTGCACCGCATTGGGCGGACGGGACGCGCAGGCAGTGAAGGGCTGGCAGTGTCGCTGATAAGTCTAGATGAAGAGTGGGCGCTCAAAGCCATTGAAAATTTGCTGGATACCCGCTTGCCTCAGGAATGGCTGGCCGGCTATGAACCGGATCCATCGATTGCACCCCCCGAACATGCACCGAAAGGACGCTCGGCGGATAAACGCCGCATGAAGAAGCAGCTCAAAGTCCATCAGGGCCGGGGCAAGCGCTCAACAAGACGTTAAGCAGAGCTTCGGTGACGCTGAAACCTGAAACCTGCAACCTGCAACCTGAAACCTGAAAGAAGAAAGCCACTCGATTTGAGTGGCTTTTTGCATTGATTGAAGCATTTTGTTCTGGGGCGTTGTGAGTGTTGATGATGACTCAATCTACAGCAGGCGGCCAGTGAATTGAAAACATGACTTTTCCCTCAGCGCTCAGAGCAATGACTCAAAACGTGAGAACAACAATGATTGATATCCTGGCACACTTGCAAAAAATGGGTGTTGAAATCGAGCGGCCATCAAAGCCTGATTTTAGCGAACCGACGATGCCTCAAAATGCTTACAATGTGGTCAAACAGTATCAGAAATCGATCGACTTTGACTTATCCATACAGTTTAAGCCGCAATATGCCACTGGATTGGAAGGCGATTCTCAAACACTCCCACTTGAGTCTTTATGGGGAATCGAAGCGGGTGATGACAATATTGAACAAGCCAATGAGACGTTAAACTGTTTAGACGCAGATCCAGACCTGTATTCAATTGGCCTGTGTTATGGCAGTCACCACATTTGTATTTCTAATGCGTATCCCGGTGTTTATCTTTATACAAATGGTATCGAAGATCCTGTGTTCAAACTCTTTGAGAACATTGATGATTTTTTCAGAGCCTTAGCAGTTGAAGAAGATGAGCCGATGGATGATCCACGTTTAGGAACGGTGAAAGTTAATCTCAGATTTTAATCGACAACAAAAGCTGATATGGAAGTTTTGGAAACAGATGACTTTAGAAGACGTTTTACGCAACATCCAGAAATTGGATCCAGAACATACCATTTACGTTCAGGGAAATTGGGGACCCGATGCTCAAGCGACTGTTTGTTCAGAACCAGAAGATGGTCAAGCTCCTCCTGAGTTTACATATTTTTTAGAAGTTTTTCTTGTTCAGGAACTCATGGAAGATGCACCGCGCTTATCGGTTCAAAGCCTGATAGAGTATGCTATCCATGATGCATAAGTGATCTGTTGATTTTCAATGAGTTTTTTCTATCTCGAACCCGAAGTTGCGGGTGAGTTGGGGGCAGCGACGTCAATGGACGCCAGTGTTCATCCTCCAGTCGTCAGTCGATTCGCATATCGGTTTGAGTCGTGGCTGGGTGATGCTTTCTTAGAAGCATTCCCTTGTTTCATCGCCACGTGCGCTTTGGCAGATACGTTGGTCATGAACGAATTCAGTGGATTCACCATTGAGCACGTCACAGTATCCAGTTCGGACGAGTTTAAAGCGTTACAACCCGGCATGAAGCTTCCGGATTTTGTCTGGCTAAAAATAACAGGGATCGCTGGCAATGATGACTTTGGCCTTGCCGCAGACTTTCGCTTAGTGGTGAGTGAGCATGTGTTGCATGTACTGAAAAGTTTCAACCTGGAGAATGCAGATATTGAAGCATTTTGATAAAGACACCCTCTCAGAATATACCCGGTCAGACTTCATAGAATTACTGGCTCGGATTTGCAGGGCGGATGCCAGCACCGAAGCAGAGTTGAATAAATTCGTGGATCATTTTGAAAAAATCGCACAGCATCCGGATGGTTCAGACTTGATTGATTACCCTGAAAGTTCTGCTGACGGCACACCAGAACGGATCACGGAAATTGTTCAACAATGGCGGCAATCACAGGGCTTACCTTGCTTTAAAGCATAATCGGTTTGTAACCCCGGATAAATGATGAAACCCGCCACTCGGCGGGTTAATTGGATGTAGATACAGCGTTATTTCACACCGGTACAATGATCAATCGCATTTTGCATGATTTCTCTGGCGCTTTGCTCGCAAGGCGGCAGTGCCGCATCAGACTGGGCGATTGGTGTGACACGTTGCCCCCATCGAATAATGCTGGCACCCCAGGTCAGGCCCGCCCCGAATGCGGCAGACAGAATGGTATTTCCTGGTTTGATGAACCCTTGCTCGACAGCTTCACACAGTGCAATTGGCACGGTGGCCGCAGAGGTGTTGCCATAACGATGAATGTTCACAAAAGCTTTTTCTAACGGAATTCCTGTGTGATCGCAGAGCGCTTCAATAATACGTTTGTTGGCCTGATGAGGAATCACAACATCAATATCCTCTTTACTTAGTCCTGTCCGCTCCAGCACAGTGCTGGCGGCAGAGCCCATGCCGCGAACGGCGCGACGGAAAATTTCGCGACCAACAAAATTGAACGTAAAGTGGCCCGGATCCGGGTTAAAACGATCCATGGATGTCCCGAAATCAGGAATCGCCAGCACATCGCGGCCTTCAGAATCGCAGCCCAGTTGTGACTCCTGAAGGCCGGTTTTTTCTTCCGTTCGGCTCAGGACGACAGCGCCGGCCCCATCGCCGAAGAGCACTGCTGTATCTCGTTTGCTCCAGTCAATCAGCCAGGACAATCGCTCAGCACCAATCACCAGTGCATGACGGTAATTCCCCAGCTGGAGCAGGCGCGTTGCAGTTTCCAGACTATACAGAAAGCCGGTACATGCCGCATTGATATCAAATGCGGCAGCCTGTTGTGCGCCCAGTTCACGGGCAACTTTAGAAGCAATGTTCGGCAGCAGGGTGTCTGGAGAACAGGTGGCAATAATGATCAAATCAAGGTCACTGGCATTCAGACCTGCCGCCGCAAGCGCGTGTGCGCCTGCAACTTCTGCCATTTTCGAGGTATCGACATGACTGATACGACGTTCCTGGATACCGGTACGCGTTTGAATCCATTCATCATTGGTCTCGACAAACTGGCTGAGTTCATCATTGGTCAGTACAGCGGGAGGGAGGCACTTGCCCCAACCGGTAATTTCAGCGTGGTACATAGCGATTCTCTGTTTTGGTTATATTTTCAGGCAATTGGTAAGCCTGATTATGAAGTTGGGTATCTTTTCTGCACGAAAATGCAGGAACATCGTTGAAATAGTCCACATTCAGTTTGTTATCTTACTCCAAGCACTGGGTGACTCCAAGCAATCAGGCCAGAGATTTGTGCTCGTAATCAAAGCGATAGCATTTACGTGCTTTGTCTGTCATGCATAATGAAATGAATGAAATTATCAGTAGGAATTCTGAAGTCATGATACGCGTGGGAACCATTGGCACAAACTGGATCACGGACAGCTTTATTGAGGCTGTGCTGCAAACCGGAAAATTGAATCCGGCAGCGGTTTATTCAAGAACGATGGAGCAGGCAGAGCAATTTGCCAGAAAACACGGCATCAAACATTGCTTTGATCAGCTTGACGACATGGCAAACAGCGATCTGATTGATGCAGTCTATATTGCCAGTCCGAATGCGCTGCATGCGGCTCAGGCGGAGCTGTTTATCCGGGCTGGGAAGCATGTCATTGTCGAGAAGCCGATGGCCTCAAATCTTGAGGAAGTCGAAAAACTGATCGCATTAGCGAAGGCGCACAATGTTGTCTTGTTTGAAGCGCTGAAAACAACCTATCACCCCAATTTTGTCGTGATTCGAAATAGTCTGAATAAAATTGGCCGCTTGCGTAAAGCCTATTTTAATTTTTGTCAGTATTCATCCCGTTATGACAAATATCTCAATGGTGAAAATCCAAACACATTTAATCCTGAATTTTCGAACGGATCACTGATGGATATTGGGGTATACCCATTGAGTGTCGCCATTGCGCTGTTCGGAGAGCCGATGAGTTTTACCGCGCAAGGAACCCTGTTGGATTCTGGCGTTGATGGACACGGCACACTTGTTTTGCATTACGGCGATTTTGATGCGGTGATCAGTCACTCGAAAGTCAGTGACAGTCAGCTACCAAGCGAGCTTCAGGGCGAGCAGGGCACGCTGGTGATTGATGCGATCGCAGAATGCAACAAGGTGGTGATCTATCGTAAAGATGAACCTGAGGTGACGTTGTCACGATTTCAGGCAAAGAATACGATGCAGTATGAAGCCGCAGCCTTTGCTCGTTTCATCGAAGAAAAAACATATGATCATTCAGGGTTGGAACGTAGCCGTATTGTCCATACTGTGATGACCAAAGCCAGGGAAATGATTGGGGTTCGTTATCCTGCGGATGAATAGCTGTCGGGTAAAAAAAGGTGGCCATCCGGCCACCGGAGATAAAAGAGATTGGCACTGATATTCTGAAGAGTAGGATATTTTGACGATCCGGCACGGATGTGCCGGTGATAACATCCTCGGGTAGATTGTTATTATCTGGAAATCGATTTACCAGAACAGGTAAGCCACAGCGGTCAGGAATGCAATGGAGACGAGGTTCAGATAAATACCTGCGCGCATCATTTCTTTTTGCTTGATATGTCCTGAACCAAAGACAATGGCGTTTGGCGGTGTGGCGACTGGCAGCATGAAGGCACAAGACGCAGAGACACCAATCAAGACAGCCAGCAGAACCGGTGACACCCCAAGTGCTTCTGCAACCGATGCGAAAACAGGGACCAGCAGTGCCGCACTGGCTGTGTTACTGGCGAATTCAGTCAGGAAGACCACGAAAGCAGCAATGACCAGAATTGTGAACAGCATGCCGGTCTGGTCAAGGAAGCCGCTCAGGCTATTGGCCATGAAGACACTGGTGCCTGTTTGTTTCAAGACGTTGCTCAGGCAGATACCACCACCAAACAGCAGCAATACACCCCAGTCTGTGGTTTTCTCAATTTGCTTCCATTCCACAACCCGCGACGCACCCAGCAATGCAATGGCAAACAGTGCAACCAGGGTATCAAACTTACTCAGTCCGCCCAGCATGGCGTTGATTGGTTTACTGAAAATCCACAGGCAGACCGTGAGCGCGAAAATCGCCAGGGTGATTTTTTTACCATTGGTCCATTCAACCGGTTTGTGATCCAGTTCGAAGGTATGGTTCAAATCCGGCTTCAGCAGGAAGTAAAGAGCAGCAACCGCGAGTGGTAGCATGACAATCGTCACAGGCAGACCAAACATCATCCAGTCTGTAAAGCTCAGACCCACTTCTGCTGCGGCAATTGCGTTTGGCGGGCTACCGACCAGTGTTGCAATGCCACCAATACTGGCACAGTAAGCAACACCCAGTAAGACGAAGACATAGGTATTGCGCTGGTTTTTGGCGTCGACCTTCGCCAGTACACCCAGCACCAGTGGCAACATCATGGCAGCAGTGGCGGTGTTACTGATCCACATCGACAGGCCAGCCGTCACACCGAACAGCATGAACACCGCGATGGACATTTTACCTTTTGCCAAGAGCAGTACTTTATCGGCGATGGCTTTATCCAGCTCTTGTGTACGAAGTGCTGCGGCCAGCGCAAAACCACCCAGGAAAAGGAAAATAATCGGGTTGGCGAAGTTCCCCAGAGCCACTTGTGTGTTAAAGACTCCAAAACCTACGGCAAGCAGGGGAACAAGCAGCGCTGTGATACTGACATGAATCGCTTCTGTCAGCCATAAAACAGCGACGAAAGCGAGAATACTTAATCCTACTGCAACATTTTTATCAACGGGGAGCGTATTGAGCAGAACAAAAAAGAGGGCGATGTCTGCGAGCAGAATCAGGCTGTTCCGATCAAACAGCCACTGTTTCAGTGTGAGTGCTAAGGCTGTCATAGAGGTTCCTTCAGATTGACTGTTGTTATCATATATTGGCTTTTCACGAAGCGAATTTGTGATCACTTTGTGTTGTCGGTGTGAAATGTTGCATTTTTTTTATCGCTTGTTAACGCGTTTGTGGCATCTGAAGTCAGCAGAGGAAACTTTTGTGAGGTGGTGTTTTACGAATGTGTGGGAATCCACCCACTATTGGTAAAGTTATCGGTATGAGCGCCGGTCTGTGTGCGTCAGCAAAACAAACCTTGTGATGAGTCAGATGATGTGAAAAGGGGTCTTAAGTTTTGGTGCGGGTGTCATTTCTAGCCGCTGACGAGTGGCGGCTAAATGGGGTTCAATCTTGCATTCATTCTTACCGAAGGGGAGGCAGGACAGGGGCGGGTGATGCCGGTTCTTGCTGAGGCTCTGCAAAAGGTGGCCGACTGAAAATAGGCTCTTTCGGGCCGGGGAAGCGTGGGCGTTCGTCCAGAATGTATAAATCCAGCCAGGCTTTCACTCTTGCAAAGACTTCCCTTAACCTGATTTTGAAACCGGCCAGTCCGTGCGGTTGTGGTACAGCAAGACAGATTGCATCGATGTTCTTGTGGGCAGCAATAAAGAGGGCACGCTCACAATGGAATTGCTGCGTGATGACGGTAATACTGTTGGCTTCAAACACATCTTTGGCGCGCATAATGGAATCAAGCGTCCGAAAACCAGCGTAATCGAGGACGATCGCTTCATCGGGAATGCTGGCTTTGAGCAGATCACGTTTCATGGTCCAGGGCTCATTGTAAGAACGGTGTGCATTATCGCCGCTGAGCAACAAAATTTGGATTTTCTTCTCGCGATACAGCCGGACGGCGGCATCCATTCTGAAGTTGTAATAAGGGTTGAGGTTGTGGGCAATGTATTTACTGGTTCCCAGCACCAGACCGACCGTTCGGGCAGGCACTTGCGTTGTCTCTGTATAGATACGATCAGCCGTTGATGCTGCGACCCATCGGTCGAGTATCAGAAACAGTCCGAACAGAATGATCAGAAAAATAGCTGCATATCGCAGAAATGAACGCAGCTTCATCGTTGTCTACAATGCATAAATCACCTCAATTGATTTGATTAAGTGTACCTTAATCCGTTGATAATGTTGTGTAAAAATCTGGTCATAGATGAGGTTGTTTTGACTGTATTGTTGAGCGAATGAACAAAAAAAACCCGCCAACGGCGGGTTTTCATCAAGCATACAGTGTATTCATCAGAATGATGTGCGTTTGTAACGGCGGTAGCCAGATTCCCAGAAGTTCGTTTCAATCTTTTCCTTGATACGTTCATCTGTGTTCTTTGGTGCCTTGCCTTGCGCAACGGCTTTCTTCGCCACGGCAAATGCAATATGGCGAGAGACATTCTGAATGTCTTCCAACGGCGGAAGCAGTGCACCTGTGCCGTTAATGGCCAGCGGAGAGCACTCAGCCAGCGCGCGGCTACTTTCCATCAGCATTTCATCAGTGACACGGCGTGCGCCGACGGCCAATACACCCAATCCGATCCCCGGGAAGATGTAACTGTTATTACACTGAGCAATCGGGTAGGTTTTACCGTGATATACGACAGGCTCAAACGGAGAACCGGTGGCCACCAGCGCCTGACCATCTGTCCAGCGGATGATATCTGCAGGCATGGCTTCAACACGGCTGGTTGGGTTTGACAGTGGGAAAATGATCGGACGTTCACAGTGTTTGTGCATTTCACGAATCACGTCTTCACTGAACAGGCCCGGTACGCCAGACACACCAATCAGAATGTTTGGTTTGCCATTACGCATGACATCCAGCAGGGAAATGTTGTTGTCGTCGGTTTCCCACTCGCTCACACTCTGACGGGTCTGAACCAGCTTCTTCTGGAAATTAACCAGATTTGGCATGTCGTCCAGCAACAGGCCCCAGCGATCCACCATAAAGACCTGGCTGCGCGCTTGTGTCTCAGAAATACCTTCAGACACCATTTGTGCAATGATGGCTTCTGCAATCCCGCAGCCAGCAGAGCCTGCACCCAGGAAGGTGACACGTTGCTCAGAGAGTTTGCTGCCAGCCGCTTTACATGCCGCCAGCAGAGAGCCGACAGTGACGGCAGCCGTGCCTTGAATGTCATCATTGAAGCAGCAGACTTTGTTTTTGTAGCGCTCCAGCAGCGGCATGGCATTCTTTTGCGCGAAATCTTCAAACTGGATCAGTGCATCTGGCCAGCGGCGTTTGACTGCCTGAATGAATTCATCCACAAAGTCTTCGTATTCTTTACCGGTAATTCGGGTATGACGCCAGCCCATGTACATCGGGTCAGACAGACGCTGCGGGTTGTTTGTTCCTACATCCAGAACCACAGGCAGGGTATAGGCCGGGCTGATCCCACCACAGGCGGTATACAGCGACAGTTTACCGATTGGGATGCCCATGCCACCAATGCCCTGATCACCCAAACCAAGAATGCGTTCACCATCAGTGACCACGATCACTTTCACATTGTGTCGGGAGGCATTGTTGAGCATATCTTCAATGCGGTCACGATTCGGGTAAGAGATAAACAGACCACGGCCACGGCGATAAATGTTGGAGAAATTCTCACAAGCGGCGCCAACGGTTGGGGTGTAGATGATTGGCATCATCTCCGTGATGTGATTTTCAACCAAGCGGTAAAACAGGGTCTCATTGGTATCCTGAATGTTTCGCAGATAGATATGTTTGTCCATATCATTATCAAATTTCAGGTATTGCTGGTAGGCACGCTCTGCCTGTTCTTCAATCGTTTCAATGGCTTCAGGCAGCAGGCCTTCCAGGTTGAAGAACATTCTTTCTTCGACGGAGAACGCACTTCCTTTGTTCAGGAGAGGAGTTTCTAGCAGGGCCGGACCGGCGTAGGGGATATAAAGGGGTCTTTTATCGTCTTTCATGTAATAGACTCTGTTTTCGGCTGAAATTTTGGTATTTCTTTTTATTGAGGGGCACATCGTAGTCTTAACAACCACTAGATTCAAAGAGAATATTCAAAAATATTGTTAAAATGATCAACATTTTCAACTTTTGTTGAACAAATCATGGCGTAGCTCAAAAAAGTCCATGATGCAGGATAAAAGTTTAATATTAGTGATAATTATGGTGTTTATTACCGCGTAATCGGTAATTATGATCATTACTGAACGCTATTGGTAAAGTTATCAGAAACATGTTCTGTGATGACTGAGCGCCGCAGCCAATCTTCTGTCATGTTCTAAGCGGTTATTCAGAAGCACCAGCCTGTGCCGATAATTTGGCTTTGATAAATGTCGCGTGGTCAACATAGATGAGCTCAGCCACCTGCCGGATCACCGCTTCTTCAAGCGGATCTAAAATGCCGTCTGCAAACGCAACCTGCCACATGGCTTCAATCAGACGATACCGGTCTTCCGCCGATAAGGAGCGGAGCTTACTGGTGAATTCGTAAACAGAGACCGATTGTTCACTCTGGATCTGAGCTTCATGGAGCAGTGCCCTGGCCTGAAGATCATCGGTTTCGAGCAATTTCATCAGTAGGTGGACTTTTGCGGTTTCTTCGTTGGGATCTCGGCTGTGGTCCGCATTGGCAACTTCACAGAGTAACGATGCGATTGCAAGATGAAGTGCAGGCGTATCAACAGCACCATCATCACTGCCATCATTCATGATCTGACGAAAGAGAACGCGTAACTGATGGAACATAGGGATTACCTTTTCAACAACTCATGCTTTTATCATTGCAGCTGCCAGAGAAAAAATGCAAGAGATTGTTGGTTTTCATCATTAAGCTGGCCTGATGAACGCCGAAGTATGTGTTAGAATCGCGCCAGTTTTATGAAGAGCATGTTCAGGTTACTTTTTGTTTTCTTTGCCTGAACGATCTACTGATACAAGCAGGAATTCACTTGACTCAGTCTACAACGCCTCAATCTGAGCGAACAGAGGTTCGCAACAGTGAAAAAACATTAAAAGCCGCTATTCGAGATTGCCTGATCCGGGATCGATTCCGCTTGCTCAAACGCGTGCAGGGTGCGGCAAAAATTAAGAACGAACAGGCGCGTCACGCCGTATTTGATGAAATTGCGATGGACATTGCGCGCTCAATGCAGGCTGTCGAGATCCGTCGCAACAGTTGTCCAACGATTACTTATCCGGAACAGTTACCGGTCAGCCAGAAAAAAGACGATATCGCGAACGCCATTCGTGAGAATCAGGTTGTGATTGTGGCCGGTGAGACGGGTTCGGGTAAAACCACTCAGCTCCCAAAAATCTGTCTGGAATTAGGTTTGGGAACCACAGGCACCATCGGTCATACGCAGCCAAGACGTCTGGCGGCCCGCTCTGTGGCGAACCGTATTGCTGAGGAACTGGGCTGTGAAATGGGCTCAACCGTTGGTTATAAGGTTCGATTTAACGATCAGGTTTCTGAGAAAACTCAGGTTAAACTGATGACCGACGGTATCTTGCTGGCTGAAATTCAGAATGATAAGTACCTGAATCAGTACGATACTATCATCATCGATGAAGCCCACGAACGCAGCCTGAACATCGATTTTATTCTGGGTTATCTGAAAAATCTGTTGCCGAAACGCCCGGATCTGAAAGTGATCATTACCTCGGCTACGATTGATCCTGAACGATTTTCCAAGCACTTCAACAATGCACCAATTGTTGAAGTTTCCGGCCGGACCTACCCGGTTGAAGTCCGTTACCGTCCCATGATGGATGACAGTGACGACAGCGAACGGGATCAACTTCAGGCGATTTTTGATGCCGTGGATGAGCTGTGTGATGAGGGGATGGGCGATATCCTGATCTTCATGAACGGGGAGCGGGAAATTCGTGATACCGCGGATGCACTGAGTAAGCGCAACCTGAAACATACAGAAATTGTTCCGCTGTACGCACGACTGTCAGCCAGCGAGCAAAATCGGGTGTTCCAGTCCCATAGCGGTCGTCGGATCGTGCTGTCGACCAACGTGGCTGAAACGTCGCTGACCGTGCCTGGGATCAAGTATGTGATTGACCCGGGGACAGCCCGGATCAGCCGGTATAGTTACCGGACAAAAGTGCAGCGTCTGCCGATTGAGCCGGTCTCGCAGGCCAGTGCGAACCAGCGAAAAGGCCGATGTGGCCGGGTCGCGGCGGGTGTTTGTATTCGTCTGTACTCAGAAGATGATTTTGTGTCTCGTCCGGAGTTTACCGATCCGGAAATTCTTCGTACCAATCTGGCATCCGTTATTCTGCAAATGACTGCAATCGGGCTGGGAGATATTCAGGCCTTCCCGTTTGTTGAGCCGCCAGATAACCGCAATATTCAGGATGGCGTTCGCCTGCTGGAAGAATTGGGCGCCATTAACCCGAACGCCAAAGATCCGCGTAAGCGTCTCACGGAAGTGGGTCGTCAGCTCGCGAAACTGCCGATTGACCCGCGTCTGGCAAGGATGGTTCTGGAAGCGCCGAAGCAGGGTGCTTTACAGGAAGTAATGATCATTGCGTCTGCGCTGTCGATTCAGGATCCCCGGGAGCGTCCTCTGGAGAAGCAACAGGCTTCCGATGAAAAACATCGCCGTTTCTATGATAAAGATTCTGATTTTCTGACCTTTGTGAACTTGTGGGATTACATCAAAGAACAGCAGAAAGCGATGTCGGGTAACCAGTTCCGGAAACAGTGTAAAAAGGATTATCTGAACTATTTGCGTGTTCGTGAATGGCAGGATATTTACTTTCAGGTGCACCAGGTGGTGCGCGAACTGAAATTGCGTCATAACGACGAGCCAGCCAGCTATCCGGCCGTTCATACGGCCTTGCTGGCGGGGATGCTGTCGCATATCGGTCAGAAAGATCAGGAAAAGAATGAGTATCAGGGTGCGCGGAATGCTCGGTTTAATATCTTCCCGGGTTCCGGCATTTTTAAGAAACAACCGAAGTGGGTCATGGTGGCTGAGCTGGTTGAAACCTCGAAACTTTGGGGCCGTATTGCAGCCAAAATTCAACCGGAGTGGATTGAGCCGCTGGCGCAGCACCTGATCAAACGCAGCTACAGTGAACCGCACTGGGAGAAAAAGCAGGCTTCCGTTCAGGCCTTTGAGAAAGTCAGTCTGTACGGTATTCCAATCGTCCCGAAGCGTAAGGTGAATTACGGCAAGATTGATCCGGTGATCAGCCGCGAGATTTTCATCCGTTCTGCATTGGTTGAAGGGGATTGGGAGACCAAGCACAAGTTCTTCCATCAGAACCGTCAACTGCTTCGTGAAGTTGAAGAACTGGAGCATAAGTCCCGTCGCCGCGACATCTTGATTGATGACGACGCACTGTATGAATTTTATGACCAGCGTGTTGAACATACAGTGGTTTCAGGACGCCATTTTGATACCTGGTGGAAAGAAGCATCACGTCAAGACAAGGAACTGTTGAACTTTGAACGCGACATGCTGTTCAGGGGCGATGCAAGTCACGTGACGGAGCTGGATTATCCGAACTTCTGGCATCAGGGTAGCTTAAAGCTGAAACTGAGTTATCAGTTTGAACCGGGCGAGAATAACGATGGGGTGACCGTGCATTTACCATTACCGGTTCTGAATCAGGTTGAGCCAGATGGTTTCGACTGGCAGATTCCGGGGCTTCGTCATGAGCTGGTGGTTGCGTTGATTAAGTCATTGTCGAAAACATTACGGCGTAACTTTGTGCCGGCACCAAACTATGCCGATGCTGTTTTGGCTCGTGTTCAGTCCATGTCGGTACCGTTGTTAGATGCACTGGAAAAAGAGCTGAAACGGATCACCGGCGTTACCGTGTTGCGTGAAGACTGGAATCTGGAGCAAGTGCCAGAGCATCTGAAGATCACTTTCCGGGCTGTGGACCACCGCAACCGGAAGTTGCGTGAAAGCAAGGATCTGTTTGCGCTCAAAGATAGCCTGAAAGAAAAGGTTCAGGAAACGCTGTCTCAGGTCGCTGATGATGATATTGAACAGAATGGTTTGACGACCTGGAGTTTCGGTGCCTTACCCGAACGGTATCAACAAAAGCGCGGCGGATTTGAAGTCAAAGCTTATCCGGCTATTATTGATAACAAGGACTCTGTCGGTATCAAGCTGTTTGAAACGGAAGAAGAGCAGCGGACCGCGATGCAGCAGGGACAGCGACGTCTGATACTGTTGAATGTGCCGTCACCCATTAAGTATCTGCACGAAAATCTGCCAAACAAGTCGAAACTGGGTCTTTACTTCAACCCTTATGGGCGGGTCATGGATTTAATTGATGACTGTATCGCTTGTGGGGTGGATAAGCTGATTGAAGAGAAAGGGGGGCTGGTCTGGGACGTTGAAGCGTTTGAAGCGTTGAAAGAGCATATCCGGGCCGAACTGGGAGATACAGTTGTTGATATTGCCAAGCAGGTTGAAGCGATACTGACCACAGCTTTCAATATTCAAAAGAAATTGAAAGGGAAGATCGATTTCACCATGGCATTTGCTTTGTCTGACATCAAAGCACAGATCGAAGGCTTAATCTTTAAGGGATTTGCGACAGAGTGTGGCTGGCGTCGTTTACCGGATATCCTTCGATACATGAAGGCGATTGAGCGCAGAATGGAGAAACTGCCTATCGATCCGAATAAAGACAGAATGCATATATTAAAGATTGAATCAGTGGCGAACGATTATAAAGAGCTACTGAATAAGATCCCGAAAGGTCAGCCCATTCCAGAGAAGGTGAAAGAGATTCGCTGGATGATCGAGGAATTGCGAGTGAGTTATTTTGCTCAGCAATTAGGGACGCCTTATCCTGTTTCGGATAAGCGGGTCCGGAATGCTATTTCTGAATGCTGATGACATTCTTCATATAAACTTTATTGCGGCTTTCATATCAATAAATAGATGGCGAGTGACAAACTCGCCACTTTTATTTTGGCTGTTTTTTAACCAGATTTATTTTTTTTGTAAATTAAGATAAATAAAACCTCAATCTTCTTTCGCGACTACACTGCAAAACGGTTTTGAAAGAATCAAGCGATGCATTTGAATCGAATCTTACCAAATGATTGATATAAAACTAAATGGACGTCGTTTTGGAGTCATTACTCTTTGTTTTTCAGGTCAAGATAATGACAATAAAAATTAAACGCCTGTTACAGTTTCATTTATTTTTTATCAATACTTATTGAGAGGTGAAAAATTATCAAGGCTCGCTTTTGTCTTGATTTCATTGATTTTTAAATTGTCTACTTTCTCAATTACAGGTTTTTACATCACACCCTCTTATCGTACGCAAAAATGCCTATTATCACTTATCGTTATTTAGACAATTTAAATTCTGTTTTCTACAATTCAGTACGCTATGTATGACGTGAGAAATCTCAGAAAATAATAGTGGATGTCACGATTGCCATTCATGGGATAAAGCTCCTCCCATACTTCTTTTTCACTAGTCTGTCAGTTGGCGCATTGTTGTTTGTATGCAGACCGGACGGTGAGTTCTATTGCGTATTGACAATATGATAGGGAATATTATGAACAGTCAGGAACAATCAAATGGTAATGAAATTCAGTCTCATCATTTAACGATTGAAGAACAATATGAACTGCATGACATGACGACAGCTCAGCACGAGCTTTGGTTAAGTGAGCGTATATCTGAAAAGCAACCTTTTAATATTTGGGGTTATGGCATCATTGAAGGACCTTTGAATGTCATGTTATTGCGAGAAGCCGTCCAGGCCATGATTTATGACTCGCCAGCGATAGAAGCTCGTTTTGTTGAAAAAGAGGGTGAACTTTATCAATACAGAATGAAGTCTACTTCTGATCATCTCAAAGTGTATGATTTCAGTACCAGCCCAACCCCACTAGACAGTGCAATCGCGTGGATGCGAAATGATGCCGACCAAATTGTTTCTGCATTGGACCCTGATTTATTTCATTTTGCCGTGCTGATATTAGCGCCGGATAAGTTCATTTTTTATCGTTGTACTCACCATATGTTGATTGATGGTTTGAGTGGCGGCGAATTTTCTCGTCGGATTGTCCTGTACTACAACGCACTTGCTGCCAACGAACCAACACCCGAGTTTCACAACTGTGGGTTTACCTGCTTATCTGAGAACGATAAAAAATATCAGTCTTCCACAAGACTCAGTAAAGACCGTCAGTTTTGGAAAAATTACATTGCCTCAGCACCGCATGCACTGACTCGTAAAGAGAAGCCAGTTCAGTACTCTACAATGAATGCCAGCAAGTTTGTGCTTGGTCGGGAAGCATTGGCACAAATTGATGATTGTGCATCCTCCCTTGGCGTGCATCGTGCTCAAATTCTCACAACCGCGGTTGCAGCTTGTTTTTATAGCCTGACCGGCGAAACTGCACTGAATTTTAGTTTGCCAGTCACAGGGACGTTAGAAAGAAACAGCATCGGCATGACTGCCAATGTGGTGCCACTGATTCTACAGATCAATCCTGAGGAGACGCTGGCTCGCTTCACCAAGCAGGTCACGGCTAAAATGGGGAAAGTGGTTCGCCGTCAACTGTATCGCGGTGAAGATATTCGCCGTCAGAGAGACACGGCGGATCAGTCCTGGTTCGGCCCTGCGATCAATATCGTGACCTTTGATAACGGAGAAAGCTTCTGGCAATGCAAAACTCGTTGGCATTATGGCGGGAATATCGCGGTTAGTGATTTGCAGATTCTGTTTTTTGAAGATCGTCAGGCTCAGGCACTGGATGTGATGTTTGTCGATGCCCCCCATATTCACTCACAGGCCCAGCTTGAAAATCTCCAGCAGCGTTTTCAATTTATTCTTCAGACGTTATGTCGCCAGCCAGAGCTGACTCTTGAAGAATTGGTGAATGTGGTCAGTGAAGAAGATCCGACTGATCTGAGTGATAATTTCTATGTTTACCGTCGTCAGCCAGATGCAGGCGGAATCTTACGGTGGGATCAACCCGCGCAGGATTTAGAACGTTTGTTTTACGCGATTGCTCATCCTTCTCGCGGTTGTCCGCTGAAACTTGCATTACCGGATCGCATGATTGGCATTGGCAGCCTGACAGTGAGTGAAGAAACGCATGACGCGTTGCCTGGGACAATCCTGCATATCGACGACAAAGGCTGGGATATTGCGACGTCCCAGGGCATTGTCCGAGTTGGCGGTTGGTTCAGTGCATCAGGAGCAATTCAGTCAGGGATTCAACTGGCCCATCAGCTTCAGTTGCAGGTTGGTCACCGTTTTCCTGTGCTGAGTGAAGCGCAGGCTGCCCGTTTCGCTGAATGCTTTGCCCAAGGTGCGGGGTATGCGTCTTTTTGGCATTCACGTTTGAAACATCCCATGCCTTGCGCATTTCCGACACACCGACCGGCTCAGTCAACAGCAAATTGGCAAACAACCTCCTGGATGCAAACAGGCCAGACGGTGTTGTCTACTTTTTTAAGTGCTGTGGCGGTTTATCTGGCTCGCATGGGGGCACAAACCGACTTTCAGATAGGTTGGCTGCAACGGAAACCCAACAGTTTGTTGTCTGATGCAGTACTGCCAGTGCAAGTATCTCTGGATATGACTCAGAATTTTACCGACACGCAGCAACTGCTGAAAGTTGAATGTGAACGCGTGATGGCGCATCTGCCATTCCATCCTGAATTGCATGCCCTCATCACGCAGACCACACAATGGCCATTTGCCGTTGAATTGGTTTCTGATATTTCTGCAGCGTCGGATAACGCACATCATGTCAGTACACTGCTTCAGATTGATAAAAACGGTGAGACATTCCGATGGGTTTACGATCAGTCGGTCCAGTGTCCGCAGCAAATTGATGCCTTCAGTAAACATTTACGTCATTTTCTGGAGCAGGCAGGTCGCCAGCCGGATTTGCCTGTTGGTGCCGTCAGTGTGCTCGATGCAGAAGAACGTGATGTTTTGTTGGCGCAGATGAATCACACCCAGGTTGACTTTCCTGTGGCCGATGGCGTCCACACCCTGTTTGAAGCACAGGTCCGGCAAACGCCGGATGCAATTGCAGTGCGCTGCGAAGATGCCGCTCTGAGTTTTGCTGAATTGAATCAACAGGCCAACCGTCTTGCCAATGAGCTTCTGGCGCGTGGTGTTGGGGCTGAAACCCGAGTTGCTGTTTGCGCCGCAAGAGGACCTGATCTGGTGATTGCATTGCTGGCAGTTCTGAAAGCGGGTGGGGCATATGTCCCCCTTGATCCGGCTTATCCCGGCGAACGGCTGGCTTACATTCTGCGCGACTGTGATCCCATCCTTTTGCTGGCAGATTCAACGGGTCGGTCAGCCTTGGGTGAACAGGAAATGCCAGTGCTGGATCTGGAAGCGCCACTTGCTGAGACACTGTCTTCTGAAAATCTTCTGACACAGGTGAAATCAGATCAACTGGTTTATGTGGTTTATACCTCGGGCTCCACCGGTCAACCCAAAGGCGTGATGGTTGAACAGGGTCAGTTACGCAATCTGATTGGCTGGCATGGTGAAGCAACCGGGCTGAAAGCCGGCGATTACACAACCTGTATGGCAGGATTGGGTTTTGATGCCTGTGTCTGGGAAATCTGGCCTGCATTATCCTTGGGGGCAACGCTCCTGATGCCGCCACCTCAGGTTTCGGGAGACAGCGATGCTTTACTTCGTTGGTGGCAGAACAGTCAGGCGCAGATTTCTTTCATGGTGACACCGCTTGCTGAAATCGCATTGGCTGAAGAGAAATTACCACCCGCCTTAAAGATGCTGCTGATTGGTGGAGACAGTATTCGCCGCTGGCCGCTGGCACTGCCGGATGGGCTGACACTGCTCAATAACTATGGTCCAACGGAAACCACAGTCGTCGCGACATCCGGAAATCCGGAAACGGGAGCGACGGTTCCTTCGATTGGCCGCCCAATTTCAAATACACGAATTTACCTGCTGGATGAATACAGACAACCGGTGCCATTGGGGGGTATTGGTGAACTGTATGTCGGTGGTGTTCAGGTGGCGCGGGGCTATCTGAATCAACCTGAGCTGACTACCGAGCGATTCCTGGATGACCCGTTTCATCCGGGGGGCCGGATGTACCGGACGGGGGATCTGGTTCGGTATCTTGACGATGGCAGTCTGGAATACCTTGGGCGCAATGATCATCAGGTCAAAATACGGGGCTTCCGCATTGAGCTGGGAGAAATTGAAGCACAACTGAGTGCTCATCCTGCAGTTGGCGATGTGGTTGTGGATGCTCTGGATGATCAGAGCGGAGGAAAACGACTGGTCGCCTGGGTGGTTTCGAAAGCGGACGGGCAAGAGAACTCATCCGAGAACTCGTCTGAGAACTCGCAAGTGAACAGTGATTGGTCGGTTTTATCCGCAGAACTCGGCCACTTTCTGGCAGAGCGTTTGCCCGGATATATGATCCCGACGGCTTTTGTGCATTTAGAAGCGCTGCCTTTATCCCCGAATGGCAAGCTGGATCGCCGTGCGCTGCCGGCTCCGGAACTGGCTGCAAATGGCCGGGCTGACTATGTGGCACCGCAGGGTGAAACAGAGCAACTGCTGGCAAACATCTGGCAGGAATTGCTGGGGGTTGAACAGATTGGGCGGCAGGATAATTTCTTTGAATTAGGTGGCCATTCCCTGCTGGTTGTCAAACTGATGGCGAAGCTGAGAAGTGCCGGTCTGACAACGGATTTACCGGCTCTGTTTGCGGCACCAACCCTGTCGGCACTGGCACAGAGGTTGTGCATACAGCGTGATGTCATCGTCCCTGAAAACTTGATTCAACCAGACAGTACGCAGATTACGCCGGCTATGTTACCGCTGGTGGAACTGAGTCAGGCAGCGATTGATGCCATTGTGCAGACGGTCCCGGGCGGTGTGGCCAACGTGCAGGACATGTACGACTTGTCGCCCTTACAGGAAGGGATCTTTTTCCACCATTTGCTGGCACAAAAAGGTGATCCTTACTTGTTGTCTGCCACGCTGCGTTTCGACAGCCGTGCGCGTCTGGATGACTGGTTGAACGCTATGCAGCAAGTTGTCAACCGTCACGACATTTTGCGTACTGCATTTGTGGGTTCCGGTTCAGCATCGCCTGTTCAGGTGGTCTGGCGTCAGGCTGAATTCCGGGTTGCAGAGCTGACGTTAGATCCTGCTGACGGGCCAATCAGTACACAGCTGGAATCACGTTATGATCCACACCATACCCGGCTGGATTTGACGCAGGCGCCTTTGCTGCATTTCGTGATTGCTGAAGATGTGGATGGCAGCTGGTGTGTGTTGCAACAGTGGCATCACCTGATTGGTGACCATTCGACACTGGCCTTTATGGTCGATGAAGTCCGGGCACTGATGGTCGGTCAGGGGGAAAGACTTGGGCGGGCACAGCCGTTCAGAAATGCGGTTGCGCAGGCAAGGCTGGGTGTAAGCAATGATGAGCACAAGACTTTTTTCCGGAACATGCTGGCTGATATTTCAGAACCTGTGCTGCCTTTCGGTCTGAACAATGTCCACGGCGACGGTCAGATAACGAATGAAGCCCGACTGGCATTATCTTCGGAACTGAATCAGGCGCTGCGCTCTCAGGCGAAACGACTGGGAGTTAGTCTGGCCAGTCTGTGTCATCTGGCGTGGGCTCAGGTTCTGGCAAGAACCAGCGGGCAGGACAGCGTTGTATTCGGGACGGTCTTACTCGGGCGAATGCAGGCCGGGGAAGGTGCGGAAAGTGCGATGGGCTTGTTTATCAATACATTGCCTTTACGTATGGATTTGGACAGCCGGAGTATTGAGGAAGCCGTCCGTCAGGCACATCAGCGTCTGAGTGGTTTGCTTGCCCATGAACATGCGTCTCTGGCGCTGGCACAGAGTTGCAGTGGTGTGACTGCGGGCGCACCTCTATTCAGTGCGTTGCTCAATTATCGCCATAACGAAGGTGAAAATCTGCCGTTGCCGGATGGGGTGACGCTGGTCACTGCCAATGAGCGGACGAACTATCCGTTTGTCCTCTGTGTTGATGACGGCATGGATTCATTATCACTGACTGCGCAAGTCATTGAGCCCATTGAGGCATCACGCGTTTGTCGTTATATGCAACAGGCACTGACTGTACTGGTCAATGCACTGGCAGATACGCCGGATCTTCCGGCTTATGAGTTGTCGGTTTTGCCCGATGACGAATTTGATTTGTTGGTGAATCACTGGAATGCCACGGCGCAGACAGATGAGCATCCAGTCTGTCTGCACCAGCGGTTTGAAGCACAGGCGGCGCGTACACCAAAGGCCGCTGCGCTGGTGTACCAAGAACACACCATGACGTATGAACAACTGAATGCTGAGGCGAACCAGCTTGCTCATGCGCTGATTGCACGTGGTGTTGGCCCGGACAGTCTGGTGGCATTGTGCACTGAGCGAAGTCTGAACACCGTGGTTGCCATCCTTGCGATCCTCAAAGCAGGCGGTGCTTATGTGCCTTTAGACCCTGCTTATTCCGGTGAACGTCTGAATTACATTCTTCAGGATGCAGCGCCAGTCCTGATCCTGGCCGATCGGGCCGGGCAAACGGCTGTTGGTGAACAGGCGGTGCCTGTGTTCGATCTGGATCAGCCAATTGAGCGTAATCATCAGAGCGAATCGAATCGTCAAAATCCTCAGGTCGCGGGTTTAATGCCAGCTCATCTGGCTTATGTGATTTATACCTCCGGTTCAACCGGTAAGCCGAAAGGGGTGATGGTGGAACATCGCCAGGTCGATCGGCTGTTCCTTGCGACAGAGGCTGAGTTTAACTTCCGTCCTGAGGATGTCTGGTGTCTGTTCCATTCCTATGCGTTCGACTTTTCTGTCTGGGAAATCTGGGGTGCATTACGTCATGGCGGACGACTGGTGATTGTGCCGCAGGCAACCGCTCGTTCGGCGACAGATTTTTATCAGTTGATCTGTCAGACAGGCGTGACGGTGCTGAATCAGACCCCCAGTGCTTTCAAGGCATTGATTCAGGCGCAGGATGAAACACCCCACCAACTGAGAACCATCATTTTTGGTGGTGAGATGCTGAATCCGGCTGATCTGGCGCCCTGGTATGCCCGTAATCCGACTGAACTGACGCAACTGGTGAACATGTATGGGATTACTGAAACAACGGTGCATGTGACTTATCGTGCCATGTCCCCGGCGGATATTGAAAGCAGTGGCAGTCCAATCGGTCATCGAATTTCTGACCTCCGCTTGTATCTGCTTGACCCTTACGGACAGCCTGTGCCATTAGGTGCTGTGGGTGAAATGTATGTGGGAGGAAAAGGGGTTGCCCGCGGTTATCTGAATCGGCCTGAACTCAATGCAGAGCGTTTTCTGGATGATCCGTTTCATCCGGGTGGCCGCTTGTACCGTTCCGGAGATTTGGCGCGTTATTTACCCAATGGTGAGCTGGAATATCTGGGACGAAACGATCAGCAAGTGAAAATCCGGGGTTTCCGGATTGAATGTGGTGAAGTGGAGGCCGCGATTCTGGCGCATGAACAGGTGACCAGCGTGGCTGTTGATGCATGGCAGTCGTCGGATGGTGAGAAGCGTCTGGTTGCCTGGATTGTCCCGGATCAGAATGCCGATCAAGATCAGCTCGCTGCACAGATCCGTGACGCTCTGGGCGATCGCTTGCCGGATTACATGATTCCGGCATCTTATGTCTTGCTCGACACTTTACCGCTGACCAATAACGGCAAGCTGGATAAGCGTGCATTACCGGCTCCGGACAGTGCGGTTGGAATCCGTCAGGCCTATGAAGCGCCGAAAGGGGACAAAGAGCAGTTGTTGGCCCGTTTGTGGGAAGACATTCTGCAAATTGATACCGTGGGTCGTCAGGATAATTTCTTCGCGTTGGGTGGCCATTCGCTCCTTGCCGTACAACTGGCAAACCGGATGGCACAGGCCGGGTGGAAACTGCCGTTGACTGCATTGTTCGCCAAGCCTGTGCTGCATGCACTGGCCGAGCAACTTGAAAGTCTTCCCGATGCAAGTGTACAGCCGATTGTGCCCGTTGCCAGAGAAAGCAAGCTGCCCTTATCGTATGCGCAGCAGCGCTTGTGGTTCCTGGATCAATTGGAAGGCAGCAGCGAAACCTATCATATTCCGCTGCTGCTGGAACTGACTGGTGATCTGGACAAAGTCGCATTTAGCCAAAGTTTGGATGCTTTGTATGACCGTCACGAAGCCTTACGCAGTGTTTTTGTGGCGGTAGACGGTCAGCCAGAGGTGAAGATTCTGCCGGTTTCACCGATGCCACTGACATGGCATGACCTGCGCGCCGAAGAAATGGGTGAATCTGAGGCGATGGCACAAGCCCGTCAAGTGATTGCTCAGCCGTTTGATTTGGCTACCGGCCCGGTGGTGTGCGCGCATCTGTGGCAAGTAGCGGACGATCGGCATCTGTTCCTGTTACTTTGCCACCATATTGTGTCTGATGGCTGGTCAACCAAGAATATGCTGCATGATCTGAGTGTGCTGTATGGGGCATTCAGCCAGCAGCAGGACAATCCTTTGATGCCGTCTTTGCCGCCGCTGAATTTGCAGTATGTAGATTACGCGAGCTGGCAACAGACGCATTCCAATCAGGACAAACTGGCGCAACAGGTGCTGTTCTGGCGCGACACGCTCGACGGCGCACCGACGCACCTGACGTTGCCGACTGACAAACCGCATCCGCAGGTTCAATCCTTTGCCGGTGCGCAGATCCCTGTGATGATCGATACGGAGCTGACGGAATTGCTGCGTCAGTTCAGCAAACAGCACAACATCTCACTGTTTATGACGGTTCTGTCCGCATGGGGCATTGTGCTGTCACGGCTTGCCGGACAACCGGAAGTGGTGATCGGGATCCCTGAAGCGAATCGTGGTCAGTTAGAAGTTGAACCGCTGGTGGGCTTCTTTGTCAGCACGCTGGCCCTGCGTCTGGATTTGCGTGATGACCCGACGGTGGCTGATTTACTGGCCCGGGTGAAAGCGGTGGTCCTGGCCGCGCGTGAAAACAGTGATCTGCCGTTTGAGCAGGTTGTGGAAGCAATCAATCCAGCAAGACAGCTGGACAGAACGCCGTTGTTCCAGGTGATGCTGGCCTGGCAGGATGGTTCTGTACGGGATATCCGAATCCCCGGCCTTCAGGTGAATGAAGCGGATCTGACCCATGAGATTGCCCGGTATGAACTGACTCTGGATCTGGCTGAGCAGGGTGATCAGATCAAAGGGATGCTCAATTACGCAACCGCATTGTTTGATGCCTCTACTGTTGAGCGTTTTGGCGGTTATTTGCGTGAAGTGCTTCAGGCGATGGTGTCAGATGCCGCGCAGCCGGCTTCCCGCCTCAACCTGATGCCAGATACTGAGCGGATGTGGTTACTGGCGGGTCTGAATCAAACAGAACGTCAGTATCCGGTTGATGTGACGGTGCAGCAGCTGTTTGAAGCGCAGGTGGCCCGTTCACCCGAGGCGATTGCACTGGTGTGTGACGATGAGCAGCTCACTTATGCGCAGTTGAACGCGGCGGCGAACCAACTGGCTCATCTGCTGATGGCGCGGGGTGTCGGCCCGGACAGCCGGGTCGCCATCTGTGCTGAGCGAAGCCTGGCGATGGTTGTCGCTTTGTACGGGACGCTGAAAGCCGGAGGTGCTTATGTGCCGTTAGATCCCGCTTATCCGGGAGAGCGCCTGCAATACATTCTGGAAGATTCCGATCCGGTGCTGCTGCTGGCTGATGCCGCAGGTCGTCAGGCGCTTGGAGGGCACAGCGTGCCTGTCCTGGCACTGGATGAGGCACTTCCTTCAGATCTCAGTCACCAGAATCCATTGCCTCAGTCGCAGGCCAGTCATCTGGCTTATGTGATTTATACCTCAGGCTCGACCGGAAAACCCAAAGGCGCGATGAACGAACACCGGGCTATCGTGAACCGGTTGATCTGGATGCAGGACACCTACGGCCTGACGGCTGAAGATACTGTTTTACAGAAAACGCCGTTTGGCTTTGACGTTTCCGTCTGGGAGTTTTTCTGGCCGCTGATGTACGGTGCCCGTCTGGTGATGGCACGCCCTGAAGGTCATAAGGATCCGGATTATCTCAGCCGTGTTATTTCTCGTGACAACGTCACGACATTGCACTTCGTTCCTTCCATGCTACAAAGCTTCCTGGCGTATGAGGGGGCTTCCGCTCGCTGTCAGCAAGTTGTTCGCGTCATGTGCAGCGGGGAAGCGCTGCCGGCGCATCTGGTGACGGAATTCTATCGTCAGATGCCGCATGCAGAGCTGCATAATCTTTATGGCCCAACCGAAGCAGCCATCGATGTCACGGCCTGGCACTGTACCCGTGAACCCGAGCTGGTGACGGTTCCGATTGGTCGTCCGGTCGCCAATACGCGGATTTACCTGCTGGATGAACACGGACAACCAGTACCACAGGGGGCTGCCGGTGAGCTGTACATCGCAGGGGTTCAGGTGGCTCGGGGTTATCTGAACCGCCCGGAACTGACCGCAGAGCGCTTCCTGGCTGATCCTTTCCATGCGGGTGAGCGGATGTATCGTACCGGGGATCTGGCGCGTTATCTGCCGGATGGCAATATTGACTATCTGGGCCGGAATGACCAGCAGGTAAAAATCCGTGGTTTCCGGATTGAGTGCGGCGAAATTGAAGCGGTCCTGTCGGTCTGTCCGGCAGTGCGCGAAGTGGTTGTTGACGCGCGGGCCGACAGCCGTGGTGATAAACAGCTGGTCGCTTGGGTTGTCAGCGAAGCGAACAGCGAACTGGTGTCGTCAGACTTGCGGGATTTTCTGACGGGACGCTTACCCGATTACATGGTCCCGACGGCCTGGGTGGCGGTGAATCGGTTGCCTTTGTCGCCAAACGGCAAACTGGATCGCCGGGCATTACCTGATCCGCAGGAAACCCCTCAGGAGCGTGCTGCCTATGAGGCACCACTGGGTCAGCAGGAAATGTTGCTGGCTGACATCTGGGCGGATGTTCTGGGCGTTGAGTGCATTGGTCGTCAGGATAATTTCTTTGAACTGGGGGGCCATTCACTGCTGGTGGTGAAGTTACTGGCGACATTGCGTCGTCATGGACTGGTAGCGGAAATGAAAGCTTTGTTTTCTGCACCCACGCTGGCATCACAGGCAGCGGCACTGGAAGCACTGCATGATGTTCAGGTTCCGGATAACCTCATTACACCGGAGACCACAGCGATCACACCGGCGTTGTTGCCACTGGTCAGCCTGACCCAGCCGGACATTGAGCAGGTTGTGGCGATGGTACCGGGTGGTGTCAGCAATGTTCAGGATATCTATGGCCTTTCACCGTTACAGGCAGGGATTTTGTTCCATCACCGACTGAATGAAACCGGTGATACCTATCTGCTGTCGGCGATGCTGCGTTTTGAGCGCCGTGATTCCCTTGATGCCTGGTTAAACGCGATGCAGCAGGTGGTCGATCGTCATGACATCCTGCGGACGGCCTTCCTGAGTACCGGGTTGTCTGAGTCGGTTCAGGTGGTCTGGCGCAAAGCCAATCTCAATATTGATTTCCTTCAGCTGGACGCAGATCCGGATTCAGAACACGGCTCAGAACAGTCAGCCATTGCCGCACAGCTTGCAGATCGCTTTGATGCGAGCCAAAACCGGATGGATCTGACCCGAGCGCCGCTGATGCAGTTTGCGGTTGCAGAAGATGTGGACGGAAGCTGGTGTCTGCTACAACAGTGGCATCATCTCATTGGGGATCATTCAACGCTGGCATTCATGATGGAAGAAGTGAAGGCGATTCTGTCTGGCCGGGTCGACACACTGCCACCGGCACAGCCTTTCCGTCATGCTGTGGCACAGGCCAGATTCGGCATTCGTGAAAATGACCATACAGAGTTTTTCCGTGAAATGCTTTCGGATATTGACGAACCGACATTACCTTTCGGGCTGAGCGATGTTCAGGGCGGTGGACGGCAAATTCATGAGGCCAGTCTGAAACTGTCTACCGAGTTGAACCAAAATTTACGTCAACAAGCCCGACGGCTGGGCGTCAGTCTGGCCAGCTTGTGTCATCTGGCCTGGGCGCAGGTGCTGGCCCGGATTACCGGACAGGATGCGGTGGTGTTTGGCACAGTCTTACTGGGTCGGATGCAGGCGGGTGAAGGTGCGGAGCAGGCCATGGGACTGTTCATTAATACGTTGCCGTTGCGTCTGGATATCAATCAGGCCGCCGTCGAAACGGCCGTGCTTGAGGCGCATCAGCGGCTCAGTGGATTGTTGCAGCATGAACAAGCGTCGCTGGCTGAGGCTCAGCGTTGCAGTGGCATTATCCCGGGCATGCCGTTGTTCAGTGCTTTACTGAACTACCGTCACAATGACGGCGAAGATTTGGCGCTGCCGGAAGGGGTCACGCTGCTGAATGTGGATGATCGGACGAATTATCCGTTTGTGATGTCTGTCGAAGACGGGGGAGACTCGCTGGGGCTGACGGCGCAGATCAGCCAGCCGATTGAAGCTGAGCGGATATGTGGCTACATGATACAGGCACTGACCTCTCTGGCGCATGCTTTAACGCAGACGCCGGAGTTACCCGTCAGCCAACTGGATGTCATGCCACCGAGTGAGCTTCGTTTGCTGCTGGAAACGCTGAATCAGACACCTGTAACGGGCTCAGATCTGGCTTGTCTGACACAACGGTTCGAAGATCAGGTGGCTCAGTCTCCCGAGGCGGTTGCACTGGTCTGTGGTGAGCAAAGTCTGACTTATGCCCAATTGAACGCCAAAGCAAACCGGCTGGCGCACGTATTGATTGAACATGGGGTTCAGCCTGAAAGCCGGGTTGCCCTGTGTGCGGAGCGAAGTCTGGATCTGATTGTTGGCTTGCTTGGCATCCTCAAAGCGGGTGGGGCCTATGTGCCGTTAGATCCGGCTTATTCCGGCGAGCGTTTGCAGTACATCCTTGAAGATGCGGCGCCGGTCCTGTTGCTGGCGGACGACAAAGGTCGTGCTGCGCTGGGTGATGTGGATCTGCCGCAATTGGCGCTTGATCAAGAACTTGAACAAGCCTTTGAAGGAGACAACCGAAATCCTCAGGTGGCCGGTTTGACGCCCGCCAGTCTGGCCTATGTGATTTACACCTCGGGTTCGACAGGTAAGCCCAAAGGCGTCATGGTTGAACACCGTCAGGTGGATCGCCTGTTCAGTGCGACTGATGCTGAATTTGGTTTTCATGCAGATGACGTCTGGTGTCTGTTCCACTCGTTTGCCTTTGACTTTTCCGTGTGGGAAATCTGGGGTGCCTTGCGGCACGGTGGCCGCTTGGTTGTGGTGCCTCAGGCGACGGCCCGTTCAGCCAGAGATTTCTATCAGTTTATCTGCTGGAATGGCGTGACGGTTCTGAACCAGACGCCGAGTGCTTTTAAAGCCTTGATTCAGGCACAGGATGAAACACCGCACCAGTTAAGAACGATTGTTTTCGGCGGGGAAATGCTGAATCCGGCTGATCTGGCGCCCTGGTATGCCCGTAACCCGGCTGAACGGACTCAGTTGGTGAACATGTACGGGATTACTGAAACCACAGTCCATGTGACTTACAGAGCCATGTCACCGGTTGATGTGAAGTCCAGTGGCAGCCCGATTGGTCGTCGAATCTCCGATCTGCGCCTGTATCTGCTTGATCCGCATGGTCAGCCTGTACCACAGGGGGCGGTTGGAGAGTTGTATGTTGGGGGGGAAGGGGTCGCTCGGGGCTATCTGAACCGGCCTGAACTGAATGCCGAACGTTTCCTGGATGATCCGTTCCACCCGGGTGGCCGTTTGTATCGCTCTGGTGATTTAGCCCGTTATTTGCCAAACGGCGAGCTGGATTATCTGGGTCGGAATGACCATCAGGTAAAAATTCGTGGTTTCCGAATTGAATGCGGGGAAGTGGAAGCGGCCATTCTTGCCCATGAGGCGGTCACCAATGTGACGGTCGATGCCTGGGAGGCGAGTGATGGCGACAAGCGACTGGTGGCCTGGATTGTCCCCGGACCTCAGGCAGAGCAGGAACTACTGGCGGGACAACTGCGTCAGTTTCTGGCCGATCGTTTACCGGAGTATATGGTGCCATCAGCTTATCTCTGGCTGGAGGCACTGCCGCTGACAACCAACGGTAAACTGGATAAACGTGCTTTGCCTGCGCCGGAAAGTGCGGCGGGCATTCGGGAAGCTTATGAATCACCCAAGGGGGAGCGGGAAACCCTGCTGGCAACCCTGTGGGAATCTCTGCTGGGCATTGAAAGGGTTGGTCGTCAGGATAACTTTTTTGATCTGGGCGGGCATTCGTTGCTGGCGGTACAACTGGCTAACCGGGTGGAACAGGCGGGCTGGAAACTCTCGCTGGCCGCATTGTTTGCGGCGCCGGTACTTCATGCACTGGCCGAACAGCTCCACCGGGAGGAGGACATCCATCAGTTACCGATTGTGCCGGTTTCCCGGGAGGGCGCTTTGCCATTGTCGTTTGCCCAGCAGCGGCTGTGGTTCCTGAGTCAGATGGAAGGTAACAGTGAAACCTATCATATCCCGCTTGCGCTGGATCTGACGGGCGAGCTGGATCTGGATGCATTCAGACAAAGCCTGGACGCACTTTATGACCGGCATGAAAGTTTGCGCAGTGTGTTTGTGACGCAGGACGATCAGCCGCAGGTTCGTATTCTGCCGTCTGAACCAATGCCTTTCACATGGCATGATCTGCGTACGGAAATGCGTGGTCGTAAGCAGGCATTGAGGCACATTCGTCAGGTGATGGCTGCGCCGTTTGATCTGGAAAATGGCCCGCTGGTTCATGCGCATCTCTGGCAGGTGACGGATCATGAATGTCTGTTCCTGCTGGTTTGTCATCATATTGTTTCTGATGGCTGGTCTTCGAAGATCCTTCTGCGGGAACTGAGCGAGCTGTATGGTGCATTCCGTCAGCATCAGACCAATCCATTACCACCACTGACCTTGCAGTATGCGGACTATGCCCACTGGCAACGGGAACATCTCAGTCAGGAACGGCTGGATGCGCAAGCCAGCTTCTGGCGGGATACCTTGGGCGATGCGCCAGCACAGCTGACGCTGCCAACCGACAGACCCCGTCCGCCGGTGCAGTCTTTTGCCGGTGCCGAAGTGCTGGTGGTGATTGATGCTGCGCTGACCCGGTCTTTGCGTCAGTTGAGCCAGCAGCAGGGAACGTCTCTGTTTATGACCGTGCTTTCTGCCTGGGGAATTGTCCTGTCGCGTCTGGCCGGTCAGCAGGAAGTCGTGATTGGGATGCCGGATGCGAATCGTGGGCGTCTTGAAATCGAACCGCTGGTGGGATTCTTTGTCAGTACGCTGGCCCTGCATCTTGATCTGCGAGACGATCCGGCATTGAGCACATTGTTGTCCCGGGTTCGGCAGTCTGTCCTTGCTGCCCGTGAACACAGCGACTTGCCGTTTGAACAAGTAGTTGAAGTGATTAACCCGCCGCGTCAGCTCGACAGAACGCCGTTATTCCAGGTCATGCTCTCCTGGCAGGATGGTTCGGTGCGAGATATCAGCCTGCCGGGACTGACCGTTGCCGATGCCGGTCTGGCTTACGATATCGCGAAGTTTGACCTGACGCTGGAACTGAGAGAAACGGACGATCAGATCACAGGCGTTCTGAACTATGCGACTGCTTTGTTTGATGCCGGCACGGCCAACCGCTTCAGCGCTTATTTGCAAGCCGTGCTTCAGACGATGGTGGCAGATATTACCATCCCGGTTTCCCGGGTGGATCTGTTGCCGGAAGCAGAGCGTACACAACTGCTTGATGACATGAACCAGACCGGACGTGCTTATCCGAAGCATCATGCAGTCCACCATCTGTTTGAAGCTCAGGTGAGCCGTTCACCTCAGTCGCTGGCAGTGGTGTGCGGCGATGAAGTCCTGAGTTACGGTCAGCTCGACAGCCGGGCGAACCGACTGGCCCATGCACTGATTGCCCGCGGTGTCGGTTCAGAAACACGGGTCGCCGTTTGTGCCGCACGGAAACCGGATATGATTGTGGCCTTGCTGGCGGTGCTCAAAGCCGGGGGAGCCTATGTGCCGCTGGATCCGGCTTATCCCGGTGATCGGTTGAGATATATTCTGAGTGATTGTGATCCGGTCTTGCTGCTTGCTGATTCCGTCGGTTGCAAAGCCATCGGTGCCAAGACGCTGAGTGACATTGATGTGCCTGTTCTGGCACTGGATAAACCCTTGTCGACCCCTGAATCTGCCGGTGCACCTGTCGTCGAGGTTCGTTCCGAACATCTGGCCTATGTGGTGTATACCTCTGGTTCGACCGGTCAGCCCAAAGGGGTGATGGTTGAGCACGGTCAGTTACTGAATCTGATTCAGTGGCATGAAGAAGCAACCGGGTTGCAGGCGAGGGAGAAAACGACCTGTATGGCGGGTATTGGCTTTGATGCCTGTGTCTGGGAGATCTGGCCGACCTTGTCGCTGGGTGCGTCTTTACTACTGCCGCCGTCTCAGGTTGCCGGTGACAGTGACGCCTTGCTGCAATGGTGGCAACACAGTGGCGCACAGGTTTCCTTTATGGTGACGCCGCTGGCAGAAGTCGCGCTGGCCAATGGAACAATCCCTGCTTCGCTGCGTCAGCTGCTGATCGGGGGGGATAGCCTGCGTCGCTGGCCGCTGGATGTGCCTCAGGGGCTGACTGTGGTGAACAACTACGGGCCGACCGAAACCACCGTGGTTGCCACGTCGGCACCGTTAGCACTGGACGCTGCGGTTCCTTCCATTGGCCGGCCTATCAGTAACACCCGGATTTATCTGCTGGATGAAGCCGGTCTGCCTGTGCCTCGCGGGGCGGTAGGCGAGCTGTATATTGGTGGTGTTCAGGTGGCGCGAGGCTACCTGAATCAGCCTGAACTGACGGCTGAACGCTTCCTGGCAGATCCTTTCTATCCGGGGGGACGTATGTACCGTTCCGGTGATTTGGTGCGGTATCTGGCCGATGGCAGTCTGGAGTATCTGGGCCGAAACGACCAGCAGGTGAAAATCCGCGGGTTCCGGATTGAGCTGGGTGAAATTGAAACTCAGCTTGGGGCGCATCCGGCATTGCGTGATGTCGCTGTGGATGCGTTGCCCGGAAGCCATGGCGAAAAACGTCTGATTGCCTGGATTGTTCCCAAGACATTGCAAGAAGACGGGGAACACAAAGAAGGCAAGACAACAAGCGATCAGGAACAACTGACAGCAGACGTTCGTCAGTTCCTCTCGGCACGCTTGCCTGACTATATGATTCCAGCTGCCTTTGTGTGTATGCAGGCATTGCCGATTTCTCCGAACGGGAAGCTGGATCGTCGTGCGCTGCCTGTACCAGATGCTGACGCTGGCCGGGTGTATGAAGCGCCGCAGGGAGAGACGGAACATCTGCTGGCTGAACTCTGGTCTGAAGTGCTCGGTGTGGAAGGCATTGGTCGTCACGACAATTTCTTCGAACTGGGTGGCCATTCACTGCTTGTGGTGAAACTGATGGCGGCACTGCGCCGGCATGGTCTTTCCGCCGGTGTGAACACCTTGTTCTCTTCACCGACGCTGGCGGCGCTGGCATCGGCGTTGGGAACTCAGCATGAGATTCAGGTGCCGGAGAATCTGATCACGGCTGAAACGACGCAGATTACCCCGGCGTTACTACCACTGACGAATTTGAATCAGCAGGAAATTGATCAGGTGATCAGCACGGTTCCGGGCGGAGTCGGCAATGTTCAGGATATCTATGGACTGTCGCCGTTGCAGGAAGGGATCCTCTTCCATCATCTGCTCAGCGAGCAAGGCGATACGTATCTGCTGTCGGCGATGTTGCAATTCGACAGCCGTGCGCGTCTGGATGCCTGGCTGTCAGCGATGCAACGGGTCGTTGATCGTCACGATATCCTGCGTTCAGCCTTTCTCAGTCAGGGATTGTCTGAGCCGGTGCAGGTCGTCTGGCGTAAGGCAAGTTTGCCGGTTCGTGAACTTGAACTGAATCCGGCGGAAGGGCCGGTGGCGGATCAATTGTTCGCTCGGTTTGATCCGCGTCATTCACGTCTGGATCTGACGCAGGCACCGCTCCTGAATCTGGTGATTGCCCAAGATGAACAGGGACAGTGGCTGATGCTGCAACAATGGCATCATATGATCGGGGACCATTCCACCTCAGCGCTGATTGAAAGTGAAGTGGCGGCGATTCTGGCCGGAAAAGCAGAGACGCTTGCCATTGCACCACCGTACCGGAATGTGATTGCTCAGACCCGTCTGGGTATGAGCCAGGAAGCCCATGAAGCGTTTTTCCGGGACATGCTGGCGGATATTGAAGAGCCTGTGCTGCCGTTTGAACTGAGTAATGTCCGGGGTGACGGCAAAGCCGTGACGACCGCACACTGTGCTGTACCGGCTGAACTCAACGCGTCACTGCGTGAGCAGGCCCGTCACCTCGGTGTGAGTCTGGCGAGTTTGTGCCATCTGGCCTGGGCGCAGGTGCTGTCCCGGGTGACTGACAAAGAGGCGGTGGTGTTTGGCACGGTCTTACTGGGCCGGATGCAGGCTGGTGAAGGGGCTGAGCAGGCAATGGGTCTCTTTATCAATACGCTGCCATTGCGACTGGATATCAAGGATCAGAATGTGGTCACTGCGGTTCGTCAGGCGCATCAGCGTTTAAGTGGTCTGCTGTTACATGAGCATGCACCCCTGGCGCTGGCTCAGCGTTGCAGTGGTATGGCTGCAGGGGCACCATTGTTCAGTGCCTTACTGAATTATCGCCATAACATGGAAGGGGAACTGGTGCTGCCTGAAGGTGTTTCCCTCTTGAGTGCTGAGGAACGGACCAACTATCCGTTTGTGATGTCTGTTGAAGATGGGGGTGACACGCTGGGGCTGACAGCCCAGATCAGCCAGCCGATTGAAGCGGAAAGAATCTGCGGTTATATGATTCAGGCGCTGACGTCACTGTCTCATGCTCTCGCTGACACCCCGGCTGTGCCCGTGAATGCACTGGAGATTCTGCCGGAGGCTGAGTATCGCCTGCAACTGGATATCTGGAATCAGACGGTGACGGATTATCCGGCTGAGGACTGTGTGCATACCGTGTTTGAACAGCAGGTTCGGAGACGGCCGGATGCCATCGCCGTGATTGAGGGCAAGCAAAAGGTCAGCTATGCCGAATTGAATACAATGGCGAACCAATTGGCGCATACGCTGATTGAACGGGGTGTTCAGCCCGGCGATCGCGTGGCGCTCAAACTGGGCCGCAGTCTGTCACTGGTAATTGCGCAGATAGCAATCCTGAAAACAGGCGCGATGTTTGTGCCGGTGGATTCAAAACTGCCTGAAACACGTCAGGCCTGGATTCTCAGTGACAGTGGTGCTCGTCTTATCATTGCTGACAAGCCGGGGAATGATGCATTGCCGTATGTGTTGCCTGAAGATCGCAGCCAGCGGTGCGATAATCCTGATTTGATGTTAGAAAGCACGATTGCGGCCTATCTGATGTATACCTCAGGCTCAACCGGTCAGCCGAAAGGGGTGATGGTGCCGCATCAGGGCATCACCCGCCTGGTTATTCGCAACGGCTATGCAGAGTTTGATGCATCGGAACGAATCGCCTTCTCATCGAATCCGGCATTTGATGCCTCGACCATGGAAGTCTGGGCACCATTGCTGAATGGCGGTCAGATGGTGGTGATTCCGCAGGACGTTATCATGGATGCGAAGTTGCTTGCTCAGTCGCTGAAAGAACATGAAATCACGACGTTGTTCCTGACGACGGCATTGTTTAACCAGTATGTTCACCTGATTGGCGAGAGCTTGTCACAGCTCCGGCATCTGATTTCCGGTGGGGAAAAAGAAGAACCTTCCGCTTACGACTGCCTGCTGAAATATCAGGGACCGGTGAAAGCGATTCATGCCTATGGCCCGACCGAAGCCAGTGCGTATGCGACGACGGCGCAGATTGAGCGGGTTGATGGTCGTGAACGTCTGCCAATTGGGAAGCCGATTGGGAATACCCGGGCTTATGTCCTGAACCCGCGGGGAGAGGTTGTTCCCCGGGGAGCAATTGGTGAGCTTTATGTCGGTGGTGTCGGTGTGGCTCTTGGCTATCTGAATCGTCCGGAACTCACAGCAGAACGATTCCTGCCGGATCCTTTCCACAGAGGTGGCATGATGTACCGGACCGGCGATCTGGTGCGTTACCTGCCAGATGGCAACCTGGAATATCAGGGACGGAATGATGGGCAGGTGAAGATCCGGGGCTTCCGGATTGAAATGGGCGAAATTGAAGCGCAATTGCATTCGCATCCTGCCATTCGTGATGCACTGGTAGATTTACGGACGCTGGGTGCCGATCAGCGTCTGGTGGCCTGGCTGACACCAAGCGATGGGATGGCTTTGCCGGAATCCTCTGAACTGAGAAAGTATCTGGCAGATCGCTTGCCGTCTTACATGTTGCCATCGGCTTATGTCGGGCTGGACAAGTTGCCATTAACACCCAATGGTAAAGTGGATCGTCGTGCACTGCCCAAACCTGAAGGACTGATCGGGGTCAGTGATGATTATGTGGCGCCACGAAGCGATACCGAAGTGATGCTGGCTCATATGTGGGGCGAGTTGCTGGGGATAGAGCAGATTGGACGCCATGATCATTTCTTTGAACTGGGCGGGCATTCATTGCTGGTGGTGCGTCAGGTCAGTATGGCGAAGCAACATGGGCTGGATATTCCGGTGCAGGCTGTCTTTGATTATCCGGTGCTTGCTGATCTGGCTGAGCATCTTGATCAGCATCCGGGAGCGAATGTTGTGCAAACCGCACTGCCGGCACGTCGGGGCGGAAGCCGCCTGCCGTTGTTCTTTATGCCAACAGGCTTCGGGGATCATTCCTATGTGTATGAATTCGCGAAGTCGCTGGATGCAGATTACCCGGTTTATGCTGTGCCTTGGCCGGATATGTCAGAACAGCGGCCGGAAACCATGACGATGATGGCGAAATCCTGTATCGAGATGATTCGTCAGGTTCAGCCCAGTGGGCCGTATCATTTGTTTGGTTACTCTTCTGGTGGTGTGCTTGCGTATCAAATTGCAGACTTGCTGCAAAGCGAGGGCGAGGAAGTGGCGTTCCTGGGTCTGCTTGATACCATGCGGCCACAGCAGGCGATGGCAAGTATGACGCACCTGTTTATGAGCTGGCTGGAAGGGGAATATCCTGAACTCGACATGGTCTTGATGGATCGGCTGCGAGCCATGCCGCTGGAGGAAGTGCTGAAGACGTTACATGAGATGAGGATTCGTACCTTACTCGAAGATCCGCAGCAGGAACTGTCGCTGTGGGAGCGTCGGCAACACTTTGCGAAGCTGGTGGAAGAGACAACCATTAGGCCATCTGACCTTCAGTTGCATTTGCTGAAAGCGAAGGAAGAGATGCCGCCGATTCGTAGTCAGGAACTGGCAGAATATTGGACGCGGATTCAGCCGACAGGTTATAGCCGGGAGGATGATTCAGCTTTGGGCTGGGAGCAGTATCTGCCGGTTGAATCCCTGACGGTCACGCTGGTGGACGGCGATCATGCCAGCATGATGTCTGATGCCGGGAACCGCCGCCAGTTGGGTGAGCATCTGAATGTTCTATTGCAGGAGATTTCAGCCGAGGATGACAGCGTGCGCTAACGGAATCTTTATCAAGGATTGAGATAATATGGAAAAATCCGGTGCCTGAATAGACATCGGATTTTTTAATTGAATGAGTTTAAATGTAATCTTTAAAACGGAACGGTTTAATCACACTCGAGAACCTTCACCGCCTTTGTCGTTAACTCAACAGTTTTGTCGCTTCCTGACGTGCGCCGCCGACAGGGCGGTTCACAGAGATTGAGCGGCCTTTCTTCATGCCTTTCTCGTAATCATCTGTAATCCCTTTCATGGCTTCCTGAAGCTGCTGTTTGAAAGTCTCACGATCCAGATTTTCAAATTCACGATCGATGTAATTCGTCATGCGATTGTCATGATCATCATCGGTATTCAGCTCGGGTAATTTTTCTAAAGCTCCCTCAATCCAACCGGCCAGAAAAGAGGACACCCGGCGGGTGACTTCCGTTTGACTGGCACCAGTCCCGGCAAAACTGTTACGGAACTGGCCGGTTTGCTGGTTCATTTCCCGGTAGACCACATCAAAGGCAAAGGCGGCAAAAATCGCACGTTCAGCGACGCCGATAAATTCGGCCTGCTTCAGTCCTTTGTAATTGGTGAGGACGCACTCGACACCAAAACGTCGGTTGATGCCACGAATGATTTTCAGGATCTGCTGGCTGATGTCTGTCGGTAACAGCGTCGCTGATTTGGTTTTACCCATCTGGATAAATTCAATGTCATCTTTTTCCAAGCCATATTTCAGCATCAGGCGATGTGCCATCTTGATGGCCTGTGCTGCTTCATTAACATTGGCTGAGTTACCTAATTCGAGGCATTTGGCGATTTTTTTCAGCGCCTTTCGCTTCTGTTCAGACATCCATACCACTCACATTCAAAAAACGGTCACGTATATTAGCGTGTTCCATACGGGCTTGGCAAAAAACAGCGTTGTGAATTATTTGCGCTTCAGGCAAATGAATGACTTACCTTGTACCCGTAACCGATGAATCGCATAATGAAACAGACCTGATGCAATGAGAGTTCGCTGAATCATGACTATCCAGTCGATTGATGTCCCTTTTGAGTATCGCCATACCTGCTGGTTTTGTGGTGAACCTTACTATGAAAGTTTTATTTTCAGGCCTGAGCCGGACTATGCAGGTGATCTGCCGGTCAAAGTTCCTTGTTGCGAAGAATGTTATGGCCTGTGTACAAGAACCAAAGCGAGCGGACTGGATGTATTACGTGATCGGGTGAAAGCCAGACTCCACCGTAAGTACCAGAAACATTTGCAAATCGGCGCGCATTGGACAAGAGAAGAGCTGGAAGACTCGGAAATGGAAGGGAAAGCTTTTGAAGGCTTCAAAGAAAGTGCCTGGAAGATGTTCGAGATTGCCCGAGATCGTGTGAACTATACGGGTTGGCCGTTGGCCATTGATGGGCAGCCTGTGGGACAGATCAGTCAAGCTTTTCAAGTTGAATATCACGGTATTGTGTATCCGAATCTGGCTCAGGCTGTGGAACAGCTTGCGAAAACTTATGCGATACCAGAGGACTATCTGGAACAAGTTGTTGAACTCGTTGGCCGGCAGCAGCTTGGGTTTGCCATTCGTTTCTGTAAGACGACGCATGGGTATTCAGAAGCGCAACAGGCGGCGAGTCTGGCCAGTTTGCGGGAAAGGCTGGCGGAAGAGGCACAAGATGCGAAACCGACAACACCATCGGGGAATACTCAACAGGGGATTGAAGTACCTCTGAAGTTGATTGAACTTCAGATTCTGCATCGCACTGAAGTTTCGCCCTATGCCGTACAATGGGCACTTCGGCATGGGGTGACGACACTGGCGCAACTGGCTGAACAGGAAGATAACTTTCTGGCTTATTTCAGTCAGGACTCTGAGTTGACGGCGGTTTTGTATTTTACCGGACTTCAGGTTTATCTGGAAAAGCGAGCACTGGATCCGCAATGGGCAGACAAACAGGATCCGAATCGGCAGTGGTTTCACAAGCTGAATCAGCAATTAAAATGATTAATCAGATCTGAACAGAAAAGGCCGGTATTCCCGGCCTTTTCTTGTTTACGTTGTTGTTTATGTCGTTGTTTACGGAGTCTGTGGCTGATGATAGCTTGCCCAGATCACGGTATTTCCATGCTGATCAAATGCGACCACATCGTATGGCATGGTCTGATTGTTGTACTCCATACCCGGTGAACCCATCGGCATACCTGCAACGGCTAAGCCTTTCAGATTGGCTGGTTTTTCAGCAAGGAATTTTTTGACATCCTGTGCGGGTACATGGCCTTCAAAGACATATCCCTGAATTTTTGCGGTATGGCAGGATGCGTACTGAGGGCGAATGCCGTTGGCCTGTTTTATTGGATGCAGATTATTTTCAAAGGTCATGTTGATATCAAACCCATTGTCATTCATGTGTTTGACCCAGCCCTTGCAACATCCACAGGACGGGGATTGGTAGTTGGTTCCCTCAATGGCCTGTTTGGCAATTGACGATACACTCATCAACATCAGAGCGGCAGATAAAAGCTGGTGTGTTTTTTTCATGTTCATTACCTCTAATGACTTCTGGCGCACAGCATGATTTAGCTGGCGAAATCGATATGTATGGTTGCCTGACTGATACAGATTCCAGGCAAGGAATCGTTCGATTTTGTTCAGAAGTCAATCGGGGGTCTGAATCGTACAGAGACAGGTTCGTTCCAGTCTCCGGATAAATAGGGATGAAACGAAATAGCAGATGTCAGCATCAAGGGAAACAAAGGGGATGCTGGCATAAAAAGTGGCGTGTGACATGAAAATTGGCAATGTTGCTCGCAACTCATTGCCTCGCAATTCACTATCTGGAGACTTTCATGGCAGGTGTGCTCTTTATCTTTTGACATCTGATCTGCCATGCCATCACAACAATCTGATTGTACGACCTGGATAACGGGATTCATGCAGTCATCGAACGGATCGATACCGGCGGTTGTCAGGGCGACACTCAGGCTGCTCCAAGGCAACAACAACAGGCAAAGGATAACAATGATGATCCTTTTTAAGCTTGAGTTTTGTTGTATGCGCATCTTTGGGAGCATCGTATTTTTGTGCAATCCATGACGAAATATGAACACATGCAGTATAACCGGATCGCAAAAGGCTTTCATAATCAAAATCAAGACAGGGTGAGTTTTCTAACTTGCTGAAATTGTGTGATATGAGCGAAACCCAGATTTCATGCGGCTTTGCGGGGTTCTCATTTGGAACAAGCCTAACGTTTTTCTGACATTTTCCCGGATGCTTTAGGCTTTAATTGCGATGAATTGACATTTTTTTGCGCTAGGAACAGGTATGCAATACACAGAAGAAGACAGAAAAGTCCTGTATGAAACATGGATGAGTTACAAGGCGAAGATGCGGGTGACACAAATTGAAATGGCAAAAAAGCTGGGCGTCAGTCAGCTGTTTTTCTCTGACATTCTGCGGGGGAGTTTGCCGCTGGAGCATCGGTTTGTCAGTCAGTTTTGTCAGTATATGGGCGTCGATCCGGTTCTGACGATTCCATCTTTACGGGAACAAATTGGCGGAACTTTACCGAACACGGTCACGCTGACGAATACCTATATTGTTGATGGTAATATTAAAAATGTGCGTTATAGTGGTAATCAAATCGTTGTTGAATATGAACACAATGTGACAACGCACTGATTCGATCAGACAGACTGTCATGTTCGGGAACGTATCAGCCCTTGTCACAGACAGGGGCTTTTTCTATCTGAAGTCGAAGGAGTCAGCATGAAAATTGGCATCATTGGGTTGGGTGATATTGCTCAGAAAGCTTATTTGCCTGTGATCACACAATGGCCGGGCATTGAACTGGCCTTTTGTACCCGAAACCCAGCCGTATTGAAGCAGCTTGCTCAGACACATCGTATTCCAGACGCGGTGACAGACTACCGGGAATTGGCGGGACTTGGCGTTGATGGTGTGATGATTCATAGCGCAACGTCTTCTCATTTCGAAATTGCACAGTTTTTCCTGAATCATGGCATTGCGGTCTTTGTTGATAAGCCACTGAGCGATACTTACGCGGCATGTGAATCTTTGCATAATCTGGCGGAAGCGAAGCAACTCCCTTTGTTTATGGGGTTCAACCGACGCTATTTGCCATTAATCCAGCCTCATCTGAAAACGCCGCAGAAAGGTCAGTTGATGGGGATACGCTGGCAGAAACACCGGTTGAATCAACCCGGAGATGTCCGAACCTTTGTGTTTGATGATTTCATTCACCCACTCGATAGTGTGAACCTGTCGGGAAGTGTCCGTTCAGAAGATCTGCATGTAATCACGCAATATCATCAGGGCAAACTGGCCAGACTGGATGTTGAATGGCAAGTCGATCAAACCATCTACCAAGCGTCGATGAACCGGCTCAATGGCGTAACTGCAGAGCAGGTGACACTGAATTTCGAAAATCGCACGGTTCATTTTGATTCACTGGCAACCGGGACAAGCTGGATAGATGGCGCAGAAAGCAAGCTGACTTTGCCGGACTGGACGCCAATGCTCGAGAGTAAAGGATTTACCGCGATGATTGCACATTGGCTGGATGTTGTTGCTCTTGGACGCATGGAGCATGCGTTGGTGCAGCGAAACCTGAATTCTCATTATCTTGCTGAAGTGGTTTGTCAGAAGCTGGAACAGTAATTCCACTGATTTTTAATCAATTTCCTCTGGGCTGACGAGGCCGAATATCAGCCCATTTATTTTGAACTCAAATCTATAAGCGAAATGCAAGCAATGCCCATGAATTGGAAATCAACCGGTTGGTTTCTGCTCGCCTGTGTCATTTCGAATCATCTCTGGCTAAAAATCACGCAAATTTGTTGGATTTACAGAATTGAAGCTGTTAGTGTGCGTCCCCTCACACAACTAGTGAGTAATTTATGTATACCACCAAACAACCAGGTGCTGATAAATTCGTTTCAGCTCTAACGATTGGATTTCTGAGCCTGTTCTTGATCGCGGCAATCGCAGATCTGTCTTGGGTATCATCTACCATTCAAACACTCTTTAGCCAAGCGACGACTGCATTTGGGTCTTTCTGGCAATGGTTTATGCTGCTGAATTTTATCCTTGCCGTGGTGCTGGCTTTGTTGCCGATGGGTCGGGTGAAACTCGGAAATCTTCAAAAGCCAGAGATCGGCCAGTTCCGGTGGACGGCGATGATTATGTGTACACTGCTGGCTGGTGGCGGGGTTTTCTGGTCAGCAGCTGAGCCGATTTATCACTTTGTGACGACACCACCAGCTTTTGATGACATTCAGGCTGGACAGACAGAAGCAGTTGCCCCGGCGCTGAGTCAAAGCTTTCTGCATTGGGGATTTCTGGCCTGGGCTGTATTGGGCACGCTGGCGACCATTGTGCTGATGTATGCGCATCATCAGAAAGGTGTCAAACTGCGTCCAAGAGCGTTGCTTTACCCATTGCTGGGGGACAGGCTGGAGAACCACTGGGTAGGCTCAGTGATTGATGCCTGTTCAATTATCGCTGTCGCAGCAGGAACAATCGGTCCGATTGGTTTTCTGGCTTCTCAATTGGGTTATAGTTTGCACGTGGTGGCCGGCTTTGATAATTCTGTGCTGACGCAAGTTGGTTTACTGGCTGTGGTTGTTACGATCTATTCACTATCAGCTGCTACGGGCATGGACAAAGGGTTGCAATGGCTGAGTCGCTTTAACGTCATCGTCGCCGTTTTCCTGCTGATCATCATGCTGGTGGTTGGCCCAACCGGATTTATTGTTGAGCAGTTTGCGCAGGCAATGTCGGTTTATATTCAGCATTTGCCTGAAATGAGTCTGACTCAGTCATCGCCAGACTGGAATGCATGGTGGACCTGGTTTTTCTGGGGATGGTTTATTGGATTTGCACCGATGATGGCGATTTTTATCGCTCGTATTTCTGTGGGTCGCAGTATTCGTGAACTCGTGATGACTGTGGCGATCGGTGCGCCCTTGGTGACGCATTTCTGGTTTTCTGTTTTGGGTGGTTCCGGTATTTATTTTGAGTTGACACAACCGGGTACAATTTCAGGACCGTTAAGTGATGGTGGTTTGCCTGCAGTGCTGTTAGCAACACTGGCGCAATTGCCTTTCAGTGAGTGGCTGATCCCGGCTTTTCTGGTGTTGACGACCACCTTTGTCGTGACAACCGGAGATTCAATGGCTTATGCGATCGCGATGGTGACCTCTGGGAAGAATGAACCTGCGGCCAGCCATCGTTTGTTCTGGGCGATTGCAATGGGGTGTGTTGCCGCAGTTTTACTGATGGCAGGCGATGGCGGATTAAACGCACTGCAGTCGTTCATAGTGATTACCGCGGTGCCAGTTTCTTTCCTGATGCTTCTGACACTGTTAACGGGTCCACAGGCTGCCATGCGACTTTATCGTGATAAAGGTCTAGCAGGAAACGCGGACGCGCAGACGTCAGTTGCTCAATAATTTCAGACTGATCATCTCTATGACAACTCGAATGAGCCCTCCAAAGATGGAGGGCTTTGTGTTGTCATCTCGAAACCACCGCCGAAGGGGGGGGGGAGGTTGTTTTACTCTCGATTTTTATGTTTTCGATTGCTTTTTTGTATTGCGTGGTAGTAACGGCCGAGCTGTTTCGATTGCGCTCGTTTTTCAGCAATGGTTGCTGTATTGAATGCGATTTCCCGGTTTAGCTTGTGGTAATTTCGCAAACGGCGTTCGTCCAGTTCTCCAGATTCAATCGCTTCCAGTACCGCGCATCCGGGTTCTTGCTGATGTGAACAATCCCCGAAACGGCACTGGTCTGCCAAGGTTTCAATATCTGCGAATGTTACGGCAAGCCCTTCGCTGCAATCAGCAAGTTGCAGTTCACGCATTCCCGGTGTATCAAGCAACAGAGCGCCTTCTGGCATAAGATGCATTGAACGAGATGTCGTGGTATGACGTCCCTTGCTGTCGTCTTCACGAATACCGCCTGTCAACTGGGCATTGGCAGACAGTAGCGTATTGACCAAGGTTGACTTACCAGCACCGGAAGAACCGAGAAAAGCGACCGTTTTACCTTTGCCACACCAGGCAGACAGTGTGCCAACGCTGTTTGGGTCGAGTCCATTGACTGCCTCGACCATGAGCATGTTATCGATCTGACGAACCTGCTCGATGAAAGGCAATGGATCGTCGATACAGTCGGCTTTCGACAGAACAATCACGGGTTCAACACCTGATTGATTCGCTAAAGCAAGATACCGTTCGATTCGGCTCAGGTTAAAGTCTTGATTGAGAGAGCAAACAATAAATACGGTATCGATATTGCTGGCGATCAGCTGTTCAGCAACTTTACTGCCCGCGGCTTTTCTCTGGAAGTTTGAAAAACGTTCAAGCAAACGAGTAAAGTGATTGTTTTCTGAGACTAATATCCAGTCACCCACGGCCAAAGTCGGCATTGCAGGCAAGGTTGCAATGGAGAGCTGGCCATGCTCAGTCAGAACTTCGATACGGCTTTTGTGGACCGCACTAACACGTGCAGGTTGATTGACTTCCCATTCTTGCAGGGAAAGTTGTTGTTGAAAGAAGGGTTTCCAACCAAGTTCCTGTAAAGCGTAAGTTGGTTGAGAAATAATTTTTGTCATGATGTGTTTACCCCTGACGCAAAATAGAGCGTCATGATCTGAAAATTAAATATTCAGGGGCAATACGGCCCCGGTCAGAATGAACCGGGCAAGACAAGCGGGAAGGGTAGAAGCGGAGAGGGTTAGAGTTGACTCTATCGCTTACTGACTCATTACCATGTTCTGTGCCCGGTGGGTTGTCATTACAATCATCTTGTATCCTCCAAAGTTGTTGCATTAAGTGTTTGGAATGTAGCAGGTAAAGATAAAGGTGTCCAGAGATGAAAAAGATAATCTGGACACCCGTGTCTGCTGAAAAGAACGATGTCGCTAGGAAGGCTATTCAGCAAAAATTATGCAACTAAAACTATGAAGCTAAGTATGCTGCTTTACGTGCATTAAACCGATCAACCAGGTCGTTAATGTCTTCCTGTGAATAGGGTTTCAAGCCGCTCATCAGCATTTTCTTTCTGCCTTCGCCAACGACTTCGCCATGTTCTTTGAAGCTGAAAGCGAGTGTGACACTGCCACGTTTGCCGTCGGTTTCAATGATGGAATCGGTCAGCTCTACTTGAGGTACATCGAGATCCAGGCGGGAAAATTCTAATTCCATGCTTTCGTAGATCACCAATGGACGGGCAGGATTGATCATGACCTGTTCTGATTCCATGAGTGGCACCATGATATGCGGAAAGTTCATACCAGAGAATTGCACATAGTTTTTGGTGACGGTTTCAATCAGGTTTGTATTGTGGGTAATCTCGCCATCACGGATCACATGCAAATACTCTTTTCCTTTCTCATCGACCAGCGATAAATCGGTTGCCGATTTGGTATGAATGGTTAATGGAATACCATCGGAGATCATACCGGCAAATTCCACTCGCATTTTCTGGCTTAAACCAGTTTTGGCCAGCATCACAGAAAAGAGCAGGTCGCCCGGGACACAGAATCGCTTGTTGTCTGCATCGTGGATTGGGTTAAAGTCACCGGCAACTTTCTTGGCAAAGTGGCTGGCCTGTTCACGAGAAAAAGAATAACGACCGTTTTGTTCAGCGAAGTAAGAATTTAGAAACATTGAGTTGGAACTACCTTAGATCATCGTAATCCGGGTAGTTTAACCGAAAAATTCAGAGCAAATGGTCTAGCCAGATGGGGAATGCGTCAGAATAAAGACATGCTTCCGAAGTTATCACAAAAGTGATGCAACTGATGACATACTCATGTATGATTCCCGTCCATTTGGAGAGCGATCTCCATGCTTTATCTGGACGTGTAGAAGAGGCCAGAGACTATAAGCGGTAGGGAAACTGCATTCGAAAGGGTGCTCAGCTTTATCTGAAGCTGAGCACCCTATAATTCTTCTTGTACTGAATCGTCAGCCTTTCCTGTTTCAAAAAAGCATCAGAAACAATCCAGCAGCCAAAATGCAGACGGCTGCAATCTCTATTCTGCCGATTAACCCGACAGTGCTGGGGACGATCATTTCGTCGTGATGATTCATAGACATACCCTCCTGAATTTTTATCGTTGTTATTTTCTGTCCTGTGGTGGTTTCCCTCGGGGCAGCACAGCTTTTCTTTTATTTTCAGTATAGTTCATGAACACAAGAACATATTCATCACAAGAGAAAAACAAATTTGCAACAGTGAATTCAAATACTCAAGTGATCGCCACAATTGTCGCGCCTGTGTCTATACTCACAAAAACAACACAAGAAAAGTACAACTCGTGGTGAAAAAATGACAATATCCTTTTTAGTACTGGGTGGCTTGATTCAGGCCACCGCTGTCTATGTCGCTTTTTTTACTCAGTTTTCAGGGCATTTGTATGTCGCAACGATCCTCATGGTTATCGCACTGAGCAGTTTGATGGCAATCCGTAGCCTGATTGCACCGGCCTGTTTACTGGCTGGCGTGATTGTCGGTTTGGCTTTGTCGCATCATCAAACGAATATCAACCTCCTGAACGCTGTGGGCAGTGTGTTGAATTCTGTCACGCAGCCAGATTGGAATGCCAGTCAGGGTGGTCCGCTTGTGAGTGAAGAACCCCTCAAATAAGCTGTTTACATTGATTCACTATCAGAATGATTGGACTGGAATCAATAATCGCTGACCGGCATGGATTTTACTGTTGGCCAGTTGGTTTATTTTTTTGATTGCACCAATTGATGTATTGTTCAATGTCGCTAGCTGATACAGCGAGTCACCGGGCTCAATATGGTGAATGCTGTACTTCTGCTTGATGTATTGCAAAGTGTTTGACTGCTGATAAAAGTGTTCCAGTTGCTGACGGGGGATCAGCAGCGTGCTTTCTTCCCGCTGGCGTGTCAGTCCCGCAGTGTAAGCGGGGTTGAATAAACTGAGTGTTTTTCCGGAAATACCGGCATCCTTTGCAATCTGCTTCAATGGGACTTGGTGAGTGACTGTAATTGTTGCCATCACTCGTTGATGAGGAATAAAGGCAAGTGGCATGTTGAATTGACTTTGTTCTTTTAATAATTGACTCAGGGCAAGTAGCTTAGGAACGTAATGTGCGGTTTCTTTCGGGAGATCCAGAGACCAGAAGTCGGTTGGTTTTCCCTGCTTTTTGTTTTGCCGTATCGCCTTACGGACTCGGCTTTCACCACTGTTATAAGCTGCAATTGCATGCAGCCAGTTCCCTTTGAATTTCTGATGCAGGTATTCAAGCAAATCCAGCGCGGCGTTGGTCGATGCAACAATGTCTAGTCGTCCGTCATATTCAGTATTGATTTGGAGGCCAAAAGATTTGCCGGTTGGTTTCGTCATCTGCCAAAGCCCTGCCGCTCCCTGGGAAGAGTATGCGTCAGGATCAAAAGAGCTTTCAATAAAAGGTAACAATGCTAATTCGATCGGCAACTGTCGTGTCTTGACATTCTCATAAAGAAAATAGAGAAAAGGCTTGGCCCGTTTGGAAACGGTTTTGATATGCAAAGGCCGATGAAGATACCACTGCCGGTAATATTTGACGCGACGATCATTGGGGATGTTGAATCTGCTTTCTTGTGCCAATCTTTCCCATAAACTGGTTTCTTTCATCATTGATAATTCGGGTAAGGTCGGCGGGGTATAATCTGCAGGTAAGCCCGTTGCGAGATACCGGCCTTCGACAACATTGTGATCGATCTGACAACGCGCATGATTGAGTGATAAGTGCAGTAAAGCTTGTTCTTGCACATTCACTTGTTCTGTTTTTGTCTGCGAAAGGGACAAGCTTTCACAACCAGTCAGTAACTGGAATGATAACACTAACAACGGCATAGCATATTTCATAACAGACCTGCTTACCTAGTTCACATCGAGCCAGTATTTTTTTGTGGAACTTTTCAGGTATAGCAAGCCCGTTTTATGCAAACTGTCTGATTTTTGATACGGTTGTTATATTTGTTTACGGAGGATATGGGGTGAAAAGTACAAGTGATTTGGTTGCGTTGATTGATCAGCACCTTTTGAGCCAATCAGGTGCCGTGATTGACTATCCATTTGGTCCAGAGCCAACGGTTTATAAAGTGGCAGGAAAAATGTTCGCCTGGATTGCTGTGAGAGAGGACACGCCTGTTCTGACGGTGAAAGCGGCTCCGGCTGATGTGGAGTTTTTGGTGGGAGAATTCCCGTCCATTACACCCGGATATCATATGAATAAACGTCACTGGATTACAATTCGTATGGATGGTCAGTTACAGAGAGGCATGTTAGAGCAGTTGGCTTCAGCATCATATCATTTGGTTGTCAGCGGGTTGAGTAAAGCTCAGCAGAGTGCTTTGAAATGAAAGCAAGAATCAACGCCACACGAAGTGGCGTTGATCTGAGGGGGAACATCGGGGAATGATCAGAAATAGAATCGCGTACCGAAGATAAATCGGGTGAAGCTGTCTTCCACACCGTCTTTGGTGACGTTAATATCATCTGTGGCGATGTTGTAGTTCACTTCAGCACTGAGCGCAACGTGTTGGTTGATGAAATATTTCAGACCTGCAGCGAGTTTGATATTTAAGGCGGTGACATCTTCGATATCAAAGTCGACATCTTCATTATCATTTGCGGACAGGTTAGCAAGCTGAGCCGCTGCACCTAAGTAGGGTACCCAATCGGTGTCATTGGTAAAGTTGTACTCTGTAAACATACCAATTTGGAATGTTTTTGTGCTGTCGCTCATATTGACATCGAGTACACCACCGAGCTCCCAGTCGTCAGTCAGGAAGTATCCATAAGAGGTATTTAAAATGAACAGGTAATCGTCAATGTAATCAAGATCCAAACTACCTTGTAAACCAAACTCTTGCGTACCTTCTTCCAGAGTTACAGCAAGTGCAGCTGGGCTAGCTAACATCGTAGACACTAATATTGCCAATGCTTTTTGCTTCATTTTTATCACTCCATTGTTTTGTGATACCTCAGAAGCATAGACGAGACCTTAAATTCTTGCTCAAGTTGTGGAAACTTTTCTTATTGTTCCTCAAAGGTAGGTTAGGGCGGAAATTACGTAATTTCACAAATATATTCAGTATGTTACTTTCTTTGGTGTGAACTTTTTAACTCATGTTGAGGAAAATAGCGCAGTCTAAAATGTAAGAACTTTGATCTGTATCTAATGCACTATAACTTATTTAATCGTATTAAAATTCAATAAACTAAAAGGCTCTCACCCCAAACGACAAACATATCATAAGACCATAGTCTGATAACGAAGGAGTTATATTCGCCATCAGTCAGTGGTATAACTGAAAGAAAAATGAACAAAGGCAAGGAAAGATGCATTTTCCCTATCGAAATATTGTCATTCTCACTGGGGCAGGGATCTCTGCTGAGTCTGGTATCAAAACTTTTCGGGATCAGGATGGGCTTTGGGAAAACCACCGTATAGAAGATGTTGCGACCCCTGAAGGCTATCAGAAAGACCCGAATTTAGTGCAGTCATTTTACAACCAACGCCGCAAACAGTTAGAAAGCGGAACGGTGAAGCCAAACGCGGCGCATTACGCGCTTGCACGTTTAGAGCAGGCGCTTGATGGCAATGTCACCATCGTGACGCAGAATATTGATAACCTTCATGAATTAGCCGGCAGTCAGCATGTTATTCACATGCACGGCGAATTACTGAAAGCACAATGCAGTCAGAGCGGGCAGACAATTGACTGGAGTGGAGATATTTCTCTGGATGATTGCTGTCACTGCTGCCAGATTCCCGCACCTTTACGTCCGAATGTCGTCTGGTTTGGAGAAATGCCACAGGGTATGGATAAGATTTATGCCGCGTTGACAGAGGCGGATCTCTTTATTGCGATTGGAACATCAGGCTCTGTATATCCAGCTGCGGGGTTTGTTCATGAAGCTGCGATGCAGGGCGCACATACCATTGAGCTCAATCTGGAACCCAGCATTATCGAAAGTGAATTTGAGGAGAAGCGTTACGGTCCCGCCTCACAAATTGTGCCTCAGATTGTTGAAGAATTGCTGACAGCAGACGCTTCGTAGCTGAATGCAAAAGGAAGCTTTATTAAAGAAGGTAACCAGATGAAAAAGGCGCCATACCAGGCGCCTTTCCATCATTCGGTCGTTATTGTCCGGCCTTCAGCTTTTGGAAGTATTCCTCATAAAGTGCGACAGCATCGCCAACACTATCTTGCCATTCACCAGCATCCAGCACTTCCTGAGGCGGGTAAATGCTTGGGTTATCAACAAAAGATTTTGGCAGATTGTCTTTTGCTGTCGCAACTGGGGTTGGATAACCAATTTCTAAAGCAATTTTTGCTGCATTTTCAGGCTTGAGCAGGAAGTCGATCATTTTGTGGGCTGCATCAATATTCTTTGCACCGGCTGGAATGGCTAAGCTATCCATCCAGAAAATTGCGCCTTCTTTTGGCCACACGATATCAATCGGTGCGCCTTCCTGACGAGCCATATAGGCGGAACCATTCCAAAGCATGCCTAATGAGGTTTCACCAGCCATATATGGGTTTGCAGGGAAATCTGAGTTGAATAACAAGATGTTTGGCATCAGCTTTTTCAGCTCTTCATAAGCGGCTTTAATTTCTTCCGGGTTCTTTGTATTGGCTGAATAGCCCAGCTTGCGCAATGCGATATGGAAGAATTCTCGGGCATCGTCCATCATCATTAACTGGCCTTGCCATTTGCTGTCCCAGAAATTGCTCCAGCCTTTGATCTCGTCTTTGTTAATCATATCGGTGTTCACACCGATGCCGGTAGCTCCCCAAATGTATGGGATCGAGTAGTCGTTACTTGGGTCAAAGGGCTTATTCAGAAAGTTAGGGTCCAGCTCTTTAAAATGGCTCAGTTTTGACTTGTCGATCTTACGTAGCATGCCTTCATCTCGCATCTTGGAGACGTAGTAAGTCGAAGGAACAACCAAATCATAGCCTGTACCATAGGTCTTCAATTTTGCGTACATCGATTCATTCGACTCATATGTCGAGTAAATCACTTTGATACCGGTTTCTTTGGTGAAGTCTTCCAACACGTCAGCTGGAATATACTCAGACCAATTATAGAAATACAGTTCATTGTCTGCTGCCATAGCCACATTGGAAACAAGTGACAAGGCAAACACACCGCCGGTCATCATTGAAGACCATTTTTTCATTTTTTTACTCCTAACTTCGGAAGCCATGACGAGGCTATCCGGACGCTATAGCAATGCCCACCTCTCTTGCGGACAAGTGATGTCAAATTCGTTGACAGATGTATGTCAGAAAGGGATTGGAGCCGTTTCTAACGTATGGAATTCACTCAAGAATCAGTGGGAGAGTATAGCAGAGGGGATAAGAAAAAAGGCAACCAAAATGGTTTGGTTGCCTAAAGAAAGTACTTATTGGCCAGCTTTCAGTTTCAGGAAGTTTTCCTCGTACAGAATATTGGCATCGCCGACTGCGTTTTGGAATTCACCGCGGTCTAATTCTTCTTGCGGCGGGAATAACGTCGGGTTGTCTTTGTACTTCGCATTAGAAGCCTCAACACCCGTCAGGTAGCCGGTTTCTTCTGAAATTTTTGCCGCGATATCCGGGCGCAACAGAAAGTCGATCATCTTGTGCGCAGCATCCACGTTCTTCGCGTTGCTGGTAATCGATAGGTTGTCTACCCAGTAGATACCGCCTTCTTTTGGCCATACCAGTTGAATAGGCAGTCCTTCACGCTGCGCCGCAGCGGCTGAACCGTTCCACAGCATCCCTAAGCCAACTTCACCTGCCATGTATGGTGCAGCAGGGTTGTCAGAGTTGAACACCAGCACATTTGGCATCAGCTCTTTCAGTTTTTCGTAAGCTTCGTTGATTTGTTTTGGATCGGTTGTGTTGCCAGAATACCCAAGAATCTTTAATGCAATGTGGTGCACTTCGCGGGTATCATCCATCAGCATCAGTTGACCACGGTATTTCGGGTCCCACAGGTCTTCCCAGCTGTCAAAATCAGCAGGGTTATACATTTCTGTGTTCACAGCAAGGCCAGTAATACCCAGAACATGAGGAATAGAGTATTCATTGCTTGGGTCAAATGCCTTGTTCAGATAATTCTTATCAAGGTTTTTGAAGTTCGCTAGTTTCGATTTGTCGATCTTCTGCAGCATGCCTTCATCGCGCATTTTGGCAACGAAGTAGGTTGATGGCACGACCAGATCGTAACCTTCTGGGTGTGCTTTCAGTTTGGCATACATGGTTTCGTTCGACTCATAAGTCGAATAGATGACTTTAATGCCCGTTTCTTTCGTGAACTGTTCGCGTAATTCCGTAGAGATATACGGACCCCAGTTCATAAACACTAATTCTTTATTGGCTGCATTGACACTACCGGATACCAGAGTAGCTGCACATGCGGCACTGGCCAGAAACGCGGACCACTTCTTCATTGATGTGATAACTCCAAAATCCCTGATGGGATAGTTAATAAAACAGGGAATCAATGGGTTGATTTCCTGCATAAACGGCCAGTCAGAAAACGACCTGGCCGTGTTTCTTGCCTGATTATCAGGCAGAAAAGAAGAAACGCAATTTATTTTAATTTATCGCGCGAAATGACCTGAGAAAGCATAACCATACTTAAAGAAATAATGAGCATGACAGTTGCTAACGCATTGACTTCAGGGGAAATTCCAACCTTCACCATTGAATAAATTTTCAAAGGTAAAATTTCATAAGTTGGGCCAGTTACAAACGAACTGACAATCACATCATCGAGTGACAGAGTAAAACTCAGCAGCCATCCGGCAAAAACAGCCGGTTTTGCTAACGGCAAAATAATCTGCTTCAGAATGACCCATTCACTGGCACCTAAATCACGTGCAGCTTCCAGCATTTTGACGTCAAAGCCTTTCAGGCGGCTGTATACAGTTACCACGACAAACGGCAAACAGAATGTGATGTGGGAGAGCAACAATGTGAGGAAACCCAGTTTTGCGCCCATCAGGATAAAGAGCGCCAAGAGGGAAATAGCCATCACGATATCCGGAGACATCATCACCACAAAGAGCATGCCATTCACGAAACTTTTGCCTTTGAACCGGTAGCGGAACAGGGCCACTGCGGTCAAACTGCCAATGATGGCTGCAGCTGTGGCTGAAAACACTGCAATGTTCAATGAGTGCCAAGCTGCTTGCATCAGACTGTCGTTGTTGACCAGCTGCTCATACCATTTCGTTGTAAAGCCGCCCCATTTCATCCCAAATTTACTGGCATTGAAGGAGTTGACGATCAGAATAATGATCGGGATATACAAAAAGGCGTATACCACAGACATCAAGCTGAATTTAAAAATACGTCCCACGATTATTCCAGCTCCACTTTACGGTTGAGTAGCTTGCCAGCACGGTAGTAGGCATACAGCAAGATGGCCATAGACAAGGTGAGGGCAATGCTTGTTGCTGCACCAAATGGCCAGTCACGGGCGTTGAGTACCTGACTCTTAATCACGTTACCAATCAACAGGTTTTTCGCACCCCCTAAGAGGTCTGAAATATAGAACATTCCCATTGCTGGCAGGAAGACCAGCAGACAGCCCGCAATCACGCCTGGCATGGTCAAAGGTGCAATAACTTTGATAAAGGTTTGCACTTTATTCGCGCCCAGATCACGCGCAGCTTCAATATAAGTGTGATCCAGCTTTTCGATTGCTGAATATAGAGGTAACACCATGAAAGGTAACAGGATATATACCAAACCAACCATGACGGCGTATTCTGTGTACATAATGCGGAGTGGTTTATCAATAATCCCTATCGCCATCAGGCTGCTGTTGAATACACCCTGCGTCCCCAGCATGAGTTTCAGGCCGTATGTTCGAATCAGTGAATTCGTCCAAAAGGGTACAATGACCAGAAACAGCATCACTGGACGCCATTTCTGCGGCATTTTTGCAATACTGTATGCAAACGGATAACCCACCAGCAGGCAGAGAATCGTTGCCATGCCGGCCATGTAGAACGAATGCAGCATCACCTGCGCATACAGGGGATCAAACAAACGGACGTAGTTTTCCAGCGTGAAAGTCAGATCAATCAGATTTGCGTCGTCACGCGTCAAAAAACTGGTGCCGATAATCATCAGGTTCGGAATGAATACGAACAGCAGCAGCCATCCGACAATCACCGAGATGATGATGTTTTGCAGATTAAGCTTTTTCGTCATCAGCCAGTACCACTTCCCAACTTTCAACCCAGGTGATCGCGACTTTCTGATCCAAGGAGTGGTCTACATCCGGATCATCTTCGTTAAAGAATTCACTGACCATGACCGATTTGCCGGTTTCGATCTCAACGACAGAATCCAGAGTCATCCCTTTATAGGTCCGTTCACGAACGTGACCCATCAGGCCCCAGGATTCTTCGTTTTCGTTGATCTCTTCCAGACGAATATCTTCCGGACGAAGTAAAACTTTCAGCGCGTCATTTTGATTCACGCTTAAGTCACAGTGAATGACGGCTTCCCGGCCTTCGACGGTCGCTTTGATGCGTTTTTCATCAATGCGCTCAATCACCGTTGCATCGAAGACGTTGATTTCACCAATGAAGCGGGCAACAAACAGGTTGCTCGGTTCTTCGTAGATTTCACGAGGGGTGCCGTCTTGTTCGATCTTCCCGTCACGCATCACGATAATGCGGTCTGACATCGACAGGGCTTCTTCCTGATCATGGGTCACGAAAATGAAGGTGATGCCCAAACGACGCTGAAGTTGTTTCAGCTCCAGTTGCATCTGTTTCCGAAGTTTGTAATCCAGTGCGGAAAGAGATTCATCCAGCAGCAGAACTTTCGGCTTATTGACCACAGCACGGGCGATGGCAACCCTTTGTTGCTGGCCACCAGATAATTGATGCGGCTTACGCGGTGCAAATTGATCAAGCTGAACCATTTGCAGTGCTTCCATGACGCGCGGCTTGATGTCTTTTTCAGGCACTTTTTGCATCCGCAGGCCAAATGCAACGTTGTCAAATACAGTCATATGTGGAAACAGAGCATAACTCTGGAAGACTGTGTTGACATGACGCTGTTCGGCTTGAACATGTGTTACATCTTGTCCGGCAATCACGATCTGGCCTTGATCAGCATCTTCAAAGCCAGCAATCAGACGCAGAACGGTGGTTTTCCCACAGCCAGAGGGACCAAGAATGGTTAAAAACTCACCGTCGTTTACGTTGAGGTTTAACCCGGTGATAATCTGTTTACCGTCAAAGCTTTTGCTGAGCCCTGTCAGTTGAATAACCGATTCTTTGGATGTGATGTTTGTGTTCAACTCTACCTTGTCTCCACATCGTTTCATGCAACGTATTGCTGCACAAATAAGGTCTATTTCAGGAGGCGGATAATAGACTTCCACCGGTTGAATTCAAAGTTTTTTTTGAGTCATTCTCATGACTTTTTTGCTTGTTGACTTTGTGGATGGTTGTTGATGATTTCTTAACAATTTCTGCGGGTTTTACTGCATGAATCATGCAGGTTTAAGATTGCAAACAGACGACAGCCACCAGCGATAATCTGAATGTAATCCGAATGAATCCGATATCTTTGCGTTGATTTTGAGGTATTGAAGCATTTTTTAACCATCGCAAGATTTGTTTACGGGAAGGGGTAGCGTACAATCGGGACCACTGTTTTGAATTTACTGTGAATCATTTATCTGCATGAATAACAAAAGTCTTCAGGTTGGCGGCTCAATCGAAAAAGCGACGTCTGGTAAAGCAGACTTGCAGGCTATCGCTGTTCTTCAGGAAGCCTGGAAAGTGACTGCAAAGCACTTTCTGACATTCTTTCCGGCCATTGCCGGCCTGTTTTTGGCACAGCTGGCGTTGTTGTTACTTGCGCTGAAAGTCCAACTGGGCAACCCAGGTTTATTTTTTGATGCTTTTATCACCGGTGAAGGCCTGACACCAGAAATTGTCGAAGCTGGATTTATGGCGAATTTTTGGTCGGATGTCCTCAGCGCCCCTCTGTATGCCGGTATAAGCCTGATGGCATTGAATCATGCAGTGGGTTTACCGACAAAACCGCGTTATCTGGTGAAAGGATTTCCTTTTGCCGTAGTCTCTGTTGTGACGATGTTGCTGACTTCTTCATTACAGGGAATCGGTAATGCTTTGTTCCCAATTCTCGGTTTGTTTCTGACCATGGCCTTTAGCATGACGATCACACTGGTTTGTGAAAAGCGTGTGACACCAATCAAGGCTATTCAATATTCGGTCGTGGCAACATTTCGTAAGATTCTGCCAATGAGTGCAATTTTCCTGGTCGTACTGATTCTGTTTTTTATCTCTTTCGCCACTGCGGGTATTGGTCTGATCTGGACAATTCCATTTTTCTTTAATGTGAAAGCGATTGTGTACCGAAATCTGTTTGGTATCACACTTCAGGTGACCACGGTGCGTAAAGGAGACGATGGTAGTAATAACAGCCAAGGAAAAGAAGAAGAGACAAAGGTATTTGACGCGTGATAAAAAATTTAAAAAAGATTGCCGTAGCGGGGGGGACGTTGGTGATCTTTGGCTGTGCCGAACCTGAAAAACCAGCTGAAGAGCCAAAACAGGCGACCCGACCGGACTTTAATGTCATGGAAGATATCAGCCAGAAGAAACAAGCTTTTTTCAACTTTCTCCGTCCTGCCGTCGCGCAGGAAAATGCCAGAGTGAGTCAGGAACGCTCTTTCTTATTGGCAATTCAGACTCAGCTCAAAGTGGGGCAGGTGATTCAAGAAAGCGACTTGAATGAAGCCCGTCAGCTTGGGGATGCATATAAGGTTGATCTCAACGATAACACGATTACCGAACAGTGGCTGGACGAGATGCTGATTCGCGTAGATGAAATCCCTGAAGCGCTTGTATTGAGTCAGGCTGCGAATGAATCTGGTTGGGGAACATCCCGTTTTGCCAGAGAAGGCCACAATTACTTTGGACAATGGTGTTATACACCGGGTTGTGGCTTAGTTCCCAGCGCCAGAAATGAAGGTGCCAGCCATGAAGTTGCGGTGTTTTCTGATGCTCAGCAATCGGTTCACGCTTACTTCATGAATGTGAACCGCAATCGAGCTTATGCTGAATTACGGGAAATCCGGGCTCAGGAAAGAGCTTCTGGCCATCAGGTTACAGGGTTGAAGCTTGCTGAAGGTTTACATCGATATTCTGAGCGTGGCGATGCGTATGTTGATGAAATACAAGGTATGATTCGACATAACAGACAGTATTGGCAACAGGGCTGACAAATGGCTAAAAACTCTTTTCTATTAGCAGCGTGTGCTGCTGCATTACTCGGTGCTTCTACACAATCTTGGGCGCAGAATATTGAGATGCGCTACAGCAACCTTTTCAGTAAATTGAAGCATAATGTTGAATCGTCCCATCCGGATGTACAGATCGCGCTTTATTTGATTGATCAACAAACCGGTCAAACCTGCGTTGTCCATAAAGGCTGGATGCAGAAGGAAGAGCATTACGAAGCGCTGGTGATTCCTGCGGATAATGCTTTAGTTGTACCGCTGGATAATAACCTCCGTCAAGCAAACCCAGATGTAACTTTTGTGATTAACGATGGCATCGTATGCGATCTGTCGATGCAGGTCATCGCTGCCAAGCCGTTCGGGACGTCAGTGACAAAAGCCGAGCTGGTTGCACTTCTGCCACAAATGGACACATTGCTAAGTGACCTGGGTGGAATGTTCTCATCTTGGTTTATGCCTGAAGTGACTGGAGTTGTTTTGCATTTTAATCAGGGCCGATCCGGTGTGATTGAGGTTTCTGACAATAGCACGATTGCGATTCAAGATGGCAAAGCGATTGTTAATGTAAAAGAATTGCCTGAAAATGCGGTGTTGCGTTTACCTTACCCAGCAGAGAAGGTGACGCCTTGGTTGGCGAGTTCTTCTTCCTCGTGATCACTCCCGTTCCGGGAAGCGTATAAAGTCTGCCAATCTGTACACGTTATACATCAATGGAATGGGGCAGCGACTAACACTGTGATTGAGATGAGTATGGTGACGAGATTTTAGACAGAGAAAGGGCCGAAACGGCCCTTTCTTGTAACTCTAAATTACCGTCTGAAGTGGTTAACTCTCAAGGTAGCGGTTAACCAAATGTTCTTTGAAGTAATCCGGATTCAATGTTTCACCTGTCGCTTCTCTCAAAATATCCTCGGTGGAGAGGAAGCTGGCTTTTTTCCAAATGTGTCGGTCCAGCCAATTGAAAATAGGTTGCAGGTTCCGTTCGCGGATCAGGTTATCAACATTCATCTCGCGACGCATTGCAGCCATAAATTGTGCTGCGTACATAGCACCAAGTGTATAGGAAGGGAAGTAGCCAAAACTACCATCTGTCCAGTGAATATCCTGCATGCAGCCGTCGGTGAAGTTTCCTTTTGTGGAGAGGCCGAGATATTCCGTCATTTTCTTATCCCATAGCTCTGGAATATCAGCCACTTCAATCTTGCCCTCAATCAGATCCCGCTCAATTTCATAACGGAGAATAATATGGGCAGGATAGGTTACTTCATCCGCATCGACACGGATGTAACCCGGTTTAACACGCGTACTAAATAGCACCATGTTTTCTGTACTGAGAGACTTATCGTTATTGCGGCTGAACACTTCACGTGCAAGAGGTGCAAGAATTTCGATGAATGGTTTGCTGCGCGAAAGCTGCATTTCAAAGAACAGGCTCTGAGATTCGTGAATGCCCATGGAACGAGCTTGACCGACAGGAAAATCCAGCCATTGTTCAGGTAAACCCTGCTCATAGCGCGCATGTCCGGTTTCGTGAATAACACCCATTAACGCACTGGTGAAATCGTCTTCGTCATAACGCGTCGTAATGCGAACATCTGTGGGTACACCGCCACAAAATGGATGGGTACTGACATCAAGACGGCCATGGCTGAAATCAAAACCGAGTTTGCTCATGATATCCAAACTGAGCGTCTTTTGTTGCTCAGCAGGGAACGGGCCTTTCGGCGTCAACACTTCGTCATGGCTTTGCTGTGCCTGGACTTCCTGAATCAGGGACGGTAACCAGGTTTTGACCTGACCAAAAATCTCATCAATTTTTTCGCAGGTCATTCCGGGTTCGTACAAATCCAGCATCGCGTTATAACGGCTCAAACCTGTCGCATCTGCTCGGATCTGTGCTTCTTCGCGGGCAAGTTGAACCACCTTTTCAAGGTTTTGGCTGAATTCATGCCAGTTGTTTTCTTTACGTTGAGAGCGCCATGCATGCTCACATTTTGAGCCGGTCAGAGACTTTTGTTCGACCAATTCAGCGGGAAGGACATTGTCTTTTTTCCACTGACGTTTCATTTCTTTCAGGCTAATTTTTTGTTCCGCAGACAGGGATTCAGCTTCAGCTTTTTCGAACCATTCCGCCAAATGGGCGGCTGTAGAAAGCTCATGATGTATTAAAGCCAACTCAGCCATAGCTTCTGAGCGTGCAGTATTGCCACCTTCTGGCATCTTTGCAGCTTGATCCCAACTGCAGATCGCGGATAAATGATGAATTCTTGAGAGCTTCTTGGTGTGTTGCTCCAGTTTTTGGTAATAAGTCATTTTTAATCCTTTATAGTGACTTTGGCAGCGTGCAGGACTACTGCAGACTTGAACCATGCTTGAATTTTACTTGTCAGAAACGTGTCATGCGAAGAAGAACCGGCGATAGGGCATATCATTCAATCGATGAAATGATGAAGCATGAAAAATTTATCCCTGCGTCTCGAAGTGGTTCTTACGATTCTACGTCGCGGGAGAACAGACGGCTTCATATGATATGACAAGTATCTAGCGTACCTTCTTATGATACGGATAATACAACCATATACCAGTCTGTTTTTAACAAAAATTTTAGTACTTTGTTAAAGGTTTACTACAAAATGCAGCGTGTCTGACTATAAAAATAGAACCGATAGCTATCTTCTTTTTCTGAAAGTGTGTCAGTTACCAGGTTCATGGGGGACGTTGTGGGCCGCTGAAGCGTGGGATTGATAACCATGAAAAAGCCGCAGTTTCTGCGGCTTAGCATGTGATGGTGATTAGCTCACCTGGAGAATATTGAGTTTTTCACCCGGGTCAAATTCACTGACATCGTCTGTGGCCACTGGTGATGCTGGCATCTCTTCTCGATCAAATGCGATATCGCCACCGTTGATTGCGCCAGAGTCTTTATCAATTGACTTGAAATCAAAGAGATTGAAGTCTGCAAGGTGCGATGGCACCACATTCTGCATGGCAGTAAACATGGTTTCGATACGGCCAGGGTACCGCTTATCCCAGTCACGCAACATCTCTTTAATGACTTGACGCTGCAGGTTTGGCTGTGAACCACACAGATTACATGGAATGATTGGAAAAGCCTTCATTTCGGAGTAGCGTTCGATGTCTTTTTCACGACAATACGCCAATGGGCGGATCACAACGTGTTCACCGTTATCCGATACCAGCTTTGGTGGCATACCTTTCACCTTACCGCCGTAGAACATATTCAAGAATAAAGTCTCCAGCATGTCGTCGCGATGGTGTCCAAGCGCAATTTTGGTTGCACCCAGCTCTTTCGCTGTGCGGTACAAGATACCTCGGCGAAGACGTGAACACAGGGAGCAGGTTGTTTTTCCTTCCGGCACCTTTTCTTTCACAATGGAGTAGGTGTCTTCGTTTACAATCTTGTATTGAACGCCGATGGACTCAAGATATTCAGGCAGAATATGCTCAGGGAAACCCGGTTGTTTTTGATCAAGGTTGACTGCAATCAGCTCAAAGTTGACAGGGGCGCTGCGTTGCAGGCTGCTCAACATCTCCAGCATGGTGTAGCTGTCTTTACCGCCAGACAGGCAAACCATAATACGATCGCCATCTTCGATCATATTGAAATCGGCAATGGCTTGTCCGGTATTGCGGCGCAGTTTCTTGGCTAATTTGTCAAAACCATATTTCTGTGATTTTGTAAGCTCTTGATCTTGAGTCATTGTATCTCTCTTTCACACCAATGGTATTGTACTCAACCCGTTGGCGGTTATTTCACTGAGCGTGATGAAAAGGCTAGAATCTCAGCCTGTCATCGTAGGAAAGTAAGTTGTGAAGTCGCAAGAGTGACTTGCTCGTCTTCAGCAAATTAATGGCGGTATGATACGGATTCTTACGACAGATTCCAGCATGTTTTGTGCTGTCGTCACGGCTTCGATTCATCTGGAATGGATCAGTGTTCGGTAAAACGCCTCATCTTTTGAGGCGTTTCATCATATTCAGGCAGGTGAGACTACTGATTCGGGTCTAACGGACTGATATAGCCATCCGGTTTGAGTGCAAGTAAATCGCAGTTGAGGCTGTCAATCGTATGTTCAGCCGTATTACCAATGAATACAGCTGATAACCCGGTACGGCCTGTTGTTCCTAAAATCACAAGTTCGGCGTCTAACTCTTCTGCAACCTTTGGAATGACATCTTCAGGTAAGCCTTCGATGACATGGGTTTTATCCTCATCAATCCCATGTTGTTGTCTGAGTGCTTTCATTGTTGTCAGGTGATGGCCTCGCACTGCATCGGTATAAGTTGCTGGATCAAACTCCGGGAGTTCAATGGTAATGTTTACGGGGGTGGCCGGGAAAGCATTCACCAGGTTGACTTCCGCACAGAGCAATTCAGCCACAGATTTAGCCTCATGGATGATCTTATCGTTTAGCGCATCATGTGTGTCGTTTTCTGCTGCGAGATTGACACAGGCTAGAATCTTTCCATTCTCAGGCCAGCTATGCTCTTTCACCAGTAATACCGGGCAGGGGCACTTGCGTAATAAGTGCCAGTCAGTTGGTGTAAAAATCACAGAACCAATTTTATCGTGCTGATGCGTTGCTTTAATCAGCAAATCATGATGTTGGCTGTAGACTTCAGCAATGATTGCTTCATACGGCCTGTTGTGCCAGACAACAATAATTTCGATGTCTAAACCAGCGCTGGTATGAGGGCGAACAATATCTTTTAACCATTCTTCTCTTTGCTGAATCACGCCGCGACGCATTGCCTGTCGCTCTTCTGAAGAGAGCATAGAAGTCATTTCATAAGAAAAATCGTAGATAGCGAGAAAAACAGTGATGCGGACGTTGTCAGATTTCTCGGCAAGATGTACAGCGCGAGATAAAGCGGGTTGATGATCTTGAAGCGGATCAGCCACCACCAAGATATTCTTATATGCGTTCATAACTGCCCCCTCATTCAACTGAATAGCAATCGGCCTGATCTGAAAAACTGTTTGTATTCAGATTAGTATATTCACTGTAATGGATTGCTGCGAATTCGTGGAGAGCTTTGATGGGGAAATGAAGAAAAAATTGATGGGCATCAAGCCCATCAATTGATTGAAAAATTACTTACACATGTTGGCACCGGCCAGTTCGGCCAGCTGCTCCCGATCGAGTATTGTGATGTACTTACCTTTCACACCAATAATATCGGCTTTCTGGAAGCGTCCCAGCAGACGACTGATTGTTTCGACCGTGAGGCCCAGATAGTTACCAATATCACCCCGTGTCATTGTTAAACGGAATTCACGGGCAGAGAAACCTCGCTCAGAGAAGCGGCAAGAGAGATCGTAGAGAAATGCAGCCAGGCGCTCTTCAGCATTTTTCTTGGAAAGAAGAAGGATCATGTTCTGATCGCTTTTAATCTCATTGCTCATTAAACGCATAATCTGTTGTCTGAGCTTAGGCATCTGACCCGCGAGATCATCCAGAATCTCAAACGGAATTTCACAGACCATGGATGTTTCAAGCGACTGAGCAAAACTCTGGTGTGTATTGTTGTTGATTGCATCAAAACCCACCAAATCACCAGCAAGATGGAAAGCGGTGATCTGTTCATCGCCTTGCTCGGTGATCGTGTAAGTTTTGATAGTGCCTGAGCGAATCGCGTAGAGCGATTTGAGTTCATCCCCGGCCTTGAACAGCTCCTGTCCCTTCTGAATCGGTTTTTTACGTTCAATAATGCTATCAAGCTGATCAAGCTCTGAATCATTGAGCGTGAAGGGAATGCACAATTGGCTGATACTACAATCCTGACAATGGATTGCACATCCACCAGATTGAACACGTTTTGTAGGGATTTTATCTGAATTCATAAACTGTGGCCTAACCAAGTTCGGATACTGGGCCCACTTTAACACACTCTTATTCAGGATGACGAGTATAAAACATCACGAAAATTGTGCGATTGCTACATATCCTGTGTGAAGTCCATAGCTCAATAACATCAATGCACTTGTTTTCTTAAATAGTTGATTCGACAACCAATGCTTGAGTCGTTCAGCCATGACACCAACCAGCAACATGGCGGGCAATGTTCCCAGTCCGAAAGCGAGCATGACCATGGCGCCTGAGGCAGCATTTCCGGCAACGGCTGCCCAACTCAGCGTTGAATAGACTAAACCGCAGGGAAGCCATCCCCAAATTACGCCAAACGGAAACGCTGCAAATGGTGATTTCAGCGGTAACAATGACTTCGCGAACGGCGATATGTGACGCCAGAGTGACTGGCCTAAAATTTCGATTTTTGTGACGCCTTGCCACCATTGGCCAATGTAGAGCGCCAATAGAATCATCATCAACGCAGCACCGAGACGCAGATAGAGCAGGGCAGAGCTGATGCCACTGAGTGATGCCATCCCGGCAACGGCACCGCCAATGAGTGCACCTGCTATTGCATAAGAAGCTAAACGGCCAGCGTTATACAAGATGAGAAAAGAGAAACGCTGGCCTTGTCGCTGCCCAGGCATACCCATCGTGATTGCCGCGGCAATGCCGCCACACATGCCAAGACAATGGCCTGCACCCAACAGGCCAATTGCAAAAGCAGCAAAGAAATCACTCGTCACGATTTCTTCTCTACTTTAGACGCTTTGGAGGGCGGTTCAGATTTTGTACTGTCATCATTTTCATCAAACAGGATGTCATAGCCCTGTCTTTCGAGGTCTTCGAATTGTTCTGATTTCACAGCCCAGATAAAGACTGCAACAGCGATACAAACGAAAATGATTGCAATTGGAATCAACAGATAAAGGCTAGCCATCTTCTTTCAATAACCTCAATGAATTGGAGACCACAATGATGGAGCTGGCTGACATACCTAAAACTGCGATGTAAGGCGCAACCAGACCCGCAACAGCCAAGGGAAGAATAACAAGGTTGTAGCCTAATGCCCATGACAGATTCTCGCGGATGATCTTGCGAGTTTTCATGGCAAGTTTTCGAGCTTCCAGAATCCGGTTGAGGTGATCTCCGAGTAGCACCATATCTGCCGAGGATTTCGCAATGTCAGTCCCGCTTCCCATTGCCAGTGACAAATGCGCTCCAGCCAATACAGGGGCATCATTCACACCGTCACCAATCATCAGGGTAATGTGATGCTTATCGAGCTTCTGTAAGTAATTCAGCTTCCCTTGCGGTGTTGCACCACTGACCAGTTGATCGACAGCAAGTTGTTCTGCGACACGTGTGGCATTGTCGGAGTTATCTCCGGTAAGCATCGTGACCTGAATTCCTTCTGATTGGAAGGCGCTGATCAATGCCTTGCTATCCGGACGAATCGGGTCATCGAGCTGGAACGCAGCAACTGCTTGGCCATCACAACTCAGCCAAACTTGGAAATCTTCTTCTGTTGGCAATTGATCTTGTGTATGCAGCGCAAATGATGCTTTACCAATTCGCCATTCTTGACCATTACGGTATCCTTTTAAGCCAAAACCAACTTCATTGATGACTTCATCAAATGAATATTCTGGATTGCGGTGGGATGAAAATGCTCTGGCAATTGGATGATTCGCAAATCGTTCAAGCTCTGCTGAGATCGACAGGACTTCCGATTCACTTTGGTGAGAGAAACATGTGGTTGTTACAATTCGTACATTCCCTTCAGTCAGAGTCCCTGTTTTATCGATCACGAGCTGATTGACGTTACATAAAGTTTCCAGAACGTGACCACGTCTCAGTAAGATACCAAGTCGTCCAAGACGAGACGTTGCACAAGTCAGGGCTGTCGGTGTCGCCAGGGATAAAGCACAAGGGCAGGTGGCCACCAAAACAGCCAGTGTGATCCAAAGTGCATCATCAGGTCTGGTCTGATGCCAGTACAACCAGGTGCCAGCTGCAATGATCAAAATGGTTGCGACAAAATAGCGGGCGACAACATCGGCTAATTCAGCAATTTTGGGCTTAGATGCCTGCGCTTCATCCTGAAGTCGAATAATGTTTGAGATCAGCGAATGCTGGCGATCTTGAGTGACTTTGACATTCACGTTACCGTCACCATTGATTGTGCCGGCATAAACATCATCACCACTGGCGCGACGAACCGGTATCGGTTCTCCTGTCAGCATGGATTCATCAATGACACTACTGCCTGAAACTATCACCCCGTCTGCAGGTAAGCTTTCTCCGGGTAACACGGTGACAACGTCACCAACTTTCAGACTCTTTGCTGCAATCTGGCTGCCATCAGCAAGGTTCGCCATAGCCGGAATCAGTTTGAGCAAATTCGCACTGGCAGCGGCAGCTTTACGTCTTGCACGCATTTCTAGATAGCGGCCAATCAATAAGAAGAAGGTGAACATAGAAATGGATTCAAAGAATACTTCACCTTTCTCAGTGACGGTTGCATAAAAGCTTGCCACGTAAGCAAAAATCAGAGCAATTGATACAGGAACGTCCATACCCAGCGAGCGGGCTCTCAGGTTTCGCCAGGCATTCAGATAAAACGGTAATGCGGAGTAGAGCAGGACAGGGGTTGCAAATAAAAGGCTCACCCAGCGGAAATAATTTCTGAAGGATTCATCAAGATCGCCAAAGACTTCAAAGTAAAGCGCTACCGCCAGCATCATAACTTGCATTGTCGCCAGACCAGCGATCCCGAGTCGGTAAAGGTAGTTCTTCATGGTCTGATGATAATGCTGCTCTTGATTATCCGCCTCAAAAGGAGCCGCTTTGTATCCAAGACGATGAATGCTGGATAAAAGCTGGCTTAGTTTTACTTTTGCGGGATCCCAGCTGAGCAATGCGCGATGGGTTGTTGTATTCACCCGAATATTCAGCACACCTTGTTCACGTTTGAGCTGTTTTTCAATCAACCAAGCGCAGGCAGCACAAGAAACACCTTCAAGTGACAATGTCACTTCATTCGCGTTCTCACTGGCTCGGACGAACTCTTGCTGAATATCTTCATGATCGTAGAGAGACAGCGACTGAAGTTGTTGAGGGACTAAGTCGGCCTTATCCGCTGTGACAGTACGATATTCGTAATACGATGTGAGACCGCTCTCGACGATTGTATGTGCAACAGCCTCACATCCCGGGCAGCACATACTGCGTGCTTTACCCAGAATTTCAACGGTTAGATGGGTCTCTTGTGGAACCGGATCACCACAGTGGTAGCAAGATTCACTCATCTCTGCTTCTGCCCATAAAGTTGAATGGGATCAGATGAGGGGAGGTTTAAACGACTATTCAGCATCCAGTCGCCTTTAAAAGGCTCAACTTCAACAAACCAAGGGCCATCAATCGGCTCTGGGGCAGAAAAACGATAGTTGCCTTGCATATCCGGGCTGATCATTTGCGTGAAATCTTTCTCGGCCAGCGTTCGGTGTGTAAACATCACGCGCAGTGTCGGGTAAGACTTCAATTCACCTTTGTTCAGGCGGAGTACGATATTGGTATCTTGTACACTGATGTCCCCGTGAATTTGAAGGGCATCAGCAACACGGAGTCGGGAAAAGTCCTGATTAATGCCTTTTCCTTTCTTGTAATAATCCTCAGCAACCAAATCGACCTTGTTCTGCGAGAAGACATACAGTGCCGTCATACTGTAAACGACAGAGATGGTTGGGATCGCAATTATGAACCAAGGCCAAAACTGCTTATACCATGGTTTTTGCATTGTGAATCCTTTTTCAAATCAATAAAAAGAGCCCCTGATTTTAACAGGGGCTCAGTGGCATATCTTCAGTGAAATTGTCAGCAAACGTCAACAATCAACTGATTCGTAACAGAAATATGAATTACTGTTCGCCGTTGCTCAGACCCCAGACATAAGCAGAGATAAGCTGGATTTTTTCTTCACCCAGAATATGCTCCCACGCTGGCATAACGCCTTGACGACCGTGCGTGATTGTTTCAACAACCGCGCGACGTGAACCACCAAATAACCAGGTGTTATCCGTCAGGTCAGGTGCACCAAAGGCTGGGTTACCTTTACCATCTGTACCATGACAAGCCGCACACACAACAAAGCGCTGTTTACCTGCATTTGCTTCTTTCGCATTCACCTTACGGCCAGACAGGCTCAGCACGTAGCTGGTTACTTCTTGTACACCGTCGGCGCCTAAGGTGTCAATCCACGCAGGCATCGCACCCTGACGACCATGCATGATGGTTGTTTTGATTGTCTCAGGCTCGCCACCATACAGCCAGTCGTTGTCAGTTAGGTTAGGGAAACCTTGTTGACCTCGAGCATCAGAGCCATGGCACTGAGCACAGTTCTGCAGAAACAGACGCTGGCCGACACGACGGGCTTCTTGATCAGCAGCAATTGCTTCGATAGGACGAAGATGATTGCCCGACTCATCATAAGCCAGTGTCTTAAACAGTTCACCATAGGCTTTTTCTGCATCACCCAGTTCTTTGGCGTACTGATCCAGTTTTTGGCTCTGCTGAGCATTTTCAATAGAAGCTTCTAACTCAGCGACGGTACGAACCGTTTGATCTGAACTTTGCCAGCCAAAGAAGCCTTTGAAGTTCCCTAAACCTGGATAAAGTGCCAGATAAACCAGTGAGAAGATGATGGTTCCCCAAAACATGTAGGACCACCATTTCGGCAGTGGGTTGTTAATTTCACGAATACCGTCGTATTCGTGTCCCATGTCTTCACCTTCTTCTACACCCATTTTGTCGCGACTACACCAGATCAGAAGACCTGCCATCGCGGCTAAGGTGCCAAGCGTGATGACTGAGACCCATATACTCCAAAACGTAGACATTCTTATTTGCTCCTGTCTTTTTCACGCGTGGCCATATCCATTTCTTCGTCTGCAAACACGAGGTTTGCAGCTTCGTCGAATTGGGATTTACGGCGTTTACTGTAGGCCCAAAGGACAATACCAATAAAGCTAGCGAACAGGATGACTGTCCAAATGCTATGAATGGTTCCAATATCCATGGTGCCTCCTTATTTCATCGCGTGACCTAACGACTGAAGGTAAGCAATAAGTGCGTCCATTTCAGTCTTGCCTTTCACATCATCACCAGCTTTTGCGATTTGCTCGTCGGTGTATGGGACACCGAACTTATCACGGAATAGAGCCAGCTTCTTGGAAGTGATCTTTCCATCCAGCGTGTTCGTTTCCAGCCATGGGAAACCTGGCATGTTGGATTCTGGAACAACATCACGTGGGTTACGAAGGTGGACACGATGCCATTCATCTGAATAGCGGCCACCAACACGTGCCAGGTCAGGACCTGTACGTTTTGAACCCCACAGGAATGGGTGCTCCCAAACACTTTCACCGGCAACGGAGTAATGGCCATAACGTTCTGTTTCTGAACGGAACGGACGAACCATCTGGCTGTGACACACAGTACAACCCTCACGGATGTATATATCACGGCCTTCCATTTCCAGAGCGGTATATGGACGCAGGTTTTCAACAGGTTCTGTGGTTTGCTCTTGGTAAATCAGTGGGGTGATTTCAACCAGGGCACCAAAGCTGATCGCGATAACGATCAGAATGGCCAGCAAACCAGCATTTTTTTCTACAAGTTCGTGACGAAAGCTCATCTGTTGTACTCCTTAAGCTGGTTGCTCTACGGCTTTCAGGCTGTCTTTTGGTGCGACAATCGTCTTATAGGCGTTGTAAGCCATTAAGAGCATGCCGGTGACAAAGATCAAACCACCGCAGAAACGAACGAAGTAGAACGGATAAGACGCTTGCAGTGCTTCAACAAAGCTGTAAGTCAACGTACCGTCGGTATTGACCGCACGCCACATCAGACCTTGCATGACACCAGAAATCCACATTGCAACGATGTACAGTACTGTACCAATGGTTGCCAGCCAGAAATGTACGTTCACCAGTTTGATGGAGTACATGCGTTCTTGACCGAAAAGTTTAGGTACCAAGTGGTAGATTGAACCAATTGAAACCATCGCAACCCAGCCTAATGCACCGGAGTGTACGTGGCCGATTGTCCAGTCTGTATAGTGAGATAGGGCGTTTACTGTCTTAATTGCCATCATCGGGCCTTCGAAGGTTGACATGCCGTAGAACGACAGAGAAACAACCAGGAAGCGCAGGATTGGGTCATAACGCAGTTTATGCCATGCACCTGACAGTGTCATGATGCCGTTGATCATGCCGCCCCAGGATGGTGCAAACAGAACCAAAGACATCACCATCCCTAGAGACTGTGTCCAGTCTGGCAGAGCGGTGTAGTGCAGGTGGTGAGGGCCAGCCCAGATATACAGAGAAATCAATGCCCAGAAGTGTACGATTGACAAACGGTAGGAATAAACAGGACGACCAGCTTGCTTGGGAACGAAGTAATACATCATACCCAAGAAACCAGCAGTAAGGAGGAAACCTACGGCGTTATGACCGTACCACCATTGAACCATGGCATCGACTGCACCGGAATAAACAGAATAGGACTTCGTCATAGAGACTGGAATCGCCATACTGTTTACAATGTGCAGCACTGCCACTGTCAGAATGAAGGCACCGAAGAACCAGTTCGCCACATAAATGTGGGAGGTTTTCCGTTTAATCATGGTCCCGAAGAACACGACAGCGTAAGCAACCCATACGATAGCGATGAGCACATCGATTGGCCACTCCAGCTCAGCATATTCTTTACTGGTTGTGAGTCCCATTGGCAGCGAAATCGCTGCTGATAGGATGACGGCTTGCCAGCCCCAGAAGGTAAACGACGCTAACTTGCCACCAAACAGCGTGGTTTGACATGTACGTTGAACGACATAGTAGGATGTCGCGAACAGCGCACTGGTACCGAATGCGAAAATCACTGCATTAGTATGCAGCGGACGCAGACGGCTGTATGTCAACCAAGGGGTGTCAAAGTTAAGTGCCGGCCATACCAACTGAGCGGCAATGAATACACCAACGCTCATTCCTACAATTCCCCATAGTATGGTGGCTAAAGTGAATTGACGAACGACCGTATAGTTGTAGTTTTGATCAAGCTGCTTTTCTTGGCTCATGTTGCATGCTTCCACTAAAAATTTTCAACTACACTCTTGTTTCTTTGCGAACAACTTCATTTCGCAATGCCACCCAAAGCTTAGCTATATCCAGTGTTGTTTTTATAACCAATTCGACACGGAAATTGCTATTTTGTTGTAAAAGTGGCATTTTCAGCACGCATAATACTTGAGATGAGAAATGAATGACAGTGCGATGCTATCGCACTTGTTGAAGCTCGCTACTTTTATGTAAAAAGTTTGAACTCTGTAACATGGGATATGTATACAATCATGGCAGCTCAAAAATTGACAAAGGCGCGGTTGATTCAAATTTTGGTCTTACTTGCAGTGCTGATCACAGCATTTGTATGGAGAACAATTACATATAAAGAGGCGAGTCCTGTAGGGGAAGTCTCTGTTGTATGTCAGAAAGAATCAGGGGAATGTTTTGAGGATGCTTCAAAAAGGAAGATAGAAATTCGTTTAATTCAGCATGATGATAAAGGTGGAAATCAGTACCAATTGCAGGTGCCTCTGAACTTTGATGTATCTCAGGTGACGCTCTTATCACCCGCTGAGAGCAGACAAAAAACTCTTATTACCTTATTTGTTACTAAGCATTTCAAAACAGGTGATTTTTTTCTGCCTGAAGACTCGTCAACGAGCGACGGGTGGCGCGTAAGAATTGAATCAAATGATACGGTTTATATTTTGAAATTTTAAGATAAAAAATATTTTTATAAACAATGAAATAGAGATGAAAAAACCCAAAAAGTCAGCACTCAATCAGGTGGTGGCTTTTAAATGGTATTTCTATCATAAACCCGGTTCGATACTTTAAACACTTGACCGTTCATTTGTGCGGTCTCATTGCTAACCAAGAAGCGTACCATGGCGGCAACATCACGAAATTGATTTGTATCAGTTTTGTCGTCATTTTTATTGTGCAAAGAGTAACATGCCGCATGGACCCGTACATCAGGTGATAAACTGTTCGCCATAGATTCAGTCAGACCAATCAACCCATGGCTACATACAGAGAGGACTTCATTATTGACTGCTGTATCATGCGGCGTGGGAATGACGTGGACAATCACACCTTGGGTCGTTTTCAGTAAAGGAAAACATAATCTGGCCGTAAAAAGTGGCGCAGTGATCTGTTGGTGCAGGGCTTGATTCCAGTCGAATAGATCTAGCTCTGTAAACGAGGTGTCATGGCCGGGTGGGGTGAACGGAGGGTTGTTGACCAATGCATCTAATCGACCAAACTGGGACTGAACCTCCTGAACGACAGCATGAATGTCAGCCTCTTTGTAGCAATCAGCTCTTCGAAACCTGACCCTCGGGTCTTCTGCGACGAGATCATAACCCGCATTTTCATCATTACTCAGTGCGATGACAATCGACTGCGTCGCAGCGATCTCTTTACAGATACGTTTGCCTAACGCTGTTGTTCCCTCTGTTACGATGATTACTGGTTGCTTTGTCATGTCCGTATCTGCTCTGTGAAGAATTCTACCTAGTAATAACGGTAGCTTGTCCGCAGACTTAAGAGATTTTTTAATAAAAATTCAATCGTCTGCTGATCCGCAATTTGAAACTGTCTATTATGGGGAAGATACACTAACAGCCGCGAATGAAGCATGGAAATCCTTACCAGTTACTCCACCTTGGATGCTACAGAGTCAGCAATTGGCGAAGCCGTTGAAAAACTCAAAGCCAGGTTGGTCCGTCCCAGCCTTCTGCTGGTTTACTTTTCCGGACATGAAGATGCGAACCTCATCAGACAACGACTTGTTGCTGATTTCCCTGATACTCAGATTTTGGGGTGCTCATCCTGTCAGGGAATTCTGACAGAATTAGGTTATTTTCCTGATACGGTGATTGGGCTTTGGGCCGTTTTCGATTTTAACGGTGCTTATGGCTCTGCGTTGGTTTCTACACACCAGAGGCCAGGGCAAATGGCCAGGCAAGCCGTATTGAAGGCGATTCAGAACACGGGCCGTTTAGGTGAATTGCCTTCCATGATCTTATTGCACGCCAGTCCGGGGGCCGAAGAAGAGGCTATTGAGGCAATATCACAAGAGTTTGGAACCCCTGTTCCTATTATTGGCGGAAGTGCTGCCGATGCCAATGTTGCCGGAAAATGGCAGCTTTTTACACAGGATCATACGTCGTCAGAAGGTGTGGCGGTCAGTGTCTTCTACCCAACTTGCGAAGTCAGTTTTTCATTCCATTCTGGGTATGCAAAAACGGAACTTTCGGCCGTTGCGACTAAGGTTGATGGCAGAGAGCTGATTGAGCTTGATCACCGTCCCGCTAAAGAAGTTTATGAAGAGTGGATAGAACACCCTTTAAACTATAACGAATCTATTATGTCTCTGTCAGCGTTGTACCCATTGGGGCGTGTTGCCGGAATCTTGCACGATTTGCCATATTTTAAACTTGCTCATCCCAATTCGGTCACTGAACGTGGCGGAATTACGTTATTTGCTTCTATAAAGGAAGGAGAGCGCTTTTATCTGATGTCGGGCACAGAAGATAATTTGGTGAACCGTGCCGGCCGTGATGTCGGTGGATTTGTTGAAAGTCATCACCAAATTGAAGCAATTGGCGGTATCAGTATTTATTGTGCTGGTTGCATGCTTCAGGTGAAATCAAGAATGGCGCAGGTGGCAGACAAAATGCGACAGGCGATGTGTGATGCACCATACATTTGTCCTTTTACGTTCGGTGAACAGGGGCAGTTCGTCGGTGGTGAAAACGAACACGGCAATTTGATGATATCTAAAGTTTTATTTTACCGGGAATGAAAGGCATGACAGGGAAAGAAACAGAGACTTTACAGGAAACCCTGCTTGCATTGCTGAGAAGCCAGGAACGGGAAAAACAGCTCAGAGATGAGTACTCGGCAATTCTGGCGGGTATGTCTGCGATGGCTGGCGCAAATAATAAGCGTCAGGTGTTTAACAGCCTGTTGGCGGTTTTACGTAAGTACATCGGCTTTGAGCATGCTCTGGTATTGACTCGAGAAGATGAATCTTCACAACTTGAAGAGCTCGTGACGACTTGTGTTCATTTCGAAAGTTGCAACTGGGAAGTGAACCAAACCTTTATACGGGCCATTAACGGCGAAAGTATCGCACTGTTTGACCCTGCACAGGTTGCTGAATTCAGAAAGTTACCCCAGGATAAACTTGATTTATGCCGCTCTGTTTTAATGACAGGAGTCAAAGTCAGTTCAGGCGACGCATTACTTCTGTTTATTCATTCAGAACCGGGTCAGTTTGGTTCATCTTGCAAACGAGTGCTAGCGCGTTTCAGGCCCTTACTTGAGCGCGCCATTATTGATATCGATTACCGAGAAAGGTTACAAACGCTGGTCACTGTCAGAACGCAAGAGCTATTACACAGTCAGCAACGATTCAAAGACTTTGCAAATACAGTTGGTGACTGGTTTTGGGAGATCGATACAGAGTTTCGCTTCACCTATATTTCGGCACCAGATCTATCTAACCATGTGATTGATAAAAAAAGCCTGTTGGATCTATTTGATGATGACAAAGGTTTTCAAACGAAGTTGCGACACAAGCTGCTTAAGAATGAAGATTTTGAGGATCTTGAATGGCAGCTCCCCGGCAATGAGGGTGGGGCATGGATTAGTTTTAGTGCCAGCCCATATTTCAATAAGCATGGTGAACTGAGAGGTTATCGAGGTACAGCAAAAGACATTACCAGCAAGAAGCAACGTCTGGTTGAACTGCAACAGGCTCGACAACAAGCAGAATCTGCGAATGCTGCCAAATCACAGTTTTTGGCAATGATGAGTCACGAAATTCGCACACCGCTGAATGCTGTACTTGGTTTGATGGACACATTGGCAGATTCGGGGCTGGATGCAAACCAACTGAAATGGATTAATCAGATGGATCAATCCGCTCAGCTTCTTCTGACGATTATTAATGACATACTTGATTTATCGCGTATTGAATCGGGTAAGTTCGATTTATATCTGGAGCCAATGTCTGTTGCTGATTGCGTCAATCTTGTGGTTGAGCAGCTTGAAGATCAGGCCATGAAAAAAGATATCTCTCTGGGGGTTCGTGTCGATGCATCTGTTCCAGCAAGAATGCTTGGAGATAAAAACCGTGTTACCCAGGTCATGTTTAATTTGATTGGGAACGCGATTAAATTCACCGATACAGGATCTGTCAAAGTCGTCGTTGCTACAGAAAACAACGAAGTGACGGTGAAAGTGATTGATACTGGCATCGGGATTTCTGCTGAAGCACAGAAAAATTTGTTCAATCCTTTTGTTCAGGCAGATGGCAGCATTACACGTCGTTATGGCGGGACAGGTCTGGGTTTGGCGATTAGCCGTCATTTAATCGAGAAAATGCAAGGAAGGATTGCACTTCAAAGTCAGCTTGGAGAAGGAAGTTGCTTTACCGTTTATTTGCCGATCACTGTCGTGGAAATACAAAAAGAAGAACTGACTCAGAAGCCTAAAACGACGCCAAATCGATCGCTTTCTATTTTATTAGCGGAAGACAGTAAAACAAATCAGATGGTTGCGAAACTGATGTTAGAAAAGCGAGGACACCATGTTCTGGTTGCCGATCATGGCCAGATGGCTTTGGATATGGTTATGGCCGCACCAACTCAATTTGATTTGATTCTGATGGATATTTCTATGCCAGTTATGGATGGTATGGAAGCCACGCGAAAGCTTAGAGAGAAACACTGTGAGCTTCCGATTATCGCATTGACAGCGAACGCAATGCATTCCGATCAAGTTGAATATCGAGCCGCTGGAATGGATGGCTTTCTAGCAAAGCCAATACGTGTTCAGGAACTCGACAAAATGTTAAGTGAGTATGCTGAACTTATCTCGGTAACAGAATAATTGCCATCTTGTATCAGACAAACGCCAGGCGTTTGTCTGATAGGTAATTCCACGTTAGATTGAAGTACCAGGCAAACTGACATTTGCAGCAGAACTTAAATCTAAGTGTAAATTACCTATTTTATGGTAAATCCTGATTATGGTTAAATTGCTGTTCAGAATCGTTGAAACAAGGCCGTTGGAGAGTAGGTGTAGTCAGGTAATAAAGGAAAGATCATCATTATTAAACCCATTATTTAACATAATCTATGTTATGCGTACTGAGCTTGTAAGATCTAGTTAGAAGTGTCAGGTTTGAGCCAGATTGAAATGTCATGTTGTTCTAGCTTCAAAACATGCTTTCTTTACCGAGTTTGGAGCCCGTGGATGCTATTAACCATGACTGATAGTGAATTACTGAGAATCAAGCTTATCCAAAACATCTGTGACAAACGGCTCACCGGTGTTGAGGCTGCCCGCTTACTTAAACTGAGTCCGCGCCAAGTTTATCGTTTGGTCAAACGCTTCATGGATGATCGCGGATGGTCTTTGGGTTCCCCATGCCAAACGCAAGCCACGCGTCTACCAGCCTCGTCATCGTCGTGATTGCCTGGGTGAATTGGTTCAAATTGACGGCTCGCATCATGATTGGTTTGAAACAAATGATGTCTCCTTATATGTTAATTAGAACTGCTGGACTTAAATGCACTTGCTATCTTAATGATAATTTTTTTTACAATAAAACCTGAAACGAATCCATAAAACAGTCCAATGAAAATTAACATCATAAGCTTTGTGACATTCCATTTCTTGCAACTGTATACATCAACTAAATGCAAGCAGTAATCGCCAAAATCTGCCATTAAGGCCACATAGGTAAGACAGACACATGCAATAAATGTCGTAATTAAAATAATCACTTTTCCCATAACCTACTTCTTTAGATGTTCACCGCACAGCACAGTGGCCTAAGTTTCCGAGCATTAGATTATATTTCTTACAATATGTGACAGTGTTACTTGATCTAGTTTATCTTCAAACGGCTTTTGATTTCTTGAAGAATTCGCTCTGGCTCAGATTGCCATAACCGAAATGGTACAGGAAGAACTGCAAGTCCTGCTCTTTGGAATGTTCGATGTGAATTGATATCAAAGTACGCTTCAAACTCACCGTTGTAACCGATCAAATCCAGACCGAGTGTTATTTCGCCATGCTGACAAACAACATCAATATTTTCACCCGCGACAAATGCACCGATCCAATGTTGGATCCCTGCCCGTTCCAATGCTTGTTTGATCTGGCTAGTGAAATCACAAATGATTGATTTTGCGGATCGCTGATCTGCGGCCATGTGACCATTGTGAGTGTCGCTGAGATAACGACGGAGTAAATTTTGATGGCTCAAGGTCTCTGGTAACAGAGAATGTAAAACAATTTGCGACTTTCTTGCCCGCGTCACCATGACATTAAACATGTCTTCCCGATTTAAATAACCGGCAGCACGGGAACTGTTTTCATCAACCGCCATCGATAAAATCATGATATCCCGTTCTTCACCCTGAAAACCGTAAGGTGTGGATACTCGGATATTATGTCGTTGAATCACGTTATATGAAAAGTGCTTTTCGACCGCTTTCTCAATGTAAGTCGCTTGTTCTCTGTATGGAGAAATAACGCCGATGGTTGGCGGGTATACAGCATCTTTATATGAATCGATATAAGATTCAATCAGAGCAATCACCGTCTCTTTTTCTTTTGAATTTCGCCCAGCTTTTGTCCGTTTTCCTTCTGCTAAGTAGATAAACTCTAAGGCGGGCTGATGTGCACTTCCTGGACGGGCCTGCATGATCTTTAATCGATTATCATAGAAATGCTGATTGCTGAAATGAATCAGATCAGCCTGACTCCGGTAATGTTCATCTAAAAAAGTAACCGCGTTTTGACTTGATAATCCGCAAGACACCCAATCCAGTAGTGATTGATCGCGATAAGCAAAGTTTTCTAATAGATGTTCAGGTAAGCCCTCTTCTTGCCAGAATGTGGTTTGTTGGGAGCGTGAAAGAAAAGATACGTGTCGAAGTTGTTTTACATCCCCTGCAACAACAGCTCGTTTTGCTCGATAAAGCGCCGGTAGCGCGCTCGCAATATCACACTGGGTCGCTTCATCAAAAATAACGACATCGAATAATGACTCAAACAGCGGTAAAGATTGGCTGAGTTCATCCACTGTAACCAGCCATATCGGTAATGCTGACGTGATTGTCTCAAAATCTGTATTCTGAAAACGCTCTTCCTGAGTCTTCGAGTGCCTTGCTTTTAATGCATCCCAAAACTGATGTAGGACGACACGCCGGCTTTCGAGTACATCAGCCAGCTGTTCACCTCTGATCCGGTTCATCTCAGACATAGCCAGTGCATTGTAAACTTGAGTCATTTGGTGAAGTGTTTCCTGTGTGTGCCACAAGCTGTCATCTGGTGTGACGATCTTCAGAAGGTTTGCTTTGAGTTTTTGAAACCACGAACCTGAACTATAACCACTGGCGTAACGAGCAATCCATAAAGCTCGTGAAAATGCGCTTTCTGCTTTCGATAATTGTGTGCTGGACTTTGCCAACTGTACTGCGGAAGACTGACTTTGTGACGTTGTCGCTTTTTGTCCGGACAGTAAAATTGTCTCCAGATACTGACGCATCGTTTTATTGAAAGATGCGCTATTCGTATGCACAAAGCCACTTTCAAGGCCAAAGCTATTTCTGAGCTTCTCTGCAATTACATCGATGGCCTGCTCTGTTTTCGCTACAATCAGCACAGACTCACCATGCATCATTCGGTCAATTGCCATTGCCGCAATCGTAAAGCTTTTTCCTGTACCAGGTGGCCCTGAAAGAATACTCAATGGCAGGTTTGCTGCATTTTTTAAGGCCTGTTGCTGTGGCAAACTCAGTTGGTATGGCAAATGACATGCGTGAAGTGTCTGCCGTTGATTGCGTTTCTTCGGTTGAGATTTTGTCTCTTCACTGCTCCGGAATAATTGTAACAGTGGCAGAGAGAGCGTCGGGCGTAAAGCCATCTGGTTCAGCTCATGTAATACGCCGCGACTCCCCCGGCTTCTGTCGGCCAGAAATAGTACACTGCTACATACCAGTGCAACTTCGTTCCTCTCTGGCATATTTACGGCGTTTGAAGCGCAATCTAATAATGGCCATTGGGCTAAATTTTCAAGATGCTGAATTTGGCAATATGAAGCGAGCCAGTGCCCAATTTGGGCAATATAAACATCGGTCAGCGGAAACACAGGTACTGGAAAGGTATCAGTCACATGTGGTTCAAATTCAGGTTTAAGGATTTGTCTCAGGAGCGAGTTGTTTATGCGAATATCAGTATTATCAATCTGAATACAACGATGCCCTGCGTCATCTTGGGTCAAGTCAGCAGGCATATATAGCAATGGCGAAAACAACTGACGTTGATTTGTAAAACCACTTGTAACACTGACCTGCCCTTTAATCATCAGGCAGCCATAGATCAGACGCTTTTCACGGCGGTATAGATCTGCCTGTTTTGCCATCTCGTCTGCAATTGAATCTATGACAGGCAGTCTGGGTAATTTGTCGGATAATAGGACTTCTTCTTCCGTTATCCATAATCTTCTGTTTTGCCGTATTCGCATGATGTTCGACAGAGACAGGTCATGACTGTCTTCACGATAGCAGCGTTGATAATATTTCAAATAAGAGGTTGAAGCAGACGGCATTGACACGATGGACACCTAGTGAATCAGCCACGCTTGTGACGTTGTAGAATCTCTGTATGACAAACATATCATTTGACGAGGTGGTTGCCGTTTGATTTTGAGTAGATAACGTGAGGAATATCAAAACTTTCTTGGGTCTGAGTATTTTATAGAGGCCTTGATAGCTTTTTTGTTGATGAAGGTTGTTTGTATCGTTATCACTGTGACTATATTAACATTTTTAGCATAAAAATTAGTTATAGTGCATTAGAGTGGTTTGGTTATGACTAAAATCCCTAGAATGTCGGTAAAAACTTTTCTAGTATCTAAGTAAATAAAAACACATAAAAAAATAGGATGACGGTGAATGAAGAATGTGCTGATTATTGAAGATAACAAAATGATGGCGCAGATTTTAGCACAACTTCTGAGAAACAGCGTCCAACCCCAAACATTACTTTATGCTGGGTCGACCAATCAAGCTGAAGCTATCTTTGCAAAATCAAAATTAGTTGGCTATTCGCTCGACTGTGTTTTTTTAGACCTGAATCTCAACGTGCCTCTTGATGGTCTCCCCCTGCTGACTCAGATTAAACAGGATTTTCCGGATTTACCGGTGATCATCGTCACTGCTGAAAATGAAATGGAAACCGTAAAAAAAGTAATTTCTCACAAGCCAGATGGTTATATTGTTAAGCCTCTTTCGATGAAGAAGCTGAATCAATGTTTAGAAAAAGTGCATCAAAGTCGCCAGTTGAATGCAGAAAATTAACCGTTCAACAATGAAAGGTTTAAATTTTACCAATCATATAAAGTTATAGTGCGCTAAGTGCTAAGGCGATAGTTAGAAGGCCTGTTTTTCAGGCCCAGTGAACATTGATGAACAACATCACGCGCGTTTGTGCCCTGCCTTTTTACTAGCAGATGCGAACGGAAACACATTCCGTATTTTCTGTTTTACGTTTACCGGAACATCTTTTGAAAAAATCAGTTTCGTTGTAAACCGGTTTTTATACACCTTGATTTGTCCATTGAAAGGCGCTCTGTGGGCAATGTCTTTGCAACTATTTAAGAAACCTGCTGGGATATGGCCTTTCGTTTTAATCAACTTACCATCCTCGAATATGAGCACCATCACTGGACGATCTTTAAAAACCAAGATAAGTACGGCAATTGCAAGTAAAAAAACATATTCCATTGTTTTTATCCTCTGACAAACAGCGCTTCTATTAGGTTAGCGAATCAATCTAACTGAAGCAATTTACTCAAGTCTTGTTTGATATCTTGTACTTTCTTATTCGCTTCCAGCGATTTGCTACTTTCACTCAACAGATACTCGATCGTGTCAGATAGCGTACAGTCTAGCTCTCTGGATTTATCCGACAGTTTCTCCCAAACCCGATAATCCAAATCGATCGATTTCTTCCGAGTGTGGACCTGTTCAGCATTGAAGTGGCGTTTACGTTTTGCACGAATGGCCTGCTTCATTTTGTTGTCCAATGAGAGCGACATGTGCTTTTCAATCCACTCCGGTACTTTGGTTGGCTCGTGCTCAAGCGCCAGGAAAGACTGCACTGCTGCGTCTGCTTCACTGGTATCAATGTAACGGGTGATGGCTTCTCCTTCCTTGTACTTCTTTGCGAGATAACCCCACTTCCAGCCAGCTTCCAGGTTTTCCAATTGCTGATATTTCATAATCTGCTGCTTATCTGCGTTTGTGAAAGACTACAATAAGTATAGAGTGACAGTGTAACCAAGTTCCCTATGAAGCACAATGATACAGTCAGTAACCATTTGTTTTTTAGGTTCGGTGAACACAAAGTCTCATGGGTTGATCCCAGCTGACCAGCAAAAACAAAACGTCTTCTATTATGCGGACAGCGATTCCTTTATACTGCTGTCTTTCTCACAGTAACGGAATTTACACCAAGTTATGCAAGAAGAATCCTGGCGTACCATGCTTCCAGACTATTCGCAATATGAATCAGTTCTGGCGCAATATGCACAACTTTCCCCTGCACCGACAGGCATTTTACAAGATCGCTTGTGCGATGCTGTACGCCGATTCACAGCAGTCAACATTCAACCCAGAGTTCTGCGGGTTACTGCACCGGATAACAAAATTTATCGTGATTATATCATTGATTTAATCCATCACTTTCACACTTTACCTCAAGAATCTACTGAAGAATCTTCAGTAATCATTGCTGGTGACAACGTCACTGAAGTTAATTTGTTTGGGGCTGTTTATCCGCCGCTTGAGGATGGGAAACTGACGAAACCTCAGGTTAAACACGGGTTACTTCATCAAGCCAACAACGGTTATCTGGTTCTCTCCGTTGCGAGTATTCTGGCAAACCCAAGCCTGTGGCCGAGATTAAAATCTGTACTGATGAATGGTCAGCTTGAGTGGCAACCGATGACTCAAAAAAAGCTGTATCCATTACCCCCACCCGAAACACTGAATGTGAAGCTGGTGCTGATTGGTGATAGATACCTGATGGCTGAACTGGAAAATGCTGAGCCCGATATTGCTTCCGGATTCAGTATGTACGGGGAATTTGAACAGGACATGCGCCTGACTCAAGATAGCCTGCCTCATTATCTGGCTTATCTGAAGTCGATGATTCAAAAAGCATCCTTGCCCGATGTCGCCGACACTGAAGCGTTAAAGCTGTTGATGAGAACAGGCGCACGCCATGAAGAAGACCAGAACCGCCTTCCGCTTTGCCCTATCTGGTATCTGAGCCTACTTTGTGAAGCGGCTATTGAATCTGAGGGGCAGCCAATTCATGCTGAGCACATCAAGCGCTCACTGAAAGCCAAAGAGTACAGAAGCGCCTATTTGCCAGAGCGAGCCATTGAAGATATACATCATGGTCAGGTGATCATTGACTGCCAAGGTCAAGAGGTCGGCCAGGTGAACGGCTTAACCGTTGTTGAGATGCCAGGCCATCCCACAGCTTACGGTGAACCGGCTCGTATCTCCTGTGTCGTGCATTTTGGTGATGGCGATATTTCAGATGTTGAACGTAAAGCAGAACTCGCCGGTAATATCCATGCTAAAGGCATGATGATCATGCAGGCGTTTTTGAGTGCAGCCTTGAACTTGGATCAACCACTGCCCTATGCTGCCTCGATAGTTTTTGAGCAATCATACAGTGAGGTTGATGGCGATAGCGCTTCTCTGGCAGAGCTTTGCTCGTTAGTTTCAGCCTTGTCTCAACACCCGATCAATCAGCAAATCGCTGTCACTGGTGCAGTTGACCAATTTGGGCGAGTCCAGGCTGTGGGAGGCATTAATGAAAAGATCGAAGGCTTTTACAAGGTTTGTGCATACCGAGGGCTAACAGGTCAACAAGGTGTCATATTACCGAAAACAAACCTCAGTAATCTGTGTCTTTCCGATGAGGTACTGGAATCAATTCAACAAGGTCGATTTCATATTTGGGCTGTCGAGAGTGTTGACGACGCCTTGCCTCTACTCACGGGTAAAGCTTTCCGTCGCGATACAAACAAAGAAGACAGTCAGGCAGACACTTTATTAGATGTCATTGCTGAGCGCATTGAACAGGTGCATGGCGGACATAGTGATGACCGTGGGTGGCTCTCAATGTTTAGGAACTGGTTGGGCCACCACTGATCCGAGTTGTTATAGCGTACAGGTGTAAGCTAAATTGCCTCAATAATTTCAAAGAGAAATAAGCATCCAATGAAGAAATGCAATTCTTACAACCGTGACGATCTCCTCGAATCTAGCCAGGGTAAACTTTTTGGCCCTGGCCGTCCTCAATTACCAGCACCAAACATGCTGATGATGGATCGCATTACCGAAATTACTGACCAAGGTGGTGAGTTTGGTAAAGGCCTGATTACTGCAGAGCTGGATATCAATCCGGATCTATGGTTTTTTGACTGCCACTTCCCTGGCGATCCTGTGATGCCAGGTTGCCTGGGCTTAGACGCAATGTGGCAACTGGTTGGTTTCTTCCTAGGCTGGATTGGCGGCGAAGGTAAAGGCCGTGCGCTGGGTGTTGGTGAAGTCAAATTCACAGGACAAATCCTGCCGACTGCAAAGAAAGTCACCTATGAAATTCAGATGAAGCGTGTTATCAACCGTAAGTTGATCATGGGCGTCGCTGATGGTCGTGTTTTGGTTGACGGTAAAGAAATTTATGTCGCTAAAGATCTGAAAGTTGGCCTGTTCCAAGACACTTCTAACTTCTGAGTTAGACTCAAGCATTCCATCTTTCAAAAGCCGCTTTTTGAACTGACCCCCAATAGT